>JACCES010000059.1 GCA_013416455.1 Alcaligenaceae bacterium | reverse complement strand
AATTGGGTACGGTGCGCAAGAAAAACCAGGTGAATGCCCTGGTGAAGATACTCACGGACTTCTCCGTTTCCACCATCGCCTACTTCTTCATCGGTTATGGGGTGGCCTATGGCGTCCATTTCATGAGCGGCGCCCCCGTGCTGGCGGAAAAGAACGGTTATGAACTGGTGAGATTCTTCTTCCTGCTGACCTTCGCCGCCGCCATTCCTGCCATCATTTCCGGCGGCATCGCCGAGCGGGCCCGTTTCCAGCCCCAGCTCGCCGCCACCTTCCTCTTGGTAGGCTTCGTCTACCCCTTCTTCGAAGGGCTGGTCTGGAACAGGAATTTCGGGTTCCAGGCCTGGCTGGGCACCAGCTTCGGCGCCGAGTTTCATGATTTCGCCGGGTCCGTGGTGGTGCATGCCGTGGGAGGCTGGGTCGCCTTGCCGGCAGTCCTGCTGCTGGGTGCGCGGCGGGGCCGGTATCACCAGAACGGCCTGGTGGCCGCCCATCCGCCCTCCAGCA
>JACCES010000058.1 GCA_013416455.1 Alcaligenaceae bacterium | reverse complement strand
ATCGATGCCTTGGGGCACCCGGAGCACGAAGTGGACATCGCCTTCGTGGGCAAGTACGTGGACCTGACCGAGTCCTACAAGTCCCTCACCGAGGCCCTGGTGCATGCGGGCATCCACACCCGCAGCCGGGTGAATGTCCACTACATCGATTCCGAGGCCATCGAGCGGGACGGCTGCGGCAGCCTGGCGGCCATGGATGCCATCCTGGTGCCCGGCGGCTTCGGCAAGCGGGGCACTGAAGGGAAGATCTGCGCCATCCGCTTCGCCCGGGAACACAAGCTGCCCTACCTGGGCATCTGCCTGGGCATGCAGCTGGCGGTGGTGGAATACGCCCGGGACATGGCCGGCATGACCGGCGCCCACTCCACCGAGTTCGAGAGGGACGCCCCTTACCCGGTCATCGGCCTCATCACCGAATGGCAGGACCGCAGCGGCAGGCTTGAAAAGCGCGATGAGTCCTCCGACCTGGGCGGCACCATGCGCCTGGGTGGCCAGGTTTGCCAACTCAAGGACGGC
>JACCES010000057.1 GCA_013416455.1 Alcaligenaceae bacterium | reverse complement strand
AGCATCCCGGCCGAGATCACCCCCGAGTTCGTGCGATCGGAAGTGGCCCGGGGCCGGGCCATCATCCCCTGCAACATCAACCACCCGGAAACCGAGCCCATGATCATCGGCCGCAACTTCCTGGTGAAGATCAACGCCAACATCGGCAATTCGGCGCTCGGTTCCTCCATCAGCGAGGAAGTGGACAAGATGACCTGGGCCATCCGCTGGGGCGGCGACACGGTCATGGATCTGTCCACCGGCAAGAACATCCACGAGACCCGGGAATGGATCATCCGCAACTCCCCCGTGCCCATCGGCACCGTGCCCATCTACCAGGCCCTGGAGAAGGTCAACGGCCGCGCCGAGGAACTCACCTGGGAGATGTTCCGGGACACCCTCATCGAGCAGGCGGAACAGGGGGTGGACTACTTCACCATCCACGCCGGCGTGCTGCTGCGCTACGTGCCCATGACCGCCAACCGCATGACCGGCATCGTCAGCCGGGGCGGCTCCATCATGGCCAAGTGGTGCCTGG
>JACCES010000056.1 GCA_013416455.1 Alcaligenaceae bacterium | reverse complement strand
CCGGGTTTTGAGGAGGCTGCATTTCTTGAGAAAATGGAGCCATGAGCAAGAGCAACAAGTTTTCCCCTGAAGTCCGTGAACGTGCCGTCCGATTGGTGCAGGAGCATCGCGGCGAGTACCCCTCGTTATGGGCCGCAGCCCAGTCAATCGCCCCAAAGATCGGCTGCTCGACGCATACGCTGTTGAAATGGGTCCAACGTCAAGAGGTCGAAGCGGGTACGCGTCCCGGTGTGCCCCAGGCAGAGCAAGAACGCATCAAGGCGCTTGAGCGCGAGAACAAGGAATTGCGCCGAGCCAATGAGATTCTGAAGTCGGCCAGCGCTTTTTTCGCCCAGGCGGCGCTCGACCGCGAACTGAAGAAATAAACGCCTACATTGACCAACATCGGGACCTGTATGGGGTCGAGCCGATCTGCAAGGTGTTGCAGGTCGCCCCGTCAGCCTACTGGCGACATGCCGCCCGATGCCGTAATCCTGAACTGAGAAGCCTGCGGGCCAAGAGGGATGAACAACTCATGGTG
>JACCES010000055.1 GCA_013416455.1 Alcaligenaceae bacterium | reverse complement strand
TTCCGATCTCAACGTATTGCGCCAAACCCAGCGCCTGCGGGACGATACGGCACGCAGCGTGGCGATCTTCAGTCTGCTGGCCGTACTGCTGGCCGTGGTCCTGTCCCGGGTGCTCACCCGCCCTCTGGAGATGATGGTGAAGGCGGCGCGGCGCTTTTCCCGGGATCACGTCATGGGCGAACTACCCCTGGATCGCACCGACGAAATCGGCCAGCTGGCCCGGGGTTTCCGGGATATGCAGGTGGAGATCCGGGCCCACATGGCGGAGTTGCGGGAGAGCCGCAACCAACTCCAGCACCTGGCCCGTCACGACGCCCTTACGGGGCTCCCCAACCGTCTGATGTTCTTCGATCGCCTGGAGCATGCCCTGGCGGGGGCCCGACGCAGCGGCGCGAAGCTGGCCGTATTCTTCATCGATCTGGACCGGTTCAAGGAAATCAACGACAGCCTGGGCCATGCCGCCGGTGATGAGGTCCTCAAGGCCGTGGCCCAGCGGCTGCGTTCCATGGTGCGCGAGGCGGGCACC
>JACCES010000054.1 GCA_013416455.1 Alcaligenaceae bacterium | reverse complement strand
GATGTCCTCCCGGCGTTCCCGCAGGGCGGGCAGCTTGATACGGATGACGTTGAGGCGGTGGAACAGGTCCTCCCGGAACAGTCCTTGGCGTACCCGGTCCTCCAGGTTCTGGTGGGTGGCGGCGATGACCCGCACGTTGACCCGTATCGGGGCGTGGCCCCCCACCCGATAGAACTCCCCGTCCGCCAGCACTCGTAAGAGCCGGGTTTGCAGGTCGGCGGGCATGTCGCCGATCTCGTCCAGGAACAGGGTGCCGCCGTCGGCCTGCTCGAATCGGCCCCGGCGGGAGGCGGTGGCGCCGGTGAAAGCCCCGCGCTCATGGCCGAACAGTACGGATTCCAGCAGGTCTTTGGGAATGGCGGCGGTGTTCAGGGCGATGAAGGGCTTGTCCTTGCGGGGGCTGTGCCGATGCAGGGCGTGGGCCACCAGCTCCGTGCCGCTGCCGGTCGCGCCGGTGATGAGCACCGTGGCGTGGGACTGGGCCAGGCGACCGATGGCCCGGAACACGTCCTGCATGGCCGGGGCCTG
>JACCES010000053.1 GCA_013416455.1 Alcaligenaceae bacterium | reverse complement strand
CGTCCTTCATCGCCTGTGATCGCCAAGGCATCCACCATGTGCACTTAGTCGCTTGATCCTATAACTTTACAGGTTATAAGTTCTCTTGAGTTTGCGTGTTCGTGCCGTTCATCATTTCAAGTAACGCCGCAATCAGTAAACTGACTGCCGCTGTTTTGAGAACTTTGAACAATAAATTGTGTTTTGCAATCACAACCCGTACTTGTCGCTGATTACATCACTTGCGTGCATGCAACCAGACCACAATTACTTCGTTGTGCTTCTTCCCGATTGTTAAAGAACGAGGTACCACAAAAACATCGAATCCGAAGATGATTCAAGATCCAACGCTAAACGGTTCAATAAGAAACCGCTTGGCGTTACACCCTGGCCACGCACCGCCTATGCACACACACTGCATACCCGCACACAGAACTGGTGGAGGATGACGGGATCGAACCGACGACCCCCTGCTTGCAAAGCAGGTGCTCTCCCAGCTGAGCTAATCCCCCTATAAGAAACCTTGGTGGGTCAAGTAGGAATCGAACCTACGAC
>JACCES010000052.1 GCA_013416455.1 Alcaligenaceae bacterium | reverse complement strand
CTTGGGACATCACGGCCGAATCCCTGGAAGCCGCTCTGGAGCGCCTTTCCTTCCGGCCCGGCGCGGCCTCCGATATGACCGCCTTCGGCTGGGTGCCGCCGCGCCCTGAATCCGGCCTGGTACATGCCCTGGATGGCCAGTACCTGCTGAGTCTGCGGGTGGAAAAGAAGCTGCTGCCTTCCACCGTGGTGAACCAGTTCACCCGGGCCCGCGCCCAGGAGATCGAGGAGCAGCAAGGCTACCGGCCGGGCCGCAAGCAGATGAAGGAAATCAAGGAGCAGGTCACCGACGAACTGCTGCCCAAGGCTTTCAGCATCTACCGCGACACCCGGGTCTGGATCGACACCGGGGGGCGCTGGCTGGTCGTCGATGCGGCCGCCGCCGCCAAATGCGACGAGGTCATGGGCGCCCTGGCCAAGGTGCTGGACCCCTTCCCCGTGGTGCCGCTCTATACCGAACTGTCGCCGGCCTCCGCCATGACGAATTGGCTGATCAGCGACGAACCGCCCGCCAACTTCAGCATCGATCAGGACACCGAA
>JACCES010000051.1 GCA_013416455.1 Alcaligenaceae bacterium | reverse complement strand
CGTCCTTCATCGCCTGTGATCGCCAAGGCATCCACCATGTGCACTTAGTCGCTTGATCCTATAACTTTACAGGTTATAAGTTCTCTTGAGTTTGCGTGTTCGTGCCGTTCATCATTTCAAGTAACGCTGGCCTTCAGTAAACTGAAGCCCGTTGTTTTGAGAACTTTGAACAATATGTAAATTGTGTTTTGCAATCACAACCCGTACTTGTCGCTGGCCGCATCACGATTCGTGCATGCAACCAGACCACAATTACTTCGTTGTGCTTCTTCCCGATTGTTAAAGAACGAGGTACCACAAAAAACATCGAATCCGAAGATGATTCAAGATCCAACGCTAAACGGTTCAATCATCAACCGCTTGGCGTTACACCCTGGCCACGCACCGCCTATGCATATACAACGCATAGGCACACCCACAGAACTGGTGGAGGATGACGGGATCGAACCGACGACCCCCTGCTTGCAAAGCAGGTGCTCTCCCAGCTGAGCTAATCCCCCTATAAGAAACCTTGGTGGGTCAAGTAGGAATCGAACCTACGAC
>JACCES010000050.1 GCA_013416455.1 Alcaligenaceae bacterium | reverse complement strand
TTCCGCGACGTGGACTTCAACCAGTTCCGGGGCATGTCCCTCACCAACCTGCTGCTCCACGGCGGCCTGTCCACCGGCAAGCGTTTCCTGCGCTGGCTGGACGGCGAGCTGGACGGCCGCCGCTTCCGGGACCTGGACGTGGATCTTCACGTGGTGGCCACGGATGTGCGGGCCGGCAAGCCCGTGATCTTCGACAAGGTTTCCCACCCGAACCTGGAAGTGGCCCGGGCGGTGCTGTATTCCATCTCCATCCCCCTGGTGTTCCCCTTCCACCACCACGACGAGTACATCCTGGTAGACGGCAGCATCCTGGCGGAGGACAGCCTGTTCCGGGACTGGGCTGGCGACGGCTCGCCGGTGATGTGCTTCCGCATGCGGGACGACAAGGGCGCGTCCAGCCACCCTTCCCGGCGCATCCTGCCGGTAGCGGATTACATGTTCATGCTCATGCGCTCCTTCATGACCACCCTGTCCCGGGAACACCTGACGGAAACCCTGTGGCACAACACGGTGGTGATCCGCACCGATGGCATCTCCCCCCTGGAGTTCAACATGAGCCCGGAGCAGAAGAGCCAA
>JACCES010000004.1 GCA_013416455.1 Alcaligenaceae bacterium | reverse complement strand
AACGAGGGGTACTCGCCGCGATGCTCCTGCACCAATCGGACGGCACGTTCACGGACTTCAGGGGAAAACTTGTTGCTCTTGCTCATGGCTCCATTTTCTCAAGAAATGCAGCCTCCTCAAAACCCGGGGTGATTCATTCGGCTGCAGACCTTGCCCTTCAAGGACGCTCAGCAGCTCCGAGATTTGCGTGATGAGTACCGCACACATTACGCCGTAACCCGTCGCTCAGATCAAATCGTGGCGCTACCTCTTGCCTTGGGCACCGTGCCCATTGGCGAAGAGAAGGTTGTCTCGGTGGTTGAGCATGCGTCCCTCATTCGTCCGCTGCTTGAGCAGCGTTTGGTGACGTTACTCAGTTCCCATCGGCGATTTGTGGCGCGATATAACCCGATCACCACAGTAGGGCGCATCTTGCCAACGGGCTTCATTGAAGCAGATAGGCATCTTCATCTACAGTCGCGAGTCTTGATTGCCATCCGATCGTTGAAGCTGCTGGACTCAGAACCACTCGGCCTCTTGTGGGACATCGAGATTCAGAAGACTTGTGCAACAAGCCTTGCCGTATTGCATGAGCACGGTGTTCGACTTGATGGCTTGACGGTAGATCGCATGGTGCCGGTCGAGGATGCACGCATGCTGCCTTATCGCAGGCTGGTGGGCCGAGTCGGAGCCATCGCGGATGGTAAGGTACGCATGTCGGAGCGGTTTCAAAATGTGGAGGAGTTGCTTCCACTAGACGAACTGTACTTGGAGGCCTCGCCTGAGAATCTTCGCCACCTGCTGCGGCACTTCACACGGAACGCATCGGGTAGGGTACTTGGAAAGATCGATGAGATCGTGTTCGAGAACAGCAGAGGGCGGGCTCGCATGGAACACATTGCACGCATTTCGGACTGGCTACGCGGCCTCGGTGAAATCGAACTGCAGGAAGGTCTCAGCGTCGGCATTGGCAACCTGCTGAGCGAGAAAGACACTTCGAACTTTCCCCGTTTCACGGAGGCAACGACGCCGACCTATGTTTTCGACGCCGGCACGTTCAAGTCGGAGTCGCGTGCAGCGGTCGGCCTGAGCAAGTTCGGCCCCTACAGCAGGCACGTGTTCACGCCTACACGGCCGAACGTATGCGTGATCTGCGACCGCACGCGGCGTGGTCAATTTGAACTGTTCCTTCGAAAGTTTCGAGATGGTTTGTCGGTCGACGGTAAGTCATTGCCGTTCGGGCGAGGCTTTCTCGGCATTTATGGACTGCAGGACATCACACTGACGTTCGTGGAGGCGGATGCCTTCACAGCCGACGCATACCATGCCGCTGCTTCCAAAGCAGTCCGGATGGCTGCCGAGGGTGCCCCCTGGCATCTTGCCTTGGTGCAGACCGAGCGGGACTCGCGCCAACTGTTGCCCCAGAGGAATCCGTATCTCGTGGCCAAGGCGGCGTTTCTCTCCAATCAGATCCCCACGCAGTTCGTTGCGTTCGAAACGTTCTCGATGGCGCCAGCTAACCTCGCCTACACCCTGAGCAATCTCGCGCTTGCTGTCTATGCCAAGCTCGGAGGTATCCCATGGCTGATCAAATCGGACAAGGGCATCGCACATGAAGTAGTCATCGGTCTCGGTAGCGCCGCTATTGGCGAGTCCCGATTTTCTAGGAAAGAGAGAATCGTCGGCATCACCAGCGTCTTTCGCGGCGACGGCGGCTATCTGCTATCGAATCTGTCGAACGCCGTGCCCATGTCAAAGTATGGCGAGGCACTGACGGAATCACTGCAGGCGACCCTTCAGCGTGTGCGAAGTGAAATGAACTGGATTAAGGGCGATTCTGTTCGCGTGATCGTTCATGCGTTCAAGCCGATGCGAAATACGGAGGTCGAGTCGGTTAAAGCGGCGTTGAAGGAGTTTTCTGAATTCGATCTGCGGTTCGCCTTCTTGCACGTAAAGCAGGACCATCCGTATCTGCTGTTCGATGACGATTCCATCGGGACTAAGGGCAGAGGAGAGAAAACGCCGATCCGAGGCCTCTTTGCGGAGGTCGGACACAGCGAGACGCTGCTGACGTTGACGGGGCCGCAGCAGCTAAAGCGCCCGACGGATGGCTTGCCCAAACCGTTACTGCTGAGCCTTCATCGCGATTCGACGTTCATGGACATCATCTATCTCACCAAGCAGGTCTACTGGTTTTCGAACCATTCCTGGCGCAGCTTCCTGCCGGCGGCAATGCCCGTCACTATCTATTACTCCGACCTTGTCGCGGGGCTTTTGGGGCGGCTTGACCGTTTAGGGAGCCGGTGGAGTCCCAGTGTGATGCTGGGCAAGATCGGCACAACGCGGTGGTTTCTGTGAGCGCCGGCAATCCGATGCTGCACGAGGCGCTGCGTGCCGTAGCAGCCCAGGCCGAGGTACTAACGAGTGCGGGCCCGGTGTCGATCGCCTTTTATCACTGGGTGCTCGATGAGGGGTTACCTACTCAGCAAAGCGCAGAGATGGCGCGGGAGCTATGCGAAGAGATTTCCGGTGGAGGTCGGTCGATTCATGCCGTTGCGGCTTTGGGGTTCCTGCTGAGCATCGATCCGACCTTGAGTGATACATGCCGCGATTCGTTCGCGCAGGGGGTTGATTGGTTGCTGGGGCGCAGTGGTGATTCACAGACGGCCGTCGTCAGCCTGATGCAACCGGTAGCGCATACCGGCGTTCTGGTTGGTTTGTCGGCCAATGCCGATGGGTTGCGATGGCCGAAGTTCGAAACATGGTTCGCGTCGCTCTATGCAAGACTGCAACCGCTGTTGCCCGCGGAAATCGGCTGGCGCCATGAACTGCTATCTATGATCAAGAGGCGGTCCGAGGTGGGGTTGGACGGTGAGCTGAAAATGGTGCTCTCCAGCGCGTGCGCGGCTATCTATGTTGCACGCCGCTTGGCAAACGCTTCGTCGGCGGTCGATGACGAATTTGTCTCACGGTTGCTCAGCCGCATCAAGTCGGTGGCCTACGACGATCCTGAGCAGGCGGCCTTGGATTTAGCGGCCTTTCACTATCTCGCACAGGGCGTGGCCCAGATCGATCTGCGCGCTCCGAGCCTCGACGATGTCGGCCTCCTGCTTCGCAGGCTCCCATCCGGACTGCGCCGATGGACCTGGGAAGATCAGAAGAAGACTCCGAACTCAACAGCGCAAAAGTGGGCGGTCGAAAACGAATACCACTTTCAGAATCTTCTGTGCGCGGTGCTTGCGCCGGTGGTGCCCGACCTGCGAGATGAAGAATGGCTCGCGTCGGTGGGACAAAAGAAGCCACGTGCAGACTTGGTGATCCCGTCGTTGCATCTGGTGATCGAGGTCAAGTATTGGCGGAACAAAAGCACGCCGCAGGACCTGATTTCGCAGATTGGAGAGGATGTTAGTCTTTACTTGAAGCGTGGCAGCCCCTATCGGAAAGTGCTTCCAATCATCTGGGATCAAGGACGGCGCACCGAGCAGTACGACCTACTCATTTCGGGGCTTAGTGAGATTCGCGACGTGGTGAGCCCGGTCGTTATCGCTCAACCAGCGTTTATGGTTTGAGCAGCGCCTACATGAAGTCAATGAGGTAATTGTATGCAGAGAGGAGACTCTGATGAGTAGCTCGAACTGTCCGTTTGAGGAAGGTGACCGCATTGATCACAAGCTCTTCGGGTTCGGAACCGTTGCGGGCGCACCTGTTGCTGTGGTTAGCCCAGACGCCCGAAGCACCGGTGGTGTCCGTGACGCTGGTTGGCGCATTCCGGTCAAATGGGATGACCCAACGCGCACCGCTGGAGCAGTCATGCATCAAGCGCTACGCAAGGTGCCGTCGGCGGACTCCCGACCCTTCGGCCACTGGGATCGACAATGGCAGCCTTTACTTCAGGCTTGGCTGGTTGCTCGACGAGACGTTGAACAGATTTCCTCAAGCTTCCGGCCCGTGCCCGAGCCGCATGCTTTGACACGAATGCAGGAGGTTGAGCGAAACGCGTTTGAAGCGATTCAGCGCTTTTGGGAAGAAGAGAAATCGGGGCAGCATCCCTAGACCCGGTCCAAGTGCTAGCCAAGGGACAGGGGTCACTTGCGCCCGCTTTCGGCTGACGATGGAAGATTTCTCCGGTATCCTGAGAGCTGATTGACCATGGTGTCGAAAACGTCGTTCTTCCGCAAATTGCTCCATCTCCCGCGTCAACAAAAGAGGTGCGTTCTTGACGGTAAAAGCGACGGTAATGCCCCATGTCGATCACAGCCAATCCCTTTAACCACGCGGGCTTGCGAGACTTGTTGATGATCGAGTGGGAGTGATTTTACGTCCTTCGAGGTATCGCCAGCTATCGAAAAATCGTCGTAACTTGTTGGTTTCATAGGAAAATACGTCACGGCATCTATCGGTGGCTATCGCCGGCTAGCAAAACAAGTTGACGGTGGCGCTGACCCTGGGACGCTATGGCCCGGGCGGTATTTCGCTGGCGATGGCGCGCGAACTGCTCCTGGAGGCGCGCAAGTCCGTTCAGGCAGGCATATCCCCCGCGCTTGAAAAGCAACGCGAGAAGCGGAGGGTGGTCGCCATCAAGACCTTCGGCGCGGCGACGGAAGCATGGCTGGCCAATGCACGGTTGGCCGACAGCACCCGCGCCATGCGCAAGCACATCATCGATCGGGACATTCTGCCGGTGTTCCGCAATCGCCTCCTGACCGAGATCCAGGCTGAGGACCTGCGAGCCTTGTGTAACAAGGTCAAGGCGCGTGGGGCGCCGGCCATGGCCGTCCAGATTCGGGACATCGTGAAGCAGGCCTATGTCTACGCCGTCACCCACGGCGAGAAGGTGGAGAACCCTGCGGAGAGCGTGAGAGCCTCCTCGATCGCTACTTTCCGCTACCCTTGGCGAGGTCGACAGGGTACTTCTGCGAGTTGACTTTGATTTTGGCCTGCGCGGCTTCCACAGGGTCGATGCCAAGCACATTGCTTAGTTGGACAAGGTAAAGGAGCACATCCGCAATCTCGCTGCCAACAGCCTCGAGTTTTTCTGGCGGGAGCATGCGGCTTTGCTCCTCGGTTATCCATTGAAAGTGCTCAAGCAGTTCTCCCGCTTCAACAATCAGAGCCGATGCCAAATTCTTGGGTGAGTGGAATTGCTCCCACTCGCGCTCCTTTGCAAACGCACGTTGTTGCTGGCTGATGGATTGGAGCGTATCGGTCATGGATGAATTCTCAGTGGAATGATGGGCCGGAAGTCGGTCTGTCTTACATATCTATGGTTTCAACCATAGTTGTTTCTCAGATATTTGACAATTATCTGTATTTCAGTTATTTTTCTTTTAACTGATTTTCGGGTATGGCGTCATGCGCTCTACGTTCCATCCACTTGTCACCGCCAACCAGCTTGGGTCGGTGTTGCAGGCCGCGCGCAAGGCCCAGGGACTGACCCAGTCGGCACTGGCCAGTCGCATAGGCTTAAGCCAGTCGCGAGTATCTCATCTGGAGCTCAACGCCCGCGAGTTGAGCGTGGAGCAACTTCTTGCATGGTGCGCTGCGTTGGGCCTGGAATTGGTCGTTGGCAACCGGGACCCCGCTGCGGGATCGTCGCCGGCTACGGATTGGTGAGATGGGGCGTCGGTCGTACAGCCGCAGCCTGTCCATCTGGACCAATGGTGTCAAGGTAGGCCGGTGGACGATTCCTGCGCGCGGCGAGATGGAACTGCAGTACGACTCGGATTGGGTGGCGGCCGCTGTTGGCCGGCCGCTATCGCTGTCGTTGCCATTCAATCTGCAAAATCTGCCGGTCAAGGGCGAGAAGGTCGCCAGCTACTTTGACAATCTACTGCCTGACAGCGATGCGATCCGTCGACGCGTGGCCGAGCGCTTCCGGACCGGCTCGACCGAACCGTTCGATTTGCTCAAGGCCATCGGACGTGATTGCGTGGGCGCCGTCCAGATTCTGGATGAGGACGAGGTGCCCACCGACTTCGATCGAATCGAGGGCGTGCCCTTGTCCGAGGAGGATATCGAGCGGCACCTGATCGAGACCGTAACGCCGCAGGCCTTCGCTGCAGGCCGAGATCCGGATGTGGACTTCCGCATCTCGCTGGCCGGTGCGCAGGAGAAGACGGCCTTCCTGTGGTGGGGCGGGCAATGGCTCGCGCCGCGTGGCGCTACGCCGACGAGCCACATCTTCAAGCTTCCGCTCGGCCTGATGGGCGGGCGGCGGGCGGACTTCAGCACGTCCGTCGACAACGAATGGCTGTGCTTGCGGCTGCTGAAAGCTTATGGATTGCCCGTGGCTGACGCCCGCATCGCGACCTTCGGCCGACAGCGTGTGCTGGTGGTGGAGCGTTTCGACCGGCGCGTCGCACCCAATGGGCAGTGGCTCATGCGTCTGCCACAGGAAGACTTTTGCCAAGTCGCGGGCTGCTCGCCATTGCGCAAGTACGAGAACGAGGGCGGTCCCGGGCTCAAGGCCCTGTTCGGCACGCTCCGGCAATCGGTGAATGCCGAGGCCGACATGAAGACGCTGATGGCGGCGCAAGTGCTGTTCTGGTTGCTGCGAGCGCCCGACGGCCATGCCAAGAACTTCAGCATCCATCTTCTGCCACGCGGTCGTTTCCAGTTGACCCCGCTGTATGACGTGATGTCGGTTTACCCGGTGTTGGGTGAGGGTCCCAACCAGTGGTCGCCGTATGAAGTCAAGTTGGCGATGGCCTTGCTCGGCAAGAACCGGCACTACGAGATGCACGGCATCCAGCGCAGGCATTTCAACAGCACCGCACAGAAAGTCGGCTATGCCTCGACCGCAGAGTCGATCATCGAAGAACTGCTTGCTCGTACACCAGCGGCCATTGCCGAAGTGCAAGGCGAATTGCCGCTAGATTTTTCACCGTTTGTCGCAGATGCTGTACTGAGAGGGCTTGAGCAGGCGGCCAGAACATTCCGAGGGATGACGCCGTAAGCAGCAGAAGGATCGGTCATTCCAAGGCAAGTCCGAGCGTGATAAATGCATTCTGATCGACAATAGTCTCGAAAGTGTCGACGCCGCGCATATCGCTCCATAAACCGCGCCAACATTAAGCGCGCGCGATTTTGACGGTAGATGGCGACGGTATAGATTTGTCGATCACTAAAAAATCCCTTAAATCATGGGGAATTGTGAGACTCGTTGATGACAGAGTGGGGTGAATGGATATCCCTCGGGGACTATCGCCGGTTATCGGTGGAACTTACTTAACTTGTTGATCTTAAAATAATAATTTATGTTTTCTATGGGTGGCTATCGCCGGCCAGCAGAACGGGTCGGCGACAGAACTGTTCTTGAAAACGTGAATTGGTGGCGGGTTGAGGTGCTCATGTGTCAAAAACGACATGAGTACTCTACGTGTCGCTATTTTCATAAAATAAGAACATGAACCATTGACATGTCGCCAGCAGCGACAAAGCTGAGGATGTGTCGTCAAAATGGTATTTTTGCATCCTGAATGATAGTGCACATGCCTGGCATCCGGAGCAGCCCCACAACCAGTTGCCAGCGTTGCCCCCGGCACAGGAGTTGAAGACACGGCCGGTGCTCAAGGCCTGCATCGAGGCCCGTGCCGCGTTGGCCGAACTCAAGCAGGCGGCCGACTTGATGCCTCACGCGCGTGGCAGCGCGACGGGCTGCGAACCTCGCTTCGACTTCGGCGGCCGGCACCAGGCGGCCGGCGTTGGCCGAGTCCAGGTCGGCTTGTACACTGCGGATCAGCTTGGTTCGATGCTGCAGGCCGCAGGTAAGGCGCAGGGGCTGACATCGATCTGATCGCGGATCCGGAGCAGAACTTCGTCGCGATTATGAAGAATGGACGGGTGTTCAAGAACATCCTGCCCTGATGAACCCTGCCGGCGATGGACACCGAGTTGGCAGGCTTCCCGCCGCAGCCGGCAAGCTAATGCCGACCCATCTCGCAGGTTGCCCTAGAAAGCCGGATGGATGCTCAGGGCGAGCATGGACGACAACTGGCACAGCGGCCTGCCGGAACTCTGCTGCAAGACATTGAAAGCATCCTGCACGGCCTGCAGTTCGCGTTGGCCCACGGATTCCCGGGTGATGACTCCGGCGGCCGCCAGGCGCGCGACGACGTCGCTGGTCAGCAAGAAGGTGTCCTTGCCGGCCAGGCGCAGAAATCCAGCCCCCGAACGCCCGCCCAGGCGGGCGCCACGTTTGGCGAGCAGGCTCCACAAGCCAATGATATCGGCGACCGGCCAGGCGGCGATGAATGCACCGAAACCGCAGCCCTGTTCCTGGCAGACGTCCAGAATGAACCGGGCATTTCTGGGGATGGTCTGCAATTTGGCGAGGTGGCGGATGATGTGATTATTCTGCATGTGGCGCTCGAGGTCCGCTTCGCTGAGCGACGCCATGGATTCCGGCGCAAAGCCTGAAAAAGCTTTTTCGAAGGCAGGCCATTTGGCGTCAACCAGCGAATGCTGCATGCCTGCCTGGAATATCCGCTGCGTCATCGCGGACAAGTATCGGTCGTCGCCCTTGCGCTTCAATTCATCAGGCGCAAGCGCCTGGGGCAGGAAGGCCTCCATGGCTTCGTCAGAATCAAAGCGCGAGCGTACCGTGTCATGGAGCCATTGATAAGTCAGATTCATTGTTGCTCTTCTCAAGTCCGCAGTCGGGCGCACGGGCATGTGGCGTCGAATATCCCGAAGCAGATCGTAGCAGGCAAAGCTTGCTCCGGGGGAACCGGATCGGACCCGCCCGTTCACCACCCTCTACGAACCCTTTCCGTCAATCGGCCCGCCGGACCCGAAAAAACCGGATTTAGGCGGAGCGCGGCGGTCGACGGGCTGTTGTAGTTCTTCACCTCGCCCCGATGCTCCGGCCACGCCGCGGATGTCTTCATTCATTCCTAAATATTCGGTAGCAATTGACAATTCTTGACAGTTGATTGTTTCTATATGCGGCAGAATTATCGACTAAATCAATTTTCAAGACGATTTGTTGCCAACCACGCGCATGTCATGGACGTGGGCCTCACTCTCCAGCGGCTGACCGCGAGCATGACGAGGATCAGATAGTGAACCGGATATATAAAACAGTTTGGAATGAGCAGTGCCAGACGTTTGTGGCAGTTGTGGAGGCTGCCTGCGCGCGGGGAAAACGCTCGGGCCGGGAAAGCGGCGGTGGAGCAATGCCGGCTTTCGCCAGCGCCAATCATCGGCTGAGCCTGGGGGCGGCGTGCTGGCCCTGACCGTCAACAATACGCTGATTGCCACCCCAGCGATCCAGCCCGGCATGACGAATGGCGGGCTCGATCTGCCCATCGCCTGCCCCGAGCAGGCGATTGAGGTGGCGCCCGCCATCTCCGGCTAACGCCGGAATTGCCGCAGCGGCCTCGTGTGTTTTCATGAATCATTTGTTGACAAAATGTTAAATGACATAGCGCGACATGCAATGTAACATCGGCCGCTGCATTGATTTGATTCATCAGATTGTCTTCCTCCACGTCCTATGCATATTGCGTCGCTGGAAGATGACCATACGCAGGCCCGGCTGATTCAGTCGGTGCTTGAAAAAGCCGGTCATCAATGCACCCTCTTCGATACAGGCAAGGCCATGCTGACCTGTCTTGCCCGGAACCCCGATTTCGACATGCTCATTCTCGACTGGGAAATACCGGACATCTCGGGCCTGGATGTTCTGCATTGGGTGCGCGCCAACATGGGCCAAACGCTGCCTGTCATGTTCGTCACGAACCGGGCCGGCGAGGACGATCTGGTCCTGGGCCTGCAGGCCGGCGCCGATGACTACATGATCAAACCGATACGGGCCGGCGAGCTGACCGCCCGGGTCGCGGTGCTGCGGCGCCGCATGATGCCAGGTCCGCAATTGGACATGTCGTTCGCGTGCGCCGCGTATGAAATCGACCCTATTGCGGAAACCATTTCCCTCAATGGAAAAATCATCGATCTGGCGCGCAAGGAATACGAACTTGCTCTGATGTTCTTTCGCAATCCGGGGCGCCTGTTCAGCCGGGACGTGCTCAGCAGCAGTGTGTGGAACCGCGAGATACTGGCGACGTCACGCACGCTCGATACCCACCTGTCGAACATACGCCGCAAGTTGCGCCTGCGCCCCGAGAATGGGGTACGGCTCAGTGCCTCGTATGCGCTGGGCTACCGTCTGGATCTTCTGACTGACGTACAAGAATCTCCGATCTCATGAAAAACCATGCTTCACGTGCACACAACCCCCTGATCATTCTGGCTGTGGCCTGTGCGGGCTCGCTGGCATTCGCGTTTTCAAGCGCCATGGCGCAGCCCGCCGGGGCCGAGGGCGACGACTTCATCCACGAAGTGGCGCAGGGCGATACCTTGCTGGCTCTGGCGCAGCGCTATACCTCCAGCCCCTCCAACTGGGTGAGCATGCAGGCCTTGAATCAGGTGGCGGAACCCAGGCAGCTGCCTATCGGTCGAGAGCTGCGGATCCCATTTGCGCTGATTCCCGAGCGGCCCGCGCGAGCCACCGTCGTACATATGGTGGGGCGGGCCACCGTCAACGATGCGCCCCTCAGAATGGGGGCACAGGTGGCCGAGGGCGACGTCGTCCGTACCGAAGCGCGCAGCTTCGTCACGCTGGCCCTGGCGGATGACAGCACCGTATCGGTGCCCGCCGACTCGGTGGTGCAGGTCGAGCGCCTGCAGGTATTCCAGAACGAGACATTGACGGACTCCATTTTCAATGTGCGGCGGGGAGCGGTGGAATCCCACGTGGCGCCGGCGCGCAGAGGCGTGGGCCGCTTCGAAGTCAGGACGCCCCTCAATATCACGGGTGTGCGGGGTACGCGCCTGCGTGTGCGTGCCACTGAAACCGGGGCGCAGAGCGAGGTCGTGACAGGCCGGGCGCGTGTGCGAGCCAGCGAACGGGGCAGTGCGATGCTGCGTAGCGGGCAGGGGGCCGCGACCGATGCGGCCGGTGCTTTGCTGGGCGTGCGTCCGCTGCTGCCCGTGCCCGTGCTTGGCGTGCCGGTCCGGCAGGGTGGCGGCTGGCAGCTGGATTTCGACCCGGTTCCGGGCGCAACCGCTTACCTGCTGCGGGTGGCTGGCGACGAGGAAGGCACGAGGCTGTACTCCAGCCAGCGCATCGTCGCCCCGCCCGCCTCCTTCACTGCGCCGGGCGCCGGCACCTACCACGTACTCTTGCGGGCCATCGACGCCGACGGCGTAATGGGCGAGGACGCGGCGCGCTCCTTCCTGGGCGGGCGAGCGCTCAGGAGCGGGACGGGGCTGCCCGTTCTGACAAGCTCAGGCACCCAGGTTGCGCTCATGGATTACTGAGGCGATGGGAGGGGGACGGAGCCCGAACTTCGATTTCTGGGAGGGCCTGGAACGGCGTGTTCATGTGGAATGGATGCTCGTTACGGCCTTCATGCTTGTGCTGACGGCGGTCCTGAGCCAGTCCGGTGCGAGCGTGGGGCTGATGCGTATGGATCACATCTTCTATGACCGCATTCTGGCCGCCACGGCGCGCTCCATCGATGCGCCAGACGTCGTCATCGTCGCCATCGACGACAGCAGCATCGCCGAGCTGGGATACTGGCCCTGGCGCCGTGCGGTGCACGCCCAGCTGCTCGACAGACTGTCGCTGGCGCGGACAGTGGGATTCGACATCGTGCTGAGCGATCCGAATCCGGCCTATCCGGGCGATGACGTCGTCCTTGCGCACGCAATGGCCCGCCATGGCAGGGTGGTGCTGCCCACTGTGGTGGAATCCGACCGCGAAGGCATCATGCGTCCGCTGCCGGAACTGGCCGCCGCGGCCGCGGGGCTGGGTTATATCAATGTATATCCCGATGCGGACGGCGTGGTACGGTCGCTGACGCTGCGCCAGCGCCTGTCGGACGGCACCGTGGCCCAGCACTTTTTATTGGCGATGCTGGAGGTGGCGGGCCGCTCCGAGGCGACGGCCGCCGATATCGACAGGAAGCGCTTCATTCCCTACGGCGCCATACCCAACCGCTACACTGTCTATCCTTATGCGAGTGTGCTGGATGGCTCGGTGCCCGTTTCCGCTTTCCGGGGCAAGCATGTCCTGGTGGGTTCTTTCGCGACGGGATCGGGCGATATTTTCCCCACACCGCTTTCCGATGAGAATGGTGCCATTGTGGGTGTCGAAGTGATTGCCCATGGACTGCAATCCGCTATCGGCGACGCCTGGATCCGGATGCCGGGCCCCTTGCTGACAACGTTGTGGTCCTGCCTGCCGGTGCTGTTAGTCTGCATGCTTTTTCGCCAGCTCTCGCCCAGGCGATCTTTCGTCGCCATGTTGACCGCGCTCGTGCTGGTATTCGTGGGTGCCATTGTGCTGATGCGGGTCGTGGGAGTCTGGATACCCATCACGGCCAGTCTGATCGGGATCGGCCTGTCTTTTCCCGTATGGAGCTGGCGCAGCCAGGAAGTTTTGCTGCGGCATATCGAGAGTGAACTGAAGGCCTTGAATCAGGAGCGCGCCGATCTGGGGGACGATGTTGCGCTATTCGAATCTCATCGCAGGGATGCCTCGTTGTCGGCGCGCGTAACGCAGCTGCATGGCGCGATTGCGCAATTGCGCGAGGCCCGCATACGGCGTGAACAGACCCTGCATTTCCTGTCGCACGATATGCGGGCGCCGCAAAACTCGATACTGGCGCTCACACAGCTGCAACAGCAGCCCGACACGGCGATGGAAACGGACACCTTCCTGCGGCAGATCGACTTCCACGCCTACAAGACGCTCGAATTCGTGGATGGTTTCGTGCACCTTGCACGCGCGGAGGCGATAGAGATCCAGTTCCGGCCGGTGGAGCTGGTGGACCTCATCGAACAGTCGCTGGGGGAGTTCTGGGCCCAGGCCAGGCAGCGCAATATCGAGCTGCGCTTCGATCAGCACCCCGACCATGTCTGGACGAGCGGAGACCCCAGCCTGCTTCTGCGCGCTTTCTCGAATCTCGTGGACAATGCGCTCAAGTACAGCCCCGACCATACGTCCATCGAGTGCAGGGTGGTGGCACAGGGAGAATACTGGCGCGTGAGCATACATGATCAGGGGCCGGGTTTCACGGCCGAGCAGGCGGCCACGCTGCTGCGCGCCTTCACGCGTCTGGACGATCAGCGCGGCCGCCATTCTCCCGGCGTCGGGCTGGGGCTGGCGTTTGTGCGGACGGTGGTCGAACGTCACGGCGGCAAGGTGGAGGTGCTCAGCGAGAAAGGCAAGGGGGCGCAGTTCGTGCTGTATCTCGCCGCCCGGCATGGCGAAGCGTAGGACGAAGTCGCCGGCTCCGGCTATTTCAGCAAGCGCCGGATCCAGCCGCCATGGTGTTGAACCGCAACGCTGATGTCGGCCTCGCAGGCAAGCTGGAAGCCGGAAAACTCGAAACCCGGGGCGACCGCGCAGCCCACCAGTGCAAAGCCTTCCGGATCGGCCGGCTCCGCCGAGAACCAGAGGCCCGCGGGCACCACGGCCTGGAATACTGAACCGGGGTCGCGCAGCGGGTCCCCGAGCCGGTGCGTGACGAGCCCGCCGTCGGGCTGCAATACATGCAATGCCAGAGGATTGCCCGCGTGGAAGTACCAGATTTCGTCGGCATCGATGCGATGCCAGGCTGAACGGGCGCCCTCGGACAGCAGGTACAGGATGGACGTTCCCGCGGATCGCTGGACTTCATGGAGCTGTACCTGGCAGGCAGACCGGAATACTTCGCGATAATGGCCGCCTTCGGGGTGTGGCCGCAGGCCAAGCGCGGTGATCAGCGCCTTCCAGGCCGCCGGGTTCCCGGATTCTGATTCACTTTGCTGCAAGACGTGTTTGTCGCTCATGGGCCGCTTTCTGACATGGAGGCGCGAAATGCGCCCGCCGGGAGATGCCTGAGCGGGCACTATATCGCGTAAAGCCCCGGGAACGACAGACCCGGCGGTCATTGTGCCGGCGAGATGACCCCGCAGGCGATTCTGGCACCGCCGCCACCCAGTGGCTCGGGATGGTCGGCATGGTTGTCGCCGCCCTTGTGAACCATCAAGGAGCGCCCGGAAACCTCGGATAATTCCTTGATGCGCGGCGCCAGGACGGGGTTCGTGGCGTTCCCGCCGCTGTCCACATAGACGGCCGGCAGGTCGCCCAGATGGCCGTCTCCCCATGGAAAACCGTGCCTGCCCGTCTTTTCCGGATCATAATGGCCGCCCGCGGCGCCGGCCGCAACCGGCTTGCCGTCCTGTTCCGCCGGATCGCAGCTTGGGTTCTCGTGGATATGGAACCCATGGGTGCCGGGAGCCAGGCCCTGGAGTTGCGGCGTGAACACCAGCCCGTGGGCGGATTCCGAAATGGTGACCGTGCCCGCGGATTCGGCAATTCCCTGTTCGGTGACCTGGTGCATCTGCACCGTGGTGTCCGCCAGGGCGGCGCCCGCCAGCCATAGGCCGGCCAGCGAAGCGATCAATCGATGATGTCGCATGACATGCTCCGTAGGGTTGCGGGACTAGCCGGGCTTCGAAATATCCGACAGCGTCTGGCCCGTCCGCTGGCGGTCGGAGCCCCCGACGGCCAGGTCGCCCAGCGCCACGATCCCCACCAGGCGCTTGTCCGCATTCACGATCGGCAGACGCCTGATCTGCTTGTCGCTCATGATCCGGCTCGCCTTTTCCACGGAGTCATTCTCGTACGCCCACACGACATCTGCCGACATGACATCCCGCACTTTCGCGCTGGCGTCCATTCCCTGGGCAACCCCGCGGACCACAATGTCGCGGTCGGACAAGGTCCCGATCAGGCGATCATTCTCACCCACGGGCATCAGGCCGAAATCGCCGTCCCGCATTTGCCGTGCCGCGTCCTTGACGGCGGCATCCGGGTTCAAGATTTTTACCTCGTGACTCATTACGTCTTTAAGTTGCTGCATGGTTGACTCCTGGTTGATTGAGCTTGATTGCTCAGCCGGAACGGTCCCGCAGTTCCGTCGCGCCTTCGCCGCCGGCGCAATGGGCGCAACAGAACATCCTTCCATCCTGCTCCAGACCGTGCCCGATGATGCGCACACCGCAGTGCTCGCAAAGCGGTGCGGCGGTGCGTATCGCGCACTCGAAACTGTCAAACGTATAGGTTTTGCCTGAAATCGTCAGCTGAAAGGATTTGTCGTAGTCATTGCCGCATGAATCGCATTTCGCCATGGAAGCCTCCGTTCTTCGGACAAGTTGAAAACTCCTGTCTGAATCCATGTGTGGATTGATCACCGCCAGCTCGTTTGTCGACGTGGCGGTTGCGATGAATGCAGCAAATGGCGTTCCCTCGGGCGCCACAGCGTCAACAGGCTTTAGAACCGGTATTGCAAGCCCGCCACGAACAGGTTGTATTTCTGCCGTCCCAGTTTCACGCGCCAGTCATCCGTCGGAAGGTGGACGCCCGGATAATCGGTGAAACCGAAGGTATAGCTCGTGGAGTCGATGGAAAGGTAGCGGTATTCGGTGAACAGGTACAGGTTCTTGTGCACTTCCGCCTTGAACCCCGCCTTGAGCTGCATGGCGAAGGCGGAGCCCGAGGCGTCCGGATCCGAGTTGAAGTGATTGATGCCGGGTTCGGAGGGGTTGGCGGAGTCGGAGCCCTTGATGGAAGTGAAAGCCACGCCGGCGCCGGCGCCGATGTAGGGGAAGATCTTGTCGGAGTAGGGGGTCTGGAAGGTGAATACGGCATTGGCGAGCAATACGCCGGCCGTCATGGGGATGGTCACATACTGCATTCCCAGTGCGTGAGGCCTGACCGGCATTTCGCCGGTGGGGGAGTGCTTGCCGATGTAGACGCCTTCGAGTTCGACGGCGGGTTTGAGGCCCCATTGCGATTGCCCCAGGTTCCAGCGGTCCCATTGGTAGCCCAGGTGCGCACCGCCCAGCGATACACGGGTGCTGCTCGCCGTGGAGCCGTTTGCATGGATGGGCAGCGAGAAGAACTGGTTGATGTGGACGGCCCCTTTCTGCTGCAGATTGGTTGCAATGGATGCGCCCACGCCCCCGAACGCGCCGATGTACACGCCCTGGTCGCCGCCCGCGTCCGCTGCAAGACAGGAACCCGCGGCGCCGTATGCACACAGAAGGATGGGTAGAAGATGCTTGCGATTCATCATGCCTCCGTCCAGAATTTTTTAGTTTAGACGTAAATAGTTACGCTGGATATGGCATTGTGGACTTTCCGCGTCGTCGGCCGCTGTCATGAGGCGCGTGCATGGCCATGGATCAGTGGCGTGTTGCCCGGCGGGTGATCACGTAAAGGACCGGCTGCGTTCAGGGCTCGGTGGCGATCTGCAGGGCGCGTTCCAGCGATGCGCGGATCATTTCGCCATGTCCGTATTGCGGGAATTCCTGATAGTCGGTGTCCGCGCCGCCCTTGCGCAGACCTTCCGCCATTTCCCGGACCGCTGCGCGAAGATCGATTGCCGTTCCATCCAATTGGACGGGCGTCGCGCCGGGTGCCGGCCTGTTCGGTTCGCGGGGCCGGGTGCCGACCAGGATGGCAACGCGCTTGCCGGCGGCGCGGTTGGCATCGAAGGCCAGCCATTCCCTTATCAGCACGCCGTTGTGCCACCAGGCCGACGGGTCTCCCACGATATACCGGGAAAAGGCCTCGGGCCGGGTGAAAAGCGTATGCAGCACGAACAGGCCGCCGTAGGAGTGGCCCCAGAGATATGCCCTGGCCGGGTCCACGCTGGCCCGCCCGCGCACCAGCGGCTTGATCTGCGAATGGATGAGCTCCAGGAAGATATCGGCCCCGCCGCCGGCCCGTCCGCGCACGATAGGTTGAGCGACGGGGTGGCCGTTTTCAGTGACGGGAGGCGTGTAGTCGTACGCCCGGGAAACGACATCGTTGCGGGTGGAAACGTCGTAGCCGATGGCCACCAGCACCGGAGGATTGCGGCTGGAAAGCAGGGCCAGATCCCCATCGGTGAGGGTGTCCATGGCCGCATTGCCGTCCAGCATGTAGAGGGCGGCATGGCCTGCCGCCGGTGCCGGCGCCAGCGGAATGGCGATTTCGATGCGGTAGCGCCGCTGGCCGTCGGAGGAATCGATATGATGCCTCTCGAACCGGTACAGCTCGGACGGCCGGTCGGCTATGGTTTCCGATACCGGCCGATTGCCTCGTTGCTGTGCGGCCGCGGGCGCTTGCGCATGGACGGCTCCGACCACGCAGAGGCAGGCGAGCAGGCATCCTGGAAGGAAGAGGGATGGATGCCATCCGCCGGGCCGCCGGCCCGGCATGCGGGTACCGGTCGCGCCTTTTCGGCCGGATGTTTTCACACCGTCAAACGATTGGCCGCCATGCGGGGCCGAGGCTGGGGGCGGAATGAGGGAACGTGCTTTCAAGGTGGAGGAGGGGAATCAGAGAATATTAATGAGAATTGATCTCAATATTGTCTCATAAAGCAAACAGTGCCAACATCCGCAAGGCATCGTGGTGCCGCATGGCCCGGACGGGTGGGTGAATCGCCCCGCATGAAGGATAATGGGCTCGGGCCACATCGCGGACGCATGCCGCTGAAGCGCGCCCACCACAGCAAGGATGGAAAATGACCACTGTCGCTGCAACACTTCCCGGCCCCGACGGTAGAATGCGCTGCCGCTGGTGCATGGCCACGCCGGAATATCTTCGCTATCACGATAGCGAATGGGGTTTTCCGGTGGCGGATGATCGCCGTTTGTTCGAGAAGCTTTGCCTGGAAGGATTCCAGTCCGGCCTCAGCTGGCGAACCATTCTTGAAAAGCGCGAGAATTTCCGAGCGGCCTTTCACGATTTCGATGTCGAGAAGGTGGCGGCTTTTACCGAGGACGACGTGTCGCGCCTGCTGCATGATGCCGGCATCGTGCGGCATCGTGGCAAGATCGCCGCCGCGATCAACAATGCCCGTCGCGCGCGGGAACTCATCGAGCGCGAGGGTTCGCTGGCCGCCTTTGTGTGGCGCTATGAACCGTCGGCCGCGGCGGCGCCGGACGCCGCTCCGGTATCGCAGTCGGTGGAATCCGTGGCCTTGTCGAAAGAACTCAAGAAGCGCGGCTGGCAGTTCGTAGGGCCGACAACGGTGTATTCCTTCATGCAGGCCATGGGCATGGTCAACGATCACGCCGCCGATTGCATGCTTCATCCCGAAGTGGAACGCGCCAGGCAGTCCTTCCGGCGCCCCTGAGGTTTCTACTTCGTATATATTTATGGCGTGAAGAGCCGCTGCATTCGACGTCGGGACAAAATCGGTTTCTTTACTCTTGATCGCAGGACGCTGCGCGCGGAGGGGCGCGCCGTCCGCCATGAGATGGGTTCGTGGGCTCGCCGTAAGCCGGGTTTTCCCGCTTCAGCAGTGTCTGTTTGCGTTCCACGCCCCAGCGGTAGCCGGCCGGATCACCGTTGCGGCGCACGACCCGATGGCAGGGAATGGCCACCGCCAGCCAATTGGCGCCGCAGGCGCGCGCGACCGCGCGGACCGCGGCGGGCGAGCCGATGCGTTCGGCCAGTTCAGCGTAGCTGATGGTCGTGCCCGGCGGGATCGCGAGCAAGGCCTGCCACACCCGTTCCTGGAATGCCGTCCCCCGGATGTCCAGGGGAAGATCGATGCCCAGGCCGGGCGCTTCCACCAAGCCCACCACTTGGGCGATTTTTTGCGCGAACTGCGCATCATCGCCCGTAAGCGCGGCGTTGGGAAAGCGTTTCTGAAGATCCTGGACGAGTGCGTCGGGATCGTCTCCCATGAGGATGGCGCAGATGCCCCGCTCGCTCTCGGCGACCAGGATGGCTCCCAATGAACATTGGCCCACCGCGAAGCGGATGGTGGCGCCGCTTCCACCCGCCCGGTAGTCTCGCGCCCGCATGCCGAGCACGCGGTCGGATGTCTCGTAGAAACGGCTGCTGGCATTGAAGCCGGCGTCGTAGATGGCGTCAGTGACCGGCATGTCGCCCTTGGCGAGCGCGGTGCGCAGTCTGCCGGCGCGCACGCCCGCGGCATAGGCCTTGGGGGTCAGGCCGGTTTCGGCCACGAAGAGCCGATGAAACCGCCAGCGGCTCAGGCCCGCTTCGGCGGCGAGTTCGTCCAGGCCGGGCGTGGGTTCGCGGTTTTCAATGCTGCGGCAGGCATGCGCGACGATATCGCCGGGCCCGGCCGGTTCGGCGCACCGGTCCGCATGCCGGGCATCCCCATCGTGGTCATTGCCCTGTTGCGGGGCGGGCGTTTCGAATCGTAGGTTCATATCGCACTCCGGATGTCGGTTTCTGGCTGACAGCTTAAATGCCGGTGAAAGCGAAAACACTCCGTATCTTGCAGTTGTTCCGCCATCAGCCGGCCTTGCGGAACGTGAGATTGATGCGCTGCGCGCCCAGCAGGGGATGGGGCGGGCCCTTGAGCGGCAGGATGCCGTGGTGGCGCAGCCGGTCGGGGCCGCCCCAGACGACGACATCGCCATGGAAGAGGGGCAGCCTGGCCGCTTTGTCCGTGCGCTTCAGCCCGCCGAACAGAAAGGTGGCGCTCATGCCCAACGATACCGATACGATGGGGGCGCTGAAATCGCGTTCATTGCGGTCCTGGTGCAGGCCCATCCTGGCTCCCGGCAGATAGCGGTTGATCAGGCAGGCGTCGGGCAAGAAACCGGGGAAGCCGGCCTGTGCGGCCGAATCGCGCGCCAGCCTTGTGAACGCGGGGGGCATTGCCGGCCAGGGCAGGCCCGAGAGCGGGTCGGCCGGCGTATAGCGGTAGCCCCGCTGATCCGTGCACCACCCCAGCGCGCCGCAGTTGGTGAGAGCCACCGACATGGTATGGCCGCCGCGCGTGATCATGTGCCGGAAGGGTGAACGGCTTTCAATGCCGGCAATCGCCGGCAGCAGCTCGTCGATGAAAGCCAGGGCGTGGCCGCGCAGCAGCACGGCGGCCTCTGCCAGCCGCTGGGGCTGGCCGTCATCATGGTCTGCAAACAGGTCGCCGGTCGTCATGGCAGGTGTCTGATCGGTCGGTGCCGGCATGCGCGCATCCGGTGATGCCATTTGCGGGCGCATGACGGGCGGTTCTTGCTGGAAGATTCAGTGTAGTGCAAGCGCATTTTCCCCGGCTCGGATGAAATGATCCGCGTCGGCATCCGCGAATTGGCGGGCGGAATTCCAGGCGGCACACTGTCCCCGACTTGAAGGAGGGGGCATATGAAACATCGCAACGAAACTCAACGCGGCCAGGGCATGACGGAATACATCATCGTGGTCGCCCTGGTGGCGGTCGCGGCGATCGCCGTATATCAGCTGTTCGGCCAAGTGGTCCGGTCGCAGACGGCGGCCATGGCGCGCGAGCTGGCGGGCGAAGACGGCACCGAGCAGTCCGGCATCGCGCAGTCGGCGGCCGATGCCGCCGCCGGCCAGACGGCGGCGCGTACGCTGAAGTCCTTCACCGGCAATGCGGATGCCGGGCAATGATCACGCGTCCAGCCGCAGGCTTCGACTGTCATGCCCGCATGCGCGGCCGGGCCTCCCGCGGCCAGGGCCAGCAAGGCCAGGCGCTGATCCTGGGCCTGCTGCTTACCGCGGCGGTTGCGACGGCCTTTGTGCGTTATTTCAATGTCGGCATGGTGGTGGCGGAAAAAGCGCGGCAGGATCACGCGCTGGATGCCGCAGCCTACAGCGGCGCACTGGTTCAGGCCCGCGCGCTGAACATGCTGTCCTACATCAACCGGACGCAGGTGGCGCATCAGGCCGCCATGGCGCATCTCGTCACTCTCGGGTCCTGGGCACATTTTGCCGGTACGGAAGCCATCCAGGCCCTGGCGGCGAATCCGCCGGCATACGTGATCGGAATGCATTTCGGCCCCGAACACGCGGCGGCCTACCTTGCCGCGCTGAAGGCGGCCGGGCTGGAGCACAGCGCCAGCGAGCATGGCACGCTGGCGTCGGCCTATGCCGAGCACGACCGCATGTCGCGCGCGGTCCTGCAGGCGGTCTCGTCGGCCGTGGCGGCGAACCTGCCATCGGTTCGTGACCGCGCCATGCGCGAAGTCCTGGCCGCCAATTATCCAGAGGAGTCAGGCTTCGATCTGAGCGTGACCGATGATGCCGTGCCCGGCTTTCTTGCGGCCCACGCGGGCAATCCCCGTCTGCGGCCTTTTCTGCATGAAGTCATGGGGCTGTACCGTTTCCTCGATCCTCGGGATCACACCGCCCGCAGCCTTTTCCCGGTGGATGCGCGCTGCCCGGCCCGGCGCCATGAATTGCGCCGCAGGGGCCGGACCTTGCTCGATGAAGGCGGATACTGGCAGTCGATGGACACCCAGTCGTACCACGCCGTGCGTTCAAACAGGTGGATTGGCTGCTATTTTCGAGAATATTCAATGGCCTGGGGCTGGGTGCCGCCCCGGGAATCCGTCCTCATGGAGACTCCCTATGTCGAAAACCCTCCGGAAAACTTCGCCGACCAGGATTTCTGGCGCTGGGTAAGGGAATCCACGAGCTGGGACATATCCGGCGGCAATGCCAACCCTCTGGCCAATTCCCGGGCGCATGCCGCGCGTCGCCAGTGGCCGGGTGGCGGCCTGCCTGTCTTTCACGATCTGGCGTCCGCGCACGGCGGTTCCACTGCCCATTTCCATGTGTCCCTGAAGCGCAATGGGCGCGACGAGCTTCAGCTGACCTCAAAGTCGGCGGCGGAATCCTATTTCCGGCGTCCCCATGCCCGCGGCGACGGGCAGCGCGAACTCCCCAACGCCTTCCATCCCTATTGGCAGGCGCGCCTGCGGGCAGCCGGCAAGCCTGATCAGCAGTCCAGAAGCAAGCCCCGTCTTCCCGTTTTTGGCCGCCCGCCCGGCCGTGCCGCATGTCGCCGGTCCGGGCCGCAAGGCGGCCGCTTCCCCAGGGGCGGGCAGCGCGGCCAGCGCGGGCAGGCGCTGGTGGAATCCCTTGTCGCCATGCTGGCGCTTGCCGTGCTGTGGGTTGCCATCCATTGGCTGGCCCACTACCAGGATATGGCGCTGTCAGCCACGCACGCGAGCCGCCATGCGGCCTTCCTGGCCAGCCGCGCCGACCCGGAACACGTCGATCACGCGGCGGCTCTCGATCAGAGATTTTTTTCGGGCAGTGCGCATCGATGGACGGGCCGTCGCGGCACCAGGCTTCTGGATCCCGAAAGCGGTGTGCATTCCTCCTGGCATCGGCACAGCCCCTTGCCGGCCTGGGCTCAGCCGGGCGCGGCCACGTTGCATGCGGACAGGCTGCGGCGCGACTGGTCGGTGGATGACCGCGGCGTTCTGCGGGCGCGTGTCGCCCTGGCCTTTCCGTCGTCGGATCGGGTTTCCGGCCCTCCCGACGGCCCATTGAGGCTCTCGCAATTCGATCAGCCCTACGCACCGTTTGCCCGCAGCATCAGCATTCTGACCGGCGCCGGCCATGCGGTGTCTGACAACGATGCTCAAGCGCGGGTAGCGGCGTCGCAGCTCGCCTGGGGCGGGCCGGCCGCCGCATCCCTCGCAGCCGGCGCGGCGGTGGCGGCTCTTGCCCACGGCACCGATGCGGGCTGGGGGCGATCAGGTCCGCAGTTCGACTGGCTGCAGCCGTGGCGGGGCCGTGTGCCTCCCCATGCGATCGATGTCTCGGGCGGCGGCAACGGCGGCAATGCCACTGGCTACGGAAACGAGCGCGGAGGCGCCGAATCGGCGTCCGGAGCCAGGCCGGTCGGGGAGGCGGCGGTTCCCGGGCCGGGATTCCTTCTGCCCGAAGATGAAAGGAGCAATTGAAATGCGGACACATTCTTGCATTGCGTGTTATTTCGGGGCGGCCGTCCTGGGCCGGCTGTCAGGGGTATTGCTGCTGGCCGCCGTGCCGTTCTGCCATGCGAACCTGGCGTGGGACAGCGCCTGGAGCGTGAAGCTGAACGGCCAGCTCCTGTCTGTGGAAACCTTCACCAGCCGCCTGACTCCGGACGCGGCCGCTCAGGCGCTGGCCAGACTCAATGGCGCCTATGAGCGCTATGTCGTGGCAGACGGGCGGATTCTTCTGTCGGGTCTGGCGGACGGCAGGCATTGGTTGGCCGAGATCCATGGTCGTTCCGACGGCGCCCAGGGGTATGTGTCGGCCCTGTATTTCGATCCCGCCCGTTTGCCCGGCATGCCGGTCGCGCTGGATGCCCCGGGCGCCGGGGCCGGGGCTGGCGGGCGCTCATCCGGGGCATTTGCCTTTCCGCTGTCGGCCACGGTGTCGCAGACATTCGAGTTCGGGCGTGAAGCCGTGGTCCGCCTTCTGGCGGTGCCGGCCTATCCGTCAGCTCAGGCTCTTGCCTCCCTCTTGCGGCGGCAGGGCTGGCGCGCGGAAGATCCGGTGCCGGAATGGGCGCAGGCGAGCCGGGATGGCGAGCATCTCTCTGTGCTGCTTGCTTCGGGCGCGCATCCGCCGACCGTAGTCGCGGTATCCACAAGGGGGCACTGAAATGCGGCCTGTGCGTTTCCTCTTTCTGGCCGGAAGCCGCCTGAAGCTGAACCGTTCCGCCGTGGTCCTGGCCGCCGCGGCGGTGGCGGGGCTGGCGGCGGCCTGGTCGGCCCGGCAGCACATCCAGACTCATGTGGAACGGCTCGAAGCCGATGCGAGAACACCTGTCGTTGCGCGGGTCGTCGCCGCCCACGATCTGCCGGCGGGGACGCGCATCAGTGCCGAGCATCTGGCCAGCCGCTCTTTTCCAGCCGGGCTGGTGCCCAGTGACAGTGTCGACGCCGCCCACCATGCGCGTCTCGCGGGCATGATTCTGCGCAGCTCCTTGCGGGCGGGCGACCTGGTCCTGCCTGTGCACGGCCGGGTTTCGGAGCGGGCCGCTTTCTCCAGCCATCTCGGCGACGGCCGCCGGGCCGTCACCATGCCGGTGGATGCCATCAATTCAGTGTCCGGGCTGCTGGAACCCGGCGATCTCATCGACCTTTACGTATCTTTCGAATATCAGCGCAGGCGCATCACGGCGCCCTTGCTGCAAGGGGTGCTGGTGCTTGCGACGGGCGCCCAGACACAGTCGGCGGCGGGCCAGCCCGGGCAAGGCTTTTCCACCGTGACGCTCGATACCTCTCCGGAAGATGCGGTGAAGCTGGTGGCCGCCCGCCAGAGCGGCACCATCACGGCGATATTGCGGCATCCCGGCGACGACCGTTCCAGCACCAAGGCCGTGCGCGGCGACCTGGCCACTCTGCTCGGGGTGGCCAATCAGCCACCCAGGCAGCCTTCTTCGCGGGCACCGGTGCTGTACGGAAACCGCAGCGTGCGCAACGTCCCGAAGCTTGCGCCCGACACGCCCGCGGCCCGCAATCCCGGCGGCGTCTTCGACCTGCCGCAGGTGCAGAAACTGGTCAGCGCCTGGCTGCCGCAGCATGCGCTTGCTTCCCTGCCGGCCGATGCCTCGTCCGCTGAAATCGACCATGTCACCGGGCTGATCACGGCGGCCGAGCCGCCGGCGGAGATGGAATAAGGCCATGAGGCGCTCCGGTCATATATTGCACTGGCTCGCACTGCTGGCGCTTCTGGCTCCGGCAGCGGCCCGGGCCGACAAGCTGTTGCGCATGCAGGTCGGGGAAGTCCGGGTGATCGCCGTTCCGGATGTGGCGCGGGTCGCGGTGGGGGACGGCCATGTGCTCAATGCGGTCACGACCGAAGAAAAGGAAGTGATCGTATTTGCGCGCAATGCAGGGTCCAGCGTCCTGCAGATATGGTCTGCCGACGGTGGGCGGCAGCGCTACGACGTCGATGTGGCCCCCGAAGGCGCGCGCAGGATCGAGCAGGAACTCCGCGATGTACTCGAGCGCATTCCGGGGGTCAGGGTGACCTCCGTGGGCGACAAGCTGCTGGTCGAAGGCGATGGCCTGTCCGACGAAGACCTGTTGCGGCTGGAAGAGCTGGCGCGGCGCTATCCGCAGTTGCTGAATTTCACCGGCCAGGTCGGCTGGGACAACATGGTGCTGCTCGACGTTCAGGTGCTGGAAATGCCACGCTTTCTTGTCCGGGAACTGGGTGTCCGCTGGCAATCGCCGGCGGCGGGCGGCCTGAATGCCGCCATGGCCTGGGACGGCGGCAGCCGCCGCCTTGCCGACAGGCCGGGCGAGAACGTCGTGCCGACCTTGTTCCCGATGGGCGTGGCCGCAGGCTACCTGGGCGCCAGCGCACTCTGGTCGGCTCAGCTGAGCGCACTCACGCAGCAGGGCCATGCCATGGTGCTGGCCCAGCCCCAACTGCTTGCCCGCAGCGGTTCAACCGCCGAATTCCTGGCGGGGGGAGAAGTGCCGTACTCGACCACGGATGCCAATGGGTCCACCAATACCGCCTTCAAGCCTTACGGCGTATCGCTCAAAATCACGCCGCGCATCGAACGCAGCGGGATCGTCCGTTCCCGCATAGAAGTGGAAGTCAGCTCTGTCGATCATGCGCTTTCGGTGGAAAACGGGCCGGCCCTGAAGACCCGGCGCGCCTCCACGGAATTCAATGTGCGTTCCGGGCAGACACTGGTTCTGGCCGGCTTCCTGTCGCGCGAGGACGCGCGCAGCGTCGACGCCGTGCCGGGCCTGGGCAGGCTGCCTTTGCTGGGCGCTCTGTTCCGTTCGACCAAGAAGCAGCACAACGACACAGAGCTTGCGGTGTTCGTGACGCCTGTCGTCGTGTCGGCCGAACACCCCGACGTCGAGCGCAGGGTGAAGCAGGGCGGGGAACTGATGCGCGGGGGATTCCCTCATCCGCCCCTGCTGAACGTGCCCATCCGCGAGCGGCCGGCTCAGCCCGGGCTGCTGGCGCCCGTGAACGAAGCCTGGGTTCCCTGGGCGGGCGCCGGCGGGCAGTGGAATACGGGTCGGCGCCCTGATCCCGGCCGGGCCGGCCCGCCGGATGGAGACATCGAATGAGCACAACGGAGCAAGGCATGCTGGAACTCGAACTGGCATACGAAGATGGCCGCAGGGAATACCGTGTCTTCGTCCTGCCGCTCATCATCGGCCGTGAGCAGGGTTGCGGTCTCACCCTGAAGTCCTGGCGCGTCGCCAGGCGGCACGCCCGCATCGTGGCCAGGGCGGGCGTGCTCTTCCTCGAGGATCTGGGCAGCCTTGCCGGTACCTTCGTGAATGGCCGCCGCGTCACTCATCATGGCCCCCTGTCGCTCGGGGATGAAATCATCATCGGGCCGTGCTGCATTCATCTATTGCGGCCGTCGGCCACCGACCGCGCGGCGCTTGCCGGCAACCTGCCATCCACCGGCGCCGTGGCGGCGGGCATGCGGGCGGGGGAAGTCCCCCCGGACTCAAGCGCCGATGACGGCACCGCAACCGATGCCTCGGGTGCCGGTACGGGCGCTGCCACCGGCGCGGTGGCTGGCGCGGATGCTTCGGCGGATCCTCCCTCCCATTCCGGCCCGGCGGTTCTGGCGACCGCGCCAGCGGGGAATTCCACCGATTCCGGGGACGAGCAGGCGCGGGACATTGCGGCGGACGTTTTCCTGCATCATCGCCGGCGTCTGCACACGGCCCTGCTGGAGGCGCTGGATCTGCGCCGGCGCGACATCCTGGCATTGAGCGATGAGGCGCTGCGCGCCGAAGCCGCCGGTGTGCTTTCCGTCATTCTGGAGGACGACCGGCAGCTGCCCGCGCACATCGAGCGCGCCGACATGCTGCGGCAGGTGGTCGATGAAGCGGTCGGGCTCGGCCCGCTGGAACCTTTGCTGGCCGATCGGGGCGTAAGCGAGATCATGGTGAATTCGCACGAGGAAATCTACATCGAAAGGCATGGGCGCCTGGTCCGCCATGAGTCCGGCTTCAGCAGCGAGCAGGCCGTCGTGGCCATCATCGACCGCATCGTTGCGCCCTTGGGCCGCCGCGTCGATGAAAGCTCGCCCATGGTGGATGCCCGCCTGAGGGATGGTTCGCGCGTCAATGCCGTGATTCCGCCCATTGCCCTGCGCGGCGCCTGCCTGACCATCCGCAAGTTCCCGGAACGGCGCCTGGAAATGGGGGACCTCATGGATGCCGGGAGCCTGGATCGCCACATGGCGGCCTTTCTGGCCGCCTGCGTCAAGACCCGCAAAAGCCTGATCGTATCGGGCGGCACAGGCTCGGGCAAGACCACGCTGCTGAACGTGCTGTCGAACTGCATCCCGGCGGGCGAGCGCATCATCACCATCGAAGATGCCGCGGAACTGCGTCTGAATCACGCGCATCTGATCTCGATGGAATCCCGGCCCGCGAACGCGGAAGGCAAGGGCAGGGTGGAAATCCGTGATCTGGTGCGCAATGCATTGCGTATGCGGCCCGACCGCATCATCGTCGGCGAGTGCCGGGGCGCGGAGGCTTTCGACATGTTGTCGGCAATGAATACGGGCCATGAAGGGTCCCTGACGACGCTGCACGCGAATACGCCGCGCGATGCCCTGGCGCGGCTGGAAACCATGATCCTCATGGCGGGCATGGACCTGCCTCTGGCGGCGATACGCGAGCATGTCGCATCGGCGGTCGATCTCATCGTTCAGCAGGCCCGCCTGTCCGACGGCCGCCGCCTGATCGTGAGCATTGTGGAAATCACCGGCATGGAAGCGGGACGCATACAGACGCAGGAATTGTTCCGCTACCGACATGACGGCGAACCACGTTTCGAGGGCTGTGGAGTGCGGCCCGAATGCTTTCATGGCGACGATGATCCGGTGCCGCTGGAATGGTTGACCCAGGTTACTTCCCTGCACAGGAACGGAGAGGTACGGGAATGGCAGTTCTGATACTGATGCTTGCGTCCGGCACCCTGGCCACCATCATGGCCTGGATGACGCTGCGGTGGCTGCAGCGGGAATACCTGCGCTATCGGGCCACCTTCCAGCATGAAACCGTGCATGAGCTGGCGGATTTCTTCCTTTTCCTCGATCCGGAGCAGCTTTGGGGCGTGAATCTGCTCGCCGCCGCCACGGTAGCTTCCCTCTTTTTGGCGGTTGGGGCTCATCCTCTGGCGGCGGGCCTTGCCGCCGGCCTGGCATTGGCGCTTCCCCGCAGGATCATGGCATGGGCCCGCGGGCGCCGGCATCGCCGTATCGATGACCAATTGCCTGATTTCCTGCTTGCCCTGGCGGGCGCGCTGCGCTCGGGTTCGGGCCTGCAGCCCGGGCTGCGGCAGGTCGTGCGGCATGCGGGGCGGCCGCTGGCGCAGGAATTCGGGCTGTTGCTGCAGCAGCAACGCATGGGGCTGGCGTTCAACGATGCACTGGATGCCCTGCATGGCCGCGTGCCCACCGAGTCGGTCGGTCTGGTCGTGGCGGCCATCAAGGTGGCCGAACAGACCGGCGGCAGCCTGGCCGCAACGCTGGAGCGCATATCGCTGACGCTCCGCACCCGTCTGCATCTGCTCGGCCGGATACGGGCCCTGACGTCGCAGGGCCGGATGCAAGCCTGGATCATGGCCGCGCTGCCCGTCGTGCTGGCGCTGGCTCTCCATGCGCTCGATCCCGAAACCATGCGACAGCTGTGGCAGAGCGCTCCCGGGTGGGTCGTAATGCTGCTGGTGGCGGTACTGGAGGGCGTGGGCATTTACATAGTGCGGCGCATCGTCGATATCGAGGTATAGGGCCTGTTCACGCGGCCCGCCGACTACAGAAAAGGAAAAGGGAGCTTGCATGAACATATGGCTCTGGTCCAGCATGGCCCTGGCGGCCGTCTCCTTGTATCTGGCATCCTGGTGGCTGGGCAGGCCGCTGGCTCAGGCATCGGCGTCGGCCGGGCACATGCTGCCGCTGTTCATCAGAATGTTGTGGCCATGGGTGGACGTACTGGCGCCGGTCTGCCGGCCTTTCATGTCCTGGCGGCTGCGACAGAGCCTGGAACAGCTGCTGTATCGGGCGGACACCGGCCCGCCCTGGACCGCCCACCATCTCTGCGCGCTGCAGTGCATCCTGGCCATGCTTGCCGCCGGTGCCAGTGTGTTGGTCCTTCGGTCCAGTGTTTCGGCAGCCTCGGTGCTGGCATGCGCCACGGTGTCGGCAGTCCTGCTGGCAACCTGGCCGGTGCAGCGGCTGAGGGAACGGGTGCGGCGGCGCAAGCTGCGCATGGCGCGGGAATTTCCCTTCCTGCTCGACATGACCACTCTTTGTGTCGAGGCCGGCTTGAATCTTCACGGCGCCTTGCGGCAGGCTGCGCGCAACGGCCCCGCCGGTCCGCTGAGAGACGAGCTGCGGCACACCCTGTCGGACATCCGCGCGGGCGTTGCCCGCCAGCAGGCCTTGAGCCATTGGGCGGAACGCTGCGACCTGCCGGCTCTGCATCATTTCGTGGCCGCCATTGCCCAGGCGGATTCGTCCGGCATGAGCCTGGGGCCCGTCCTGCGCGCCCAGGCCGATCAACGGCGCAGCGAACGCTTCCTGCGGGCCGAGAAGCTGGCGCTGGAAGCACCGGTGAAACTCATGTTTCCGCTCATCTTCTGCATTTTTCCCTGTTCCTTCCTCATCATTGCCTTTCCCATTGCAATGAAGTTCCTGGTCCTGTCGGAATGAACGGAATGGCGGCGACGACGACCGCCCTGCGCCTGCGGGTGGCGGACAGCTTCCGGCTCCGGCTGCCGGGGGTCCATGCGATCGGCACGCTGGCGCCCGACGAAGGGCTGGTTCTGGTGCCTTGCCGGGCGGTCCATACTTTCTTTCTCAGGCAAGCCTTGGACGTGGTGTTTCTCGATGCGCGGGGCGGCGAATGCCGCTGTGTCCACAGCTTGCCGCCGTATAGGGTGGCGGGCGCGGCGGGCGCCCGCATGGTGGTGGAGCTGTCCGCCGGCTATTGCCGGCGGCACCCTGATTACCTCGATCGCGTCCATATTGGGCTGCGTACCGCCGGTATATATGCCATGGCGTCGGGATAAGCGGCCCTCCGGCCGATCATGGCGCTCCACCGGTGCTTTCCCGTGCGCCGGACGGTGGGCTCGCCGTGGTACGCTGGCACGAATCCAGAAACGAATCATTAGGAGCATGAATGAGTATCGACCGTATTGGCGCAGAAGGCGCCGCGCCCCTGATCCACCTCACCGACGGGCCGGTTGCGCACGTCGTGTTCAACCGGCCCGGGGCGCTGAATGCGGTCGATATCGGCATGGCCGAGGCCTTTCGCGATGCCATCGGCAAGGTGGCTGCCGATCCGTCCGTCCGTGTACTCGTACTGCGCGGCGAAGGCCGGGCTTTCATGGCCGGCGGGGATGTCGCCCAGATGGCGGCCGACCCGTCCGGCGTCGCTGACCGCATCATTACGCCCCTGCATGACGGCCTGGCGCGGATGGCCGAGCTGCCGATTCCGGTACTGGCATGCCTGCACGGGGCCGTCGCGGGCGCCGGCATGAGCATCGCTCTGGCGGCCGATCTGGCCATGGCCGCCGACGACGTCCGTTTCCAGATGGCTTATACCAAGATCGGCGCCAATCCCGATGCGTCCGGCTCATGGCATCTGGTCCGGGTGGTGGGTTTGCGCAAAGCCATGGAACTCACCCTGCTGTCCGAAACCGTCGATGCTGGCCAGGCGCTGTCCCTTGGGCTGGTGAACTGGGTGGTGCCGGCCGGCGAACTGGACGCGCGCAGCCGGGAACTGGCCGCTCGCCTGGCCGATGGCGCCGTCCATGCCTTCGGCCGCAGCAAGGCTCTGCTGCGCTCGGCGGCTCTGCATGATCTTCCTACTCAGCTCGAAGCGGAGCGGCGGGCCTTCCTTGAAGGCGCGGCGGGCGCCGAGTTCAAGGAAGGCGCGGATGCCTTTCTGCGGAAGCGCCGCCCCGAGTTCGCGGCCGTGGGCCGGAAGGCGTAGCGCTCAGCCGCTCAGGACCTGAACACGCTGACGTAGGCGGGGTAGAAGCTGGCATACAGGACCGCGGCCACGGCGATGTTGACCGGCGTCATCAGCAGCTGCATGACACCGCCTGAAATGCCCAGTGCCGAGAGCATGGCCCCCAGCAGCTGCACGCCGATGAAGATGGCCGCCCAGCTCAGGCCATAGAGCAGGAAGGCCCATTTGTTGCGCCAGCACGCGACCATCGAGAAGAACAGCGCCTGGCCCATGGGCACGCCATGCCAGCCGATCAATGCGGGGGCGTGCCAGAACAGCATGGAAGTCAGCACGTAGAGCACCGCGAAGGTGATCAGCGGTGCCTGCATGGCCTGCAGCAAGGCCATCTCGTCGATCTGGCCCTGGCCTTCGATGGCGGCGGTCAGGCTGTTCAGGAAGGGCAGTGTGGCGATCAGCCCGGCGGCGATGCAGCATGCCAGGTAGGCCAGGCCCAGCACGAACAGGCGCTTGCGGGTGGTGGCATCGCGCAGCGGCTGCGACCACATGCCCAGTTGCATGGATTCCCCTGAGCTGATGCGCCTGCAGGCCGACAGCGTCATGAATGTCAGGCTGGGGGTGGCAATGATGAGCGCCATCTGGCCGAACAGCGGCACCAGATAGCTGAAAGTGATGAGCACGCCCAGCGTCATGCTCCAGAAGAACATGGCCAGGGGCTGGCGGCGACAGATCCGGTAGCCTTCGAAGATCCAGAACCAACCGGCATTGACGGGAAGAATGGCTGCTTGCATGGCGGTCGATGATCAGGGCAGCCTGGGTGCGGCGACTTGCCGACGCAGATGCAGAATGCGCTCGAAATGGCGCGGGTCGTGTGGTTTGAGCGTTTGGGCCGGCCGAGGCAGAAAGAAGTCATACAGCCGGGAAATCCAGAATCGCAATGCGCCCGCCCGTAGCAATACCGGCCATGCTTCCTTTTCCTCTGGTGTGAACGGCCGCAGCGCGGCGTAGGCATCCAGCCAGGCCAGCAGGCGGTTCTCGATGAAGGCGCCGGTCTCGCGCTCGATGCACCAGTCGTTCACGCTTACGGCCACATCGAACAGCCAGGTATCGCAACCGGCAAAATAGAAATCGATGAAACCGCCCATGCGCGGCGCTTCGTAGGTGCCGTCGAACAGCACGTTGTCGCGGAAGAGGTCGCAATGAGCGGGCCCGCTGGGCAGCGCCGCATAGGTGGGCGTGGCTGTAAAGGCGGTTTGCTCTTGCAGTGCGCTGTGCAGCATTTCGGCCTGAGCGGCGTCGAGGAAGGGCAGAACTTGCGGCGCCGTCTGCCGCCACCAGGCGAGGCCGCGCAGATTGGGCTGCCTGATGGGAAAGTCGGCGGCGGCCAGATGCATGCGCGCCAGTGTTGCGCCAGCCAGCGCACAGTGCCCGGGACCGGGGTCGGGTTCATAACCGCCCGAGAGCCGGGTGACGATGGCGCAGGGCTTGCCGTGCATCCGCGTCAGGCGCTTGCCGTCGTGCATGGGCTGGGGGTGCGGCACCGGTACGCCGCGCTCCGCCAGGTGCGCCATGAGCTCGATGTAGAAGGGAAGCTGTTCGGCCGTGAGGACTTCGAATATCGTCAGGACGAATTCACCGCGCGTGGTGTTCAGGAAATAATTCGTGTTTTCGATGCCCGCGGTGATGCCGCGCAGGGAAACCAGTTCGCCCAGCTCGTAGCGCTGCAGCAGTTCGCGGGCGTCGTCATTGCTGACGGGGGTGAATACAGCCATGGATGCTTGTCTTTCCTTCTGTCGGGCGGGTGGAGCGTGTTGCGGTTTCTTGGCTCTTTGAACGGACCGCCTGGGGTCGTCGGAGTGCCGCCAGCTTGCGCAATGGCCGCTGAATTTTAGTCCACCTTGCCGGCCATGCGAAAATAGGCGATTCGAAGCTGTTCTTCGTCCGGATTCACGTATCTTCCATGAGCTTTGCCCACCGCGCGGCCGGCACCTTGCCGGCCTCATCCGCAACCGTATCACAGACCGCATCGCACGACCGCCGGGCCTGGGAACTGTGCGTCGCCCCCATGATCGACGTCACGGACCGGCACTGCCGTTATTTCCACCGCCTGCTCGCGCCGCGTGCGCGGCTGTACACGGAAATGATCACCACGGGCGCCTTGCTGCACGGCGATGTCCCGCGCCACCTCGATTTCGACAGCGCCGAACATCCGGTGGCGCTGCAGCTGGGCGGCAGCGATCCCGCCGAACTGGCGGCGTCCGCGAGGCTGGGCCGCAAATGGGGGTATGACGAAATCAACCTGAATTGCGGCTGCCCATCAGAGCGCGTGCAGAAGGGGGCGTTCGGCGCCTGCCTGATGGCGGAGCCGGGGCTGGTGGCCGATTGCATCAAGGCCATGCAGGACGTGGCCGAAGTGCCCGTGACGGTCAAGCACCGGCTGGGCCTGGATTACGATGAATCCTACGGTTTCGTGCGCGATTTCGTGGGCCGCATCCATGATACGGGTTGCCGGGTTTTCATCGTTCATGCCCGCAATGCCGTGCTGAAAGGCCTGAGCCCCAAGGACAACCGTGAAATTCCCCCGCTGCGCTACGATACTGCCGCCCGGCTTCTCGCCGATTTTCCCGATGCCTTGTTCGTTCTGAACGGCGGGCTGGCGCAGCCCGCTCAATGCCTCGATGCCATGCGGATCTTTCACGGCGTCATGCTGGGAAGGGCGGCCTGGCATGACCCGGGTGTGCTTTCACGGCTTTCATTGGCCCTGGGGCATGTCGAATCGGCCCCCGAAGATGAAGAAATCCTGTCGGCGATGATGGAATATGCCGCAAGCCAGACCGCGGCGGGTGTGCCCCTGCGCATGGTGGTGAAGCCGATGCTTGGATGGCAGAGCGGCCGGGCCGGCGCCCGCCGGTGGCGCCGCATGCTGTCCGACCCGGCGCAACTGGCGCCGAACGACCCCGGGCTGCTGGCCCGTGCCTGGAATGTGTTCGCCGCGCGGCCAGAGGCGGACGCGGCGGCGGGTGCCTGAAGTTCAGACGGCGGCCTGGCTGTCGCCCGGCCAGTCGCGGATATAGGCCTTGAGCATGGTGTTTTCGAACGCCTGTGCGGCCACGATGGCCGCCGCCATGTCGTAGAAGGAGATCACCCCTTGCAGCGTGGGGCCGTCCATGACAGGGATGTAGCGGGCGTGCTTTTCGAGCATGAGCCGCTGGACTTCTTCGAAGCCGGTGTTGGGCGATACGCTGACCGGCGCGTCATCCATGATGCTGCGAACAGTGTAGTCGCCGACACTGCCCTGGCTGCGGTGCATGTAGCGGATGATTTCCCGGAAGGTGAGCATGCCGACGAGCTGGCCGTGTTCCATGATCACCAGCGAGCCGATGTCTTGCTCCGACATACAGTCGATGGCCTCCTGGATGGAGGTGTCGGGGGTGGCGGTGTAGAGCGTATTGCCCTTGACACGAAGGATTTCGCTGACTTTCAACATAGTGATTCTCCCGGTGTTTCCTGAGGGGATGCTCGAGGTATTGTGCACCAAGGCGCTGTATTGTGATAGAGGGCGGGGTCCCGGAACAGGGCGTCCAGATGCACGGGCTCGCCACCCAGGGAGCGGGCGATGGCGTTGATGAGCTGGGGTTCGTCGTTCAGCCCGGGCTGCCGGCTGTCGATCAGCCAGGCGTCTATCAGCGGCTGCAGTTCAGCCCGCGCGGGGTCGCAGGCCAGAACCCATATCTCGCTGTCGTCGTCCTGGGTGTTCACGACATAGCCCAGGCGCTTGAGTGTGTGCAGGACGTTGTCCAGTTCGTCCTGGTGCAGACGCAGGCGCTCGCACAGTTCCCCCACCTGGCGGCCCGGCGTGTGGGTGCGCCAGGTGTTCCAGAGCGCATGCAGCACGCGGATGCCATCGACGAAGGGCGCGCCGGTGTAGTGCTGCTGCGCCCAGCGCCGCTGCCGCAAGGCCGGCAGCAGCGCCGTGACGGTGGCGCCCAGCAGGATCACCAGCCATGACAGGTATACCCACAACAGGAAGATGGGAATGGTGGCGAATGCCCCATAGATGATGGTGTAGGACGGAAACCGGCTCAGGTAATAGGCAATGCCCACGCGCAGGATCTCCAGGATCACCGCCGTGCAGAAGCCGCCGATGAGCGCGTCCTTCCATCGTATGCTGCGGTTCGGCACGGTGAAGAACAGGGCGGAAAAGCCGCTGCCTGTGAGCAGCAGCGGCAGAAAGGAAAGCGAAATGTTCGCCACCGCGTTCATCTCGCCGATCAGCCCGAGGGATTCGCGCGCCAGCACCGTCAGTGCCCACAGGCTGGCCCCCACCAGTATCGGCCCGAGCGACAGCAGGGCCCAGTACACCAGGATGCGCTGGCGCAGGGGGCGCCGTGTCTCCACTTGCCAGATGTCGTTGAAGGCCTCGTCTATGGTGCGAAAGAGCATGACCGACGTGACGATGAGCACCAGGCTGCCGATGGCGGTCAGGCCGGAAGCCTTGGCCGCGAACTGGTTCAGATAGGACATCACGTTCTCGGACACCACGGCGGGCATGACGCTGCCGGCCAGGAAGGATTCGAGCGCAACGCGGAATTCGGCGAACAGCGGGAAGGCGGTGAACAGCGACAGCACCACCGCAAGCAAGGGCACCACGCTGAGAACCGTGGTGTAGGTCAGGCTGGCCGCCACCTGCGCCAGCTTTTTTTCTTCGGCGCGGCGAAGCGCGTATTTCAGCACCTTCCACAGGGTCGCGCGGCGGCGGCGCCAGTCGCGTTTTGCGCCGGTCGTCGCCGCCCGCGGGGAAGCGGACGGTGGTGGGGTGTCTTCCTTCCGGGATTTCGTGAGCTGTTGCATGGCCCTGCCAGCTGTCTGTCTTTCGGGTGATAATACCAGCATGACGACCCCCCTCAATCCCCTGTGGCGCTGGATGGCAGCCGGCTCTCTCATTGCGCTCATCATTCTTTGTCTGGCATGGGAGCTCTGGCTGGCCCCCATCACACCCGGCGGTTTCTGGATGGCGCTGAAGGCCGTGCCCCTGCTGTTTCCGCTGCGCGGCGTGCTGAAAGGCAATCTCTACACGATGCAGTGGGCCTCCATGTTCATCCTGCTGTGGTTCATGGAAGGTGTGATGCGCGCATGGTCGGACCTCAATCCGGTCTCGGCTTGGCTGGCGGGCGTGGAAATTGCTCTCTCCCTGTTGTTCTATGTTTCCGCCATTCTGTATTGCAGGCCGGCCAAACGGGCCGCCCGCAGAGCCCGCCAGACCTGAGACGATGACGCCATGACCACGTATACAGGCGCCTCCCTTGCCGCCACGCCGCCCCTTGCCGACAGCATCGGCGACCTGCGGGTGGCGAATGCCTACGCCGGGCTGCCGCGCGAGTTCCACACCTTTCTGCGGCCCCAGCCATTGACCGACCCCCGGCTGCTGCATGCCAATGCCGAAGTGGGGGCGCTGCTGGGGCTCAGCGAAAAGGCGCTGCGGGAGCCCGATTTTCTGCGCGTGGTTTCCGGCCAGGAGCCCTTGCCGGGCGGGCGCACGCTGGCGGCCGTCTATAGCGGCCATCAGTTCGGCGTCTGGGCGGGGCAGCTTGGCGACGGGCGCGCCCATCTGCTGGGTGAAGTCGTCACCCCGCGGGGCAGCCTGGAACTGCAGCTCAAGGGCTCGGGGCGCACACCCTATTCGCGCATGGGCGATGGCAGGGCAGTGTTGCGTTCGTCGGTGCGCGAGTATCTGGCGAGCGAAGCCATGGCGGGCCTGGGCATACCCACGACCCGCGCTCTGGCGCTGGTCGTTTCCGATGACCCCGTCTACCGTGAAACCATGGAGACGGCCGCCATCGTTACGCGCGTGTCGCCCAGCTTCATACGTTTCGGCAGCTTTGAGCACTGGATGGGCAATCCCGAGCATCTGCGCGCGCTTACCGACCACGTGATCGAGCATCATTTTCCCGAACTGCACGATACGGCCGGCGGCGAACCCGATACCTGGGAAAACACGGTGCTGCGCATGCTGCGCGAGGTCGTGCGCCGCACCGCCGCGCTCATTGCGGATTGGCAGACCGCCGGTTTCTGCCATGGCGTCATGAACACCGACAATATGTCGATACTCGGCCTGACGATGGATTACGGGCCTTATGGGTTCATGGACCGTTTCCAGGCCAACCACATCTGCAACCACAGTGATACGCACGGGCGTTATGCCTGGAACGTGCAGCCGGCCGTGGCCCACTGGAATCTCTATCGCCTGGGGGGAGTCTTCCTGGGTGTGGGCCTGACGGAAGAAGCGCTGCGCGCCGCGCTTTCGGGCTATGAACGCGACTTCCTGGGCGCCTATCAGGCCCGTCTGTGCCGCAAGTTCGGCCTGCGGGCCTGGGAAGAGACCGACGAAGAGCTGGTGGACAACTGGTGGCGGCTGCTGCATGGCCAACGCGCCGACTTCACCCTGGCGTTCCGCCATCTGGCGGCGGCGATGCGCGACCCCGCGCCGTTCCTGGACCTCTTCACCGATCACGGGCCGGCCAAGGATTGGCTGGGCCGCTATCGGCGGCGTCTGGAAGCGCAGGCGGTGCCCGATGCCGAGCGCGAGGCCGCCATGCTGGCCGTCAACCCTCTTTATGTATTGCGCAATCACCTGGCGCAGGGCGCCATTGACGCAGCCCTGCGGGGCGATGCCGGCGAAATCGATGTCCTGCTGGAACTGCTGCGCGATCCCTGCACGGAGCGGCCGGGCCGCGAACGCTATGCGCAGCAGGCGCCGGAATGGGCGGAACGGCTCGAAGTCAGCTGCTCGTCGTGATCAAGGGAAGCCCTCTGAACTCGGCGTGCCGCATATCCTTCAAAGCTTCCCCGGGGCCGGCATGCCGGGCGGATACAATGCCATCCATACAGCCATTCGAATCCAAACAAACAAGATCGCATCATGTCCGGCAATACACTAGGCAAACTGTTCTGTGTCACGAATTTCGGCGAATCCCATGGTCCGGCCATCGGCGCGGTCGTGGATGGCTGCCCGCCCGGCCTGGCGCTTGACGCCGCCGATATCCAGGTCGAGCTGGATCGCCGCCGGCCGGGGACTTCCCGCCATGTCACCCAGCGTCGGGAAGCCGATCAGGTGGAGATCCTGTCCGGCGTCCATGAAGGCCTCAGCACCGGGACACCCATCAGCCTGCTCATTCGCAACACCGATCAGCGCAGCAAGGACTATGGAAACATAGTAGATACTTTTCGTCCTGGGCACGCCGATTATTCCTACTGGAAAAAATACGGTCTGCGCGATCCGCGGGGCGGGGGCCGTTCATCGGCGCGGCTGACGGCGCCGACCGTGGCGGCCGGCGCCATTGCCAAGAAGTGGCTGGCCGCCGAGCACGGTGTGCGCATTCGCGGCTACATGAGCCAGCTGGGTCCGATCCGGATTCCCTTCCATAGCTGGGATGACGTCGGCGCCAACCCGTTCTTTGCCCCCAATGCGGCTGTCGTGCCTCAACTCGAAGCCTATATGGACGAACTGCGGCGCGATGGCGACTCCATCGGCGCCCGCATCGAGGTGGTGGCTGAACACCTGCCGGCCGGCTGGGGCGAACCCATCTATGACCGGCTCGATGCGGATATCGCCCACGCCATGATGGGGCTGAACGCAGTGAAGGGCGTGTCCATCGGTGCCGGTTTCGCCTGCATCGAGCAGCGTGGCTCCGAGCACGGCGATGAACTTACGCCCGCGGGCTTTCTCAGCAATCATGCCGGAGGCGTGCTGGGCGGCATTTCGTCGGGGCAGCCCATCACCGTTTCCCTCGCCATCAAGCCGACGTCCAGCATCCGTGTGGAGCGGCGCTCAATCACGGTGTCCGGCGAGAGCACGGCCGTGCAGACACTGGGCCGGCATGATCCTTGCGTCGGCATCCGCGCCACGCCCATTGCCGAGGCCCTGCTGGCCATCGTTCTCATGGATCACGCCTTGCGTCATAGGGCGCAATGCGGGGCGCGGTAGTCCATTTATCCCCTGTAAGGAACTGACATGAAACGACCCCCACGCTTACTGCGTTCGCTCCCCCCCGCGGGGGCTTCGGCTTCCTTCGGACGGCCGGTCGGAGGCTGACATGAAGGAAATACGCGAAACGGGACGGCGGATACTGCTCTGGAGCGGCGCCTTGATGCTCGCCGTGCTGACAGGTTGCGCATCGGTGCAGACCACCGAGAGCGGCAGCATAGGCGTGGAGCGCAAGCAGTATATGGCGGGCGCCGTATCGGCCGCGGCCTTGCAGCAGGAAGCCAACAAGCAGTACAGCCAGATGATGGCCGAGGCCCGCGCGGCCGGGGCGCTGGATGCGAATTCCGCGCAGGTGCAGCGGGTGCGTGCCATTACCAATCGTCTCATCGCGCAAGTGGGCGCGTTCCGTAGCGATGCGGCGGGCTGGCCCTGGGAAGTGCATGTGATCAGTGCCGACGAAGTCAATGCCTGGTGCATGCCCGGCGGCAAGATGGCCATCTACACCGGCTTGATCAATAGAATCAATCCGTCCGATGACGAATTGGCCGCCGTGCTGGGCCATGAAATGGCTCATGCCCTGCGTGAGCATTCCCGCGAGCAGATCTCCCAGCAGATGGCCACACAAGTAGGGCTTTCCGTGCTGTCGGCGGTGACGGGCGTATCCGCGGCCGGCGACCTGGGCGCCGCGCTGACCAATGTGATGTTCACGCTGCCCAACAGCCGTACGCACGAATCCGAAGCCGACCTGATCGGTGTGGAACTCGCGGCCCGGGCCGGTTATGACCCCCGCGCGGCGGTTACGCTCTGGCAGAAGATGGGCGGCCTGAGCGCCGGCAGCGCTCCGCCGGAATTCCTGTCGACCCATCCCTCGGCGGCCACGCGCATGGCCGAGCTGCAGCGCAGCGCCGAAAAAGTCATGCCGCTGTACGAAGCCGCCAGGCGCTGAGCGGCCAACAAGGGCAACCGGGGCCGGGCGATCCCGGCCCCTTTTTCTGAAGGTGAAATTCAGCAGAGGTGAAATGATCTTCTCCATGGCGTTGCAAGCGCTTGCAAAACAGGGCATACTGGCACCGTTGACCACCGATTTATTTTTTTCGTTTTGCAAGCGCTTGCAAACCCATTTATCGAGGCATGGAATGGCAATAAGATATCTGAAGAAGGGCAAGGATGAACAGGCCGTGGCCGACGCCGATGCGAAGGTCCGGGCCACCGTGGAAGGCATTCTGGCTGATATTGAAAAGCGCGGCGATACCGCGGTGCGCGAGCTTTCAAAGAAATTCGATGACTGGAGCCCCGACAGCTTTCATCTCGGGCAGGCGGAGATCGAATCCGCCATGAGGCGGCTTTCTCCGCAGGAACTGGAAGACATCAAATTCGCGCAGACCCAGGTTCGCCGATTCGCGCAGATTCAGCTCGATTCTCTCAAGGATGTGGAAGTCGAGACCATTCCTGGCGTAGTGCTGGGACACCGGCACATTCCCGTGCAGGCCGTCGGCTGTTATGTGCCGGGCGGGAAATATCCCATGATCGCTTCCGCGCACATGAGCGTGCTGACGGCCAAGGTCGCCGGTGTCAAGCGGATCGTGTCCACCGCGCCTCCCTACCAGGGCGCGCCGCATCCCGCCATCGTCACCGCCATGCATCTGGCCGGCGCGGACGAGATCCTGGTGCTGGGCGGCGTCCAGGCGATTGGCGCAATGGCTCTGGGAACGGAATCCATCGAACAGATCGACATGCTGGTGGGGCCCGGGAACATGTTCGTTGCCGAAGCCAAGCGGCAGCTTTTCGGCCGGGTCGGCATCGATCTGTTTGCGGGGCCGACCGAGACGCTGGTGATCGCCGACTCCACGGCGGATGCCGAAATGTGCGCCATCGACCTTCTGGGGCAGGCCGAACATGGCCCCACTTCTCCGGCCGTCCTGCTGACCACCGACGAAGATCTGGCGCATGCCACCATGGCCGAAATCGAGCGCCAGCTCAAGCTGCTGCCGACAGCCGCCATCGCCAGCGTGGCCTGGGCCGATTACGGGCAGGTGATCGTATGTGAAACACTGGATGAGATGCTGGAAAAAGCGGACGAGCTCGCGTTCGAACACGTTCAGGTGCTGACCGAGAACCCGGATATCTTCCTGGAAAGAATGAACAACTACGGCGCATTGTTCCTGGGGCCGCGCACCAACGTATCCTTCGGGGACAAAGTGATCGGCACCAACCACACGCTGCCCACCAAACGCAGCGCCCGCTATACCGGCGGCCTGTGGGTCGGGAAATTCCTCAAAACGTGCACCTACCAGCGGGTCACGACGGACGCCGCCGCCGCGCTGATCGGCGAGTACGGGTCGCGCCTGTGCCATATGGAAAACTTCGCCGGCCATGGCGAGCAGGCGAACCTCCGGGTGCGCCGTTACGGCAATCGTCCCGACCTTCCCTGGTACGAACCCGTGGACGTGCGGGCCGAATGATCGATGAGATGATGACGAGAGGGACAACCATGCATCTTCCCAGTTTTCGCGTCGATGGCAAGACGGCGCTGATCACCGGCGCGAGCCGCGGCATTGGCCTGGCCGCCGCGCATGCGTTGGCCCAGGCCGGCGCGCGCGTGGTGCTGGCCGCCCGCAATGAAGGGGACCTGAATTCGGCGCTGGCCGCCATTCAGGAGAACGGCGGCAGCGGTGCCGTGTGGCCTGTGGATATTACGGATTCCGCTGCCGTCAGTGAAGGCGTCGCCGCTTTCGGGCCTTTCGACATCGTTGTCAACAATGCGGGGACCAACCGGCCCGCATTATTGACGGAGACGAGAGACCAGGATCTCCACGACGTGCTGGACTTGAACATCAAGTCGGTCTTTTATGTTTGCCGGGAAGTCATCAGGCATATGCAAGCCCATGGGATATCCGGCAGCATCATCAATATTTCATCGCAGATGGGGCACGTGGGCGGGCCCAGGCGCACGGTTTACTGCGCGACGAAGCACGCGATCGAAGGCCTCACCAAGGCCCTGGCCTGGGAAGTGGGTTCCTCGTCGATACGCGTCAACACCCTTTGCCCCACCTTCATCGAAACCGAAATGACTCGCGGCATGCTCGAAGAGAAGGAGTTTTATGATTTCATCACGTCCAAGATCGCATTGGGACGCATCGGGCGGCTCGAAGACATCATGGGGCCCGTGGTGTTCCTGGCCAGCGATGCTTCGGCGCTGATGACGGGCTCGGCCTTGATGGTCGACGGTGGCTGGACGGCGGAATGAAGGGGTTCCATACTGAGACGAGCGCGTTTTCCCAGTGGAACAGATGATGGAGACGCAGAAACCCCGCGGCGGTCCGCCCTCCACGGCCGTGACGCTGGTCGAGGTCGCCAGGCTGGCCGGTGTGAGCACTTCAGCCGTGAGCCGCACTTTCACGCCGGGCGCGAGCGTGGCGGAAAAGACTCGCGCGCGCGTGCTGGAAGCCGCCCGGAAACTTGGCTATCGGCCCAACGCCATTGCCCGGACGCTGTCCACGCGGAAATCCAGAATCATCGCCGTGGTGGTTTCCTATCTTCAGAATCAGTTTTATCCCACCATCATTGAAAAGCTGTCGCAGTCATTGCAGGCGCATGGATATCACCTCCTTCTGTTCATCAGCAATGATGCCGCCGCCACGGACGATGACATCGACAGCCTGCTGCTGGACATCCTTCAATACCAGGTCGATGGCATCGTGCTCGCCAGCGCGATGCTGTCGTCCTCGCTGGCGGCTCATTGCCATGCCGCGAGCATACCGGTCGTGCTGTTCAACCGAGTATCGGCGGTGAAGGATGTCAGCACCGTCGTTTCCGACAACGTGGAAGGGGGGCGCCTGGCGGCGAGGTTGTTGCTGCAGAGCGGCGCCGAACGGATCGGATTCATCGCGGGGCTGGAGGATTCCTCCACTTCCCAGGAGCGGGAGCGCGGCTTTGTCGATGAACTGGCCCGCCATGGCCGCCCGTTGTTCGTGCGCGGAACGGGTCAGTACGACTTCGAAGCCGCGGCGGCGGTCACCCGGGAACTGTTCAGCCGGGACGAAAAGCCGGATGCGCTTTTCGTCGGCAATGACCATATGGCATTCGCCGTCCTGGATGCGTTGCGCAATGAATTGGGCCTGGCCGTGCCCGAGGATGTCCAGGTGGTCGGTTTCGATAATGTGCCTCAGGCGGCCTGGGGCGGTTATCAGCTCACCACGATCGAACAGAACGCCGATTTGATGACCCAGGCGACCGTGTCGATATTGCTGGAGCGGATCTCTTCAGGGGTCCGGATGGGAGCCGGCCATGTCACTACGCCGGTTACTGTGGTGCATCGCGCCACGACTCGAAAAGCGACGAAAGCGGAGTCCGCCGCGCCGCGCTGACGCAGACCGACAATCACCGAGAGCAAGCCGCTGTGCATGCCGCTTTCTTCGCGGCGCTTCCGGCGGCTCAAATCATATGGATGAAAAAATGAGAAAGAATGGCTTGAAAAAATTGCTGGAAACCTCCCAGGCGGTCAACGCCTGGTTGTCCATCCCCTCATCGTACAGCTCCGAGCTGGTGGCCAGCTGCGGGTTTGACGCGGTCACCGTGGATCTGCAGCACGGCATGATTGATTTCAGCCAAGCCGTGCCCATGCTTCAGGCGATTTCCACTACACCGGCCACTCCGTTGGTGCGCCCCAGCGGCAGCGATCCCGTGGAAATCATGCATTTGCTCGATGCGGGGGCATACGGCGTCATTTGTCCGCAGGTCGATGACGCGGAGATAGCCAGAAAAGTCGTGGCGGCATGCAAGTATCCGCCGCAAGGATCGCGGTCTTTCGGCCCCGCGCGAGGTTTGCTGTATGGCGGATCCGATTATTTCCAGCATGCCAACGATGAAATCCTCGTTTTCGTCATGATCGAATCGCGGGCAGCGGTCGAAAACCTGGATGCAATCCTGGATGTAAAAGGCATCGACGGAGTCTATGTCGGACCGAATGATCTGAGCCTGTCCTACGGCGAGGGTCCGGGATCCTTTCCCGAGGGGAGGGTTGCCGAAATCATAGAAACCATACGGGCGGCGGCACGAGCCAGAGGCCTGGCAACGGGGATCTTCTGCGCCGATGGCGAGATGGCGAGCCAGCGCCTGGAACAAGGTTTTCAGCTCGTCACGCCCGGCAACGACGCGGGCATTCTTAAAAGCAATTGCCTGCTGCAACTGGAAAAAATCCGCGGACGGAAGACACGGCCGGGCGGCGAAGCTTACTGAATCATCGTTTTTACTTGCATGGAGACCATGAAATGAATATTGCGGCAAAGAAACTGTTGGTTGGCGTCGGGGCAATGATGCTTGTGGCCGGGGCGGCCCATGCTCAAGCTTATCCGTCCAAGCCCATCACACTGGTGGTTCCGTTCAATGCGGGTGGCGCGGCTGACAGTACCGGTCGCTTGATGGCGGAAAAACTGTCCAAAGAGTTGAAGGTGCCTGTCATAGTGCAGAACAAGCCGGGCGTGTCGGGTATCGTGGGAGCCGCCTTCGTGAAGGATGCCCAGCCCGATGGCTATACCGTTCTGCTGGGCAACACTACGATCAACGTGGTGAACCCGCTGATCTACAAATCGCTGCCGTACGACGCCGCGAAGGATTTCGTCCCCGTCACTCTGTTCTCGAAATACGGCAACGCTCTTATCGTCCGTTCGGACAATGAACTGAAATCGCTCGGGGACATCATCGAAACTTCGAAGGCCACACCGGGCAAATTGACCTACGGCACGGCCGGGACGGGCACGTCGCAATTCCTGTCCGGCAAGCTCCTGGAGCGGATCGCCGACATCAAACTGACGGAAGTCCCTTACAAAGGCGGCGCCGCGGCCATTACCGACCTGCTGGGCGGCCATATCGACATGATTTTTGAAACCGTTGCGGCGGCCAAGCCCTTCATCGACAGCAAGCAAGTGCGTGTGCTGGGTGTGACGTCGGACTCCGCCCAGGAAGCGCTGCCCGAGGCGACGCCTATTTCGGAAATGGGCTTCCCGCAGTTCCACATGGAATCGTGGTTCGGTCTGTTCCTGCCCAAAGGGACGCCGGCCGAAGTGGCTGCCAGGCTGAATGATGCAATGGCGGTCGCAGTGAAGGATCCGGAAGTCGGGGAAACGTTCCGCGCCATGGGGTCTGTTCCGGAATCCATCGGTCTGGACGATTTCAGCAAAGCCCTGGAAGAACAGAACGACGTGTGGAAGGATGTGCTGGAAGGCATCCAGCTGTAGTCGTGAGACCACCGGCCTGTCGCGTTCAGATCGCCAACCCGGTGATCGCGACGGAAACGGACAGGCCGTCCGTCATTCTGGACAAGGCCGGAATGACCTTCAGGGAATGCACAGTTAAACCATTATCCTGGCACTATACATACCAGTATATATGCTGGTCTTGTGCTGGGTAGCTGCAGTGGCATAATGGAATTCACCACCCGGAAGGCGGTGAATTGCACCCGGGTGTTCCCGTCAGCCCAGATTCCAGGAACGAGAACGATATGCCACAAACCCTGTACGACAAACTCTGGTCCGCCCATGTGGTGCACCAGGAACCCGACGGCACCTGTCTGCTGTATATCGACCGGCATCTCGTGCACGAAGTCACGAGCCCGCAAGCTTTCGAAGGGCTGGCCATGGCCGGCCGCCTGCCGTGGCGCGTCAGCGCCAACCTGGCGGTTGCGGACCACAACGTCCCGACCGAGGGCCGCGCGGCGGGCATCAGCGATCCGGTCTCGAAACTGCAGGTCGACACGCTCGATGAGAACTGTGAGAAATACGGCATCACCGAATTCCGCATGAATGACCTGCGCCAGGGCATCGTGCACGTCATCGGCCCCGAGCAAGGCGCCACGCTGCCCGGCATGACCGTGGTCTGCGGCGATTCCCATACCAGCACGCACGGCGCGGTCGGCGCGCTGGCCTTCGGCATCGGTACCTCCGAGGTCGAGCACGTCCTGGCCACCCAGACGCTGCTCATGAAGAAGGCCAAGAACCTGCTCATCAAGGTGGAAGGCGAACTGCCGCAAGGCTGCACCGCCAAAGACCTCGTCCTGCACATCATCGGCCGCATCGGCACGGCCGGCGGCACGGGCTGCGCCATCGAATTCGGGGGCGGCGCCATCCGTTCGCTGTCTGTCGAAGGCCGCATGACCGTATGCAATATGTCGATCGAAGCCGGCGCCCGTTCAGGCATGGTGGCCGTTGACGACAAGACCATCGAGTATTTCCGCGGGCGCCCCTATGCGCCCACCGGGGCGGCCTGGGATCAGGCGGTGGAATACTGGAAGACCCTGCATTCCGACGAAGGCGCCCATTTCGACCGGGTGGTCGAGATCGATGCGGCCGACGTGGAACCACAGGTGAGCTGGGGCACTTCGCCGGAAATGGTGCTGTCCGTCAACGACCGCGTGCCCAACCCCGCCAACGAAAGCGACGAAGTGCGCCGCGGCGGCATGCTGCGCGCGCTGAAGTACATGGGGTTGGAACCGGACACTCCGATTTCCGAGATTTCCATCGATAAGGTATTCATCGGTTCCTGTACGAATTCCCGTATCGAGGATCTGCGTTCCGCCGCTGACGTCGTGCGCGGGCGCCGGGTCGCCTCGACGGTGAAGCAGGCCATGGTGGTTCCGGGTTCGGGTCTGGTCAAACAGCAGGCCGAGCAGGAAGGGCTGGACAAGATCTTCCTGGACGCCGGCTTCGAATGGCGCGAACCGGGATGCTCGATGTGCCTGGCCATGAATGCCGACCGGCTGGAACCGGGCGAACGCTGTGCCTCCACCTCGAACCGCAATTTCGAGGGCAGGCAGGGGCAGGGCGGGCGCACCCATCTGGTCAGCCCGGCCATGGCCGCCGCTGCGGCGGTTGCCGGCCACTTCGTCGATGTACGCCATTTCGGATAGGAAGACCCCATGCAAGCATTCACCATACACAAGGGCCTGGCCGCTCCCCTGGATCGCGCCAACGTCGACACCGACCTGATCATTCCCAAGCAGTTCCTGAAGTCGATCAAGCGCACGGGCTTCGGCCCCAACCTGTTCGATGAGCTGCGCTATCTCGATCACGGCGAGCCGGGCATGGACAACAGCAAGCGGCCGCTGAACCCCGATTTCGTGCTGAACCAGCCGCGCTACCAGGGGGCGTCCATCCTGCTCGCGCGCGAGAACTTCGGCTGCGGTTCCAGCCGCGAGCATGCGCCCTGGGCGCTGAGCCAGTACGGCTTCCGCGCCATCATCGCGCCGTCCTACGCCGACATTTTCTTCAACAACAGCTTCAAGAACGGCCTGCTGCCGATCATCCTTCCCGAGGCCGAGGTTTCGCGCCTGTTCGAAGAAGTCGAAGCCAACCCCGGCTATCAGCTGGAAGTCGATCTGGAAAGGCAGGTGGTCGTCAAGCCGGATGGCAATGAGCTGCCCTTCAATGTCGACCCGTTCCGCAAGCACTGCCTGCTGAACGGGCTGGACGATATCGGGCTGACCCTGGAAAAGGCCGACAAAATCAAGGAATTCGAATCACAGCGGCTGGCCAGCCACCCCTGGCTGGCGGTGGAACCGCAAGTCTGACCGGGCGCGGGCGCGGGCCCGGCTTACCGCGCGGCCCGCACGCCGCGGCATGAAGAACTCCGGCCGGCTGGCCGGAGTTCTTCGCTCCGGCCCGGCGCTTGACGGCGGGCCTCTCGCCCGGCAGGATGCGCTATCCAAAAAAATCGCCGAAGAGGGCTGCGCCCCGGACAGCCTGCTTCGCACAAAACCATCATTACAGGAACTTCCATGACGAAGAAAATTGCCATACTTTCCGGCGACGGAATCGGGCCCGAGATCATCGAGCAGGCATTGCGCGTACTCGGTGCTCTCGGACTCGATCTGGAAATGAACACGGCCCCGGTCGGTGGCGCCGCCTACGATCTGCACGGGCATCCGCTGCCGCCGGAAACCCTGAAGCTTGCCCAGGAATCCGATGCGATTCTGTTCGGGGCGGTGGGCGACTGGAAGTATGACCAGCTGGCGCGCGAACTGCGCCCCGAACAGGCCATCCTGGGTCTGCGCAAGGCGCTGGGCCTGTTCGCCAATCTGCGGCCGGCCATCCTGTACCCGCAGCTGGCGAATGCTTCGTCTCTGAAGCCCGAGATCGTCGCCGGGCTGGATATCCTGATCGTGCGCGAACTGACGGGCGACATCTATTTCGGCCAGCCGCGCGGCGAACGCGTGGTGGCCGAGGGCCCGTTCAAGGGCGAGCGCCAGGGCTTCGACACCATGCATTATGCCGAATCCGAGATCCGCCGCATTGCGCATGTCGCCTTCCAGGCGGCCGCCAAGCGCCAAGGCCGGCTGTGCAGCGTCGACAAGGCCAATGTGCTGGAAACCTCGCAGTTCTGGCGCGATATCGTCATCGACGTGGCGCGCGAATACCCGGACATCGAACTCTCGCATATGTACGTCGATAACGCCGCCATGCAGCTGGTGCGCGCGCCCAAGGCATTCGATGTGATCGTGACCGGCAATCTCTTCGGCGACATCCTGTCCGACGAAGCGGCCATGCTCACCGGGTCCATCGGCATGCTGCCCTCGGCTTCGCTCAATGCATCGAACCAGGGCCTGTACGAGCCCAGCCATGGTTCAGCGCCGGACATCGCGGGCAAGGACGTGGCCAACCCGCTGGCAACGATCTTGTCCGCCGCCATGCTGCTGCGCTATTCACTGAACCTGCCCGAGCAGGCGCAACGCATCGAGGCCGCCGTCCAGAACGTGCTGGAACAGGGCCTGCGCACGGCGGATATCCACGAAGAAGGCACCCGGAGGGTGGGCACGGCTGAAATGGGCGACGCCGTATTGCGCGCGTTGTCATAAAATGCTTGTTTAACCTTTGCATTTTCATTTCTTTCAGGCGACAGCATCATGAGCCAAGTAGTGGGTCTGGTCGGCTGGCGTGGCATGGTCGGTTCCGTCCTCATGCAGCGCATGCTCGACGAAAACGATTTTTCCCTGTTCCAGCCGGTGTTCTTTTCCACCAGCAATGCCGGTGGTCCGGCGCCCAGGTGGGCCGATGGCGCCGGCCCCTTGCAGGATGCCTACGACATCGGGGCGTTGAAGAAGCTGCCCATCATCGTGACGGCGCAGGGCGGCGACTACACCTCGGCCGTCTATCCCAAATTGCGCGAGGCGGGCTGGGACGGCATCTGGATCGACGCGGCCAGCACGCTGCGCATGGCCGATCACTCCGTCATCGTGCTCGATCCCGTCAATCGCGGCGTGATCGATGCCGCGCTGGCGCGCGGTGTCAAGGATTTCGTCGGCGGCAACTGCACGGTCAGCTGCATGCTGATGGGGCTGTCCGGGCTGTTCCGCCAGGATCTGATCGAATGGATGACCAGCATGACCTACCAGGCCGCTTCGGGCGGCGGGGCACAGCACATGCGCGAACTGCTTACCCAGTTCGGCCTGCTCAACGCATCGGTCAAGGGTCTGCTCGATGACCCGGCTTCGGCCATTCTCGAAATCGATCGTGGTGTTCTTACAACACAAAAGGATGCCTCTCTGCCGACCGACCATTTCGGCGTTCCCCTGGGCGGCAACCTGATTCCCTGGATCGACAAAGACCTGGGCAACGGCGTTTCGCGCGAGGAATGGAAGGCCGAAGCCGAGACCAACAAGATCCTCGGGCGCGGCGAAGCCTTTGGCAGCAAACCGATTCCCGTCGACGGCCTGTGCGTGCGCATCGGCGCCATGCGCTGCCACAGCCAGGCGCTTACCATCAAGCTGAAGCGCGATGTGCCGCTCGACGAAATCTCGGACATCCTCCGAGAGGGTTCGCAGTGGGCAAAAGTCGTGCCCAACGAACGTGAAGCCACCATGCGGGATTTGACGCCTGTTGCAGTCACCGGTACGCTCAATATTCCCGTGGGGCGGTTACGCAAGCTGTCCATGGGGTCCGAATATCTCAGCGCGTTCACGGTCGGCGACCAGCTTCTCTGGGGGGCGGCGGAACCGTTGCGCCGTATGTTGCGTATAGCCCTTGGTGAGCTTTGATCATGCTGATGTCGCATTGTGGTTCCGGTCCGGCCGTCCTGGCCTCCAAAGCTAAGTATCTGATCGGAGCCCTGATTGCGGCATCAGCAGCCATTTCAGCCGCCCAAGCCGCGACATTGGGGCATTCGCGCGTCGTGTCCGCGCTGGGCCAGCCGCTGCATGTCGAAATCCCCGTTACGCAGCTCACGCAGCAGGAAATCGGCAGTCTGCGGGCGGTGCCCGCGCCGGCCGGCGCGTGGCGGGAAGCGGGGATGACCCCGCCCGTGGCGCTCGATTCCATGCGGCTGATGCTGCTCGACGGCTATCGTGCCGACGTCAAGGTCATACAGCTGCGTTCCGAACAGGCCTTCGACCAGCCCATCGTCGATATCCTGCTCGATGTCGGCAGTACATCGGGTCAGCAGCGCTATCAGGTCAGCCTGCTGGCGCATGGCGATCAGATTGCCATACAGCGGCCCGCCGCCGAAGGCTCCCGCAATGCGCGTGCCATCGACGGCCGCGGCTCGCCCGATGGCCATGACCTGGCCGGCAGGCAGATACCCGTGCGGCGGGGCGACAACATGTTCGCCATTGCGCAGCGCAATGAGGTTCAGGGCGTTACGGTCTACCAGATGATGATCGCCCTGCAGCGCGCCAACCCGCAGGCCTTCATCGAAGACAACGTCAACCTCGTGAAGGCCGGGGCAACGCTCGTGATGCCCGGCATGGATGCCTTGACGGCACTGTCCGATCGCGAAGCGCGCCGCATATTCCAGCAGCATGCCCAGGCCTTTGCCCGTTATCGCCAACGCAGCGGCACGGCCGATGTCGCGGCGCTGTCCGCGGCGGATGCCGCCGCACAGGGAAGCGTCTCCCAAACCGCCGTCGCGGCGCAAGACGCATCGCCGCCCGCCGTCCAGAGCGGCGACCGCCTGCGGCTGTCCGGCGGCCCCGGGGCCAACGGGGCGGCGATCGGGAAATCAGGGACCTCGGCCGCCCGCCTGAATGGCCAGGATGGGCAGGCCGCGGCCGCCGCGAACGGCTCCGCCGTTCATGGCGGGGCGTCGGGCAGCGGGGCCGCTGACAGCTCGTCCGGCGGCACCGCCTTCACGGGTGTGCCCTCCGGCGCCACGGGTGCGCCTGGCGGGGCGGGGGCCTCCGCCACCTCCCCAGCCGGAAACTCCGGATCTTCGGGGCAGGAACACGGCGGCATTGCGTCCTCCGATCCGTCCGCACCGGCGGGGGCGGGGTCTTCGCTGGCTATGTCTGCCGTTCCGGGCGCGTCTTCAGCCGATGGCCCGGCGGCGGGTGGTCCCGGGGCGGATTCCCATTCGGCCGGCGCATCTCTTGCCGCCGCGTCTTCGGCGGCTGGGCCTTCATCCGGTCCGTCCGCAAGTAGCGCTTCTTCCTCCGAGGCGTCCACGGGCAACGGCGTCGAACCGGGCGCTGCGGCGGCCCCGGGCGGCGCCTCTCCGGGGGCCGGCGCGGCCGGCGATCCCGACGACGAAACAGCCATGAACAAGGGCATGGATGAATCCCGCAAGCGCATCATCGAACTCGAAGACAATGTCCGGCATTTGAATGAAGCTTTGCAGAAGCAGGGGCACGTGGCGGCCGAGGCCGCGCTCGAAGGCGCCCGCAGTGTCAGCGAAGCCATCAAGGAAGCCATCGGCCTGATCGAATCGGCCGACGAAAAAGAGGAAGTGGCGGTCGATGGCGATGGGACGCAGGCGGAGGCCGGCGCACCCGGCGATGCCAGGTCCGGCCCCGCGGATACCCGTCCCGCGGATACCGGTCCGGCCGATCCGGGCGCACCCGGAACGCCGGGCGGCACCGCGGCGGGCACGAACGGCGCGGCGGGCGGGACGGCCGGCCGGGCGGACACGGGTGTGCCTGCCACCGGGGCCCCTGCGGCGTCCGCGCCGGTACAGACGGGCGTCGCGCCGGCCGGCACTGTCCAGCCTGTTCCCGGCGCCGCGGCACGGCCCGGCGCCAGCCAGCCTTTGCCGGGGCCGATGGTGCGCCAGGCGCCTTGGTGGCGCGAGAATCTCGTCGCCATCATCGGCGGCGGGCTGGCGCTGATTCTGCTGATCGCCGTATGGCTGCTGCGGCGGGCCAGTGCCGCCGGGCAGGACGATTTCGAGAGCGACAGTCCCATTTCCGACGCCATGGTGCGCGAGAAACTGCGCGAGATCGATCTCGACCTCGACCAGCCGTCCGGCGGCGCAGCGGGTCGCCGCGGCACCTGAAGCATGCCCCGCATTGCATTGGGCCTGGCGTATGACGGCGCGCCCTGGCATGGGTGGCAGACCCAGCCGGGCGGCCGTACTGTCCAGGACCAGCTGGAAAGCGCGTTGTCTTCCTTTCTGGCCGCGCCGGCCGCAACCATTTGCGCCGGCCGGACGGATACTGGGGTCCATGCGCTGGAACAAGTCGTCCATGTCGACACAACGGTCGAGCGCCGCATGGAATCATGGGTGCGCGGCCTGAATGCCTTGCTGCCACCGTCCATCGGCGTGCAATGGGCCCATGCCGTCGATGACAGCTTTCATGCCCGTTTTTCCGCTGTTTCCCGTACCTACGTCTATCTGCTGCGGTCTCACCGGGTCGCCAGCCCCATCCTGCGGGGCAAGGCGGGCTGGATCCATCGCCCGCTCGCGCTGCGGAGCATGCGGCAGGCGGCCGCCCGGCTGGTGGGCGAGCATGATTTCAGCGCCTTCCGTTCCTCGGAATGCCAGGCCGCCAGTCCGGTGCGCCGCCTGGAACGGCTGGACATCAGGCAGGCCGGCGACTTTTTCATCTTTACCTTCAAGGCGAATGCCTTTCTTCACCATATGGTGCGCAATCTCATGGGCGCCCTCGTGGAAGTGGGCAAGGGCGGTTGCGAGCCGGAAGCGATGAGCGGGCTTCTGGCGCAGCGCGACCGGCGCCTCGCGCCGCCCACCTTTCAGGCGGCCGGGCTGTATCTGGCGCGGGCCGAGTATCCCGCGGGATTCGGGCTGCCATCGATTCCGGTCGAGCAATCGCTGGAAAGCCATCTGGGCCTGCGGCTCTGACTGCGTCGGGGCTGCCCCCCGGGGGCCGCCCCGATTCGCTTTACGAGCCGTTACGCTAAAATCCGAGGGTTTCGCATCAGCATAAGAGCGGGAAATGAACTTCTTTCTGGCGGTATCGAGAGCGATCGATGCGCTCAATCAGGCCATTGGGCGCACGGTATTGTGGCTGACGCTCATCGTCGTATTCGTGAGCGCGGGCAACGCAGTCGTTCGCAAGGTCTTCCATACCAGTTCGAACGCATGGCTGGAACTTCAATGGTATCTGTTCGGCGCCATCTTTCTGCTTGCCTCGGGCTATACCTATCTGCGCAATGAACACGTCAGGGTCGACGTGCTTTCAACGCGCTTGTCACCGCGAACCCAGGTCTGCATCGAAATCGCCGGCATCGTTTTCTTCCTTTTTCCGGCGGCCGCGCTCATATTCTGGCTGTCGCTGCCGTATTTCTATGACTCCTTCAGCCGGAACGAACTCTCCTCCAACACCGGCGGGCTGATTCGCTGGCCGGCCAAGCTGCTCATCCCGGTCGGCTTTGGGCTGCTCATCCTCAGCGGCGTGTCGCGCCTGATCAAATGCGTCGCCTTCCTGGCCGGAAAAGGGCCCGATCCGATGCGGCCCGAACGGGTCAAGAGCGCGGAAGAAGAACTGGCGGAAGAAATAAGAAAACAGAACGAAGCACGCCCGCAGGGCGGCACAGAGGGGCGCTGAGCATGGAGTTTTTCGTCGACAATCTGGCGCCCATCATGTTTTTCAACCTGGTGGTGTTCCTGCTGCTGGGCTTTCCGGTCGCATTCACACTGGCGGCGGTCGGCGTCCTCTATGGCCTGATCGCCATCGAGTTCGGCCTGATGCAGCCGGCGCTGTTCCAGGCCCTGCCCAACCGGGTCTTCGGGATCATCGCCAACGATACGCTTCTGGCGGTGCCGTTCTTCACATTGATGGGGCTCATTCTGGAAAGATCGGGCATGGCGGAAGACCTGCTCGAAACGGTCGGCCATCTGTTCGGGCCGATACGCGGCGGCCTGGCTATCGCCGTCGTGGTGGTGGGCGCCATGCTGGCCGCCACCACCGGTGTCGTGTCGGCGTCGGTGATCTCCATGGGGCTGATTTCCCTGCCCATCATGCTGCGCTATGGTTACGACCGGCGCCTGGCATCGGGGGTCATCGCCGCTTCGGGGACGCTTTCGCAGATCATTCCGCCGTCGCTGGTGCTCATCATTCTGGCCGACCAGCTCGGCCGCTCGATCGGCGACATGTATCGCGGGGCCATGGTGCCCGGCCTGCTGCTGGCCTTGTCCTATATTGTGTACATCGGCATCATGTGCATGCTGCGGCCCGCCAGCGCGCCCGCCCTGCCCAAAGAGGCGCGCATCTACGACCGCCCCGATGGCACGCGGGGCCTGAAGTCGCTGGTGGTGCTGACCATCATCGCATCGTCGGTCGCCTATTTCGGTTCGCAATACTATTTCCGTTCACATGATTCGGTGCCGGTGGATGAGCGGGTCGTCATTGTTCTGCTGGTATGGGGCCTCACCGCCTGGGTCATCGCGCTCGTCAACCGGGCATTGCGCCTGGGGCTGCTTTCCGAGATCGCGGAGCGCGTCACTTTCGTGATGATTCCGCCGCTGTTCCTCATTTTCCTGGTCCTGGGCACCATTTTCATCGGTGTGGCCACCCCGACCGAAGGGGGCGCCATGGGCGCCGTTGGGGCGCTGGCCATGGCGGTGTCGCGCGGCAGGTTCTCCTGGAAGCTGCTGCGCCAGGCCATGGATTCCACGACCAAGCTTTCGTGCTTCGTGGTGTTCATCCTGGTCGGCTCCACGGTCTTCAGCCTGAGTTTCCGCGGCATCAACGGCGATATGTGGGTGGAGCACCTGCTGATCGACATGCCGGGCGGCGAATGGGGGTTCATCATCTTCGTGAGCATCCTCATTTTTGTGCTGGCCTTCTTCCTCGATTTCTTCGAACTGGCCTTCATCATCGTGCCGCTGGTGGGCCCGGTGGCCGACAAGCTGGGCATCGACCTGATCTGGTTCGGCGTGCTGCTTGCGGTGAACATGCAGACATCGTTCATGCATCCGCCGTTCGGTTTCGCTCTGTTCTTCCTGCGGTCGGTCGCCCCCAAGGAAGACTATCGGGACAAGATCACGGGCAAGACGGTCGCCGGCGTGACCACGGGCCAGATCTACTGGGGATCCATCCCTTTCATCGTCATCCAGCTTTTCATGGTGGGGGCCGTCATGCTGTTCCCCGGCATGGTCACCCATTACAAGGATGACATCGAGATGATCGATCCTTCGACGGTGGACTTCGGTATCGGCAACACATACGGGGCGGATTCCTTCGGGAACGGCGGCGACCCGGCTTCGATGTTCGGGGGCGGCGATCCGGCCGCGTCCTTCGGGGCGCCCGCCAGCGAAGCGCCTTCGAATGGCGGAGCCGCGGAAGGGGGTGGGGGCGCCTCCGCCGATCCCGCCGCCGCCTTCCGTTGATCGGCGAAGGAAGCGCCATGATGCAGCGTACTCGAATCAAACTGTGCGGTTTCACCCGCGAAAACGACGTCCGGGCCGCCGTGCGGGCGGGAACCGATGCGCTGGGCATGATTTTCTTCGCCGGCAGCCGGCGGGCGCTGGATCTGGCTCAAGCCGAGGCGCTGCGGCAGGCGGTGCCGGCCTTCGTCGATGTGGTGGCACTGTTCGTCAATCCCGATCCGGGCCACGTCCGCGAAGTGGTGGACACCGTCATGCCCGATCTGCTGCAGTTCCACGGGGACGAAAGTCCGCAGGAATGCGAACGCTACGGCAGGCGTTACATGCGGGCCTTCCGCATCGGCGCTCCGGGGCTGGCCACCCCCGGCGAGGTCCTTGCCGAATGCCGCCGCTACGGTTCGGCCAGCGCCTGGCTGTTCGACAGCCACAGCGCGGGCTACGGGGGCAGCGGCAAGGGGTTCGATCTGGGCCTTCTGGCGGCGGTGCGCACAGCCGCGGACGCCCGGCCCATCGTCCTGGCCGGCGGCCTTGCGCCCGGCAATGTCGAGGAACGCGTCCGCACATTGCGGCCTTACGCCGTGGACGTCAGCAGCGGCATAGAAGACGCGCCGGGCGTGAAATCGGCCGAAAAAATACACGCTTTCGTTCGCTCGGTGCGGAACGCGGACGCGCCGCTCGACTGACCCTCATCGGCGGTTTCCCCGCGGCGCCGGCACCTGCCCCCGCGCGCTTTTCCTTTGCGGCAAACGGCATCGGATTTGCTGTATTGCTGGCGGGTTGCAACACGCAACCCGTTCATTTCGCGGGGGAATCATAATGAAGCATCGATACAAGCCTTTGAAGGACCAGGTCATCGTCATTACCGGAGCCAGCTCCGGCATCGGGCTGGCCACGGCCCGCCGGGCGGCAAAGCGGGGCGCGCGCCTTGTGCTTGCCTCACGCAATGACGCCGTCCTGAAGGAAATCTGTGAAGATATCCGGGCTCAGGGTGGGGAAGCCATCCACGTGGTCGCGGACGTCGGCGTCAAGGAACAGGTACAAGCCATCGCCGATGCGGCGGTCCGGCATTTCGGCGGTTTCGATACCTGGGTGAACAATGCCGGCGTCGTCGTGTTCTCCCATCTTGACGATCTGCCCATCGAGGAACACAAGCGGCTGTTCGACACCAATTACTGGGGCGTGGTCTATGGCAGCGAGGCCGCTGTGGCCCATATGCGCAACCGTCCGGAAGGCGGCACCATCATCAATGTCGCGTCGATCAATGCCGAAATGCCGGTGCCCATCCTGGGGGCCTATTCGGCCAGCAAGGCGGCGGTCAAGGCGTATTCCGAAGTGCTGCGCATGGAAATGATCCATGAAAATGCGCCCATCAAGGTCACCGTGCTGAAGCCGTCCGGCATCGCCACGCCGATCTCGGATCATGGGCGCAGCCATATGGGCCACCGCGGCAAGGTCATGCCGCCGCTATACGATGTGGAGGTCGTCGCTTCGGCCATCCTGACGGCCGCGCAACGGCCGGTGCGCAACATCACGGTGGGGGAAACGGGACGCCTGTCGGAAATCGGCTGGGCCATGGCGCCGTCATTGTTCGACCGCATCATCGCCTGGGCGCTGCCACGGGTGCAAAGCACCGACCAGCCGCCGCTGGAACGCGACAATCTGTTTCAGGCGGGCGACGACGGCCAGGTCTACCTGGAAGGCAGGCGTTCGGGCATCCCCGTCAGCCCCTATACCCAGTTGCGGGTCAACCGCAAGCTGGAGGCCGGCCTGGGCCTGGCGGTGGCGACGACGATAGGCGTCCTGCTGGCCCAGCGCATGCTGGGCCGCCGATAGCCGTCTCGCCGCGGGCTTCGCCGCCTCGGCAGCCGCCCGTGGCGGTGCTCACCCCTTGTTGCGTCCTCCCGGCGCCACCTCGTCCCACCATTGGCGCGCCGAATTCATGATGACCGACAGGGCGTCGGGGTCGCGCCGCCACAGGGCGGATGCATAGGCCCTGGCCTGTGATCCGGTGATGTGCGGCGGCAGGGGAGGCACGTTGGGGTCGGTCATCATTTCCAGGACAGTGGGCACATCGGCTTCCAGGGCCTTCTTCCAGGCCGGCGCCACCTCGTCCGGGTGTTCCACCCGGACCCCGCTCAGCCCCAGCAGGCGGGCATAATCGGCATACCGGAATTCCGGCAGAACCTGCGAGGCTTCATACTTAGGATCACCCTGCATGGCGCGTTGTTCCCAGGTCACCTGATTCAGGTCGCCATTGTTGAGAACCATGACGGCCAGCCTCGGGTCCCGCCATTGCCGCCAGTACTTCGCGATCGTGATCAGGCCGTTGATCCCGTTCATCTGCATGGCGCCATCACCGGCAAGGGCGACGACAGGCCGCTGCGGGTGGGCGAACTTGGCCGCAATCGCGTAGGGCACGGCCGACCCCATGGTGGCCAGGCCACCGGACAGCGAGGCCATCATGCCGCGACGGACCTTGAGGTCGCGCGCATACCAGTTTGCGGCGGAACCCGAATCGCAGGTGAGTATGCAGTCGTCCGGCAGCAGCGCCGAAAGCTCCCAGAACACCCGCTGAGGGTTGATGGGGTCGGCGCGGCTCATGGCGCGGGCCTCCATCACCCGCCACCAGCGCTCCACATTGCTTTCCACCTGCCTGCGCCAGGCATCGTTCTTCCGGGGTTCGAGCAGAGGAAGCAGGGCTTCCAGCGTGGCGCGGCTGTCTCCCACGAGACTGGCCTCCATCGGGTAGCGCAAGCTCAGTTTGCGGCCGTCGCGGTCGATCTGCACGCCCCGCGCCTGGCCTTCCTTCGGCAGGAACTCGGAATAGGGAAAGCTCGAACCCACCATGAGCAGGGTGTCGCATTCATTCATCAGATCCCAGCTCGGCTTGGTGCCCAGCAGGCCGATCGACCCCGTCACGAAAGGCAGGTGGTCGGGTACGGCGGCCTTCCCGAGCAGGGCCTTGGCCACGCCCGCCCCCAGGCGTTCTGCGACCGCCACCACTTCATCCGTGGCATGAAGGGCGCCGGCTCCGACCAGAATGGCGACTTTCTCGCCGGCATTCAGGATGCCCGCCGCCTGCCGCAGCGCTCCCGGCGGAGCCGCGGTTTCGAGGACCGGCACATGATCGATGCCGCTATGGACGGTGCCGTGCTCGTGCGGCGGCGTCTCCACGGCATCCAGATCCTGGACATCGTTGGGAATGATGATGCACGTGACGGTGCGCTGCTCCCGGGCGATGCGCATTGCGCGGTCCACGAGATGGCGCATCTGCTCCGGCGTGGTCGCCATGTGGACGAATTCATGCGCCACATCCTTGAAGAGGCTGAGAAGATCGATTTCCTGCTGATAGTCGCCGCCCAGCGCCGCGCGCGCCTGCTGTCCGATGATGGCCAGCACGGGCTGGTGATCCAGCCTGGCGTCATACAGTCCATTGAGCAGATGGATGGCGCCCGGTCCCGAGGTGGCCAGGCATACGCCGACCTTGCCGGTGAACTTGGCATGGGCGCAGGCCATGAAGGCCGACAGTTCTTCGTGCCGCGACTGGATGAATTCCAGCCGCTGCTCCGTTTTTTCGAGGCGGCCCAGCGCACCCATGATGCCGTTGATGCCATCGCCCGGATAACCGAATATCCGGCGTACCCCCCATGCATGCAGACGCTTGAGTAGAAAGTCGCTGACCGTATCGCTCATCATGCCTCCGGATCGATATTCCGCTGTGAATGCCTGATCCAGCAAGGTCCATTCCCATGGACGGTCAGATGCGGGCGCGGTCCGGCGCGGCGGACGGGGAGGGCCGCGGCCGTTCGAGGACGTCTTCCACATAGAGCCGCAGAACCAGTATGCGTGCCACCGCCAGGATGGGAGTGGCCAGGGCGACGCCCATGCCGCCGAACAGCGCTCCGAACGCCACCAGCGCGGCCAGGGACCAGGCGGGGGGCAGATAGACGGCGCGTTTCTGGATGAGGGGATTGATGAGATAGCCTTCGATGGATTCAATGATGATGAACAGGCCCATGACGAGCGCCAGCATGGCGAGGCCTTCCGGCATGGCCGCCAGCAGCACCGGGATGCCGGCCAGGATCGGCCCGAGAAAGGGGACGAAGTTCAGCGCGCCGGCCAGCAGTCCCAGCAGCACGGCGTTCGGGATGCCCATGAGTAACAGCATCAGGCCGATGGACACCGCGACGATCGCCATGGTGGCCAATTGCCCGACCAGCCACCAGCGCAAGGTATGGCCGGTTTCTTCCAGCACCTGTCCGATGCGCGCGCGCCTGTCGACGGGCAGCAGTTTCAGGAATCCGTCGCGGTAGCCGGCGGGGTTGGCGGCGAAGAAAATCGCCAGAAACAGGATGATGACGGTGTTGACGACTACGCCGGTGGCTGCCGAGAAGGTCGACTGAGCGTGTCCGAACAGCTGTTCCGGGTCGGGCAGATAACTCTGCAGGGACGCGGCATTGCTCCCGCCGTCTTTCCCAGGCACCGCAAAGCCAAGCGCTTCCAGCCGTTCGGCAATCATTGACGCCTGTTGGGAGGCGATATCGATCAGGTTTTTTGCCTCATTGAGCAGGCGCATGCCGCCCCATACGATGGCTGCGATCAGCAACAGGCAGGCGATGGTGGTCACGATGGCAAGGCGCGCGAGCCGATGAATGGGAAGAATCCGCTTCAGGCCGAGCGCGGCCACGTCCAGGACCACGGCCAGCAGCACGCCGGCGAATACCAGCAGCAGGGTGGAGGCGAGCTGATAAGCCAGAATGAGACCCGCGCCTGCGAGCAGGGCGGCCATGATCGTGCTGATACGTATGCGTATGGGCGGCATTGTCCTTCGAACGTCGGGCATCGGGTCTGCGGCCATTCTTCCGAACCGCCGGCGGGGCATCCGGAGTCCGTATCAGCAAATGCCATGCTGAGCGCACATGGAGACACCCGCAAAGCCGTCAACCGTGCGGACCATCGACGCTCCGGGCGCAGCCGAGGGGGCGCCATGGCGTCAGGCAAAGTGCGGTCGCCGCGTGGCGGATGGCGGCATCGGAGCGGCGGTCCGGGTATATAGCGTATGCAGCGCGTCGTCGGTGATTTCCTGCTCGTCATAGCTGCGCAGGGCGTCGCGCTGCCACGCATGTTCGGCCTGATAGAGCTTGGCGGCAATGCCCTGGGCCAGTCTCTGGGCGCCGACGCTGATGCCGGGGATGTCGCCGCAGATCTTGCCCACGTTGAGCAGGGCCTGCCCGGTGAAGCAGTGCACCTGGGCCAGCAGCGCTTCGCCGTCGGGCGTCGCGGCGCGGAATGAAAAGTCGGCGGCCAGTTCGGGAATGGTCCGGGCCGCTTCCGGAATGCGTCCGTCCAGCGCGCCCGCCTCGAAGAATCGTATATGCGGCAACAGGCCATGCAGTTCGGGACGTTGCCGCAGATCGGTTTTATAGCCCGTTGCCAGAATCAGGAAGTCGGCCGAGCATTGAACTTCGCCGGCACGGAAGGCCAGCGTGCCGGCCCGCAGCCGGAAGTCGCCCGCCTCCCGGCCGAAATGGATGCGCAGGTTCGAGGCATCGCGCAGCCGTTTCAGGGTGCCGCGGGCGGGCGGTGTCGACTGCCGCAGCAGGAATCCGAGCATCTCCGCCCGCTGCTCACGTATCAACAAAGAATATCCATAACGATGGCCGGCGTGTGTGAAGGCCTTCCAGTAGTTGATCTGTGTGAACCCTGTGCCGCGTACGTAGATGTCCACTTCAGCGGCACCGGCTTCCAGCGCCGTCGCGGCGGCATCCAGGGCGGAATCCCCACCGCCCACAATGCTCACCCGCCGGGAAGCCAGCGCCGAGAAATCGAAGATTTCGCTGCTGTGCCGCCAGACGCGCCGGTCCAGATTCCTGATTTCCGCAGGGATGTTTGCGCCGCCCAGGCCGTCCATGCCGGTGGCCAGCACGACGTGGCGCGCATGGACAGTGCGTCGCTCGTCGTTTTCTCCGACATCGAATTCGAGGCGGGCGATCGGGCCGTTCAGCCCCGGGGCCTGGACACTTTCGATGTCCAGGAGGCGAAACCGGTTGTGAACCGGCAGTTCAAGCGCTTGACGATACCACTGCAGGTAATCGTGCCAGACCAGGCGGGGAATGCGGTCCAGGGCCTCCCAGGCGGCTTCCCCGTGAAGATGGGTGTACCAGGCGCGGAAGGTCAGCGACGGAACGCCCAGAGCGGGCCCGGCGAGGTCTTTCGGGGAACGCAGTGTCTGCATGCGTGCGTGGGTGGCCCATGGGCCTTCGGCCCCGACGGGGGCGGAATCATAGACGCGGGTGTTGACGATACCGAGAAACTTCAGCGCCGCGGCGGCGGCCAGGCCGGCCATGCCCGCGCCGATGATGGCAACATCCAGGACTTTGTGACCCTGGAACGTGCGGCGCGGCATCCATGGCGCTTCGGGCAGGCGCAGCAGTTCCAGTTCGCGGTTCAGCTGTTGCTCAAGAGAGGGCGGGACGGAGTGGGAAGAAAGGGGCCGGCTCATGGGCTTCAGGCAGCAAGGGCGGTTGAGGAGTTCCAGTTCGGAATGGCATCGATCAAGCGGCGGGTATAGGCATGCCGGGGCGCGTGCCACAGCACGTCGTGGCGACTGTTTTCCAGGATGCGGCCTTCCTGCATCACCATGATGCGGTCCGACATATACCGGACGACGGAAAGATCATGCGAGATGAACAGGTAGCTGAGGCCGAACTCCTGGCGCAGCTCGACCAGCAGATTCAGCACCTGCGCCTGCACCGAGACGTCCAGGGCGGATACCGGTTCATCGCAGAGGATGATCGACGGCTTCAGGATCAGAGCGCGGGCAATGCCGATGCGCTGGCGCTGGCCGCCAGAAAACTCATGCGGATAGCGCCGCAGCGTGTCGGCGGGCAGGCCTACCGCATCGAGGATGCGCAGGGCCTCGCGCTGCCGCTGCCGCGCGTTCAGGGGCAGATGCAGCTGTTGCAGCTGATCAAGCACATCACCGATGCGCTTGCGCGGATTCAATGAACCGTAGGGGTCCTGGAAGACCATCTGGATCTGTGCGCGCAGCCGCCGCAATTGACGAGGGCCCGCCGCGCGCAGGTCTTGCCCGTTCAGAAGGATGCTGCCCTGGTCGGCTTCCAGGAGGCGCAGCAGCAGTTTGCTCAGCGTCGATTTGCCGCAGCCGGACTGCCCCACCAGGCCCAGGGTTTCGCCGCGAAACAGCTCGAAGCCGACCCGGTCGACGGCGGGCGCCGCGTGGGGCTGCTTACGGAAGGTCTTGCTCAATTCCTGCACGCGCAGGATGGGTATGCCGGCGTTCGCGGGGGGCGTCGAACCGGCTTGCGGCTTGCCCGCCTGATCCGTCGCGGGCGGCGTATGCAGGCGGAAATCCAGGCTGCCGTCATGGCGATGCTGGACACGGATTTCGGGCAGTCGCCGCTGCTGGTAGTGCAGGGGCTGGTCCTTGCGCAGCGACGCGCCCAGCAGGCCCCGGCTGTAGTCGTGCCGGGGGCTGCTGAACAGCGCCGCCGTGGTGTTCTCTTCCAGGATGCGCCCGCCATGCATCACAGCCACCCGGTCGGCGCGCTCGCTGACCACACCGAGGTCGTGCGTGATGAGCAGCAGGCCCATCCGCAGCTCGTCGCGCAGCGTATCGAGCAGGGAGAGAATCCGGGCCTGCGTGGTGACGTCCAGCGCGGTGGTGGGTTCGTCGGCAATCAGCAGGCGGGGCCCGCAGGCAATCGCCATGGCGATCATGATGCGCTGGCGCTGCCCGCCCGACAGCTCATGCGGGTAGCGTCGCATCAGGCGGATGGCGTCGGGCAGCTGTACCTGATCGATCAGTTCCCCGATGCGCCGCAGGCGCTGGGCGCGGCTGAGCGTGGTGTGCGCCAGCAGGAGTTCGCCGATCTGGTCGCCCACGGTCATGACGGGGTTCAGGCTGCTCAGCGGTTCCTGGAAGATCATGGCCAGATCCCGGCCCTGCTTGCGCCGCAGCCCTTTTCCGTCCAGCCGCAGCAGATCCTCGCCGTCGAGCAGAATCCGGCCCCGGGCGCGGCCTGTGCGCGGCAGCAGGCCGGCGATCGCCAGGGCGGTGGTGGATTTCCCGCAGCCGGATTCTCCCACCAGGGCCAGGGTTTCTCCGGCCTGCAGGTGCAGGTTCAGCCCATGGATGAGCGCCTTGTCACCGATGCCGACGTGCAGGTCGTGAATGCGTAGCAATTCAGTCATGAGGATTCGTCCAGGCGGGGATTGAGGGCATCGTTGAGGCCATCGCCCAATACGTTCAGGGCCAGCACGGTCAGCAGAATCGCGAAGCCGGGCAGGGCGGTCAGAAACCATTCGGAACTGAGCTGGTCCCGGCCGATGCCGATCATGCCGCCCCAGCTCGCCACATTGGGGTCGCTCATTCCCAGGAAGGCCAGGCCGGATTCCATCAGAATCGCGCCGGCGACCAGAATGGAGGTGCTGACCACGATGGCGGGCAGGGCATTGGGCAGGATTTCCCGGAAGATGATGTGGAAGCCGGAATAACCTGCGCTGCGCGCCGCCAGAACGAAATCGTATTGCCGCAGGCGGCGGAATTCGGCGCGGGTCAGGCGCGCGATCTCCGGCCAGGCCGCCAGTCCGATGGATATCTGGATGATCGTCAGCGTGGGGCCGTAGATCGCCACCAGCACGATGACCAGCAGGAACGAGGGAATGGTCTGGAACAGCTCGGTGACGCGCATCAGGCTGCGATCCACCCAGCCGCCGTAATAGCCGCCGAGTACGCCGATGCCGATCCCGATGATCAGGCTGATGCCGGCCGCGCTGAATCCAATGGCCAGCGACGCCCGGCTGCCGTGTACCAGGCCGGCCCAGACGTCGCGGCCGAGCGAATCGGTGCCCAGCGGGTGTGCGGGGTCATCGCCCGGCCAGAGCAGCGGCATGCCGGCCATGTCGAGCGGGTCTCCGGGGGCGAGCACATCGGCCAGGGCGGCTGTCAGCAGCATGGCCAGGAAGATCAGGGCGCCGATAGCGGTCAGTGGAACGCGCAGCTGACGGCCCAGGGCCCGCCAGTGCGAGGGGGCCGCGGAAGGCGCGGGCGAGGGGTAGTGCAGCGTCGTGGGTTTCATGTCAGCCTCCGCCCGGCCGCCCGAAGTTGGCTGGGGAGCGAACGCAGAGCGCGTGGGGGGCGTTTCATTTCAATGTGTCCGGGTGCGGGGGTCCAGCCATTGCTGCAGCAGATCGATCAGGATGTTGACCGCAACCACCACGAACGAGGAAAAAAGCAGGATGCCCAGCAACAGGTGGAAGTCGCGGGTCATGACGGCATCCAGCGTCAACCGCCCCAGGCCGGGCCAGCCGAATACCGTTTCCGTCACGGCGGCGCCGCCGAACAGGGCCGCGAAATGCACGCCCGCCATCGTGCTGACGGGTATCAGCGCATTGCGCAGGGTGTGGCGTACGGTGATGCGCGCGGGATGCAGGCCTTTTGCCCGCGCGGTGCGGATGAAGTCCAGGTTTCTGACTTCCAGCATGGCGGCGCGGGTGAGCCGGGCATATACGGCGATGAAGAAGGTGGCCACGGTGACGATGGGCAGCACGGCGTACCAGGAGCGATCCTTCAGCCACGCGAGTCCGTGCAGTTCCACGCCGATGGTGGCATGGCCGTTGGCCGGCAGCCAGCCCAGGTGAACTGAAAACAGCAGAATCAGCAGCAGCCCGATCCAGAAGCCTGGCGTTGAATACAGCACCAGATTCAGCAGCGACAGCAGGCGGTCCGGCAGGCGGCCGGCGAAGGCGGCCATCACCGTCCCGATGGCGATGCCGCTGACCACCGCCAGCAACAAGCCCGACACCACCAGGAACAGACTGTTGGGCAGCCGTTCCAGAATCAGCGTCGTCACCGGCGCATTGAAGCGCGGCGATACGCCCAGATTGCCCCGCAGCAGGTTGCCCAGGTAAGCATGCAGGCGTTCGGGCATCGAGCCCTCCATGCCGTAGGCCTCGCGCATGGCGGCCATGCTCTGTGCTGTGGCGCCGCCCGCTTCCCCCGCCATGATATCCACGGCATCGCCGGGTATCTGTTGCAGCAGCAGGAAGTTCAGAACCAGGATGCCGGCCACCGTGGGCAGCGATTGCAGCAGCTTGCGCTTCAGGATGCCGGGGAACTCAGGCATTGCCGATATCCAGCAATGCCAGGTTGCCCCGTGTGCCGGCGGCGGTTTCATCGAAGCGGCTCAGGCGGCGGTTGTATACCGTGACGCCATGGACCTGGGCGAGCGCGATGGTGGGAATCTCGCGCACCACGATTTCCTGGAAGGCCTTGAACTGCTCGGCGCGCCTGCCGTCGTCGGTTTCCACGGCGGCTGCTTCCAGCAGGCGGTCGACCTCGGGATTGTGATAGCGATTGGCGTTGGAAAACGGAATCGCGGGGTTGAAGCTTTTCGAGTAATAGATGCGCTGCAGACCCACAGTGGGGTCGAACATGGTGCTGACCCCGCTCACCGTCAGATCGAATTCCCGGTTGGTATAGACGCTGCGGATATAGCTGCCGGGGTCCTGCTCATGCAGGGTGACCTGGATGCCGATCCGGGACAGGGCGGAACGCACATAAGCGGCGGTTCGCACGAATCCAGGGTTGAAGGGGTTGGAATGCAGGTTGAGCGCAAAGCGGTGGCCGCCGGCCTGGCGCGGATGTCCCGCTTCGTCCAGCAGACGATTGGCGCGTTCCACGTCGTAAGGATAGGGGTCGGCGATATCCAGGTGGTAATTGGGAAAGCTGCGCCGGGAGATCGGCGCGACGGTGACATCGGCGTAGCCGTAGAACGCGATCTTCTTGATCTGCTCGCGGTTCAAGGCGTGCGCAATGGCCTGGCGCACCAGCGGGTTGGCCAGGTTTTCCCGTTCCAGGTTGAATTCCAGGGCGGTGATGGTGGCGTTGTCTTCATAGCCATCGGTGGAGACGGCCAGATGGGGAAACTCCTTCAGCCGGGGCACCTCGCTCAGCGGAATCGGGCTGTTCGAGCCGATGTCGATGGAACGGTTCTTCAGTCCGTTCAGGCGCGCCGCGCTGTCGGGCATGACGCGGAAAATCAGCGTTTCCACCTTGGGATGGCCTTCCAGCCAGTAGTCGGGATTGCGTTCATAGAGGATGTGGCTGCCGCGCACCCATTCCTTGAAGCGATAGGGGCCGGTACCGATGGGCGCGCTGTTCAGCGGGTTCTGCAATGCCTCGTCCAGGGCATAGCGGTGGGCGGGCAGGATAGGGGTCTCGCCGGCGGCCAGGGCCAGGATCAGATAGGGTGCCGGCCGGGACAGCCGAAGGCGTACCGTCAGCGGATCCGGCGCTTCGATGTGTTCCAGGTTCGCAAAGGTGGCGGAGCCTCGCGGGTGATATTTTTTCGCGGCCTGCAACGAGAAAATCACATCCGCTGCCGTGAACGGTTCGCCATCGTGCCAGCGCACTGCCGGGCGCAGGGTGAAGGTGTAGGTCAGGCCGTCGGCGCTGATTTCCCAGGCGGTCGCCAGCTGGGGCTTGGGGGTCAGCTGCCTGTCGTATTCCAGCAGGCCTTCCACGACCTTGCTGCTGACCGTCACCGAGGTTCCGCTGGTGTTGGCGAAGGACACCAGTACCGGCGGTTCGGGTGTAATGGCGAAATTCACGATGCCGCCGCCGGCATCCTGGCCCGCGCTTTCCACCGACTGCTGCGCGGCGGCGCGCGCCCATGCCGGCACACCGGCCAGCAAAGTGGCCAGAGAGGTCTGGCCAAGGAAGGTTCTTCTTGAGAGTTTCATGTGCGGCCCTATGCAAGTGCGCCGTTCTTCCCGAACGGCCATCCATCGACAGGGCTCAATGATGGTGCTGATTTTTTATATCTTCCAATATTAATTTTTACTATCAATATGAAGATGAATGCTAATGAAATTTATGAATTAGCTAAAGCCGCAAGGGCGCTGGGCCGGTTCCATACCGAGCGTGGCTACAAGGCGAGCTTTGCCATACAGGATCAGAGACTGCCGATCGGTGCCAAGGCCTATATCAAGGGAGACCTGGACTCTGAACATGTGCTGATAGGCAGTTTCAGCCAGCTGTTTGCCGTCCTGCGGTGGAGCAGCATGCACTTGCCGGGACAGGTGGTGGCCGCTCCAAGGAGCCCGCAACACGAAAAGGCGGAACCGTCGAAAACTGGGCGGGTGGCGTCTGGGGTCAGCGCGATGGCGGCGCTGAGGATGAGCCGGCTGTGGCAGGCAATAAAAAAACCCGCAAAGCCAGTAGCCATGCGGGTTTTGGATCTCATGGGCTTTAATTGAAGGCCATGGGATGAATATGTCTGGTAGGCAGTACTGGATTCGAACCAGCGACCTCTACGATGTCAACGTAGCGCTCTAACCAACTGAGCTAACCGCCTAAAGAAGAACAGAATTATATAGGTAAAATTCTTGCTCTGTCAAATCATGTTTCGTGTTTCGCCGACTTTGCCGGTGATTTCCCTGGGGAAGGGCTTTTTCACAACAAAGCGGAAGCGAATCATAGCCCAAATTGCGTTGCCGCGCAGTTTGGGAAGCGAAGGCGGGATGTGAGGTGTTACACTGAAGCAACGAAAAAACACGCCAACCGGATACACGAAACAATGAACACCACGCGAACTACGACACCCACGCAGTAAAGTCGCCGCGTTCCTTCGTCATCCGGTACAAGTACCCAACAAAGCGCGGCATTGGCCGCGTTTTGTCTTTTCAGGACACTTTATGGTTCAGATTACACTGCCCGACGGTTCGCAGCGCGAATTTTCGGGTCCCGTTTCCGTGAGCGAGGTCGCACAGTCCATTGGTTCAGGCCTGGCCAAGGCCGCTCTGGCGGGGCGCGTCACCGTCAATGGCGCGGGGCCGCGCCTGGTGGACACCAGCTTTGTGATCGAATCCAACGCCCGGCTGGACATTGTCACGGCCAAGGATCCCGACGGGCTTGATCTGCTCAGGCATTCCACCGCCCATCTGCTGGCCTATGCCGTCAAATCGCTGTTTCCGGATGCCCAGGTCACCATCGGCCCGGTGATCGACAACGGCTTCTATTACGATTTCTCGTACAAGCGTCCGTTCACGCCAGAAGACCTCGAACTCATCGAGAAGAAAATGGTCGAACTGGCACGCAAGAACGAGACGGTCGTTCGCGAAGAATGGAAGCGCGGCGATGCCGTCGAGTTCTTCCGCGGCATCGGCGAGCACTACAAGGCCGAGATCATCGCCTCGATTCCCGCCGAGGAAGGCATCACGTTGTACCGTGAAGGCGATTTCATCGACTTGTGCCGCGGCCCCCACGTGCCCTCCACAGGCCATCTGAAGGTGTTCAAGCTGATGAGCCTGGCCGGCGCCTATTGGCGAGGCGACAGCAACAATGAAATGCTGCAGCGCATTTACGGCACGGCCTGGGCCACCAAGGAAGAGCAGGCCGCCTATCTGAACATGATAGAAGAGGCCGAAAAGCGCGACCATCGCCGCCTGGGGCGCGAGCTCGACCTCTTCCACATGCAGGAAGAGGCGCCGGGGCTGATCTTCTGGCATCCCAAGGGCTGGACGGTCTGGCAGCAGGTGGAGCAGTACATGCGCGCCGTATACCGCGACAACGGCTACCAGGAAATCAAGGCGCCGCAGATCCTCGACCTTTCGCTCTGGAAGAAGACCGGCCACTGGGACAACTACGCCGAGAACATCTTCACCACCGAATCCGAGAACCGCGTCTATGGGCTCAAGCCCATGAACTGCCCCGGGCATGTGCAGATCTTCAATTCTGGCCTGCATTCCTACCGGGAGCTTCCCATCCGCTATGGTGAATTCGGTCAGTGCCACCGCAACGAACCGTCCGGTTCATTGCACGGCATGATGCGTGTGCGCGGCTTCACGCAGGACGACGGCCATATTTTCTGTACAGAAGATCAGCTGCAGGACGAATGCGCGGCATTCACCGCCCTGCTGCAGAAGGTCTACGCCGATTTCGGCTTCACCGAGATTCTCTACAAAGTGGCGACCCGGCCCGAAAAGCGCATCGGCTCGGACGACGTCTGGGACAAAGCGGAAGAGGCCCTGATGGAAAGCCTGCGCCGCACCGGCTGCGAATACGAAGTATCGCCCGGGGAAGGCGCCTTCTACGGCCCCAAGATCGAATACACCCTGAAGGACGCGATCGGCCGCCACTGGCAGTGCGGCACCATACAGGTCGATTTCTCCATGCCGGCCCGCCTGGGCGCCGAATATGTCGATGCCCAGGATCAGCGCCGCACGCCCGTGATGCTGCATCGGGCCATCCTGGGGTCCTTCGAGCGTTTCATCGGCATGCTCATCGAGAACCATGCGGGCGCGCTGCCGGCATGGCTGGCGCCCCATCACGCCGTCGTATGCTGTATTTCCGAACCTTCGGCAGAATATGCCGAGCGGGTGGCTCTAAGCCTGAAAAAACAAGGATTTAGGGCGTTCGCGGATTTGCGCGGTGAAAAAATCACTCGTAAAATCCGTGAACACAGCATGCAGAAACTTCCGTACATCCTGGTGGTGGGCGAAAAGGAACGCGAAAACGGCACCGTGGCCGTCCGCGCACGAGGCGGCGTCGACCTTGGCGTGATGCCGCTCGAACAATTCACGGAACGCCTGCAGCAGGATATTTCCACCCGGGCCTGAACGCGCAACAAGGCGCATGGCCCGAATCGATTGATCATTCTAGGAGTCTTAGATATCGCAACCGAAAAAGCTCATCGCATCAATGGTGAAATCCGAGTTCCCGAGGTGCGACTCATTGGATTGGATGGCGAACAGCTGGGCGTTGTAAGAACGTCCGAAGCACTGCAACTGTCTGAGCAGCATGATGTCGATCTCGTCGAGATCGCGCCCAATGCCTCTCCGCCCGTATGCAAGCTCATGGATTACGGCAAGTTCAAGTACCAAGAGCAGAAGCGCCAGCAGGAAGCCAAGGCCAAACAGAAAATCATCCAGGTGAAGGAAGTCAAGTTCCGTCCCGGAACGGATGAAGGCGACTACCAGGTGAAGATGCGCAATCTCAAGCGCTTCCTCGAAGAAGGCGACAAGGCCAAGGTCACGTTGCGCTTCCGGGGCCGTGAAATGGCTCACCAGGAACTCGGTATGCGTGTGCTGGAAAGGGTGCGCGACGACCTCGGCGAACTGTGCCAGGTTGAATCCATGCCCAAGCTCGAAGGCAGGCAGATGGTCATGGTGCTTGCGCCGCGCAAGAAAGCGGTCAAGCCGGGCGAAGCGTCCACCTGACCGGGCGCCGGCGCGGGGAAAGCCCCGGCATCGGGCCGGACATTTGCGGATTCGCCGGGCATTCTCCGGCCACTGGCCCGCCGCGCGCGTCGCGGCGGGCGGTTTTACAGGTGCACCATGCACGTATTGTTCATCATTGATACGCTGCCTTCCCTGAAGGCCTACAAAGACTCATCGGTTGCGATGATGCGTGCCCTGACGGCGCGCGGGCATCGCCTGAGCGTTGCCTACCAGCCCGGCCTGTACATCGATGAAGGGGCCGTCAAGGCTCTGGCCCAGCCGATCGAACTCGTGGCCGGCGCCGATCTTCATGGCACGGCATGGTGGCGGGATGCCGGCCCGGCCGGCGAAACCGCGCTTGCGGACTTCGATGCCGTGATCATGCGCAAGGATCCCCCCTTCGACATGGAGTACGTCTACGCCACGCATCTGCTCGAATATGCCGAAGCGCAAGGCGCGCGCGTCTTCAATTCGGGCGCGGCCATCCGCAATCATCCGGAAAAGCTCGCCATCACCGAATTTTCACAGTTCACCGCCCCGACGCTGGTCACCCGCGACATGGCGCGCCTGCGCGCATTCCACCGGCAGTACGGCGATGTCGTGGTCAAGCCGCTGGACGGCATGGGCGGCACGGGTGTCTTCCATCTGCATCCCAGCGAGCACAATCTGGGCAGCATACTCGAGATGCTCACCCATGACGGGGCCCGCAGCATCATGGCGCAACGCTACATCCCTGAGATCGTGAACGGCGACAAGCGCATTCTGCTGATCGGCGGCGAGGCTGTGCCGTTCTCGCTGGCGCGCATCCCGCTGGCCGGCGAAACACGTGGCAACCTGGCGGCCGGCGGCCGCGGCGTCGCACAGCCCCTGACGGACCGCGATCGCGAGATCGCCGAATATATCGGCCCGCGCCTGGCCGCGCGGGGCCTGCTGCTGGTCGGGCTGGACGTGATCGGCGACTATCTGACCGAAGTCAATGTCACCAGCCCCACCTGTTTCGTGGAAATCACGGAACAGACGGATTTCGATGTCGGCGACTTCTTTGCCCAGGCGCTGGAAAGGGCGGCAGGAGCCTGAATGGCCCGCATCATACTGGTCATGCATGAACCCCTGGGACGCGCTTTCGCCGAATGCGCGGCCCACGTGCTCGGCCGTGAACCTCAGCTGACGGTGTTCGATGTCGTGCCCGATGAGAATCCCGAGGTCGCCGCCAAGCGGCTGACGCGCATGCTGGCGGAGCACTCGGAAGGCGCCATCCTGGTGCTGTCCGATATTTTCGGAGCCACTCCGTTCAATATCGCCCGCAAGGCGCTCGCCCAGGCGGCGGAACGGGGCGCGCAAGGCCATCTGGTCACCGGCACCAATCTCTGCATGGTGCTCAAGGCGCTCACCGACAATCAGGACGATCCGGAAAAATTCAGCGAAACCATCCGGCGGGCGGCGGTGCGGGGGATCGTCGATGCCGCGTCTCTCGTTTGAGGCGCCTTTCCCCGCGCTGCCGTCATCCACACCGGACACTACGACAACAACACCATGCCATCCATCGATATTGTCATCAGCAACAAGCTCGGTCTGCATGCGCGCGCCGCCGCAAAGTTGACCCAGGTCGCGGGGCGCTTCCAGTCCGAGGTGTATATTGCCCGCGGGACCCAGCGGGTGAACGCAAAAAGCATCATGGGTGTCATGATGCTGGCGGCCGGTCTGGGCACCACCGTGACGGTGGATGCCCAGGGCGACGACGCAGACCTTGCGCTGCAGGCCATCCAGGGTCTTTTCGAAAACAAGTTCGGTGAGCCGGAATGACCGCCAGTGCCATGATGACTTCCTCATTCGTCGATAACCACGGGTTTTCTTCCATGGTCTGCATGCAGGGGCAGGGCGTCGTCAAGGGCTATGCCATCGGCCGGGCGGCCATCATGAGCGCGGCGGCGCTCGAGGTTGCCCACTACCGCATTGCCGACGAGGATGTGGAAACCGAGTGCGCGCGCCTGGAACGGGCGATCGTCCGGGCCGGCCAGGATCTCCAGACCTTGATCGATACACTGCCGCCCGACGCGCCGCGCGAGGTCGAACCCCTGCTGAATGTGCACCGTCTGCTGCTCGAAGACCCCCTGCTGAGCGAGCAGGCCTGCGACTTCATCCGCGCCAGGCACTACAACGCCGAATGGGCGCTGACGACGCAGGGCCAGATGCTTGCCGAACAGTTCGCTTCCATGGAGGACGAATACCTGCGGGAGCGAAGCGCGGATATCCGGCAGGTGATCGAGCGCGTATTGCGCGTGCTGTCGGGGACCACCAGCCTGCTCACCAATGCCGAAACGGTGGACGCATCCGATGACCCGCTCATCGTCGTGGCGCGCGACATTTCGCCGGCCGACATGATGCGTCTGAAAGGCGCCCGATTCGCCGCCTTTCTCACCGACCTGGGCGGCCCCACTTCGCATACCGCCATCGTGGCGCGCAGCCTGAATGTGCCGGCGGTGGTCGGTCTGGGCCACGTCCGCATGCTGGTGCGGGATGGCGATATGCTGGTGGCCGACGGTTTTTCAGGCATCGTGCTGGTGAATCCCTCGCAGCAGGTCCTGGCCGAATACCGGCAGCGGCAGGCCGCCTATCTGCGCGAACGCGAAGAACTGGCCTGCCTGCGCGATGCGCCGGCGGTGACGCTGGACGGCATAGAGGTCAAGCTGGAAGCCAATATCGAACTGCCGGAAGAGGCGGAGATGGCGCTGGCGGCGGGCGCCCAGGGCATAGGGCTGTTCCGCAGCGAGTTTCTTTTCATGGGGCGCGCCGGCCTGCCTTCGGAAGAGGAACAATACCGTGCCTATGCCTTCGTGGTGAAGACCATGGCGGGCCGCCCCGTGACCATACGCACGCTCGACATCGGTTCGGACAAGACGCTCGACGGTGAAGTGACGGTGGCCACCAACCCGGCTCTGGGCCTGCGCGCCATCCGCTACTGCCTGGCCAAGCCCGAGATGTTCTCGACACAGTTGCGCGCCCTGCTGCGGGCCGCCGTGCACGGCCATGTTCGCATCCTCGTTCCGATGATTTCCCACATGCACGAGGTGAGGGCGGTTCACCAGGCGATCGCGGCCGCCTGCCGCGAACTGACAGCTCGCGGCGTGCCGTACTCGCGCAATTTTTCGGTCGGGGCCATGGTCGAGATCCCGGCCATGGCCATCGCCATTGAGCCCTTCGCCGATGCGCTGGACTTTCTGTCCATCGGCACCAATGACCTCATTCAGTACACTCTGGCGATCGATCGCGGAGACGCCGAGGTCTCTGCGCTGTACGATCCCATGCATCCGGCCGTGCTGCGCCTGATCGCCCATATCATCAATGCCGGGGAACGCGTCGGCAAGCCGGTGGCGGTCTGTGGCGAGATGGCGGGGGATGCCCGGGTGACGCGCATGCTGTTGGGGCTGGGTCTGAAGGAATTCTCCATGCATCCGCAGCAGCTGCCCGACGTCAAGAAAGAGATTCTCCACGCGCATTCCAATGCCTTGCGGATGAAAGTGGCGACGGCCCTGAACCGGGCCGCGCGCATCGATCTCGAAGAACTGTCCGCCTGATCAGTGGTGGTAGGCGGTTTCGCCGTGGCCGTGAATGTCCAGCCCTTCGCGTTCGATTTCCGCCGAGACCCTGAGACCGCACAGCCTGCCCGCGATGGCGTAGGCGATCCAGGCGACGGCGCCCGACCAGAGCAGGGTGATCAGAATGCCCTCCAGCTGTATCCACATTTGATAAGGCAGTTCCCCCAGAGAAGCCAGGCCCGGCCCGCCGAAGGCCTGGGCGTTGAACACGCCGGTCAGCAAGGCGCCGACGATGCCGCCCACGCCATGGATGCCGAACACGTCAAGGCTGTCATCCGCCTTGAGCATGCGCTTCAATCCGTTCACGCCCCACAGGCATACCGCGCCGGCGACGGCTCCTATGATGAAGGCGCCGCCGGGGCCCACCAGGCCGGCCGCCGGTGTAATGCCCACCAGGCCGGCCACTGCGCCCGAAATGGCGCCCAGAAGCGAGGGGTGCCCCTTGACCAGCCATTCCAGCAGCAGCCACGCCAGCACTGCGGCGGAGGTTGCCGTCAAGGTGTTGACGAAGGCCAGAGTGGACGTTCCGGATACCCCGAGAGCGGAGCCGGCATTGAAGCCGAACCAGCCCACCCACAGCAGGGCGGCGCCCGTCATGGCCATGGGCAGATTGTGCGGCTGCATGGATTCCCTGCCGTAGCCCAGGCGCTTGCCCACCACATAGGCCCCGACCAGCCCCGCAATGCCGGCGTTGATGTGCACGACTGTGCCGCCCGCGAAATCGAGGGCGCCGCGCTCGAACAGCCAGCCGCCGGGCGCCCACACCATGTGAGCGATGGGGATGTAGGCCAGGGTCATCCAGATGCAGGTGAAGACCATCACGGCCTGGAAGCGCATGCGTTCCGCAAAGCCGCCGACGACCAGCGCGCATGTGATGCCTGCGAAAGTGGCCTGAAAGGCGGCGAAGCTGAGTTCCGGAATGCTGTCGAGCATGGTATGGGTGTCGGTCGACGGATCGTACATTCCCGTGAACAGCAGGCGGTCGAATCCGCCGAAGAAGGCGTTGCCTTCAGTGAAGGCCAGCGAATAGCCGTACAGAAACCACAGCACGACTGCCAGGGTGAAGGTGGACAGCACCTGTACGAGCACGGAAAGGACGTTCTTGGCCCGGACCAGGCCGCCATAGAACAGCGCCAGTCCAGGTACCGCCATCAACAATACGAGCAGGGTCGCCAGGCTGACCCATGCCAGATCCGCTTTGTCCATTTGTCATTCTCCAGTATGGAAGGCAAGAATCGGCCCGGTGGCCCGGGACACTCCCGCCACGATTGAGTTGAGCCTTCGGCTCCTTGTCTGAATGGCCTTGCTCCGAGGGGCAGGGCTTTTATCGGCCGTCCGGACGCGGCCTCAGAGGGCGGCGTCGCCCTGTTCGCCAGTGCGGATGCGAATGGCCTGTTCCAGCGGCGTGACGAAAATCTTGCCGTCGCCGATCTTTCCGGTATGCGCCGCCGTGCACAAGGCTTCGATCGCCTGTTCGAGCAGCGTGTCGGCAATCGCCAGTTCCAGCCGCAGCTTGGGCAGGAAGTCGACCGTGTATTCCGCGCCCCGATACAGTTCGGTATGGCCCTTCTGGCGGCCAAAGCCTTTCACTTCCATGACGGTCATGCCCTGTATGCCGATGTCGGAAAGGGCCTCGCGCACTTCGTCCAGCTTGAATGGTTTGATGATGACCGTGATCAGCTTCATGCGGTTCTCCTGTGAATTTTGCCGTCTCCCAGTGAAACGCAATGTCCATGCCAGTTTTTTTGCCCCGGAAAAGTGGCGGGGAGGGCGGCGATCCCGGTGGGAGCGCACCAGAATGGTGCGGATGGCGGCGGCTATGCCCGTATTTGGTGCCTTTCCGGTTGTTGTTGTATTTATGCCGCGATATGTAACGACCTCATCTCATCCGGCATTCGGTTGTATCGATCTGTTCGCTGGCACGCTATCTGCAATATCGGTACAGCCGCCCCCGTTGATGCTGCATTGCAGGAAATGTCGGCCCTCATCGGCGAGGTATCCAGGAAATGTCGGCTTACATAGCCTGCTGGTTCTCACCGGAGGCGTCTATAGAATCGAAATAGGGACTGGTTTGTAACAGAGCCGCCCAATACCGACCCATCGCGGCGAGGCACACAGTGCGCGTTCGCGACTCAAGTAGAGAGGAAGTTATGGATATACGACGCACCCCCTTTGCAGTCGCCTCAGTGGCGGTATCGCTCGGCCTTCTAGCCGCTTGCTCGGACGAGGCCGACAGGACTCCCGCCGCACCGGCGGAACAGGTGACTCCCGCCCCCGCCCCCGCGCCCGGCACCGGAGAAGTCATGCCGTCTCCGGCACCGGGTCCTTCCACGGCCCCCGACCCGGGCACGACGATGCCGCCCCCGGTCGAACCCTCATCGCCATCGGGCATGAGTCCCGATCCCGTGCCCGACACCGGCACGCCATCCTCGTCGGCCGGCCCCGGCTTTACAGAGAAACTCGCCGCTTCCGGCCAAGCGTTCCAGGCATCAGCGCGCAATGCCGCGCATACCGTGAGCGAAAAGGCGGGGGATTTGCGCGATGCGACCGGCGAGCGCATGTCGCAGGTCGGCCAGGCCATACGGGATGGCGCGGCCCGCGCCGATGAGACCATCCAGGAATCCGTCAACAGGGATGGAGTAAATGCGGGCAATGTCCAGCCGGCTCCCGAGGCGGGCAACTGACCCGGGCACACTCATCGAAGAAAAGGAGGAACGGGCGCGATGCGCCCGTTTTTCTATACACTATGCCTATCAGCACAGGAGAAGGCCATGATCAACCGGAGCGACTGGGTCGAAGATTTCCAGAAGAATATTTCAGAACTGATTGCGCGCAGCCCCGCGGCCGACATCGAGCGCAACATGAAGGCGTTCATGACTCAGGCATTCTCTCGGATGGATCTCGTCACGCGCGAAGAATTCGATGTTCAGGCCCAGTTGCTCGAAAAGGCGCTGCAGCGGATCACGGCGCTCGAATCGCGTCTCGATCAGCTCGAAGGCCGCCAGCCGGCCGCGTCTGCTGCCGCCGCGCCCGGCGTCCCGGACGAAGACTGACCGGGCGCGGGGGCGAGCCCCTCGCTGCGGGGCGGCGCTGTCAAGCGGGCCGGGGCTTCATCACGCGCCTGAGCCCAGAAAATCGTAGAAACCGCCGGGCATGGCGGTGTCCAGGCGGCATGCCGCCACCCCTGGGCCGGGCGCATACTGGCATTCCCTTTCCTTGGGAGTGCGTCCGCCATGTCCCTGGCCATACTCGCCAGTCGAGCGTTGTACGGTTTTCAGGCCCAGCCCGTCCGGGTCGAGGTCCACGTCGGGCCGGGCCTGCCGTCCTTCGTCATCGTCGGGCTGCCGGATGCCGGCGTACGGGAAAGCCGCGAGCGGGTCCGTTCGGCCCTGTTGTCCGGCGGATACGAACTGCCCGCCGGACGCATTACCGTCAATCTGGCGCCGGCCGACCTTCCCAAGGATTCGGGGCGCTTCGACCTCGCCATCGCGCTGGGCGTTCTGCTGGCATCCGGCCAGGCGCAGGTGCCGGGGTGCCCGGGCAAGGGGGTGGACGCCGTCGTGCTGGATACGGTGCTGGTGGGCGAGTTGTCTCTTACCGGTGCCATCAATCCGGTGCGCGGCGCCTTGCTGCTGGCCATGTCGGTGGCGCAATGCGCCCGTGATGGCGCCCTGATCATGCCAGAGGAATCAGCGGCCATCGCCGCCCAGGTGCCCGGCGTGCGCGTGCTGTCGGCCGCCACGCTGCAGGAAGTCGTCGATCACGTCGCGGGTCGCGGCTCGCTGCCGCAAGCCCAGGCCGCAGAGGCGCCTGCGCCGCGGGAGCCGCCGCCCTGCCTGTCGGATGTCCTGGGTCAGCCGCTGGGCCGGCGCGCCCTGGAAGTCGCTGCCGCAGGTGGGCACAGCCTGCTGATGTGCGGGCCGCCCGGCGTGGGCAAGAGCATGCTGGCGCATCGGCTGGCGGGCCTGCTGCCGCCATTGCAGCCGCTGCAGAGGCTCGAGGTGGCGGCGCTCCATGGCCTGGCGGGCCGCGATGTGGCGCCGACCGCCACGCCGCCTTTCCGCCGCCCCCATCATACGGCTTCGGCCGCCGCGCTCATCGGCGGCGGGGCGCAGCCGCGGCCCGGCGAGATCAGCCTGGCGCATCACGGCGTGCTGTTCCTGGACGAAATCCCGGAATTCCACCGGCCCGTGCTCGAAGCCCTTCGGGAACCCTTCGAAACTGGCTCTGTCAGCATCGCGCGGGCGCGTCGCAGCTGTACGTTTCCCGCGCGCTTCCAGCTCGTGGCGGCCATGAATCCCTGTCCCTGCGGATGGGCGGGGCATCCGCGTCGCCCATGCAGCTGCGCGCCGGCCAGGGTCCGCCAGTATCGGCAGCGGCTCTCGGGCCCCATGCTGGACCGCATCGACCTGCACGTATGGTTGGCCTCGCCCACCGAATCCTGGACGGACCTCACGCCCGGCGAGGCTTCGGCCCCGGTGCGCGCGCGCGTGGGCGCCTGCCGTGCGCGCCAGCTCCGGCGCCAGGGCTGCGCGAACGCCCAGCTTGCCGGCCAGGCGCTGCTGCTTCACGCGCCGCTGGACGTGGCCGCCGCGAAACTGCTGCGGGATGCCGTGGAGCGCTGGGCATGGTCGGGCCGCGCCGTGCACCGGATCCAGCGTGTGGCCCGCACGCTGGCCGACATGGCGGGATGCGGCGACGTGCGGGCCGAGCACGTGGCGGAAGCGCTGCAGTTCCGTCCCGCATGGGAGGAGGCATGAACCAGAGGGGTGCGGCCGCGCCCGAATCGGGGCGTAAGCACACCATCATGGGGCGCCTTGGGGCGCCGGAAGCTGTGTAAACAGGCTCATTCAGATTTAAAAAATTGGCACAGCTTTTGCGTTGGGCAGGAAGAAACCTTCTCAACTCAAGGAATGCAAAATGAAATACGCGGAAAAGGCAATCACGGCTGGCATCCTTTCGCTGGGCCTGGCGGCTGGCGCGCATGCGCAGAGCGCGATGGAGGCGCAGGAGGAATCCGACTGGACCGTCAGCGCCAACCTGTCGGTGGTGAGCGACTACCGATTCCGGGGCCTGATGCAGACCAATGGCAAGCCCGCGCTGCAGGGTGGCTTCGATATCGGCCACAGTAGCGGCTTCTACGTGGGGAACTGGAACTCCAGCATCAGCTGGCTTTCGGATTCGGATCCCGACATCTCGTCCAATGTGGAGATGGATTTCTACGCGGGCTATTCGCATGCCTTCGCCAATGACGTCACGCTGGACGTCGGGGTGCTGCATTATTATTATCCCGGCCGCTATCCAGGTGGCTTCAACGACCCGGACACCACCGAAGCGTACCTGGGGCTGGGATACGGGCCGGTCACCTTCAAGTATTCGCACGCCCTCACTGATCTATTCGGGGCGGAAAACAGCCGACACAGCCAATACTTCGAGGCGGGTCTGGCCGTGCCCACAGGCGTCTGGGGCCTGGATCTGAACGCCCACGTGGGCTACCAGAAGATACGCAACATGGACGACGGCTCCTACACCGACTGGAGCATCGGCCTGAGCCGGCAATTCGACCGGTTCACCGTGTCGCTCACCTACGTGGATTCAAACGCGGACCGCGATCTCTACACCAACGGCCATGGCAAGTACACGGGCAGGGCCGCGGCGGTGCTGGGGCTCAGCGCGGCATTCTGAGGGCGCTCGGGCGGCACGCCGGCGGGCTGGGCACCGTTGGACAAGCCGCCTGAAATCATTCTATAATCAATGGCTTTCATCTGGCAGGACAATGTTTATTGTCTTAAAGCCGGGTGGGAATCCAACAAGCAGATGTCAGGTCTGAAAAGTGCGGTCAGTCTGGTTTGACTGCCACCTGCGTGTGCAGCTAATAGAGTTCAAGCATCATGCCCAAGATGAAAACCAAGAAAAGCGCCTCCAAGCGCTTTAAGGTTCGCGGTAGCGGCTCCATCAAGCGGGGTCAGGCTTTCAAGCGCCACATCCTTACCAAGAAGACGACCAAGAACAAGCGCCAGCTGCGCGGTTCCACGGCGGTGCACGACGCCGACGTCGCTTCTGTCAAGGCAATGATGCCTTTCGCCTGATACACGGAGATCGAATATGCCACGCGTAAAACGCGGCGTCACTGCACGCGCACGTCACAAGAAGGTTCTCAAGGCCGCCAAGGGTTATCGCGGTCGCCGCGGTAATGTATTCCGGGTTGCCAAACAGGCGGTCATGAAGGCCGGGCAGTATGCCTACCGCGACCGCCGCAACAAGAAGCGCACATTCCGCGCGCTCTGGATCACCCGCATCAATGCGGCCTGCCGCGAACTGGGCGTCACCTACAGCGCCTTCATCGCCGGCACCAAGAAGGCCGAGATCGAACTTGACCGCAAGGTGCTTGCGGACATGGCGGTCCATGACAAGGCAGGCTTCGCCGCAGTGGTCGCACAGGCCAGGGCGGCTCTGGCTTCCTGATCAGCCGGGATACTGTTTAGCTGCGAACGGGGCTCCATGGGGCTCCGTTTGCATTTGGAAAGGCACGAAATGACAACCCAGGTCGACGATCTGATCGTCCAGGCACAAAAACAGTTCGCGCAAGCCCAGGATGCGGCCGCGCTCGAAAACGCAAAGGCAAGGTTTCTGGGCCGGCAGGGCGCGCTGACGTCCATGCTGAAGGGCCTGGGCGCGCTCGATCCCGAACGCAAGCGCGAAGAGGGCGCCCGCATCAACCGGGTCAAGCAGCAGGTCGAAGACCTGCTCAATGCCCGGCGGGCACAGCTGCAGCAGGCCGAACTCGATCGGCGCCTGGCGGCTGAAACCATCGATGTGACCCTTCCGGGGCGCGGCCGCGGCTTTGGCGGCATTCATCCGGTGATCCAGGCCTGGCAGCGGGTCGAGGCGATCTTCCGCTCCATCGGCTTCGATGTGGCCGACGGCCCCGAGATCGAGAACGACTGGACGAACTTCACCGCCTTGAACAACCCCGAGAATCATCCGGCGCGTTCGATGCAGGACACGTTCTACGTCGACATGACCGGCGAAGACGGCCTGCCTCTGCTGTTGCGCACCCACACCAGCCCCATGCAGGTGCGCTACGCCCGCATGCACCAACCGCCCATCAAGGTCATTGCGCCGGGGCGCACCTATCGCGTCGACAGCGACGCCACCCATTCGCCCATGTTCCATCAGGTCGAAGGCCTGTGGATCGCTGAAGACATTTCCTTCGCGGATCTCAAAGGCGTCTATACCGATTTCCTCAAGGCCTTCTTCGAAACCGACGATCTGAGCGTGCGGTTCCGGCCTTCGTTCTTCCCGTTCACAGAACCGTCCGCCGAGATCGACATGATGTTCACCTCGGGCCCCAATCAGGGGCGCTGGCTCGAAATCTCCGGTTCCGGCCAGGTGCACCCGCAGGTGGTGCGCAACTTCGGTCTGGATCCCGAACGCTACATCGGCTTTGCCTTCGGCTCCGGCCTCGAACGTCTGGCCATGCTGCGCTACGGCGTCAACGACCTGCGCCAGTTCTTCGAAGGCGATCTGCGCTTTCTGCGCCAGTTCAACCGCTGACGCCGTGGCCCGCCCAAGCCTTCCAGTCGGCAGTGGCCGCCGGCCAGGGTTCCCCTCGATCGCTCCGAACGTCCGAATCATCCGAGAACATCATGCTATTTCCTGAATCCTGGCTTCGTTCCTACGTCAATCCCGATCTCGACAGCGAGGCCTTGTCGCACCGCCTGACCATGGCGGGGCTGGAAGTCGAAGAAACCAACGGCGTGGCGCCGGCATTTTCCGGCATTGTCGTGGCCCATATCGTCGAGATCGGGCCGCATCCCGATGCCGACCGCCTGCGCGTCTGCCGGGTCGATGACGGCAGCGGCGCCTTGCTGCAGATCGTGTGCGGCGCGCCCAACGCCGCGGCCGGCTTGAAGGTGCCGCTGGCGCGCATCGGCGCGGAACTGCCCGGGGGCATGAAGATCGGGCCGGTGAAGATGCGGGGGGTGGAATCCGCGGGCATGCTGTGTTCCGCGCGGGAATTGGGCCTGTCGCAGGATCACGGCGGCCTGCTCGAACTCGACGCCGATGCGTCCGTGGGCGAAGATCTGCGCCGCCATCTCGATCTGGACGACACCGTCTTCACCCTCAAGCTCACGCCCAACCGCGCCGATTGCCTTTCCATACGGGGCGTGGCGCGCGAAGTTTCCGCCCTTACCGGTGCGCAGATCGAATCCCGGCCGGTCGAGCCGGTGACGCCGTCGATCGCCGACCGCCTGCCCGTCACGGTGGACGCGCCCGATCTGTGTGGCCGTTTCGCCGGCCGCGTCATCCGCTCGGTGAATGCGCGCGCCGTCACGCCGGCCTGGATGAAGGCCAGGCTCGAGCGGGCCGGGCAGCGCTCGATTTCCGCGCTGGTGGATATTTCCAACTACGTCATGCTGGAGCTGGGCCGTCCGACCCACATCTTCGATATCCGCCGCATCCAGGGCGGGCTGACCGTGCGGTGGGCCCGCGAAGGCGAAAAGCTCGAACTGCTCAGCGGGCAAGTCGTCGACCTGGAGCCGGATGTCGGTGTGATCGCCGCGGGGGACATCGTCGAGAGCATGGCGGGCATCATGGGCGGCGAAGCCACCGCCGTCACCCTGGAGACCACCGACATCTATCTCGAAGGCGCCTTCTGGTGGCCGGAAGCCATCATGGGCCGCGCGCGGCGCTACAAGTTCAGTTCCGAGGCCAGCCACCGCTTCGAGCGCGGCGTCGATTTCGAAAACCTGACCGAAGACCTTGAATACACGACCCGCCTCATTATCGACATCTGCGGCGGGCAGGCGGGCCCCCTGGATGATCAGCGGATTTCCCTGCCCGAGCGGGCGCCGGTGCGCATGCGCCTGGACCGCTGCCGCCGGGTGCTGGGCCTGCCTCTCGATCGCTCCGAAGTCGAGGACATCTTCCACCGTCTGAATCTGCCGTTCACCATCGAAGACGATGTGTTCGAGATCAAGCCGCCCAGCTACCGCTTCGATCTCGAGATCGAGGAAGACCTCATCGAGGAGGTGGCCCGCATCTACGGCTTCGAGCGCATTCCCGACCTGCCGCCGCGGGCGCGGGCGCAGATGCGCGCGACCCCCGAAACATTGCGCGGCCCGCATGAACTGCGCGCGCGCATGGCGGCGCTCGACTATCAGGAAGTCATCAATTTCTCCTTCGTCGAGGAAGCCTGGGAACGCGACTACGCTGGCGAAGAAAATCCCATCCGCCTGCTCAATCCCATCGCCAGCCAGCTTGCCGTCATGCGCACCAGCCTGATCGGCGGCTTGGTGGCCAACATCGCCCACAATATGCGTCACCGCCACAATCGAGTGCGCGTATTCGAACTGGGGCGCGTCTTCCTGCGCAACGCCGGCATCAAAGACGGCGATCTGAGCGTCGCCGGCATCGAGCAGCCGAACCGGCTTGCGGCGGCGGCCTGGGGCCCGGCGCTGGACGAGCAGTGGGGCGCGGCGGCGCGGCAGGTCGATTTCTACGATGTGAAGAACGATCTTTTCACTTTGGTGGGCGCGCGGGCCACTGCCCTGCAATGTGTTCCGGACACTCATCCGGCCCTGCATCCCGGCCGCGCCGCGCGCCTGGAACTCGATGGCAAAGCGGTGGGCTGGCTGGGCGAGCTGCACCCCCGCTGGGTGCAGAAGGCCGAACTGGGCCATGCGCCAGTCGTTTTCGAGATCGACGTCGAGGCCATTTCCCGGGGCGCCATGCCGGTTCTGGGCGAGCTGTCGCGCCAGCCCGTCGTCATCCGGGACCTGGCCATATGGGTGGACAGCGCAGTAAGCTATCAGGATTTGTTGAAAACGCTTACCCGGACGATCGCGTCTGATGCTAACCTAGGCGTCGTGCGGGACATCCGGCTGTTCGACGTCTGGCGCGACAACTCCGTTGCGAACAACGAAAAAAGTCTTGCCTTCCGCTTCTGGCTGCAGAACCCCGAAGCCACGCTGGACGACGCCACGGTCGACGCATGCATGGCCGCGCTACTGCAGGCCCTCATGAAACATCACGGTGCCCGGCAACGCGCCTGAGCCCGGAAGAAGGATTGTTTTCCATGATAGTTGTAGAGCGTACATTGACCAAGGCCGAACTCGCCGAACTCCTGTTCGAGAAAGTAGGGCTGAACAAACGCGAAGCCAAGGACATCGTCGACACCTTCTTCGAAGAAATCCGCGAAGCTCTGGCGGGGGGCACCGAGGTCAAATTGTCGGGTTTCGGCAATTTCCAGGTGCGCGACAAACCGCCCCGTCCGGGGCGCAATCCCAAAACCGGCGAGATCATTCCCATCGCCGCGCGCCGCGTGGTAACGTTCCATGCCAGTCAGAAACTGAAAAGAATCGTTGAACAGGCCGGTACGCCGGTCGCAGAGGCCTGAGGCCGACGCGCACGATAAATGGCCCCAGAACCGCAAATGAGCACGAGCGAAACCCCCGTCAATCTGCCTCCCATTCCCGCAAAGCGCTACTTCACCATCGGCGAAGTCAGTGAATTGTGCTGCGTGAAGCCGCATGTATTGCGCTATTGGGAGCAGGAATTCACGCAGCTGAAGCCGCTCAAGCGGCGCGGCAACCGGCGCTATTATCAGCATCACGAAGTACTGCTGATCCGGCGCATCCGGCATCTGCTGTATGAAGAAGGCTTCACCATCAGCGGCGCGCGCAACCGGCTGGGCGATGCCGCCGACCGGGCGGCCCACGATCCGGAAGCCGCCGTGCGGCTCAGCGCGGCCGAGCTCCAGGCCTTGCGGGCCGATCTGACGGCCGTGCGCGACAGGCTGGCCGCCGCCCTGAACGAATCCAATTCCGGCCGCTTGTCCGCGGACGATTTCCATCTGGCTCCCTGACAGAGCCCGGGCCGGGGCGGCCGCTCAGGGCCGCGCCTGGATGGCGCCGCCCGCCGCCAGTTCGCCGCCATCCGTCGTACCGCTTTCCGGCACGGCGGCGGTTTCCGACCCGAATACCGTCATCTGGCCGATGAACAGGACGGGGCCATTGGGCAGGCCCTGTGCGGCATCCCCGTCGTTCTCCAGGGTGATTTCCAGCAGCTGATCATCGGCAAGCGCGCCCAATTGCGCACTGGGCACCTGCACAGCGCGATTCGGATCTATGCGGCCCAGCAGCCGGGCATCGGGAATGGCGGCGCTGCGCGTCCAGAGCAGGGCCTGGTGGCCCGCGGGAACTTCGGTCGGGACCAGCGGCTGCATCATCAGATTCCCTTGCGGGTCCAGCGTCGCCGTCCAGCCCGGGGTGCTGCTGGTGCCGGGCGCCTGAAGGATCGCAGCCCGGGTGGGCGCGACCTTGACGACCTGGACGGGCGGAGGAGGCGGTTCGCCCGGCAGCATGAACGCCACGACGGCCGCCACGGTGGCGCAGAGGCCGACCAGCCGCCAGAACCACAGTTTGCGCAGCAGGGCGCGATGCCGTTCCTCGTGATGGTCTCCGGCCGGCCGGGGCGCCGCCGCCTGGGCGGCCTTCGGGGCAGTGGCCGATTCCCGAGGCTGTGCGCGGACCGGCTCTGGTGAATGAGAAGGGCCGGGAGAGAGGGTTTGCCGTGGCGCTGGTGGTTCATGTGCCTGGCCGAGGTTGCGCTCAGAACCATGTCCGCCGGCCGTGCCGGCGCGGGTGCGCGGCTCAGTGGCCGCCGGCCGCACCGCATCGGGTGCCACAATGGGAGCGGCAGTACTGTCTTCAGGCGCCATAGGCACGCTGGCGGCCGGGGCGGTGGGCGGCGCCTTTGCCGCGTGGGCGGACGCCGGCTCCACCGATTCCCGCCGCAGCAGCTGGGGTTGCGGCGGAGGCTGGAAGGCGGGGGCGGGGCCTATGCCCAGTGTGCGTTGCAGGCGTTCGCGCAGGGCGGGGTCGGGCTGCGCCCGGGGCAGCGCATCCACCAGGGCAAGCAGACGTTCTTCCCAGGCCAGCGCCACGGCCAGAGCCTGGTCGTCACGGCTGAGCAGAAGGTGTACCTGCGCATGTTCTTCCGGCCTGAGCAGGCCGCAGACGTATTCCGCAAGCTGCACTGCGGTGTCGCCGGGAAGGGAATCGGGTCCGGGGTGTTTCATACCGCCAGTTCCTTCAGGCCTGCGCGGGTCGCCCGCCTCAGTTCGAATTCGCCGCGCCGCAGCCAGGCCGACAGGCGGCCGTAGTCGGCGCCGTGCAGGTAGGCGTGCGCCACGGTTTCGAACGCAATGGGAGCGCTGCCCGCGGCAAGACGGCCCAGGCTTCCGCGCACGGCGGATGGGGGCGGCAATGAAGGGGCTTCGGCCGGGGGAACCTCGTTGCGCCTGATGCGCCGGCTGTGGGAAAGATGGCGCAGCACGCTGTAGATCCAGGCGCGGGCGGGGCCCATGTGTGGATCATACTGATCCGCATTCCGCCAGATGAGCGCGAAAGTGTCGTGCAGCAGACCTTCGGCATCGCCGGGCACGAGCCGGCGGCACAATGCCAGCATGTGGGGGGCTTCGTGATCGTACAGTTGGTGGAAAGCCGTCTCGTCGCCTCGCGCGCAGGCGAGCAGGACGGCGGCATGGTCAAACGGGGCGGCTTCCATTGTTGCTCCGGTCGGCGCCCGGCTTGCGGGCAAAAGCTCCTATTGTAGGGGCTCTTGCCGATGCGCCGGATGCCGGAAACCGGGAGAACTATGATTTTTCGATACCGGCTTTTTCAATGATGGCGCCCCACTTGTCCGTTTCCTCGCGCTGGAACTCGGCCAGTTCCTCGGATGAGGACGTCACCGGGCGGGTGCCGGTCTGTTCGTAGAACTGTACGGCGGCGGGGCGCCTGGTGGCTTCATGGAGCAGTTCCTGCAGGCGCGCCACGATATCCTTGGGGGTGCCGGCCGGAACATAGGCGCCGAACCAGTAGCCCATCTCGTATCCGGGAACGCCCGCCTCCGATATGGTGGGGACGTCCGGCGCAAGCGGGGAACGTTCGGGCGTGGTCACTCCCAGCGCACGCAGCGCGCCGCTTTGCACCTGGGGAAGGCCGGTCGCCATGTCGCCGATCATCATGTCGATCTGGCCGCCAAGCAGGTCGGTGATCGCCAGCGGATTGCTTTTATAGGGTACGTGCAGCAGCTCGATGTCCGCCATCTGCTGCAGCAGTTCGCCGGCGACGCGGCTGCTGGAGCTGCCGCTGCCGAAGGACAGCTTGCCGGGATTTTCCTTGGCCATGCGCAGGAAGTCGGCGACGTTCTGTGCCTCGGATTTCGGATGCACCACCATGATCTGCCCGCCGGTGCCCAGCAGGGTGACGGGTTCGAAGTCCTTCACGGGATCGTAGGAGAGCTTGTTGTAGAGATGCGGGTTGGCGGCGTGGCTGGTGTTGGTGGTGATCAGGACCCGATAGCCGTCGGGCTGTGCGCGGGCCACGTCCGAGGCGCCGATCATGGCGCTGGCGCCGGGTTTGTTCTCGATCACGACGGTTGCGCCCGACTGGTCGGTCACGCCCTGGCCGATGGCGCGCGCCAACTGGTCGGTTGCGCTTCCCGGGCCGAACGGCACGACGAAGGTGATGGCGCGGCCGGGATATTCCTGAGCCGCCGCGTGGGTGGGCGCCAGCCACGGCAGGCTGGCGATGCAGGCGGCCAGAAACAGGCGCCGGCGATTGGATGACGTTATCGTCGTGAAGAACACCGGCCTGCCGGCCGGAGTTTCTCCGCCACCATCCAGGGGTGCCTTCGGCACCGCATTAATTTTGCCTCGCTTGAGCTCGCCCTGAAGGGCGAGGCTTGCGCTTGGGCTCGTGGTCATGATGTGTCTCCTCTTACGGGTGGTGAACGTCGGGCAGACTGGCCGCCAGTTCGGGCGTGACGAGCACGGGAAAATCAAGTAGATGGAAGGACAGCGCCTTGCCGTGGGCGTCGAGGTTGAGCGCGTCGTTGACGCCGCCGTCGAGCACGCCTTCGATGACGAAATTCAGTGCGGCGATCGAGGGGATCGGATAGCGCGTCACCCGCGCGGGCCGGCGATAAGCGAACCATGAAAGCACGGCGGCTTCGGTGAGTTGTTCCAGCAGCAGCGGAAAGAGTTCGTCGCGCCAGGCGATGACGCTGATGTTCGAGATGTCGCCCTTGTCGCCCGTGCGGCCATGGGCCAGCCGGTAAAGGGGGACCTCGATCCGGCCCTGGGCGGGGCGGGAGTGGCTGGTGCCGGCTATTGCGCCGGGGGAATCCGGAGAAGGGCTGGCGTTCATGCGAGGAAACTCCAGGAAGCCGGGGCGAGATCCCGCGGAATGAAGGTTGAAACGCTGTTGAGCCGGGGCTTGATCGATGTCCGCACCCCGCCGCCGCCGGCCGGCCCGCAGGTATAGAGGGCATTCATTTCGCGCAGCAGCCGTTCGGCGACATGGCGTTCGGTGTGTGTTGCCGCCATGCGCAGGCGGACGTCGCGGCCGGCGCCCGGTCGCCGGGCGCCGAGCATGCTGCCCGCGTCGTCGGCCAGGATGCTGACGGCGCCGATGAGATCCACCCGCGGCCGCAGCGCATCGCCCAGCCGCCGTCTTACGATGTCGGCCGCCAGCCGCGCGCGCGCCTCCGCCTGCAGACCAGCATAGGAAATTTCGGCCTCGGCCAGCCAGCCGCCGCGCAGAAACACATTCACCTTCAGCATGTCCGGGCGGGCGTGGCCCCGGATGCCATTCACCAGCACCCGGTCTTCCGCCAGCCGGGCAACCCTGACATGGCCGATGTCGGCGGTGACGTCCGGCGTCAGGTAGGCCGCCGGGTCGTGGACTTCGTACAGCAACTGTTCCTTGACCGTCCGTTCATCCACCCGCCCGCCCGTGCCACGGGCCTTGCTGATGACGATATCGCCGTTGGAGCCGATCTCCGCAAGCGGAAACCCCAGGCAGTGCATGTCCGGCACGTCCTTCAGGCCGGGAACGGCGAAGTACCCCCCCGTCACCTGGGTTCCGCATTCCAGGAGATGCCCGGCCATGGTGGCCGAAGCAAGCGCCCGCCAGTCGTCCGCCGCCCAGCCGAAATGCGCCAGAGCGGGGCCCACGACCAGCGAAGGGTCGGCCACGCGCCCGGCGACCACGATGTCGGCGCCCGCCGCCAGGGCCTCGGCGATCTCGGTGGCGCCCTGGTAGGCATTGATGGACACGATGCGGCCGGGGTCGAAATCGCCGGGCAGGGCGCTGCGCAGGTGTTCCAGCTGCCCGGGCCGGTCGAGCCGGTCGCCGCCGAGCACGGCAATGCGCGGCTCGCACAGCCCCAGTTCGCCGGCCAGCTTGCGTATGCGCCGCGCCGCCGCCGGAGGGTTGGCCTGCCCGAAGTTGCTCACGATGCGGATGCCGTGCCGCAGGCAGTCGGCCAGGCAGGGGCGCAGCATGTCATCGAGCAGCGGCTCGTACCCGGATTCGGGATCCCGGTCGCGGGCCAGTTGCGCCAGCGCCAGGGTTCTTTCGGCCAATGTCTCGAAAATCAGTGCGTGGCCGCCGGTCTCGATGAGCGTTTTCACGACGGGCTCTACACCGTCGATACGGTCACCGGAGAATCCGGCGGCACAACCGGCCTTGAACGTTTCCATGTCGCTACATCTCCGCCTTTTATGGAAGGTACAGACTGGGACATTAGGACATGCAAATTAATAAGTAAAATGGAAAGTCTGGATCAGAAAATAGAAAATTTCGATGAATCTATCCTCCCGGCAGCTCAAGGCTTTCCTGACGCTGGTGGAAGAGCGGCATTTCACCCGCGCCGCCCGGCGCTGCCATCTGACCCAGCCGGCCTTCAGCGCGCTCATCCAGTCGCTGGAAGACGCGCTGGGCGTGCGCCTGTTCGACCGCTCCACCCGGCGGGTCGAACTCACGCCGGAGGGCAGGCATTTCCGCCGGTCGGCGCCGCGTCTGCTCAACGACATGGAGGCGCTCGTCGGGGAAATGCGCGAGCTGGCTTCAAAGCGGCGGGGGCGGGTGGCCGTGGCCGCGCTGCCGTCGCTGGCCGCCGGCTGGCTGCCGCGCATCTATGCGGCCTATTCGGCGCAGTATCCGGGGGTGGAGCTGTCCCTGCACGACGCCTTGCTGGAACCCTGCCTGCAGCAGGTGAGGGAAGGCGCGGTCGATATGGCCTTGGCCGCGCAAGGCAGGGACATGGGCGGCCTGTCTGCGGAGCCGTTGTGCGAGGATCTGTTCTACCTGGTATGCAGGCGCGATCATGCGCTGGCCACGGAAAGGGCTGTCGAACTGAAGGCATTGCGCGGCCAGCGCATGATCCACCTGGGCAAGGGCAGCAGCATCAGGCAGAGTCTATCGTCCCACGCGGCGCTCGACGCCATGCAGACCGCTCTGGAAGTGGATCATCTGGCAACGGTGACCGGATTGATCCTGGCCGGCCTGGGCATGAGCCTGGTGCCGGGGATGACGCTTTTCCATTTCAGGCATCCCGACCTGAGCATCGTGCCGCTGGCGCCCGGCAGCGAAATCCGGCGGCAGCTTTATCTGGTGCGGCGCGACAACCGCGGCCTGTCGCAGGCCGCCACCGCTTTCCATGAACTGCTGATGCGCGAACGGGACACGTTGGCGCCGGAAGGGAAATTTGCCATCCGGGAAACCCCGTAGAAAAGCTTTGCGCATATAGGACCAAAATGGTACTATATGGCTTCACACATACAAGGTTTCAGGAGCACAGGCGGCAATGCTGCGCGTGAGCAAGATCATCGATTACGGCACGCTGGTGCTGACGCACATGGCGTCGGACCCCGACCGGGTTTTCAGCGCGGCGGATCTCGCCGCCACACTGGGCCTGGGCCAGCCTGTTGTCAGCAAGGTGCTGAAATCGCTGACCCAGCGCGAAATAGTGAAGAGCACCCGCGGCGCGCGGGGCGGCTACATGCTGGGCAGGGCCGCCGAAGAAATCAGCATCGCCGACATTATAGACGCTCTGGACGATCAGCCTTTCGGCCTGACCGAATGCACTGCGACGCCAGGGGCCTGTAGTGTCGAAGCCGCCTGCAACATCCGCAGCAACTGGCAGCACATCAACGCCATCGTGCGCAGGACACTGGAGCAGGTTTCCATCGCCGACATGGTGAATCCTCTGGTGCCCATCGAATTCAAATCCGGCCGTCCTTCCGTACAGCGGGTGCCGGCCAACGTCACGGCGGCATGCCCCTCGACATGGAGTTTCTCTGAATGAGCAGTAGCGTAACCGACAGCATCGATTCCTTCCTGGATCGAGAATACTCGGCCGGTTTTGTGACCGAGATCGAGTCCGTCACCTTTCCGAAGGGGCTTTCCGAAGACACGATCCGCCAATTGTCGGCCATCAAGAAAGAGCCCGAATTCCTGCTGGAATGGCGGCTGGCCGCGTACCGGAAATGGCTGGAAATGACGCCGCCCGAATGGGCGCATGTGCAGTTCCCGCCCATCGACTTCCAGGACATCCGCTATTATTCCGCGCCCAAGAGCAAGGCCGACGGCCCCAAGAGCCTGGACGAGGTCGATCCCGAACTCCTGCGCACCTACGAAAAGCTCGGTGTTCCGCTGCACGAACGCGCCCGGCTGGCCGGTGTGGCGGTCGACGCCGTGTTCGATTCGGTGTCCGTGGCGACCACTTTCCGCAAGCAGCTCGAAGATGTCGGCGTGATTTTCTGTTCGTTCTCGGAAGCCGTGCAGAAATACCCTGAACTGGTGCGCGAATACCTGGGCACGGTGGTGCCGCCGGGCGACAACTTCTATGCCGCGCTGAATTCCGCCGTGTTTTCCGACGGTTCCTTCGTGTACATACCCAAAGGGGTGCGATGTCCCATGGAACTGTCCACGTATTTCCGCATCAATGCATCGGAAACGGGGCAGTTCGAGCGCACGCTCATCGTAGCGGCCGAAGGTTCGTACGTCAGCTATCTGGAAGGCTGTACGGCGCCCATGCGCGACGAAAACCAGCTTCACGCGGCAGTGGTGGAAATCGTGGCGCTCGAAGACGCCAAGGTGAAGTATTCCACTGTCCAGAACTGGTATCCCGGCGACAAGGACGGCGTGGGCGGCATCTACAACTTCGTGACCAAGCGCGGCGAATGCCGGGGCGACCGCTCGCACATTTCCTGGACCCAGGTCGAAACCGGTTCCGCCATCACCTGGAAGTACCCCAGCGTGGTGCTGCGCGGCGACGATTCCACCGGCGAATTCTATTCGGTCGCGCTCAGCAACCATCGCCAGCAGGCCGACACCGGCACCAAGATGATCCACATCGGCCGCAATACGCGCAGCACCATCATTTCCAAGGGCATTTCCGCCGGCCATGGCAGCAATGCCTACCGGGGCCTGGTGCGCATGACGCCCAAGGCGGAAAACGCGCGCAACTTCACGCAGTGCGATTCCCTGCTCATCGGCAAGAAGTGCGCGGCGCATACCTTCCCGGTGATGGAAGTGCAGAACCCCACCGCCAAGGTCGAGCACGAAGCCACGGCTTCGCGCATCGCCGAAGATCAATTGTTTTATGCCATGCAGCGCGGCCTCACGGCCGAAGATGCCGTGTCGATGATCGTCAACGGCTTCTGCAAGGAAGTTTTCAAGGAATTGCCCATGGAGTTCGCGGTCGAAGCGCAGAACCTGCTTGGCGTGAGCCTTGAAGGCAGCGTAGGTTAACAAGGAAACATCATCATGCTGAACATCAAGGATTTACACGCTTCCGTCGAAGGCAAGCGCATATTGAACGGCCTGTCGCTGCAGGTGAATGCCGGCGAGGTCCATGCCATCATGGGCCCGAACGGGTCGGGCAAGAGCACGCTGTCGCAGGTGCTGGCCGGGCGCGAAGATTACCAGGTGGAAAGCGGCGAAGTCGAATATCTGGGGCAGAATCTCCTTGAAATGCCCATCGAGGAACGCGCCCGCGCCGGCGTCTTCCTGGCCTTTCAATATCCGATCGAGATCCCCGGGGTTTCCAACGCCTATTTCCTGAAGGCCGCTGTCAATGCCGTGCGGCGCCATCAGAATCTGCCCGAGTTCGACGCCATGGATTTCCTCAAGCGCGTGAAAGAGGAAATGAAGACGGTGGGCATGAAGGAAGAGTTCCTGTACCGCTCGGTGAATGAAGGTTTCTCGGGTGGCGAAAAGAAACGCAACGAGATCCTGCAGATGGCGCTGCTCGAACCCAAGCTGGCCATCCTCGACGAGACCGATTCCGGCCTGGACATCGACGCGCTGCGCGTGGTGGCCGACGGCGTGAACCGCATGCGTTCGCCCGATCGCGCGCTCATCGTCATCACCCACTATCAACGCCTGCTCGACCATATCGTGCCGGATTTCGTGCATGTGCTCGCGGGCGGCCGGATCGTGCGTTCCGGCGGCAGCGATCTGGCGCACGAGCTCGAAAAGCGCGGCTACGGCTGGGTCAAGGAACTCGAAGCCGAACAGCAAGGGGCGCGGGCATGAGTTCGGTGCAGTCCTGGGTGGCCGATTTCTCGGCCCGTCATCAACAGCTTCCGGGCGCGACGCTGCCTTGGCTGACCGCCATGCGCAAGCGCGCCATCGACCGCTATGCCGCCGAAGGCTGGCCCTCTCCCAAGAAAGAGGACTGGCGCCATACTTCGCTCGCACTGCTGGAACAGGCCAGTTTCGATACACAGGCGGCGTCGCATGACGTCGCCGGCATGGTGCGCGCCTTGCGCGCGGACGAAAACGGCCACTGGCTGGTGTTCGTCGACGGCCGGCACATGCCTTCGCTGGGGCAGCTGGGCGCGCTGCCGGCGGGCGTGCGCCTGGGTACGCTGGCCGATGCGCTGGCGCACGAGGCCGACCTGGCGCAGCAGGCTTTCGGCAGCGAAACCGACGGCAGCAGCGCGGCCGCGCTGAACCTCGCCCTGGCAGGCGACGGCGCATTCGTGCATCTGGCGCGCGGCGCCGTGCTCGATGAACCCGTCCATGTCGTGTTCGTGGCCAGCGGTGACCGCGCCGCCGCCTTTCCCCGCAACCTTTATGTGGCCGAGGCCGGCGCCCACGGCAACATCGTCGAGCACTACATCGGCCGGGAAGGCAACGTCACCTTCACCAATACCATTACGCGCCTGCAGGTGGCGGCCGACGCCAGGCTGACCCACACCCGGCTGCAGCAGGAAGCTCCGCAGGCATTCCATCTGGCCGGCGTCGATGCCGAACAGGACGAGAAATCGTATTTCGCCTCGCATTCCATCTCGCTGGGCGCACGGATCGCGCGCCACGACATCGCTACCCGTTTCCAGGGGCAGCGCGCCGAATCCCTGCTGAATGGCGTCTATGTCGCCGACGGCCAGCGCCACGTCGACCATCACACGCTGATCGGCCATGACCAGCCCAACTGCGTGAGTCACGAGCATTATCGCGGCATCCTGGCCGACCGGGGCCGCGGCGTGTTCCGCGGGCGCATCCTGGTGGCTCCGGGCGCCGACGGCACCGACGCCATCCAGCGCAACGACAGCCTGCTGCTGTCCAAGCTGGCCCGTTCGGATTCCCGTCCCGAACTCGAGATCTACGCCGAAGACGTGCGCTGCACGCACGGGGCGACGGTCGGCCAGCTCAGCGAAGACAGCCTGTTCTATCTGATGGCGCGCGGCCTGGACGAAACCCATGCCCGCAACGTGCTGATCTATGCTTTCGTGCTGGAAGGGCTGGCCCGCATCGAACCGGAATCGGTCCGCCGCCGGGCAAGCCGCGCCGTGCGGGCGCTGATGCCGGGTGGAAGCATGCTGGAGGAACTTGCATGAACAGGCAGGCCGACTTTCCGATTCTGGGCCGGCAGGTGCATGGCCGCCGCCTGGTCTATCTGGACAATGGCGCCACCACGCAGAAGCCGCAGGCGGTCATCGACGCCGAGGCGCGCTATTACCGGGAATCCAACGCCAACATCCATCGCGGCGTGCACTGGCTCTCGCAGCACAGCACCGATCTCTACGACCGCAGCCGCGAGAGGGTGCGCGGCTTCCTGAATGCCCGGCACGCCGAGGAAATCGTCTTCACGCGCGGCACCACCGAGGCCATCAACCTGGTGGCGGCCAGCTGGGGCAGGAACAATCTCAAGGCGGGCGACGAGATCCTGCTCAGCGGCCTGGAGCATCATTCCAACATCGTGCCCTGGCAGATGGTGGCAGGGCAGACCGGCGCCGTGATACGGGTGATTCCGGTGACCGACGACGGCGAGCTGGACATGCGGGCCTATGCCGGCCTGCTGAACGAGCGCACGCGGTTCGTCGGCGCATGCCATGTGTCCAATGCGCTGGGGACCATCAACCCGGTGGCCGATATCGTGCGCCTGGCGCACGAGGCCGGCGCCGTGGTGCTGATCGACGGCGCGCAGGCCGTGGCCCACCAGACGGTCGATGTCCAGGCGCTGGGCTGCGACTTCTATGCATTCTCGGGCCACAAGCTGTACGGCCCCACCGGCACCGGCGCGCTGTACGGGCGCAAGGCGCTGCTGGACGCCATGCCGCCCTGGCAGGGCGGGGGCGACATGATCCACACGGTCAGCTTCGAACGCTCAACCTACGCGGAAACCCCTCAGAAATTCGAAGCGGGCACGCCCAACATTGCCGGCGCAATCGCGCTGGACGCCGCCATCGCCTATGTGCAGGAAGTCGGGCTGGAACACATCGCCGCCCACGAAGACGCGCTGCTGCAATATGCCGGCGCGGCCCTGGCCGGGATCCCCGGCCTGCGCTTCATCGGCCAGGCGCGCGAGCGCGCGGCCATCGCTTCTTTCGTGGTGGACGGCATCCACCCGCACGATCTCGGCACCATCCTCGACATGGAAGGCGTGGCCATCCGGGCCGGCCATCATTGCGCAATGCCGCTGATGACCCGCTTCGGCCTGCCGGGCACGGCCCGGGCCTCGTTCGCGCTCTACAACACCTTCGAAGACATCGATACCCTGGTGGCCGGCCTGCACAAGGCGCGGCGGCTGTTCGGAATGGAGCAAAGCGCATGATGGGGCAATTGGGCGACTTGCGGGAGCTCTACCAGGAAGTGATCTTCGACCACAACCGCCGGCCGCGCAACTTCCATGCGATGGAAGAAGCCACGCACCGCGCCGACGGCCACAATCCGCTCTGCGGCGATCAGCTCACCGTCTACGCGCGCGTCACCGATGACGTGGTGGACGAAGTCAGCTTCCTCGGCCACGGCTGTGCGATTTCAACGGCCTCGGCCTCGCTGATGACCGAAGCCGTCAAGGGCATGCCGGTGAATGAGGTCGAGAGCCTGTTCCGCGACATGCACGCGATGCTGACCGAATCGCATCCCGACCGCGATCTCGGCAAGCTCGAAGTACTGTCCGGCGTAAGGGAATTTCCCGCACGCGTGAAGTGCGCCACACTGGCCTGGCACACCTTGCACAACGCCATCACCCAGGCCAGGGAAACCGCCAAGACCGAGTAGCGTCATGATGCATTTGAAAAGCGAAGAAATCGAGGTTCTGCGGGACTGCCCGGCGGTGACGATACCCTACGGGTCTCCCGTCACCATCGAAAAAGGCTGCATGGCGGTGATCACCCAGCGCCTGGGCAGCAGCATCACCGTCATGGTGCAGGGCAATCTGTACCGGGTGGAAGGGCAGGATGTGGACGCCTTCGGCCTGGAAGTGGAAGTGGTCGAGCGCCACATCCCGGAAGGTCCCGTCACCGAGGAATACATCAAGGAAATGGCCTGGCAGGAGATGTCGAGTTGCTTCGATCCCGAGATTCCCGTCGATATCGTGAACCTGGGCCTGATCTACGGCTGCGACATCATTCCGCTGGGCGATGAACGGTTCCGGATCGAAGTGCGCATGACCCTGACCGCGCCGGGCTGCGGCATGGGCACGATGATTGCAGATGAAGCCCGCGACAAGCTTTTGAACATTCACGGCGTGGAAGAAGTCGTGGTGGATCTGGTCTGGGATCCGCCCTGGAGCCGGGATATGATGAGCGAATCGGCCCGCCTGCAGCTCGGCATGCTCTGAGCGGCCGTCCGCTCGGGCATCCCTACCCGGGAGCCTAAGCGGGCACCGGGCCGATCCTCCCGGCCACGCCTCACTCAAGGAGCGATCATGACGAAAAAAGGTTCGGCAGTCTGGGAAGGCAGTTTCCGGGAAGGCGGGGGCACCATATCCACTGAATCGGGCGCCCTGAAAAAGGCGCCCTATGGCGTTTCCGCCCGCTTCGAAGAGGCTCCCGGCAGCAATCCGGAAGAGCTCATCGCGGCGGCGCACGCCGCCTGCTTTTCCATGGCCTTTTCCCTCATGCTGGGCGAGGCGGGCTTCGAGCCGGCAAGCATCGAAACTACGGCCGCGGTAAAGCTGGAAAAGGTGGGAGACGGCTTCGCCATCACATCGAGCCATCTCTCCGTACATGCCCGCATATCCGGCATCAGCGAGGACAAGTTCAGCGAAGTGGCCCACCTGGCCAAGGCGGGCTGCCCGGTATCCAAGGTGTTGAACGCGGAAATCACGATGGACGCGACCTTGCTGGCGGATTGAGGTCCCCGACCTTGCCTGAACACCAGCCCCTGCATGGGGCCAAGAGGCTCCGGTTCTCAGGCCGGAGCCTCTTCACGTCCGGATTGGCTGGGCTGACGATGTATGATGCACGGCAAGACAAAATCTGGGAGGCAAGGTGAACTTCATATTCCGGGGCAATGAGCTCCTGTTGCGGGAAGAGGGCATAGGTTTTCCCGATGCCGATGATTGTGCGTTCATGGGTCTGGCTGCCGATGCGCTTGCGCCGGTCTGGCTGACTCCCGGCTGTGCAGACCACTGTACCCACGTGGCGCCCGATGCCGAAGCGCCCGCCGGTTTCGTGTTCCACAAGCTGCGCGCCGTTCTGGCGGACCTGGGCGAGCACGGGGCACTGGCCAGCCGTGCCTTCCAGGTATCGGAATGGGTGCGCACCCATCGCTATTGCGGTGTTTGCGCCACGCCCATGCGCAAGTCGGAAAAAGAGCTTTGCTTCCATTGCCCCGCTTGCGGCTTTTCCGCCTATCCGCGCGTTTCGCCCGCGATGATGGTGCTCATCAAGCGGGGGGAAGAAATACTGCTGGCGCGTCATGCCACATATGCGACCGCGCGCTACACCGCGCTGGCGGGCTTCGTGGAAGCGGGGGAAAACATCGAAGAGGCCATCCATCGCGAAGTGCTCGAAGAAGTGGGCCTGCACGTCAAGGACCTGCGCTACTTCGGCAGCCAGTCCTGGCCCTTCCCGCATTCGCTCATGATCGCCTACACCGCCGAGTACGCCGGCGGCGAGCTTCGCGTCCAGGAAGATGAGATTGCCGATGCCCGCTGGTTAGGCCCCGGCGACAGCCTGCCCGACATCCCTATGGTCGAATCCATCGCCGGCCGCCTGGTAAGGGCGAATCTGCCTCCGAGCCTGGCGGCGCGTTTGTCGGCCTGAACCCGCATAAAAATCGGCTACGCTCGAATCCGTCTTCTGCGCCGGTCCGGATCGCACGGATCAGGACGGGGCAAACGAGCGCAGTCCCGCTGTTTCATTGAAGAAGCTCCGATCTATTGGTCGGAGCTTCTTCGCCACAATGCAGGGGTGCCTTCGGCACCGCATTGATATTGCCTCGCTTGACCTCGCCGTAAACGACGAGGCTTGTGCTTGGGCGCGTGGTCAGCCGCCGGGCAGCGTCATTGCCGGGCCCCGCGCTTGCGCGCGGCCTTCGTCTCCGCCCGCACCGCCACGAAATTCGCGCCGGCGATAAGGGCGGTGCCCACGAAAATGGTGGCGCCGACCGCTTCGCCATAGAACAGCCACCCAATGATTGCGATGAGCGGGACGCGGAGAAAGTCGATCGGGATGGCGAGCGAGGCATCCATGACCCTGAGCGCCCGCGCCATCGTATAGTGGGCGCTGAGCGTCGTCAGACCCAGGATCAGGATCCACGGCATATCGCCCCAGGCAGGCATCACCCAGCCGCCCGTGATCAGCAGCAGCAGCAAGGCCATTGGCAATTGCATGATGACCATCCACGTCACGATGACGGCCGGCGACGAGTGGGCGATCAAGCGTTTGACGAATACGGCGGAGGCGCCGTAGCCGGCGGCGGCGGCAAGGACGATGAGCGCCGCGGGATCAAGGCCGGCATCGGGCCGCAGCACGATAAGCACACCGATGAAGCTGACCCCCATTGCCACCATGCGCACACGCGTGATGCGTTCGCCCAGAGCGGCCCAGGCGAAGATCGCGACCCAGATCGGCATGGTGAATTCGAGCGCGAAGACATAGGCCAGCGGCAGCAGCACGATGCCGACCGTCCAGCAGTATTGCGCGCTGAAATGGACAGCGTTGCGGATGACATGCAGCCGCAAGTCCCGCCATTGCATCAGCTCCGGCAACAGGTGGCGGGCGAGAATCAGCATGACCGGCAGCCCGACCGCTGATCGCAGCAGCAGGATCTGCAGAATGGACATGGTGTCGGCCAATTCGCGCGAGGACAGCGCCATCGCAATGAAAGACGCCACGCAGCCGGTCATCCAGAGGATGCCGATCATCATGGAACGTTTATCTGACGCCAGGCCACGCGCATCGACGGAGTTCTTCATTTGTATTGTCCAAGCGCCGCAGTGTGCACGGGCGCGCTTGAAGGCTGAAGTTCGCAAGCACTGGATTGTAGGTGCATATTGAATCCGCCGCGCCGCCGGGCGGGAGGGGCCGACTGCTTTTCCAGCACGGCCGGTGCAAGGCCGGCATCTGTGCCAGGCGGCTGGGGCAATCAGCCGGGCCCTGGCTGGCAATGTGTTGTCTTCGGAAGCGGAAAAGGAAACATCGAGGACGTACAATCGGACCCGCGTTTGTTTTCCCTCCGCCGCCGACTGGATCGGCCACGATAGAACGGAGTACCCGCCCGCATCAGCCGGCTGCGTGGTGTCCGCATAAAAGGAAAAGAATGGAGTCAGCCGTCGCCAATTACGAACATTTCGCCCATGTGCGCATCATCATCGGGATGGTGCTGGGCATCAGTGTCGTGCGTCTTGTCATGGGCCTGTCGGAGTTCCTGCAGCACCCTGATCGCAAGAAGATCTATTGGATACACATGTGCTGGGCGCTTTACCTTTTCCTGATGATCATCCATTTCTGGTGGTACGAGTTCGGGCTGTCGAAGATCCGGGTCTGGTCCTTCGGCGTCTATCTGTTCCTTATCTGTTATTCCTGCCTGTTTGTGTTCGTGGCGTCGCTGTTGTTTCCGTCGAACATGGCCGAGTATGAGAACCACGAAGATTATTTTCAGTCCCGGCGCAAGACGTTCTATTCAATGATCGCCGTATTGGCGGCCGTCGATTTCATCGACACGGCGCTCAAAGGGTTCGAACACGTCCAGGCTCTCGGGATCGAGTACCAGATACAGCAGGCCAGCCTCGTCCTGCTGGCGGCGATTGCGATATTCGTGCGAAGCAAGGTCTACCAGGGGGCTTTCGTCGTTGGGCTGCTTGTGTACAAGTCGGTGTGGATCTACCGGCTTTACTGGGTGCTTGGCTGAGTGCGGATGTCTGCCTGATGGACCCACCAAAGAACAAGGGCTTACAGACGATTATCTGTAAGCCCTTGGATTCTTGAGGTATTCTTGGTCGGGACGGAGTGATTCGAACACTCGACCCCTTGCACCCCATGCAAGTGCGCTACCAGGCTGCGCTACGCCCCGACGTTTCGTATTGCCCCGCGTTCTTTTCTTTATTGGAAAGCTGCGTAAGCAACGAAGAACAGAAATATAGCATAATTTTTGTTGGCATGTCTACGGACTCGGACCGCATGCATCTTGGATACCCACCTCGCAGCTTGCAAGCTGCTCGGATGTCCACTTCGGTGCCTGCATGCGCCTCAGATACCCACTTCGCGGCCTGCATGCCGCTCAGATAAATTAGGCGCACGAGAGTCCGCAGGCACTCTCGTGTGTCCAATGTCTCCCCACCTCGCAGCTTGCAAGCTGCTCGGATGATTCTGGCGTAGAACAGTGCGCAGGCACTGTTCTACGTCCCGACTCATCCAACCTGGAAGTCCATTTCGGGGTAGCGGATGCGGCTGCGGGCGCGTGTTGCAAGGCTGTATACCAGGGTGAGGGGCCCGACGCGGCCCATGAACATCAGCGCGAGGATGACGCATTGGCTGGGCGTGGTGAGCTGGGCGGTGACGCCCTGTGTGACACCGGTGGTGCTGAGGGCGGCGATCACTTCGACCATCAGGGCGGCAAAGGGGATGTCCTCGAAAATAGTGAGCAGCAGCAGGGCCAGGACGGCGGTGAGGGTCGTCACCACGACGACGGCGAGGGCTTTCTGCACGGTGTCCGGCGACAGGGTGCGTTTCATGATGACCACTTCCTTGCGCTGCGCCACGTAGGCGAATACGGCGGCCATGATCACCACGAAGGTGCCCAGTTTGATGCCGCCGGCCGTGCTCATGGAGCCGCCGCCGATGAACATCAGCACGACGGCGAGCAGGGCGGTGCTGTCGTCCATGGCTTCCATGCTGAAGGTGGCGAAGCCCGCGGTGCGCAGGGACACGCTTTGCATCCAGGCGGCGCGCGCCTGGTCGGCCCATTCCAGCGCGCCCAGGGTGCCGGGGTTCCGCGCTTCCAGCAGCCATATGCCGGCGAAGCCGATCAGATTCAGCAGCAGGGCGCTGAGGATCATGAGACGGACATAGGGCGGCAGCGTGCGCCAGCGCTTCTTGCGCATGACTTCGACGATGACCGGGAAGCCGATGCCGCCCAGTATCACTACGATGGACAGAATGGCGATGGTGATGCCATCGCCCACGAAAGACGCCAGGCCGCCGTCGAAGAGGGCATAGCCTGAATTGTTGAATGCCGCCACAGCATGGAAGAAGGCATGGTAGAGGGCCGAGGGCGCGTTCAGGCGGCCGCTGCCCCACCACCACAGGAAGAGCAGCAGCATGGCCGAGAATTCGATGACGACCGTGATGCGCAGCACGGATACGGCCGTATTGCGCAGGCGCGCCGTGCTGGTCTGGTTGAAGGCTTCCTGGGCCAGCGATTGCTGGCGCAGGCTCATGCGGTGGCCCAGGGTGATGGCCGAAACCACGGCAAAGGTGACGAAGCCGAGCCCGCCGATCTGTACCAGGATGATGGTTACCCACTGGCCGAAAAGGCTGAGCTGCTGCGGTTCGATGATGGCCAGGCCGGTGACTGTCACGGCGGCGGTGGCTGTGAACAGCGCTTCGAACAGCGACAAGCTCTGGACCTTGCCGGCGAAGGGCAGGGCCAGGAGCAGGGTGCCCACGATGATGAGGCCCAGGAAACCCATGGCCAGCAGCGCCGGCGGGCTCACGCCAAAGCTGCCGCCGCGCCGCATGCGCCGATACATGTCCAGGCTGCGCCTGGGGTCCAGGGCATGCATGGTCGGTCAGGCCAGCCGTGGCGCCATGGCGCGCAGGGAATCCAGTGTGCCGTATACGACGAGAATATCTTTTGTATATACGATGTGGTCGCTGGGCGGATGCACGGCAGCTTCGCTGCGGTGCTTGATGAGCAGGACCTGGGGGGTGCCGGGGCCCTGCTGCAGGATTTTCGACAGGGGCTGGCCGTCGAGCCGTTCGCTCACCCGGATTTCCACGACGAACTCGCCATTTCCCAGGGGTATGTAGTCGTTCACCATCGGATAGCTCAGCGCCTGGGCGATGCGCACGCCCATTTCTTCCTCGGGGTGGACGATCCGGGCGACCCCCAGCTTGTTGAGGATGAGGTGCTGGGCATGGGAGGAGGCCTTCACCCAGACAGTCTGTATGCCCAGCGATTTGAGATGGACCACGCACAGCAGGCTGGCCTGAACGGCTTCGCCGATGGCCACCAGCACGACGTCATAGTTTTCCAGGCCCAGTTCTTCGACGGCCGCGCCATCCGAGGCGTCGGCGATCACGGCGCGGGTGAGGCGGTCTGCGTATTTGTCGACGAGCTTGGGATCAGTGTCGACCCCCAGGACGGAGTGGCCCATTTTCATGAGTTCCAGCGAAGCGGCGGCGCCGAACCGCCCCAGCCCGATGACGGCAAATTGTGCCATTGTGCCTTCGATTCCTTGCGTATCTACCGAAACAACCCGTAAGACCGGGATGCAGTGTAGTCCAAATTCTGGTAAAAACCCCTATATGAATTTTCAAACGTCGGTCTTGATATGGTAAGTTTGTTTGACCCCATTCAGTTGGGGACGGTTGCCTTGCGCAACCGTGTCGTAATGGCGCCGATGACGCGTACGCGCGCTAGCGACGGACGAATCCCCAATGACCTGATGCGCATATATTACAGCCAGCGGGCGAGCGCCGGGTTGATCCTGACCGAAGCGACGTCGATTTCGCCTCAAGGGGTGGGTTATCCGAATACGCCGGGCATCTGGTCTTCCGCCCAGGTCGACGGCTGGCGCAAGGTCACTTCCGCCGTGCATGACAAGGGCGGCAAGATATTCGTGCAGCTGTGGCATGTCGGCCGGGTGTCCGATCCCGAACACCTGAATGGCGAAATTCCCGTTGCGCCGAGTGCCATCGCCTGCGCCGGCCAGGTAAGCGTATTGCAGCCACCGCGCGATTATGTGGTTCCGCGCGCCCTGCATACTGAAGAGATCCCCCATGTTGTGCAGGACTTCGCCGATGCCGCCGGCCATGCGCGCGATGCCGGCTTCGACGGCATCGAGATCCATGCGGCCAATGGCTACCTCATCGATCAGTTCCTGCAGGATGGGACGAACAAGCGGCAGGACAGCTATGGCGGCAGCATCGAGAACCGGGCGCGTTTTCTCATGGAGATCGTCGACGCCTGCGCAGGCGTGTGGGGGGGCGGCCGCATCGGTGTGCATCTGTCGCCTTGCGGTGCGGCGCACGACATCCATGATTCCGACCCCGAAGCGCTGTTCGGCCATGTGGCGCGCGAACTGGGCGCGCGCGGCGTCGGTTTTCTGTTTGTGCGCGAAGCGCCGGGGCTCGAACAGTTGACGGCCCATTTGCGCCGGCTGTTCGATGGTGGCCTGATCGTGAATCAGGAATATACGCGCGAGCGGGCCGAAGTCGCTCTGAACGACAAGCGGGCCGATGCCGTGGCATTCGGCCGGCCTTTCATTTCGAATCCCGATCTGGTGCAGCGCCTGAAGGCCGGAGCCCCCTTGCATGAGTGGGAGGCATCCACTTTTTACGGAGACGGCCCGGCCGGCTATGTGGATTATTCCTGCTGCGCCTGCAACGACATGCCGGCCCTGAACGACGCCTGCTCCTGAGACAGGGCCTGTTTCCGCAAGAGTAGAAACGCGGCCTACATCAGCCGGGCCTTGACCTGGGCCGACACGGCAGCCATGTCGGCGCGGCCGGCCAGGCGGGCCTTGAGCAGGGCCATGACCTTGCCCATGGCGGCGGGGCCGCTTGCACCCTGGGCCTGGACTTCTTCCAGTGCCGCCGTGATGGCGGCGTCGATTTCGGCGGGCTCCGCGGCTTTGGGAAGGAATTCCTGCAATACGGTGATTTCAGCCTTTTCCTGTTCCGCTGTTTCTGTGCGGCCGGCCTGTTCATACGCAAGAATGGATTCGCGGCGCTGCTTGACCTGCTTTTCGATGATGGCGGTGATGTCGGCGTCGGTGAGATCCTTGCGTTCGTCGACTTCCTTCTGTTTGATGGCCGCCTGAAGCAGGCGCAGAGTGCCGAGACGTGCCGTTTCGCGGGCGCGCATGGCGTTCTTGACCGCGTCGGAGAGCCGTGTTTTGAGCGAGCTGCTCATGATCGTTTCCCTGTCTATCCAAATGAGGAATTTTAGTGGAAGTCCCGGCTGTGCGTGCGAAGCTCGCCCAGCAGATGGCTGAAATCGACCAGCCGGCGGGCGACCAGATGACAGACCGCTTCATGGCGCTGCCAGACGCCGTATACGCCCAGCAGGTTCGCACCGGTGAGTTCGGCGTGCTGTTTATCGGCCAGCTCGGGCCGCACGATTACATTCACGCAGCCGCTTTCGTCTTCCAGGGTCACGAATACCGTGCCCTTGGCCGTCCCGGGCCGTTGCCGGGTCGTGACCAGGCCGCAGGCGCGGGCCAGCCGCCGGTCCGGCCAATCCGCCTGCAGGCGGCCCGCCGGGATGAAGCGGTGGCCATCCAGGCGGGCGCGCAGCAGGGCCAAGGGGTGGCGCCCGAGAGTGAGGCCCAGCGAACGATAGTCGCTGACGATGTGTTCACCTTCCGACATGGCGGGCAGGGACGGATGGCGGCTTTCCTCGATGCGCGCTTCGCGCAGCAGACCCGCCGGCGTCTGCAGGGCGGACTGCCATTGCGCCCGGCGGCGCTCCCCGCTGAGCGGTTCGAGAGCATTGGCCGCGGCCAGGGCGTTCATCTCGCGCCGGTCCAGCCCGGCGCGCACGGCGAGGTCTTGAACCGATGTGAATGGTGCCTGGCGACGGGCTTCTTCGATGCGCCGGCCGGCCTGTTCGGACAGGCCCGCGACCAGCCCCAGCCCCAGGCGCACGACGGGACGAGCCTGGTCCACCTCGGCGCCTGCATGCGCCTCGGATTCGTCAGGCATGGAACAGTGCGCAGGCACTGTTCCATGTCCAGTCTCATCCACCTCGGCGCCTGCATGCGTCTCGGATTCGTCAGGCACGGAACAGTGCGCAGGCACTGTTCCATGTCCGGTCTCATGCACCGTGGATTCCCAATGGCTTGCCATAATGTCGACCGGGCGTACTTCCACACCATGGCGCCGCGCATCCTGCACCAATTGACTGGGGGCGTAGAATCCCATGGGCTGGGAATTGAGCAACGCCGCCAGAAAGGCGGCCGGTTCGCGGCATTTGAGCCAGGCACTGCACCAGGCCAGCTTGGCGAAGCTGGCGGAATGGCTTTCCGGGAAACCGTATTCGCCGAAGCCTTCCAGCTGCTTGAAGATCTGTTCAGCAAAACCGTCTTCGTAGTCCCTGTCCTTCATGCCTTTCAGCAGGCGCTGGCGGAAGCGCTCCACGCTGCCATGGCGGCGCCAGGCGGCCATGGCGCGGCGCAGTTCATCGGCTTCGTCGGCGGTGAAGCCGGCGGCCACCATGGCGATCTGCATGGCCTGTTCCTGGAAGATAGGGATGCCCAGGGTTCGTTCGAGCACGGGTTCGAGCTCCGGAGAAGGGCTCTTCGCTTCTTCATGACCCCGGCGGCGGCGCAGATAGGGATGGACCATGCCGCCCTGGATGGGACCGGGCCGCACGATGGCCACCTGGATCACCAGATCGTAGAATTTCCGGGGCTTCAGACGCGGCAGCATGCTCATCTGGGCCCGTGATTCGATCTGGAAGACGCCGATGGTGTCCGCCCGGCAGATCATGTCGAAGGTGGCTTCGTCGTGCGAAGGAATGTCTTCCAGGCCGAAGGGGCGGCCGCGCAGGCGGCTCACCATCCGCAGGCCGCGCTGCAGGGCGCTCAGCATGCCCAGCGCCAGCACGTCGACCTTGAGCAGACCCATGGCATCGAGGTCGTCCTTGTCCCACTGCACCACGCTGCGGTCGGGCATGGCGGCGTTCTCGATGGGAACCAGCCGGGACAGCTTGCCTTCGGATATCACGAAACCGCCGGGATGCTGAGACAGATGCCGTGGAAAGCCCTTCAGCGTCTGGGCCAGCATGGCCCACAGGCGCGCCTGCCGGCTGCCGGCGGGCAGCCCCTGATCATGGATTTTTTCCAGCAGATCCTTCTTGCCGTTCCAGTAGTGGAAGGACTTGGCAACCCGTTCCACATATTCGGATTCCACCCCCAGCGCCTTGCCGGTGTCGCGCATTGCGCTGCGGTGGCGGTAGGTGATGGCCACGGCGGCCAGCGCGGCGCGCTCGCGCCCATAGCGCCGGTAGAGGTACTGGATGACCTCCTCGCGGCGCTGGTGTTCGAAATCGACGTCGATGTCGGGCGGTTCGTTGCGTTCGCGACTGATGAAGCGGGCGAAGAGGTTGTTGCCGTCTTTGGGATCGACTTCGGTGATGCCCAGACAATAGCAGACGGCGGAGTTGGCGGCGGAGCCCCGGCCCTGGCAGAGAATGCCTTCCCTGCGCGCGAAACTCACGATGTCGTAGACGGTGAGGAAATAGGGTTCATAGGCGAGTTCGGCGATGATGGCCAGTTCTTTTTCCAGCTGGGCCGTGACCGTCGGGGGAATGCCCCGGGGATAGCGGCGCCGCGCGCCCGCCAGGGTTTCCTGGCGCAGGTATTGGGTGGGTGTCAGGCCGGATGGAACGATTTCCCTGGGATACTGGTATTGATCACGGATCTCGCGAAGGGAGAACTGGCAGCGTTCGCGGATGCGCTGGGTTTCCCGCAGCAGGGCGGCGGGATACAGGGTGGCGAGCCGAAAGCGGCTGCGCAGATGGTGTTCGGCATTGGGGTGCAGGTGCTCGATGGCGTCTTCGACGGGCAGGCCCAGCCGGATGGCCGTCAGGACATCGTGCAGGGGCTGGCGTGAACGCCGGTGCATTTCCACGCCGCCCGTGGCAACCAGGGGAATGCCATGCCGGCCGCCGGCCTCCCGCAACTGTGCGAAGTGGCGCGCATCGGCCGGCCCATAATGCAGGCTCACCCCGATCCAGAGCCGCTGTGGAAACACGGCGGCCAGTTGCCCCAGCTGGGCATCCAGCAGGGCGGGCGCCATGTCGTAGTCGGGCTTGAAGATCAGCAGACAGTCGGGCAGGCCGCGCAGATGGGCCAGTTGCGCGGGCGGCGCCGCCAGATCGGCCAGCTGCAGGAGATATTCCCCCTTGGGGCTGCGCCGCCGCGCCAGTGTGATGGTTTCCGACAGATTGCCGTAGCCGTTCAGATTGCATGCCAGGGCGATGACCTGCATGCCTTCCCGCAGCCGGAAGCGGCTGCCGACGATGAGATGCAACTGGCGCCGCAGGGCTTCCTGGTGAGCCCTGACCACACCGGCCAGCGAGCACTCATCATTCAGCGCCAGGGCGTTGTAGCCCAGTTCGGCGGCGCGTTCGACCAGTTCTTCGGGATGCGAAGCGCCGGTTAGGAAACTGAAGTTGGATATGCAGTCCAGTTCCGCATAGCGGCCTGGAAAGTCGAAAGCGGGATTCATGCCGGGTCAGAACCTGTTGATGCGGATGACAGCTTAGAAAAAATATATCGGGCGGAGCGAAGCGCCTTAGCGTGAACAGGCCCTAGGCGAACAGGCCGTGCAGGAACCAGCCGTGGCCGGTCTCGCGTTCGCGATAGATCCAATAGCGTGCGCCTTCCGGGTCTTCGGCCATGAAGTAATCGCGGCGCTGGTGGCTGCCGGCGTTCCAGCCGGTTTCAATGCGTTCCGGGCCCTGCACCAAGCGCAGCGGACGGCCTTGATGGATGGGCCGTTCCCCGTGCATATCCAGTTGCAGGGGCCGTGGCAGCAGCCAAAAGGGCCTGACCCTTGCGCCAACCGATGCGGGCAAGGTCCGGGCGGCCGGTGGGTCGAGGGCTTGCGCCCAGGCGTTGGCCTGTTCCGGCAGATGGTGGGCCCTGGGCCGGGGGCGGCGGATGCTGGCCGCCCCCAGACGGGCGGTGAGCAGGTCGAGCAGGCGACGTTCTTCCTGAGCCTGCCGCGCGGGGTCGGGAAACAGGGCGTCATTGGCGGGTTCCCGGGGTTGCGGCGTATCGGCCATGATTTCCAGCCTGATGACCCTGCCTTGCAGCACGCAATGCCGGAGACGTTCTTTCAGGAGGAGATTGAAATCCTCGATTTCCCAGAGGGCGGTCGAGAAACGCAGCGCCAGCCGGGTGGGCGGGCAGGCGTGGCGGCCTTTTTCGTGGTGCAGGACGATCGTGAGTTCATGCAGCGCTTCCTGCCGGCCCTGCAGCCAGCCGCAGAGCGCCTGCAGCAGGGGCTGAAGGGCCCGCAGCAGGGTTTCGGTTCGTTCCAGATGGAAATCCGGTTCGAGCGCCAGCCGGAATTCGCCCGGTGGAATGAACCAGGGTAGCGGTTCTTTTGCCTGGGCGTGGGCGGCGTCGAGGGCGTGCAGCAGATGGGGGCTGCTGCGCTGCCGCAGGCCCTGGCGCGGCAGTTTGCGCAGGCAGCCCAGATGACGGCAGCCGATATCTTCGAGCCATTGGCGATGCGGCAGGGTTTCGGGCAGGGCGTGAAAAGGCAGGACGGCCAGGCATCGTGCCAGGCTGCCCACGCGCACCACCCGCCGCCTGGCGCGAGAAGGGGCGCCGGCCAGCAGCCAGGCGCCGGTGGCGGAAGGCGCCATCCCCAGCCGGGCCATGGGCGCCTGGCTGCCGGCGACCTGACGGATCAGGCCGCACAAGCGCCGGGGGCCACCGAATAGCGACAGGCTGGCCGCCACTTCGAGTACGACGGAATCCTGGCGGAAACAGGCCACCCGCGGGCTGTACCGCAGCATGGCCAGCGCCAGGCGGTGCGAGACGGCCGCAGTGCCGTCGCCCTCAGGCCATCTCAGGCATATCCACAGATTCATGATGGCGGGACGCCGCCTGGGCGGCGTACAGTTGAAGCATGACGGGAGCCGGGCTGAAGCCGCCCTGGCGCTTGACGATGTGCAGACGCATGCCGCGCCGGCAGGGCTGCAGCGCCAACCGGAGGGGGGCGGCGCTGGCCTGCCGACGGGCGGTGGATGGCCGCAGTACGATGCACAGGCTGTCGCTCTGCTGGGCCAGCAGGTGCAGGCGGCGCAAGCCGGCCATGTGAATCTGGCCGGCCCAGCAAAAGACCGCGGCGCATACGTTGTGCCGCAATACCTGTTCCGTTGCCCACAGGGCATCGGCGCAGGAAGGCGGCTGTATCCACAACAAGCGCTCGGGCGCCAGCTGCCAATTGGCCCATGCCTGGATGCAGGGGGGGTGGGGGGGATGCACCAACGCGATGCCGCGTTCGGGAAAATGCCGCATGAGGGCGGGGCGGAACAGCTGCAGTTCGCCGCAGCCGGGGCGCTCGGGCATCAATTCGATGAGCCGCCCCACGGGCCACCCCTGGCCCGGCAATTCACGATCGAGCGCCGGGAAACCGGTGGCCACGGCCGCACGCGCGGGCCGCGCCAATTGCGTGGCCCGCCACAAGGCGGGGTGGATGCGTTCGGGATGCCGGGAGAGGCGGGCGGAGTCGGCCATGGGTGGTGGATATTCATCAATTATGCTGTATGAATATACAGTATTAGGTGGGTACCGGACAAATCGGCAAGGCGGGAAGACCACCCCCGGCGGCTCACAGTAGAATCAAAGATTGACCACGGGCCTAAGCGCAAGCCTCGTCCTTCAGGGCGAGGTCAAGCGAGGCAAAATTAATGCGGTGCCGAAGGCACCCCTGGATTGTGGCGGAGAAGCTCCGGCCGATAGGCCGGTGTTCTTCACCACGGGTTATGTCATGACAGCCATCGATTTTTCCGCCACCCTTGCCTTCGTACCCAAAGAAACGAAACCCGGCCTGTTGTTCGTGCTGCTGCACGGCGAGGCAGCCGGGCCGGAACAGCTGTTTCCCCTGGCCGATGCCCTCAAGAAGGCTTTTCCCCATGCCATGCTGATTCTGCCGCCGGCCGCGGACGAGCAGCGGCTCGATGAGCTGGTGGCCTTTGTGCGCCAGGTGCAGCGGCATTATGAGCTTTCAGGCGAACAGACAGCCCTGGCCGGGTTTTCACAAGGCGCCCGCATGGCGCTGGAAGCAAGCCGCAGGCATGCGGGCCTCGCCGGGCGCGTGCTGGCTTTTTCCGGCCTCTATGCCGAAGCGCCCGATGCCCTGCCGGAAGCCACCATGATCCATTTGTTTCACGGGGCCGGCGACCGCCTGCTGCCGCTGCATGAAATGGAAGCCATGATGGGGCATCTGGGCACCATCCATGCCGATGCCACGATCGACGTCGCCTCGCAGGTGGGGCATGAAATGCATCCCGCCCTCATTGAACAGGCCATCGTCCGCCTGCAGACCTGCGTACCGCTGCGCAGCTGGCAGGCCGCCTATGGCGAACTGGAAGACCGCTCGCAGCAATCGGAAACGGATTCCGATGCCGATCCGGCGCAGCCTCCCACGCTGCACTGAAGCCGGCCCTAGTGGCCCGCCCGGGCCGTTTTTTCAGGCCGGCTCTGGAAGCGGCTCGCCGCCGAGTTCCATCCGGGGCGCAATGGGCCAATCGTGGCGTTCGAACGGGATACCCTCGGCGTCATAGCTGGTTTCGCTGAAAACCCCATTGCCATGCTGATCCAGGGCAATGATGGTGGAGCAGCGCGTGCCATAGCGGGGGCTGACGATGAAGATGCTGCTCAGCAACCTTTCCATTTCCAGCGGCAGGCCCGTGCGGGGCAGCTTGCCGTCCTCGGGCCGGGCGCCATCGCGCAGCGTTTCATAAATCGGTTCCAGCAGGAGTTCGCCGTTTTCCGGAATCAGCGCATCCAGCCGTGTGCGCAGACGTTCGACCTTGGGCCAGGGGGTATCCAGGGCATGATTCGAAAGGGCATAGCGGCCGGGCCCCAAGGGCACCGGGCCGGTGCAGGCTTCGTGGTTGCCGACATACCAGGCATGCAGCCCCTGGCCGACGATCAGATTGAAGCCGTTATAGTCGGCTGCTCTTGAATATATATACGTTGTATATTCTTCAGCGGATGTTTCGCTTTGCAGGAAATCGCTCACCAATTGGCCGCGGCTGACCAGGCCTTCACGATGGGCGCCCGGATCGCGGAAATTGGTCAGCAGGGCCCAGCGCCGCCCGCGGCTGAGCCCGAGCCAGGTTCCGCCGGCGGAAAGATCCCGCCCCGCTATCATATGGGGCGCTTCGGGCCAGGGGCGTGCGGACAGCGCCGCCCGCTCATGGAATTCATCGCGGTTGGCGGCAATGAATACGGGCCACAGCGGGTTGGCCCCCAGGCTCAGATAGGCGATGCACATCCGCGCCTCAGGAGCCGGATGAGGCCATGGCCAGATTGCGGCCGCCGGCTTCCACCAGCCTGCGTATGCGCATGGCATCGCTGATGCGGCCCTGGCTGGCATTCAGCAGCACGATGGCCACGTCGCGGTTGTCGATGCGGGTGAGCATCACCAGGCATCTGCCGGCCTCGTTGATGAAGCCTGTCTTGGAAACCTGGATGTCCCAATCGTCACGCTTCACCAGTTGATTGGTGTTGTTGTACGTGAGCCGCCGCCCGCGCCCGAGGTCGAAGACTTCGGTATCGTCGGTGGCGTAGTGGCGGATCATGGGGTGGTTGCTGGTGGCCCGCAGCAGCTTGACCAGATCGCGCGAAGTGGCCACGTTGTCGCTGGACAGGCCGGTGGGTTCGACGAAGCGGCTGTGGCGCATGCCCAGAGCGCGGGCCTTGTCGTTCATGGCCCGCACGAAAGCGGGCATGCCGCCGGGATAATGGCGCCCCAGCGCGCTGGCTGCCCGATTTTCAGAGGACATCAGCGCCAGATGCAGCATTTCGCCGCGGGTCAGCCGTGTGCCCACGGCCAGGCGGGAGCGCGAATACCGCATGCGGTCCACGTCTTCGTCGGCGATGGTCAGGACTTCGTCCATGGGCAGGCCGGATTCCGCGATCACCAAGGCGGTCATCAACTTGGAAATCGAAGCGATCGGCCGGAGATCCTGGCTGTTCTTTTCGTAGAGCACGGCTCCGTCGTCGACGTCGTAGACCAGGGCGACTTCGGAGCGCAGCGCGGCTTCCAGCGAGCTTGAGGCCGATTGCGCATGGGAAGGTGCACCCGCCAGCAGAGCGCTTGCCGAGGCCAGGCCCAGCAGGAAACGGGAAACAGGGCGGGAGGGGAGGGCGGGAAGAAATGGCATGGCGGCGGCATGGCAGCGGTAATGCTGGCGATGATAGCAGAAAACCATGAAGAATTAATAGTTTAGGGGCGTTATTTAATTTTTTATTTAAGTTCCTGGGCGGGCGGAGGCCCGACCCTTGGAGATGGCTGGCACCGCCGCTCCCGTTCCCGCTCAGGCCGGCCTGACGGCTGCCGTCACGCCCTGACGGGCCTTCAGCAGCAGCAATGTGACGATCAGCAGATTCAGGGCATTCCAGGCAATGCCGTTGACGAATGCCGCATCATAGCTGCCGGTCATGTCGTACAGGGCGCCGGCCACCCAGCCGCCCAGGGCCATGCCCAGCAAGGTGGCCATGAGGACGGTCCCGACCCTCGCGCCGGCCTGGGCGGGCGAGAAGTATTCACGCACGATGAGAGCGTACGAGGGCACGATGCCGCCCTGGAACAGGCCGAAAAGCCCCGATATCACGTACAGGGAAGTCAGGCCCGAACTGTTCAGGAACAGGAGGAGGGCGACGCCCTGCAGCACGGAGCCCAGCCAGAGCGTGCGCAGCCCGCCGATGTGGTCCGAGATCCAGCCCGACACCAGGCGGCTCACTATGCCCAGGCCCAGCATCAGCGACAGCATTTCGGCGCCGCGCGCCAGGCCGTAGCCGAGGTCGCCGCACAGCGCGACGATGTGTACCTGCGGCATGGCCATGGCGACGCAGCAGGACACGCCCGCGATGCTGAGCAGCCATTGCAGGCTGGCCGGCGACATGCCCAGCGGCCGCTCCGGGTTGGAAGCCGCTATCTCGCGCAGATGGCGGGCGTCGGCGGCGTGATGCGAGACAGTGGCCGATACACTGAGGTTGAGCGGCCGGCGGCGGTAGAACAGGGCGAGGGGCAGCATGGCGACCAGGCAGAACACACCCATGCCCATGTAGGTGGCGCGCCAGCCCTCGCTCTGCATGAAATATTGCACCACGGGCGGCCATAGGGCGCCGGCGAGGTAATTGCCGCTCATGCAGATCGCCAGCGCGATGCCGCGGCGGCGGTCGAACCACAGGCCGGTGTCGGCGACCAGGGGTGCGAAGGTGGCCGCGGTGCCCAGCATACCGACGATCAGCCCGTGGGCGAGCGTGAAGGTCCAGATGTCAGATGCGCCGCTTGCGAAGGCGTAGCCGATGGCCAGGGCCAGTGTGCCCGTCACGATGGTGGTGATCACGCCGTGGCGGTCGGAGAGGCGGCCCATGAGGATGCCGCCCAGGCCGAAACCCACCATCGTCACCGTGTAGGGCAGCGAGGCCATGGAGCGCGAGACGCCGAAATCCGCCTGCACGGCGGGCAGCATGACCGTGATGGCGTACATCCCCGAGCCGCCCAGGGTCATCAGCGTCAGCGACGCGAACAGGCGCATCCATGCATAAGGAGTTTCGCGGGAAGAAGGGTGGGGGCCGCTGCTGGCCGACGGGGTCTGATTCCTGGGCATGTGGCGCAGCATACCCTCATGTCGGCCGTTTGTGTGAGCGGCATGGACCTATGCGCCCGTTTCCCGCCCCCGCCGACGGCGCTGGACGCTGACTTCGCCGGTTTCCTCGATATAGGCGCGCCGTACCTCGGCCAGATCGTTGATGCCTTTCAGGCGCAGTTCGGCCATGAGTTCGCTCTCGGTGATGTATTCGCGCCGCATCGAGCGTTTCTGCATGACGCCGTCGCGCACCAGGCAGATGCGCTCGGGCGAGAGCAGCCCGCGCATGGCGGGAAAGAAGTAATTCACGCGGTCGACGAATACGCTCCAGAAGAACAGGGTGCCCACCAGCACCATGCCTTCTCCCACCGATTGATAGTTCGCCGACATGCCGTTGGAGGCCGCTTCCGAGATCAGCACCAGCAGCAGGATGCTGGAAATGCCCAGAGAACCGAGATCGCGCCGCCCCGCCATGCGCAGCGCGACGAAAATGAACCAGTACATCAAGGTACCGCGGATGATGAGTTCGAGCGGCGCAACGCCGAATTGAAACAGCGTATCCCACTGTACGTCCATGACCGGCCTCCGTTGGCGGCTCTTCGACGGAAACCGCGGACGGCGGGGCGCGCGTGCGGTTCCGCGATGGAGCCCGCCCGGCCCGAAGCAAAACCCGTACCCGGAGGCGACGGCCGTTCGCGCGGGATTACGTCATCGCCCCGTCTCTATCGGGGCGCCAGCGCATCGAGCAACGCGGATTCGACGCGATCGACGTCCGCCCCGCAGTTGTACCCGTGGAAGCTGATGCGCAGGCGGCCGCGCCCGTTCCAGGTCAGGACATCCGCCTTGCCCATGCGCGTATGCAGCTCATGCGCGTCAGGCCTGGACAGGCAGACGCTTGCACCATGATGCGCGGGATCTTCGGGCGTCGAGCTTGCGATGCCGTGTTTCGCCAGACGGGAGAGCAGGTCCGTGGTCAGTCCATGGACATGCGCCTGTATGCGGGCGGGATCGAAACCGGACAGATAATCGAGCGCGCTGGAAAGTACGTAGAGGCTTGCGTGGGAGGGGTTCCCGCGTGTGAAGCGCATGGCATCGGGACGCAGTTTGATGCCGTTGTCGTACCCCGTCGCGTCACTGGCCAGTGAATGCCATCCCGCCGATATCGGCCGCCAGTCCGGAACCCGCTGGCGATTCCAGTAGGCCGTCGCGGTGCCGGTCATGCCCAGCATCCATTTGTAGCTTGCGCTGAAGGCGAAGTCGGTGATCGAGGCCATGATGGGCAAGTAGCCGGATGCCTGTGTGAAATCGACGATGAGCAGCGCGCCGACGGCGTCCGCGGCCTGTCGCAGAACCTGCAAGTCGAAGCGCTCGCCGTTCAGGTAGGAAACATAACTGACCAGCACCGCCCGCGTATGCTCGTCCACAGCGGCCGCCAGCCCTTCGGAACTGCAGCGGGAGACCCGTCTTGTTTCATATTCCGCTTGCGGCCGAGCAAGCAGCGGAGCCACCACGGAGGGGTATTCGCTGGCCATGACGCACACATTGTCGCCCTGCTTCAATTGCAGGCTGTCCAGCACCAGGGACACTCCCTCTGCCACATTGCTCACCCAGCCGATCTCGTCGGGCCGCACGCCCCACAAAGCGGCCATCTGTTCGCGCGCGCGCTCCAGCACGGCTTCCTGTGCTTCGCGGCCAGGGGCGCCCTGGCTTTTATCGTGGGCATAGCGCGCCAGGGCTTCATCGTGGCGCAGCAGGAAAGGGGTTTCGCCACCGGCACAGACATGGCTCACATTGGCGGGAATACGGAAATCGGCGGGATCGAACAGGGGACGGATGGGAGAAGAGCTCATGAGGATGCGCACAAAGAGGTAAGTTGCTTCAGACAAGCATTAGGGCCTTTTAATGTGAACAGGCCCTAGTGGGTTCTCGGTCCAGGATGATGTCCTTCACGACGGGCCGCATTGCATTGTCACACAAGAATGCTTGCGTTACCGCCGGCGCCACGGGGGCCGCGACACTTTGCCGCGCAGGCGCCGCCAGCCTATCACCACCCCGGTCATTGACACTGCCAGACCGCCCAGGCTCAGCACGATGATGGTCAGGTCGCGTACCGGGCCGGTGCGCAGCAGGGGCGGGGTGTCCCAACTGTGCAGGAAGTAGAACAGCCATCGGTTGACCCGCTGGGACCGATCCAGGCTCATGGCTATTTCGCCGGTGCGCAGATCGATGTAGACGCGTGTTTTACCCGCGTCCTCGTAGTCCAGGCGCAGCGCCGGCAGGCCCAGTGAACGGGCGCCGTTCATGGCCTCGGGGTGGCGTTGGTAATAGTAGGTGTCGTAGTCGGCCAGAATCCGGCTGACCGTGGCGGGCCGGGCGAACAGCCGCCGCGCGGCCGGCATGACCTCGTCAGGCTGCCAGGCGACGGCCACATTCAATGTGCCGTCCATGCCGGCCCTGACCACGCGTGTATGGGCGCGCGCATCGTAGGCAAGCACGTACTCCTGGCCGTTCAGGCGGTGCCACTGCAATTCCACGGGGGCGAAGCCGGTCTGATTCAGGGCCTGGACAATGCGGGCCGGCCGGGTCAGCGCGTCGGCGGGGAGCCCGGGTTCGCCCCGGTATGCGGCGATATCCGGCCGACCATGCGCGGGCGAGAAAATGTCCAGCGGATTCATGGACATCAGGCCGCTGAAGATCCAGGTGCAAACGAAAGCGCTGAAAACGAGGCCCGCGATGTGGTGCCACTTCATCCAGGCTTCCTGATAAGGCGTTCGCGACCCGGATTTATAGCGGCCGCGGAAGCGCCAGCGCCACAGGCCGACCGCCACGCCGGTGGCGGCGGTGATGGTGCACGCGGCCGACAGGGCGATGACCAGCCATGACCACACCGGATCGACCGGCCGGTCGCGGAACATGTACAGCCAGTGCAGCCAGGCGCCCACATAGTTCCAGCGCTGCTGGGCCAGCGGGGCATCCATCACCACCTGGCCGGTCGCGGAAGAGACGTACAGGAGGCCTGGTGTTTTCCCTTCGATCTGGATGCGATGCAAGGGCCGGTGCGCGTCCAGGCCACGCGAGTGTGTCCACCTGTCCTCATGGATCTCACCCGCGTGGCGCAGCGGCGTTGCCGGGGCGAAGACGCGCGCGTCGGCTAGGGCATGTTCAGGCGTGACGGGCTCCAGCGGTTCACCGCCAGCGGCATCCAGCACGCGCGGGCGATGCCGGTCGCCGTGCAATACGTAGCGAGGCTCGCCGCCTATGGACGTCAGCACCAGGCCGGCGGCGGAAGGCGGCGCCCCATCCGGGAAACCGCCGAGCGGCTCGCAGCATTGCGCCGATTGCAAAGCGGGCAGGGGAGCCAGCCGCTCCCAGAGCGTAAGTTTGGGGTAGCCGACGTAGAGCATGACCACGCCGCTGACGAACCAGAGCGCCATGAGCACGCAGCCGGCCACGCCCGTCCAGCGGTGGACGAGATAGGTCAGCCTTTTCGTTCGAGTCCCGATACGCATTGCGGCTTCCGCGGCTTAGAAGCGATGGTTCACTGTCAGCTCGAACCGCCGCCCCTGGCCGTACAGCCACTGGGTCGGGCTGTAGTAGGCGCTGGTGAAATAGGCTTTGTCGAAGACGTTGTAGCCACGGGCGACGAGGGTCGTATCCTTGTCCACATCCCAGCGCAACGCCAGGTCGGTCGTGGTGTAGGATGGCAGTTCCAGCGTGTTGGCGTTGTCGGCGTAGCGCCTGCCCACGTAGCGCAGTCCCGCCATTGCCGTCCAGCCCGGCTGGAAATTCCAGCTCAGCCACAGGTTGGCCAATCGCTCGGGAACATTGGGCGGCACCATGCCGTTGCGGGAGACCGCCATGCCGCCGACCGATTCGGAGAAATCGTCGAACCTGGCACGCAGCATCGTTGCGTTGGCTTCCAGCTTCCAGTCCTGCGCGAAGGCGACAGCCAGCGACGCTTCGATGCCGCGTGACGAGCGTTCGCCAACCTGCACGCTTCGGCCGGGGTCGGTCGGGTCGCGCGTGATCAGGTTGTTCTTGCGGATATGGTAGGCGGCCAGCGTCCATTCGCCGCGCCCCTCCCAGAATGACTGCTTCAGGCCGATCTCGACCTGGCGGCCTTTGCTCATGTCGAAGTCGGCATTGGCGGGACTGAGCATGAGCAGGCCGCCGACCGGGTCCGCGGCCTCGGAATACTGGGCATACAGCGCCAGATTCGGCGTCAGCTCGTAGACGGTGCCGATGCGCCAGCCAATGTCGGAGAACCGGCGGCTGAAAGCGTTCCGTCCCGCCACCAGATCGTCGCGCTTCAGGCGCGCGCTGTCGTAGCGCAGCCCGCCCACCACAGACCATCCGGGTGTGAACGCGATGCGGTTTTCCATGAACAGCGCATACTGGTCGGCCTCGTTGCGGTAGCGTGGGATGAAGGGCAGGTCGCTCTGGAAATAGCCCGGATCCGGGTCATGGAGATCGACCGGGCCGGAACTGCCGACATAGGCATTGTTGAGGTGGCGAAAGCTGCTGTGGTTGACATCGAAGCCCACCGACAAAACGTTGTCCAGGCCGGCGACCTTGCCCTTGAAGCTCGCGTCGGCTGTGAAGCCCGTCTGTTTCTGGTCGTGCGAGATCTCGGTGTTGCCCGATCGGTCGATCAGGCCGGTGGCGGGGTTGTAATCGTAGTATTCGGCGTTGCGCCAGTCCCGTTTGCTGCCGATGTGGTAGAGACGCCCGCGTACCGTGGTGGCATCATTCGGCGTCCAGGTGGCGGCGAGTTCCGTCCAGTGGTCGCGGAAACGCATGAAGCCGTCCTTCACGTTGTAGTTCTTCTCGCGCAGATCATCGAGCTGGCCACCCTCGATCAGCGGCGTGCCGAAGTAGCGCATCGGCCGCTGGTAGCCGTAGGAATGGCTGAGCCGGAAGCTGAGTTCGGGCGTTGCATCGAACTGCAGCGCGCCCGAGAAGGTGGCGTTATGGTTGTCGCCGCGATCCACCCAGCCGTCGCTGCGATTACCGCTGAGATCGAGCCGGTAGGACAGGCGATCGGTGATGGCGCCGCCACTGCCCAGGCCCAGGCGCTGCGTGCTGTCGGTCCCTATGCCGGCCTGCACCTCGTTCTCGATCGGCCCGCGCGTGGGCTTCTTGGGGATGACGTTGATCACTCCGCCGATCGCACCGTCGCCGTAGATCACCGAAGCCGGGCCGCGCAGCACCTCGATGCGTTCGATCGGCCAGGTGTCGAAAGGAAAGGTTACGCCGACGCCGCCGTACAGGCGGGTGCCATCGTACAGACGCATCACCGAGGCGCTGTCGGTAAAGCCGCGGGCCGACAAGGCGCTCAGCCCATTTCCCGGGTGGGGGAAGGCGCTGATGCCGGTGGCCCGCGAGATGGCGTCGTTCAGGCTGGTGTCTCCACGCTCCTCGATCTGTTCGCGGGAGATGACGTCGATGCTGGCCGGCGTCTGCATGGGGCTGAGGCCCAGATTGGAGCCCGTCGATGCGGGGGTGGACAGCATGGTGCTCTGTCCACCGGTGATGGTGATGGGAGCCAGCGTGGCGGTTTCCTGCTGGGCGAATACAGAGGTGGCCGCCAGGCTTGCCGAAAGCGGCAGGGCGGCATAGCGCAGGCAACGCTGCGCCATGGAAAGTGGGGTGGGCATGGGCCTGTTCCTGGATATGGGCGTCGACGCAACGCCCGGCCGGCAAGCCGGCGGCGAAGCGCGTTCATTGAAATCCGATGGAGATCGTGAAGGCGTGCCGCCTCTGGCAACAACAGCGGAGCCAGGGCGCACGGTGGGGCCAGATCACATGCCGAAGGGGGGTGCGCGGGGATGGGCGGGGCTCCAGGCCGCGACCAGGCGCGGCTCGGGATCATCGGGAACGGAGACCGGAACGGAAGGGGGAGCGGCGGGCTGAAGGGCCGTGATGCCGGTTTGCGGAGGCGTTGCGGGATAGACGCAAAGCAGGCAGAACCCGCTGCGCTCGGCCGCAGGCAGTGTATCGGACTTCGCGCCGGCATCCTGTGGATCGACCTGGTGCAGCTCGATTTCGACCAGCTGAAGCCCGTTCGCGCCGCATAGCTGGGTCAGTATCGTGCGTGCGGCGTTTTCTCTGCCCATCGCCTGGCCCACAGCGGGTGCCAACACGCCGTGCAGGAAGGCGACCAGCAGAAGCCAGGATATCCAGCGTTGCGCCGGCATGCTCGTTTTCACACGCCAAGCGGGAAAGCGACCGCAGCGGTGGTTACGCCGAAGCGGTGCGCCCTGCGACGAAGAGGTCTGTGGGATGGCATGTTCAGCCAGAAGTCTCTAGGTTGTATGGAGATGCGGCAATCCGGCCATTATATTGGGTTCCGACATTCCCGTGCCCCTCGATTGTCGCCGAACCCGGCGTTCGCAAGCGTAGGGGCGGCATCGGCGCCGCCTTGCCGGCTGGGCCGGAATCAGGAGTGAACGAAACGGAAACTGGATCTTCGCCGACTGCGTATGAGCGTTCGACTATCAACGATTCTCAAACGGCGACCGTCAATGTTTCGGGCGATGCCGTTGAAGACGGTCAGGCGGTACGCTTAATAGGACGAGAACCCTTTAAAAGTAAAGAAAAATTTCTGTGGTTATGGGATGATACGGATAGCGACGGGAGGCGATCCCGAGGACGCGGAATTCATTCAGAACGCGGCGGAATACTGACATGGACAGCACTTTTCCCGCAGTTGTCGAGACCCTGCCTCTTGGGCTGGTGGTGGTTGACGAGTTGGGCGCCATTCATTATGTGAACGGCTATCTTAGAGAGCGGCTCGGGCTCGCTGAGGAAGGCCCGATCGGCAAGAAGCTTGTGGGGTTTTTTCCTGGTGCGGATTCGTGCGCATTGACGGAATTCCTGGAACGCTGCCGGGATGAGTGTACGCCCGACCGCGTGATCAACGACGATCTTTGCTCCGTCGATATCCGCATCATGGGTCGGTCCGGATCTTCCACCAGTCTTCGCAGCGCAATGTGCTTTACCTTTGACGGTCCGAACGGTGAAAATTTTCGTGCGCTCGTCTTCTACGAATCAATATCCATGGAAGCAGGAAACGAATTTCAGGCCAGTTTTTCGCGGGCGATTGAAGCCGTTCAGAAAGCCAGAGTCGAGCAGCGCCGACTGCTGGAGAAAGTACAGCAAGCACAGCGGCATCTCGTGCAGTCCGAGAAGCTGGCGGGCATTGGCCAGTTGGCCGCGGGCGTTGCGCACGAAATCAATAATCCGATGGGCTATGTGTCGTCCAACTTGCGTACACTCGCCGGGTATGTGCAGGACTTATTGCGCATTGTCGATGCCGTGGACGCGGCGAAGGATCTGGACGAAATTCGCAACCTGAAGCGCATCCTGGATTACGGGTTCATTCGCGGCGATCTGGAAGACCTGATAGCCGAGTCCGAAGAGGGTGTGGAGCGCGTAAAAAGCATTATCACTGCTTTGCAGGATTTTTCCCGGACGGACACAGGGAAATTTTCCTTGGCTGATCTTCATCGGGGGATTGACACCACCGTCAATGTGGCCGCAAACGAATTGAAATACAAGGCCGAGGTGGTGAAAGAGTACGGGGAAATTCCCGAGGTCGAATGCAATATCTCTCGTATCAATCAGGTCGTGTTGAATCTCCTGATGAATGCCGCTCAGGCCATGCCCGAGTGGGGGATGATTACCATAAGAACGGGCCAGGCTCAGTCTGAAGTGTGGTTCGAGGTGGAAGATACGGGCTGTGGGATGCGCTCCGACGAACTTGACAAAATATTTGAACCGTTCTTCACCACCAAGCCTGTCGGCGATGGCACCGGGCTGGGCCTGGCGCTTTCATATAGCATTGTGCGGCAGCATCACGGCCGAATCGAGGTGAAAAGTGAAGTCGGCAAGGGGACCTGCTTTCGTGTGAGCCTGCCGATAATTCATCCTATGGATTCAGATACTGAGGAGGTACAGTTTTGAATGCTGCGGGACGAGTGACCATGAATATGCCGGCTACGCTGCTGCTGGTGGATGATGAACCGAATGTTCTGCGTAGCCTCAGGCGGGTTCTGAGGCGCGACAGCTACCGGATACTGACATCTGAAAGCGCTGCGGCGGCCCTGGCCACGCTGGAAGAGAATGAGGTGGACCTCATCATATCGGACGTACGCATGCCCGGCATGGATGGCGCATCTCTTCTCAGCAAGGTCCGCGCACGCTGGCCGCAGTGTATGCGGATACTGCTTACCGGCTATCCGGATCTGGGGGCCACCATCAATGCCATCAATCATGGCGAGATTCATCGCTATGTCGCCAAGCCTTGGAGCGATGCCGAACTCCAGATTGTCATCCGGCAATCACTGGATTTTCAGTTTGCCGATAGGGATCGAGCGCGTCTGGAGAGCCTTACGCGCCAGCAGAACCAGCAGCTCATGGCATGGGCGGCCGAGCTGGAGCAGCGGGTGAAGGAGCGCACCGCCCGTCTCGAAGCGACCGCTCAACTGCTGGAGCAAGCCCACGCGGAGCTGGAACGCAGCTTTGTTACCGCCACCGAAGTATTCTCTTCCTTGATTCATCAACGGTTGCCCAAGAGCAGGCGGACGAATCAAGAGGTGTTGGGGTTGGTGCGGGCCTTCTGTTCAGCGAAAGAGATTGCAAAAGACTCGGCACAGGATATCGAAATGGCTGCCGCGCTTTACAATCTCGGGAGACTGACATGGCGCGATGGGATGATTGCGCTGGCCGTGGACCAATTGAAAAAGGATGACAGGGTTCGATATCAACAGTATCCCGGTATCGGGGAAAACCTGCTGATGGGGCTTGATCCCGCCCAGAAAGCATCCCTTTCCATACGGCATCATCAAGAGCGATGGGATGGGGCGGGCTTTCCGGACGGCCTGAAGGAGGGAGCGATTCCCTGGGAAGCCCGCCTGCTGAAAATCATCGTGGATTATGTGGAGCTTCAAAGGGGGATGGTGATAGCGCGCCAGCTTACCTCGGAGGAAGCCCTCTCGTTGATTGCCGGAAATGCCGGCCGGGTGTACGACCCCGACCTTTGCGCGCAGTTCATTGATCTGGTCGAGGCGATGGATGAACAGAAAAGAAGTGAAGACGCCTCTGTTGTCTCGTTGGCGCCGCATGCCTTGATTCCGGGCATGGTGCTCGCGCAGCCGCTCTATACAGACGATGATGTACTCATGCTGCGGGAGGGAACGCTCTTGACCGAGAAGCTTATTGATAGATTGCGGGAGTTCGAACAGAGTGAAGGAAACTCCCTCGTCGTGCACATCTGGAAACCGGAGCAGAACCCAAGCGTATGCTGACGATTCGAAAGGAAGGGTTGCGGTTGCTTGTCCTGGTTCCGTCCCTGGCCGTGATAGCGTTGAGCTTGGCCGGTCTGATCGGAACTCAACGGCTTGGGGGGTCGGGGAAAGATGCCGTATTCCTGTCGCCAACTTTTTCCCTGGCACTGCTGCTATGCGGAACCATGCTCCTTATCGGCCGATACCGGTCGTCAATGACGGCCGGAATGGGCATGGCGGTGCTTGCGGTCATGCTGTGTGTTTTGGGCGCCGCCTGGTGGGGCGGCTTGGCTCTTGGGGGCCGGCCGGCAGCCGTGCTGGTGGCTTCGGTAACGGCAGTCTCCGGGGGCGTGGCGGCCGTCTGCCTGGGGCGCTCGCCGCCTTCGATACGGATCCTGGAGCGGGGCAGCACCCTTGCCGCGGTGGCGGGCGTGGTCCTTGCGGTCAGTGTGTCATACGGCATCATTGAACGCGAGACCATCCGCGCCAATCAGTACGCGCAGGCAAAGGCTGAACAGGCCTCGGAAAGAATCACAGACGCTATGCAGCACTTCGTTGCCTCGATAAGGCGGATGGGCGAGCGTTGGAGCACAATTGACCACGAGCTCTCCGGGATCTACCTGGAAGGCGAGCTGGAGAGCTACCTGAGAGATTTTTCCTCCATGGGGAAGATATCTGTTCTGGATACCGGAGGCGACGTTTTTCTGTCACGGCAGAGTTTGAAGTATCCCCGCGATTGGAAATCCGATTCTCCGGAAATAAATGATGTGCTCGCATGGCTGTCGCATGTGGCGACCACGGGCGAGGCTCGGTTATCCTCTTTTTTTCGCGAAAAACCGGACGGAATGTGGGGTTTCATTGCCGCCGCCGTGCGTAATCCCGCCATGGACGGCAAGGTCATCGTCGCTCAGATCAATATCACGCGAGCGATCGAGGCGGCGCTTGCAGGGGATGAGGATGTTGCCGACTTCCGGATAACGTCGGATAATCATGTTCTTTATGAATCGGAAAACCGCTACGTCAGCAAAATTCCGCCGATTCTCCAGCAGATGCCTGGTTTGCACCATGGCTCTGTATGGAAGATGTCTTACTACCTCACAGTGCCGGAATACGGCCATGGTGTATTGGGGCTGGACGCGTTTCCGGAAATCTACCTGGCTGCCTTTCTGCTGTTCACACTGGCTGTGGCGGTCAGTTTCCGGTTTGCGGGAATCGCTCAGCATCGTTCCAGGGAATTGAGGATCTCCGCCATTACGGACGGGCTGACAGGCCTGCCCAACCGGTGCCGGCTCGAACAGCTGCTGCGGGATGTCGCGGAATATACCAGACGGCATGGCACGAAATTCGCAGTTGTGTCATTGAGCATAAATGGGTTGAGGCTGGTCAATGAATCCCTTGGTCACACGGTTGGCGACGCGGTTCTCAAGGAAGTGTCGCGTCGGCTTCAAAGGGACATACCCCGGAACGCGAGCGTGGCGCGTTTTGGCGATGATAACTTTATTGTATTGCTGTACGACACGAAAGAAGCCGATGTGGCGGCGTGCGTAGAACCGCTGATAGCCTCACTGGCGCGCCCCTATTCCGTTCAGGGACAGAATTTACGCCTTACGGCAAATGCTGGCTATGTCGTCAGTTCCGGTGATGTATATGACCCGATGCAGTTGGTCATGGAGGCAGACATTGCGATGCTGGATGCCCGGCAGGGCGGCCAGTTTGCCTGGCAAGCCCATACCGAGGACATGAACGCTCTCGTCAGAGAACGCCTCGCTTTGCTCAATGCTCTGCAAAGCGCAATCGAGTCGAATTCCCTGGAACTGTACTATCAGCCTATTATCAGCGGGCATACGGGGCGGGTCGTCGCGGTGGAAGCGCTTTTGCGGTGGCGGCATCCCGAGCTGGGGCCCATCGCACCATTGCGTTTCCTTCCTCTCGCCGAGGAAGCGGGACTCATCATCCCTCTTACCGACTGGGTGCTGAAAACGGCATGTCGAGATAATTCGCGCCTGCGTCGCAAGGGCTTCCCCGATTTCCCTGTCGCGGTGAACATCTCGCCACGCTACTTCAGTCGCGATGACTTTGTGGCCAGAATCGAAAGTGCTCTGGAAGCGGTTTCCCTGGCGCCAAAATTTCTGGAAATTGAAATAACCGAGAGTGTATTGCTGAAAAACGAGGGCGACGCGATCACGAAGCTGCGCGACCTTCGTGGGCTTGGCATAGGGACGGCCATTGACGATTTCGGAACCGGATATTCCAGCCTCAGCTATCTCAAGAACCTGCCGGTCGACAAAGTCAAACTGGATGGAAGCTTTATCACTGATATTGTGGCGGATGTGCCCAGTGCCGCCATTACGCGAGGGATCATATCGATGGCGCACCATCTTGATTTGAGGGTGGTGGCTGAACAAGTGGAAACCGAGGCGCAATATGCTTTCTTGAAACGAAGCTTATGTGATGAGTTCCAGGGGCATTTGTTCGGCCGGCCCGCCACGCTGGATGGCCTGATGGCACAGCTTGCAGAGAACCGGTGCCGCGCCTTGCACCCTGATTTTACGGACCATTCCCGCAGCGACAGGACTCTGCTGCTGGTGGACGACGAAAAGAACGTGTTGAACGCGCTGGTCAGGCTTTTTCGAAAAGATGGATACCGCGTATATGCGGTCACGGATCCGCATCAGGCATTCGATGTGTTGGCCCAGAACGAAGTTCAGGTCATTGTCTCTGACCAGCGTATGCCAGGCATGACGGGAACGGAATTTTTTTCCAAAGTGAAAGACTTGTATCCGGACACTTTTCGTATCGTCTTGTCGGGTTACACCGATCTGAAATCCGTCACTGAGGCAGTGAATCATGGTTTCATCTACAAGTTTTTCATCAAACCTTGGGATGATGCGGAACTGCGCGTGAAAGTGGCCCGTGCATTCGAGCGATATGCTTGGGAAAAGAGCGAATGCATGCGGGGCATGGAGTTTGCGCCACCAGAAGGCGATTCCAATTGAGATGCCGGGAATGGCTGGCTTCGCCGTTCGTCGCCCGTAGGTGAATTCTGTCGCTGCGCGACTGCAGCCGCTCAAATTAGAATCGGAAAGGATTGCGACGGGTCGATAACTGCTAGGGCCTGTTCACCCCAATTCGCTTTCCCCCAAGAGGGCGGCTAATAAGTCAGGCCAGTGCTTCTATAACCGCTTCAGGATTCCGCTCTATCACATTAAGCAAAACCAGCGCCGGCCCCCTCGGGGAGCGATCACCACGCTCCCAGTGTCGCAAGGTCGCAGTGGAGAATCCGAACCGGGCAGCAAACTGTTCCTGAGTCATTCCCACTTTGGCACGCACGGCCTTCACATCGACCTCACGGGGGCGATGCACACGTACGCCACGCGCATCGCCCTTGGCGTGGGCAATAGCTTCCTGCAAGCCTTGCTTGATACTGTTGAATGCGGTGCTCATGATTTCGTTCGTCCTTTCCAGGTGTTCACCAATAAGTCGACCAAGTCGGCCAGATCGTTGCGCTCGGCTTTGGTCAGGTTGGCTTTGTCGCCCTTGGCAAAGAGCGTCAGCAAGTACAAAGGCATGAGGTCATCGTGGTAGTAATAGATGACATGCACGCCTCCGCTTTTGCCTTGGCCGCCACGGCGCCAGCGCAGCTTGCGTACACCACCAGTGCCTTCCATGATGTCCCCGGCCTTGGGGTGTTCGGCCAGATAGCCGATCAGGTCTTGGCGTTCTTCTACGCTTAAGAGCTTGTCGGCCAGACGGATGTAGGAGGGCAGTTCTGCAATGCCGTGCATGGCTTACTCTAATCCAATGGATTAGTCTGGGCAATGGGCACTTGAGTGGCAGCTGACGGAGGGGTTACACGGTAACCTTGCTCCTTGTTCTTACCCGCGAAGCGATAGCGCAGGATCCAGGAGGCTTGGTACTTTCGGGCCGCGGAGGCAGAGGCCACGACAGTCAGGCCGCCTTCGATTCCCTTGTCGACAGGGCCGGCGCGCCGCCATGCGCGCAGGGTCAGGTCGGTAATACGTTTTTCGGCTTCATTGTTTGTCACGGACGTCACGCAATCTCTTTCCAAGTGCTTCGGAAGATGGAGTGCGCACCAGCCGGGCGAACGGGGTAAATCGCGTAGATCCAGGCCTGGCGCGCGTTTGCGTACTCATGCGAGCCTCCTTTTAGCGTCAACAGGCCCTTAGCCCGAAAACCCCGCATTTGCCCCCACAAACAGAGTGCGCTGTGGTGAGACGCCTTGCTACAGTCTGAGCTTATTTTCCACTATAAAACAATGACTTAGAGGGTGTCTTTGGGATGGCGTGAGCCTTCCTGATTCGTCACTCTAAATTTTGCGCCTGTTCCCGCATCTGTTCGATGAGCAGCTTCAGGTCGATGGCCGCCCGCGTCATGCTCAGGGCGCCGGCCTTGGAACCCAGCGTGTTGGCTTCGCGGTTCATTTCCTGGAACAGGAAATCGAGCCGCTTGCCGGCGCTGCCGCCCTTGCGGCCATCGCCGGCGGGCTGGCCCGCGCCGGCCAGGATATGCCCCAGTTCGGCAAGATGCGAGCGCAGCCGAGACAGTTCTTCGGCCACGTCGATGCGCAGGGAAAACAGCGAAGATTCCTGGGCGATGCGGGCCGACAGCTCTTCGCCGCTGATCATGGCGAAGCCTTCGGGGCTGGCGGCCAGCAAGGCTTCCCTGAGCCGCTGCGCGAGCTTTTGCTGATGTTCTTCCAGCACGGCGGGCAAGGAGGCTTCGACGTCCTGCACGATGCGGTTCATGCCCTGCGCGCAGTCATCCATCATCTGGGCGAGGCGCTGGCCTTCACGCTCCCTGGCGGCCTGCAGGTCGGCCAGGGCGCGGCCGCCCGCCTCGGCCGCCATGGCGGCCCAGACTTCGGCATCCAGCGGGTCGTTGCCGTTGGCCCCCGCCAGAAGCTCGCTGAGCCGCGGAGACGGTACGTCCGGTATGGCCTGGCGCGCGGCGGCAAGCAGCCCGGCAATGTGGTTCAAGGCGGCCATGTCCAGCGTGGCGGTGTCCCGCGAAGCATTGCGGGCGTAGTTCGCCCTGACGTCGACCTTGCCGCGCGCGATCTTGCGCGTGATCATTTCCCGCAGCGTGTTCTCCAGCATGCGCAATTCTTCGGGCAGGCGGAAGTTCAGGTCGAGAAAGCGGCTGTTGACGCTGCGGATCTCGATCGTAAGAGTACCGTGGCCCGTTTCGGCCTTGGCCGATCCGAAGGCGGTCATGCTGCGTATCATGATGGGGAATCCTGAAGGAGGGTTGAGAAGGGGCTTTTCCATTGTAAGGTTGCAAGCCCGCCTTGGGCCCCCTGAAGGGGGATTTCCCGTGATCCGGTTTGATGCCGGCGCGCGGCGCAGCCGGCATGAGAGAATCATGCCATTTGCATATTTCAGGAGTCGACGTGTCGCTTTCATCCCCGCTGTCTTCCGGTTCCGCCCCGGTCCGCTCGTCCGGGCGCGCCGCCGATGAGCTTCGGCCCGTACAGATCCAGACCGGCTTCACCCGCTACGCCGAAGGGTCGGTGCTGATCGCCATGGGCGGGACGCAGGTGCTGTGCAACGCCAGCGTGCTCGACAAGGTGCCGCCTTTCCTGAAGGGGCGGGGCCAGGGCTGGGTGACGGCCGAATACGGCATGCTGCCGCGCTCGACCCATACCCGCTCCGACCGGGAAGCCGCGCGTGGCAAGCAAAGCGGCCGTACACAGGAAATCCAGCGGCTAATCGGGCGCAGTCTGCGGGCCGTGTTCGATCTGAAAGCCCTGGGGGAACGCACCCTGCATCTGGATTGCGACGTCATCCAGGCCGATGGGGGCACCCGCTGCGCCAGCATCACCGGCGCATGGGTGGCGGCGGCGCTGGCCGTGCGGGGCCTGATGAAGGCCAAGCTGATCAGCGACAACCCCATTCTGGATCATGTCGCCGCCGTATCGGTGGGTATCGTGAACGAGGCCGGCCTGCTGGATCTGGACTATACGGAGGATTCGGGCTGCGGCGCCGACGTGAATGTCGTGATGACGGGCGCCGGCGAGTTCGTGGAAGTGCAGGGTACGGCCGAAGGGCAGACCTTCGGCCGCCAGGCGCTGACCGCCCTGCTGGATCTTGCCGAAGCGGGCATCGGGCAGCTGGTCGCCGAACAGAAAAAGGCCCTGGAGGCGGCCTGAATCAGCCGCCGGCCGGGGCCTGTGGGGCTCAGTCTTCGAGGAAGCGGCCGACCTGCCCGCTGTCCGCGAGTTTCCAGACCCGGTCGATCATGCCCTTGACGGCGGCTTCGCTCGCGGCGTTGCGGTAGGTGCCCAGGCGCAGTGTTTTGTCCTCGATTTCGGCGCGGCTGAGCGTGTTGCCCGGGTCGCCCTTGGGTTCGTCCACCCGCGCAGCGAGGCTGCGGCCGTCGCGGGTGTGCACGGTCACCTTGCCGATCCAGCGGGCGGGGTAGGCGCCATCCACTTCTTCGTCGAGCTCCATGCTTACGCGCTCGCGGAAATCGGCCACCTCGGCCACACCCGGGGCGGCGTCGAATTCGGCCAGGCCCGCCCGGCCATGCAGGGCGATCATGGCCAGCACGGTGCCCATCGAGAACTTAGATTGGTGCACGGTGACGGGATTCACCACGGGGCCCAGCACATCGATGGCGCCTTGGTGCACATGGGTGACCACTTTTTCGATATCGGACGCCTTCAGCCCGTGTTCGCGCATGGCTTCCAGCAGGGCGTCGGCGGCGGGGTGCGTATGGCGGCAGGAGGCATGGAACTTGAACGAGGTTTCGAGCACCGTCCAGCGGGTGCCCAGGCCGTCGGTCAGCCGCGTGATGTCGGCGTCGGTGGACATGCCGGCCGCCATGCCTTGGGAGCCTTCCAGTATGCGCCGCGCGCCGGTGAAGCCGTCGCGCGCCAGCCATGCCGCCATCAGGCCGTTGACCGAGGCCCTGGCGGTGTGCAGCTGCTTGGAATCCGCCGCGTCCTTGAGGAATTCCCACAGGCCGGCGGCCTGGGTGCCGGCCGAGCCCAGGGCATTGAGCATCTGTTCGCTATCCAGGCGCAGCAGCCGGCCCACCGCGGCCGCGGCCGCCAGCGCGCCGGCGGTCCCGGTGGTGTGGAAGATGCGATAATGGGAACGCCCCAGGAATTCGCCTACCCGGATGCCGACTTCGTATCCGGCCACGCAGGCTGTCAGCAGTTCGTCGCCCGAGCGGCCCAGCGCCTGGGCAACGGCAATGGCCGGCGGGAAGACGACGGCGGCGGGGTGGAATACCGCGCCGTTATGCACGTCGTCCTGTTCCACCATATGGGCGGCGGCGGCGTTCACCATGGCGGCGAACACTGGGGATGTGCTGCGCCTGGACACCAGGTTTTCACTGGGGCCGCTGGAAGGCCCCATGGCGTCGGCGTAATCAGCGATGCAGCGTACCGCGGGCGCGCTGGAGCCGGCCAGTATGGAGCCCAGGCAGTCCAGCATGAGGTCTTCGGTGCGCCGCAGTACGGCCGGCGGGATTTCATCATGACGGAGCGAGGCGGCGAAATCGGCCAGCGCCGCGCTGGGGTGGTTCGACGTGTTCATGGGGCGGGGTTCCAGTTCATTACAATGCAAAGAGCATAACTTTGCCTGATGGGTTTGCTTCTGCCAATTCCCGCTTCCGGAAGCCAGGCTTTGGCGTTTTCAAAGAGACTGTTCAATGGCAATGCATTTCGATTTCACCGACCTCCAGCTCGTCGTCAATGTCGCCGCCGCGCAGAGCATGACGAAAGGTGCCGAGAAAAGCTTTCTTTCCCTGCCCGCAGCCAGCGGCCGGGTGAAGAATCTCGAACAGCGCCTCGGGGCGCCCCTGTTCTTCCGGACCAATCAAGGCGTCACCCTGACACCGGCGGGCGACGCCTTCCTGTGCCATGCCCGCGTCGTGATGCGCCAGCTGGAACACCTGCGCGGCGATATGCAGGAATTCGCCAGCGGCATCAAGGGCCTGGTCAAGGTCTGCGCGAACACGACGGCGATGAACGAGTTCATGCCCAACCTTCTGGCCCGCTATCTGGCCGCGCATCCCGACGTCAACGTCGAACTGCGCGAACGGCTCAGCCATCAGGTGGTCAAGGCCGTGGCCGATGGCTCCGCCGATATCGGGATCACGGCGTCCACCGGGCGCTACAGCAATCTCGAATTTCTGCCCTACCGCAGCGATCGGCTCGTTCTGGTCACCCGCCACGATCATCCTCTGGCCACGCATTCCCTGGTGGATTTTGAAAGCACGCTGGATCACGATTACGTCGGCCTTTCCGAAAGCAGCGCCATTCATGCCTTCCTGGTACAGGCCGCGGACGACCTCGGCCGGGCATTGCGCTTCCGTGTCGAGGTCAGCAACTTCGAGGCCGTCTGCCGCATGATCGCCGCCGGCGTGGGGCTGGGCGTCATTCCGCGCACGGCCGCCTTGCGCTATGTCCAGGATCTGCCGATATGCATGATCGATCTGAAGAACGCCTGGGCGATGCGGCGCCTGCATATCTGCGTCCGCCACCTGGACCGTCTGCCGGGATTCGCGCAGCAACTGGTGGCGCTGATGCAGCAGGATGCGCGCGAAGGAAACGGCAGCGTGGCCGAGGGCGCCGCCGCCTTGCACGACCTTGCCATCCCTTTATTCGATGTGGAGAAAAGCAATGAATGAAGTCGTACTTGCCTCTAATAATGAAGGCAAGCTGCGCGAGTTTTCCGCCATCCTCGGTGCCGCCGGCATCCGCATGCTGACCCAGGGCTCGCTGGGCGTGACCGAAGCGGAAGAACCCCATGTCACCTTTGTGGAGAACGCCCTCGCCAAGGCGCGCCATGCCAGCCTGCACACCGGGCGCCCCGCGCTGGCCGATGATTCCGGCCTCTGCGTGCCCGTGCTCGGTGGCGCGCCGGGGGTGTATTCGGCCCGGTACGCCAGCATGGGCGGCGGCGGGAAATCCGATCAGGCGAACAATATGCGTCTGGTCAGCCAGCTGCAGAAGTTCGACGATCGCCGAGCCTACTATGTAGCCGTGCTGGTCTATCTGGCGGGGCCGGACGACCCCTGTCCGCTGGTGGCGGAAGGCCGCTGGCATGGCGAGATCGTGATGACGCCCCGCGGGGCCAACGGCTTCGGCTATGACCCTCATTTCTGGCTGCCGGCTCGCGGCTGCACGGTCGCCGAGCTCGACCCGGCGGAAAAGAACCGCAGCAGTCACCGCGCTCGCGCGCTGGATCAACTGCTGAGCCAGTTGCGCGAGGCCGCATGAGCCTGCCTGGCGATCGCGCGTCGGCGCGGGTGGTGCCGCCGCAGGAACCCGGCCGGGCCGGCCATGCGGGCGGCGAGCCCGGGCCCGATGCGGGGGGCGGCGAAATCCAGCGCCCCCGGGTGCGCCCGGCGGCGGGGCATGGGCTGGGGCGACGGCCCCTGCCGCCGCTGTCCCTGTATGTGCATGTGCCCTGGTGCGTCCGCAAATGTCCTTACTGCGACTTCAATTCCCATGAGCCTCAGGGCGAAGTGCCTGAAAAAGACTATCTGGCGGCGCTGCAGGCCGATCTGGAGCAGGCCTTGCCGTTCATCTGGGGCCGCCAGGTGATTTCCGTGTTCATCGGCGGCGGCACCCCCAGCCTGCTGTCGGCCGGCGCGGTGGACGCCATGCTGGCCTCGTTCCGTGCTTGCCTGAACCTGCTGCCCGACGCCGAAATCACCATGGAAGCCAACCCCGGAACGGCCGAGGCCGGGCGTTTCCGGGATTATGCGGCCAGTGGCGTTACACGGCTTTCCCTGGGCATCCAGAGCTTCGACGACGACGCTCTGCGCGCGCTGGGGCGCATCCATGATGCGCGCCAGGCGCGGGCGGCGATCGAAATGGCCCAGAATGCGGTGGAACACGTCAACCTCGATCTGATGTACGCGCTGCCGGGGCAGACCCTGGAAAACAGCCGGCGCGACCTAGAGCAGGCAATGGCTTTCGGCACGGGCCATCTTTCTCTGTACCACCTCACGCTGGAACCCAATACGGTCTTCGCGAAGTATCCGCCGCCGCTGCCCGACGATGACCTGGCGGCCGGCATGCACGAGCACATCATCGAGGCCGCGGCCGCCCGGGGCTGGGAACAATACGAAGTCTCCGCCTATGCGCGGCCGGGCCACCGCTGTCTGCACAATCAGAACTACTGGACGTTCGGCGACTACCTGGGCCTGGGGCCCGGCGCCCACGGCAAGCTTTCCTTTCACGATCGCATCCTCCGGCAGGCCCGCAAGCGCAATCCCGACAGCTGGATGCGGAACAGCCTCCGGCGGGATGGCAGCCATATCGCCGAAACGCATGTCGTCGCGCCGCAGGAACTGCCATTCGAGTTCATGCTCAATGCGCTGCGCCTGAAGGACGGCGTGGAAACCGGGCTGTTTCCCGCCCATACCGGCCTGGCGTTCACGGCGGTGCTGCCGCCGCTCAGGCGGCTGGAAGAACGTGGCCTCGTCACGCTGGCCGGCGGCCGCCTGCGCACCACGGAAACGGGGTGGCGCTACCTGAACGACGTCCTGCAGGAATTCCTGGATTGTGGCGAATGAGCCCAGGCATATGGCAGTCCGCAGCAGAGCTGCACTAAAATATGCACCGTAATGGTGCGTTACGCACTGTTTTGGTGAGCCGGCGACAATGCGAACCAGGGCAGGGCGCACACTACGCTTGCGGCATGCTCGCAAAAACTGGCATGGCTATTGCGTCAGTGCACCGTGTCCCTTCATAAATCTGGTTCAGGAGCCCATATGTCCGCCCCCGAAGATGTCATCAAAACGATTGCCGATCGTGAAGTCGCCTTTGTGGACTTCCGTTTCACCGATACCCTTGGCAAGGAACACCACCTTACCGTTCCCGCCCATACCGTTGACGAGGAAAAGCTCGAAAGCGGAGTCATGTTCGACGGTTCCTCCATCGCGGGCTGGAAGGGTATCGAGGCCTCCGACATGGTGCTCGTTCCGGAAGCCGGCACCGCGCGCATCGACCCGTTCCGCGAGGAAACCACACTCATACTGACCTGCGATGTGGTCGAGCCGTCGGACATGAAAGGCTATGACCGCGATCCCCGTTCGCTCGCCAAGCGCGCCGAAGCCTATCTGAAGTCCAGCGGGCTGGGCGATACCGCCTACTTCGGGCCCGAGCCCGAATTCTTCGTATTCGATGGCGTCAGCTGGGACGACGGCGTTTCGGGCTGCTTCGTGAAGATCCATTCGGAAGAGGGCGTCTGGTCGCGCGGCCTGGACATGAACGGCGCCAATATGGGGCATCGTCCCGGGCACAAGGGCGGCTACGTGCCCGTCTCGCCGATCGACAGCTTTGCCGACATGCGCTCGGAAATGTGCCTGCTGCTCGAACAGCAGGGTGTGCCGGTGGAGGTGCACCACCATGAAGTCGCCGGCCCCGGCCAGCTCGAGATCGGCACCCGGTTCAGCACCCTGGTGGAGCGCGCCGACTGGAACCAGATCCTCAAGTACACCGTGCGCAACGTGGCGCATGTCTATGGCAAGACCGCCACCTTCATGCCCAAGCCGATCGTCGGCGACAACGGTTCGGGCATGCACGTCCACCAGTCCATCTGGAAGGACGGCCAGAATCTGTTCGCGGGCAATGGCTATGCCGGCCTGTCCGAATTCGCGCTGTACTACATCGGCGGCATCATCAAGCATGCCCGCGCCCTGAACGCGCTCACCAACCCGGCCACCAATTCCTACAAGCGTCTGGTTCCGCATTTCGAAGCGCCCGTCAAGCTGGCCTATTCGGCGCGCAACCGCTCCGCCTCCATTCGCATTCCCTATGTGGGCAGCCCCAAGGCGCGCCGTGTCGAAGCGCGTTTTCCGGACCCCATGGCCAACCCCTATCTGTCCTTTTCCGCGCTGATGATGGCCGGGCTCGACGGAGTGCAGAACAGGATTCATCCGGGCGATCCGGCCGACAAGAACCTGTACGATCTGCCGCCGGAAGAAGATGCCATGATCCCGACGGTCTGCGCTTCGCTCGAAGAAGCCGTCGCGGCGCTGGACGGCGACCGCGAATTCCTGACCCGCGGCGGCGTGTTCAGCAATGACATGATCGATGCCTACATCGCACTCAAGATGGAAGAAATCACGCGCCTGCGCATGACCACCCATCCGATCGAGTTCGATATGTACTACAGTCTGTAACGAAAGCTGTCGCCGGTCACGCACCATCGGTGCGCGGCGGCGTCGACAAGGAAGCCGCGACGTGGACGTCAGCGCCTATGACCTGCTGTCGACGGCCGTGCTGCTTCTCGACCACCAGGGCTGCGTCGATTACGCCAACACGGCTGCCGAAGAACTCTTCGGCAACTCGCGGCGCGTGCTGCTGGGGGAGTCCGCCGCCCGCCTGCTGGGCGGCGACGATGCCCTCCAGGCGCGCTTCATGGAAGCCGTCGCGGGGAAATTCGGCATACTGAGGCAGCCCTTGTCGGTGAACCGGCAGGGCGTCCAGGTTCCCGTGAACGTGGCCGTCGTGCCGCTGCCGGGCACGCCCTGGGCGGCGCTGGTCGAAGTCCGCATCATTGAGCAGCACATGCTGCTCGAACGGCATCAGCAGCTCAGCAAAGAACTGGCGGCGCAGCGCGAGACACTGCGCAATCTGGCGCACGAAGTGAAGAACCCGCTGGGGGGCATCCGCGGCGCGGCGCAATTGCTGGATGCCGAACTCGATCGGCATGGGCTCAGGGAATATACGGGAGTCATCATTGCCGAGGCCGACCGTCTGGCCCACCTGGTCGACCGGCTGATCGCCCCGCAGGGCGCCAGCCTGCAGAAGCGGCGGCTGAACATCCATGAAATCTGCGAGCGCGTGCGCATGCTGATCTGCGCGGAATTCACGGCGATAACGGTGGAGCGTGATTATGATGCGTCGATGCCGGAGCTTTCGGCGGATTTTTCCCGGCTGTTGCAGGCCATGCTGAACGTTGCGCGCAATGCCGCCCAGGCCCTCACCGAGCACCCCGGACAGCAGCGGCCCCATCTCATTTTGCGCACGCGCGTGGCCCGGCAGGTGCTGCTGGCCGGTTATCAGGCGCGGCTGGCCGTGGTCGTGTCGGTGATCGACAATGGGCCGGGCGTGCCGCCCGAACTGCTGGACAAGCTTTTCCATCCATTGGTCACCGGCCGCGCCAAAGGAACGGGGCTCGGCCTGAGCCTGGCCCAGGAGTTCGTACAGCAGCATGGCGGCATCCTGGAATGCGATTCGCGCCCCGGCCATACTGAATTCCGCATGATATTGCCCCTGGAGCCGACATGAAACCGGTCTGGATAGTGGACGACGATCAAAGCATACGCTGGGTGCTGGAAAAGGCGCTGGCCCGGGTGGATCTTCCAGTGGAATGCTTTTCCTGCGCCGCCGATGCGCTCGAAGCCCTGGAAGCCGGGCCGCCGGCAGTGCTCGTGACCGACATCCGCATGCCCGGCATGGACGGGCTGGATCTGTTGCAGCGTGTCAAGGACGAGTATCCGGAGCTGCCGGTGATCGTCATGACCGCCTTCACCGACCTGAACAGCACGGTGGCCGCCTTCCAGAAAGGGGCGTTCGATTATCTGCCCAAGCCGTTCGATGTGAACGCCGCCGTCTCTCTGATACAGCGGGCGGGCCAGCGCGAAACAGCGGCTCCTTGCGCGACGCCGGAAAAGGCGCGCGAACCGGAAGCGGGGCGCGTCATGATGCAGTCCTCCGCGCCCGCCATGCAGGAGGTTTTCCGGGCCATCGGCCGCCTGGCCTCATCCAATATCACCGTGCTCATCACCGGCGAGTCGGGCACGGGCAAGGAGCTGATTGCCCGGGCACTGCACCAGCATGGCAGCCGCGCCGATGGCCCATTCGTCGCCCTGAATGCGGCCGCCATCCCCAAGGATCTGCTCGAAGCCGAACTCTTCGGCCATGAGCGCGGCGCGTTCACCGGCGCAACCCAGCAGCGGCGCGGGCGTTTCGAAGAAGCGCGCGGCGGCACCCTGTTCCTGGACGAGATCGGCGACATGCCGTTCGATCTGCAGACGAGGCTGTTGCGCGTGCTGGCCGAAGGCAGTTTCTATCGAGTGGGCGGTTCTCAGGCCATCCATGCGGATGTGCGTATCGTCGCGGCCACCCATCAGCCGCTGGAACAGCGTGTAACGGAAGGGCGTTTCCGCGAAGACCTGTTCCATCGCCTCAACGTCATCCGGTTGCGTTTGCCGCCGCTCAGGGAACGCAAGGAAGACATCCCCGCCCTGGTGCGGCTCTTCCTGCGCAACAGCGCGGACAGCCTGGGCGTGGCGGCGCGCCAGCTCACGCCGGCGGCCATGGATGCGCTCATCGCCTTCGACTATCCCGGCAACATCCGGCAGCTCGAGAATTTCTGCCAGTGGCTCACCGTCATGTCCTCCAGCCAGCGCGTGGAGGTCAAGGACCTGCCGCCGGAAGTTACGGCGGGAGCCGAAGGGGACGCATCGGCCGGCGGCCGGGCAACGGACCCGGGAACGCCGGCGGAGCCCGCCGAAACGCCATCGGCGGCTGCCGAAGCGGGGTGGGAAGAGAAGCTCGGGCGCGAGGTGCTGGAGCGTCTCGCGCGCAACGAACCCGCCATCATGGCGAGCCTGACGCGGGATTTCGAGCGGGCATTGATCAGCGCGGCGCTTTCCCACTGCCGGGGCCGGCGGATGGAAGCCGCGCAGCGTCTCGGCATGGGGCGCAATACGTTGACGCGCAAGTGCGTCGAACTGGGCATGGACGGAGGAAACTGATTGCGGGCCGGGTCCATTTCCCGGCGGCAGCTTGAGGGCGGCCGGTACGGCCAGGCTTGCGCGGGTACGGTGTTTGCCACTGTGCGGCATCCAGCCTTGCTGATGCCAGGAGTACAACCATGTCCCCCCTTACCGCAGGCCCGGTCGGGCACGCCCGTTCGAATGCTTCGGGCCATGAAACCGTTCCCCCGGAACCCGTCTCGCCCGACGGGCCCGGGGGCGCCGCGGAACCCGGCCTTGCGGCGCGGCCCTTCCGGCGGGTCTTGGGCCGCCCGCCGGTTTTCCGGACGCGGGCCGCCCTGACCGCCATCGCCCTTCTGGGTGTCATCGCCGGCCCGGCGCCCGCCGGCGCCCAGCCCATGCCGTCCGTCGACACCGGCCCAACGGTCTCCCAGGGCATGGACTTCAGCGGGTTCGGCGTGCGCTGGGGATATAACGATCGCTACCAGCGATTCGGGCTATCGTATGAAACCCGTCCCTGGTGGATATACAACACGGAAAACTGGGGCCAGATCACCGCCAGCACCGAGGTTCTGGCGGCCGGCTGGCGAGCCAGCGGCGGCCGTGATCCCGGCTCGCTCTGGCAGCTGGGCGTGACGCCGGTACTGAGGTGGTGGCCCACGGAATATGTCTATGGTGAAATCGGCGTCGGCGCCAATGTGTTCAACCGCACGACTTTCGCGGACCGCAGCCTCGGGTCGGCCTTCCAGTTCGGCAGCCACATCGGCGTGGGCATGTTGCTGAATGAGCGCCATCGTCTGGGCTTGCGCTATACCCATTATTCGAACGCCGATATCAAGAGCCCCAACCAGGGTCTGGATGTGTTCGAGCTGACCTACACGCTGCGCTTCTGAGCGGGCGGCCATGGTCGGGCGCCAAGAATTTAACTCAATGGCTGGCTCATGTGGGTGCGAACACGCATGCTGTAGTGAAATGCATGCGCGGGGTGCAGGGTTCGCGATACTTCCAACAGCTCGCCGCCATGCCCGAAATAGCGCCGCTCAATGCACAATGCGGCATCGCCGAGCGCCAAGCCCAGCGTCCGGGCATCGGATTCCTCTAATATCGCAACGCTGATATCTTGCAATATTTCGGTTATGGATTCACCTTGGTTTTTCTCGATGAGGGCAAACGCCGGCTGCCCGGACGATTCCATGTCTTGAATAATATGACCATAGATATACGGCAGCATAAGGGTAGAGCTGGCCATTGCATCTCCATCGGGAGTATGGCGCACCGTATGGATTTGCCACCAGCGTTCGCCTTCTTTTCGCCCCAGCCACTGGGCCTGCTGAGCATCCAGGCCGATTTCCCTGCGTGAAAGCACCTTGAGAACCGTATTCGTAGCGTATTGCAGCAAGTCTTCAATCGACTCGAAGGCATGCACATAACGTGCAAACGGCTGCGTAGCAACCACAAAGCTCCCCACACCCTGAAGCCCTTGGATAAGCCTCAATTCGCGTAGATGGCGCAAGGCTGTGCGTATGGTTTGACGGCTGACCCCCAACTCGATCGTGAGATCTGTCTCTGAGGGAAGTTGTGTGCCGATCGGGTATTTTCCTGCCTGAATATCTCTCAGAAGGGCTCGCGCGATTTGCGCATGCTTGGAGCTTCCCGCGATCAATTGCGATGGCGGCATTCCTTTCGCCTCCGGTGGTTAACTGCAATGGAACGTATGAGCGTTTGAGAGGCTAGTCTACACGGAAGGGGCTGTCAACGGTCGAGCCAACAGTATGGAAAGCGACTTATTTTCTATGCGCGAGGTGTGTGGTTTGAAGGGCCATGACGTCAAAATTCAGCGTCATTCTTGGCCACGATAGGGGCGCGCCGCTGAGATCGAGCGTTGGACGTTATCGATCGATTCCGTAGATAAGGTGGGATGGAACTCCCCCATGTCTACAGCAAGCATTCCAGCCGTTGTGGCGCTGCCCAGCTCCCTTGAAGCAAGCGTTTATATCTCTGTCTATACCTTGATGCAAAAACGATCTTGTTCTCGATTGGACTGCATGTTATCTTAACCGTACAAGTAAGCAAATGGTACAGAATAGAGGCAACAGAGAATCTCTGGCTCGGGTGGCGGGGCTTTGGGCGTCACTTGGACTCTGGATGCGGTGGCGGTGGCTTTACCGGGCCAAGCCGAGCAGGCATATCCGTAGTCGATAGGCAAGCGGCGAAAGAAGGCGTGTTCGTTCTTTAAGCACATGGGTGAAAGTGGTGTGACGTGGCGGCGTGACAGCGCCGCACTACGTCACGTTTTGGTGGCGCGTGGGCGCCGTGGGAGGAGAGGACATAATGACAATAGAATCACAATCAAGTGCAACGACCGGTTGCGGACAAGGCATACGACAAGCATGCAGGTCGGCCATGAAGGCAACTCGCAGGCAAGGGTTGGCGCTGGCCCTGTTATTGGGGGCGACGACGTATGCGGCGGCGGCCGAGAAGCTGGTATACGCGGGCTACATGGGGGACAACTACACTATCAGCAAGACTGACATATGGGTCATGAGCGAGATAGAGAAGCGCAGCAATGGTGAGATTACGTTCGAGCGCTATTTCAATGGCACTTTGCTCAAAGCCCCGGATCTGTATCCCGGCCTGCGCAGCGGTGCGGCCGATATCGTGTCGGGGACGCCTGCCGCCTACAATCGCAATGAATACCGGCTCTCGAACGTAGTGTTGCCCTACATATCGTCGAAGGCAGACGCAGTGAGCAAGGCATTGAATGATCTCTATCAGTCCAATGACGCCTTCCGTGACGAATTCGAGAGCCGCAATGCCAAGCTACTCTATGCGGTACCGTGGTCCGAGAATACTTTCTGGGGTATCAAACCGCTAGCCAAGCCTGAGGATTTCAAAGGCCAGAAGATCAGGGCCGTGCAGTCGATTGCGACCATTGTCGGGAAACTGGATGCCACGCCAGTGGCCGTGGCCTGGCCCGAGGCTGTGGAAGGATTGTCACGCGGTATCGTCGATGCGGTGTCATCCTCGCCGTTCGATTCGGCTATCTATGGTGGTATTTATGAACAGGCCAAATACGCTTCGGATGCGGGTGATAACGGCATCTTTTCTTTTGTCGCCATATCTATCAATAAGAATCGTTGGGCAAAGTTGAGTGACGCTCATAAGAAAATTATCGAGGAAGTCGCCGCTGAGGCTCCGGCCCATTATTTGAAACTGCTCGATGAGTCTCTGGACTATGGTGTTGATAAGCTCTGCGCCATTGATAAGGACAAGCTGCGGTTGTTGGCGTTTACCGAGGCAGACCGGAAGCAGATGCATGATGTGATTGGCCCGGAGATACACGAGGAATGGGTCAAGTGGGCCGGGCAGACCGGTAAGGTCGACACAGCTGCGTTGCTCAAAGAATACGTTGGCTTGGTACGCAAATACGAACCCCAGTCGACGTGGCGTTCCGGCTTTCAGCGTCTGGCTGAACGCAACTGCATTGCTTCCTGAACAGGGCTGCCATGAAAGCCGCCATTATCCGCATCATGTAGGGTATCGAGGCCATCAACGAATACCTCGAAACCAAGAGCACCTGGATTTCCTATTCGGACGCGGTGCCCGCCAACCCGTTCATTCTGCGCTAAGCCGGTCCGCATCCCTATCCGATTTTCAGCCTATCCGGCCATTGAGCATTCAATGGCCGGAGGAATAGTCACGGAGACACGTTATGAAAGGTGCCGTTTTTCTCGGCGATCGCCAGCTTGAGCTGCAAACGTTCGACGACCCCACTCCCGGTCCGGACGAAGTCGTGCTCGAAATCAAAGCCTCGGGCATGTGCGGCAGTGATCTCAAGTTCTACCGCTCGCCCAAGGGGCAGGCCATGCGCGAGCTGGGGTTCAATGAATCCGAGCTGGTGATCGCCGGCCATGAGCCCTGCGGCGTGGTGGTGGCCGTCGGTTCGAACGTCAGTGAAAAACGGGCGCGGGTGGGCCAGCGCATGATGGTGCACCACTACAAGGGCTGCGGCGTATGCCCTCATTGCTCCACGGGCTGGCAACAGCTGTGCAAGGACGGCGTCGAAAAAGTCTACGGCGTCACCGGCCACGGCGGCCACGCCCGCTACATGAAATGCCCGGCAAGCACGCTGGTGGAGCTGCCCGATGCGCTGAGCTTCGAAACCGGCGCGGCCATCTCCTGCGGTACGGGCACGGCCTGGGGCGCCATCAAAAGGCTGGATCTCGTGGCGGACCAGACCATTGCCATTTTCGGCCAGGGCCCGGTGGGGCTGGCGGCCACCCAGCTGGGCAAGGCCTTCGGGGCGCAGGTCATCGCACTGGACATCAGCGCCGACCGTCTGGCCCGGGCCAAAGAGTTCGGCGCCGATCATGTCATCGACCCATCGAAAGACGACCCGGTCGTCGCCATTCGCGAGCTGACCCGCGGCCTGGGCGCGCACGCCAGCATCGATGCCTCATCGGCATCGTCGGCCCGCGCGCAGGCGGTGCGCTCGGTACGGACCTGGGGCAAGGCCTGCATGGTGGGCGAGGGGGGCGACGTCACACTCAATGTGAGCCCCGATCTGCTGCGCCGGCAGGTCACGCTGATCGGTTCCTGGACCTTCTCGACGCATGGGCAGGCGGACTGCGCCCGGTTCATCGCCGACAGAAATATCGACGTCGACAAACTCTTCACCCATCGCTGGGCCTTGAAGGATGCCTCGGAAGCGTATCAGGTCTTTGACAGGCAGGCGGACGGGAAGGGCGTTTTCGTCGAGTTTTCCTGAGTGCCGGGGTTGGCGGACAGCCGTTTTCAAGACCCGATTCATCCAACAATCAAATTCAAGAGACAAGCTATGAAAGAGCCAGGGGAAGTCCATCCGTTTACGTCGGTCTTGTCATTCATGAACTGGAGCTCAGGTGACTAGAGTCATTCGATCTATCGACAAATTCACGGCTTATCTGGGGATCCTGAGCGGCTTCACAGTGTTTCTCATCATGGTGGTCGTGTGCGCCGATGTGGTGGGGCGTTCCTTCTTCAACAAGCCCTTGCTGGGCGCAACCGAACTGTCGGAGCTGCTGCTGGCCAGCCTGATCTTCTTCGGGCTGGCCGCGGCCCAGCAGGCCCGGCATCACTACATCGTCGAACTGGTGGTGGTGCGTTTGTCGCCCCGCACGCAGTCGCTTCTTGCCGGGCTGACCCATTTGCTCTCGGCGGGGGTGGTGGCAATGCTGGCGTGGTACAGCACCGGCCAGGCCTTCACATCGTACGAAATGGGGGAAATCAGTTTCGGGACCGTGGAGTTCCCGATCTGGCCGGCGCGCGCGGTGGTGGCCTTCGGGCTCATCCTCTTTTCTCTGCAGTATCTCATTCAGTTCATGAGAATGTGCGGGCTGGACGGCTCATCCGCCTCCGAAACGACGGAACAATAGGAACGTAAAACAATGGAAGTGTTCCAATCAGGGTTGATGATGATCGGCCTGCTGGGCGTCCTGCTGATCGCGGGCATGCCCATCGCGCTGGCCTTGGCAGCGGCGGGAATCGTGGGGCTGGCGGCGGACCGTTCGTGGGGTTCGATCGAATACATTCTTTCCACTTTCTCATATTCTTCGACCTCACAGTACGCCTATGTGGTCGTGCCCTTGTTCCTCTTCATGGGGCACATGGCTTTTTCCGCCGGGCTGTCCAGAAACGCCTTCAATGTGGGCCAGCAGTTGCTGGGGCGGCTGCATGGGGGTATTGCGGTGGCCACGATCTTCGCGTGCGCCGCATTCTCGACCATCTGCGGTTCGAGCGTGGCCACCGCGGCGACGATGGCGCGCGTTGCCGTGCCGGAAATGCTCAGGCTGGGATACAAGCCGGCGCTGGCGGCGGGCAGTGTGGCCGCGGGGGGAACCCTGGGCGTGCTGATCCCGCCCAGCGGGCTGCTGGTCATCTATTCCATCGTCACCCAGGTGTCGCTGGCGCAATTGTTCATTGCGGCCATCATTCCCGGCATCGTGACCACCATCGTCTACATGCTGGGCATCTGGCTGCTGGTGAAATGGAAGCCCGACCTCGCCGGCAAGCGCCTGGAGCGCAAATATACCGTCAAAGAGAACGCCAAGGCCCTGGGCAGCTGCTGGGAACTGGCGCTGATCTTTCTGCTGGTCATGGGGTCCATCTACACGGGCACCGCCACGCCTACGGAAGCCGCCGCCGTCGGGGCGCTGTTTTCATTGTTTGCCGTCCTGCGCCGGCCCGGCCGCTGGCGCAACATCGGCGAAGGCCTGAAAGAAACCGGCTCGGCAAGCTGCTCGATCTTCGCCCTGATCCTGGGCGCCGGGCTCTTCAGCCTGGGCCTGACGGCCACGCAGCTGCCGGCGCATCTGGCCGGTCTGGTCAACGGCCTGGGCCTGTCGCCGATCATGCTGGTGATCGTCATCCTCGTGCCGTACCTGATCCTGGGCATGTTCCTGGATGGCATTTCGCTCGTGCTGATCACGGTTCCCATCTTCTTCCCGATGGTCACCGAAGCGGGCTTTCATCCTGTGCTGTTCGGGCTGCTGGTCACGAAGGCGGTGGAGATCGGCTGCTTGACCCCGCCGCTGGGCCTGAATGTGCTGGTGGTCAAGAGCGCCATTCCCTCCCTGAATCTTGGCGATGCGTTCCGGGGCTGCATCCCGTTCGTCTTCATGGAACTGTTCGTGGTGGCGCTGATGCTTGCCTTCCCGATGATGAGCCTCGGCCTGATCAGCTGAGCTCATTGCCTGGAAACCGGAAAGGGCTGAATTCCCGTACGGGATTCAGCCCTTTCTTCTGTGCCTGCCTCTTCCGGGGCCTGCGAAATGCCGGGATTCTTCAGACCGCGGCCACGATGGCGGGTGGCCGGGATGTCCGGCGCCGGTGATCCAGCGGCCGCAACAGGCCGTTACTCGGCCGCCAGGCCGCGCTGATAGGCGCGGGCGCGCTGGGCCATCAGCGCCTCGCGCTTGACGAAGTCGGCCACGAAAGGGGTGGCCGGCGCGTGATGCAGGGCATAGGGCGTGTCCCATTGCACGATGCTGCCGCAGTGCATGACGCCGATGCGGTCGGCTATGGCAAAGGCTTCCGCCTGATTGTGAGTGACCAGCAGGGCGGTGTGGCCGGTTTTCTTGAGAATGTCGCGCACTTCGAATGCCAGCCGTTCCCGGGTGTCGACGTCCAGGTTCGAGAAGGGTTCGTCCAGCAACAGCAGTTCCGGTTCGGGCGCCAGGGCGCGCGCCAGGGCGACGCGCTGTTGCTGCCCCCCCGAGATTTCATGGGGAAAGCGCTGCCGCGTGTCCTGCAGGCCCACCAATTCGAGCAAAGCCTGCACACGGGCCTGGCGACGGGGCTTTTCCCAGCGGCGCAGCCCGAAGGCAATGTTTCCTTCGACGCTGAGGTGGGGGAAGAGGGCGTAGTCCTGGAACATCATGCCTACATGGCGATCTTGCGGCTCGATGGCCTTGTCCGGCGCGGAAATGACCCTGCCGCCCAGGCATATGCGGCCGGCGCGCAATGGCTCGAAGCCCGCGATGGCCCGCAATATGGTCGTCTTGCCGCAACCCGATGCGCCCAGCAGGCAGCCGATATGGCCGCGTTGCAGGCTGAGGTCCAGGCCGGTCACCACCGGAAGCGGGCCTTCGGGCGTGTCGTAGGCCAGGGAGATGTGTTCCAGTTCGAGCAGATCGGACATGTCTATATCAATACACTGGTTTCAGCTGCGTGCGCGCCAGCAGCACGACGGGCAGCAGGCCGGCCAGCACGATGGCGAGGGCGGCCACGGCGCCTTCTTCGTAGGTGCCGCGGGATGCTTCGGCATACAGCCAGGTCGCCAGGGTTTCGAAGCCCGCCGGACGCAGCAGTAAGGTGGCGGGCAATTCTTTCATGGCATCCACGAAGACCAGCAGCCCCGCCGCGCCGATGGCGGGCCTCAGCAGCGGCAGGTGGATGCGGCGCAGGGTGCCTGACGGAGATTCCCCCAGCAGGCGGGCGGCCTGTTCCATCGACGGCGGGATCCGCGCCAGGCCGCTTTCCATACCGCCCACGGAAATCGCCAGGAAGCGGATCACGTAGGCACAGACCAGCGCGCCGACCGAACCCATGAGCCACAAGGCCGGGTCGGCGCCGCTCAGGCGGCCCCAGAGGGTGGACAACAGGCTGTCGAAGGCGATGATGGGCGCGAGCAGGCCGATGGCGAGCACCGTCCCCGGGATGGCATAGCCGCTGGTGGCGATGCGTGCGCATATGCGTGCGAGGGTCGGGCGGTCGGAGTGCCGGATGGCGCGGGCGGCCCATGCAACGGCGAGGCCGCACAGCAGGGTGAAGAAGGTGGCCAGCAACGCGACTTTCAGCGTGTTCCAGGCGCTGGCCAGCAGCTGATCGGAGACGCTGCCGGCAATCGCCAGATGCTTGAAGGTTTCGTTGCCGAGATAGATGGCGGGCGCGACGAAGCCGATAATCACGGGTGCCCAGCCCAGGCCGGCTGCGATGGCGGCCCGCAGCCCGCGCAGCTGGCGCGGCTGAACCGCGCGGGCACGCAGGTTGGAGGCATAGCGCTGGCGCTTGCGGCCGCGCCGTTCCATGAGCACCAGCACGGCGACCATGGTCAGCATGGCCAGGGCGATCTGGGCCGCGCCCGCCAGGTCATTGCGTGTGACCCACGTCGTATAGACGGAAACGGTGAGCGTCTGCACACCCAGGAATTCGGAGGCGCCGATATCGTTCAGGGCTTCGAGCAGGGCCAGGCTCAAGCCCACCGCGATGGCGGGGCGCGCCATCGGGAGCGCCACGCGGAAGAACACGCCCCGGCCGGATTCGCCCAGCACGCGGGCGGCTTCGAGCAGGCTGGCCGCCTGGGTGGCGAACATGATGCGCGTGCTCAGATAGACATAGGGGTAGAGCACGAAGCCGAGCAGGACGATGGCGCCCGGCAGGGAGCGCAAATCGGGCAGGCGGAACTGGCGCGGACTGGAATAGCCCAGCAGATCGCGGATGAAGGTCTGGACCGGCCCGATGGGATGCAGGATGTCGAGGTAGGCGAAGGCGACGATGTAGGTGGGAACCGCCAGGGGCAGCAGCAGCGCCCAGGACAGCACCGAGCGGCCGGGGAACCGGTAGGCGGTGATCAGCCAGGCGGCCCCTACCCCCAGGGCGGTCACCAGCACGGCCACGCCGGCCAGCAGCAGGGTGGTGTTCATGAACGCCTGTGGAAGCACATGGTCGAGCAGGTGCCGCCAGTGTTCGAACGAGCCGCGGCTGGCATACCAGATGAGCGTGACGACCGGCGCCAGCACGCCGGCGGCGATGAGGACGGCCGCCGCCAGCCAGGGGCCGCCCGCTTCCGTTGCCAGGAACAGCCGCATCCTGCCGGCGAAGCTGCCGCGCGGGGCCGCCGCGCCGCCGGATGAAAGGGCCGCCGCCGGATCGGGCGGTGGGGCGGCCAGGGGAGAAGTCTCAGTTGTTGAAGCCAACCTTGTCCACCAGATCGCTGGCCTCTTTGCGGTGCTTGGCGATTTCGGTGAGAGGCAGAGGGTCGATGATCAGCTTGCCGAAGCTGGCCACGACCGGGTCGAGCTCCACACCTTCCTTGACCGGATACTCGTAGTTGGCCTTCGCATACATGCTCTGGGCCTTGTCGGACACCAGGTATTCCAGCAACTTCACGGCTTCGTCGCGGTTGGGCGCATGGCGGGCCACCGCGGCGCCCGAAATGTTCACGTGGGTGCCACGGCTTTTCTCGTTGGCGAAGGTGGGCCTAACGACCTTGATGGCTTCGCCCCATTTGTGGGCGTCGGTGCCGGGCTCGGCGTTCTTCATGCGGCCGACGTAATAGGCATTGGCGATGCCGACGTCGCAGATGCCGCCCAGAATATCGCGCGCGACGTCGCGGTCGCCGCCGGCGGCCTTGCGCCCCAGATTGTTCTTGACGTTGCGCAGCCAGTTCTCGGTGGCTTCCAGGCCATTGTGGGCGATCATGGCGGCGATGAGCGCCGTATTGTACGGGTGCTGGCCCGAGCGGATGCATACCTTGCCCTTCCAGCGCGGATCGGCGAAGGCTTCGTAGGTGATGGCGCCCACGTCGAGCTCCGTGGCGACGTAGGCGACACGGTCGCGCAGGGAAAGGGTGTACCACTGATTGTCGGCGCCGCGCAGGTTCTCGGGTATGGCGTCCCGCAATACGCTGGAGTCGACCGGCTGGGTCACGCCGGCTTCGACCAGATCGAGAAGATTGCCGATGTCCACCGTCATGAGCACGTCGGCGGGCGACTTGTCGCCTTCGGCCTTCACCCGCTCGATCAGACCGTCCTTGACGAAAACGGTATTGACCTTGACGCCGGTGTCTTTGGTGAATTCATCCAGCAGCGGCTGGATCAGACGCGGTTCGCGCGTGGTGTAGAGGCTGACTTCCTGGGCGGCGGCCGCCCAGGCCATGCTGGACAGGATAATCGCACCTGCCGATAGGGCGATACGGGATAATGGACGCTGTACGGGCTCGAATGGCATGGGTCGTCTCCGGTGGAAGGCGGCCCCCGCGGGCCGCTCGATGGTCGCCTGATCCGGAAGGCCGCAGCCGGTGTCCGGGGGGCGACCAGACTTTTTGAAAAGCGCATTATAGAATAATAATGATTCTCAAATAGGCAGAGGCTCTAGGCTGTGGGGCGCATGAGTGCCATTTCTTTGATCCAGCTTAAGGAAACCTGAAAGATCGGCGCCCATTTTCATTTCATTGCCTTATCCTTATGGGTTGCATCTGTCGACTATCGCCAACCATCTTCCAATACAGGCTCATGGCAGCTTTCAATACTGAAAAAGTACTCAGCGTGCATCACTGGAACGACACGCTTTTTTCCTTCACCACCACACGCGATTCCGGCCTTCGTTTCCATAATGGCCATTTCGTCATGCTCGGCCTCGAAGTTTCGGGCAAACCGCTGATGCGCGCCTACAGCATCGCCAGCGCCAACTACGAAGAAAATCTCGAGTTCCTGAGCATCAAGGTGCCCGACGGCCCGCTGACGTCCCGCCTGCAGCACCTGCGGGTGGGCGACGATGTGCTGGTGAGCCGCAAGCCGGTCGGTACCCTGGTGGTGGGCGACCTTCTGCCCGGCAAGCATCTGTATCTGTTCGCCACGGGCACCGGGCTGGCGCCCTTCATGAGCATCATCAAAGACCCTGAAACCTACGAGCGTTTCGAAAAAGTCGTGTTGCTGCATGGCGTGCGCTACAAGAGCGAGCTCGCCTACCACGACTACATCCGCGACGAACTGCCCGCCAATGAATATTTCGGCGAATTCGTAAGGGACAAGCTCATCTATTACCCCACGGTCACGCGCGAGGCCTTCCGCAACGAAGGCCGCATTACGCAACTGGTGGAAACCGGCAAGCTGTTCGAAGACATCGGCCTGCCGCCGCTCGATCCGGCAACCGACCGGGCCATGATCTGCGGCAGCCCCGCCATGCTTGCCGATATCTCCGGCATGCTGGACAAGCGGGGTTTCACCGTCTCCGCCGGCGTCGGCCAGCCGGGCGATTACGTCATCGAGCGGGCCTTCGTCGAAAAATAGGTCCTTGTTGATTCAAGCTATAGCCGCGTACACTTCGATAGATAGCGAAAATCGCGATCCGATTCAGCAACACACCTGAGGATACCGGCCATGGCAAAGGAAATCATCCATACCGACGCAGCGCCCGCGGCTGTCGGCCCCTATTCGCAGGCCGCCGCGGTCAGCGGCGGGCGCACACTCTATCTTTCCGGCCAGATCGGTCTGGAACCCGGCACCGGCGAACTGGTGTCCGAAAATTTCGAAGGCCAGGTCCGCCAGGCATTCGCCAACATGAGGGCCGTCATCGAAGCGGCCGGCGGCACGCTCGACGATATCGTCAAGCTGACACTGTTCCTGACCGATCTGAGCAAGTTCGGCAGCGTCAATGCCATCATGGCCGACATCATTCCGCAGCCGTATCCGGCCCGTTCCACCATCGGTGTGGCCAGTCTGCCCAAGGGCGCGCAGTTCGAGGTCGAAGCCATCGTCGTGCTCTGAAGGGCCGGGCTCCGCCCATCGGCTCATGACCAAGCCTTCAAAGGAAGAGGAAACCCCGCGGCCCGCAGGTGAGGGCGAGTCCCCGCTGGAGCGCAGGTTCCGGCGTCTGGGGCTGTCGGAAGCCTCCGACTTCGTGGTGCATCTGCCGATCCGCTACGAAGACGAGACCCGCGTTTCCGCCGTGGGCGGCGCCTTGCCCGGCCAGACCGTCCAGGTGGAAGGCGAAGTCCTGCACAGCGAGGTGCAGCTGCGGCCGCGCCGCCAGCTCGTCGCCGTCATTTCCGATGGCACGGGCCGGCTCGGCCTGCGCTGGCTGCACTTCTATCCCAATCAGAGGCGGCAGGTGGAAACGGGCCGCCGCATCCGCGTGCGAGGCGAGGTCAGGTCGGGCTTCAATGGCTGCGAAATCGTGCATCCCCGCGTCACCGCCGCGGGCGGGGCCCTGCCCGACGCGTTGACACCGGTGTATCCGACCACTGATGGCCTATCGCAATCCGCCCTGCGGCGCGCCATCGGACAGGCCCTGGATACGGCGGATCTGTCGGAATCCTTGCCGGAATCCATCTGCCACTCGCTGGCGCTGCCGTCCTTCAAGGATGCCATACGCATATTGCACGCGCCGCCGGCCGGCATGTCCATTCATGAGCTCGTCGAGCGCGGCCATCCCGCATGGCGCCGGATCAAGTTCGACGAACTACTGGCGCAGCAGCTCTCGCTCGCCCTGGCGCGCCGCCACCGCAGGTCGCAGCGCGCCCAGGCGCTGGCCGCGGCGGACGCCGAACTGCTGCAACGCCTGCGCGCGAGCCTGCCCTTTGCGTTGACGTCGGCTCAGGAACGGGCGATCGCCGAGATCTCCGCGGATCTGGCGCGAGGCTATCCCATGCATCGCCTGCTGCAAGGCGATGTCGGCAGCGGCAAGACCATCGTGGCCGCATTCGCGGCGGCGCAAGCCATCGCCAGCGGCTGGCAGGTCGCCATCATGGCGCCGACTGAAATCCTTGCAGAGCAGCATTTCAGCAAGCTCGGCGCATGGCTGCGGCCCCTGGGCGCACGCGTGACCTGGCTGACGGGCAGCCTCACGGCCAGGCAGCGCCGCGCCGCGCTCGAAACGATTGCGGCCGGCGAAGCCGATCTCGTCATCGGCACCCAGGCACTCATTCAGGACAAAGTGCATTTTCCCCGCCTGGGCCTGGTCGTCCTTGACGAGCAGCATCGTTTCGGTGTCGCCCAGCGCCTGGAACTCAACCGCAAGGGTGACAGCGGCGACACCGGGGCGGGGCGGATGCCGCATCAACTGACCATGAGCGCCACCCCCATCCCGCGCACGCTGGCGATGACCTTCTTCGCCGACCTGGACGTTTCCGTGATCGACGAACTTCCGCCCGGCCGCACGCCGGTGATCACCAAGCTGGTTTCGGAGTCCCGCCGCGAGGAAGTGCTCTCGCTGGTGCACCGCGAAGTCCGGGCCGGCAGGCAGGCCTACTGGGTATGTCCGCTGGTCGAAGAAAGCGAGGCCCTGCAGCTGCAGACGGCCGTCGACACGCATGCCTGGCTCAGCGCCGCCTTCCCCGACATGGCGGTGGGCCTCATGCATGGCCGCATGCCTTCCTCTGAGAAACAAGAGGCCATGGACGGCTTCCGGCGGGGAGCGATCCATCTGCTGGTGGCGACCACGGTCATCGAGGTGGGGGTCGACGTGGCCAACGCCAACCTGATGATCATCGAGCATGCCGAGCGCTTCGGTCTGGCGCAGCTGCATCAGCTGCGGGGCAGGGTGGGGCGCGGCGGCGGGCAGTCGGTCTGCGTGCTCATGTACCAGGGGCCGCTGGGCATGGTGGCGCGCGACCGGCTCAAGGCCATGTACGAAACGACGGACGGCTTCGAGATCGCCCGCCGGGATCTCGAACAGCGCGGTCCCGGCGAATTCCTGGGCATGCGCCAGTCGGGCCAGGAACTGCTGCGCTACGCCGATCTTCAGTCCGATTCCGACATCATCGAACAGGCGCGCGCGGCCGCGGCGGAAATGATGGCGTCCCATCCCGGATACGTCGACCGCCATCTGCGGCGCTGGATGCGCGGCCGCCAGGAACTGCTGAGGAGCTGATGCACACCCCATGACACTGACCGAACTCAAATACATTGTCGCCGTCGCCCGTGAGCGCCATTTCGGGCGCGCGGCCGAGGCCTGCTTCGTGAGCCAACCGACGCTGTCGGTGGCGATCCGCAAACTGGAGGACGAACTGGGCGTCGTCCTGTTCGAACGCGGTGGCGGCGAAATCACCGTCACCGATATCGGCCTGCGTGTGGTGTCCCAGGCCCAGAAGGTGCTTGAAGAAGCCGCCATCATCAAGGAAATCGCCCGCCAGGGGGAAGACCCGCTGGCCGGGCCGCTGCGCGTGGGCATCATCTACACGATCGCCCCCTATCTGCTGCCCCGTCTGGTGCCGACCCAGGTGGAACAGACCCCGCAGATGCCGCTGGTGCTTCAGGAAAACTACACCACGCGGCTGCTCGAACTGCTGCGCCAGGGCGAACTGGATTGCGCCATCGTCGCGCTGCCGATTCCGGACACCGGGCTGGTGGTCGAGCCGCTGTATGACGAACCCTTTTTCGTGGCCGTGCCGGCGCAGCACCCGTGGGCGCAACGCAAGCGCATCGCCTCGGGCGAGCTCAAGGACCAGACCATGCTGCTGCTGGGCACGGGGCATTGCTTCCGCGATCAGGTCCTGGAAGTGTGCCCGGAATTCGCCCGCTATTCGGCCTCCAGCGAAGGAATACAGCGAAGCTTCGAGGGTTCGTCGCTGGAAACCATCCGGCACATGGTCGCGGCCGGCATCGGCATCACGGTCATGCCGGCCAGTTCGCTGGATGTCACCGGCCCCGAAGACCGGCTGCTGCGCTACATACCCTTCGAGAAACCGGCGCCCGACCGGCGCGTGGTGCTGATCTGGCGCAAGAGCTTTCCCCGGCCGGCCGCCATGCGCGCACTGATCACAAGCATCCGCGACTGCCAACTGCCGGGCGTGCGTTATATCGTCTAGGGCCGGCCGGCCCTGGGGTTTACCCCAGCCCGGTCTTCCCGACGCATTCCAGCCCATGGCACCGGTGTATGCTAGACAGCAAACTTTCGGGAGGACTTATGAAAGCAAAATTCACGCCCATTGCAAGCGCCCTGGGCCTCGTCGCGGGCATGCTGATTTCCGCCGGAGCCCATGCCAATGACACCATCAAGATCGCCATTGCCGGGCCCTTCACGGGTGCGGTGACCCAATACGGCGCCATGGTCAAGGAAGGCGTCGATACCGCCGTTGAGATGATCAACGCATCCGGCGGAGTGCTTGGCAAGCAGCTCGAAACCGTCGTCATGGACGACGGCTGCGAACCCAAGCAGGGGCCCGTGGTCGCCAACCGCGTCGTCAATGACGGCATCAACTATGTCGTCGGCCACGTATGTTCGGGCGCCACCATCGCCGCCACCAACATCTACGACAGCGAAGGCGTGCTCATGATTTCGCCGTCCGCCACCGCGCCCGCGGTCACCGATGGCAAAAACTACGAAATGATCTTCCGCACCATCGGGCGCGATGATCAGCAGGGCCCCGCCGCCGCCGACTTCATCATCAACACGATCAAGCCGCAGGCCGTGGCCGTCCTGCACGACAAGCAGTCCTACGGCCAGGGCATCGCATCGGCCGTGCGCGCCGAACTCGAAAAAGCCGGCGTCAAGGTGGCGATGTTCGAAGGCATCAACGCTGGCGACAGCGATTATTCAGCAGTCATCACCAAGGTCCGCGGCAGCGGCGCCGACTTTGTCTACTACGGCGGCTATCACCCCGAAATGGGCCTGCTGCTGCGCCAGGGCGCCGAGCAGGGCCTCAAGGTGAAATTCATGGGCCCGGAAGGCGTGGGCAACCCCGACATCAACGCCATCGCGGGCGCTTCGGTCGACGGCATGCTGGTGACCCTGCCGGCCGACTTCACACAGGATCCCGCCAATGCCGACATCGTCAAGGCATTCCAGGACAAAAAACGCGACCCGGGCGGCGCCTTCCAGCTGACGGCGTTTTCGGCCACCACGGCCATCGCCGAAGGCATCAAGGGCGCCGGCGCCGACGACCCGGCCAAAGTGGCGCAATGGCTGCACGCCAACAGCGTCAATACGCCGATCGGCGAACTTTCCTGGGATGAACAGGGCGACCTGAAGAACTTCCGCTTCGACATCTTCACCTGGAAACAGGACGGCAGCAAGGAAGTCTACAAGTAATATCCGGGCGGCATACGGGGGGTTGCGGCCCCCGTTACCTCGCTTGACCTCGCTGTAAACAGCGAGGCTTGCGCTTTGGCGCGTGGTCATCCTCCGATGTCGATGCGCCTGCCCGTCTTGGGGTCGAACCAGTGCAGCGGGTGCAGGCCGTCGTCGCCGACCTCTATGGTTTCACCGGCCCGCAGCGGGTTTCTGCGGGTCTCATTCACGGGGCAGCGGACCACGATGACTGTGCCGCCATGGCGGCCGTGCACCAGTTGCTCCGACCCCAGTATTTCCACCATTTCGATTTCCATGGGTATGCCCGGGGCATGCAGGCGCATGTGTTCCGGCCGCATGCCCAGATAGCATTCGCGGTCTTCGAGGCCGGCCGGCACGAGCCGGCCCGGCACGTTCAGGCCCACGCCTTTTTCGTCCCGCACGCGGCGCAGGGTATCGACCCGCACCGGAATCAAATTCATGGGCGGCGAACCGATGAAGCCCGCCACGAAGGTGGACGCCGGCTGATCGAAGACTTCCGCGGGCGTGCCTATCTGCTCGGCCACGCCGGCGTTCATCACGATCATGCGCTGCCCCAGCGTCATCGCCTCGACCTGATCGTGCGTGACATACAGACTGGTCGTTCCCAGGCGTCGGTGCAGTTTCTGGATCTCCAGCCGCATCTGCACGCGCAGCTTGGCGTCCAGGTTGGAGAGCGGCTCATCGAAGAGGAATACCTTGGGCTCGCGGACGATGGCGCGGCCCATGGCCACCCGCTGGCGCTGGCCACCAGAAAGCTGGCGCGGCCGGCGTTCCAGCAACTGACTCAGTTCCAGGATGCCGGCCGCCCGGTCGACCCGCTCGCGGATGGCGTCCCTGGAAAGCCCGCGTATCTTCAGGCCATAGGCCATGTTCTCGAAGACGGACATGTGCGGATAGAGCGCATAGTTCTGGAAAACCATGGCGATGTCCCGTTCGGCCGGCTCCAGCCCGTTCACGACCCGGCCGCCTATCCGTATTTCGCCTTCGGTGATGCTTTCCAGGCCCGCGACCATGCGCATCAGGGTGGATTTGCCGCAGCCCGACGGCCCGACGATCACAATGAATTCCCCATCCGCCACCGCCATGTCCAGCCCGTGGATCACGGCGACATTGCCAGGATAGGTCTTTTTGACCCCTTTGAAATTCAGTGTTGCCATAGTCGGTGCATGCGGCGCGCGCCGTTCATTTTTCGGAGTCTATCAGGCCCCTGACGAACCATTTCTGCATGAGCAGGACCACCAGGGCGGGGGGCAGCATGGCCAGCAGGGCGGTGGCCATGACCAGGTTCCATTCGGTGACGGCATCGCCGCCGGAAATCATGCGCTTGATGCCCACCACGACAGGATACATTTCTTCCCGGGTGGTCATGATGAGGGGCCACAGGTACTGGTTCCAGCCGTAGATGAACTGGATGACGAAAAGCGCGGCGATGCTGGTCCGGGACAAGGGCAGCAGAATGTCCTTGAAAAAACGCATCGGCCCCGCGCCATCGATGCGGGCCGCCTCGACCAGTTCATCCGGCACGGTCAGGAAGAACTGCCGGAACAGGAAGGTGGCCGTGGCCGAGGCGATCAGCGGCAGCGTCAGCCCGGCGTAGCTGTCGAGCATGCCCAGCCCCGCCACGACCTCGTAGGTCGGGGTGATGCGGACTTCGACGGGCAGCATGAGCGTGATGAAGATCATCCAGAAAAAGAACATGCGCAGCCGGAAGCGGAAATACACCACGGCGAACGCCGACAGCATCGAGATGGCGATCTTGCCTACGGCGATCACCAGCGCCATCACCGAACTCACCCACATCATGCGGGCGACGTCCGGGCCCCGGCCGCCGCCGGTGAGGATGGCGGTGTAGTTGTCCAGGAAATGGCCGCCCGGCAGCAAGGACATCGGAGCCTGGGCCACTTCCTGGGCGGTCTGGGTCGAGGCCACGAAGGCCACATACAGCGGGAAGGCGATCGTCGCCACACCCAGCAGGAGGATGAGGTGGGAGAAAACGTCCAGGACGGGGCGCCGCTCTATCATGTTTCTGTTTCCCCGCGACGGCCCTGGGCGCGCGCGGTCTTTCGTTCATCCGTTGCGGTCATCATGCCTTGCGGCGGGAGCCTTCAATAGTTGACCCTGCGGTCGATATAGCGAAACTGCACGATCGTAAGCGCAATGGCGATCAGCATCAGTATCACCGATTGGGCGGCCGACGAGCCGATATCCAGCCCCTTGAATCCTGTTGTATATACTTTGTAGACCAATATTGATGTAGAGGTTCCCGGCCCGCCCTGCGTCATGATGTCGATGATCGCGAAGGTGTCGAAGAACGCATAGATTACGTTGACCACCAGCAGGAAGAAAGTGGTGGGGGAGAGCAGGGGAAAGACGATGGTCCAGAAGCGGCGCACAGGCCCGGCGCCATCGATGGCCGCCGCTTCGAGCAGCGAACGCGGAATCGCCTGCAGGCCGGCCAGGAAGAAAATGAAGTTGTAGGAAATCTGTTTCCAGACGGCGGCCAGCACGACCAGGATCATGGCATCGTCGGGGACCAGCCGCGGGTTCCATGCCATGCCGAGTTGCATCATGTAAACCGCGAGTATGCCCACCGAAGGCGAGAACAGGAACAGCCACAGCACGCCGGCCACGGCGGTTGCCACGGCATAGGGCCAGATGAGCAGATTGCGGTAGAAACCCGAACCATGCACGATGCGATTGGCCATGACGGCCAGCAGCAGGGAAATGCTCAGGCCCAGGACGGCGACCAGCGCCGAGAAAATGGCCGTCACCTTGAAGGAGTTCAGATATTCGCCGTCCCGGAACAGGTCGCGGAAATTTTCCAGCCCCACGAAGGTGGACGACAGCCCGAAGGGATCTTCGAGATGGAAGGCCTGCCACAAGGCCTGGCCCGCGGGAAGAAAGAAAAAGATGACGGTAATCGCCAATTGCGGGGCGACCAGCAGATAGGGCAGAGTCCTGTGGCTGAAAACTACGCGCTTTTCCATGGCGGGCCAGAAATGAAAAAACCGTGAGCGGCCCATTGGCGGGCCGCTCACGGCGGATTTTAGACCAGAGCGCTCACTTCACGCTGGCTTCGAAACGCCTGAGCAATTCGTTGCCGCGTTCCATCATGCGCTTCAGGCCGGTTTCGGCATCGACCTCACCGGCGAAGATGCGTTCGGCCTCGCCGTCCTCGATCTCGCGGATCTGGGGCAGAAAGCCCAGGCGGATGCCGCGCGAGTGCTCGGTCGTATCGGCATCCAGCTGAAGCACGGCCACTTCCGTCCCCGGATTCTGTTCATAGAAGCCGGACTGCCTCGTGACCTCGTGGCCAGCCTTCGTGACCGGCACGTAACCGGTGCTCTGATGCCATTGGGCGGCTTTTTCGGGGCTGGAGATGTACTTGAAGAACCGGGTCACGCCCTTGTAGGTCTCGGGCGGTTTCTTGGCGAAGACCCAGAGCGACGCGCCGCCGATGATGGTGTTCTGCGGAGCGCCCTGGATGTCGTCATGATAGGGAAGACTGGAGGTGCCGAACTCGAAGCCGCCATTGCGGATGATGTTGGCGCGCGAGCCGCTGGACCCTGTGAACATGCCGCAGCGTCCGGAAGTGAACAGCGCGTTGGGGGCGTCGCCGCGCCCGCCGTAAGTGAAGGAGCCGTCCCTGGCCATGCGGGCCAGGAATTCGAAGTGCTTGATGAAGGCGGGGTTGTCCAGCGCGAGCCGCGCATCCAGCCCCTTGAAGCCGTTATCCTGTGTGGCGTAGGGAACATTGTGCCAGGCGGCGAAGGTTTCCATCTGGATCCAGGACGGCCAGCCGGTGGTATAGCCGCATTCCAGCCCGGCTTCGCGCAGCTTCCCGCCGGCTTCGGCGACGGCCTTCCAGGTCTTGGGCGGGTTCTCGGGATCGAGCCCGGCCTTCCTGAAGGCATCCTTGTTGTAGTACAGCACCGGCGTCGAGCTGTTGAAGGGCATGGAGACCAGCTTGCCGTCGGAGGATGAGTAATAGCCGGCCACGGCACCCAGAAAGCCCGCCGGATCGATCGGGTCGCCGGCCTCTTCGGACATCTCCTGGATCGGCTTGATGGCGCCTCTGGCATACATCATGGTCGCGGTCCCGACTTCGAACACCTGAAGAATGTCCGGCGCATTGCCGGCCCGGAATGCCGCAATTCCCGCATTCATCGATTCACCGTAAGCGCCCTTGTAGACCGCATTCACGACGTAATCGTCCTGGCTCTGGTTGAAGCCGTCAACCAGTTCGTTGACGCGTTCGCCCAGCGCGCCTTCCATGGAGTGCCAGAAAGTGATTTCCGTGGCCGCATGGGTGGCGCCGACCCCGGCCCCGGCGAGCAGGCCCGCCATGGAAAGCGCCAATAGTTTGACTCTCATTTGATTCCCCTGTGTAAGCGTCGTGGCCGGCGGCGCGGGGGCTGGCCCGTTCCCGCCGGATTCCCGTGCCTGCGAAGTCTATGGGCCGCGCATGACACCGGCGTGACCGGCGGGCATGCGCCCGACCCTGCGCGGGAGGGGCGGGGCGGCCGCTGCCCGTTCGACACGCGGGGCGCCGCAAGCCATACAATATGGCGCCATTTCCAATCAAACCTACTATCACGCCCATGAACCACGAACTCACCATTGCCTTCATCGGTGGCGGCAATATGGCCACCGCCCTGGGCGCCGGGCTGATCGGCAAGCGCTGCGGCGCGCATGACGTCCACGTCGTCGATATCGAACCCGCGGCGCTGACCGCCTGGGCCGAACAGGGCTGCACCACCGCCACGGCGGCCGATGAACGCCTGGCCAGCCGCCGCGTCTGGGTCCTGGCGGTCAAGCCCCAGTTCATGAAGGAAGCCGTCGCATCGCTGCGCCCCCATCTTCAGCCGGATACGCTGGTGGTCAGCATCGCCGCCGGGATCTCCGCCGAAACGCTGGCACAGTGGCTGGGCTCGCCCGGGCAGCCCTGGACGCGCCTCGTGCGCAGCATGCCCAACACACCGGCCCTGATCGCCGCGGGCGCCACCGGCCTCATGGCCGGCAGCGGCGTGAGCGAGACTGAAAAAGCCCAGGTCGAACAACTGTTCAAGGCGGTGGGCGAAGTCGTCTGGGTAGAAAGCGATCACGACATCGACGTGGTGACTTCGCTGTCCGGCAGCGGGCCGGCTTATGTGTTCCTGTTTCTCGAAGCCATGATCGCGGCCGCCATGGAGCAGGGAATGGAGCCCGCCACGGCGCGCAAGCTCGCCCTGGCGACGGTGACCGGCGCCACCCAGCTGGCCGCGCTTTCCGCCGAGGATCTCGCCACCTTGCGCGAGCGGGTGACTTCCAAGGGGGGCACCACGGCGGCGGCGCTGGGGGTGTTTGGCGATCGTGATTTCAGCGGCATCGTCCGTTCCGCCATGCTGGCGGCCGCCGGGCGCGCCGCCGAACTTTCCCGTGAGTTTTCATGAGCTTCCGCTAGCCGCCCGCCCTGACGGAATCACACGGCTCCATGCCCTTTCCATGCCTGCGGAACGATGAATGTCGTTCCCTAGGGCATACCCGTAGTGACAGTCTCCCGACGCAACCCGGAGAATATGCTGGCCGCGACCGACCGTATCGGCAGTAACAATTCCAGTCAGAACGTGACAGCCACTCTCTGGCGACTCATTTGGAGATCCGCAGGCATGAAGCAATTTATCCGTGTCAAGCCCGTTGTCCTGGCCCTCGGCGCCCTGGCATTCGCAGGCAGTGTATATGCCGAAACCATCAAGATCGGCATTCCCCAGCCCATGACGGGGCCTGCCACCCAGTACGGCGACCAGATCCAGGCGGGTGCCCTCACCGCGATCGAAGCCATCAATGCGGCCGGGGGGGTCAAGGGCAAGAAGCTCGAGCCGTTGCTGATCGACGACGGCTGCGAACCCAAGCAGGCCGTGCCGGCCGCCAATCGCGTGGTCAATTCGGGGGCCAAGTTCGCCGTGGCGCATGCCTGCTCCGGCACCACGGTTCCGGCCGTCAACGTCTACGAGAACGAAGGCATCGTGGCCATCACTCCGGGAGCCACGTCGCCCCTGGTCACCGATACCATCAAGCCTCATTACTTCTTCCGCACCATCGGCCGCGACGACCAGCAGGGGCCCTTCGCCGCGGGCTACATCGCCAATGATCTCAAGCCCAAGACCGTCGCCATTCTGCACGACAAGCAGACCTACGGCAGCGGTATTGCCAGCCAGGTGCGCGACACCCTGACCAAGAATGGCGTCGAAGTCCCGCTGTACGAAGGCATCAACGTCGGCGACAGCGACTATTCCGCGGTCATCACCAAGCTCAAGTCCATGAACCCGGGCCTGATCTACTTCGGCGGCTATCATGCCGAACTCGGCCTGCTGCTGCGTCAGGCGCGCGAACAGGGCCTGAATACCCAGTTCATGGGCCCCGAAGGCGTGGCCAACGCCGACCTCGTCGCGATCGCGGGGCCGGCCTCCGAGGGCCTGCTGGTGACACTGCCAGCCGACTTCACCAAGCTGGCCGGCAATGAGCAGATTCTCGAACACTTCAAGACCTACAAGCGCAGCCCCGACGGCGCCTTCACCATGCCGGCCTACGCGGCGGTGCAGATTCTCGTCGAGAGCATCAACACCGTGGGCGAAGATCCCGAAAAAGTTGCCGACCACATGCACAAGGCCAGTTTCAACACCGCCATCGGCAAGGTCGAATACGACGAAAAAGGGGATCTGAAGGAATTCGAGTTCGCCGTCTACAAGGTGGACGACAAAGGCAACATGAACCAGCTCGAAAAGTAATCCGCAGCGTACAGCGCTCCAGCCGTGCCCGGCTGGAGCCTTTTTCTTCCCTGGTCGGCCTCTTACCGGCGGGCCGACATTGTGGAATTCCGTTCTATGCCTGAATTCATACCCCAACTATTGCAGCAGTTCTTCAATGGGCTGTCGCTCGGCGCCATTTATGCGCTGATCGCCATCGGCTACACAATGGTCTATGGCATCATCGGAATGATCAATTTCGCACACGGTGAAATCTACATGATCGGCGCCTACGTGGGCCTGGTCACGCTATCGGCCATCGGCGTCAGTGCGGGCCTGCCCGTGGCGCTCATCATCCTGCTCATGCTGATCGTCGCCGTGCTGGTCACGGCCGTGTACGGCTATGCCGTGGAAAAGGTCGCCTACGCCCCGCTGCGCGGCGGGCCGCGTCTGGTGCCGCTGATCTCAGCCATCGGCATGTCCATCTTCCTGCAGAACTGGGTGGCCATCGGGCAGGGCGCCCGCGACATGGCCGTGCCCGCGCTCATCACCGGCGCGCTGCAGGTGAATGTGGGCGACTACACCATCACCGCGCCGTACTCGCGGATCATGATCATCCTGGTCACCGTCGTCCTCATGATCATGCTGCATCTGTACATCAAGCATTCCCGCCTGGGCCGAGCCTCGCGCGCCTGCTCGCAGGATCTGCGCATGGCCAACCTGCTGGGCATCGACACCAACAAGATCATTTCCTTCACCTTCGTGGTCGGTGCCATGCTGGCCGCGGTCGGGGGCGTGCTCATTGCGCTGGCCATCGGCAAGCTCAATCCCTTCATCGGCTTTCTTGCCGGCATCAAGGCCTTCACGGCCGCCGTGCTGGGCGGGATCGGCAGCATCCCGGGCGCCATGCTCGGCGGCGTGCTGCTGGGTCTGGCCGAGACCTTTGCCGCCGCGTACATCTCCTCGCAGTACAAGGATATCGTCGCGTTCAGCCTGCTGGTGTTCATCCTGCTGTTCAGGCCGACAGGGCTTCTCGGCAAACCCGAAGTGGAAAAAGTGTAATGGCTAGTCATATCAAGAATGCCTTCATCGCGGCCCTCATGGCCGGGGTGATCATTGCGCCTGTATACGGCCTGCAGATCGTGCGCAGCGGCATGCAGACCCATATCGAGCCCGAATGGGATCTGGTGCTTATCGGCATGGGCATCGTGTTCGTCTTCCAGGCTTTCATCCGGCCGGGGCTGGCGCGGCTGATGGGCATGCGCAGCGGCCGCCTGCGCATGCCGGTGCTCAACGACAAGGCCCGCCGGGGGGCCATCGTGCTGCTGATCGCCATCGCGCTGATCTGGCCCTTCTTCACGGGCAGGGCGGAAGTCGATATCGCCACGCTCGTGCTCATCTACGTCATGCTGGGCCTGGGCCTGAACATCGTGGTGGGGTTCGCCGGGCTGCTCGATCTCGGTTTCGTCGGCTTCTATGCGGTGGGCGCCTACACCTACGCGCTGCTGTATCACTGGGCCGGCTGGGGCTTCTGGGAAGCCTTGCCCATGGCCGGGCTCATGGCCGGCATCTTCGGCTACCTGCTGGGCTTTCCGGTATTGCGGCTGCGCGGCGACTACCTGGCCATCGTCACCCTGGGGTTCGGCGAGATCATCCGGCTGCTGCTGATCAACCTCTACGATTTCACCGGCGGGCCGGACGGTATCTCGGGCATTCCCAAGCCCACGGTGTTCGGCATGCCCATGACCCGGCGCGCGCCCGAAGGCGAAACCACCTTCCACGACTTCATGGGCTGGCAGTTCAACAACATGGACGTCATCATCTATCTGTACCTGATGGCGCTGGCGCTGGCCCTGATCACGCTGTTCGTGTCCAACCGCGTCATCCGCATGCCGGTGGGCCGCGCCTGGGAAGCGCTGCGCGAAGACGAGATCGCCTGCCGCTCCCTGGGGCTGAATCCCACCAATATCAAGCTTTCGGCCTTTACCATGGGGGCGGTGTTCGCCGGCTTCGGCGGTGCCTTCTTCGCGGCCCGCCAGGGGCTGGTGAATCCGGAATCCTTCACCTTCCTCGAATCCGCGCTGATACTGGCCATCGTCGTGCTCGGCGGCATGGGCTCGCAGGTGGGCGTCATTCTGGCGGCCATCGTGCTCACGGTGCTCCCCGAAGTCGCCCGCGAGTTCGCCGAGTACCGGATGATGATCTTCGGTCTGGTGATGGTTCTGATGATGATGTGGCGTCCGCAAGGCCTGTTGCCCATGAAGCGTCCCCATGTGGAGTTGAAACGATGAGCAAGGTCCTGCTGGAAGTATCGGATCTCAGCATGCGTTTCGGCGGCCTGCTGGCGGTCGATGGCGTGGCTTTCGATGTCCGCAACGATGAAGTCTTTGCAATCATCGGCCCCAACGGGGCCGGCAAGACCACCGTGTTCAACTGCGTGGGCGGGTTCTACAAACCGACCAGCGGCCGGATTTCCATGGATGGCAAGCCCATTCACGGCATGCCCAGCCACAAGGTGGCCCGCCACGGGCTGGTGCGCACATTCCAGAATGTCCGCCTGTTCAAGAACCTGACGGTGCTCGAGAATCTGCTGGTGGCTCAGCACCAGCACATCAACACCAATCTGCTTTCCGGCCTGCTCAAGACGCCCGCCTATCGGAATTCCGAGGCCGGAGCGCTCGATAATGCGGTCAAGTGGCTGGACTTCATGGATATCCGTGAATACGCCAACCGCGAAGCCGGCAATCTGGCCTATGGCCACCAGAGGCGTCTGGAAATCGCCCGCTGCATGATCACCCAGCCGCGGCTGCTCATGCTCGACGAGCCTGCCGCGGGCCTCAACCCCCAGGAAAAACGCGACCTGCAGCAATTGATCGACCAGCTGCGCAGGGAATTCGCCGTGGCCGTGCTGCTCATCGAGCACGACATGAGCCTGGTGATGGGCGTGTCGGACCGCATCATGGTGATGGAGCACGGCAAGCCCATCACCACCGGCGCTCCAGAAGAGGTCCGCTCGGATCCTCGCGTGATCAAGGCATACCTGGGGGAAGAGTAGTGCTCAAGCTGCAGAACATCCACACATACTACGGGGCGATACAGGCCCTGAATGACGTCTCGGTCGAAGTCGATCAGGGCGAGATCGTGACCCTGATCGGCGCCAACGGCGCGGGCAAGACCACGCTGCTGATGACGGTCTGCGGCTCACCGCGGGCCCGCAGCGGTTCCGTGCTGTTCGAAGGCGAGGACATCACCCGGCAGCCCACCCACACCATCATGCAGAAGGGCATCGCCATCTCGCCGGAAGGGCGCAGAGTGTTTTCCGATCTGACGGTGGCCGAGAACCTGAAGATGGGCGGCTTCTTCCTGAACAAGCAGCAGGTCGAAGCCGGAATGGACCGCGTCTACACCTTGTTTCCTCGGCTCAAGGAACGTGCCGGCCAGCGGGCCGGCACGATGTCGGGCGGCGAACAGCAGATGCTGGCGATCGGCCGGGCGCTGATGACCGAGCCGAAACTGCTGCTGCTCGATGAACCCACGCTGGGCCTGGCGCCGCTGATCATCGCGCAGATCTTCGAGATCATCCAGACCATACGCGAGCAGGGCGTCACGGTCTTCCTGGTCGAACAGAACGCCAACAAGGCGCTGCAGGTGGCCGATCGCGGCTACGTGCTCGAAACCGGCAAGGTCGTGCTGGCCGACACCGGCCCCAATCTTCTGTCCAACGACGAAGTGCGCAAGGCCTATCTGGGCGCCTGAAGCGTCACATCGGGCGGGAAGCCTGTGTTTCCAGCTACCCAGGCCCCCCTGCGCGGCGGGCTTTCTTGCCTGCGGGGCCGATTATTCCAGCCCTTGGGCGGCCAGCGCCGCCTTCACCCCCGGGTCGGCGTTCATGTGGTCGAAGAAGGCCTGCAGATTGCGAAAACCGGCAAGATCCATCTTCACAGCATGGCCCCAGCGGGTCACGGTGTAGAGGTAGGGGTCCACGATCGAGCGTGTGCCCGTGACCCATTGCCGGCCTTCCAGCTGCTTGTCGATGATGGCGAACAATTTCGTGGCCTGGGCGATGCCGCCGGCGGCGATCTGCTCCTGGCATGCGGCGTCGCTGGAAAACGCCCCCTTGCCGAAGACCAGGCCGAACGCCTTGTGCAGGTCGGCGTTCACGAAGCCCAGCCAGCGGCGCGTTTCCGCGCGGCCGGCAAGGTCGTCGGGCAACAGCCCGGCCTGCGGGTGTTTTTCCGCCAGATATTCCAGAATGGCGGCGCTCTGTGTAAGGACCAGATCGCCATCGGTCAGCACGGGCACCGAACCGACCGGATTCAGTGCCAGGAAGGCGGGTTCTTTGAGCTCTTTGCGGGGAACCGCCTGGATTTCGTAGGGCTCCCCTATCCATTCCAGGACGATATGGGTGGCGAGCGGGCAGGCGCCGGGCATGTAATAAAGCTTCACTGTGGTGCTCCTTGGCTGAGTATTCCCAGATGCTGGGAAAGAAACGCTTCCATGCGTTCGTAGAACTCGAACTTGTTTTCGTCGTTGTGGAAACCGTGGCCCTCGTTTTCCTTGACCATGTATTCCACATCGACGCCGCGAGAGCGCAGCGCCGCCACCATCTGATCGCTTTCATCCTTATTCACGCGCGGGTCGTTGGCGCCCTGAGCAATGAACAAGGGGGTGCGGATGCGTTCGGCATTGAGGGCGGGGGAGGTCGCCACCAGGCGTTCGCGGTCTTTCTCGGGGTGGCCCACCATGCTGTACATCTTTTCAAGCATGGGCTTCCAATAGGGCGGAATCGTGTTCAGGAAGGTGAGCAGGTTGGAGACGCCGACGAAATCGATGGCCGCGGCATACAGCTCGGGCGTACGGACAATGCCTGACAGGACCGCATAGCCGCCGTAGCTGCCCCCGTAGATGGCGATGCGGCCGCGGTCGGCGATGCCTTCGTCGATCAGCCACTGGACCCCGTCGGTGATGTCGTCCTGCATGGCCAGGCCCCACTGGCCGAAGCCCGCTTCCCAGAAACGGCGACCGTAGCCGGTCGACCCGCGGAAATTCATCTGCAGGACGCAGTAGCCGCGATTGGCGAGAAACTGTGCTTCCGGATTGAACCCCCAGCCGTCGCGCGCCCAAGGGCCGCCGTGCGGATTCACCACGCAGGGCAGGCCCCTGGGTTCGCGGCCCCTGGGCAGCGTGAGATAGCCATGGATGACCAGGCCATCGCGCGCCGTGTACTGGATGGGGCGCACCTCGGCCATGTCATTTTCGGGCAGGGCGGGATTGATGTCCGCCAGCTTGGTCAGGCCACCGGTGTCTTCGTCGTAGATATACCGCCCGCCCGGGCTGCGGTCGTTGTAGGCGGCGACGATGAATTTCCGTTCGTCGCGCGTGCCGCTCTGCAAGGCGATTTCATAGCCCGGCAGCGCTTCCGACAGGCGCAGGTGGCGTTCCGCGGCCTGCTGGTCGAAGAAGTGATATTTGACTCGATCGGTCTGGTAGACGGCCGCGGTGAGCACATGCCGGAGGCGGGAATGGCCCACACCGTCGAGATCCACACCGTCGGTGTCGAACACCAGCTGTTCGTCGTCGGGCGACTCGGGGTCGATGATCACCAGCGCCAGGCAATCGCGCCCGCGATTGCTCAGGGCATAGAGGCGGCGGTCGTCGAAAGTGAACAGTTCGGGGCTCACGCTATGGCGAAAGTCCGTGGTGATGATGGGATGGAAGGCATCCGCCTCGGTTTCGCGATAGAGCAGGGTGGTTTCCAGCCCGTCGCTGAGCGTTGCCGCGCGCACGCGCCCGTGATGGTCGGTATGCCAGGCGACGACGTTCCCGGGGTTCTCGGCCACCATGGCTTCTTCGCCCGTGCGCACGTTGACCCGGTAGACATCGAAAGATTGCGCATCGCGGTGATTGTGCGCGATCAGGATGTGATCGGGATCATCGTAGAGGTCGTCCGCCACGCCCGCGCGGGCGCCAGGATAGGGCGTCAGATCGGATACGGCGCCGCTGCGCACGTCCACGGCGACCACATGGAAGTTCTCATCGCCCTCGAAATCCTTGGCATAGAGCAGAATGTCCGAGCCTTTCCAATAATATTCGGCAATGTCCCTTTCGGTTTCCCGCGTCAGGCACCGGGCCTCGCCCACCGGCTCGCTGCCTTGCAGGGCCTGCACGAAGATGTTCATGCGCGGCGGGCCTTCGTCGAAGGAGACCGGTTCCATGAAGGCCAGCCAGTTGCCATCGTCGGACAGGCGAAAGAAGCCACGGTCGGGGTTGCGGAAGAAATCGGTCAGGGGATAGACAGGGGGATGGCGTTCGCCGCTCATGGGGGTTTCCGTATGCGAGGGATGGCCTTCGCCTCGCCGGTGCGACAAACAGCGCACCAGGAAGGCCGACCGCTAAAGCCATTACTATATCGGATCGGCAACACCGGAACATCCCATCGTCAGCGATGGAACAGAAAGAGGACACACATGCCCCAAACACCTTTGAAAGTGGTTTTCCTGGACCGCGGCACCATCTCGCCCGAGACCGTGCTGCGGCCCCCCTCATTCCCGCACGTCCTGGAATTCCATGAACGCACCCGTCCGGAAGAAGTCGCCGGGCGCATCGCGCAGGCCGACATCGTGCTCGTCAACAAAGTGCGTCTGGGCAAGGACGAAATCGCGGCGGCGCCGCGCCTGAAGATGATCGCGCTGGCCGCCACCGGCAGCGACAACGTCGACCTGGCCAGCTGCGAACAGCGCGGCATCGTCGTGTCCAACATACGCGGCTATGCCGTGCGCAGCGTGCCGGAACATGTGTTTGCGCTCATCTTCGCCTTGCGGCGCAGCATCGTTCCCTATCGCCAGTCGGTGCAGGCCGGGCGCTGGCAGGAAGCGGCGCAGTTCTGCTACTTCGACTATCCCGTCCGCGATCTGTCGGGTTCCACTCTGGGCATCGTCGGCGCCGGCGCGCTGGGGCAGTCGGTGGCCCAGATCGGCAGGGCGCTGGGCATGCGTGTACTGTTCGCGGCCCACAAGGGCAGGGACGACATGGGCGCGCTCTACACGCCTTTCGATACCCTGCTGGCGGAAAGCGACATCATCACCCTGCATTGCCCTCTGAACGTGCATACCCATCACCTGCTGAGCACCGAAGAATTCGGCAAGATGAAGCGCAAGCCGCTGCTCATCAATACGGCGCGCGGCGCGCTCATCGACGATCACGCGCTGGCCGCCGCACTGCGGGGCGGCCAGATCGCCGGGGCGGGCATCGACGTTACGGTACCGGAACCGCCTCCCGCCGATCATCCTCTGATGGTTCTGCTGGACCTGCCCAATTTCATTCTCACGCCTCATATCGCATGGGCCAGCGCGGAAGCCATCCAGACGCTTGCGGACCAGCTCATCGACAATGTCGAAGCCTTTGTTAACGGCCAGCCGCGCAACGTGGTGGCGGGGCGCGTCAGCGCCGCGGGCACGTCCGCCGAGGGCAGCGAATGACGCAGCAGGAAACACCCCGCCTGCGGGTCGTGGTGGCGCCCGATTCCTACAAAGAAAGCCTCTGCGCGGCCGACGTCGCCGCCGCCATTGCGGAAGGGGTGCGGCAGGCCGCGCCCGAAGCCGAGATTCTGAGCGTTCCGATGGCGGACGGCGGCGAAGGGTCGCTCGACGCTGTGCTGGCCGCCACCAAGGGCGAGCGCCGCCGCGCTGTGGTGCTCGATGCCAACGGCCAGCCCTGCGAAGCCGCCTGGGGCTGGCTGGGCAATGGCACGGCCTTCATCGAAATGGCCGAGGCGGCGGGGCTGGAACGCATCCCGCCCGCGCAGCGGCGTCCGCTGCGGGCCAGCACCTATGGTGTCGGGCAATTGGTGCTGCAGGCGCTCGATGCCGGCGCCCGCCGCATCGTGCTGGGCCTGGGTGGCAGCGCCACGACCGATGGCGGCGCCGGCCTGTTCCAGGCGCTGGGCGGCCATCTGTTCGATGCCGAAGGGGGTGAACTGCCGCCCGGCGGCGGGGCCTTGCATCGTCTATCCAAAGTAGATACTAACAAGCTCGACGGCCGGCTGGCCTCGGTGCAGTTCGAGATCGCCGTGGATGTCGACAATCCACTATGCGGCGAACGCGGGGCCGCGGCCATCTTCGGCCCGCAGAAGGGCGCCACGCCCGACGACGTGGCGTTCCTTGACAAAGCGCTCGCCCACTTTGCGGCGGTATGCCGGGAAGCCTCGGGGCGCGACGAAGCCGGAACGCCCGGCACCGGCGCGGCGGGCGGGCTCGGTTTCGTCATCAAGAGCTTCTTCCAGGCGGAATTCCGGCCGGGGGTCGAACTGATCGCCGACCTTGCGGAGCTGGACCAGGCTTTGCGGGGCGCACGGCTGGTCTTCACCGGCGAGGGCCGCATGGACCGCCAGACGCTGCTGGGCAAGACGCCCGCCGGTGTCGCCAGGCATGGCCGGCGGCAGGGCGCCACGGTCATTGCTCTGGCGGGGTCGCTGGGCGAAGGCTACGAAGCTCTGTATGAAGTCGGCGTGACGGCCGCCTTCAGCGTCGTGCCCGGCCCCATGGAGCTTTCACAGGCATGCCATGATGCCGCGGCCCTGCTGCGCGAGCGCGCGCGCGACTGCATGCTGCTCTGGCTCGCGGGCCAGACAGGACACTAGCTTCCGGCGGCCGATGGCAGGCCCAGCGAGCCTGCCTGCCTGTCCTTCTCGAAACCGATGGATTCGGTCAGAACCCTTTCTCTGTGAGCCAGCATGGATGCCCGTATATCGGCCGCCCGGGCCTCGAAACGGGCATCGGGCAGGGTGACCTCGAAGGCGTAGATGCCCATGCTGGTGTCCACCACCGTGGCCAGGGAACTGATGCCGGGGGTGAATTCGTTGCGGGAATACGCGATACCGTCCGCGCGCGCTTGCTTCACTTCGGCCAGCAGGGCCTCGCGGCTGGCGAGGGTCTGTGCGGTGAAAGATTCCAGCGCCGGGCCGTACAACTGTTCAATGAGAGAGTCGCCGTAAGCCGACAGCAGCGCCTTGCCGCCTGCCGAAGCATGAAGCGGCGTCTGGCTGCCCTGGGACAGCACCACCCGCAGAGGGTGCTCGGCCGTCATGGTTTCGAGCACCATACCCTTGGCGTTGACGGCCGTGATGATGCTGCTGGTTTCGTTCACCGCATCGAGCAGCATCTTGAGCTGATGGCGCCCGAACACCACCATGTCGGCGTGCGCCGTTGCCAGCAGCGACGATACCGTCGGGCCCAGGCGGGTACCGCCGCTGGGCCCCTTTCCGTCCACCAGGCCCTCGATTTCCAGTGCCGTCACCAGCCGCTGCACCGTCGAGCGCGGCAGCCCCACTTCATTGGCAATCGCCGTCAGACTCAATCCGCCCGGATGGGCGCTGAGCGCCCGCATGATGGCCGCCGTCCGCGAGACGACCTGGACGCCGCCGCGAGGGTCGGCTGAATGCGCGTCGTCCTTTTCCATTTGCGTCTCCTTATCGCCGTGAATGATAGCCGGTCAGCGAACCCGCTCTCAAGAAGCGGGTTTGAAAAGTTGATGTACCGTCTAGTGATCTAAATAACCGAATCATGATACAGTACCGACTTTCGGTATATCAACCCATTAAACGGTACATAAGTGCAACGGGGTTCGATGAGATGCCGGCGACGAAATCATCCAAGAAGAGGTAAACGTGTGAACAGCAATGACGGAATTCCGCGCAAGACGGCGGGGCGCCGCCACGTCCTGATTCTGGGGGCCGCCACGCTCGTACTGGCGGCCTGCGGTCGGGATCCGGCCGGGCCGCCCTCCCGGGCGGCGCTACCCGAGGTCGCCGTGCAGGCGGTGGCGTCCACGGTGATCAATGTCGTCAATGAACTGCCGGGACGCACCACCGCCTACCGGGTGGCGGAAGTGCGGCCCCAGGTGAACGGTGTGGTCAAACAGCGCTTGTTCGAGGAAGGCTCGGAGGTCGAGGAGGGCGAACAGCTCTATCAGATCGACGATGCCATCTATCAGGCCGCCCACAGGAAGGCCGCCGCCAACCTGCGCACCGCCGAGCTGCAGGCCGGACGCTATGCGGAGCTGGCCAAGGTCAATGCGGTGAGCCGCCAGGCGCACGACGACGCCCAGGCCGCCCATCAGCAGGCCCGGGCGGAAGCCGAACTGGCCCGCATCAATCTCACTTACAGCAAGGTGCTGTCCCCGATCTCCGGCCGCATCGGCCGTTCCGCCGTCTCTGAAGGCGCGCTGGTCACCAATGGCCAGGCCACCGCCATGGCAACCGTACAGCAGCTGGAGCCCATCTATGTCGACATGACGCAGTCCTCGGTGGAGCTGATGGGCTTGCGCAAGGCGATGGAGACGGGGCAGATCCGCCAGGACGGAAAGCGCGGGGCGCCGGTCCGACTGCGCCTGGAAGACGGCTCCATCTACGAGCACGAGGGCACCCTGCAGTTTTCCGAAGTCGAGGTCTCGCCCGGCACGGGCAGTGTGACCTTGCGCGCGCAGTTCCCCAATCCCGACCGCAAGCTGCTGCCGGGTATGTTCGTCCATGCCCAGGTCGACAGCGGGCGGCGCGATGGCGTGTATCTGGTGCCCAACCAGGCATTGATGCTGGGCAATGGCAGATCCACCGTCTACGTCGTGGATGCGGAAAACCGCATTGAAGCGCGCCGGGTGTTCAATGAACGCATGGTGGACGGGCAGTGGATGGTCACCGACGGCCTGCGGGAGGGCGACCGCATCGTGGTGGAGGGCCGCCAGAAGGTGCGCCCGGGCGCCGAAGTGCGGATCGCCGGGCGGGAACAGGATGCGGCCGGGGACCCCGCCGTCGAGCTGGCCACCGCCAACCCGGCGGCCGCGCGCTGAGCGGAGGGCGAAGCAATCATGTCGAGATTCTTCATCAATCGCCCCATCTTCGCATGGGTTCTGGCCCTTGCGGCCATGCTGGCCGGGGTGCTGTCGCTGCTGTCGCTGCCGGTCAGCCAGTACCCCAACGTATCGCCGCCGGCGGTGGCGGTCATCGCCGCTTATCCGGGGGCGTCCGCGCAGACTGTGCAGGATACCGTTGCCCAGGTCATCGAACAGCAGATGAACGGGCTGGACGGCCTGCGCTACATCCAGTCGCAGAGCAACGCCGACGGCAGCATGGTCATGATAGTGACCTTCGAGCAGGGGGTGGATCCGGACATCGCCCAGGTGCAGGTGCAGAACAAGCTGCAGCTCGCCACACCGCTGCTGCCGCAGGAAGTCCAGGCGCAGGGCATGCGGGTGGTGAAATACCAGATCAACTTCATGCTGATCGGCGCTCTGGTATCCGAAGACGGCGCAATGGACAGCTACGCGCTGGGCGACTATCTGATTTCCAATGTGCAGGACTCGGTGATCCGCACGCCGGGAGTGGGGGATTTCCTCGCTTTCGGCTCGCAGTACGCCATGCGCATCTGGCTGGATCCGGCCCGGCTCAACAATTACGCGCTGACACCGGCCGACGTCATGGCGGCCATCCAGGAACAGAACGTGCAGGTCTCGGCCGGCCAGCTCGGCGGACGCCCCTCGGTGGAAGGCGTGACGCTTTCAGCCACGGTCTCGGGCAAGACCCGCCTGCAGACCGAGGCCGAGTTCGAGAACATCCTTCTGAAGGTGAACCGCGACGGCTCGCAGGTGCGCATCAAGGACGTGGCCAGCGTCACCCGCGATGCCGAAAACTTTTCCATTTCCAGCCGATACGACAACAAGCCCGCCGCGGCCCTTGCATTGCGTCTGGCAACGGGCGCAAATGTGCTGGACACCGTGGAAGCCGTGAAGGAAGTGCTGAAGGCGCAGGAACCCTTCCTGCCCGATGGCGTGAAGATCGTCTATCCCTACGATACCTCGCCCGTGGTCGAGGCTTCGATGAAAAGCGTGGTCATGACGCTGATTGAAGCCATCATCCTGGTGACGATCGTGATGTATCTCTTTCTGCAGAATTTCCGGGCGACGCTGATACCGGCGCTGGCCGTGCCGGTCGTGGTGCTGGGCACCTTCGCCGTCATGGCGATGGCGGGCTTCAACCTCAATATATTGACCATGTTCGGTCTGGTGCTGGCCATCGGGATGCTGGTGGACGATGCCATCGTCGTCGTCGAGAACGTCGAACGGGTCATGGCCGAGGAAGGGCTGGGGCCGAAGGAGGCCACCATCAAGTCCATGGGCCAGCTTCAGGGCGCGCTGGTCGGCATCGGCCTGGTGCTGTCCGCCGTCTTCGTGCCCATGGCCTTTTTCGGCGGCTCGGCGGGAGTGATCTACCGGCAGTTCTCCATCACCATCGTGGTGGCCATGACGCTGTCCGTGTTCGTGGCGCTGATCTTCACGCCGGCGCTGTGCGCGACCCTGTTGAAGCCGGGGCGGCATGGCCACGAAACCCGCCGCGGCTTTTTCGGCTGGTTCAACCGCAATTTCGACGCGGGCGCCGCCCGGTTCGAGCGCGGCGTCGGCCACGTATTGCGCCGCAAGGGCGCCTTCATGGCGGTGTACCTGGTGATCGCCGCCGCGGCGGGCTGGATGTTCCAGCAGATCCCCACTTCCTTCCTGCCGGACGAGGACCAGGGCAACTTCGTGGTCCAGGTGCAGCTGCCGGAAAACTCCAGCAACGATCAGACCGAGAAAGTGCTCGAACGCATCGCCGACTACCTGCATGCCGAAGAGGGCGGCAGCGTCCAGTCGCTGATGACGGTGGCCGGTTTCAATTTCGCGGGCCGTGGGCAGAGTTCCGGCGCGGCCTTCATCCAGATGAAACCCTGGGCGGAACGCGGCGGCGAGGGGCAGGATGTGTTTTCGGTGGTGGCGCGCGCCAATGCCGAGTTCGCGCAGTACCGGGACGCCATGGTCATCGCCTTCGCGCCGCCCGCGATCCAGGAATTGGGCAATGCCACCGGCTTCAACTTCTACATCCAGGACCGGGGCGGCGCGGGCCACGACGCCTTGATGGAGGCCCGCGACCAGTTCCTGTACGAGGCGTCGCAGCATCCCGCGCTGATGATGCTGCGGCCCAACGGCATGAACGATGAGCCGCAGTACCAGATCGTCATCGACGACGAGCGGGTGCGCGCCATGGGCCTGTCGCTATCCGATGTGAACACGACCATGTCCGCCGCCTGGGGCGCGGCTTACGTCAACGATTTCCTGGACGGCAGCCGCGTGAAGCGGGTCTATGTGCAGGGCGAGCCTTCATCGCGCGTGACGCCCGAGGACTTCGGCAAATGGTATGTGCGCAACGCCGAAGGCCAGATGGTGCCGTTCTCCGCCTTCGCCACGGGCGAATGGAAGATGGGGTCGCCGCGCATGGACCGCTTCAATGGTCTGCCCGCCGTCGAGATCCTGGGCGAGCCCGCGCCCGGCTACAGTTCGGGCGACAGCATGGCGGCCGTGGAAGAGATCGCGGCTGGGCTGCCGCAAGGCTTCACCATCGAGTGGTCGGGGCTGTCCCACGAGGAACGCGCCACCGGCGACCAGGCGCCCATGCTTTATGCGCTGTCCATGATCGTGATCTTCCTGTGTCTGGCCGCCCTGTATGAAAGCTGGTCGATTCCCACCGCTGTCATGCTGGTGATTCCGCTGGGCGTGATTGGCGCGGCGGCGGCCGTGCTCATGCGCGGGCTGGGCAATGATGTGTTCTTCCAGATCGGCCTGCTGGCCACCGCCGGGCTGGCCGCGAAGAACGCCATCCTGATCGTGGAATTCGCCCGCGAACTGCATGAACGCGAAGGCATGGGGCTGGCCGAAGCGGCCGTCCACGCGGCCCGCCTGAGGCTGCGCCCCATCATCATGACCTCGCTGGCCTTCATCCTGGGCGTCGTGCCCCTGGCCATTGCCAGCGGCGCGAGCTCGGGCAGCAGCCATGCCATCGGCACAGGCGTCATCGGCGGCATGATCACGGCCACCGTGCTCGCCGTCTATTTCATCCCCTTGTTCTACGTGGTGGTGAACCGGCTCTTCAAACGCCGGAAATCGGCGGGCGAGACTGGAACACAGGACGCGGAGGCGCTGCAATCATGAATACGATAACGAACAAGAACGCCGGCAAGGGCATCATCCCGACCGGCGCAGGCGGCATCCCGGGCAGCGCGGGTTGTGCGGGTTGCGAGGCGAGAAGGTCCTGGCATACGGGCCGGCCCGGCGGATTGCGGCTGCGCCCTCTGTTGACGATCGGCCTGCTGGCGGCCGCTCTGGCGGGCTGTTCCTTCACCCCTGAATACCAGCGTCCGGCCGCGCCGGTGCCGCACATCATAAGCGCGGCCGGGGAGCGGGCCGTTCCCGGCAATGCGCCCCCGGATGCCACCCTGCCTGGATGGAAGCAGGTGTTCATCGATCCCCAGCTGCAAGTACTGATCGAAACTGGCCTGGAGCACAACCGCGACCTGCGCGAAGCCAGCCTCAATGTCGAGGCTGCCCGCGCTCAGTACCGCATACAGCGTTCCGCCCTGTTGCCGTCCTTGGGCCTCTACGGCGAAGGAGGGCGCCAGCGCACACCGGCCGATCTTTCGGCCACCGGCCAGGCCATGACCCTCGGCCAGTACGCTGCGGGCGCCATGGCTTCGTACGAAGTCGATTTCTTCGGACGCCTGCGCGGCATGAGCACCGAGGCACAGGAGCGCTACCTGGCCACGGAAGCCGCACAACGCAGTGCCCACATCAGTCTGGTGGGCGAAATCGCCGGCGCCTACCTGGGCTGGGTGACCGACAGCCAACTGCTGGAACTGGCTCGTCAGACTCAGGCAACGCGCGAACGGACGGTCGATCTGGTCGAACGCCAGTATCAGGTCGGTGTTGCCACGCAGCTGGATCTGAGCCAGGCGAAAGGCGCTTTGCACGACGCGCGCAGCAGTACCGCCGAGTTCGATCGTCTGGCAAGACAGGATCTCAACGCTTTGCAGCTGCTCACCGGCAGTACTGAGTTGCTGACGCTCGCCGCCGCGCCCGGCGATTCCGGATCGGTGGTCCGGCTGGGCGGCATACCCTCGAATGTGGACAGCGGCGTCCTGCTGAACCGCCCCGACGTGGCCACCGCCGAACACGAGATCCGCGCCGCCAACGGCAGCGTCGGCGCGGCCCGCGCCGCCTTCTTCCCGCGCATCGTGCTGACCGGCTCGGCCGGAACGGCCAGCGCCGGCCTGTCGGATCTGTTCGGCGGCGGCACGGGCGCATGGTCCTTTCTGCCTCGTCTGGATCTGCCCATCTTCGACTTCGGCAACCGGCGGGCGAACCTCGATCTGGCCCAGGTGCGGCGCGACATCCGCATCAATCACTATGAACGCGCCATCCAGAACGGTTTTCGCGAAGTGGCGGATGCGCTCGTGGCCCGCGACCGCTACGTCGCCCAGCTGCGGGCGCAAGAGGATCTCGTCGAGGAAGCGGAACGCAGCCATACGTTGTCCGTGCATCGCTATGAGACCGGTGTGGACAGCTTCCTGCAGGTGCTGGACGCGCAGCGCACGCTCTTCAATGCGCGCCGGAACCTGCTGGCGACACGCCTGCAGCAGCAGTTGAACCTGGTGCAGCTGTACCGTTCCCTGGGAGGAGGATGGGAAGCGGGCTGAAGAATGAAGAAGGGCTTCCCGGGAAGGAGTAATATATCGCAGCGTTCCGGCCGCAACGTGGCTCCCCTGCCGTTATTGCAGGGCCGGCGATTCCTGGGGATTCCGGGCCCGCCCAGCCCGGAAATCGATCTGGCAATCCAAGAACAAGTGTAAATAATGAATCGTCGAATCCGTTTTCAAGCACGTTCAGCGGCATGTCTGGCCGTGTTGTCGGTGCTGGCGTCCACGCCGCTCGCCGCCCAGGAACTCTACCAATCGCCCGGCGTCGGCCTGCGGCTCGGTATCGGTGAACACTATCAGCGCGCCGAACTGGCCTGGGAATCGCCCTCGCTGTGGGTTCACCGCTTCGAAGGCAATGGCGGCCGGCTCGACCTGGTCGGCGAACTGGGCGCGGCATACTGGCGCGCCTCCGGTTCGCGCGACCCCGGCAGCACATGGCAGCTCAGCGCCGTACCGTTGCTGCGCTGGACCTGGGCCGATCGCTACTATGTCGAAGCGGGCATAGGCCTCACGGTGTTTTCCCACACCGACTTCGCCGGCAAGAACCTCAGTTCGGCCTTCCAGTTCGGCGATCACATCGGCGTCGGCATGCATGTGTCGCCACACAGCCGGCTGAGCCTGCGGTATTCGCACTTCTCGAACGCCGGCATCAAGCGGCCCAATCCGGGGCTCAACATTCTGCAGCTCAATTACAGCTACCAATACTGATGGCGTTATCATGTATCTGCTACTGATCGAGTCCTACCCTCTGGCAGAAACATGACCACACCCCCCCTTCGCATCGCCATCAACGGCTATGGGCGCATCGGCCGTTGCGTGCTGCGCGCCATTCACGAATCCCCGCTGCGCGACAGCTTCGAGGTCGTTGCCATCAACGAACCGTCCGATCTGGCCACGATGGCCTATCTTTCCCAGTTCGACTCCACCCATGGCGTCTTCCCGGGCACGGTGGAGCAGGGCGGGGACAGCCTGCGCGTGAACGGCCAGGACATCCACATCACCCACGCAACCGAACCGGAAGACGTCGACTGGGCCTCGATGGAAATCGATCTGCTGTTCGAATGCTCGGGCCGGTACGGGAACAGAAATGAATTCCAGCGTTTTCTTCGGGCGGGATGCCCCCGCCTGCTGGTTTCGCATCCCGGGGAAAGCGCGGACGACATCGACTACACCGTGGTCTACGGCATCAACCAGGGCGATATACCGGTGGATGCGGCCGTGGTGTCCAATGCGTCGTGCACGACCAACGCGAGCATACCGGTGCTGGCCGCCCTGGACGAGCGCTACGGCATCGAGCACGCGTTCCTGACCACCCTGCATTCCGTGATGAACGACCAGCCTCTCATCGACGGCTATCACCACAAAGACCTGCGCCGCACCCGCTCCGCCATGCAGTCCATCGTCCCGGTATCCACCGGGCTGGCGCAGGGCGTGGAGCGCCTGCTGCCGCAGCTGCGCGGCAAGGTTCAGGCCAAGGCCATCCGGGTTCCCATACTCAACGTCTCGGCCATCGACCTCATGCTCAAGCTCGGCCAGGACGTCTGTACATCCTCCCTGAATGCCGCGCTCATGGAACTGAGCCGGCGCTCGCCGGGGCTGGTCGCCTATTCAAACCACCCTCATGCCTCCGTGGACTTCAATCACAATCCGAATTCCGTGATCATCGACGGAAGCCAGACGAAAACCAACGGCGATGGCTTTGCCAACATCTTCCTGTGGTTCGACAATGAGTGGGGTTTCGCCAACCGCATGTTGGATGCCGCCTGCGCGTGGGCGGGGAAATTCCATCCGGCCGCGCCGGCAACCATGGCCTGACCGCGTCCCGGCTTCATTATCAAGAAAAGGAAACAGCATGGCTGATATGCGCATCGAAACCGATTCCATGGGCGAAGTCGCCGTTCCGGCGGAACGATACTGGGGCGCCCAGACGCAGCGCTCCATCCACAACTTCCCGATCGGGGTGGACCGCTTCCGCTGGCGTGCGCCCATCGTCACGTCGCTGGGCATCCTGAAGAAGGCCGCCGCCCTGGCCAACGGCGAACTGGGCCAGCTTCCCGCCGACGTGGCGCAGCTCATCGCGCGCGCAGCCGATGAAGTCATCGAGGGCAGGCTCAACGACGAATTTCCGCTGGTGGTGTTCCAGACGGGCTCGGGCACGCAATCCAACATGAATGCGAACGAGGTCATTTCCAATCGGGCCATCGAAATGGCGGGCGGGCAGCGCGGCAGCAAGACACCGGTGCACCCGAACGATCACGTCAACCGGGGGCAGTCCTCGAACGATACCTTTCCCACGGCCATGCACATCGCCGTCAGCCGCGAACTGCACCAGCATCTGCTGCCCGCCGTCAAGCGGCTGCGCGACACGCTGGCCCGGAAGGCCACGGAATACCAGAACATCGTCAAGACCGGCCGCACCCACCTGCAGGACGCCACGCCCGTCACGCTGGGCCAGGAAATCGGCGGCTGGGTCGCGCAGATCGATTTCGGCCTGGAAGCCATCGACGCGGCCCTGCCGGGCATCCATGATCTGGCCATCGGCGGGACGGCCGTGGGCACGGGCCTGAACGCCCACCCCGAATTTGGGGATCTGGCCGCCCGCCACATCGCGGAAATCACCGGCCTGCCGTTCCGGGCCGCCGACAACAAGTTCTTCGCGCTCTCGGCGCACGATGCCCTGGTCAATCTGTCGGCCGCCCTGCGCACGCTTTCGGGCGCCCTGATGAAAATGGCGAACGACGTGCGCTGGCTGGCCAGCGGCCCGCGCTGCGGCATCGGCGAACTCATCATCCCGGACAACGAGCCTGGCTCTTCCATCATGCCGGGCAAGGTCAACCCCACGCAGTGCGAAGCCATGACCATGGTCTGCGCCCAGGTTTTCGGCAATGATGCGGCCGTGGCGTTCGCCGGCACGCAGGGCAACTTCCAGCTGAATGTCTACAAGCCGGTCATGGTACACAATGTGCTGGAAAGCATCGAACTTCTGGGAGACGCCTGCCTGGCGTTCGACGAGCACTGCGCGGTCGGCATCGAACCGAATCTGGCCCGCATTTCCGAGAACCTGGAAAAGAACCTGATGCTGGTCACCGCCCTGAACCGCCACATCGGCTACGACAAGGCGGCGGCCATCGCCAAGAAGGCCCAGAAGGAAGGCACCACGCTGCGGGAAGCCGCACTGGAACTGGGCTACGTCACGGCCGAGCAGTATGGGCAATGGATCGTTCCCATGGACATGACACAGCCTTCCTGAGCGCGGCGTCGATGAGCATTCCGCTCATTCCCTGAGCGGGGGTGTCATCCCGCGACCGGCGGCGCCATGGGCCGCGCCACCGTAGAGCATTCCGGCGCGTCAGGGCCGGGACGGCCAAGGAGAGCGACATGAACGTCGGCATCAGGCGGGTATACGACCCGCCAAGGTCAGCGGAAGGCTTCCGGGTGTTTGTGGACCGGCTCTGGCCGCGAGGCATGCGCAAGGATCAGCTGGAATATGATCTGTGGGAAAAAGAGATCGCCCCCACGCCCGGGCTGCGCAAATGGTTCGGCCACATGCCCGCCCGCTGGGACGAATTCGGGAAGAAATACCGGCAGGAACTCGAAAAGCCAGAAACGCAGGAACGCCTGCGGGAAATCATCAAGGCGGCCGGCAGGCGCAACATCACCCTGCTGTACGGCGCGCGCGATGCGGAACACAATCACTCCCTGATCTTGGCAGACGCGATCAAGCGACTATACTGATCTGAATGAAGAGCCATGCGACGCTCCTTAGGGATGCATGCGCCGTGGTGAATGGTTCAGAGCATCCTTAGAGCGGTGCGCCGATACTGGAGGCCGACATGGGCAAGTCAACAACGATCTGGCTTTCCTGGCTTGTGCTGGCATGCGGGCTGCTGATCTTCGGCCAGCCCCGGGCGCAAGTCTCCGACGCCGTTGTCGTGCTCGAAGTGCGGGGCACCATCAGCCCCGCCACATCCGATTTCATCATTCAGGGCATCGGCAACGCCGAGGCCGCCGGCGCGCGGCTGCTGGTCATCGAACTCGACACACCCGGCGGGCTGGATGCATCCATGCGCGCCATCATCCAGCGCATGCTGTCCGCCCGCGTGCCGATCGCGGTATACGTCGCGCCCGGCGGCGCGCGCGCCGCCAGCGCGGGCACCTTCATCCTCTATGCCAGCCATGTCGCCGCCATGACACCGGCGAGCAACCTCGGCGCGGCGTCGCCCGTGGCCATCGGCGGCGGGCCCGAAGGCGATGAGCAGGCCGACGGCGCCAAGGAAGGGGCCGAGGGCCGGGCCGCCAGATCAAAGCGGGATACGCTCGCCTCCAAGGCCACCAATGATGCCGCCGCCTATCTGCGCAGTCTCGCACAGTTGAGGGACCGCAACGCGGATTTCGCGGAAGCGGCCGTCCGCGACGCCCGTTCCATGTCCGCGCACGAAGCGCTGCAGGGGGGTGTCATCGAGTATGTCGCGCCCACCCTGGAAGCGCTGTTGCAGCAAATGGACGGCCATGAAGTGAAACTGGACAGCGGCGAGACCGTCACGCTGTCGACCAAGGGCGCGCAGGTCGAGCGCGTCGCTCCCGACTGGCGCATGAATATACTCTCGCTGCTGGCCAATCCCCAGATCGCCGTCATTCTCATGATGCTGGGCATCTACGGGCTGTTCTTCGAAATGATGAGCCCCGGCGCGGCGCTGCCGGGCGTGGCGGGCCTGATCTGCCTGCTGCTGGGCCTCTACGGGCTGCATATGCTGCCGGTGAACTGGGCCGGCGTGGCCCTGTTGAGCTTCGGCATGCTCCTGATGATAGGCGAGCTCTTCCTTCCTTCGTTCGGCGCGCTGGGCATAGGCGGGCTGCTGGCCTTCGTCCTGGGCGGGCTGTTTATGACCGGGCCCGATGTTCCCAAGTACTACGAACTGTCCATGCCCTTCCTGATCTCCATGGGCCTGGCCAGCGCCGCCATCATCATCGGCACCGGTACGCTGGCGCTGCGCAGCCGCAAGGCTGCCACCGTCAGCGGGCATGAAGCCATGCTGGGGGAGCAGGGCACGGTGGTGGGCATGGAAGGCGGCATGATATATGCAGAAATTCGCGGCGAGAACTGGAGAGTGGCCTGCGGTGAACCGCTGCGGGTGGGCGATCAAGTCAGCGTCACGGGTATCGACGGCCTGAAACTGCGCGTCGACCGGATCACGCCGATTCAAGACGGCGACAGGCCGCCCCTGTCTTCCTGAGCGCGGGCCTGAAAGCCGGAGCTCCTCGCGCAGAAGCCCGCAAAGGAGAAAACATGTTCTACGATTTCAATATTGGCCTGACAGTGTTGCTGGTGATCGCGATCGTGATCATCGCCAATGCGATACGCATCCTCAGGGAATACCAGCGCGGCGTGGTGTTCACGCTGGGGCGCTTCACGGGCGTGAAGGGTCCCGGCCTCATCTTCGTGATTCCGGTGCTGCAGCAGATCGTGCGCGTCGATCTGCGCACTGTGACCATGGACGTACCCAGCCAGGACGTCATCTCCCGCGACAACGTATCCGTGAAGGTGAACGCCGTCATCTACTTCCGCGTCGTGGCGCCCGAAAAGGCCATCATCCAGGTGGAGCGCTACCTCGAAGCCACCAGCCAGCTCGCCCAGACCACCTTGCGCGCCGTCCTGGGCAAGCACGATCTGGACGAAATGCTTTCGGAACGCGAGAAGCTGAACATCGACATTCAGCACATCCTCGATGCGCAGACCGACGGCTGGGGCGTGAAAGTGACCAATGTCGAGATCAAGCACATCGATCTGAACGACAGCATGGTGCGGGCCATCGCGCGCCAGGCCGAGGCGGAACGCGAACGGCGCGCCAAGGTGATTCACGCCGAAGGGGAGCGCCAGGCCGCGCAGGCGCTGGCGGACGCCGCCGAAGTGCTTTCCGGCCAGCCGGCGGCGCTGCAGCTGCGCTATCTGCAGACGCTCACGCAAGTGGCGGGCGACAAGTCGTCCACGCTGGTCTTCCCGGTTCCGGTCGACCTGATCGACCGCATCCTGCGTAACGGCAAGGGGGACTGATGCAGCTGGGCATGATAGGACTGGGCCGCATGGGCGGCAACATGGTGCGGCGGCTGCTGGCGGCGGGCCATCGCTGCGTGGTATACGATGTAGATCCGTCTGCGCGTGCGGCCGCGGCGCGGCAGGGTGCCACGGCCTGCGACAGCCTCGCCGCGCTCGTATCCGCGCTGGAGCCGCCCAGGGTATTGTGGGTCATGGTGCCGGCCGCCCTCGTCGATGAAGTGCTGGCCGGGCTCGCACCCCTGCTGCGGGCCGCCGACATCGTCGTCGACGGCGGCAATTCCCTGTGGCGCGATGATGTGCGCCGGGCGGCCGGGCTGGCCGCATCCGGGGTCGAATACATGGATGTGGGCACCAGCGGCGGCGTGCGCGGCCTCGAGCGCGGCTATTGCCTCATGGTGGGGGGCAGCGCCGACGGATTCAGTCGCATTGAACCGCTGCTGCTGGCGCTGGCGCCGGGCTCGGCCGCCGCGGCGCCGACACCGGGCCGCCCCGTGGGCGGAAGCGCCGAGCAGGGCTACATGCACTGCGGGCCTGCCGGCGCCGGGCATTTCGTGAAGATGGTCCACAATGCCATCGAGTACGGCATCATGGCCGCCTATGCGGAAGGTTTTAATCTCCTGCATCAGGCGGGGCCGGAACACTACGATTTCGATCTGCCCGAAATCGCAGAGCTCTGGCGCCGGGGCAGCGTGATCGGCTCCTGGCTGCTGGATCTCACTTCTCAGGCGCTGTATGCCGACCCCGGCCTTCAACGCTACGCCGGCAAGGTCGCCGATTCGGGGGAAGGGCGTTGGGCACTGAATGCGGCCGTGGATCTTGGCGTTCCCGTTCCCATTCTGGCGGCTTCGCTGTTCGGCCGTTTCGAATCGCGCGACGGCGCCGAATTCGCCATGAAAACGCTGTCCGCCATGCGCGAACAGTTCGGCGGGCACACCGAGGCCCACGGCCCGGTTTCCGCACCACCGCAACCCGAACTGAAAAAAAGGCCATGACCATGAGCCCGGATGCAAGCCCCGCTCTTTCGCGCGCGGGCCGGCGCAGCAGTCGCGCCCAGCGCTTCCCGCTGCCCGGATTCGATGATGGCCGCAGTGAATCGGCTGACGCCCTGGTGCTTTTCGGGATGACCGGGGATCTCGCCCACAAGAAGATATTCCCGGCCCTGTACGGCATGGCACAGCGCGGTGCCCTGCATACCCCGGTGGTGGGCGTGGCATCCTCGCGCCTGACCCCCGCGCAGCTGCGCAGCCGCATACGCAAGAGCATCAAGGAAGCCGGAAAGCCGGTGGATCCCGCCGCGCTGCGCGTCCTCACCGACCGGGTTTCCTACGTGAGCGGCGACTACAACGACCCGGATGTCTTCCGCCGCCTCAAGGAAGCCCTGGGTGGCGCGCGGCGGCCGGTGCACTATCTGGCGATCCCGCCCGGGCTGTTCGCGACCGTCATCACCGGGCTGGCGGCGGCCGGCCTGGATGCCCAGGCCCGGGTCATCCTGGAAAAGCCCTTCGGGCGCGATCTCGCATCCGCTCATCATCTGAACCGCATCGCTTGTTCAGTGTTTCCCGAAGAGTCCATTTACCGCATCGATCACTTCCTGGGCAAGGAAGCGATCATGAACATTCTGTATTTCCGGTTCGCCAACTCTTTCCTGGAGCCGATCTGGAACCGCAACTATGTGGACAGCGTGCAGATCACTCTGTCCGAATCCTTCGGCGTCGAAAGCCGGGGCGCATTCTACGAGAGCGCCGGCTGCCTGCGCGACGTCATCCAGAACCATCTGTTCCAGGTGGTGGGCCTGCTTGCCATGGAGCCGCCGGCCTATCGGGCCTATGAAGCGGTCCAGACCGAGAAGAGCAAGATCTTCAGGGCAATGCGCCCCGTCACGGCGGATGATCTGGTGCGCGGGCAATACAAGGGCTATCGCAAGGAAGCGCACGTCGACCCGCGCTCCGACGTGGAGACTTTCTGCGCCTTGCGCTTGTTCATCGATTCCTGGCGCTGGGAAGGCGTTCCCTGGTTCCTGCGCTCGGGCAAGTTCATGGCGTCCACCGCCGCGGAAGTGCTGATCCAGCTCAAAGCGCCGCCGCAGAAGCTTTTCGAGGATTCCGCCCCCGCCGACGCCCGGCCGAACTACATACGGCTGCGCCTGTCGCCCCGGGCCGAAGTCGCGCTGGCCGCAAGAGTGAAACGCCCCGGGAAACAATATGTGGGAGATCAACGTGAGCTGCTTCTGCTCAATGCCGCGGCGGATGCCGATTCGCCCTATGAACGCCTGCTGGGCGATGCGATGGCGGGCGACCGTTCGCTATTCGCAAGCCAGGCCGCCGTGGAGGCGGCCTGGGCGGTGCTGGACGGTGTGCTGGTCGAGCACGGCAAGGCCATTCCCTATGGGAAGGGCAGTTGGGGCCCCGAGCAGGCGGATGCCCTGCTGGGCAAGCATGGCCCGTGGCACAACCCTTGCTGAAAGGGCCCCGGTCGAAGACCCGCGCTTATTTGACCAGCAGCACCGGGATATCGACCAGGCTCAGCACCTTGGTCGTGATGGAACCCAGGACCATGCCGGTGACCGTACCCAGGCCGCGGGTCCCCATGATGATGGTGTCGGCCTGATTCTTCTTGGCGTATTCGGCGATGGTCTGGGCGACGGGGCCGACCAGGACTTTCGCCTCGTAGGGGACGCCGGCCTTGTCCAGAATCCCCTTGGCGGGTTCCAGGGCCTTGTTGCCTTCATCCTGATAGAAGGACTGGATGTCTTCGGCGGAGAAGAAGCTCTTGACATTGCCCGAGACAATGGGAGGATAGGCCGTGACGAGCAGTAACCTGGCATCGCTGGAATCCTTGACGATCTCGATGGCGCGCTGTACGGCGCGGCTCGAGTTTTCGGACCCATCGACAGGAAGAAGTATCGTTTTCATTGGTGCCCCTATTGATATAAAAAAAACCGCGGACCCGGCCAGCGGAAAAAAGTTCAGATGGCCATCGGGTCGAATCATTCATGGTAAGAAATAACATGAATGGCATGATGATTTTAATCAAAAAGGGGCATGACTCATGGCCGCAAGAATAGAAGACTACGCCATGCTGGGAAATTGCCGGACGGCGGCCCTGGTTTCCCGCGACGGTTCGATCGATTGGCTGTGCTTCCCGCGCTTCGATTCCCCCGCCTGTTTCGCAGCCTTGCTGGGCACGCCCGAGAACGGCCGTTGGAGCCTCACGCCCACCGGCCCCATCCGTAGAATCTCGCGCTCCTACGACGACGGCACGCTGATCCTCGAAACCACGTTCGAAACGGACACGGGCGTAGCCAAGCTGATCGACTTCATGCCCACCACCACGGCGCATTCCAGCGTCGCCCGCATGGTGGTGGGTGTGGAAGGCCAGGTGGATTTCCACATGGAGCTGGTGATCCGTTTCGGCTACGGCCGCGTGGTGCCCTGGCTGGAAAAGCACGGCGAGGGCTGCTACACCGCCGTGGCGGGGCCGGACATGCTGGTCCTGCGCAGCAACACGCCGCTGATCTCGCACGACCAGCACAGCCACGCCGATTTCACCGTGCACAGCGGCCAGCGCAAAGTGTTCACCCTGTCGCATCAGGCTTCGCATGAGCATGTCGCCGAAGGCTATGATTTCGGTTCCGCGCTTGCCAGCACCAACTATTTCTGGCGCGAATTTTCCGACCGCTGCCCCGACGTGGGGCCATGGACGGCGCTGGTGAAGCGGTCCCTCATCACCCTCAAGGCGCTCACCTACCAGCCCACCGGCGGCATCGTCGCCGCACCCACCACTTCGCTGCCCGAAATGCTGGGCGGCAAGCGCAACTGGGATTACCGCTATTGCTGGCTGCGCGACGCCACCATGACGCTGCTCGCCTTCATGAATCTGGGCTACTTCGACGAAGCCGCCGCCTGGCGCAATTGGCTGACCCGTTCCGTGGCTGGCAGCCCGGACCAGATGCAGATCATGTATGGCCTGGCCGGCGAACGGCACCTGCCCGAGTTCGAGCTGCCCTGGCTGCCCGGCTACGAGGATTCCCAGCCGGTGCGCATCGGCAACGCCGCCGCCACCCAGACCCAGCTCGACATCTACGGGGAAGTCGCCGATGCCATGGTGCAGGCCATCAAGGGGCATCTGCCGCCGCATCCGCGCATCGAAGCCATCGCCCGGGTGATCATGCCGTTCCTGGAGCAGGCCTGGCGGCAGCCGGATGAAGGCATCTGGGAAATCCGGGCCGAACGCCAGCATTTCGTCCATTCCAAGGTCATGGCCTGGGTCGCCTTCGACCGTATCGCCACGGTGGCCTCCACCATGGCCAATGGCGGCCGCTTCGCCCAGAACTGCCGGCGCATCGCGAACCAGATCCGCAGCGAAGTCTGCGACAAAGGCTACGACCGCGAACGCAACACCTTCGTGCAGCATTACGGCACCCGCGCGCTGGACGCCAGCCTGCTGCACATCGTGCTGACCGGCTTTCTGCCGCCGCAGGATCCGCGCGTCGTCGGCACGGTGGCCGCCATCGAACAGCGCCTGATGCGGGAAGGGTTACTATTGCGCTACGAAACCGAGAGCGGTGTCGATGGTCTGCCACCCGGTGAAGGCGTCTTCCTCGCATGTTCGTTCTGGCTTGCCGACGTCTATGTCCTGCAGGGCCGGTACGCCGAGGCACAGGCCTTGTTCGAACGCCTGACGGGGCTGTGCAACGATGTCGGCCTGCTGTCCGAGCAATACGAGCCCAAGGGGCGGCGCATGCTTGGAAACTTCCCGCAGGCTTTCAGCCATGTCGGCATCATCGATACCGCGCTGAACCTGTACCGCCGGGGCCAGGCCCCGGCCGTCGACAGGGCCCACACCTGAGCCATCCATCATCATCATCCACAGCAGAATGAAGAAACTTGCACCCGAAACCAGTGTCGAAACATTGACGGTACACATCACCGGCAAAGTCCAGGGCGTCGGCTTTCGCATGGCCACGGTGCGCCATGCCCATAGCCTGGGCGTCGCCGGGTGGGTGCGCAACCTTGACGATGGTTCCGTCGAAGCGCTGCTGCAAGGGCCGCACGACCGCATCGACGAAATGCTTTCGTGGCTGCACGTCGGCCCGCCGGCGGCCCGTGTCCGGCAAGTGAGTACCGAAGAAGTACGGCACGACCGGCGCTACGACCGGTTCGAACAGATTTGAAAGGAACACACAGAATGAAGAAGGCGATGATGGTGCTTGCCCTGTACGCCGCGGCTGGCGGGCACATGGTGATGGCGGGGCAGCCGGCCATCACCATGTATCAGGATCCGAACTGCGGCTGCTGCGGCGGCTGGGCCCGGCACATGCGCGACAATGGCCATGATGTGAAAGTGATCCCATCCGCCGACATGGCGGCCGTAAAGGCCGCCCACGGTGTTCCCATGCAGCTGGCTTCGTGCCATACGGCGCGGGTGGAAGGCAGCGGGCAGATCGTGGAAGGGCACGTGCCCGCCAGCGCGGTGCGCAAGATGCTGCTGGACCCGTCGGTGGCGGGCGTGGCGGCGCCGGGCATGCCGATGAATTCGCCCGGCATGGGCCCCATGGACGGCAATCTGATCACCGTCGATTTCCAGGGCAGGCCGTTCTCGCGCGATTAGCGTGCCGGCGGGCGGCGGCTCATGCGCGGCATGGCCGCCCGCCCGTCTGAACGGATGCGGCGTTCGCCGCTTTTCGGAAGCACGGTTCAGCGCAAAGCGCTGCGGAATGCCGTGCGGCACCCGCCGCCGGTTTGCGCCGGCCCGTTATTCAGTGGTGGTGCCGTCGAAATGCTCTTCCCGCTCGTCGGCCTTGGTGGGATGGATCACGCCTTCACGGTGCTCTGGCGGGCCGTACAGAGTATAGAGGCGCAAGGGTTCGCTGCCCGTATTGATGACATTGTGGCGCGCGCCGGCCGGCACGATGATGGCGTCGTCGTCTTCGATTTCGTAGGTGTTGTCGTCAATGATGACACGGCCTTTTCCTTCCTCGATGCGGAAGAACTGATCGTGGCCTTCGTGCACTTCGGCGCCGATTTCCTCGCCCGCCTGCAGTGTCATCAGGACCAGTTGCATATGCTTGCCGGTGTAGAGCACTTTGCGGAAATTGTCGTTCTCGACAGTCAGCTTTTCGATGTCTTGTACAAAGCCTTTCACGGAATCACTCCTATTCGAAACAATGTTGCGCCCTGCGTGGTCGGCTTCATGATAACACCGGCCCGTACCCGTGGTGGCCGCGGCAAGACGTGCAACAATGATCCTATCCGAAAGAAGGGCTCCATCCGCATATGAGCATCAGAGCAAAGGGCGCCGGGATCGCGATCATGGTCGCCATTGCCGCCGTCTGGCTGACGAACGACCTGCGCCGGGCGGCGCTGGCACCCCGCGGCTTTCATATCGATCCCGGTGATGACCGCATGGTGGTCCACGGCAGGGCGCTTTATGTCGGGCATTGTGCGGCCTGTCACGGCCAGCAGCTGGAAGGGCAGGCGAATTGGCGCGAACGCCGGGCCGACGGCCGCCTGCCGGCGCCGCCCCATGATGAAAGCGGGCACACCTGGCACCATCCCGATGCGGTGCTGTTCGACATCACCCGCAACGGGATGGTGCCGGGCCGCACGGCGCCGGAAGGCTATGAAAGCGATATGCCCGCCTATGCGGGCATTCTGTCGGACGAGGAAATCATTGCGGTGCTCGCCTATATAAAAAGCACCTGGCCGCCCGATGTCCTGGAGCTGCAGCAGGAGGTGAACCGGCAGGCCTGGCAAAGCGGCTCGCCCTGATCCGGCCCGCCCGCCGCGGTAAACCGCCGGCCGGGATGGCGGTGGTTCGTGGCGTCAGGGCTCGCGCGGCAGCACTGTCAGCACGCGGACGATGAAGGTGTGGAATTCCTTCATGTAGTTGCGCAGGAATTGTTCCGTTTTCTCGTTGGCCACCTGGCCGTCGTCCTTGATGAGGCCGGGCTGGAAATGAATGTAGGCTTCCACTGTGTTCAACAGCGGCGAGTTGCAGAAACACAGCACGTTGCGCAGCTGGGCCTGGGCCAGTGCCGTGCCGATCGAGCCGGGCGAGGTGCCGATCACCGCCGAAGGCTTGCGCGTGAATGAGTTTCGGCCCCAAGGGCGGGTGGCCCAATCGATGGCGTTCTTCAGGCCGCCCGGGATGCCGCGGTTGTATTCCGGCGTCACGAACAGAAGCGCATCGACTTCGGCAATGGTCTGTTTGAAGGCCCGCGCCACGGGCGGGAAGTTCTCGTCGTAATCCTGACTGTAGAGGGGGAGATCCCTGATGGGGATTTCGACCATTTCCAGCTCTTCCGGCGCCAGCCCGACCAGCGCCCTGGCGAGCAGCCGGTTGATGGAAGTGCTGGAAAGGCTGCCGATAAAATAGCCCACTTTATACTTGGTCATTGCTTTCTCCCTGGCGCCTGCCGCGCCGCACGAACTGAAAATGGCAGGCCCGCGCGCGCATCCCTGCCGAAACTGCGCACGCGGGTACTGCCGGGCCTCAGGCCTCGCTCATGCCCGAGGCGGGTTCGGGAGCGCTGCCGCTGCGCACTTTTTCCTCGATGCGCCGCCCGATTTCGGCATCCACGTTCTTCCAGTATTCGAAAGCACGCTCGAGCACGGGGCTGCGCACTCCCCCCAGCAAGCTGCCGGCCACGGTCTCCACCAGCCGATCACGCTGCGCATCGTCGAAGACCTCGCGCACCAGGGCGCCCGGCTGCGAGAAATCATCGTCATCCGCCCGCAGTGCGTAAGCGGAGCGCAGCATCTCGCCGTCCGCTTCCCAGCCGTCTTCCATGCGGCCGGTGCTGTCCGCCCATGAGCGGCCGCCCGAGTTCGGCGCATACACCGGCTGATTGCCGGTGTGTTCATAGGCCATCTGCCCATCGAACATATAGCTGTTCATCGGTACGCGGGGTCGGTTCACCGGCAACTGATGGAAATTGGTGCCGATACGGTTGCGCTGGGCATCGTTGTAGGCGAAGGCGCGCCCCAGCAGCATCTTGTCCGGCGACAGGCCGATGCCCGGGACGATGCTGCCGGGTGAGAACGCGGCTTGCTCGATCTCGGCGAAGAAATTGTCCGGATTGTGGTTCAGCGTCATGGTGCCGACCTTGATCAAGGGATAATCGCGGTGCGACCATGTCTTGGTGAGGTCGAAGGGGTTGATGCGGTAGGCCTTTGCGTCGTCGTACGGCATGACCTGCACCGACAGGACCCAGCTCGGACAGTCGCCGCGCGCAATGGCCTCGAACAGGTCGCGGCGATGGTAATCGGCGTCCCGGCCAGCCATTTCCATTGCTTGCGCATTGGTGAAGCTTTCCATGCCCTGCTGTGTATGGAAGTGGTACTTGACCCAGAAGCGCTCACCCCGCCCGTTGACCCACATATAGGTATGGGAACCATAGCCGTTCATGTGGCGCCAGCTGCGGGGCAGGCCGCGGTCGCCCATCAGATAGGTCACCTGGTGGGCGGTTTCCGGATTCAGCGTCCAGAAGTCCCATTGCATGTGGTTGTCGCGCAGCCCCGAATCCGGCAGACGCTTCTGGCTGCGGATGAAGTGCGGAAATTTCATGGGGTCGCGTACGAAAAAGACCGGGGTGTTGTTACCGACCAGATCGTAATTGCCTTCACTGGTATAGAACTTGAGCGAGAAACCCCGCACGTCGCGCCAGGTGTCCGGGCTGCCGGCTTCGCCCGCCACCGTGGAAAAGCGCGCCAGCATTTCGGTCTTACAGCCTGGCTGGAAGAGGGCGGCCTTGGTGTAGGCGCTGACGTCTTCGGTCGTTTCGAAAACGCCGAATGCGCCCGCCCCCTTGGCATGCGGCTGGCGCTCGGGCACTTTTTCACGATTGAAGTGCGCCATCTGCTCAAGGAAGTGCACATCGTGCAGCAGAATGGGGCCGTCCGAACCGATGGTGAGGGAGTTGCGGTCGCTGGGAGCGGGCGCGCCTGCGCCCGTCGTGGAGCCCGGTGCGGGTTCCCGTTTGGAATCGCTCATGGAAGTCCTCCTGTGGAAGGCCCCCCGGTCGTGAGAGGCCGTGGCGGTTGACGCCTCTTCCGGAGCGGAAGAGGGCTGTGGAGTCTCTGCCGCCACTATATCGCAGCCAACACCTTCCCCGTCACCTATCCGCGGCTATTTTCTTTATGCGCGGCGCAGCGCGTGGCCGCTGCGTTCAGGCAGACGGCGGCGAAGGAGAGCGGACGCCCAGCGGACGGACGTCGTGCGCCGGCATCATGCGCAGCAGTATCTTGTAGATGTCCAGGTCGAAGGACGGACGGCCCCGGGCCATCAGGGCGGCGGCTTCATCATCGTGATCGACGCTGCCGTAATGGCACCAGTTTTCCACGACGTGCATTCGGCTTCCTTCCACGATGCCGACGGGCCCTTCGTGCGGCCACGCCTGAACCTTGAGGGAAGCAAGCGCCGCCGCCAGCCGGTCGGCATGCGCCTGCGCGGGTTCGAGGCCCAGGCAGGCTCCCCTGCATCGCTTGATCTGATGCGTGAAACAGCGGCCCGCCGTGCGTTTCTCGATGCCCAGCAAGGGCGGGCACAAGCCATGCTCGGTGCATAGCGCGCGCAGTTGCTCGATTGCCGCGCGGCGGCTGCGGAAGAAGCCATACAGGCCATGCTGCCTGGAAAGGTCCATGTCGGCGGCCCGCACCAGGCGTAAAACAGAGTCCCCCAGCAGATCGCTGTTCAATTGCCAGGCGCAGAGATCGCGGTTGCGGCGCAACTGCCGATTATGCGTGGGCTGCAGGGACTTGATGAGCCGGGCTTCTTCAAGAAGGGCGCCCAGTTCCCCCTCGGTTTCCACATAGTCAATACGGTGCACCTGCTGGCTCAGCCGGAATTCCCGGTCATTGCCGTGATCCGCGCTGAAATGCGACAGCACGCGCGTGCGCAGCCGCGTGCTTTTGCCGACATAGAGCAGAACGTCGTGCTCGCCATAAAAGAGATAGACGCCCGGCGCATCGGGAAGCGCATCGAGCCCGGCGGTGTCCAGGTAGGGCGGCAGGGTGGGGCGCCCGATCAGGGATCGCACGGCGTCTTCGATTCGCCCTGCCGGCAGGTGTTGATGCAGATGTTCCCAGAACTGCCATAGCACCTGGGCGTCGGAGAGCGCGCGATGGCGGGAATCCGCCTTGAGCCGGTGCCGCGCGATGACGTGATCGAGACTGTGCCGCCGCTCGTGGGGAAACAGCAGCCGCGAGAGCTTGACCGTACACAGGACGCGCGGCCGTATCGTTACGCCCATGCGCCGAAAAGCCGCCTTGAGATGGCCATGATCGAAACGGGCGTTGTGTGCGACGAAGATGCGGCCGTCGAGCCGGTCGAACACATCGTTGGCGATTTCCTCGAAGGCGGGCGCCGAAGCCACCATATCGTTGCTGATGCCCGTAAGGCGTTCGATGTGCTCGGGAATGCGGGAATCCGGCCGCACGAGGGTGGACCATTCGCGCACGCCCGTGTCGTCTGCCTGGAGCACAGCGATTTCAGTGATGGAGGCGCATTGCGTCGAGCCGCCCGTGGTCTCGATATCGACAAAGGCCAGGCCTGTGCGTAGAAAGGGGGAGGGAATCATGAAGGCGGGTTCGAGACACGCTGAGATACTGGTTATATTAACAGCTTTCGGGGCAACGGCATCCCGTCGGGGCATGTGTCTTGCTGCGCTTTGCCGAAGGCTTCTTTCGAAGTCTCTTGCACTGAAAGGAGCTCTTATGCGAGCCAAACTCCTGAATGATGCGCCCGAACGGACTTTCGCACTGATCCTCGACAGTGGCGATGAGGTTGTGTCGGCGCTCGAAGCATTCGCCAACGAGCACAGCCTGACAGCCAGCCGCATCACTGCCATAGGCGCCTTCAGCAGCGCAACGCTGGGTTACTTCAACTGGGACAGCAAGGAATACGAGCGCATCGAGGTGGATGAGCAGGTCGAAGTGCTTTCCCTGGTGGGTGATGTGGCGCTTCACGGCGCAGACGCCAAGCTGCATGTCCATGTGGTGCTGGGCAGGCGCGATGGCAGTGTCTGCGGCGGCCACTTGTTGTGGGGAGCCGTCAGGCCCACGCTGGAAGTCGTGCTGACGGATTCGCCCACCTATCTGAAGCGCGAGTTCGACCCGGCGAGCGGATTGCCGCTGATCAGAATCGGCGAGCCATGACGAGCAGCGGCTGAGGGCGGATGACCTTGTGCGGATTTCGAAGAGGCGGGCCGGCATGACGGAGAATCTGAACACAGCCGGATGCCACCCGATTTGCAGCCGGGTTCCGGTGATCGTCGACATCCATTAAGAACGCATAATGTACATTATGTAAAGTCAATGAAAGACAAGGTTCCACAGCTGTCTCTGCAAACGCGGTTCGATGGAGATCCCTCGCCTGCGTTCCAGCCCGTCGCCCAGACCGGAACGCATCGGATTCAATGTCGTGCCGCCGTGCCCCGCACGAGACGGCCTGGAAGCTCACCGGTGGGAACGCCGTTGCGATACGTCACGGTGCCGTTGACCAGCGTAGCGACATAGCCTTCGGCCGTCTGCGTCAAGCGGCGCCCGCCCGCCGGCAGATCGAATACGGGGCGTGGTGGATGCAGCCGCAAGCCTTCATAGTCAATAATGTTGATGTCGGCTTTCAGCCCTTCCGCCAGTAGCCCACGGTCCGGCAGGTTCACCGCCAGAGCATTGTTTCTCGTCAGCCGGTTCACAGCCCATTCCAGCGGGACTTTGCCTGTGCTGCGATCCCGGGTCCAGAAGGACAGCAACGAGGTGGGATAACTGGAATCGCAGATCATGCCGTAATGAGCGCCGCCATCCCCCAGCGCCACCAGGCTGTGATCATCGACCAGCATCGTGCGTACAGCGTTCAGGTTGCCTTCCGCAAAGTTGGACGAAGGGCTCATCAACAGAGCGTTGCCCTCGTCTTCGAGCAGCAGGTCGTAGGCCAGTTCCGCAATGTCGATGCTTCGCTGTGCGGCCTGCTCACCCAGCTTCATGCCCGGAGCAGGTTCGTAATTCGGTGGGTCGCCCAAGGCGAAGGCATTGCCGTAATCCGATACCAGCGTGATATAGATCGGGTTGCTATGTACGGGTTTTTCCGAAAGAATCGCCTTGCGCCGTTCGGGAACGCGCATCGCGGCGACGCGCTCGGGCAGCGGCAAATGGTGGATTTCCAGATAGCTTGGGTGATACCGGAAAGGATGCAGGGACAGGCTCAGGCCAAATAGCAGGCCCACGGGCCGGGGAAACACCTGCGGTTTGATCGGCAGCCCGTCCGCCTGCGCCTGACGCGTCAGCTCAAGCATCTCTTCGTAGAGGTTCAGACAGGTTGGTTTCTGCAGCAATGTGTAGCTGACGGAACCGCCAGAGGTGGTGGCAATCTCGCGCAGCAATGCCATTTGCTTGTGCGCATCCGCTTCGCCGTAAAAACCGTCCGTAATGATCTGGAATACGCCGCCATTCGCTTCGCGCAGCCCGCGAGCCAAGGCCAGGACCTCGGCGTTCTCCGCACCGATGGAAGGCGCCAGTTCACCGTCGACCGTGCGATGCCCCAAATGCTGCGAGCTGCTGACTCCGATCGCCCCAGCCCAGACGGCATTGCGCACGATCTCAGTCATTTTCCGCAGCTCTTCCGGCGTGGCCGGCTCGCGACGTTCGCCCCGCTCGCCCATAACATAGACCCGGATGGCACTGTGCGGAATATGAGCGGCGAAGTCGATGTCGTATTGACGGCCCTGCAGGGAATCCAGATATTCCGGAAAGGTTTCCCAGTTCCAGGGAATACCCTCGGTCATGACGATTTCAGGAATGTCTTCCACACCCTCCATTACCCTTACCAAGGTTTCCCGCTGCTCCGGCTTGCATGGCGCGAAACCGACGCCGCAATTGCCCATCACCGCAGTGGTGACCCCATGGTTCGAAGAGGGCATCAACCGATTTTCCCAGGTTACCTGCCCATCGTAATGCGTGTGGATATCGACGAAACCCGGCGTCACCAACAGCCCTGTGGCATCGATTTCTTCCCGCCCTCTTCCCGCAATCCTGCCGATGCGTGCAATCTTCCCGTTCGTGATTCCAATATCGGCAATGCGGGCGGGCCCGCCACTGCCGTCCACGACCGTGCCGGACCTTATCACCACATCGAATTCTTCTGCCATCTCTGCCCTCCCCAAGTGTATTGAATACTCAAGCAACTCATTCGAGAACCTTCTTGTTCAGAGGTTTCCTGATCGGAGTTTGTGTGTTTGGCTTAGGGCCTGTTAACAGGCCCTAAACCCGGCCGGTAACGGGGATCAATGAACCGGTCACGCCGGCCGCCGCATCAGACAAAAGAAAGATGATCGTCTGCGCCACCTCGTCCGCCTTGACCCATGCGCTGAAGTCGCCGTCAGGCATATCCTCGCGATTGCGCGGTGTGTCGATGATGCTGGGAAGAACCGCATTGACGGTGATGCGGCGGTTTTTCAGCTCGTCAGCCAGCGCTTCTGTAAAGCGCGCCACCCCTGATTTCGAGGCTGCATAGGCGCCCATCCCGGTTGCGGCCTTGATGCTGCCGGCAGCGCTGACGTTGACGATGCGGCCGGCATCACGACGCAGCAAGTGCGGCAATGCTGCCTTGGATGCGTTTACGCACGTCATGACGTTCATCGAGAACATCTGTTCCCATTCAGCCAGATCGGTGCTGTCTTCCAGAGTCTGCCATGTGAACCCGCCCGCGACATTGACCAGCCCGTCAATACCGCCAAAGCGCCGGGCGATATCGTCCATGGTGTCTCTGACATCCGGAAATGACCTCAGGTCGACTACCCACGTCCGGCCCGCGCCGGCGCCGGGATCATGCCGCGTATCCACCAGCGCCACTTGGCCTTCCCTGCGCATGACTTCTTTCGCAACGGCGCCGCCCAGTTGGCCAAGCGCACCAGTAATGACAATGACCTTGTCCCTCAAACTCATTATTTGGTCTCCGAGTTGCGATGTCCGGGCCGGCCCGTCACGAGCGCATTGCGCCTGCGGTTCTTCGCTACGGTATCGCTGACGGGGCCCTTTGGCATCGTAGCGTAGGGTTGAATCATTCGCCCGGCTCTATCCCGGCGGCTTCCATGGCCTGCAGCCACAGCGGCGTATCGTCGGCCACCAGCTTGGCGAACTCTTCTCGCGACAGGATGCGGAGATCGAACATGAAGGACTGGGCGTGCTTCTGATATTCCGGTGACTTGACGGCCGATATGATCATGTCATGCAACTTGTCGGCAACGTCGGCATCCATGCCGGCGGGGCCGAACACCCCGAACCATACGCCCAGCAGCAGATCAGGATAACCGCTTTCCACAAATGTCGGGATATCGGGAAATGCCGGATCGCGTTCCGGGCTGCCGATGGCCAGCGGGCGAAGCAGCCCCCCATCGAGCATGACTTTGGCGCTGGCTGGAGAGGAAATCGCGATATTCGTTTCACCCGCCACCATGCCCTGCAGGGCCGGCGCCGCGCCCTTGTAGGGCACGTGCAGCAATTGCGCACCTGTGCTTTTCTTGAACTGTTCCATCCACAGATGCGTCGTTGTGCCATGCCCGTTGGAGCTATACGCCATCGGCTGAGTCTTCGATGCTTCGATGAAATCTTTGATGGTCTTGTGGGGGGAACTTGCAGGCACCGAGAACAGGATGTTGGTCCAGGCCACTTGCGCGAGCGGTGTGAGGTCTTTGTCGGCGTTGTAAGGCGGTACCTTCTTCGTGAGCGGATAGATGGTGGTCGCATCGGCCAGGGTCAGCATGATGGTGTAACCGTCGGGCGCCGAATTGACGGTCGCCTGCACACCGATGGAACCCGAGGCGCCCGCCCGGTTTTCCACAACGACCGCTACGTTGTTCTGTTCCCCCATGACCTTGGCGAGCGTGCGGGCCATGACGTCACTTGAGCCGCCTGGCGACGCGGGCACAATCAGTTTGATGGTCCGTGATGGGAATGCTTGCGCATAGGTACTCATGGGCAGAGCGAGCGCGCAAGTTGCCAGCAGCAGGCCGAGGGTGCGTCGACGCAGGGCGTGAAACCCGGGTTCTTTCATTGTTGTCTCCTGAAGTTGGAATGCGCACTAGGGCCTGTTGACGCTAAAAGGAGGCTCGCACTGGCTGGATATCGGGTGGCAGGCTAGGCGTGCAGGGCGCCGCATGGCCGCTCCCTGCAAGGCCTGCGCAACGACGCATGGCGCCCGATATCCAGCCAGCCCGCAGGGTGAGTACGCAAACGCGCGCCTGGCTGCGTTGCGAATGCTCGCCGGGGGGCCGCCACGACTGCGCTTCGCGCCTTGCCATCCACACGTTTGCGTACTCATGCGAGCCTCCTTTTAGCGTTAACAGGCCCTACACAGCTCTTGCCGCTTGGCTGCCTGGACTTCCCCTACCGTTTTCTTGTCTGTCTAAAGGTGGAATCTATGCTATCAGTTTTTCTGGATTCTATAAATTTCAACCAATTCTTCAGGAGCCTCGCCGCTGAACAGCAGCCAAGGATTGAATGGGGTTGGTCAGTTGCACAACCCTGACTGCAAATGCTCGACACGCTGACATGCCGCAAGCCGGCCGTCTCGCAGGCCGGCGATGGGCATGCGCACCCCGCCCTACGCCCTGCCGATATCGTGCAATTGCGACTGCAGTGTCTGCAGGGACAACATGTTCCGGCGCTCCATGGGCAGCGACAAGAAGAGTTCGATGCGGCGTTTGAGGATGATGGCCGTGTCGTGGAACGCCTTGGCTTTTTCGTCCTCGCCGCCCTCGACCGCGGCGGGGTCGGGCACGCCCCAGTTCGCCGACATGGGCCGTCCGGGCCATACCGGGCAGATTTCCCCGGCCGCGCTGTCGCACACCGTAAAGATGAAATCGAATTCGGGCGCGTCCGGCCGCGCATATTCATCCCAGCTCTTGCTGCGGTAGCCGGTCGACGGCATCTTGAGCCGCTCCAACGTATCCAGAGCCAGCGGATGCACCTCGCCCTTGGGGTGGCTGCCCGCCGAGTAAGCGCGGAAGCGCCCTTGGGCGAGGCCGTTCAGCAACCCTTCGGCCAGGATGGAGCGGGCGGAATTGCCCGTGCAGATGAACAGCGTGTTGTAGATTTTTTCAGGCATGAAAACCTCGATGAGAATGGAACTGGCGACGGGCCTGTGGCGATCCCGGCCGCCCGCGGCGAGGTCGGGCGAACTGCCCGGATGCGGCGGCGTGGGTGCCCCGCCGTGGCCGGACGGGCAGGCGCATGATTGCGCCATTTAAGACGGGAATGATGTCAAATTCATGACAGCCGCCAATGCCGGCGCCCTTCACAGGAATGGCTTCATGCGAAGACCTCGTCCATCCAGTCGAACAGCACGGCCATCGAAAGCGGCAGATTGCCGGCCTGGCAGTGCGCATCGGCGCCTTCTTCATAACGGAAGATACGCTCCGTCACGGGGCCGGCCACCCTTTCACGGAAAGTCCGGGCCTGGGCCAGGGGTTCGCCCCCTTCCGCTTCGCCCACCATGCTCAGGCAAGGCACGCGGATGCGGCCCAGGTGTTCATCCGTGCGGAAGCTGTCCAGCAGGGTCACCCAGTCGCGCAGCGATTCGATGCCGAAGCGGAAAAATGCGATCTTCAGCAACGCCCGCAATTTATCGGGCATTTCGCTGCGCGGGACGTCCGCCATCCATTCAAGCCGCAGTTCCGGCGGATCGTTCACGACTTCAGGCGGGAAAAAGCCGAGCTCGTAGGCTTTGAGGTCGACGATTGGCGAATTGACGGCGAGTGCCCTGATGCGCGGTTCGAAACATGCGGCCCGTGTGGTGAAGTACCCCCCCAGACTGATTCCGTACAGGCCCAGACGGCTCATGTCGACCGTGGGGATGCCGGCCAGCCAGTCGATCACCGCTTTCATGGGCACTTCCCAGTCGGGACGGAATTTGAGCTCCGGGTGCAGGCGGGTCATCCCGGTCTGCCCCGGCCCATCGATCAGCAGGACGTTGTAGCCCCGTTCCAGCGCGGCGCGGCCGGTCACGAAATACAGTTCCTCGCCGCTGCCGTCGAAGCCGGTATTCACGATGACGGTCTTGCGCGCCCCCGAGGCATGCCGGTCGGGCTGGAAGAAATAGGCGGGAATGCCCGCGCCTTCATAGGGTATGGCCACCACCTGCGGGGGCGTGTCAAGCAGCCCGGCGCCGAGTATGAAGGTTTCCCGTGAGGCCAGGCCCCAGCGGCGATGCGGTTCGGTGTAGGGGTCGCAGTAGAACTCGGCCGCCCGGTAGTACATGGATGCCCGGAAAAGATGATCGCGGGCGCTGATTTGATGGCCTTTTTGCAGGGCGGCGCGGCCCAGCGCTTCGACCTGTTGCCCGAGCACGGAATGGGCGCTTGCCCAGCACTGCGCCGTATCGCGCTCGGCTTCGGGCTGCGCGGCGGCCAGGCCGCGGGTCCGTTCCGCCGCGGCGAGCAGCTCGCCGAGGGCGGCACCACCATAATTCGCCGCACTGATCCCGCGCAGCAATTGGTACTCCATTTCCGGATCGTCAAATCCCTGGACGCGCAAGCGGCCTCGTTCGACTCCTTCTGTCTTTCCGGCATTCATGATGGCCCCCTTTTTCGTTACCTGATCGGCCCCGGGCATCGACCGCGCTGCCGGTAAGGCCGGCAAAAAATTATATTCTCCATAGGGGCTTCGCCAGTTAATATCTCTGAAGGCTATATAGATATTCCCGTGACCGGGCGAATCCGCATGACACTCCTTGTTATGATCAGTATCTGATTCAAAGCCGAAGATCCGGCCCTGCAGCCGCCGGCGCCCTTTCCGCGCCGGTTCCGACCAATAAAACCAACGGACTCGAACCATGGCTTCTATTTTCAAGACACTCACCGTCCTCGCCGGGGCGCTCACGCTCATGCATGGCGCCGCCGCCCAGGATTTCCCCGTGGACAACAGGCCGATCAAGATCGTGGTGCCCTACACTGCGGGCGGTTCGTCGGATTTCCTGGCCCGTCTGGTGGCCAAGAAAATGGGCGAGAACATGAACCACAACATCATTGTGGAAAACAAGCCCGGCGGCAGCACCGTTCTGGGCGGCGACTACGTTGCCCGTTCGGCGCCCGATGGCTATACGGTCTACCTGATCGGCGAATTGACCAACGCCTCGCTGGTGGCCACCCGCAAAGATCTGCCCTACGACCCCGTCAAGTCCTTCGCCGGCATCACCAATCTGGTCGCTTCGCCGCTGGTGATCTCCGTTCATCCCGGCTTCCCCGCCAAGACCTTGAAAGAATTCGTGGATTACGCCAAAGCCCATCCCAGCAAGGTCACCTACGGTTCGGCGGGCCTGGGCAACACCCTGCACCTGGGCGGCGCGCAGTTCGCCAGCCAGACCGGCATCGACATGACGCACGTCCCCTATAAAGGGGCTTCGCAGGCCATCATCGACCTGGTCGCCGGCCGTATCGACGTCATGTTCGACCTGCCGCAGACCCCCCTGCCCCAGATCCAGGAGGGCAAGCTGCACCCGTTGGCCGTGACCAGCAAGGAACGGCTCGACCTCATGCCCGACGTACCGACCACCGCCGAAGCCGGCTACGGCGACTTTACCTTCGCTACCCGCATTGGTCTGGCCGTCCCCGCCAATACGCCCGATTCCGTAAGGGAAACTCTGCGCAAGGCCGCGATCGAAGCCGTGAACGCGCCGGAAGTCAAACAGGCGCTTGCAGACCGCGCCATGTACGTCGCCACAAGCGAAACGCCCCAGGAATTCGACAAGAATCTGGCCGACGCCGTTGCCACCGTGGGTAAACTGCTGCGTGACGCAGGTGTCGAACCGCAATAAGGCGGTGCTTCTCTCCAACCAAGGCAACTACTTACGCGCAATGAACAAGAAAGAACGTTTTCTGGCTGCCGTCCACGGTCGCGAAGTCGATCGTCCGCCAGTCACCAGCTGGGTGCATTTCCTGTCCGATCACCTCGACAGCGAACGAACCGCCGACCTTCATCACCAGTTCATGCTGGCCTATGACTGGGACATCCTGAAGGTGATGAACGACTACCGTTACCCGGTGCCCGAAGGCGTCAGTACGCTCGCCTCGCCCGATAGCCTGGCTTCCTACCGGAAGCTGGGCCTCGACCACCCCGCTTTCGCCGTCCAGCTCGACGTGCTGGCCCGCCTGCGCTCCCTGCTGGGGCCTGACACGCCCATGCTCGAAACCGTGTTCGAGCCCTATCAGCAGATCGTGCGCAACGTCGGTTTCAGCGAAGCTGAGAATTTCTTCGGCCAGGGCCAGGCGGCGCTGGATGCCATCGAAGAAGTCACCGAAACGACCTGCGACTATATCCGCAAGGTGAAGCAGCTGGGCGTGGATGGCGTCTTTCTTTCGATCAACGGGGCCATTCCGGTCGGGCGGCCTCGCGGCGTCAGCCCGGAACGCCACGAGGTCTTCCAGAAGCCGTTTGCAAAACGCGTGCTCGAAGCGGCGGAAGGCATGGTGCGGGTCCTGCACGTGCATGGCGACCATCTGCAGATGGACCGCGTCCGGGATTATCCCTGCGAAGTCCTGAGCGTTTCCGACCGGCTTCCGGGCAATCCGTCCTTGTCCGATCTGCGCGGCCAGACCGATAAATGCCTCATGGGCGGCCTGGACGAAACGCGCATACAGGAACGCAGCCTTCCCGAAATCGCCGCTGAAGTCGACGACGCGATCCGGCAGGTGGGTCGGCAGAAGCTGATCCTGGGGCCGGGCTGCACGATTCCCTCCTTCACCTCGCAACGCAACCTCGACTACCTGCGCAGCTATACACGCACGCTCTGACCACGGCCTGAGCGCAAGCCTCGTCCTCCCGGCCCAGGGGTACGGACGAGCGCCGGCCCGGCTCCGGCCGGTCGTCCCCCTTCACCATTCACAGTGCGGGGCCCGTCAGGACATCCAGAAAGGCGCGCACCGCCGGGCTCGGGGGGCGGTCCCGACGTTCCAGGCGGTACAGCGGCCGGGACAATTCGGCCATGCCGCGCAGGCGCAGTTCCACCACCCTGCCCAGAATCAATAAATCCTCCACGACCGCGAAAGGCAGCATGGCAACGCCCAGCCCCGATGCGACCGCGCGCGCAATGCCTTCATTGCTGCCTATTTCGGTGCTGCGGCGCACAGCCACTCCCACCTTCGAGAGCCTGTCCAGGGAGACCTCCCGTGTGCCGGAACCGGCCTCCCTGACCAGCCAGGTGGCGTCCGCAAGATCGTGCTTCGTGACTTGGGTGGCTTGCGGCCCTCGGCCCGCCGGCCTGAAGTCCGCTCCCATGAAGCCCGGAGGCGCCACGATGACCAGCCGTTCTTCTCTCCAGGGCTGGTGAACCACCCCTTCCATGTGCACCGGCCCTTCGACCAGGGCGATGTCCATTCTGCAGTCGAACAGATCCTCGACGATGGACTGCGTATTGGCCACCACCACCTTCAGAACGATGTCGGGCCACCGGGAAGCATAGGCGCGCAGATAACGGGGCAGCCAGTAGCTGGCGATCGTGGTACTGGCTCCGATCACCAGTTCCCCCTGCTTGAGCCCGCTGCGCCGCTGCAATTCCTCCACCGCAGCGCGTTCAAGCGAAAAGATGGCGCGGGCATGGGCATTCAATGCCGCCCCGGATTCCGTCAGGCGCAAGCCGGGAGCGGCCTTCCCCCCGGCCCGTTCGAGCAGAATCACGTCCAGCTGGCGTTCGAGTTCGGACACCGCCTTGGAAACGGCCGGCTGGCTGATGTGCAGGCGGCGGGCGGCCGCCGAGAAACTGCCCTCTTCCGCCACGGAATGGAACACGCGCAGCAAATGCAGATTGAGCCGCATAAAAATTAACCAAAAGTTATGGGTAGCTGAATATTATGTATTCGACTTATATATCACACATGCCTACTCTTCAACTTTCAACAAGAATATTGCCAACGGTTCAACATGTCATCCTTGTCGCCCGCAGCCAGCTCCGGTTTTCTGTCCGCTCTTTCTACACGGCAATGGTGGCTGGGCGTCGCCCTGGCGGGAGCCATCGCCGGCTGCGGGCTTTGGCTGGCGGGCCTGCCCAGCATGCGGGCGCTGGGCTTCAGCTCGCTCACCTTCGCCATCGTCATCGGCATGGTGCTGGGCAACACCCTGTTCCCCGCCATTGCCCCCCATTCCGCGGCGGGGGTCGATTTCTGCAAGACCCGGCTGTTGCGGGCCGGCATCATATTGTTCGGCTTTCGTCTGACTTTTCAAGAAGCCGCTTCCATCGGCGTGGCCGGCATTGTGCTCGATGCCGTCATCATTCTGTCCGTCTACGGCCTGGCCATGACGGCCGGCCGGCGCTTGTTCGGGCTGGACCGGCAAACCTGCATGCTGGTGGGCGCGGGCAGCGCCATATGCGGGGCGGCCGCGGTCATGGCCATGGAAACCGTGACTCGGGCCCAGGCCCACAAAGTGTCGGTTGCCGTGGCGACCGTCGTCGTGTTCGGCACGATCGGCATGTTCCTCTATCCGCTGCTCTACCCCATCCTGGGCATGTCGGAACACGCCTTCGGCATCTTCATCGGTTCCACCGTGCACGAAGTGGCGCAGGTCGTGGCGGCGGGCAATGCGGTCGGCCCCGTTGCCGCCAATACCGCCGTGGTCGAGAAAATGCTGCGCGTCATGATGCTGGCACCCTTTCTCATTCTTGTATCCTGGTGGGAACAGCGTCGGGCCAGCCGGGAAGGCGGCAACCAGGACGCGGGCAAGGCCCGGCCCTCGATCCCATGGTTCGCCGTGGGCTTTGTGGCGGCGGTGGGCCTCAATTCCCTGGGCATTATTGCTCCTGAAGTCGCCTCCATGCTGGTGCAGCTCAGTACCATCCTGCTGGCGATGGCCATGGCGGCTCTCGGCCTGCGCACGCATGTCAGCGCCATCCGCCAGGCGGGGGCCGCTCCCCTCGCCCTGGCCGGCGTGCTGTTCCTGTTCCTGCTGATCGGCGGTTTCGGCCTGAATCTGCTGGCGGCCCGCCTCGGCTGAATCCCGGGCGGCAAACTTTTTCAAACCGGTCCGGATCTTGCTGATCTTCAGGCCGATTTCCCCACTAATCGAATGGATGCTGGCGTCCCGATTAGTCGAACCGGTTATATTGATGGAGATCAATACGTGAATTCCACTACTGCTGGAAAATTAAGCGTTTCGTGATTGCACGACCGCCTCCGGTACGGGCTTCAACCGCACCCTGGTGTCATTCTGATACGACATGGAGATCCATATGTTTGCAAAAGTCACTCTCGCCGCACTGCTGTCCGTTATGGCCGTACCCGCCATGGCGGCTCAATGTGACGTTACCATCGAAGGCAATGACGCCATGCAGTTCAACACCAAGGAAATCGTGGTGGACAAGAGCTGCGAAGAATTCACGGTGAATCTGGTGCATGTGGGCAAGCTCCCCAAGGCCGCGATGGGCCACAATGTCGTCATCACCAAGGCTGCCGATAAGCAAGGCGTCGCAAACGATGCCACCTCCGCCGGTCCGGCCAATGACTACCTCAAGCCCAACGACGACCGTGTCGTTGCGCACACCAAGCTGCTCGGCGGCGGCGAAAAGGATTCCGTCACCTTCAAGACTTCCCAGCTGGAAGCCGGCGGCGATTATGACTTCTTCTGCTCCTTCCCCGGCCATTGGGCCATCATGAGCGGCAAGGTCGTGGTGAAGTAAACCCGCCATCGCATGGCGTTGCCGGGAACAGATCCCGGCATCTCGCAGGCCCCGGAAGGGGCAGGCACAGAAGAAAGGGCTGAATCCCGTACGGGAATTCAGCCCTTTCCGGTTTCCAGGCAATGGGCTCAGCTGATCAGGCCGAGGCTCATCATCGGGAAGGCAAGCATCAGCGCCACCACGAACAGTTCCATGAAGACGAACGGGATGCAGCCCCGGAACGCATCGCCGAGATTCAGGGAGGGAATGGCGCTCTTGACCACCAGCACATTCAGGCCCAGCGGCGGGGTCAGGCAGCCGATCTCCACTGCCTTCGTGACCAGCAGCCCGAACAGCACAGGATGAAAGCCCGCTTCGGTGACCATCGGGAAGAAGATGGGAACCGTGATCAGCACGAGCGAAATGCCATCCAGGAACATGCCCAGGATCAGGTACGGCACGAGGATGACGATCACCAGCATGATCGGCGACAGGCCCAGGCCGTTGACCAGACCGGCCAGATGCGCCGGCAGCTGCGTGGCCGTCAGGCCCAGGCTGAAGAGCCCGGCGCCCAGGATCAGGGCGAAGATCGAGCAGCTTGCCGAGCCGGTTTCTTTCAGGCCTTCGCCGATGTTGCGCCAGCGGCCGGGCCGGCGCAGGACGGCAAACAATGAAAACAGCGCCCCGACGGCGGCGGCTTCCGTAGGCGTGGCGGTGCCCGTGTAGATGGAGCCCATGACCAGCAGAAAGATCAGCGCCAGTTCCCAGCAGCTGCCCAGGGCCTTGGCGTTCTCTTTGACGGTATATTTGCGCTCCAGCCGCTTGCCGGCGAGTTCGGGCTTCCATTTCACCAGCAGCCAGATGCCCAGCATGTAGACGATGGTGGTCACGATGCCGGGAATGATGGCCGCAATGAACAATTGCGCCAGCGACACCTGGGTGACGATGGAATAGATGACCAGCAGCCCGCTGGGCGGGATCAGCACGCCCAGGGTTCCCCCCGCGGCCACACTGCCCGCCGCCAGCGCCGGCTTGTATCCCAGCCTGAGCATTTCCGGCACGGCAACGCGCGCCATCGTCGCCGCGGTGGCCACGCTCGAACCGCAGATGGTCGAGAATGCGGCGCACGCGAAGATCGTGGCCACCGCAATACCCCCATGCAGCCGCCCCAGCAACTGCTGGCCCACATTGAAGGCGTTTCTGGACAGCCCGGCGGAAAAAGCCATGTGCCCCATGAAGAGGAACAAGGGCACGACCACATAGGCGTACTGTGAGGTCGAAGAATACGAGAAAGTGGAAAGAATGTATTCGATCGAACCCCACGAACGGTCCGCCGCCAGCCCCACGATTCCCGCCGCTGCCAAGGCCAGCGCGATGGGCATGCCCGCGATCAGCAGGACGCCCAGCAGGCCGATCATCATCAACCCTGATTGGAACACTTCCATTGTTTTACGTTCCTATTGTTCCGTCGTTTCGGAGGCGGATGAGCCGTCCAGCCCGCACATTCTCATGAACTGAATGAGATACTGCAGAGAAAAGAGGATGAGCCCGAAGGCCACCACCGCGCGCGCCGGCCAGATCGGGAACTCCACGGTCCCGAAACTGATTTCCCCCATTTCGTACGATGTGAAGGCCTGGCCGGTGCTGTACCACGCCAGCATTGCCACCACCCCCGCCGAGAGCAAATGGGTCAGCCCGGCAAGAAGCGACTGCGGGCGGGGCGACAAACGCACCACCACCAGTTCGACGATGTAGTGATGCCGGGCCTGCTGGGCCGCGGCCAGCCCGAAGAAGATCAGGCTGGCCAGCAGCAGCTCCGACAGTTCGGTTGCGCCCAGCAAGGGCTTGTTGAAGAAGGAACGCCCCACCACATCGGCGCACACGACCACCATGATGAGAAACACTGTGAAGCCGCTCAGGATCCCCAGATAAGCCGTGAATTTGTCGATAGATCGAATGACTCTAGTCACCTGAGCTCCAGTTCATGAATGACAAGACCGACGTAAACGGATGGACCCCGCGCCTGCGCGCAAGCCTCTTCATTTCGGCGCATGCCGGCGCCGCGGTGAAGAGGTCATGCGGAAGAGGCGAGGTGGAAAACTCCGGCCGGCGGGGCCGGAGTTTCTTCAATTACTGCTGCACGCAGCCACGGTCCTTGAGACGCTGATAACCCGATTTCCAGTCGGAATCGGCCTCGTATTTACGGACGAGTTCAACATACTGGTTCAGGAAGGCCTGGGTATCCACTTGATTGCCGGAAGCCGCCCATTTTGTCCAGTTGCCCTGGACGATGGGGTTGACGATATCGGCTGTCTTTTTGGCTTCTTCGTCGCTGAATACATTGATGGTGAGACCGCCCTTGTAGGTGCACAGGCGATTCACGACATCTTCATAGGATTCGTCCAGCAATTCGAAGTACTTCTGTTGCGCTTCAGCGGCCACGTCGTCAATGACCTTCTGAAGTTCGGGGGAAAGGCTGTCGTAGCGCTTTTTATTGATGGATATTGCGGCAACGCTGAAGATGCCCTGGTCGCCACCATCGGAAGCGTATTTGGCCGATTCGTGTATACCGCCGAAAACGCCGGAATCGAAGGGGATGGACCCGGCAATGTCCACGACACCGCGGGTCAGGCCTTCAACCGCTTCATTCCAGGTCATGGCGACGGGCGTGCCGCCCAATGCCTCGACGGATTCCGCGATCGCCTGCACCGCGCGAACCTTCTGGCCCTTGAAGTCTTCCGCACGCACCAAGGGCCTGGCACCCGTATAGAAGGAGCTTTCCCCCCACGGCAGGAAATAAAGCACCTTGGCGCCGCGACGTTCGAATTCCTGCTGGAAGGCTTCGTTGGAATCGTAAAGATCCTTCATTGCCTTGCCGACCGCGATGATGTCGCTGGAAATATAAGGAAGCGCCACGTTCGAAAGACGATATTGATTGCGGTTATAGGCAGCCGGTGTTCCGGATGCGATATCCGCCGCCCCGCTGCTCAGGCCCGGATAGATGTCCGGCGCCTTCAACAGGGTCGCGTTATGGTATCTCTCGAATTTGATCCCGCCATTGGACCGTTTTTCGATTTCCGACATCACCCAGATGTCGGCCTTGCTGACCGTGTAGGCTTCACCATAATAGCTTGCGTAGACCAGCCGTTCGGCGGCATGCCCGCTGGCGGCCGCTCCGAATGCCAGGCCGGCGCCCAGCATCATTTTTCCCAGTGATTTTTTCATAGCTTGTCTCTTGAATTTGATTGTTGGATGAATCGGGTCTTGAAAACGGCTGTCCGCCACCCCCGGCAATCAGGAAAACTCGACGAAAACGCCCTTCCCGTCCGCCTGCCTGTCAAAGACCTGATACGCTTCCGAGGCATCCTTCAAGGCCCAGCGATGGGTGAAGAGTTTGTCGACGTCGATATTTCTGTCGGCGATGAACTGGGCGCAGTCCGCCTGCCCATGCGTCGAGAAGGTCCAGGAACCGATCAGCGTGACCTGCCGGCGCAGTAGATCGGGGCTCACATTGAGTGTGACGTCGCCCCCCTCGCCCACCATGCAGGCCTTGCCCCAGGTCCGTACCGAGCGCACCGCCTGCGCGCGGGCCGACGATGCCGATGAGGCATCGATGCTGGCGTGCGCGCCCAGACCGCGGGTCAGCTCGCGAATGGCGACGACCGGGTCGTCTTTCGATGGGTCGATGATATGATCGGCGCCGAATTCTTTGGCCCGGGCCAGACGGTCGGCGCTGATGTCCAGCGCGATGACCTGCGCCCCGAAGGCCTTGCCCAACTGGGTGGCCGCCAGCCCCACCGGGCCCTGGCCGAAAATGGCAATGGTCTGGTCCGCCACGAGATCCAGCCTTTTGATGGCGCCCCAGGCCGTGCCCGTACCGCAGGAGATGGCCGCGCCGGTTTCGAAGCTCAGCGCATCGGGCAGCTCCACCAGCGTGCTTGCCGGGCATTTCATGTAGCGGGCGTGGCCGCCGTGGCCGGTGACGCCGTAGACTTTTTCGACGCCGTCCTTGCACAGCTGTTGCCAGCCTGTGGAGCAATGAGGGCATACGCCGCAGCCCTTGTAGTGGTGCACCATCATGCGCTGGCCCACCCGCGCCCGTTTTTCACTGACGTTCGAACCGACGGCCACCACCACGCCGCAGGGCTCATGGCCGGCGATCACCAGCTCGGATTCATTGAACCCCAGCTCGCGCATAGCCTGCCCCTTGGGCGAGCGGTAGAACTTGAGATCACTGCCGCACATGCCCGAGGCCTTGATTTCGAGCACGACTTCGTCCGGACCGGGAGTGGGGTCGTCGAACGTTTGCAGCTCAAGCTGGCGATCGCCGAGAAAAACGGCACCTTTCATAACGTGTCTCCGTGACTATTCCTCCGGCCATTGAATGCTCAATGGCCGGATAGGCTGAAAATCGGATAGGGATGCGAACCGGCTTAGCGCAGAATGAACGGGTTGGCGGGCACCGCGTCCGAATAGGAAATCCAGGTGCTCTTGGTTTCGAGGTATTCGTTGATGGCCTCGATACCGCTTTCCCTGCCGATGCCGGAATGCTTCATGCCGCCGAACGGCATCATGTAGCTGACGGCACGATAGGTATTCACCCATACCGTCCCGGCCTTGACCGCGGACGATACGCGGAACGCCCGCCCCATGTCTTTTGTCCAGACACCGGCCGCCAGACCATAAATCGTATCGTTGGCGATCTGTATGGCTTCTTCTTCGTCTTCGAACCCGATGATGGAAAGCACCGGCCCGAAGACTTCTTCACGCGCAATGCGCATGTCAGTCGTGACGTCGGTGAAAATGGTGGGTTCGACGAACTGCCCGCCGGGCAGCTCCGGCGAAGTCGCGGGGCCGCCGCCGAGCAGGCAGCGGGCGCCTTCCTGCTTGGCGATATCGATATAGCTGAGGATCTTCTCGTACTGCGGCCGCGTCGTCACCGGCCCGATATTGGTGTCGGGCGACATAGGGTCGCCCTTCTTGGCCGACGTGGCCAGTTCCACCAGCCTTTTCGTGAACTCTTCCTTGATGGAGTTCTGGACCAGCAGCCGGGAACCGGCAATGCAGGTCTGCCCCGTGGCCGCGAAAATGCCCGAGATGACGCCCGATGCCGCGGCGACGGGATCGCAATCATCGAAAACGATATTGGGGGATTTCCCGCCGAGCTCGAGCGATACCCGCTTCATGCTCTGCGCGGCCTGGGCGTAGATTCTGGCGCCTGTGGCGTCCGAGCCGGTAAAGGTCACTTTCGCCACGTCGGGATGGTCCACGAGCGCCGAGCCGACCTCGTGGCCATAGCCCGTCACCACATTGAACACGCCCGGGGGGAAGCCGGCCTGGCGGACGAGATCCGCGAATTCAAGGGTGGACACCGAAGCGAATTCGGAAGGCTTGACCACCACCGCGCACCCGGCCGCGATCGCCGCAGCGCATTTCCAGGCAACGAAAAGCAGCGGCGAATTCCAGGCCGTGATGGCCGCCACGACACCCACAGGTTCCTGACGGGTGTAGGCGAAATGGTCCTGTTTGTCGATGGGCACGACCCGCCCTTCGATCTTGTCGGCCAGGCCGGCGAAATACCGCCACCAGTTCGGATGGTAGAGCATCTGCCCGCGCATCTCGGCAAACAGCTTGCCATTGTCGCGGACTTCTATCTCGGCCAGCCTGTCGGCATTCTGTTCGACAAGGTCGGCCAGACGGAGCATGAGGCGAGCCCGTTCCGTCGCGTTCATTTTTGCCCACGGGCCGGAATGCATGGCCTTGGCCGCCGCCTTGACGGCGCGGTCGGCATCCTGCGCACCGCCTTGAGGAATCTGTGCCCAGGGCTTTCCCTGGTAAGGATCGATGCTGTCGATCCAGGCGCCTTCTACAGGCTCGACGTACTGGCCGTCAATGAAGTGGTTATACCGTTTCACTCATGTCTCCAGGGGGCGGGAGCCGCATCCCGTTTCCTTTAATCAGCAGCCTTTTCGGCTCCAAACTTGCGGAAGCAGGTTACCAGCTCCACTTTCAAACTTCAACAGAATTTTCGGAAGGTTTCGGACCATTGTGATGGTGCCGGCGGGATTCTAGCCGGCAATCCATTAATATTTTAAATAACTAATCATTAATGATATTGATGCATTGAACCGGGCCCCCTGGGGGCGTTCCGTGATTTCCCTGTCAATTCAGTATGTTGAATGCGGTTTACGATATTCCCGAAACCCGACTACGAAATCACCGAAGCCGGAGGAAAGGGCGCGGGGCAGGCGCTTGACCATGGGAAATGCTTAAGCTACGCTTTGCCGGTTTGGAAATTCCACATATTCATAATTCGGCCAGCCGCCCGTCATTTCGTATTCACGGGCCATGAACGCAGGTAACAAAAACCTGTCCCGCAAACATGAATTGTATGACACGGCGGCTCAACAGATTTGGCATCCCATCTTCCGGATCGAGCCCGTTCACCATGATTTTCAGGAATCGACCGGGCGCCGGTCGATTCCCGGAATAATGCGGCGATGCCGTGTTTTTAATGAATGTGGATATTCCATGAAGGCAAAAGCAGTAAAGGATGCTATGAATCATTCGAGCGGTAAGCAGGCGCCCCGGATCAGGATGAGATGCAAGGCGCAAAGCGCATCGATAGCCGTCGCTATCGCGAGCATTTGCAACGCGGCAGATCGTCTGAGTCCGGGGATGCATGCGCCGCGGTGAATGGTTCAGAGCATCCTAAACATCGGATTTGAATCATATCCATATTGAATTCCATTTTTTCAGAGTCATAAATTTACGCAATGCGTCAGGAGACATACATGGCTGGACAGGCAGAAAACACGCCGGTTGATGTTGCAATAATAGGGGCTGGTTTTGCCGGCCTATATGCGCTTCATGTTCTTCGGAACCAGGGCAAGTCGACCAGGGTGATCGAAGCCGCATCCGACGTGGGCGGCACATGGTTCTGGAACCGCTACCCGGGGGCGCGATGCGACGTGGAAAGCCTGGATTATTCATATTCGTTCTCGAATGACATTCAGCAGGAATGGCGCTGGAGCGAACGCTATGCCACGCAGCCGGAAATTCTGGAATACATCAATTTCGTCGCAGACAAACTGGATCTCAAGAAAGACATCACCTTCAATACCCAGGTGGTTTCCGCCATATTCGACGATACCCGTTCGCTCTGGAATATCGAAACCAGCACCGGGGAAAAGATTCAGGCCCGTTTCTGCATCATGGCGACGGGCAATCTGTCGCTGCCCCGTGTTCCGGAATTTCCCGGCCTCGAAGATTTCAAGGGCGAGTGGTACCACACCGGCACATGGCCACACGAAGGCGTCGATTTCAGCGGCAAGCGCGTGGGCCTGATCGGCACCGGCTCGTCGGGCATGCAGCTCACCCCCATCGTCGCAGAGCAGGCAAAGGAATTCCATGTGTTCCAGCGTACCGCCAACTATGCCCTGCCCGCCGGCAACCGCCCCCTGCCCAAGGACTTTGTCGAAGCCTACGTCAAGGATTACCCCAAGAAGCGCGAGTACGCCGTCAATACGCCGGTCGGCGTCGCGTCCTTTGTCTTCCCCGAGAAGTCGGCGCTGGAAGATGATGAAGCGGTACTGAGGGAAAAATGCGAGTTTTTCTGGAATGATGGCGGCGGCAATGTCACCATGCTCAGCGCCTACACCGACATCATGACGAATAAAGAAGCCAATGAGCGCCTGGGCAAGTTCATCCGCGACAAGATCCGCAGCATCGTCAAGGATCCCGCCACCGCTGAACTGCTGACCCCGAACGACCACTACCTGGGAACCAAGCGCCTGCCGCTGGTGAGCGACTACTTCGAGACCTTCAACCGCCCCAATGTGCGGTTGATCAATGTGCGCAAGGATCCCATCACCCGCCTGACCGAGACCGGGCTGGAAACCGAGAACGCGCACTATGAGCTCGATGCGATCGTGTTCGCCACCGGCTTCGACGCCATGACGGGCGCGCTGCAGGATATCGATATCCGTGGCGTGGGCGGTGTTTCGCTGCGGGACAAATGGAAGGATGGGCCGCGGACATTGCTGGGCCTGATGACCGCCGGCTTCCCGAATATGTTCATCGTCACCGGGCCGGGCAGCCCCTCCGTCAAGACGAATATGGTCATCCATATCGAACAGCACGTGGAATGGATCTGCGAATGCATCGATTATCTGCAGAACAAGGGCCTCAAGCGCATCGACCCGGACAAGCAGCATGAAGACGACTGGGTCGAGCATGTGAACCAGGTCGGTGATTCAACCCTGTTCCCGCTTGCCAACTCCTGGTATACCGGCGCCAACATCCCCGGAAAACCCCGGGTGTTCATGCCTTATGTCGCCGGATTCCATGTTTACCGGGAAAAGTGCAATCAGGTCGCCGAACAGGGGTACAAAGGTTTTGCACTGGCATAAGCGCAACCATAACAAGAACGGAGCACTCGCATGACGGATTTACTGCACCCCCAGGTACAGGCGGTTCTCAATCTTCTAAAAGAGGCCGGCATACCTCAGCTGGAATCGATGGATCCGCCCCAGGCGCGTATTGCCTATCTCGAGCGCGGCCCCAACGTGCAGCCGGCCGCCCCCGAAGTCGGCGGCATCCGGAACCTGGAAATCGAAGGGAAAGCCGGGAAGCTGCCGCTGCGCATCTACCGGCCGGAGAACGTCGCGGATGATGCGACACTGCCGGCGCTGGTCTGGTTTCACGGTGGCGGATGGGTCATCGGCAATCTCGATACCCACGATACGCTGTGCCGCGAGCTTTGCAATGCGTCCGGCTGCTGCATTGTTTCCGTGGATTATCGGCTTGCGCCCGAGCACAGGTTCCCGGCCGCGGTGGAAGACGCGGTCACCAGCGTCGAATGGGTCTTCGAGAATGCCGCGCAGATCAATATCGACCCTCGGCGCATCGCGGTCGGCGGCGACAGCGCCGGCGGCAATCTGGCGGCCGTGGCGGCCATCGCTCTGCGGGATTCGGATGACATCCGGCTGGCGTACCAGCTATTGGTCTATCCGGTGATCGACCTGGGCTGCGATTATCCGTCGCACACCCGCAACGGGCAGGGATACGTCCTGACCAACGAGCTGCTTGCGTACTTCTATGGGCATTACATGGAAGACGAAAGCGCGCTCGAAGATTGGCGCGCCTGCCCCATACGCGCTGAAAGCCTCGAAAATCTTCCGCCCGCCCTGGTCATTACCGCCGGATACGATCCACTGCGTGACGAGGGCGCGGCCTACGCCGTCGCGCTTGCCGAGGCGGGCAATGAAACCACCTATGTGTGTTTCGAGCGGCAGATACACGGGTTCATCACCATGGGCAAAGTGTTCAGCGACGCCTACCCCGCCATCTCGCTTTGCGCCGGCGAACTGCGGCGGCGCCTGTCCGGGGCTCAGAAGGCATAGCTCAGGTCCAGACCCGCGCTCCAGTTCCTTCCGGGCGCGGGTTCGTAATAACGCTGATTGCCTTCGTTGACGATGACCGAACCCGCGTACCGGCGATCGAACAGGTTGTCGATGCGCGCATAGCTGCCGATGCGCCAGGGGCCGTTGCGCCAGACGTAGCCGGCATGGACACCCGCCACGAAATAAGAAGGGGCGGCTTCCGTATTCCCATCGTTCACGGGAATGCTGCTCAGGTAGCGGCCATCGATGCCGGCGCGGAATCCTTCTTCGGGCATCCAGTCCAGGCTCATATAGAAAGCCTGTCTGGCGATGCCCGGAATCCGGTTCCCCGCCAGCAGCCGCTTGTCGGGGCGGCCCGGCTCCATGCAGCTGGGCGTCGTGCAATCGTCGCGGTATTTCGCATCCACCCAGCCATAGGCCACTTGCGTGCGCAGATGCTCGTGCAGCCGGCCGCTCCAGGCCAGCTCGAACCCGGTGCGCCGTGTGCGGCCGGCGTTCTGATACGTGGTACGGCCAAAGCTCGCATCGGCCGCGACGATCTCGTCGCGCGTCTGGCTCTGGTACACGGCGGCCGTCAGGACACCGCCGGCCACCCGCGCCTTGGCGCCGAGCTCCACATTGGTATTGACGGCCGGCGCCAGGTTGAAGTTCAGCCCGGGCAAGCCGTCGTTCCGATAGGAAATTTCATTGAAGGTGGGCGTCTCGAAGCCCCGCCCGGCCGACACATAGAAACTGAGGTCCGCCGTGGGTGAATAGCTCAGCGAGCCCACGGGCAGCCATTCCTTGTAACGGGCGTTGCCGCTGTCGTCGTCGTTGCCGGGCACCATGTAGTGATCCCGCGAATCGAAACGGATGGTACTGTGGCGCAGACCGGCGTCCAGCGTCCAGCGCGGGGCGAACTGCCATGACATCTGCAGATAGGGATCGATATTCCATATCTTGTTGGTTTCGTCCCGGCGCAGGCCGCCCTTGACCCCGAGGTCGGAGCCCGAGAAGTTCTCATAACCGCGGCGTTCTTCCCGCAGTTCGTCGTATGCCACGCCCACGATCATGGTGAGCGGCCGGCCGCCCAGCTCATAGCGGCTGGTCCAGCGCAGGTCGGCTCCGGCATAGCGGCGGCTCAGATCGATGACACCGCCACTGTGCCGGGGGTTGAGCTGTGCCGCCACGGGTATGGCCTGATACTGCACCGTATCCCGCTCGCCGTAGTAAACCATGGCCCGCAGCTCGTTGCTGTCGTCCAGGCGTTTTTCGAAAACCAGCCCGCCCTGTGTCTGATCGACGCTTTTGCGTGTGTTGTAAAGCGTGGCGTTCTCGACAGCGCTGCCGGGGTCGTCTTCGAAATCCCGGCGTGACAGGCCCAGAGGGTCGTCGGCCCGGATGCTCACGGAATTGGCAATCACGGTCAGCCGGGTGTCGCTGTCGAACTGCAGCCCCAGCTTGGCATTGCCGAGATTCCTGCGGGCTCCGCTGTGTTCGCGGAAGCCCTGGGTGGTATAGCGGTTCAGGCTCACGACATAGTCGAGTTCAGTGTCGCCCACGTCGGCCAGGCCGCGCGCCTTGGCGCCATAGCGCCACGTCCCGTTGCTGCCCGCGGCCATCGATGCGCTGGCTTCGGGCGGCAGCTTGCCGTCTTCAGTGAACACCTGGATCACGCCGCCGGACGAATTGCCATACAAAGCGGAAAACGGCCCGCGCAGGACTTCGATGCGCTCGATGCTGGCAATATCGATATTGGAAGTCTGGCCCTGCCCGTCGGGCATGGTGCCCGGAATGCCGTCCACGTACAGGCGCACACCCCTCACGCCGAAAGTGGAACGCGCGCCGTAGCCGCGAATCGACACCTGCAGGTCCTGAGCGTAATTCTCGCGATTCTGTATCTGCAGGCCCGGAACGCCGCCCAGGCTCTCGGACAGGTTCACCCCCAGGCGCGAGTTGCGCATGTCCTCGCCGTCGAGCATGGAAACGGAGGCGGGTGTTTCGAGCACGGAGGTTTCCATGCGTGTCGAACTGACGACGACCGGGTCGAGCGTCCGCACCACTTCCTGCGAGAATGATGCCTCCGCCGCCCACAGCAAAGGCAGCCCCCCCATCAGCTTCCAGCCCCGTCCCCGCATCGCCGCCTCCGGATTCAATGTTTCATTCTCCCTTATTATGTCGTGCATGCCAAAGCATGGGCCGCGCCTCTTGCGCAGTGTTTCCGCGGAGCCACCGGCGCCCGCAAGCAAGTCGCGGTCCCGGGTCCGGCGTCCTCCCTTTTTTGACCTTTTATCGCCGCCACCGCGGCGCCGCCTTCCATGCTCATCGCCTCGCTGATCTTCATTGCCACCCTGACGCTCGTCATCTGGCAGCCGCGCGGTCTCGGCATAGGCTGGAGCGCGCTGGCCGGGGCCCTGGCCGCCCTCGCCTGCGGCGTCGTCCAGCCGCGCGACATCATCGACGTCTGGTCCATCGTCTGGAACGCGACGGCGGCACTCATCGCGCTGATCATCATCACCCTGGTGCTCGACGTGGCCGGCACGTTCGAGTGGCTGGCGCTGCATGTCGCGCGCTGGGGCAGGGGCCGCACGAAACGCCTCTATGTATTGCTGATACTGCTGGGTTCCTTCATGGCGGCCTTTCTCGCCAATGACGGCGCGGTGCTCATCCTCACGCCGCTGGTGATGGCGGTCATGCTGCAGCTGCGCTTCACGCCAGCGGCCACGCTGGCCTTCGTGATGGCGGCGGGCTTCATTTCCGACGCCGCCAGTCTGCCGCTGGTGATCTCCAATCTGGTCAACATCGTTTCGGCCGACTTCTTCGGCATCGGTTTTCTGAGGTATGCGGCCGTCATGGCGCCGGTCAACGCCGCCGCCGTGCTGGCCAGCCTGTGTGTCCTGCTCATGCTGTACGGCCGCGTGCTGCCGCGGCGCTTCGACGCGGCGCTGCTGCGCGATCCGGCCAGCGCGATCCGCGATCCCGCCACCTTTCGCGCCGGCTGGGTCGTTCTGTCGCTGCTGATGGCGGGCTGCCTGCTGCTCGAACCGCAGGGCGTGCCGATCAGCCTCATTGCAGGCACCGCCGCGCTGGCGCTGCTCATCGTCGCGGGCCGCGGCCACGTCGTCGGCACCCGCCGCATCATGAAAGGCGCGCCCTGGGAGATCGTGGTCTTTTCCCTGGGCATGTATCTGGTGGTGTACGGCTTGCGGAATCAGGGCATGGCCCTGCAGCTGGCCGGCGTGCTGGAATACCTGGCGGAGCGGGGTCTGTGGGCAACGGCCGTGGGCACGGGCGTGCTGAGCGCCTTTCTGTCATCCATCATGAACAACCTGCCGACCGTCCTGCTGGTGGCCCTGTCCATCGACGCCGCCAATGTCGGCGATGCCATGCGCGAAGCCATGATCTACGCCAACATCATCGGCAGCGATCTGGGGCCCAAGCTCACGCCCATCGGCAGCCTGGCCACGCTGCTGTGGCTGCACGTCCTGCGCCGCAAGGGCCTGGAGATCGGCTGGGTCTATTACCTGCGGACGGGCATCGTCCTCACCCTGCCGGTTCTGCTGCTCACGCTGTCCGCCCTGGCGTGGCGGCTCTCCGTCTGAAGGCGGGCCGGGAACAGCGCTTGCCTCACGAGGTCTCCAACTCGACAAGGGGATGACCATGCTGCATAGAGTGAAAAGTCTGAACGGCTACGGCCTGCAGGCCACGGACGGTGATCTGGGCAAAGTGAAAGACGTCTTCTTCGATGATGAAAAATGGACGATCCGCTATCTCGTCGTCGAGACGGGCGGCTGGCTAAACAGCCGCCAGGTATTGATTTCCCCCTATTCGATCGCCGGCATCGACCCAGTGAACGAGTCGATCACCGTCAGGCTCACCCAGGAACAGGTCCGGAACAGCCCCGATATCGATACCCGCAAGCCGGTGTCCAGACAGATGGAAGGCGATTTTTCACGCTATTACGGCCTGGGAAATTACTGGATCGGCCCGGAGCTCTGGGGAACGGGCGCCTATCCCGTCGTCGGCGCGCCCGGGCATGCCGAGGGCGCTCCCATCCCGAATCGCGCGGAGGAACTGCTGCAGCAGGCTTCGGACCATCCCGAGGACTACCATCTGCGCAGCGCCGACAATGTGGAAGGCCATCATATTCAAGGCACAGACGAGGAAATCGGCCATGTCGAGGATTTCGTCTTCGATGACGAAACCTGGGCGCTGCGCTATTTCATCGTCGACACACGCAACTGGTGGCCAGGCGGCAGGAAAGTCCTGCTGGCGACACATTGGATAGACCACATAGATTGGGCCCGCTCGCTGGTGCAAGTGTCGCTGACCCGGGAACAGATCCGCAACAGCCCCGAGTACGATCCCGACCAGCCGCTGGACCGCGATACTGAAACCGCGCTGCACGTGCATTACGGCTTGCGCAATTACTGGGAGTGAGCAGCCCCGCCTGAAACACCGGGGGCGAGCCTCCTTTTAGCGTCGACAGGCCCTAGAGGATTTCCTGCACGACCTCGGCCGGGCGGCACAGGCGCGTGCCTTTATCCGTCGTCACGAAGGGCCGGTTCATAAGGATGGGATGCGTTTCCATGGCCTGTAGCAGCTCGGCGTCGCCCACCGCCGGGTCGCCCAGCCCGAGTTCGGCGTAGACGGCCTCCTTGCTGCGCATTGCCTCGCGCACGCTGATGCCGGCCGCCGCGATCAGGTCGGCAAGCGCTTCACGCCCCAGCGGGTGCTTGAGATATTCGATGATTTCCACCTCGTGGCCGTGATCCTGCAAGGCCTGCAATACAGTGCGCGACGTGCCGCAACGGGGGTTGTGATAAATGACTGCCATATCCGCTTCCTGCCGACTTCCAAACGTAGCAGGACATCTTATCAGAGTCGCAACGCATCGTTGCGGCGGCATCCTTCCGTTGCGCCACCGGCGCCACCGCGCCGCCCGGGCAAGGCTTGCCCCGCGATCTGGTAAATTAGACCCATAGTTGCGCAACGGTACCCATGGACACGATCTACTCCTTTTCTGCCCGCGCGATAGATGGCCGCGACCTTGCCCTTGCCGATTTTTCCGGCCAGGTGCTGCTCATTGTCAATGTCGCATCGGAATGCGGTTTCACGCCCCAGTACGCAGGGCTGGAAACGCTGTATCGCGATTATCGCGAACAGGGTTTTTCTGTGCTGGCCTTCCCCTGCAATCAGTTCGGCGGCCAGGAACCCGGCGACGCGGGTGCCATCACGCAATTCTGTTCCTCACGCTACGGCATCACGTTTCCGCTGTTCGAAAAGATCGAAGTCAACGGCCCCCGCGCCCACCCGCTCTACGCCTGGCTCAAGAGCCAGAAAGCCGGCATCCTGGGCAGTGAAAGCATCAAGTGGAATTTCAGCAAGTTCCTGATCGATCGCCAGGGCCGCGTCATCCAGCGCCTGGGCCCCACGGCCAAGCCCGAAAGCCTGCGCAAGGAAATCGAACGCGCGCTGGCTTCCTGACCCCTTCCTTATCGAACTCCCCGACCCCGTATCGAACAAAGGAGCATCATGATCGATCTCTATTATTGGACCACGCCCAACGGGCACAAGATCACACTGTTTCTGGAAGAGACCGGGCTGCCCTACCGGATCAAGGCAATCAATATCGGCAAGGGCGATCAGTTCTCGCCGGAATTCCTGGCCATCGCGCCCAACAACCGCATTCCCGCCATTGTCGACCACGATCCGGCCGACGGCGGCGAACCCTTGGCCATGTTCGAGTCGGGCGCAATCCTGCTCTACCTGGCTGAAAAAACCGGCCGCTTTCTGCCCGCCACGCTGCGCGGCCGCGCCGATGCGCTTCAATGGCTGTTCTGGCAAATGGGCGGCCTGGGGCCGATGGCCGGCCAGAACCACCACTTCAACGTCTATGCGCCCGAAAAAATCGGATACGCCATCGACCGTTACGTGCGTGAAACCTCGCGCTTGTACGGCGTGCTCAACAAGCGGCTGGCCGATCGCGAATACATTGCCGGCGAATATTCCATCGCCGACATGGCCAGCTATCCCTGGATCGTGTCGCACAAGCGCCAGCAACAGAACCTGGACGATTTTCCGAACCTGAAGCGCTGGCACGATACGATCCAGGGCCGCCCCGCCACCCAGCGCGCCTACGCTCTGGCCGAAAGCATCAACACCGCGCCATCGGTCAGCGACGAAGCCTCGCGCAAGCTGCTGTTCGGCCAGGACGCCAGCACGGTGAAGTGAAACCATGACCGCCATCGTTCCGTTCCGTCTGGCCCTGCTTGCACTGAGCGCCGCCCTGCTGGCGGGCTGCGCCAGCAAGCCCGCCAACATCACCCTGATCCCCGACGCCACCGACCAGCTCAGCAGCCGCGACGGCCTGTTCGCGCAGCAGACCAAATGGAAGCGCGGCAAACCCGGCTGCCAGGGTGAATGCCCGACGCTTGAAGTCGATACGCTGGTGTTCGCCGGCAACCCCGAGCTCACCCGTCTGGTGGATCACGCGCTGGCCACCATGACCGGAGTCGATGAAACCCAGACGCCGCGACACGCCGATATTGCCGATTTCGAAGAATATTACTGGCAGGTCGCCGGTCCCAGGGACAGTGTGCTGCTGGCCGCAAAGCTGCGCTATCGCAGCAAATACCTGACAGTCATCGAACTGGACAGCTGGCAGTATTTCACCGGCGCCGCTCATGGCATAGGCGCCACCCAGTTCCTGAACTGGGACAATGCCCGGCGGGGAATCATCCCCCTGGATCAGATACTGGTGCGCGACGGCAGGGCCCGCTTCGAAGCGGCACTAAGGCGCGCGCATGCACGCTGGCTGGAAACCGTGCCCGACGCCCAGGCCGACCCCGGCACCTGGAACCGGATCTGGCCCTTCCAGCCCAGCGAGAACTACGCTCTGACGGACAGGGGCATCGTCATCAAGTACGACACCTATCAACTGGCGCCCTATTCCCATGGCCAGCCCGAACTGCTGATCCCCTACGATGAGCTCGAAGGCGCGCTGCGGGTCGATTACCTGCCCATACGGGCAGGCTGAGCGGCCTTCGGGCCCTTGCGAAAGGCCCGGCATGCGCCCACGCCTTCGCGTCAGTCGCTGTCGCGTTCGAAACGCTCCAGATCGAAATAGCGCGAGGTTCCGCCGCTTGCGGCGGGCGCCTGGCCGGCCGCCTTGTCGACGGGTTCGGGCCGGCCCTCGCGCTGTGCCTGCGTACGGCCCGCCACCTGTTCCAGTTCGTCGGCCAGGCGGCTGTTGCGGCGCTCACGCGCCCAGTCGGCGGCAGTGAGTTTCTGCAGATTGATGGCGGTGGCATCGGCGCCGTTGTCCAGCAGCAGCTGCGCCATATCGCGGCTGCCCGAATAGGCCGCCATCATGAGCGGCGTGGTGCCGTCCGGCGAGGGGGCGTTGACGATCGCGCCGCGCTCCAGCAGGAGGCGGGCCGTATCCATCTGCCCCTTCGACGCCGCGTAATGCAGAGGGGTCCAGCCCAGCCGGTTGACCTGCGCACCGCGATCGATCAGCGCCCGCGCCCTTTCGGTCTCGCCCAGCAGGGCCAGATACATGAGAGGGGTTTCGCCTTGCCGGTTCTCGGCGTCGACACGGATCCGCCGGTTGGCCAGCAGGGCATCATAGACCTGCCAGGAATCGCTGCGGATGGCCAGCATCAGCGCTGGCATGCCTTCGGCGTCGGCTTCATTGGGGTCGATGCCGCGAGCCAGCATCTGTCTGACCTCGGACCCGCGGTCATTGACCACGTGTATCCACCAGGCATCCGGCACGGCCGCCGCCACGGCGGAACAAAAGGCCAGCGCGGCCAGGAATGCCGCCGGCTTGAAAAGGCCCTGACCGATTCGGGCGGCGGGCGGGCGCCCCGCCTCGCGAGCCTCGATGCCCGCGCACGGGCTTGCCATCGTTGAGTCTGTGGTCATGACTGTCCTCTTGGTTGGCGGCCGCCGGCGGCCTTGCTGAAGAGATCGAAGAAATTGTCCGTCGTGCGTTGCGCCACTTCCTCCAGCGCGATGCCCCGCAGTTCGGCAATCTTTTCCGCCACGTGCATGACCTTGGAGGGGTCATTGCGCTTGCCGCGATACGGAACCGGCGCAAGATAAGGCGCGTCGGTTTCGATCAGCATGCGCTCCAGGGGCATTCTGCGCGCGACTTCCTGCAGTTCGACGGCATTGCGGAAAGTGACGATGCCGGAAAAGGAGATGTAGAAGCCGAGGTCCATGGCGGCCGCGGCGACTTCCCAGGATTCGGTGAAGCAGTGCATCACGCCCTCCGCTTCCCCGGCGCCTTCTTCGGCCATGATGCGCAGAGTATCTTCCGCCGCCGAGCGGGTATGAATGATCAGGGGCAGCCCACATTGGCGGCTGGCGCGGATATGGACCCGAAAACGCTCACGCTGCCAGTCGAAGGGCTCGCTGCCGCGATAGTAGTCGAGGCCGGTCTCGCCGATGGCGATGATCTTCGGGTCCCGCGCGGCGGCAACCAGTTCTTCGACCGTGGGTTCTTCAGTGTCCTTGTAGTCGGGATGCACGCCCACGGAAGCAAACAGATGATCGTGGGGCGCGACCAGTTCACGGATGCGCGCCCATTCCGGCTTGCTGACCGCCACGACCAGGGCATGGCCGACACGATTGGCCGACATGCTGTCGAGAATGGAGGGCAGATCCTGTGCAAGTTCGGGAAAATCGAGATGGCAATGCGAATCGACGTACATGGTGAAGAATGCTGATGGTCAAACGGCAAGTTTAGGCGTTTTCCGCAGGGCGGGTCGAACCGCAGGCCTGCGCACAGCGTTGCAGCACGCTGTGCACGAAAAGCCTGGGACTCAGCGGATGGACCGCTACGGCCCGCTGCTGCGCCAGCCATTTCGATGCCGCGGAAAGCATGGCTGGAGAACTGTGGGCGGCGACCCGCGCCATCACGGCCCCCTGCGAAGGAAAATATCGCGGCACGGCACCGGCGGCCACCAGCGACAGGTCGACGAAGGCGCGCTGCAGCGCATCGACCCACACCGGCGCGTCCACCCGTTCCAGAGCATCGGCCGTGCCCGCCACCGGAACGGCCCGCCCGCCGCCCGCGCCGGCCAGTACATCAAGAAACTGCGCCAGCCAGGCCGGGCATGCCGACTCGCCCGAACGGGCGAGCTGCAGAGCCCGCAAAGGGGCTCCGCCCGCCGCCGCCAGCCATTCGGCCGGATCGGCGACCCCCTGTTCATGCAGCCAGGCGATACTCGCCGGGAGCTCCGGCACCGGCAGCGGCAGCCGGCGGCATCGCGACACGATCGTGGGCAGCAGCAGATCGGGCGCATCGCTGGTCAGCAGAAAGACGGTGCGCGGCGGCGGTTCTTCCAGCACCTTCAGCAGGGCGTTGGCCGTGATGGTGTTCATCGCCTGCGCCGGATAGATCACGGCCACGCGCCAGCCGCCACGGTGCGTGCCGACGTTGAACCAGCCCGAGAGCGCCCGCATCTGCTCCACGCGGATTTCCCGGGAAGGGGTTTTCTTTGCCTGGCTTTCGCTTTCTTCGGCCGCGTCACCCTCTTCCGCGGCGACGGCATCCGGGCGCACCCGGCGCAGGTCCGGGTGATTTCCGCCGGCCACCCAGCGGCAGGCCTGGCAGACACCGCAGGCCCCGCCCTGCCCGGGCTGTTCGCATAGCAGCGCCGAAGCGGCGGCCATGGCAAAGTTGCGCTTGCCTATGCCCGACAGGCCGTGGATGAGCCAGGCATGGGCAAAACGCTCGCCGCCGCCCAGCCACTCGGTGGCGAGCGCCTGCTGCCAGGGAAGGAATTGCGCAAGCCCGCCCATCACGCGCCCCGCCCGCCACCGCTAGCCGGATCCGGCATGCTGGAGATCAGCTGTTCGACGAGGGCGATGGCCTCGCCGGTGACCGAAGCGATGTCGCGATCGGCATCCAGCACCTTGCAGCGCCGCGGCTCCCGCCGCGCCTGTGCCAGGTAGCCTTCGCGCGCGCGCTGCAGAAAGGCGAGCTGCTCGGCTTCGAGGCGATCCAGCGCCGCCCCGCGCTGCCGCACCCGTTCGAGGCCGATTGCCGGATCGAGATCGAGAAAGAGGTAGAGATCGGGCCGGAACCCGCCCAGCGCCAATGCGTTGATGCTTTCCACCAGGGCGAGATCCAGCCCGCGCGCATAATGCTGGAAGCTGAGTGTGGCGGAGTCGAAACGGTCGCACAGCACGGCCTTGCCGGCTTCCAGGGCGGGGATGATCTTCTCGCGGACATGCTGGGCACGGGCGGCGCCGAACAGCATCAGTTCGGTCAGGTCGCACATTTCCGGCGTATCCGGGCTGAGGAGGATTTCGCGGATTCTTTCGCCTATGGTGGTGCCGCCCGGTTCCCGCGTCACCACCACTTCCAGGCCGCGCCCCCGCAAATGGCGGCAAAGATTGTCGATCAGCGTCGTCTTGCCGGCGCCGTTGCTGCCGTCGCAGACGATCATGAAACCGCGCCGCTGCCCGGCCAGGCTCCCGTTCACCGTGCTTTCCGTCATTTCCTGCCCAGGATGTACTTTGCCACGGCCCGATTGTGCTCCATGAGCGTGCGGGAGAACTGGCTGCTGCCATCGCCACGGGCCACGAAATAGAAATAGCGGTGCTCTTCGGGGTGCAGAGCGGCATGCAGCGCCGCCCGGCCCGGGCTGGCTATGGGCGTGGGCGGCAGGCCGCCGCGGGTATAGGTGTTCCAGGGAGTGTCGGTCTGCAGGTCGCGCTTCCGGATGCGGCCCTGATAGCTGTCACCCATGCCGTAGATGACGGTGGGATCGGTCTGCAGCAGCATGCCCGTGCGCAGCCGGTTCACGAACACACCCGCCACCCGTCCCCGCTCGGCCCCCAGGCCGGTTTCCTTCTCGATGATGGAGGCCAGGATCAGGGCCTCGTAGGGCGACGACAATGGCAGGGCGGGATTCCGCTCTTCCCAGGCCTGTTCCAGCCAGGCGATCTGCGCCCGGTACGCCTGCCGCAGCACCTCGAAATCAGTGGTGCCCGGCACAAAGACATAGGTATCCGGCATGAAGAGACCCTCCAGGCCGGGATGCTCGACCCCCAGCTTCTGCATGATCTCGTCGTCGCTCATACCGGGAAGCGTCTGCTTGACGGCGGGTGATTCCCGCAGCGCCTGGAGAATGCGCCGGTAGGTCCAGCCTTCCACCAGCGTCAGCCGGGCCTGCACCATTTCGCCACGCGCCATGCGTTCGAGAAGCCGCAGCGGCGTATCGCCGCGCCGCGCCTCGTAGGCGCCCGCCTTGATCTGTGTGTCCATGCCCGTGAACCGCGCCAGGCCGACCATGGCGTCGGGATGCACGTCGATGCCCGCCTCGTTCATGGCGCGCACCATGCCGCGCACCCCGCTGCCGGGTTCCACGACATACTGGATACGGTCTGCGTCCATGTCCACCGCCTGCCGTGTCCAGTACCAGGCGTACGCCGACAGGCCGGCCGCAATCAGAGCCAGGGACAGCAGGGCGGCAAGGGCGATAAGGCAGAATCTTTTCATCTTGTCATAGTGTAGCGCCGGACCGGCGCCGGAATCCCCGCCCGCCGGCCGGGTTCATGTGCATAGGCGTGCCGCAAACAGCCACCCGTGGGGACAAAGCCCGTTATCATAAACGGCAGACGCCCGTCTGTGTTCAATTGATCGGTTTTGGCATATGACTCAAGCTATGGATTTCATCGTTCACCTGAATGAGCTCGCGGTACTGCGCATCGATGGCGAGGATGCGGACAACTTCCTTCACACCCAGCTCAGCAACGACATCAGCGGCATGGGGGCTGAAGACGCCCGCCTGGCCGCCTACTGCACGCCCAAGGGCCGGATGCTCGGCAGCCTGGTGGCATGGCGGGAAACGGCCGAGGCCGGGAGCCCGCTGCTTGCCATCGTCAAGGCCGACCTGCTCGAACCGCTGCTCAAGCGGCTGCGCATGTTCGTCCTGCGCGCCAAAGTCCGCTTCGAGGTCACGGCGCTGAAAGTTCATGGTGTCAGCATGGCGCCGCGAGCGGCCGACGCCCCGCAGGCGCCATGGCCCGCGCCGGCCGGCCCGTGGCAGGTCCACCGCGAAGCGCGGGCCGCGCGCATTTCCGCCCCCGCCGTCGTGGGCGGCGGGCCCCTGCGCTGGTGGCTGGTCTGCCCGGAAGACGCTGACGCCGCCGCTCTGGCCGGCGTACCGTCGCGGCAGAACGCCGATGCCTGGCGCGCGCAGGACGTCGAGGCCGGCCTGGGCTGGGTCGAACAGGCGAATGTAGAGCTCTTCATTCCGCAGAGCCTCAACTATGATCTGATCGGCGGCGTGAGCTTCACCAAGGGGTGCTACCCGGGCCAGGAAGTCGTCGCCCGCGCGCATTTCCGGGGCACGGTGAAGCGCCGTGCCGTTCCGGGAGTCTGCCAGGCTGGAACCGACAGTGCGCTGCATGCCGGCATGGACGTCTTCGATGCCCAGCGGCCCAGGTCGCCGGCCGGCCGCATCATCAACGCCACACCCGCCGGAACGGAAAACGGCCAGCAGGCAGGCGAATGGCGTGTGCTCATGGAAATCAGCCTGACTGACATCGGCCACGCCGATTTCCGCGCGCTGTCGCCGGAAGGACCCGCCATCCGGCTGCTGCCTCAGCCTTATCCCCTGGACGACTCGCGCTGATACAGATTCACGATGCTGGAGAAATCCAGGCCGCCGCTGCCGCCCGCGCTGTGCAGCGAATACAGGTTGCGGGCCAGTTCGCCCAGAGGCGTGGAAGCGCCTGAGTGCAGGGCGGCTTCGGCCGCCAGGCCGAGGTCCTTGAGCATGAGGTCGACCCCGAATCCGCCGGCATATCCCTTGGATGCCGGCACATCGGGCATGACGCCCGGCCACGGGTTGTAAAGCTCGGTGGCCCAGTTGCGGCCTGAACTCTTGGCCATGATGTCGGACAGGACTTTCGGGTCCAGCCCGTTGGCCACACCCAGCGCCAGGGCTTCGGATGTCCCCGCCATCAGGATGCCCAGCAGCATGTTGTTGCAGATCTTGGCCACCTGCCCGGCGCCGGAATCCCCCGCATGGAAGATATTGCGGCCCATTTTTTCGAGATAGGGCATTGCCTCGTCGAGGTCGGCCGCCGCCCCGCCCACGATGAAGGTGAGCGTGCCGGCCACGGCCCCGCCGGTGCCGCCCGACACCGGCGCATCGATCATGCGGATGCCGCGCTCGCGGGCCGCCGCCGCCACCTTCCGGGCCGATTCGGGCGCGATGGTGCTGCATTCGAGCACCAGGGTGCCGGGAGCGATCCGCTGAAGCAGGCCCTCGTCGCCCAGATAGAGCCCTTCCACATGCCGGCTGGCGGGCAGCATGGAAATCACGGCGTCCACGCCCTGGACGCTTTGCAGCGCCGAGCCCGCGCTCTTGGCGCCGGCATCCACCAGCGCCTGCACCGCGGCGGGCGCCAGATCGAAGACCGTCAGTTCATGCCCCGCCTTGAGCAGGTTCTGGGCCATTGGCTTGCCCATGTTTCCTAGGCCGATGAAGGATATTCGGCTCATGATGTCTCTCCTGTCACTTTTGATGATGGTGGTTTTCTGTTCGACCCCGGCATTATCGGCCGAGATCTTCCAGAGGATGCTCGTCGCCCAGCGGCCAGGGCGCCTCGAAGAAGCGCTCGACCCAGGCGGGCGTGGCGTCCCGCAGCGTCGCGGGATTCCAGCGTGGCTGTTTGTCCTTGTCGATCAGCAGGGCGCGTATGCCTTCCTGCAGGTCGCCCTGTACGCCGCAATGCAGCACGGCGATATATTCCTGGCGGAACACGTCCGCCAGTGAAAGCAGCCTGGCCCGCTCCAGCAATGTGAAGGACAGGCGCGCCGACCCCGGCGAACCGGCCGAGAACGTGGCGGCCGCCTTCTGCAGCCAGGGATCGGAATGGCCCGCGAAAGCGGCGACCGCATCGCACACTGCATGGAAATCATGCCCGTCGCAGGCCTGCCGGATCTCGGCATAATGCCGCTGCAGCACACCGGGCCCGGCAATCGGCATGGCGACGGCGGCCAGCAGGCGATCGAGTTCGACGGCATTCAGGTCGGCATCGTCATGCCACGCCGTTTGCTGCACGGCTGCCAGGAATTCGGGCCAGCGGCCGGACTCGACGGCGCAGTCCGCCAGCCCCAGGAACAGGCAGTCCGCCGCCCCCAGCTGGGCGCCGGTGAACGCCAGAAAGCGGCCCGTGCCGCCGGGCAGGCGCGAGAGCATCCAGGTGCCGCCGACGTCCGGGAACAGCCCGATGGTGATCTCGGGCATGGCGAAACGCGTGGTTTCGCTCACCACGCGGTGGCTGGCGCCCATCATCAGGCCGACCCCGCCGCCCATGACGATGCCGCTGCCCCAGCAGACCACCGGCTTGGGATAGTCGTGGATCAGATAGTCGAGCCGGTACTCGATGTCGAAGAAGCGGCGTGTATAGGTGTTGTCCCAGGCATGCCCCGTTTCGTTGTCGAGTATGGAGCCATGGATGCCATGCAGGTCGCCGCCCGCGCAGAAGGCCTTTCCGCCCGCGCCGGCAAGAATCACGAAAGCGATGGACGGATCGTTCGCCCATGCCATGAGCTTGTCATGCAACAGCTCGCACATGGGCAGGGACAGCCCGTTCAGAGTGCGGGGGCTGTTCAGCGTGGCGACGCCCACCTGCTGGCGTCCGGTCGTCATGACTTCGAACAGCACGGCATCGTCGAGGAATTCCTGATCACCGGGCGACGCGCCCTTGCCATTGCTGTCGTCCTGAATGCCCCGGCCCGCGCTTGGATTCGTGGTCATCTTATGTCGGCTCCCTTGTCTATGATCTGACGCGCGATGATGACGCGCATGATTTCGTTGGTTCCTTCCAGGATCTGGTGGACCCGCGTGTCGCGCACCAGCCGCTCCAGGGGGTAGTCCTTGAGGTAGCCGTAGCCGCCATGCAGCTGCTGCGCATCCAGGCACACCTGGAAACCGAGATCGGTGGCCAGGCGCTTCGCCATCGCGCAATATACGCTGGCTTGGGGATTCTGTGTATCGAGCATGCTGGCCGCCAGCCGCACCATCTGGCGCGAAGCGACGATATGGGTCAGCATGTCGGCCAGCTTGAACTGCAAGGCCTGGAAATCCGACAGCGGCTGCGAGAACTGCCGCCGCTCGCCCATGTAGCGCCGCGCCGCATCATAGGCGCCCTGGGCCGCGCCGACCGAGCAGGTGGCGATGTTGATGCGGCCGCCGTCCAGCCCTTTCATGGCGAAGACGAAGCCCTGCCCTTCTTCCCCGAGCAGGTTCTCGGCGGGCACTTCGACGTTCTCGAATGTGATCGGCCGCGTCGACTGGCTGTTCCAGCCCATTTTTTCTTCCTTGCGGCCATAGTTGACGCCCGGCGCGTCGGCCGGCACGACGAATGCCGAAACCCCTCGCGGGCCGGGTTCGCCGGTGCGCGCCATGACCACCAGCAGGTCGGTGTCGCCGCCGCCCGAGATGAAGGCTTTGGAACCATTCAGGACATAGCCGGAGCCACGGCGTTCCGCCCGCGTCTGCAGGGAAGCGGCGTCGGAGCCGGCTCCCGGTTCGGTCAGGCAGTAGGACGCCAGCTTCTCGCCGGAGGCGAGCGCGGGGCCCCATTGATCGCGCACGCTTTGGCTGCCCCAGGTGCCGACCATCCAGGTCGCCATATTGTGTATGGTCAGAAACGCTGTGGTGGAAGGATCCCAGGCGGCCATTTCCTCGAACACCAGCGTGGCGTCGAGCCGCGGCAGCCCCAGGCCGCCGATCGATTCCGGGGCATACATGGCGCAAAAACCCAGTTCGCCGGCCCGGGCGAAAGCCTCGCGCGGAAAGATCGACTCGGCATCCCAGCGCGCCGCGTTGGGCGCGAGTTCGCCTTCCGCGAACTCGCGGGCCGCCTCGGCGAAGGCGAGCTGTTCATCCGTCAAACGAAAATCCATGATGTTGTCTCCTTACAATGCTCTGTACTCTGAAATCTGCCCGCCTTGAGCAAGGCCGGTGATCATGACGGTTCCGCCGTCTGGCGCCCGCGGTGGCGCGCTCGCCGCCGCCGCGATTCCATGGGGTCGAATACCAGTGGCCGGTAAACCTCGACGCGATCGCCGGGCGCCAGCGTCTGCTCTGGCGCACAGATCCGGCCGAACACGCCTGCCGGCGGCGGATGGGCGCCGAATTCGGGAAAGCTCAGCAGCAGGCCGCTGGCGTCGAGCGCCTGCGCGACCGTTGCGCCCGAGGGCAGCTCGACACTGCGCCGCCATATGGCGCCGGGTCTTGCGTACAGGACTTCCACAGTCATGACGCCACGCCGCTCATTCCCCATAGACGGCCTGCGCGCGCTGCGTGAAAGAATCGATGAAACTGCTTGCTATCCGGTTGAAAACGGGCCCGACCACCGCTTCCAGTGCCCGGCTGGAGAAAGCATAGCGCATGGTGTAGACCACCTTGCACGCGTCCTCGGCGAGTTCGTTGAACTGCCAGGTGCCGGTAAGCTCGGAAAACGGGCCGTCGACCAGATGGATGGTGATCAGATTCGGGTATTCGTGCTCGTTTCGGGTGGTGAAGGTCTGCTTCAGCCCAGCGATGCTGATCGTGACGGAAGCTTCCATGCCCTGCTCGTCGCGACGGTGCACCTCAGTACCGCCGCACCAGGGCATGAATTCCGGGTAACGCGCCACGTCGGCCACGAGATCGAACATCTGCCTGTTGCTGTAAGGGACGAGGACGGAACGCTGTACTGTGTGCATCGATACGGGTTCGGATAGAATGGAATGTTCTGATTTTACCGTCTGCAAGAATACACCTTCATGAGCATCGTCGAGAACCGCAAAGCCACACACGACTACTTCATCGAGGAACGGTTCGAAGCCGGACTCGTACTGGAGGGTTGGGAAGTCAAGGCCATCCGCGCGGGTCATGTCCAGCTCAAGGAAGCCTACATCATCGTGCGCAGTGGCGAAATCTTCATCATAGGCATGCATATCAGCCCTTTGCCAACGGCATCGACGCACATCCGTCCCGAGGCCACCCGCACCCGCAAGCTGCTGCTGCATGCCGAAGAAATCAAGAAGCTCATAGGCAAGACCGAACAGCGCGGCTACACGCTGGTTCCCCTGAATCTGCATTACCGCAACGGCCGCATCAAGCTGGATTTCGGCCTGGGCCGCGGCAAGAAACTGCACGACAAGCGCGACACCTCGCGCGACAAGGACTGGGCGCGCGAAAAGGAAAGGCTCATGAAGCAGGATACCCGCGGCAGGCAAGGCGGCGACTGAACCGGGCGAAGAAAAGGGGGACAGACCACAATTTCCCCATTTCCTGGAAAAAAGCCCGGCCTTGCGCAACGATACGCAAGGCCGGGCTTTGCCATGCCCTGGGCGGGGTCAGGCCTGGGCCAGGCGCTGCCAGGTGTCGACCACGGTATCCGGGTTGAGCGACATGGACAGAATGCCTTCGTCGCGCAGCCACAGCGCCAGGTCGAGGTGGTCGCTGGGGCCCTGCCCGCAGATGCCTACGTACTTGCCGGCCTTCAGGCAGGCCTGGATGGAGCGGCTCAGCATGAAGCGCACGGCCTCATCGCGTTCGTCGAAATCGGCGGCCAGGAGCTCCATGCCCGAATCGCGGTCCAGGCCCAGGGTGAGCTGGGTCATGTCGTTGGAGCCGATGGAGAAGCCGTCGAAGTATTCGAGGAACTGCTCTGCCAGGATGGCGTTGGAGGGTACTTCGCACATCATGATCAGGCGCAGGCCGTTCTCGCCGCGCACCAGCCCATTGGCGGCCAGCAGCTCGACCACCCGGCGCGCCTGATCGACGGTACGCACGAAGGGCACCATGATCTCGACGTTGGTCAGGCCCATTTCATCGCGCACCTTCTTGAGGGCCTCGCATTCCATGCGGAAGCATTCGGCGAATTCCTCGGAAATGTAGCGCGAGGCGCCGCGAAAGCCCAGCATGGGGTTTTCTTCTTCCGGCTCGTAGCGTGAACCGCCGATGAGCTTGCGGTACTCATTGGACTTGAAGTCGGACAGGCGCACGATCACGGGCTTGGGATAGAAGGCGGCGCCCAGGGTGGCCACGCCTTCGGCGAGTTTCTCGACGAAGAAGGCACGCGGGCTGGCGTACCCCCTTGCGGCCGATTCGACAGCGCTCTTGAGCTCGCCGTCGACGTTGGGATAATCGAGCACCGCCTTGGGGTGCACGGCGATATTGTTGTTGATGATGAATTCCAGGCGCGCCAGGCCGATGCCCGCGTTGGGGATCTGCGAAAAATCGAAGGCCAGCTGCGGATTGCCGACGTTCATCATGACCTTCAGGCCGATGTCGGGCATTTCGCCCCAGCGCACTTCCTCGATTTCCGTTTCGATCAGGCCGTCGTAGATGCGGCCTTCGTCGCCTTCGGCGCAGGACACCGTGACCTCGCGGCCGCTCTGCAGGACGTCGGTGGCATCGGCGCAGCCGACCACCGCCGGTATGCCCAGCTCACGCGCGATGATGGCCGCGTGGCAGGTCCGCCCGCCGCGGTTGGTGACAATGGCGGCGGCCAGCTTCATGACGGGTTCCCAATTGGGGTCGGTCATGTCGGTGACGAGAATGTCGCCGGCCTGCACCTTGTCCATTTCGGAAGCATCGGCCACCACGCGGACTTTGCCCGCGCCGATCTTCTGGCCGATGGCGCGGCCCGTGACCAGTACCTCGCCGGTGGCCTTCAGGCGGTAGCGTTCCTGGACGTCGTTGTTGCTCTGCTGCGATTTCACCGTTTCGGGGCGCGCCTGCAGGATGTAGATCTTGCCGTCGATACCGTCGCGGCCCCATTCGATGTCCATGGGACGCTCGTAGTGCTGTTCGATGATGACCGCGTAGCGGGCCAGTTCGATCACTTCGTCGTCGGTCAGAGAATAGCGGTTGCGCTCGGAAACGGGGACGTCCACCGTGCGTACGGCATGGCCGGAGGCGCGCTCGGGGTCGAATTCCATCTTGATGAGCTTGGAACCGATGCGGCGGCTGATGATGGGATACTTTTCGGCGGCCAGCGATGGCTTGAAGACATAGAACTCATCGGGATTGACGGCGCCCTGCACCACGGTTTCGCCCAGCCCGTAGGACGAGGTGATGAAGACGACGTCCTTGAAGCCCGATTCGGTGTCGATGGTGAACATGACGCCGGCGCTGCCCTTGTCGGAACGGACCATGCGCTGGATGCCGGCGGACAGGGCCACTTCGGCATGGGCGTAGCCCTTGTGCACCCGGTAGGAAATGGCGCGGTCGTTGTAGAGCGAGGCGAACACGTGGCGGATTTTTTCCAGCACTTCGTCGATGCCCACCACATTGAGGTAGGTTTCCTGCTGGCCGGCGAAGGACGCGTCGGGAAGGTCTTCGGCGGTGGCCGAAGAGCGCACCGCGAAGGAGCCCTTGCCGTCGGCGTCAAGTTCGGCAAAAGCCTTGCGGATCGCCTGTTCGAATTCCGCGGGAAAGGGGGTATCGATGATCCACTGGCGGATTTCCGCGCCCACCGCCGCCAGTTCGCGGACGTCTTCGGGATCCAGTGTTTTCAGCTTGTCGGCGATGCGCTGATCGAGGCCGGTGGATTTCAGGAAATCCCGGAAGGCCTGGGCGGTGGTGGCGAAGCCGCCTGGTACGCGCACACCGGCGCCGGCCAGCTGGCTGATCATTTCGCCCAGCGAGGCATTCTTGCCGCCGACCGAATCGACGTCAGTCATGCGCAGCTGCTCGAAGGATACGACATAAGACATAAAGTCACCTGTAAATGAAAAGAAAGCGTGTTTGCTGAGGAACCGTGCCATACTGCGCAAGGTTTCTTAGCAAACCCGCCTCACTTCCTTTTTTCCGCCAAACCGGTGACGTCAAGAGAGGCCCTGAATGATTCAAGCCTCTCTTAATGTTAATCTTGCCGGATTGTACCGTTTTCGGCAGGTCCTGTACCACGCAGCCATGTCCACACCCGTCACTGAACGCACCGTCTTCGTCGTATCCGACAGCACCGGCATCACTGCCGCGACCTTCAGCAATTCCGTCCTCTCGCAATTCGAACAAGTGCAGTTCGACACCGTGCGGGTTCCCTATCTCGACAGCATGGAAAAGGCCGAAGCGACCGTCGCGCGCATCAACCGCTGCGCCGCCGAGCAGAATGCGCCGCCGCTGGTGTTCAGCACGCTGGTGGACCCGGCCATCGCGGAAACCATACGCGGGTCGGAATGCATCTTCTTCGATCTGTTCGGCACCTTCGTACAGCACATCGAAACCGCGCTGGGCGTGAAATCCAGCCACTCGGTGGGCCGTTCCCATATGGGCGGGCTCTCCAAGCAGTACAACGCCCGCATCGAGGCCATCAACTTCACGCTGGCGCACGACGATGGCCAGTACGTGCGCGGGCTCGAAGAAGCCGACGTCATCCTGGTGGGGGTTTCACGCTGCGGCAAGACGCCCACCAGCCTGTATCTGGCCATGCAATATGCGGTCAAGGCCGCCAATTACCCCTTGATCCCCGAGGATTTCGAACGCGGCGGCCTGCCCGCCACCCTGCTGCCCTATCGCAAGAAACTGTTCGGGCTGTCCATCCATCCCGGCCGTCTGTCCGAGGTGCGCAACGAGCGCCGTCCCAACAGCCAGTATGCATCGCTCAAGCAATGCCGGCACGAAGTCGCCGAAGCCGAACGCCTGATGCGCATGGAAAACATCCCCTGGCTGTCGACCACCACGAAGTCCATCGAGGAAATCTCCACCAAGGTGATGACCGAGATCGGCCTGGAACGCCGCCACTATTATTGAATCGACCGGGCCCTGCGAACTGGCCCGGGCGCCGGCGGCCCGCGCTTCAGCCGTCCCGGCGGCCAGCATTGGCGCCCGACCGGCGGCGCTGCTCGAACAGGCAGATCCCCGCCGCCACGGCGACATTCAGCGACTCCACGGCGCCCTCATGGGGAATGAACAGCCGCATATCGGCCCGCGCCAGCAGGGCCGGCGCCACCCCCTGCCCTTCATTGCCGAACACCCAGGCGGCGGCCGCGGGCAGGTCCGCGTCGTAAAGCGGAACCGCGGCTTCGAGCGCCGTGGCCAGCAAGGGCACATCCAGCCGCTGCGTCAGTCTTTCCAGATCCAGCCCTTCGTGGATGTCCAGAAGGAAATGGGCGCCCTGCGCGCTGCGCAGGACCTTGGCCGACCACGCCGATACGCAGCCCTCTGAAGCATGGATTTCGCGGATGCCGGCCGCCGCCGCGGTCCTCAGCAAGGTGCCCATATTGCCCGGGTCCTGTATGCGGTCCAGCCAGAGGCAGTTACTGCGCAGGCGTTGCGGCAGTTCCGGCTGCGGCGCCCGCCCGACGAAGATCACGCCCTGGCCATGCACCACCTGGGAGGCGCCGCGCAGAAGCGCGGCGGGACAGATGCGGACGCGGGCATCGGCCACGGCATGCAGCAAGGCGGCGATTTCGGGGTGTTCCAGGCGTTCGGCATCGAAGAATGCCAGCTCGGGCTGCCCCTCGGATGCCAGCCAGCTCTGGCACAGGTGCACGCCTTCAAGCGCGATCCGCCGCGCGCCGCCGGAACGTTCGCCGGGTTCGCGGCGCCCGGCAAGGGCGCGCTGCAGCAGCCGATAGTCGGCATTCTCGCGCGAAGCAAGCTGCTTCATGGCGCAAGCACCTCGTACTGCCGCCGCACCGGCGCGAAGCTGCGCCGGTGTTCCTCGCAGGGGCCGAAACGCTGCAGGCATTCGAGATGCAGCGCGGTGGCGTACCCCTTGTGCCGGTCGAAGCCGTAATCGGGGTGGCGCGCATGCATCTCGACGCAATAGGCGTCGCGCGCCGTCTTGGCCAGGATGGAAGCCGCCGAAATGGCCGGCACGATGGCGTCGCCGCCTATCACGTACTGGGCGGCGCAGCGCAGCCCTGGCGGCACCTGGTTGCCATCGACCAGCACCTGCTGCGGCGCCATGTGCAGGCCTTCGCAGGCGCGCCGCATGGCCAGCATCGTGGCGCCCAATATATTGAACCGGTCGATTTCCGCGACGGTGGCGCTGGCGATGAACCAGGCGAGCGCCCGTTCGCGTATTTCGATGGCCAGGCTGTCGCGCCGCTGCGCCGTCAGCTTCTTGGAATCATTCAGACCTTCGATCGGCGCGCCGGCGTCCAGTATCACCGCCGCGGCGAACACGGGGCCGGCCAGCGGGCCGCGCCCCGCTTCGTCGACGCCGGCCATGCGCACTTCCGGCAAGGCCATGCCTGCGAACAGGTCGGGAGCGCCGGCGGCCAGGCCGCCGCGCGGCGGCTTGCGGTCAGCCCGCATGGCCGGCCTGCGCGATGATGGCGTCGGCCACCAGACGCGGAGTATCCAGCGCCAGGCTGCGATGCATGTCCGTGAACCGCTGCTCGATCGAAGCCGCATAATCGGTATCGATCAGCGCGCGCCAGCAGGCTTCCGCCAGCGCCGACGGGGTCGCTTCGTCCTGCAGAAGTTCGGGCACGACGAAATCCCGGGCCAGGACATTGGGCAGCCCCACCCACGGCAGGTAGGGACGCGATTGACCCGATTTCCATTCCATGATCTTGCGCATGAGGGGGGTCAGCACATAGGAAATGACCATCGGGCGCTTGAAGAGCGCGGCTTCCAGCGTGGCGGTGCCGCTCGCAACCAGCACGGCGTCGGCCGCTTCCATGACGTGCCAGGCCGCCGGCCAGGCGGGGGCCGCGCCGGCCAGCCTTTCATTGTCGATGATATGGCAGTTCGGCAGAGGATGCCGGCCCAGGATGGCTTCGAATTCGCGCCGTCGGTCCGCATTCACCATGGGGACCGCGAATTGCAGCGCGGGGTCGCGCCGCAGCAGCTCCCGGGCGGCCTGCAGAAAGCGCGGCGCCAGCTGCCGTATTTCGGAGGCCCGGCTGCCGGGCATGATGGCCAGCAGCCGGGCATCGGGATCCAGGCCCAGGCGCAGCCGCGCCGCCCGGCGGTCGGGATGCATGGGAATGTTGGCAGCCAGGGGATGCCCGACACAAGTGACGGGAATGCCTTCCTTCCGATAGATCTCGACTTCGAAGGGAAACAGCACCAGCATGTGGGACACCGCGCGCCGTATCGTGTGGATGCGTTCGTAGCGCCATGCCCAGATCGACGGCCCCACGAAATGCACGGTGGGCACGCCGGCGGCCTTCAGGCTCTCTTCCAGCCGCAGATTGAAGTCGGGCGCGTCCACTCCCATGAAGACGTCCGGCCGGTCCGAGCGCCAGCGGCGGCGCACGTCGCCATAGATGCGCAGCAGGCCGGGCAGCCGCTTGAAGGCATCGACATAGCCGAAGACCGTGAGCGCATGCATCGGATGCCAGGCATCGAAGCCGGCTTCCACCATGGCGGGCCCGCCGATACCTTCGCAGCGGACGCCGGGCGCCTGTTCGCGCAGCCCCGCGATGACCCGGCTGGCCAGCAGGTCGCCCGAGGGCTCGCCGGCGACCAGGCCGATACGCAATGGCATCAGCGCACGATGCCCCGGCCGGGGCGTTCGATGAAGGCGGCCAGAACGTCGAGGGCTTCGCCCGCGGCCGGGCGCTCTTCCTGCAGGGCCCGCATGGCCGCCGCCGCCTCGTCGGTCTTGAGGTTGCGCCGGTACAGCAGCTTGTAGGCTTCTTTCAGGGCGGAGACGGTCTCGGCATCGTAGCCGCGCCGCAGCAGGCCTTCGGAGTTGATGCCCACCGGCCGGAAGGGATCGCCCGCGCCGATGATGTAGGGAGGGATGTCTTGGCGGATGGAACTCGTGCCGCCTATCATGCTGTGCGCGCCGATGTGCACGAACTGGTGAACCGCCGACAGCCCGCCCAGGATGGCCCAATCACCGATATGGATATGACCGGCCAGCTGCACGCTGTTGGCCATGATGGTGTGCGAGCCGATCTGGCAGTCGTGCGCAATGTGCACATAGGCCATGATCCAGTTGTCGTCGCCCAGCCGCGTCACCCCGACATCCTGGGCCGTGCCGGTATTGATGGTGACGTATTCGCGCACCGTGTTGCCGTCGCCGATTTCCAGCCGGGTGGGTTCGCCGCGGTACTTTTTATCTTGCGGCATGCCCCCTATGGAGCAGAAACGGTAGAAGAGATTGTTGGCGCCGATGCGCGTATGGCCGTCGATGACGCAATGCGGCCCGACACGCGTGCCCGGCCCGATGCTGACGTCCGGGCCTATGATGCTGTAGGCGCCGATTTCGACGTCGGCCGCCAGTTCGGCGCCCGGCGACACGATGGCTGTGGCGTGGATGCTGCCTGACATGTCACTCTTCCAGGACGCGAATGGCACACATGATCTTGGCTTCGGCCACCAATTGGCCGTCCACGGTCGCCCTGGCCGAATATTTGCAGATCGAACGGCTGATCTTGTCGGCCACGCTTTCGAGCCGCAACTGGTCGCCCGGCACCACCGGCCGGCGGAAGCGCGCCTGGTCGACACCGACCAGGTAGTAGGCCATCTTGGGATTGGCCGGGCTCACGCCGCTGTCGCCTTCGAAGGAAAACAGCGCCGAAGCCTGGGCCAGTGCTTCGATGATCAGCACCCCGGGCATGACCGGGTGGTAGGGGAAATGTCCCGTGAAGAACGGTTCGTTGAGCGTCACGTTCTTGATCGCCACGATACTCTTGCCCGGCACCATTTCAAGCACACGATCCACCAGCAGCATCGGATAGCGATGCGGCAGGCGTTCCATGATCTGCTTGATGTCGAGTTCTATTTTTGGGGTGTCCTGCATGGGTATGGCACGATTTTCAGAAAGTGGGAAAAATCATTCCTGATCGCCCGCAAGGCCTTGCGGCCGCTGCCGTTCGAGCGTGCGCAGGCGGCGGCGCAATGCGCCCAGCTGCGGCAGCACGGCCGCATTGCGCTGCCATTCGGAATGTTCGGAGTACGGGAATACGCCAGTATAGCGCCCCGGTTTGTGAATGCTTGAAGTCACCGCCGTGGCGCCGGATATATGGACGTCGTCGCCGAGTGTCAGGTGGCCCGCCGTCATTGCGGCGCCGGCCAGGGTGCAGCGTTTGCCGATAATGGTGGAACCCGCCACCCCGACGCATGCCGCCATGGCGGTGTGGTCGCCGACGCGGCAGTTGTGCGCGATCATGATCTGGTTGTCCAGCTTGACGCCGTTGCCCAGGACCGTGTCGTCGAGCGCCCCGCGGTCCACTGTGGTGTTGGCGCCGATCTCGACGTCGTCGCCCAGCACCACGCCGCCCAGCTGCGCGATCTTGGCCCAGGCGCCTGCCGTGCGCGGGTCGGGGGCAAAGCCGAAACCATCGGCGCCCAGCACACAGCCCGTATGCAATATGGCTCGGTCACCCACTGTAACGCCGTGGTAGAGGGTCACCCGGGCGTGCAGCAGGCAGTCCCGGCCAAGGGTGGAGCCGGCGCCGATCACGCAGCCGGGCCCCAGGCGCGACCCCCTGCCGATGCGCACGCCTTCCTCGACCACGCAATGCGGCCCGATGTTCACGCCTTCTTCGAGTTCCGCCGAGCCGGCAATGACGGCGCTCGGGTGTATGCCCTGCGGGAGGCCTTCCAGCCGATGGTGGTCGAACCACTGCGCCACCAATGCGTACAGCAGGTAGGGCTCGCTGCACAGGACCGGAAGAAAGGCTGGATCGCTGCCACGGATGGCTTCCCATACGGCGGGCGTAAGGATGACCGCCGCCGCGCGGCAATCGGCCAGCTGTGCCTGCAGCCTGGGATTGGACAGAAAGCTGATTTCTTCCGGCCCCGCCGCCGAGAGCGACCCCAGGCCCCGGATCAGGGGGTGGGGGACGGCCGAGGCCGGCGCGGGTAGCGGTTTGCAGTCGATGCCGACCGTGTTGGCTTCGGCAAGCAGTCTATCGAGCGGAGCGGCCTGGCCCGGCGCAAGCAATACCGGCATGGATGATCAGCCGCCCAGCGCCTTCAGGACCTGATCGGTGATGTCGACGCGGGGGCTCACCGTCACGGCGTCCTGGATGATGAGATCGTAGCCTTGCTGTTCGGCGATGTTCTTGATGGCGGCATCGGCCTTTTCAACAATGGCGGAAAACTCTTCATTGCGGCGGCGGTTGAAGTCTTCCTGGAATTCGCGGCGCTTGCGCTGAAGGTCGGAATCCAGATCGGCAAGCTGGCGCTGGCGCTTGATGCGCTCGGATTCGGATATGACGGGCGCGTCCTTGTCGAACTTCTGGGCCTGGCTGCGCAGCGTATTCGCAAGGCGCTGAAGTTCGTCGTCGCGTTTCTTGAATTCGGCTTCGATCTTGGACTGTGCCGCCTTGGCGGGCTTGGAATCACGCAGAATGCGCTCTGTGCTCACGAAGCCGATCTTGGTGCCCTGTGCCTGAACCGGGGCGGGTACTGCCAGCGCTGCGCCTACCGCCAGCATCGAGGCGAACATCCATGCTCGGCCGCCGCGGCCCATACCCCGCGACAGCGCGGAAACTTTCAATGCGATTTGAGACTTCATGAATACTCTACCTTGCAAGGAGCGAAGATCAAAAGATTATTGTGCCATTAAACGCGTGGCGCGAGGAATCCCGCCCCGCCCCGGGAAGATCCGGATTCCCGAAGCGGGCATCGGGGCCCGCTCCGGCAGGCCTGCCGGAATCACGATCAGAAAGCCGTACCGATCTGGAACTGGAAGGACTGCTTGTCGTCGCCGGGCTTCTCATTGAGCGGCCGGCCATAGGACAGCTGCAGCGGACCCAGCGGCGATTCCCACGACAGACCCACGCCGGCTGAATACTTCCAGCCGCAAGGATCCGCCGCATGGCCATTCACCCCTGCATAACACGTGCCACCCCCCGTGGTGCTGACCTGGCCGGCATCCGCGAACAGGAACCAGCGCAAGGTACGGTCGCGCGATGCGCCCGGGAACGGCAGATAAAGCTGGGCGTTGCCGACGATGCGGCGCGAACCGCCCAGGTAATCGTTTGTTTCGATATCGCGGGGGCCGAGCGAGCCGCCTTCGTAGCCGCGCACCGTGCCGATGCCGCCGGCGTGTACGTTCTTGATGACGGGGAAGGTCTTGCCGCCGTATGTCTTGCCCCAGTCGGTCATGACGTTGAAGGCCAGCGTGTACGCCCTGCCCAGCGGAATGTAGTGCTGATGCTGGCCGTGCAGCATGTAGTAGCGCAGGTCCATCGTCGAGAAGTCGGCCGACAGGCGGGTGTAGGAACCCTTGGTGGGCGCCAGCGCGCTGTCTCGCGTATCTTTGGACCAGCCCACGTTGAACACCACGGAATTGGTGCCTTCGCCGTATTCCTCGACGAAGTCGCGATAGGCGCGCGGCGTATTCTGGTTCAGGCGGCTGAGCTTGTTGTGCTCGAAGCTGACCCCCGAGAAGATGCGGTCGTACTCGGTGATGGGAACACCGAAATTGAGGCCCGCGCCGTAGGCCGTGATCTGGTATTCGCCCCAGGAATCGTAGGCATCGTAGGGTTCTGTCCGGCGGTAGTACAGCGAGGTGGTCTTGCTGATGCCGTCGTCCGTCCAGTAGGGGTCGGTGTGGGCGATCACCAGGGCGCGGTTGCGCTTGCTGGTGTTCACGTTCAGGGACAGTGTATTGCCGCTGCCGAAGATGTTTTCCTGGCTGATGCCGGCCGACAGGATCACCTTGTCGGTCGACCCGTAGCCCACGCCCAGGTTGATGAGGCCGGTGGGTTTTTCCTTGACGTCCACATTGACATCGACCTGGTCGGCGCTGCCCGGCACCGGCGTGGTGCTGATGTCGATTTCGTTGAAGTAGCCCAGGCGGTCGACCCGGTCGCGCGAGGTGCGGATGCTGCTGGAATCGTACCAGGCGGCTTCCTGCTGCCGGAATTCGCGGCGGATGACTTCATCGCGGGTGCGCGTGTTGCCGCCGATCTGGATGCGGCGCACGTAGACGCGCCGGCCGGGATCGACGTAGAAGGTCAGGTCGGCATGATGCGAATCGCGGTCGAGCACGGGGTTGGGGTTGACGTTGGCGAAGGCATAGCCCAGGCTGCCCAGATATTCGGAAATCGCCCTGACCGTCTCGTTGGTCTTGGCGGCGGAAAACACCTCGCCTTCTTGGACCTGCACGAGATCTTGCAGCTGGGGTTCGAGTTCGAGCAGTTCGCCGGCCAGCCGCACGCTGCGCACCGAATAGGGTTCGCCTTCGTGCAGCGTGAGCGTGATGAAGATGTCCCGGCGGTCGGGCGAGATCGTGACCTGCGGGGCCTCGGCGGAATATTCCAGATAGCCCCGGTCGAGGTAGAAGGACCGCAGGCGTTCCATGTCGCCTTCGAGTTTTTCGCGCGAATATTTGTCGGTGCCCGTGTACCAGGTCATCAGGCCGCTGTCGGTGAGTTCGAGCTGGTCGAGCAGCGTGCCCTGCGAGAACGCCTGGTTGCCGACGATGTTGATTTCCTTGATGCGCGCCAGATCGCCTTCGAAGATGTCGAAGGAAACCCCCACCCGGTTGCGCGGCAGCGGCGTGATGACGGGCGTGATCTCGACCCCGTATTTCCCTTTGGACAAATATTGCTGCTTGAGTTCGAATTCGGCCCGTTCGAGCATGGAGCGGTCGAAGACGCGGCCCTGGCCGAAACCGACCTGCTGCAGCGACTTGATGATGGCCTTGTCGTCGAATTCGCGCATGCCGTTGAAACTGACCGACGCGATGGTGGGGCGTTCCTGCACCGTGATCACCAGGACGTCGCCGGCGGTGTCGATCTGGACGTCGTTGAACAGCCCGCTGGAGTACAGCCGCTGAATGGCATCGGCCGCCTGGTCTTCAGTGAAGGTTTCACCCACCCGGACGGGCAGATAGGTGAAAATGGTGCCGACATCCACCCGCTGCACGCCATTCACCTGGATATCCTTGACCACGAAGGGCGTGAACGCATTCGCGATCCCCGTTGCGAGCAAGGTGCTCAGCAAGACCGGCAATGCGCGTCTCGCAAATGGAAATTTCCGGCTAAACGACATCCTGGGATATCCTCGGTCGACTAAATGGTGAAAGATTGTACGGCACAACGACTTTAGCTGAAAAGACGAGTCAAGTCGTTGAAAAACGCCAGACCCATCAGCGCGGCGAGCAGGCCCAGCCCGATGCGCTGGCCCGCCATCAGCCAGCTTTCCGGCAGCGGGCGGCCTCGCACGGCCTCCATCGCATAATAGAGCAGATGGCCGCCATCGAGCATGGGAATGGGCAGCAGGTTGAGCACGCCTATGCTCACGCTGATGAGCGCTATGAAGCTGATGTAGGCCGCCAGCCCCACGCGCGCGGTCTGGCCGGCATAGTCGGCAATGGTAACCGGCCCGCTGACATTGCGCAGGGAAATATCGCCCAGGACCATGCGCCCCATCATCTTCAGCGACAGGATCACGGTGTCGGCTGTGCGTTCCACGCCGCGCCACATGCTTTCAATAGGGCCATGCTGCACGGTCACCATGGCCAGATCGCCGCCCAGCATGACGCCGATGCGGCCGACGGCGTCGCCCTGGGCGTCGGCTTCGGCGTGGGGCACCACCCGCAGGTCGATGACCGCGCCGGCGCGCTCTATGGTCAGTGGCAGCGGCTGCCCGGGCGAGTTCTGTACCTGCCTGACGACTTCGGCCGCGGTGGGGTCGCTCAAGCCGGCCACGGACAGAAAAACGTCGCCGGGCCGCAGGCCCGCCGCCTGCCCCGCTCCGCCTTCCACCAGCTCGCGAACGAGGGGACGGGGCGCCATGAGCGAGAACCCCGCTTCCGCCATGGGGTCGGGCGCATCGGGCTCGACCGCGGTGACCGGCAGCGCGATGCGCCGGGAGCGCGCCATGCCCTCTTTCGTTTCAACGTCGACGTCCACCGTGGCGCCGCTGGTGAACGCGTCCATCAGCAACCAGCGCGCATCGCTCCAGGAATCGACCTGCCGACCCTGGATGGCCGTGAAACGGTCCCCCGCCTGAAAGCCCGCCTGGCTGGCGGGTGTGCCCGCCGGCGGCGCGCCGATGACGGCGGCGGGCTGCTGCGTGCCGGCCATGCTCAGGAAAGCATAGAGCACCACCGCCAGCAGCAGATTGGCGAAGGGGCCGGCCGCGACGATGGCCGCCCGATTGCGCAAGGGCTGGCGGTTGAAGGCGCCCGCCGCCACTTCGGGCGGATCGCCGGGGGCGGGATCGTCCTGGAACTTGACATAACCGCCCAGGGGAATCGCCGAGAGCGCCCACTCTGTCCCGTTGCGGTCGCGGCGGCGCAGCAGCACCTTGCCGAAACCCACCGAGAAGCGCTCTACATGGACGCCGCAGCGGCGCGCCACCCAATAATGGCCGTACTCGTGGAAGGTGATCAGGACGCCCAGCGCGATGGCGAAGGCCAGCAGAGTGAAAAGCATGGTGACTCGTTTGAATTGGGCCTTGTTCAGGCCCTGAGCATACAGAGCTCGGCGGCGACGGCCCGTGCGTGGTGGTCTTGCTCCAGGACGTCTTCCAGGTTGGCGGGCGCGGCGCAATGCAATGCGTCCATGCGTTCGAGGCAATCGCCGATGATATGTGAGATTTCAGTATAGCGAATCCGGCCCGTCAGGAAACGTTCGACCGCGACTTCGTTGGCGGCATTCAGGCTGATGCATGAAGACTGGCCCGCGCGCAGCGCATCGAAGGCCAGTGCCAGGCAGGGAAAGCGTTCGAGATCGGGCTGTTCGAAATCGAGATGCCGCAGCCTGGCCAGATCGAACAGGCCGACGCCGCTGGGAATGCGTTCGGGAAAGCCCAGGCCGTAGGCGATCGGCGTGCGCATGTCCGGCTGGCCCAATTGCGCCAGAATCGAACCATCTTCGTATTCCACCATGGAATGCACCAGGCTTTGCGGATGAATGAGCACCTGTATGCTGTCCGGCGCCATGGAAAACAGCCAGTGAGCCTCGATCACTTCCAGCCCCTTGTTGAGCATGGTGGCCGAGTCGACGGATATCTTGCGCCCCATGCTCCAGTTCGGATGCGCGCAGGCCTGGTCCGGCGTGACGTCATGCAGCGCCTCCAGCGCCACGGTGCGGAACGGCCCGCCCGATGCCGTGAGCAGCAGGCGCCGCACACCGCGCGCGGGCCGTTGCGGAGCGCGGGCACGGTCTTCGTCAGCCGGCAGGCACTGAAAAATGGCGTTGTGCTCGCTGTCGATGGGCAGCAGTTCGGCGCCGTGCTCGCGCACCGCCTGCATGAACAGGCCGCCGGCAGCGACCAGCGCTTCTTTGTTGGCGAGCAGCACGCGCTTGCCCGCCCTGGCGGCCGCCAGCGCCGCCGGCAGGCCCGCCGTGCCGACGATGGCGGCCATGACGGCGGTGACTTCAGTATCGGCCGCGGTATCGGCCAGCGCCTGGGCGCCGACGCGCACTTCGGGCGCGGCCGGGGCCGCCGGCCAAAGGTCCCGGAAGCACTGCCGGGCGGCATCGTCGGGGACCACCACCACGCGGGCGCCGGTGACCACCGCCTGCGACACGAGCTTGTCGATGCGGCTATAGGCGCTCAGGGCATAGACGCGATAGCGGTCAGGGTGCCGCGCAATGACATCCAGCGTGCTTTCGCCGATGGAGCCCGTGGAGCCCAGCACACAGACATTCTGTACCTTCATCGGAAAATGGTTCCCGTCAGCATGATCGCCACCGGCGCCACCGGCAGCAGTGCGTCGATACGGTCGTAGACCCCGCCATGGCCAGGCAGCAAGCGGCTGGAATCCTTGACGCCGGCGCGCCGTTTGAGCAGCGACTCGAACAGGTCGCCGACGATGGAAATGGCGGCCAGCAGGCAGGCCAGGGCAAACACCACCGGCAGCGACCATTGCTGCGCCAGTATGGCCCCGAAGCTGCCCGGGACCGCGGCCGTGGCCGTGGTCCAGACCGCGGCCGCCAGAATCCCGCCTGCCGCGCCTTCCCACGTCTTGCCGGGGCTGACCGCCGGCGCGAGCTTGCGCCGCCCGAAGGCGCGGCCGGTGAAATAGGCGGCGATATCGGCAAACCAGATCAGCGCCATCATGGAGACCAGGCACCAGGCGCCGTACTCGATGAACAGCAGCACCAGCGCGGCCCAGGCGGACACCACGGCCAGCACACCGAAGGTGCTCATGAGCGCGGGAAAGCGCCGCGCGTCGGTCCGCCCCTGCAGGACTTGCGGCAGGGCCAGCACGGCCCAGGCGGCCGCGGCGACCGGCATGAACCAGGGGTGCACCAGCTGGGCCGCCGCGGGCAATGCGGCGGTCGACGGCATCCATGTCCAGACCAGCCAGCACATGACCACCGAGGTGAAGACCGCCACCCAGGGGGCGGCCGGCTGCCAGGCGGGCGCCAGCGACAGCCTCAGCCATTCCCACAGCGCGCAGCCCGCCAGCACGACGAGCAACACGACCAGAGGCCAGGGACTGGAAGCCATGAGAGCGCCAAACAATACCAGCAGCAGGACAATGGCGGTCAACACTCGCTGCAGCAGCATGGAGTCCCCTTCTACGATGTTGAGTTCTTTCAGGCGCTGCCGGCCAGTTGCGCACTGGTGCGGCCGAAACGGCGCTCCCGCGTACGATACCACTCGAAAGCATCGTCGATGTCGCGCGCGGAAAAATCGGGCCAGTAGCGATCGGTGAAATAGAGCTCGGTGTAGGCGAGCTGCCAGACCAGGAAGTTCGAAATGCGCTGTTCCCCCCCCGTGCGGATGAACAGGTCGGGCTCGGGGGCGTAGGCCATGGACAGATACGGCGTCAGAGCGGACTCTTCGATGGCGCCCGGATCGGCCAGGAGTTCGGGATGGTTCGCCAGCATGCGCCGGGTCGCCTGGAGAATGTCCCAGCGCCCCCCGTAGTTCGCCGCGATGGTCAGATGCAAGGCATCATTCTGAGCGGTGCGCGCCTCGGCCACCCGGATCAGTTCCTGCAGGCGGGGTTCGAACGCGGCGATATCCCCCACCACGCGCAGGCGGACGCCCTGCTCGCCCAGCTTGCCGACTTCCTTTTCCAGCGTCTGCACGAACAGGCGCATGAGCAGCGACACTTCTTCCTGCGGCCGCCGCCAGTTTTCGGAGCTGAAGGCGAACAGCGTCAGATACTTGACGCCGCGCCGGCCGCAAAGCTCCACCACGCGCCGCACAGTCTGCACCCCGCGCGCATGGCCCGCCGTGCGGGGCAGAAAGCGCTGGGTCGCCCATCTCCCGTTGCCATCCATGATGATCGCCAGATGACGGGGTATGCTGGGATGTCCGGGAACGGCAAGGGTGGAGCTTTGGTGCATCGCGGCGGGCGGCATGACGGTTCAGACCGTCATGATCTCTGCTTCTTTCTGGGAAACGACCTTGTCGATATCGCCGACGTATTTGTCGGTCAGCTTCTGGACCTCATCCTGCATGCGACGTTCGTCGTCTTCAGAGATTTCCTTGTCCTTGAGCAGCTTCTTGAGCGTGTCGTTGGCTTCGCGACGCAGATTGCGCACGGCAACTTTGGCGTCCTCGCCTTCGCTGCGCACCACCTTGGTGAGGTCGCGGCGCCGTTCTTCAGTCAGCGCCGGCATGGGCACGCGTATGCTGTCGCCCATGGATATGGGATTGAGCCCGAGATCGGACTCCCGGATGGCCTTCTCGACCGGGCCGGCCATGTTTTTTTCCCACACCTGGACGTTCAAGGTGCGCGCATCCACCACCGTGACATTGGCCACCTGATTCACCGGCACGGGCGAACCGTAGTATTCGACGTTGACGTGATCCAGGATGCCGGCGCTCGCACGGCCGGTGCGGATCTTGGCCAGGCCCGTGCGCAAAGCCTCGACGGATTTCGCCATGCGGCTGTCTGCCGACTTCTTCACCTCTGAAAGACTCATTACGATTCCTTTGTTTTCAGACATGCACCAGAGTGCCTTCGTCCTCACCCGAAACGGCGCGCATGAGCGCCCCCGGCTTGTTGATCGAAAAAACCTTGATGGGCAGCTTCTGATCCCGGCACAGCGCGAAAGCCGTGGCGTCCATGACTTCGAGCCGGCGGACGATGGCCTCGTCGAAGCTGATGCGGGCATAGCGCGTGGCATTGGGATCTTTGTTTGGGTCGGCACTGTAGATGCCGTCGACCTTGGTCGCCTTGAGCACGATCTCGGCGCCGACTTCCGCGCCCCGCAGCGCGGCGGCCGTATCGGTGGTGAAAAAGGGATTGCCGGTGCCGGCCGCGAAAATGACGACCTTGCCTTCTTCGAGATAGCGCAGCGCCTTGGGCCGGATGTAGGCCTCGACCACCTGGTCGATGCGCAGCGCCGACTGGACGCGCGCATCGACGCCGCCGTGCTTGAGGGCGTCTTGAAGCGCCAGGGCGTTCATGACCGTGGCCATCATGCCCATGTAGTCGGCCGTGGCCCTGTCCATGCCCTGCGCGCCGGGCGCAATGCCACGAAAGATGTTCCCCCCGCCGATGACGATGGCCAGTTCGATCCCGCTCTGCGCGACAGTGACGATTTCTTCCGTCATGCGCAGGATGGTGGATCGGTTGATACCGAACGCGTCCTCGCCCATCAGGGCTTCGCCCGACAGCTTCAGGAGCACGCGCTTGTACGTTCTGGTCGTCATGGAAGAGATCCCGGAAAGCAAAACAACGCAAAGTGTAAAGGAGAAAACCCGGCCGAGCCGGGCTGCAGGCGGGCCGCCGGATCAAACGGCCGGCCCCCGGGGCCGGACAGGCCCCGGAAAAGGACGAAGATCAGGCGTTGCCCGCGGCGGCTGCCACTTCGGCGGCGAAGTCGTCGACCTTCTTCTCGATGCCTTCACCCACGACGTACAGCGCAAAGCGGTTCACCTTGGCGCCTTTTTCCTTGAGCATCTGCTCGACGCTCTGCTTGTCGTTCTTCACGAAAGGCTGCGACAGCAGGGTCACTTCCTTCAGGTATTTCTGAACGGAGCCTTCGACCATCTTGGCGACGATCTCGGCGGGCTTGCCGGATTCGGCTGCCTTCTGTTCCGCAACGGAGCGCTCGCGCGCGATATCGTCGGCGGGAACGCCATCGGCGCTGAGCGCCTTGGGCTTGGAAGCGGCCACGTGCATGGCGACGTCCTTGCCGACATCTTCGGAGCCCGCGACGTCGACCAGCACGCCGATGCGGCCGCCATGGACATAGCTGGCCAGACGGTCGGCGGTTTCGTAGCGCTCGAAGCGGCGCACGGACAGGTTTTCGCCGATCTTGCCCACCAGCGCCGCGCGGGTGCTTTCCACCGTGCCTTCGCCCAGCGGCAGTTCATTCAGGGCCGCCACGTCGGCCGGCGCCTTTTCGCTGGCCAGACGCGCCAGGTCGTTCACGAAAGCGATGAAATCGTCGTTCTTGGCCACGAAGTCGGTTTCACAGTTGACTTCGATCACTGCACCGGTCTTGCCGTCGGCTGCGATATACAGACCGATGAGTCCTTCCGCCGTCACGCGGGCGGCCGCCTTGCTGGCCTTGTTGCCCAGCTTGACGCGCAGGATTTCCTCGGCGCGCGCAATGTCGCCGTCGGCTTCCGTCAGCGCCTTCTTGCATTCCATCATGGGCGCGTCGGTCTTCTCGCGCAGTTCCTTGACCATGGTTGCGGTAATTTGGGCCACAATTTTCTCCAGTTCAGTAAAACACGCCCGGGCGCAAGCCTGGGCGGCTCGAAGCATCTTCCGGCGCCCCCGCGGGCGGGCGCACCGGAAGCCGCACGATTGTTCGCACGGATCCGCTTATTCGCGGCCGTCTTCGGACTCGATCTCGACCTCGACGAATTCCTCGCCTTCGCCGAGTTCCTCGACGATACCGTTCAGAGCCTGTTCGCGGCCTTCCAGCACAGCATCGGCCATGCCGCGCGCGTACAGCGCGATCGCCTTGGCCGAGTCGTCGTTGCCGGGGATCACGTAGTCGACGCCTTCAGGAGAGTGGTTGGTGTCGACCACCGCGACGATGGGAATCCCGAGGGTGCGGGCTTCGGCAACGGCAATCTTGTGATAGCCGACGTCGATCACGAACAGGGCGTCGGGCAGAGTGTTCATGTCCTTGATGCCGCCGATCGATTTGTTCAGCTTGTCGAGCTCGCGCTGGAACATCAGCGCTTCTTTCTTGCTCATGCGCTCGGTTGCGCCTTCGGCCTGCTGGGCTTCCATTTCCTTGAGGCGCTTGATGGACGTCTTGACCGTCTTGAAGTTGGTCATCATGCCGCCCAGCCAGCGGCTGTCGACGTAGGGCATGCCGCAGCGCTCGGCTTCGGCGGCCACGAGTTCGCGCGCCGCGCGCTTGGTGCCGACGAACAGCACCTTGCCGCCGCGCGCGGCCAGCTGGCGCAGGAACTTCTGGGCATCCAGGAACTTGACAACGCTCTGTTCGAGGTTGACGATATGAATCTTGTTTCGCTGGCCGAAGATGTAGGACGCCATCTTCGGGTTCCAGTAACGGGTCTGGTGGCCAAAGTGCACACCAGCTTCCAGCATTTCACGCATCAAGGACATAATATTCTCCAAGGGTTGGGTCTAATACCCGGTGCAAGTCATCCGGATCCGGCGCCCCTGCACTGCTGCAGGCACACCGATTCCGGACACCCCGGCGCACACGCGCCCGCCCGATGGCCTTTTTTCCCAGGCTTTCAGGCAGGCGCGCCCACCACACGAACCAGGCGCATTGCGTTCTTCGCTGACTGCGATCCGCTTTGCGGTTTCCTTAACCGAGGTTTCCCTCGGCACTCAAGGCCTGGCCCCTGCGATGCTGGCGGGCACGCTATTTTTCCGGCTTGTGGCTTTCCCCGGGAATCCAAGGCGTGGTCTCAGGCAGCCAGAAGCGCAATGCCTGACTCTGCCCCGGACTCTGCCCCATGAACCCCGCCCACAAAGGCCAGGGCGCTCAAATTCCCGGAAAGCCTATAATTCTACTATTTTTTCGTTAAGGCAGCACATACACCATGAGCAGTCTCGTCACCGACCCCGCCGACCTCGACAAAATGCGCGCCGCCTGCCGGGATGCGGCTTCCGCCCTGGACCATCTGGCCCCGCATGTGCGGCCGGGCATCACCACCGGCGAACTCGACCGTCTCTGCATGGACTACATCACCAATGTGCTGCATGTCGAATCCGCCACCGTCGGCTATGCGCCGCCGGGCTACACGCCCTTCCCCGCGTCCATCTGCACCTCCGTCAACCATGTGATATGCCACGGCATTCCGGGCGACAAGGTATTGAAGGGCGGCGACATCATGAACATCGATGTCACCATCATCAAGGACGGCTGGTTCGGCGACACCAGCCGCATGTTCTATATCGGCGAACCCTCCATCCTGGCGCGTCGGCTCACTGAAACCACCTACGAATGCATGTGGCTGGGCATCGAAGAGGTCCGCCCGGGCGCCACGCTGGGCGATGTGGGCAACGCCATCCAGAAGCACGCCGAGAAGAACGGCTTCTCGGTGGTGCGCGAATACTGCGGGCATGGGGTGGGCCGCCAGTTCCACCAGGATCCGCAGGTCCTGCACTATGGCAAGCCGGGCACGGGCGTGCGCCTGGAACCGGGCATGATCTTCACCATCGAACCCATGATCAATGCCGGCCGCCGCGACATCCGCACCCTAGCCGACGGCTGGACGGTCGTTACCCGCGACCGCAGCCTGTCGGCGCAATGGGAACATGCCGTTCTGGTCACCGACACGGGCTATGAAGTCCTGACGGTATCGCCGGGCATGCCCGCGCCGCCCGCCTTCGTCACCGGCTTCCAGGTCGCCTGACCGCATGCATCATGGCCGCCACAGACCACGGCACCAAGCATCCGCCCGGCGCTTCCCGGCCCCGGGACCGCGCTCCGGCCCCGCCCTCCCGGATGAAACCGGACCAAGCCGCCACCCCTGAAGCGTGGCGGGAACGCTACGGCCCCCGGGCCGGGCTTCCCGACATCGCCCAGCTCCGGCAGCGCCTGGCCGAAGGCCGCAACGACGCCATGCAGATTTTCCGGGACAATCGCCGTCCCGACACGCTGCTGCAGAACCTGCGGCGGCTGGCCGACCGCACTCTCAAGGGTCTGGTGGCGATACGCCCGCTGCCGCCGGGCGCCGCCCTGATCGCGGTCGGCGGCTACGGCCGCGGCGAACTCTATCCTTATTCCGACGTCGACGTGCTGATCCTGCTGCGCGAGCCGCCCGACGAAGAGGCCGCCACGCGAATCGCGGCCTTTGTCGCGGCCATGTGGGATCTCGGCATCGAACCCAGCCACAGCGTGCGCACCATAGAGGACTGCCGCCGCGAAGCGGCCGCCGACGTCACGGTCGAAACGTCCCTGCTGGAAGCGCGCTGGCTGGAAGGCGACCGCAGACTCATGCCGGAGCTGCGCGAGGCCATGGCCGAGCAGCGTGACCCCCGCGGTTTTTTCCAGGCCAAGCGCGCCGAGATGCAGCAGCGGCATGCGCGCTACCAGGACACGGCCTACGCCCTGGAACCGAACTGCAAGGAATCGCCCGGCGCCTTGCGCGACCTGCAGGTGGCGCTCTGGATGGCGCAGGCCGCCGGCATGGGCATGAACTGGACGCAGATCACACGCAATGGCGGGCTGACGCCCACCGAACTGCGGGCCCTGCGCCGCGCCGAACTGGCCTTCAAGCGGCTGCGCATCGAACTGCACCTGCTGGCCGGCCGCCGGGAAGACCGGCTGCTGTTCGATCTGCAGCCCGCCCTGGCGGAAGCCTATGGCTTCGAGGGCACCCGCAACCGGCTCCCCAGCGAACTGCTGATGCAGCGCTACTATTGGGCGGCCAGGGTCGTCTGCCAGCTCAACGCCATCCTGCTGCAGACCATAGAGGAACGCCTCTTTCCGCTGCCGCTGGATCAGTTCCGGGCGATAGACGACGATTTCGCCGCCATCCGCAACCGGCTCTCCATCCGCCGCGACGATGGCTTCGACCGCAACCCCGCCCTCATCTTCCGCGCTTTCCTGACCATGCAGGAACGCAGTGAGCTGACGGGCATGACGGCACAGACACTGCGGGCGCTCTGGCATGCGCGGCGCCACATCGACGCCCAGTTCCGCCGCAATCCGGTCAACCGCCACCAGTTCATCCAGATACTGCAGCAGCCCCGCGGGATTGTGCACGCCTTGCGGCGCATGACCATGCTGAACATCCTGCCGCGCTACCTGCCGGTCTTCCGCCGCATCGTCGGCCAGATGCAGCACGACCTCTTCCACGCCTACACCGTGGACCAGCACACCCTGATGGTGATCCGCAACCTGCGCCGCTTCACCATGCCCGAATACGCCCAGGAATACCCGCTGGCCAGTCAGCTCATCGCCGATTTCGAGGATCATTGGCTGATCTATGTGGCGGCGCTGTTCCATGACATCGCCAAGGGGCGCGGCGGCGATCATTCCGAACTGGGCGCCCAGGAAGTGCGGCGTTTCTGCAAAGATCACGGCATCACCGGAGACGACGCCGAGCTGTGCGACTTTCTGGTGCGGCAGCACCTGCTCATGTCCCAGGTCGCGCAAAAGCGCGACCTGAGCGACCCGGCCGTGATCGCCGGTTTCACCGCCCAGGTCCGCGATGAAAGACACCTGACGGCGCTCTACCTGCTGACCGTGGCCGACATCCGGGGCACCAGCCCCAAAGTCTGGAACTCCTGGAAGGGCAAGCTGCTCGAAGACCTGTACCGGCTGAGCCTGGCCGCGCTGGGCAGCAGCCAGCCCGACACGAGCACCGTGCTGGCCCGCCGCAAACAGGACGCCATCGACGAGATCCGGCGCCTGGGGCTGCGCGACGAAAGCCGGGACGCCTTCTGGTCGCAGCTGGACGTGGCCTACTTCCTGCGGCACGAGGCCGGCGAGATCGCCTGGCACACCCGCCATCTCTATCATTGCGTGGACAGCCCCGAACCGGTGGTGAAGGCGCGGGTACTGGGGCAGAACGAAGCGTTGCAGGTGCTGGTCTACACCCCCGACCGCGAAGACCTTTTCGTCACCCTGTGCCGCTATTTCGACGAAAGCCGCTTCAGTGTCCAGGATGCCCGCGTGCACACCACCCACCACGGCTGGGCGCTGGACAGCTTTGTGGTCCTGCTGCCCGACACCGACAAGGACTACCGTTCGCATGCGAGCCTGGTCGAACATGAACTCGCCGACGCCCTGCGCAGGCCGCCCGCCCCGCAGCCGCTTCCGGAAACCGCCCCATGGCGTTCGCGCTCGCGCCGCTCGCGGGTTTTTCCCATCGTTCCCGGCGTCGAGCTGCAGCCGGATGAACACAGCGCCTCGTGGCGGCTTTCGATCACGGCCGCCGACCGGCCGGGCCTGCTGCACAGCCTGGCACAAGTCTTTGCGCGGCACGAGGTCGACCTGAAAATGGCCAAGATCATGACGCTCGGCGACCGGGTCGAAGACATTTTCATCATTGGCGGCGAAAAACTGGAACAGCCCCGCGTACAACTGCAGTTCGAACGGGATATTCTGGCCGCCCTGGACACCCCATGATCAGTCTGATGCTAGTCGATTTCAGCCGCAGCTTCCTGTTTGCGCTGGCCACGCTGCTGCCCATACTCAATCCCCCGGCGGCGGCCCCCATCTACCTGACCCTGACGCATGGCGCCAGCCATGACGCCCGCGCCCGGCTGGCCCGCAAGGTCTCGGTCAACATCGTCATCATGCTGTCCATCGCGCTCATTGCGGGCAACATGGTGCTCATCTTCTTCGGCATTTCGCTGCCCGTCATACGCGTGGGCGGCGGGCTGCTGGTCGTCGCCACGGCCTGGCAGCTGGTCCACGCTTCGGACCCGGACACCCGCCATGCGCAGGACATGGCCGGCACCTATTCCTACGAGAACGTCCGCTCCAAAGCCTTCTATCCGCTCACTTTTCCCATGATCGCCGGCCCCGGTTCCCTGTCGGCGGCCATCACCGTGGGCGCCACGGTCCAGGATGACACCACCCTGCGTTCCATCGTCAAACTGGCCGGCTCGCTGGGCGGCCTGACGGTGGCCGGCATCGCCGTCTATTTCGTGCTGCGTTTCGCCACCGAAGTGATCGGGCGGCTGGGGCCCAACGGAACCGCGGTGCTCATGCGGCTGTCTGCCTTTCTATTGCTCTGTCTCGGCGTCCAGATCGTCTGGGACGGCGTTCACGACCTCATCATGAGTCTGGCCCGGGAAATTCAACATTCATGAAATCCGCTACCGCACGCATCCTCAACCTCATCGCCCTGCTGTGCGTGGGCGCTGTCGGCATCGCGCTCGTATCCCAGCATGTGTTCGACATGCCGCCCTGCGCCTGGTGCGTGTTCCAGCGCCTGCTCTTCCTGCTGATCGCGGCCGTCTGCTGGGCGGGCGTGCTGAGCAGCCGCATCGGCACGGCTCTGCCCCGCGTGGCGGGGCTGCTCGCGGCGCTGATCGCCTCGGGCGGTGTGCTGGCCAGTTGGTACCAGCATACCGTGGCGGCCGAGATGTTCTCCTGCGACCGGACCTTCGCCGATCGTTTCATGGTGGAAAGCGGCCTGGACGCCGGCATTCCATGGCTGTTCGGCATCTTCGCCAGCTGCATGGACGCGCGCATCGAACTTCTCGGTGTGGAATACGTGCTCTGGGCCATGGCCCTGTTCATCGTGACGGCGGTGCTCGGCCTCGTCGCCGCCTTCCAGCGCTCTCGCCGCTGAGCGGCGGCCGGCGCCATTCAAAGCGGGTCGATGGCGATGATGTCCGGGTTGCCTTCGGCATAGGCGAGCGCATATTCCAGCTCGCCCTTGCTTTCGGCATGGATGGTGCACAGCGGCTGATCGTCCTCGACGGCGTCATCCAGGCGCACGTGCATATCGATGCCGGCGGAAGCGTTCTCGGGCGCGCCCGCCAGCTTGGCCAGCCGGGCCAGCCTGCGGTTGTCGATACCGCACACCCGGCCGGCTTCAGGGGCGCGCAGGACCTGCCGCAGCGGTGCCACCGGCGGCTCGGTCATGCCGCCCTGCGCTTCGCAAATGGCGACGAACTTCTTCCAGGCCCGGCCGTCGGCCAATGTGCGCAGCGCCGTCTCGTACCCCGCGCCGGCCGCGGCCTTGCCGCCCATTTCAAGAAGGATGCCCGCCAGGCGGCACGATCTTTCCCTGAGGTCGGCGGGCGCATGGCGCTGGTTGCCCAGTATGGAAAGCAGATCACGCGCTTCAAGCGCCGGGCCGATCCCGCGCCCGACGGGCTGGCGGCCATCCGTCCGCAGTATCACCGCGCGTATGCCGAAACTCCCGGCGACCGATTCCAGAAGGCCCTGCAAGTGGTCGGCGGCCGGCGCGCTGCGCACCTTGGCGGTCGGGCCCACGGGTATGTCCACCACCAGATGGGTCGCGCCGGCGGCGACCTTCTTGGACAATATGGAAGCCACCATCTGGCCGTCATTTTCCAGATCGAGACTGCGCTGCACACGTATCATCACATCGTCGGCGGGGCTCAGCTGCATGGACCCGCCCCAGACCACGCAGCCCCCTTCGCGCTCGACCACCTTGCGGATGTCGGCGATGGGCAGGTTCACGGGCGCGAGCGTTTCCATGGTGTCGGCGGTGCCCGCCGGTGAAGTGATGGCGCGCGATGAGGTCTTGGGTATGGTCAGCCCATGGGCGGCGACGATCGCCACCACCAGCGGCGTGGTGCGGTTGCCGGGCAGGCCGCCCACGCAATGCTTGTCCAGCACCATCGATGCCGGCCAGTCCAGCCTGATGCCGGTGTCCACCATGGCCCGCGTCAGGCCGCAGGTTTCATCGAGGTCGAGCGGCAGCGTGGTACAGGCGGTGAGGAAGGACCCGATGTGCACGTCCGAATAGCGGCCCGCGGCGATGTCACCGATCACCATGCCCAGCGAAGTGTCGTCCAAGCGGTGCCCGAAGATGCGGCGGCGCAATGCGGAATGGGAATCGAGCGGGCGCTGGTGACGGATGGACACCGTATCGCCGTCATGAAGCCCCAGCTGATGCCAGGCCGATTCCGACAGCCCGGCCTCGTTCAGCCCCAGGCCTTCCCCATCCACCTGGTACAGGGTGGCGATGATTTCGCGGGCTCCCGAACGCACGGTGACGCGCGTCTGGGTGCCCAGCCCCTCGGCGCGGCCCACCGGGCTGTCGGACCGGAGGAAGACCACGGCTTCGTGAACGGCATGGATGCGCAGCCGCCGCGCGTTCAGCGGCGCCATGACGCTTTCATCGCCATGACGGATCCGGCTCGCCTTCATTGCAGGGAAAATTCCTCTAGATGCTCGACGGCCCGCGCCTTCCAGCCGAGTTCGTCCTTGATGCGCAGGCGCAGGGTATCGGCCGCCTGCGGCTCGCCGTGATTCAGGAAGCACTGGCTGGGCGCGGTCTCGAAGCCGCGCAGCCAGCGCATGATCTCGTCGGCGTCGGCATGGGCCGACAGCATGGACAGATTCTGCACTTCGGCGCGTATCGGCACGTATTCGCCGTGTATCTTCACTTTGGCCGCGCCGTTCACCATGGTGGCCCCGCGCGTGCCGGCCGCCTGGTAGCCCGCGAAGAGTATGGTCGAACGCGGATCGGGCGCGTAGTGCTTCAAGTGATGCAGCACCCGCCCGCCGGTGGCCATGCCGCTGGCCGACACGATGATCTTGGGCATGGGCGAGACGTCCAGCGACTTGGATTCCTGGACATCGCGCACGTAGCGCGGCATCTGGAAAGCGGCCTGCAGTTCGGAATAATCATGGCGCAGCAGGCGTGTGTTGCGCCGATAGAGTTCGGTCGCATTCACGGACATGGGGCTGTCGACATAGAGTGGCACGCTGGCGGGCAGCCGCCCGCTGCCCCGCAGGCGATACAGATACCACAGCAGCAGCTGCACCCTTCCGACGGCGAAGGCGGGGATCACCACGGTGCCGCCCCGCTGGACCGTGCGCATGATGAGCGAGTGCAGGACTTCGAGCGGATCGGCGTCGCTGTGCGAGCGGTCGCCGTAGGTGGATTCCAGCACCAGGTAATCGGCCCGCTCGATGGTGTCCGGGTCGGCCATGATGGCGTCATCGTAGCGGCCGAGATCGCCGGAAAAGACGATGCGCCGTCCGGCGTGGTCGATCTCGACGATGGATGCGCCCAGAATGTGGCCGGCGTTGCGCCAGCGCACGCTCAGCCCCGGAAGAACGTCGAGCCAGTCGTCGAACTCCACTTTTCTGAACAGCTTCAGGGCCTGCTCGGCGTCGCTCACCGTGTACAGGGGCAGGGCCGGCTTGTGCGAAGTGAGGTTGTGGCGGTTGAGGAATTCGGCGTCGGCTTCCTGGATGCCCGCGCTGTCCAGCAGCAGGATGCGCGCCAGATCGGCCGTTGCCGACGTGGCATAGACCGGCCCCCTGTATCCCAGGCGCGCCAGCGGGGGCAGATAGCCGGAATGGTCCAGATGGGCGTGGGTCAGGATCACCGCGTCGATGCCCGCCGGGTCGACGGGAAACGGCGCCCAGTTCCGCTGGCGAAGGTTCTTGAGCCCCTGGAACATGCCGCAATCGACAAGCACCCTGTGCCCGCCCGCCTGCAACAATGTACGTGAACCCGTGACCGTTCCGGCGGCGCCCAGGAATGACAGACTGAAAGCTTGGTTCCGGCTCATGACCCCCCTTGCTGATAAAGAACCCCCGGGCCCTCGCGGCCTTCCAGGGACGAAACCACCTCGGCGGACAGAAAGAGCGATGGATCCTCGCCCAGCAGCGCCGCCGCATGGCGCACCACATGCGCCCAGGTGCAATGATTGGCGAACAGCATACCCTCGACATCGAAGGTCCCGCCACGATTGATATAGCCCGCGGCCACCATGCGTTGCGGGCCGACGTCAATGCGCCGCAAAACGCCCGCCATGGGCTCGGGACGGCTGTGCGACAGCAGCACGCGCGGCATGCCCGCGGGAAAGGCCGCCGCCACGGCATCGTCGGAAGCTGCGAAACCCGCTTCGATACGATCGCGGGGGCTGCGCAGCCGGCCGGGTTCGAGCACCGCCACGACCTGCGCCGGGCATCCGTGGCGCTCAAGCACTTGCGCAGCCCGCCGTGCTTCCCGCAGCTGATAAGCGCCGACGGCCAGCAACTGGATGCGGGTCTGCGCCGACAGCGGCCCCAGGGCGACGAAGCCGGCCCGCGTGGCTGCCCGCGCCTGGTCCGGTGTGAAGCATTGCGGCATGTCCTGCTTGGGTACGACCAGCGTGCCGATCACCCCCTGGCTGGCATAGATGGAATGCAGGGCCGCCACGGCGGTGGCCGCATCCACCGGGAACAGCACGCGCGCGGTGTCGGACATTTCGCCAAGCAGCGCTTCGCAGAGAGTGGGATCCTGATGCGATTGTTCGTTCTTGCCGTTTTCCCAGGTATGCGAGGTGAGCACCAGCGCCACGCCCAGCCAGCCCGGCGGCGCGCCGGCCTCGCGCTGGTGGCGCGCGAAGAGAATGTCCTGGCGCAGGGCGCCCAGCATCTTCACGGCAAAGGCTTCGTAGCTCACCCCGATATTGAGCCCCGCCTTGTTGCCCAGCACGGCGCCGATGACCGCTTCCTCGTTCAGCGCCGTGATCACGGCGCCGTCGACCGCTTCCAGGCCGCCGGGCTCGGGGCGGTCCACCCGGTGCTTGAGCAGGGCCAGCGTGCGCACCATGCGATTGCTCTGCAGTTCGTCCGGATTGCCCACGCGCACGCGCAGGGCCGGATTGGCTCCCACCAGGTCGACGAAGCCATCGTCGATGGCGCGCATGGGCGACACCTCTTCGTCTTCACCGTAGCGCGGCGCATCGGGAAAGACGGGAATGTCCACCTTGCGGCGCACGAGCGGATGGTCGCGCTCCAGTGGCCGCGACTGTGCCCGGTGCAGCTTGAAATGGGCGCGCGCCGCGTCCAGCGTGTCCACGTCGACGAACAGCCGCGCCGCGCCGCGATTGAATTCTCGGCGGGCGTCCTCGTCGACGGCCGGGTTTTCCTCTAGCGGAAGATTGTGGGCATGGTTGGTTCCGGCTCCCGGAAAACCGTAGCCTTTCACGCAGGTGGCAATGGCGTGCGGCAGCCTCAGAGGGTAGCTGAGCTTCCCCTGGCGTTCCTGGTCGGCATAGGCGGCCAGGGTGTCTTCCATTTCGAGCAGCGCCCAGGTGTGCGCGGCGGGGTCGTGGCCGTCGATTTCGAAGGGGTCGAAGCCGTTGAGGCTCAGATGCCGCATGAGCCAGTCCGCCCCGCCCTCCTGCACGATGTTGGTGCGCTGATCGATGCGCCGGCCATTGAGGATCATTACCGGCATGACGTAGCCGCTGTCGGAAGGCCGCCACCAGCGTGGCGCCCAGTCGCCGCCGCGCTGCTCTTCGAAGGCGCCGTCGCTCAGGAACACCGCCAGGCTCTCGCCCGGCAGCGGCATGTGTACATACTGCACTTCGGCAAAGCCGAGATAGCCCCCTTCAAGAATGCCGCCGGCCGTGTGCACGTTCACATGGCTGCCCAGCGGCACGCCGGGCAGGCCTTCCGGCGTGATCGCGTAGGAATAGAAATCCTGGACCAGCCGCGTCAGCCCTTCGTCGGTGGCCGTATAGCGGCCCTGCTGGCCGGGCGACACATTGCCGATCAGCACGTTCACCGCTTCGATCGCCGCCACGCAATGGCCCTGGCCCATCAGCCAGCCCCGGGTATTGCCCGTGAGCGCATTGGCGGCCAGGTAGCCGACATAGGCCGGCACCATATTGAGCGAACCGCCGGTATGGCCCTGTGGCGATGCCTTGAAGTCTTCGGCCCGCAGCGGCGCGCCGTCCAGACGCACGCGCCAGGCATAGGTCATGTGCGCCACCAGCCACATGGCGGCATTGGCCAGACGGTCGGCCGCCGCCAGCACATCGAACACGAAAGCGGCATCGGGTACGCGGCCCTGCCCGACCAGGCGGGCCGCCAATGCCACTACCCGTTCATTGCTGCGCGCCTGATGCGCAACGACGCCATAGCCTTCCGACCAGCGCCGGTAGGCTGGCAGGGACAGCAGCGGTGAAGATTCCGGACGATGGACATGGGGCATGGCTTTCCTCCTGAGGGACTCGGCATGCCCGTATGCGGGAATCAGAGCATGCCATGAATCACGTCGCTGGTCTGGCGGGCGATGACCAGCTCTTCATTCGTCGGCACCACATAGACGCCGATGCGGCTGTCCGGCGCGGAGATCCGGAGCTGGTTGCCCGAATTGGCGGTCTCGTCGAGCCGTACGCCCAGCCATTCCAGACGGCGGCAGATGCCCGCACGGATTTCGGGGGAATTTTCCCCGACGCCGGCCGTGAAGACCAGCGCATCCAGCCCTTCGGCCGCCACGCACAGGCCCGCAATGCTTTCAGCGACGCGATAATTGAAGTAATCGACGGCCAGACGGGCCGAGGTTTCTTCGCTGGCAAGTAGCGTGCGCATGTCGTTGCTGATGCCTGAAAGGCCCTTCATGCCCGACCGGTTGTAGAGCAGATCCTGGATCTCGTCGTGACCCATGCCCTGTTCCAGCATCCACAATACCACGCCGGCATCCAGGCGGCCGGGCCGGGTGCCCATGGGCAGGCCGTCCAGCGCGGTGAAGCCCATGGTGGTTTCCCGGCTGACGCCATTCACCAAGGCGCAGGCGGACGCGCCCGACCCGAGATGGGCGGCGATGACCCGGCCGCGCGCGACCTCGGGCAGGATTTCGGCCAGGCGCCCGGCGATGTACTGATAGGACAGCCCATGGAAACCGTAGCGCCTGACGCCCTGGTCGTAGAATTCCTGCGGCAGGGCAAAGCGTTCGACGACCTTGTCCTGGGTTCGGTGGAAGGCCGTGTCGAAGCATGCGACCTGCCGGATTTCGGGCCAATGCTCGAAAATCACATGCACAGGCGCCAGATTGTTGTGCTGATGCAGGGGCGCCAGCGGCACCAGGCTGTCCAGGTATTCGAGAATGTCTTGCGACACCAGCACGCTGCGCGTCATGCGCTGGCCGCCATGCACGATGCGGTGCCCCACCGCGGCCGGAGGCGCCGGTATCCGCTGCTGCAGCCACGAGGCCATGATGTCCTGGGCGGCGCTCAGATCAGGCACCTGGCCGGGCTCGTACGCGCGGTCGTCGAGAACGGCGCCCTGGCCGTCCTTCACACGGAAGGACGGCCGCCCGCCGCCGATGCCCGAAACCTGGCCGCCCAGCATGAATGACAGGTCGTTCACGCCGGTGATTTCGTGGACCTGGAACTTGAGGCTGGAGCTGCCCGCGTTGACGACGAGGATGACATCATTCATCGCAGGAGTCCCCGCCAGTGAGCGCCGCCTGCCGGCCGGCGAGGTGATCCGCATAAAGGGAGGCGACGGCGCAGGACGCCAGCTTGGTGCTGCCGCTGTCGGCGCGGCTGGTGAGGATGACAGGCACCCTGGCGCCGAGCACGATGCCGGCGGCCGAAGCGCCGGCCAGGAAAGTCAGGTTCTTGGCCAGCATATTGCCGGCCTCCATGTCGGGCACCATGAGAATCTGCGCCCGCCCCGCCACGTCGGACTCGATTTCCTTGATGCGTGCGGCTTCCAGGCTGATGGCGTTGTCCAGTGCCAGCGGGCCGTCGAGCAGCCCGCCCCGGATCTGGCCGCGCTGCGCCATCTTGCACAGCGCGGCGGCTTCTATGGTGCTGGGGATCTTGCCGCTCACCTGCTCGACCGCCGACAGAATGGCCACGCGCGGTGTGCCCAGCCCCAGGCCGTGATGCAGGTCGATGGCGTTCTGCACGATGTCGGCCTTGGTTTCCAGATCGGGGAAGATGTTCACGGCGGCATCGGTGATGAAGAGCAGCTCGCCATAGCTGGGCACATCCATGATGAACACATGGCTGATGCGCCGCTCGGTACGCAGGCCCCCGTTATGCGTCAGTATCGCGTGCATGAGCTCGTCGGTGTGCAGGCTGCCCTTCATGAGCAGCGATGCCTGCCCGCTCTGGACGCATTCCACGGCCCGGTCGGCGGAAGCATGGCTGTGGGGCGTATCCACGAGCTCCAGCCCGGAAATGTCCAGACCGTTGTCCTGCGCCACTTTCCGGATGCGCGCCTGCGGGCCGACCAGCACCGGACGGAACAGTCCCAACCGGGCCGCTTCCACGGCGGAACCCAGCGAGCTCGAATCGCAGGGATGCGCAACGGCGCAGCAGCGCGGGGAAGTTTTCCGGGCGGATTCGATCAAGTTTTGATAACGTAGAGACTGATTCATGAGTTCTTCCAAGGCCAACACAATATGTTACATGAAAGCTGACGACAAACCGGTTACAAGCCCCAGCCTCTCAACGGACGCCGGATGGCATACTCAGACCCGCGATGCGGTGGCACGGGAACTCTCCTCCCCTGAAAACGGCCTGTCGGCGGATGAAGCCGCCATCCGGCTCGAAACATACGGGCGCAACGCGCTGGCGGCCGCCAAACCGCGCCATCCCCTGCTCCGGTTCCTGCACCAGTTCCACAATCTCCTCCTGTATCTCATGATGGCGGCCGGGCTCATCACCCTGCTGCTGGGTGAATGGATAGACGCCGGCGTGCTGTGGGCGGCGGTCCTCATCAATGCCTTGATCGGATTCGTACAGGAAGGCAAGGCCGAGGACGCCCTGTCCGCCATCCGCGGCATGCTGGCGCCGCACGCCATGGCGATACGCAACGGCCAGCGGCAGATCATCGACGCGGCATCTCTCGTGCCCGGCGACCGGGTCGTCGTGGCCTCGGGCGACCGCGTGCCCGCCGATCTGCGGCTGGTCCACGCGCGGGAACTGCGCGTGGACGAAGCCTCGCTCACCGGCGAATCGCTGGCGGTGGAAAAATCCATCGATACCGTTGCGGCCGACGCGGCATTGGGCGACCGCCAGAACATGGCCTATTCCGGCACCCTCGTGGTCAGCGGACAGGGCGTCGGCATCGTGGTCGCCACGGGGCTGAAGACCGAGATCGGGCGCATCACCCGGCTGATCAGCGGCGTGGAAAGCGTCAGCACCCCCCTGATGCGCAAGATCAACGGCTTTTCCTTCCGGCTGGCCATCGTCATTCTCTGCATCGCCGCCGCCACCTTCGCTTTCGGCGTCGCGCTGCGCGGCTACCCGCTCACGGACATGTTCCTGATGGTGGTCGCCCTGGTGGCGTCGGCCATACCGGAAGGCCTGCCCGCCATCATGACCATCATCCTGGCACTGGGCGTGCAGCGCATGGCCCGCCACCGCGCCATCATCCGGCGCCTGCCTGCGGTGGAAACCCTGGGTTCGGTGACGGTCATCTGCTCCGACAAGACCGGCACGCTGACGCGCAATGAAATGACGGTCCAGCTCATGGTCACGGCCGCGGGCGGCTACCGGGCAAGCGGCGTGGGCTACGCTCCCGAAGGAAGCATCGAGGCGGATGATGGCCGGGGCGGCGCAACCGCACGCGAAGATCTGCTCGCGGCGTTACAGACCGGCATGCTGTGCAACGACAGCTCGCTGGTATACCGCGACGACGCCTGGCACATCGTCGGCGACCCCACCGAGGGTGCCCTGCTCGTGCTCGGCGGCAAGGCCGGCATGGATCCCGCCCAGCTCGGGCGGGAATGGCCGCGCCTGGATTCCATCCCCTTCGAGTCCGAGAACCGCTACATGGCCACGCATCACCGCGACACCGGGGGGCAGGACTGGATCCTGGTGAAGGGGGCGCCGGAACGGATATTGTCCATGTGCCAGTGGCAACTGGGCGGCGACGGGCTGCGCGAAGTGGATGTGGACTACTGGCGCCGCATGGCCAACGACATCGCGGCGCGCGGCCTGCGGCTGCTGGCCCTGGCCCGCAGGCACGCCAGCCCCCGCAACGGGCTGCTGTCGCCGGCCGACATGGAAGGCGGATTCGTGATGCTGGCACTGGCCGGCATCATCGACCCGCCACGGGCCGAGGCGATCTCGGCGGTGGATCAATGCCATACCGCCGGCATACGGGTCAAAATGATCACCGGCGACCACGCCGACACCGCCCGCGCCGTGGGCGCCCAACTGGGCATAGGTGTCGGCAGGCCGGCCGTGACCGGCGCCGAGATCTCGCTGCTGGACGACGAAGCCCTGCAGCGGGTGGCCTCCGAAGTCGACATCTTCGCCAGGGCCAGCCCTGAACACAAGCTGCGGCTGGTGCAGGCGCTGCAGAAAAGCGGCAACATCGTCGCCATGACCGGCGACGGCGTCAACGACGCGCCGGCGCTCAAGCGGGCTGACGTCGGTGTGGCGATGGGGCTGAAGGGAACGGACGCGGCGCGCGAAGCCTCGGACATGCTGCTGGCCGACGATAATTTCGCCACCATCGCCGCCGCCGTGCGCGAGGGCCGCGCCGTCTACGACAACCTGCGCAAATTCATTCTCTTCATGCTGCCCACCAACGGCGGAGAAGCGCTGGTGGTGATCGCCGCCCTGCTGCTGGGGTTCACCCTGCCGCTCACCCCGGCCCAGGTGCTATGGATCAATATGGTCACGGCCAGCACGCTCGGCATTGCGCTGGCCTTCGATGCACCCGAGGACGACATCATGCGGCGGGCGCCGCGCCCGCCCGAAGAGCCTCTGTTCACCGCGTTCTTCATCTGGCGCCTGACTTTCGTTTCGCTGCTGATGATGCTCGGGGCGGTGATCCTCTTCCTGTACAAGCTGAACAGCGGCGCCAGCCTCGAAGTGGCGCGCACCATGGCGGTCAATACCATCGTGCTGTGCGAAGTGGTCTACCTGCTCAACAGCCGCCGCCTCCGGCAGAGCGTGCTCGACCGGGAAGGCCTGTTCGGCAACCCCATTGCGCTGCTGACCATGGCGCTGGCCATAGTCTTCCAGTTCCTCTTCATATATTGGGGCCCGATGCACACCATCTTCGGTTCCGCGCCGCTTTCGGGGGGCGAATGGCTGCTGACCATCGCCGCCGCGCTGGTGCTGTTCTTCGCGGTGGAAGCCGAAAAGGTGCTGGTGCAGCAGGTGCAGGCCGGCAGGCGGACGCGGGCCGCGGCGGAAGGCGCGGGCTAGGGCCTGTTGACGCTAAAAGGAGGCTCCCCGCCCCCGCGCGCTCAGTCGTCGTTGCCGTTGGGCGACATGGCACCCGCCGGCGCACGCTGGCCGCGGGTGCGCTGCAAGTGATCCAGGTAGGCGTCGTCGACGTCGCCGGTCACATAGCAGCCGCTGAAGCACGAGGACTCGAACTGGCTCATGGCCGGATTCAGGTCCCTGATGGACTGTTCGAGATCCCCCAGGTTCTGATAGACCAGCCCGTTGGCGCCGATCTCGCGGGCGATCTCGTCCGTATCCCGCCCATGGGCGATGAGTTCCGCCTGCGTGGGCATGTCGATGCCATAGACGTTGGGATAGCGCACAGCCGGCGCCGCGGAGGCGAAGAACACCTTGTTCGCGCCCGCGGCGCGCGCCATTTCCGCGATCTCGCGGCTGGTCGTGCCGCGCACGATGGAATCGTCCACCAGCAGGACATTCTTGCCGCGGAATTCCATGTCGATGGCGCTGAGTTTCTGGCGCACCGACTTCTTGCGCACCGCCTGCCCCGGCATGATGAAGGTGCGGCCCACGTAGCGGTTCTTGATGAAGCCTTCGCGGTAGGTCAGATCCAGCCTGGAAGCCAGCTGCATGGCCGAGGGCCGGGCCGAATCGGGAATCGGCATGACGACGTCGATTTCACCCAGCCGCAGCGAGCGGGCCACGTTGTCGCCCAGGTATTCACCCATGTTCAGGCGGGCATCGTAGACCGAGACGCCGTCCATGAAGCTGTCAGGCCTCGCGAAATACACATACTCGAACACGCAAGGCGTCAGTACCGGTTTTTCGGCGCACTGCCGGCTGCGCATATTGCGGTCGATGTCGATGATCACCGCCTCGCCAGGCTCGATGTCGCGCAGGCGGCTGAAACCGCAGCCGGTCAAGGCAACCGACTCCGACGCGATCATCCATTCGGTGCCCTGCGCGGTTTCCAGGCTGCCCATGCACAGCGGCCGGATGCCGTGCGGATCCCTGAAGGCGACCATGCCGAAATTCGCGATCTGGGCAATGACGGCATAGGCGCCGCGGCAGCGCGCATGCACCGCCGCCACCGCGCGGAACACGGCCTCGTCGTCCAGGGAACGGCCATCGGAAGCCTGCTGCAGCTCATGGGCAAAGACATTCAGCAGCACTTCGGAATCGGAGTTGGTATTGATGTGCCGCCTGTCGATGCTGAACAATTCTTCGCGCAGTTCGCGCCAGTTGGTCAGATTGCCGTTATGGACGAACATGATGCCGAACGGCGCGTTCACATAGAAAGGCTGGGCCTCATCGACATTGTCGCTGGAGCCCGCCGTCGGATAGCGCACCTGCCCCAGGCCGGAATTGCCCGGCAGCGATCGCATGTTGCGTGTCCGGAAGACGTCGCGCACAAGCCCATGCGACTTGTACATACTGAAGAATTGGTCATGCGACGTAGAGATTCCGGCGGCGTCCTGCCCCCGGTGCTGGAGCAGCAGCAGACTGTCATAGACCAGCTGATTGACGGGGCTGGTTGCCGCAACCCCCACGATTCCACACATTTCAATGTTCCTGTATTGACCACGCGCCTATGCGCAAGCCTCGTTGTTTACGGCGCGAACCTCGTTCGAGCGGCATGCGGCCACAAGGCGACGGGGTCAGGCGAGACAAATTATATTCCGGGATATCAGTAAGGCAGCCAGGACGACAGCGCCGGCGGCAGTATCGCCCTGGATTGCTGCACGGCCGCGACGACGGCGCCGGAGAGCCTGGCTTCGCGCCACCAGGATTCTTGGGGCAGTTCGGTATGCCCGGCCAGCGCGACCAGGACGAAGACGATCAGGGCCCCGCGCGCCAGACCGAAAGCAGCCCCCAGGCCGTGATCGGCCGGCGTCAGCCCCGTGCGTTCGATCAGCCCCGCCAGGGTCAAGTTCAGCAAGCCGACCAGCAGCAGCACAATGACGAATACGCCGCCATAGCCGACGGCGGTGCGCAGAAAGGCGTTGGCGATGAAGCCCGAGAGCGCGGCGGAAGCGGCGGTGCCCCACCACACGGCGGCGGCCACCGCCACGGCGAAGGCAAGTAGCGAAAGCACTTCCTTGACGAGCCCGCGCACCATGCCGAGTATGGCGGAAACGCCAAGAATGACCAGCACGATGTAGTCGAACCCGGTCACTTAGTGAAAATCAGGCCGTTGTTGTAGCCGAGCTGGCGCAGGCGCGCCTGCGCGGCCTCGGCCGCTTCGCGAGTGGGGAAAGGGCCGACCCTGAGGCGATAGGCGGTCTTGCCGTTGGCGACCGCATTCTCGACATAGGCATTGGTGACGCCCGCGGCGACCAGCTTCTCGCGCCGCGACTGGGCATCGGATTCCGTCGTATAGGCGGCGACCTGAAGCACCACGCTGCCGGAGGACGCCGCGGGAGCGCTGGCCGCCGGCTTGGGCGGCTGGCGGCCTTCGAGCAGCGCCAGTGCCACCGAACCATCGTCGGTGCGCTGATTCGCCGCGGGCGCGGGCGGCTTGGCTGGTGGCTTGGCCGCCTCGGGCGGGCTTTCAGGTTTGGCCGGCGGTTTCTGCGGCGGCGGTTCCGGCGCGGCCGCGATGGAAGAATCAGCCACCGTGGCCGGAGTGTCGGGTTCCGCCGGCACGGCCGGCGTCTCGATCGCGCCGCTGTCGGACGGCAACGGCGCCACGGGCTCGGGGGCCAGGGCGACCTGCGGTTCGGAAGGCATGGCCGGCATCGGTTCGGGCAGCACGACCGGCGACGCCAGTTCTTCTTCGGGCGGCGAATCGAACAGCATGGGGACGAAAATGATGGCAGTCAGCACGAGCACCAGCGCGCCGATCAGGCGGCGACGTGCACGGATGCGCAGTTCGGCCGCCTGGGCTTCACTGGAAACACCGGTTCTTGCGGCGCTGCGCCGACCCGTGCTGGCGGATGGCTCATTGCGCGAAAACAATCCCATGGACGCTTATGACCTATCTGCGTGTAAGTGAACCAACCGGGCTTACGCCCGGGCTAGACTGTTTTCCGCCCCAGATCATCCAACACGGGGCCCACTGTGGAAAACGAGCCAAACACTACGATTCTATCATTGTCGCTGGCCAGCTTCCGCGCCTCGCGAAACGCCGTCACAGGGTCGGGCCAGCAGCTTACCTGCAGCTCGCGCCCGGCTTGCGCGGGGCGCGGGGCGGCCCTCACGCCCGGCGCCGGAGATGAAGCCGGCCCCTGCCCCGTGGCCGGCAGCACGATGGGCGCCGAACCCGAGCGCGCATCCGCGCCCACGCCGCCGGACGCCGCCGCGCCGCGTTCAGCGAGCACCTTGCGCACCACTTCGGCCAGTTTTTCAGCCGGCAGGCCGCGCTCGCCCGCCAGGCTGGCGCAATGCCAGTGGCTCACCCGCGAGGCCATGCGCCGGACCACGCCTTCGACGTCCTTGTCGGCATACATGCCCAGCACCGCATGCGTGGCGGGAAAAGACTGCATGGCATCCAGGCTCTGGCCCAGGGCGGCGGCCGCATGAGGATTGTGCGCGACATCCAGCACGATGGAAGGCAGCCCGGGCAGTATCTGCATGCGCCCCGGCAACGACACCTGCGAAAGGCCGATGCGAACCGCCTGCTGGGGGACGGCCAGGCTGCTGCGCAAGGCCTCGATGGCGGCCAGCGCCGCCGAGGCATTCAGCAGTTGATTGGCGCCGCGCAGCGCCGGATAAGCCAGGCTGCTGCGCCGCTGCGCGCGCCCGCCGTAGGACCACTGCAGCCGGTCGCCCGAGTAGTTGAAGTCGCGCCCGAACAGCCAGAGGTCGGCGCCAATGCCGGCGGCATGGTCGATCAGCCGTTGCGGCGGCATCGGGTCGCTGCAGATCGCCGGCCGGCCCCGCCGGAAAATGTGGGCTTTTTCCCAGCCGATCTGCTCGCGGTCGTTGCCCAGGTACTGCATGTGATCCAGATCCACGCTGGTGATGATGGAACAATCCGCGTCCATCATGTTGACCGCGTCCAGGCGCCCCCCCAGGCCGATCTCCAGTATGGCGACATCGACCCCGCGGGCTTCGAACAGCAGCATGGCCGCCAGGGTGGAAAATTCGAAATAGCTGAGCGTGATGTCGCCCCGGGCCGCGTCGATGCGGGCGAACTGCTCGACGATGTCGGCGTCGGCCGCCGGCTCGCCATCCAGGCGGATGCGCTCGTTGTAGGCGATCAGATGCGGCGAGGTATAAGTGCCCACCCTGTAGCCCGCGGCCAGGTAGATGGCTTCCAGCATGGCGCAGGTGGAACCCTTGCCATTGGTGCCGCCCACCGCGATGCGCACGCAAGGCAGCGTCAGACCCAGCCGCCCGGCCACTTCCGTGATCCGGGCCAGGCCCATGTCAATGGCGGTGGGGTGCAGGGTTTCGAGGTAGGAAAGCCAATCTGGAAGCGGCGCGGTGGGAGTGGGTGCAGGGGTGGACATGATGATGAGAACGATGCTTGATGCCGAGGCAGCCATTGTAAGGGAAGCGGATGGCCGGCACCGGATCAAAGAAAAACGCCGCAAGGGCCAGGGCGCGCTTGCGGCGTTTTTCCTGCACGGGCCCGCGCGGGCCGGCCCGGCGACTTTTACTTCTTGCGTTGCGGCGGCAGGTCGGTGCAGCTGCCTTTGGCGACTTCGGCGGCCATGCCGATGGATTCCCCCAGCGTGGGGTGGGGATGGATGGTCTTGCCGATATCCACCGCGTCGGCTCCCATCTCGATGGCCAGCGCCACTTCGCTGATGAGATCGCCCGCATGGGTGCCGACGATGCCGCCGCCCAGGATGCGGCCGGTGTCGGCGTCGAACAGCAGCTTGGTGAAGCCTTCGTCGCGCCCGTTGGCGATGGCGCGCCCCGACGCGGCCCAGGGGAACACGCCCTTGTCGAACTTGATGCCCTGCTTGCGGGCCTCTTCTTCGGTAAGGCCCACCCAGGCGATTTCCGGATCGGTGTAGGCGACGGACGGAATCACCCGGGCATCGAAGAAGCTCTTCTGCCCGGCAATGGCTTCGGCGGCGACATGGCCTTCATGCACGGCCTTGTGCGCCAGCATGGGCTGGCCGACGATGTCGCCGATGGCGTAGATATGAGCCACATTGCTGCGCATCTGGCGGTCCACCGCGATAAAGCCGCGCTCGTCCACCCGCACGCCGGCGGCCTCCGCCCCGATGGCCGTCCCATTGGGGCGGCGCCCCACGGCCTGCAATACCAGGTCGTAGCGTTGCGGGCCCTCGGGCGCGTTCTTGCCTTCGAAGCTTACCCAGATGCCGTCGTCACGGGCTTCGGCGGAAACCGTGCGGGTTTCCAACATTACGCGGTCGAAGCGCCGCGCGTTCATTTTTTCCCATACCTTGACCAGATCGCGGTCGGCGCCCGGCATGAGCCCCGGCAGCATCTCGACGACATCGAGGCGCGCTCCCAGGGATGAATACACCGTGCCCATTTCCAGGCCGATGATGCCGCCGCCCACGATGAGCATGCGCTCCGGCACCGACTTGAGCTTGAGTGCGCCGGTGGAATCGACGATGCGTTCGTCGTCGGGCAGGAAAGGCAGTTTCACGGATTCGCTGCCGGCGGCGATGATGGCCGAGGCGAATTTCACCACGCGCTTGCCGGAATCGCCCTCCACCTGCAGGTGATGGGGATCGAGAAAGGCGCCCCTGCCCTGCGCGACTTCCACTTTGCGCGCCTTGGCCATGCCGGCCAGGCCGCCGGTGAGCTTGCCGATCACACCGTCTTTATAGGCGCGCAGCTTGTCCAGGTCGATGGTGGGTTCGCCGAAGGAAATGCCGTGCTCGGCCAGGCTGCGGGCTTCGTCGAGCACGGCCACGCTGTGCAGCAGCGCCTTGGACGGAATGCACCCCACGTTCAGGCAGACGCCGCCCAGAGTGGGATAGCGTTCGACCAGTACGACCTTGAGGCCCAGGTCTGCGGCGCGAAAGGCGGCGGAATAACCGCCGGGCCCCGCGCCCAGCACCAGGACGTCGCATTGCAGGTCGGCCTGGCCGGAATAGCTGGACGCCGGCGCGGCGGCGCCCTGCCCCGCACCCTTTGCAGGCGCTTCGGCCCGGGCCTGGCCGCTCGCGGGGGCCGGTTTTTCGGACGTGGCGGCGGGGGCCGCGGCCGCCGGCTTTCCGGCATCGGCGCCACCTTGATCGGCGACTTCGATCTCGACCAGCGCGGCGCCCTTGCTGACCTTGTCGCCCACCTTGACCAGCAGGCGCAGCACCTTGCCGGCCCGGTCGGCGGGAAGCTCCATGGAGGCCTTGTCGGATTCGACGGTCACGATGCCCTGCTCGACTTCGATGAGGTCGCCCTCGGACACCAGCAGCTCGATGACTTCCACATCGGCAAAATCGCCGATGTCGGGTACGGTGATCTGAACACTCATGCGCGGCTCCTACAGGACGATGCGGCGGAAGTCTGCCAGCAGAGAAGCCAGGTAGACATTGAAGCGGGCCGCCGCGGCGCCATCGATGACACGGTGGTCGAAGGACAGCGATATCGGCATCATCAGGCGCGGCTCGAAAGCCTTGCCGTCCCATACCGGCTGCATCGCCGAACGCGAGACGCCCAGGATGGCGACCTCGGGCGCGTTGATGATGGGTGTGAAGTGCGTGCCGCCGATGCCGCCCAGCGACGAAATCGAGAAGCAGCCGCCCTGCATCTGCGCCGGGCCCAGCTTGCCGTCGCGGGCCAGCTTGGCGAGATCGGCGGTTTCCCGGGCGATTTCAAGTATGCCCTTGCTGTCTGCGCCGTGCACCACGGGCACGACCAGGCCATTGGGCGTGTCCGCCGCAAAGCCGATGTTGAAGTACTTCTTGAGCACCAGCGTATCGCCGTCGAGCGAGGCGTTGAACTCGGGATACTTCTTGAGCGCCGCGACCACCGCCTTGATCAGGAAGGCCAGCATGGTCACCTTGACGCCGGATCCGGATTTTTCCTGCTCTTTGTTCAGCTGTTGCCTGAACGCTTCCAGACCGGTGATGTCCGCCACGTCGTTGTTGGTGACGTGCGGGATCATCACCCAGTTGCGGTGCAGGTTGGCGCCGGAAATCTTCCTGATGCGCGACAGCGGGCGCTGCTCGACTTCGCCGAACTTGGAAAAATCGACCTTGGGCCAGGGCAGCACGCTGAGGCCGCCCTCGGTGCGCCCGCCCGAGGCGCCACCCGCCGGCGCCGCCGCGGCGGCCGGCCCCTGGGCCAGGGCCTGCTTCACATAGGCGCGGACATCTTCATGCGTGATGCGGTTCTTGATGCCGGAACCCGTCACATTGTCCAGTTCCACGCCCAGTTCGCGAGCGAACTTGCGCACCGACGGCGAGGCGTGGGGCAGATTGCGCATGGGAACGTCGGCACTGGCGAAGGCCTTGGTGGGGGAATGCCGTTCCGGCGGAGCCGAGGCGAGCCGGCCGCCGCCCCCGTTGCCCGCCGCGGGCGCCGTGGTCGTCACCGCCGCCGGCGTGGCCGCCACCGTGCCGGCTTCGGGAGCGACGTCGGGCTCGTGCAGCCCTTCCATGGATGCCGGCGCCACATCGGCGGCCGGCGCTTCGGCGCCGGCGGACGCTTCGCCGCCCGCCGCGCCTTCGGACACTTCGAGAATGACGATCTCGCTGCCCTGGTTGACCTTGTCGCCCAGCTTGACGCGGACTTCCTTGACCACGCCGGCGTGCGACGACGGTACTTCCATGGAAGCCTTGTCGGATTCCACGGTGATCAGGCTCTGCTCGGCCTCGACACGGTCGCCTTCGGCCACCATGACTTCGATCACTTCGACGTCGGTGGCATCACCGATATCGGGAACCGCCACCGCGACACGCTGTGCTGCCGCTGCCGCGGGAGCGGCAACGGCCTTGGCCGGGGAGCCGCCCTTGGCGGGCTCGGCTTCCGCCCGGGGAGCCTCGGCGGCCGGGGCCTGCGCCGCTTCGGACTTGCCGCCACCGGAGGCCGGCTCGGCGGCGCCACTGGCGGCCAGTTCGAGAATGACCGTGCCTTCGCTCACCTTGTCGCCCAAGCCAACCTTCAGGCTCTTGACGACACCGGCCGCGGTGGACGGAATTTCCATGGAAGCCTTGTCGGATTCGACGGTGATCAGGCTCTGTTCCTTGGCGATGGTGTCGCCCTCGGCCACCAGCACCTCGATAACGTCGACCTCCGCCACGTCTCCGATATCCGGCACCTTGATTTCTATGATGTTGCTCATCGTTGTTGGCCCCCCTCAGGCGTATTGCGGATTGGCTTTATCCGGATTGATGCCGTATTTCTTGATGGCCTCGGCAACCTTGGCGAGCGGGATCGCGCCTTCGTCGGCCAGGCCGCGCAGCGCCGCCAGCACGACGAAATGGCGGTCGACCTCGAAGTGCTCGCGCAGCTTGTAACGGAAATCGGAGCGGCCGAAACCGTCGGTTCCGAGCACCCGATAGTCGCGGCCCTTGGGTATGAAGGCGCGGATCTGCTCAGCGTAAGCCTTCACATAGTCGGTGGAAGCCACGATGGGACCAGATGTCTTTTCAAGCAGTTCAGTAGCATAAGGCACGCGCTGCGTCTTGTCTTCCGGATGCAGCAGGTTGTAGCGCTGGCAGTCCAGGCCATCACGGTGCAGCTCCGTGAAGCTGGTGACGCTCCAGACGTCCGCCGCCACACCCCAATCCTTGTCGAGCAGTTCCTGCGCGGCGATGACTTCGCGCAAAATGGTGCCTGAACCCAGCAGCTGCACGCGCTGCTTGCCCTTGCCACCTTCCCGCAGCCGGTACATGCCTCGGATGATGCCTTCTTCGTCGCCCGGGCGGATGCCGGGATGCGAGTAGTTCTCGTTCATTACCGTGATGTAGTAATAAACGTTTTCCTGGTTCTGCACCATGCGTTTGAGACCGTCGTGGACGATCACGGCCAGTTCATGGGCGAAGGTGGGGTCGTAGGAGACGCAGTTCGGGATCAGGCCCGACATAATGTGGCTGTGGCCGTCCTGGTGCTGCAGGCCCTCGCCGTTGAGCGTGGTCCGCCCCGCGGTCCCGCCCAGCAGGAAGCCGCGCGCCTGCATGTCGCCGGCCGCCCAGGCCAGGTCGCCGACACGCTGGAAGCCGAACATGGAGTAATAAATGAAGAACGGGATCATGATGCGGTTGTTCGTCGAATACGACGTCGCCGCCGCGATCCAGGAACTGAATGCGCCCGCTTCGTTGATGCCTTCCTGCAGCAGCTGGCCGTTTTCGGTTTCGCGGTAGTACATGACCTGGTCCTTGTCGACCGGCACGTACTTCTGCCCTTCGGGCGCATAGATGCCGATCTGGCGGAACAGGCCTTCCATGCCGAAGGTGCGCGATTCGTCGGCAAGAATGGGCACCACGCGCGGGCCAAGCTGCTTGTCGCGCAGGATCTGGTTCAGGATGCGCACGAAAGCCTGCGTGGTGGAGATCTCGCGGCCTTCGGCGGTGGGTTCGAGCACCGGCTTGAAGATATCGAGGCCCGGCACATTGAGCTGCTCGTCGGCCTTGGGGCGGCGATGCGGCAGATAGCCGCCCAGCGCCGCGCGCCGCTCGTGCAGGTACTTCATTTCAGGCGAATCGGCGGACGGACGGAAATACGGAAGTTCTTCCAGCTTGTCGTCCGGGACGGGGATGTTGAAGCGGTCGCGGAATTCGCGCACCGATGCCATGTCCAGCTTCTTCTGCTGGTGGGTGGGGTTCTTGGCCTGGCCCACCTGGCCCATGCCGTAGCCCTTGATGGTCTTGGCCAGGATGACGGTGGGCTGGCCGCCGTGGTTGGCCGCCGCGTGGAAGGCGGCGTACACCTTGTAGGGATCGTGGCCGCCCCGGTTCAGGCGCCAGACGTCCTCGTCGCTCATGCGGCTGACCATTTCCAGCAGCCTGGGATGCTTGCCGAAGAAATTGTCGCGCACGTATTTGCCGTCATTGGCCTTGTATGCCTGGTATTCGCCGTCCACCGTCTCTTCCATGACACGGCGCAATATGCCTTCCTTGTCGCGCTGCAGGAGAGGATCCCAGTAGCCGCCCCAGATCAGCTTGATGACGTTCCAGCCGCTGCCGCGGAAATCGCCTTCGAGTTCCTGGATGATCTTGCCGTTGCCCCGCACCGGGCCGTCGAGCCGCTGCAGGTTGCAGTTGATGACGAAGATGAGGTTGTCGAGCTTCTCGCGCGAGGCCAGGCTGATCGCCCCCAGGGACTCGGGTTCGTCCATTTCGCCGTCGCCGCAGAAGACCCATACCTTGCGCTTGCTGGTGTCGGCGATGCCGCGCGCGTGCAGGTATTTCAGGAAACGCGCCTGATAGATGGCCATGAGCGGACCCAGACCCATGGACACCGTGGGGAACTGCCAGAATTCCGGCATGAGCTTGGGGTGGGGATAGGAAGGCAGGCCTTTGCCATCGACTTCCTGGCGGAAGTTGTCGAGCTGCTCTTCGGTGATGCGGCCTTCCAGGTAGGCCCGGCCGTAGATGCCGGGCGAAGAATGGCCCTGGAAATACACCAGGTCGCCGCCGTGGCCCTCGGACTCGGCGTGCCAGAAGTGATTCTGGCCGCAGCCTATCATGGTCGCCAGCGAGGCGAACGAGGCAATGTGCCCGCCCAGGTCGCCGCCATCGGCCGGATGCTTGCTGTTGGCCTTGACCACCATGGCCATCGCGTTCCAGCGCACATAAGAGCGGATGCGCTCTTCAAGCACGAGGTTGCCGGCATGCGGGGGTTCGAGGCCCGGCGGGATGGTGTTCACATAAGCGGTGTTGGCCGAAAAGGGAATATAGGCGCCCGAGCGGCGTGCCAGGTCGATCAGCCGTTCGAGCAGATGATGCGCGCGTTCCGGACCTTCGCGATCGAGCACCGCTTCGAGTGCTTCGAGCCATTCTTGTTCTTCGAGGAGTGCATCGTCGACCTCGACGGCCGAGGACTGTGCGTGTGCAAGGGAGGACATGCGTGGGTCTCCTGTTTCAGTTGTTCGATGTCCGGATGCGTGCGGACCGATCTTCCTGCCGCCTGGCGGCGCTGTCCTCATTCTAGGTAGAAGGCTGTTTCGGGGCAAGCGATATTTCATTTTATGGTTTTGTTTTTTATAATGTGAAAAATTATCCAGCCAATCCGCCCTCCCGAGGCCCTCCGGGCGGCCCGATTGGCCGTCTCCGGCGCCCAGCGACTACAATTGGCAATGCGCCCGCTACCGGCTCAGATTCGTCATGGCCAGCCATTCGAAGAAATCCCTCATACCCACCACCTTTTACGATCAGGCCCATCATCCGCGCCGCGGGTTCTACTGGCTGACACCCGTCATCGTGCTGGTGCTGTACCTGTGCGTCATGGGCGCGTTCATCTGGCTGCAGCGTCTGCACAATGACAGCGTCATGTTCGTGACCATCGATCAGGAAACGCGGCAGCAGCGCCTGATGATGATCATTGCGGCGCTGTCCTTCGTGATCGTGCTCAATCTTCTGGCCCTGTGGCGCTACACCCGCTTCCGGACCCGCGCCGAGGCCGCCCTCATCGCCGAGACCGGCTTTCGCCGCGCCATGGAAAATTCCATGTCCACCGGCATGCGGGTGTTCGACATGCAAGGGCGTATCGCCTATGTGAATCCGGCCTTCTGCCGCATGATAGGCTGGAACGAGGCCGACCTGATCGGCCGCACGGCGCCCTTTCCCTACTGGATACCGGGGCGCCATGCGCAGCACCGCGAAACACTCGATCTGCTGCTTTCGGGCCGCACGCCCAGCAGCGGGCTCGAAGTGGAGGCCCAGCGGCGCGACGGTTCACGCTTCACCGCGCGCATGTATGTATCGCCGCTGCGCGACCCGAACGGCGAACAGATCGGCTGGATGACCTCCATGACCGACATCACCGAGCCCAAGCGCATACGCGAGGCCCTGACCGCCGCCCATGAACGCTTCATGACGGTGCTCGAAGGCCTGGACGATGCCATTTCCGTGGTGGCCGACACGACCGAAGGGCTGGAACTGCTGTTCGCCAACCGCACCTACCGGCGCTTTTTCGGTGCGCAGTCCAGCGGGCATGCCGAACTGCTGGGCGGGCGCCTGGGGCGCTTCACCGACGAGACCGTGGAAATCTATTCCGAATCGGCGCAGCGCTGGTTCGAAGTGCACCACCGCATCCTGGCCTGGACCGACGGCCGCCGCGTCCGCCTGCAGGTGGCGCGCGACATCACCGAGCGCCGCATGCACGAGGAAGCCTCGCGCGTGCAGCAGGAAAAGATCCAGCTCACCAGCCGGCTCACCACCATGGGCGAAATGGCCTCGTCGCTGGCCCACGAACTGAACCAGCCGCTCACGGCCATCGCCAACTACAGCATGGCCGCCGTGGCCATGCTGAAGGCCGGCAGCCAGGACGGCGAACGCCTGCTGGAAGCCCTGGAAAAATCTGCCGCCCAGGCGGAACGGGCCGGCAAGATCATCAGCCGCATCCGCGAATTCGTGAAGCGCAGCGAGCCGCGCCGCCAGAGGGTCAGAGTGCGCGGCATCCTCGACAATGCCGTCGCCTTCGCCGACATCGACGCCCGCAAGCGCCAGATCGAGATCCAGCAGCGGCTGCCCGACCCCATGCCCGACGTGCTGGCCGACCCCATACTGATCGAGCAGGTATTATTGAATCTTCTAAAGAACGGCGTGGAAGCCATGGAGAAAAGCGACTACCACGTCCTGCACGTCAACGTGACCCAGCAGGAATCCATGCTGGAAATCGCAGTCATCGACCGCGGCCATGGGCTGCGGGATCCCGAACGCCTGTTCGAGCCGTTCTACAGCACCAAATCCGAAGGCCTCGGCATGGGGCTGAACATCTGCCGTACCATCATAGAATCCCACCACGGGCGCCTGTGGGCCACGCAGAATCCTGAAGGCGGCACCATATTCCGCTTTACCCTGCCCTGCGCACCGCAGGGAACCTCGGAAATCCAAGAAGACACCCAGGAGCAGAATGCATGACGAACAACCAAGCAACGAGCACGATTTTCATCGTGGATGATGACGAGGCGGTACGTGACTCCCTGCGCTGGCTGCTCGAGGCAAATGGCTATCGCGTCAAGAGCTTCAGCGGCGCGGAAGAATTCCTCCAGGCCTACGACCCGGAACAGGTCGGCGTCCTGATCGTCGATGTGCGCATGCCCGGCATGAGCGGCCTGGAACTCCAGGAAGCCCTGATCGCCCGCGAAGCGCCCCTGCCCATCGTCTTCATCACCGGCCACGGCGACGTCCCCATGGCCGTTTCCACCATGAAGAAAGGCGCCGTCGACTTCCTCGAAAAACCCTTCAATGAAAGCGATCTGCGCGATATCGTCGTCCGCATGCTCGAAGATGCCACCGAAAGGGTCAGCCAGGCCCGCGCCAAGCGCGACCAGCAGGCGGTGCTCAACCGGCTCACCGCGCGCGAGCAGCAGGTGCTGGAACGCATCGTCGCGGGGCGCCTGAACAAGCAGATCGCCGGCGACCTCAATATCAGCATCAAGACCGTGGAAGCACATCGCGCCAACATCATGGAAAAACTCGAAGTCACCACTGTGGCCGATCTCATGAAGATCGCCCTGACCAAACCCGAAGGTGCCGCATGACGGCCCGCATCATCGATGGCAAGGCGCTGTCGGCCACCGTGCGCGCCGAAGTCGCCGAACGCGTGAAGACGCTGCGGGCCCAGGGCATCCAGCCCGGCCTGGCCGTGGTGCTGGTGGGCGAAGACCCCGCTTCGCAAGTCTACGTGCGCAACAAGGCCGCCGCCTGCGAACAGGCGGGCCTGCATTCGCGCGTCATCCGCATGGGCGAAGACACCACCGAAGCGGAACTGCTCGATGTCGTGCGCCAGCTCAATGACGACGCCTCCATACACGGCATCCTGGTGCAGCTGCCGCTGCCCGGCCACATGAATACCGCCAAGGTCATCGAAACCATCGCGGCTGAAAAGGACGTCGACGGCTTCCACATCAGCAACGCCGGCCTGCTCATGACCGGCAAGCCGCTGTTCCGCCCCTGCACCCCCTATGGCGTCATGAAGATGCTCGAATCCGAGCAGGTGGCGATATGGGGCGCCGAAGCCGTCGTGGTCGGCGCCAGCAACATCGTCGGCAAGCCCATGGCCATGCTGCTGCTTGCGGCCGGCGCCACCGTCACCCTCTGCAACTCCAAGACCCGCGACCTGGGCAAGCAGACACGCCGCGCCGACATCCTGATCGTCGCCACCGGGCGGCCGGGCATGGTCACCGCCGACATGATCAAGCCCGGCGCCGTCGTCATCGACGTCGGCATCAACCGCCTGCCCGATGGCGGCCTGGTGGGCGACGTCGAATTCGAAGGCGCCCGCGAAGTGGCCGGCGCCATCACGCCTGTGCCCGGCGGCGTCGGCCCCATGACCATCGCCATGCTGCTGGTCAATACGCTGGAAGCGGCCGAACGCAGCGCCGCCGGCATTTCCCTGCAAACCCAATGAGCTGAAGGCCATCCCCGCCGTATGTCCCAGAATCCCCTGCTGTCTCCCGTCTCTTCGCTGCTGGACTATGCCGCGATCCGTCCCGAGCACATCGAAGCGGCCATCCCCGTACTCATCTCGCAAGCGCGCAATGCGGTCGAGCACGCCGCCGATCCCGCCCTGCCGCCCTCCTGGGAAGCCATCATCGACCCGCTGGAAGATGCTTCCGAACGGCTGTGGCGCGCCTGGTCGGTGGCCGGGCACCTCAACAGCGTGGTCAACACGCCCGAGATCCGCAACGCCTACAACGCCTGCCTGACCGACATCACGGCCTATTCGACCTGGGTGGGCCTGCACCGGGGGCTCTACGCGCAATACCGCCGGCTGCATGAGTCGGCCGCCTTCGCCGGGTTGAGTCCGGCCCGCCGGCGCATCATAGAACTGGCCATCCGCGATTTCCGCCTGAGCGGCGTCGAACTCGAAGGCGAGGCGCGTGAACGCTATGCGGTCATTTCCGACGAATCGGCCCAGGCGGGGCAGAAATTTTCCGAGAACGCCCTGGATGCCGTCGATCACTGGGAATTGCTGATCAGCGACGAGCTTCAATTGGAAGGCATACCCGGCGATGTGCTGGACGCGGCCCGGGCCGCCGCCCGCGAGGGCGGCCACGAGGGCTGGAAGCTCACCCTCAAGATGCCCTGCTATCTGCCTGTGATGCAGCACGCCCGCGACCGCGCGCTGCGCGAACAGATGTATCGCGGCTATGCCACCATCGCCTCCGAACAGGGCGATCCGCGCTATGACAATTCCGCGCTGATCGAAAGCCTGCTGGCCCTGCGGGCCGAAGAAGCCGGCCTGCTCGGCTACGCCAGCTTCGCCGACATGCGCCTCGAAACCCGCATGGCGGACGATCCGGCGCAGGTGCTGGGTTTCCTGCGCGAGCTGGCCGCCCGGGCCCGCCCTTATGGCGAGCGCGATCTGGCCGAACTGCGGGCCTTCGCCGTCGACCGGCTGGGCATGGACACCCTGCGGCCCTGGGACGTCGCCTTCGTTTCCGAACGCCTGCGTGAAGCGCGCTACGCCTATTCCGAGGAAGACGTGCGCAAGTATTTCACCGAAGCGCGCGTGCTGGACGGCCTGTTCGATGTCGTGGGCCGGCTCTTCAGTGTGCGGCTGCTTCCCATCGACACGCCCGTCTGGCATGAAGACGCCCGCGCCTTCGAAGTGCGCGATGCCGGCGATCGCCCGCTGGGCACGCTCTATCTGGACCTTTACGCCCGCCAAGGCAAGCAGAGCGGCGCCTGGGTCGATAGCGAACGCGCCCGCCGCCGCAGCGCCGCCGGCCTGAATACACCGGTGGTCTATCTGACCTGCAACTTTTCGCGTCCCCAGGAAGGCCGCCCCTGCCTGCTGACGCACGACGACGTCATCACCCTCTTCCATGAAAGCGGCCATGCCCTGCACGCCCTGCTTTCCGAGGTCGACGACCCCGGGGCCTCGCCGTTCGCCAGCGTCGAATGGGACGCCATCGAGCTGCCGTCGCAGTTCATGGAGAACTTTTGCTGGGAGTGGTCGGTCATACAATCATTGACGCGGCACGTGGATACCGGTGAAACCCTGCCTCGCGCGCTCTACGACAAGATGCTGGCCGCCCGCAACTTCCAGAGCGGCATGCAGATGCTGCGCCAGATCGAGTTCGCGCTGTTCGACATGCTGATCCACCACCGGCCGGGCGGCCTCTCCATCGCCGAAATCATGGCCACGCTGGACGACGTCCGCCGCGAAGTGGCCGTGCTCTTCCCGCCGGAATGGCACCGCTTCCCCCACAACTTTTCGCATCTGTTCGCGGGCGGCTACGGGGCGGGCTACTACAGCTACAAATGGGCGGAAGTGCTGTCGGCCGACGCCTATGCGGCCTTCGAAGAAACCGCCAGGCCGGCGGCGGATGGCTCGCGCGACACGCTCGACAGCGCCACCGGGCGCCGTTTCCTGCGCGAAATCCTGGCCGTCGGCGGCACCCGCCCGGCGGCTGAGTCCTTCCGCGCCTTCCGGGGCCGCGAACCTTCGCTGGAAGCGCTGCTGCGCCACAGCGGCATGACGGAAGAAGCCCCGGCGCTCTGAACATGCCGGAACACCAGGCCCTAGGGGCGGCCTGGCAAGGCAGCCGCGGGTGCGCCGGCGGCATCGCGGCCCTAGGTGAATCAAGCAAGCGAGCAGAACCATGAAAACCCTTGTCCGAAACCATTCCCGCCACCTGAACCCGTTTTCACGCCGCAGCCTGCCGGCCCTGCGCGCCGCAACCCTGGGCCTGGCGGCCGCCCTGCCGCTGGCGGGCGCGCTGCTTGCGCACGATGCCGCCGCGCAGGCCATTGCCCCGCTTCCCGGGCAAACCGGCGATGCGCCCCCGGCCCAGGGCGGGCACGCCGCCGGAGCCGATTCCACCGTCCATCCCATACGCGGCTTTCTGCCCGATCTGTCCTTCGAACTGGAGGCCGCCGGCGGCAAGACCGTCACCGAGAAAGACTTCGACGGCAAGATCGTCCTGATGTTCTTCGGCTATGCCAGCTGCCCCGATATCTGCCCCACCACCATGGCGCAATTGTCGCAGGTGGTCGACAACCTGGGTCCGCAGGCCGACCAGGTCCGCATCCTGTTCGTAAGCGTGGATCCACACCGGGACACGCCGGAAATCCTGCAGGCCTATGTCAATGCCTTCGATCAGCACGCCATCGGGCTGACCGGCAACGAACGGCAGATATCACGGCTGGCGCGGCGCTACCGCGTCGCCTACCAGATCGCCAAGCCGCGCGGCGAGGATCCCGGTGATTATGAAGTCGCCCACAGCCGCGGCATCTACATCTTCGACGCCCGGGGCAAGGCCCGCATGCTGGCGTCGGACGGGGAATCAGTGGAAAAACTCACCGCCGCGGTGCGCAGTCTGCTTCCAGAAACTTCCTGACCATTCACAGAGGTGTCATGTCCCAGCCCAATGAGTATCAGCCTCCCCAAGTCTGGCGTGCGCCGGAAGACGCATCCGGCCGTTTCGGCGGCATCAACCGCCCCGAAGCCGGAGCACGCTTCGATGCCGAGCTTCCGCGCGGCGGACACCCGCTGCAGCTCTATTCCCTGGCCACCCCCAATGGGCAGAAAGTCACCATCATGCTCGAAGAGCTGCTCGCCGCGGGTGTACGGGAAGCCGAGTACGACGCCCATCTGATCCGCATCATGGAGCAGGAACAGTTTTCCAGCGGCTTCGTCGCCATCAACCCGAACTCCAAGATCCCGGCGCTGCTGGACTACAGCGAAGAGCCGCCCGTGCGCGTATTCGAATCGGGCGCCATCCTGCTCTACCTGGCCGACAAATTCAGGCACTTCCTGCCCGACAGCCATGCCGGGCGCAGCGAAGCCCTGAACTGGCTGTTCTGGCTGCAGGGTTCGGCCCCCTTCGTGGGCGGCGGCTTCGGCCATTTCTATGCCTATGCGCCGTTCAAGCAGGAATACCCTATCAACCGCTACACCATGGAAACCAAACGCCTGCTTGACGTGCTCGACCGGCGGCTGGCCGACGAGCGCTATCTGGGCGGCCCGGAATACAGCATCGCCGACATGGCCGCCTGGCCCTGGTTCGGCCGCTTGCTGGACGGCACCATCTACGACGCCGCCACCTTCCTGGATACCGGGCGCTACACCCACGTGCGCCGGTGGGCCGATGCAATCGCCGCCCGGCCCGCCGTACAGCGCGGCATCATCGTCAACAGCACCACGGGCGACCCCGCCGGCCAACTGCACGAACGCCATGAAGCGGCCGACATCGACAAGGCGCTGCAGGCGCGCCGGGAACTTGCCAAATAATCCGGATCCAGCGGCCCCATGAACTCGGGCCGCTGGAGTGAAGCTCACCGTTGAGCCGATACATGCCTGACGCTGACAACCGCCGGCGTATCGTGAGCGGTGACTGTGACAGCATCGACAAGGTAAGCCCGTGTCCATCAAGACAAACGAAGAACGCCTGATCTCGGAAACAGTGCTGGCCCGGCATCTGGAGTCCTTGCTGCAACTCGATCCGCGCCTGAAAAACATCCACAATATTGCGGGGCCGTTTTCTCTGCGCAGTCGTGCGCCGGGTTTTGCCGGCCTGGCGCGCATCGTATGCGGCCAGCAGTTGTCGGTGGCCAGTGCGGATGCGATCTGGGGGCGGCTCGCAAGCCGCCTGGGCACGGTGACGGCTGAAGCCTTTCTGGCTCTGGAGGCGGGCGATCTGCAGGGGCTGGGTTTGTCCCGGGGCAAGTACGCCACGCTTGCGGGCGTGGCGCAAGCCGAGTTCGCAGGCGAGCTCGATTTTGCGGTGATCGCCGGTCTGCCCGCCGAGGCGGCGATTGCGGGCCTGACCCGTTACAAGGGCATCGGGCCCTGGACAGCCGAGATCTATCTGATGTTCTGTGCGGGCCACCCCGATATCTTTCCCGTGGGGGATCTGGCCTTGCGCAATGCCGTGGCCGACGCTTTCGATATCGAACCTTGCCCGACGCCGCGCGCGCTGGCGCGCATCGCTTCTGAATGGGCTCCGTACCGGGCCACGGCGGCGCTGATGTTCTGGCGCTTCTACGCTGCCAGACGCCATCGTCAAGGCCTGCCGGTGTAAGGCTTTACCAGGGCTGAAATCAGCGTTTATCAGCCTGCGCCACAAAGCCTCTACTCACGCCTGCAGTTCCCCCGCCAGGTGCTGCAGCGCCGTGCGCAGGCCCAATGCCGCCAACTTTCGTTCCGCACTTCCGTCCTTGCGCGGATCAGCCACAGCCTATGGCCATTGCCTTCGCCATCTCCCCTCCCCCTTTACCTTTATAGAGTCTTCGGCATTCTCTATAAGCGCACCTTCCATTTTGACGAAGTCCAGGGACTATCTGGACATAGTGCATTGACCTACTCGTACAAACCCTAGTCATAACAGTCAAAAATTTAGTCTACTATGACGAACATTGATGTCAAAAAAATAGACTCAATTGTCTACAAAAGGAAGTTTTATGGTTAAGAGTATTTTCAGCATCAACATTGCCGTGGCGGATCTGGACGCTGCCGTCAAGCGCTATGAGGCTTTCTTTGGTGTCAAGGCGGAACTCAGGGGCAGCGCCGGTTTCGCCTTCCCCGGGCTTCGCGGAGCTCGCATCACCATCGGCACAGTACGCCTGAACCTCATCACATCCGACGCACCGGATACCAGCGTCGCGCGGTTTCTTGAAAAAAAGGGGGAAGGCGTCTTTCTGGTATCCGCGGAAGTCGACGATATGCAAGAACAGCTTTCCAAGCTGAATGACATGGGGATCAAACCCATCCTGAAGGAAAGTGCCGAAGGCAGCTGGGGCATCGTCAACTTCGTGCATCCGAAGGAAATGCACGGCGTCCAGTTCGAGATCCTGCAACCCGCGGAACAACAATGAAAGACAACCAGACCGATACCGATCTTTCCAGCGTCCGGGGCTACAAGCCGGATCCCGTCAATCACCGGACGAAAAGGAATCGTGAGCTGCACAAAAGAAACGTTCTCGAAACAGCCGCCCAGCTGTTCATGGAACGCGGCTATGCCGGAACCAGCATGGCTGACGTCGCCGCAGCGCTGCAAATCGGCCGCACGAGTCTGTACTACTACTTCGAAAGCAAGGAACAGATTCTGAGCTCCCTGGTGGAAGAGGTCACGGTTTCCATCAATGCCACCGCAACGTCACTCACCTCGATGTCCGGGACACCTGATCAGTTGCTCCGGGAGCTGGTGCGCCGGCATGTCGAATTCATCGCGCAGAACGGAATCATCTTCCGCGTACTGACGAACTCGCAAATGTATCTGACCGATGAATTGAAGGAAGTCAACAACGCGGCCAAGAACGGCATTTACAGGAACTTCCGCAAGGTCATTGCACAAGGCGTCGAAGCCGGAACCTTCCGGCCCATCCCTCCCAGCGTGGGCGCTTTCACGATCATCGGCATGTGCAACTGGGTTTCCTCCTGGTTCAAGGCCGACAAGAATCTTTCAGTGGAAGAGATCGGAATAGTCATCGCCGACATGGCGGTCGATTCCGTCAAGGCCAACAGCACATTTGAATCCGACAAAGAAATCCATTCGACTCTCGCCGAAGCAAAACAGGCCATCGACAAGCTCTCGACGCTCCTGCGCGCTCCATGAATCATTAACGGGTGCCAAATGTACTACGTGAAATCCGTGGACTGGGATCAGCTGATTTCAGACTATCCACCGCCACCGCTGTATCAGGACACCGTCGGCAAGATGTCCGAAACGCAGATCCGCGATCTTCAGAACCGGCGTTTCCTGAAAAGAGTGGAAGAAGCCTGGCAAGTGCCGTTCTACCGCTCGCTCTGGCAGGAAGCCGGCCTGCAGCTGTCCGATATTTCCTGCCTCGAAGATGCCCCCAGGCTGCCGATGTTCACCACCGACGATCTGAGGCGGGCCGCGCTCGACCGGCCGCCGTTCGGCAGCCACCATGCTTTCGGCCGCGACGACATACCGGGCATGCCGCTGAAGATGCATACCAGCGGCGGCACGACGGGCATGCCGAGAATGACTCTGTTCGACCCCGTCGCGCTCGAAGTCCAGGGGATACAAACGGCGCGCCAGCTTTATGCCCAGGGAGCCCGGCAAGGCGACGTCCTCCAGATCACCTACACCCTCTCTCTCGCCAACGCGGGCTGGTGCGGGTATCTCGCCGCGCATCATTGGCTGGGGTGCATGCCGCTCACCACCGGCGCCGGGAACGTGACCAACAGCGAACGCCAGCTGGAATTCGCAAAAGCGGTCGGCACGAACGCGTGGTTCTCCAACCCGGATTATCTGGGGCGGCTGGTACGTGTCGCGGAAGATCGGTCTTTCGACCTGCACTCGCTGCCCACCAAGTTCCTGTCCACATTCCTGGGGCACGACCCCGATGGAAAGATGAGGCGCGCGCTCGAAGAAGCCTGGAATGCGCCGCTCTTCGACAACTACGGTTCCCATGAAGTCGGGCTGGTCGCGTGGGAATGCAAGGCTGGCCATCTTCACATCAACGAAGACACCGTGCACGTCCAGATCTGCGACGAAGCGGGCCGGCCTTTGGAAGATGGGCAGTTCGGTACGGCCGTCGTCACTTCGCTGCATCGCACCACCCCTCACTTCGTCCGATACAACATTCGCGACCGCCTGGCCATATATCCGCATACCCGGTGCGCCTGCGGGATTTCATCCCGGACGCTCTCGCCCATGCAGGGGCGGATCGACCAGATGGTGAAGATACGTGGAAATAATGTGTATCCCACCAGTTGCAAGGCGGCGATCAACCGCGACCCCAGAACCAACGGTGAATATCTTTGCGTCGTCCAGTATCTGGGGGAAGGCATCGGCAGAAGCCTGGAAATGACGGTTCGGGTGGAACGGCGCAATACCGACATCGATGCGCAGGCGCTGCGGCAATCGCTGGAAAAGGATCTACACAAGGATCTGGGATTGCGCGTCGAAGTGGAAATCGTAGACCCCGGCACCCTTCTGCCCTTCACCGGGGAAGGGGAAAAAATCAAAAGAGTGCTTGATCTAAGAAACAAGCATTGATCCACAAAACAGGAGACATGAATGAAGTTACTTCGTACAAGACGCGCCCTTCTTTCGCTGCTGCTCGCCGTTGCGCTGCCCGCCCCCCTGGCCTACGCCCAGTCGGAGTGGCCCAACCGGCCTGTAAGAATTCTGGTGCCAAGTGCGGCCGGAGGCTCTGCCGATTTCTGGGCGCGCTTTATCGGCAAGAAATTGTCCGAACGGCTCGGCCAGCCATTCGTCATTGAAAACCAGCCCGGCGCATTCGGCTCTTTGGTCACCACGGCTCTGGCGAAGGCCCAGCCAGATGGTTACACGCTCGGCATGAGTTTCGCCTCTGCTCTTGTACCGACGATGACGCTGCGTCCTGACTCCACATACACCTGGAAGGACCTTCAGCCCATCGGACGCTTCGGATCGCTGGGCTCGATGCTGGTGGTGATGCCGAAGGTACCGGCCAGAACGCTGGGGGAATTGGTCACCTACATCAAGTCCAAACCGGGAGAGCTCAATTACGCAACGTATGGCATGGCGTCCGGCGCGCATATTGCCATGGAAGCACTGAAGAAAATGGCCGGTCTCGACATCATGCATGTGCCGTATCCGGGCAGCCAGAAAATTCTTACTGAAATGCAGGGCGGACTGATCGATATCGCGGCCACGGATCCAGTCACGCCCATGCCGTTCCTGCAGGCGGGAGCCATGTACGGAATCGCCGTCAACGGGCCATCCCGCCTGCCGGGAACACCCGACGTTCCCACGATGGCGGAAGAAGGCTATCCCATATTCATGCCTAGTTGGTACGGTTTCTTCGGCCCGAAAGAGACTCCAAAGCCGGTCGTTGATCGGCTCAATGCGGAACTCGGCAAGATCATGAGCGAGCAGGACACCAAGGAAATGTTCAAACGGCACAACACTGCAATCACCGAACATCTGTCCCCCGAGGAGTTTTCCGACTTCATTGCAAGCGAAGTCGATGTTTGGGGCAATGTCATCCGGGAAGCGGGGATCACCACTCAATGATCCGTATGGCCGTCATCAATCAGTTCATACGCAAGCGCACGAGGAAGGAATGATAAAGCTGAAACCGCTTCTGTCCATGTCGGGAAAAACCGCTCTTGTTACTGGTGGATCCCGTGGGCTGGGCTTGCAGATCGCCGAAGCGCTGGGAGAAATGGGGTGTCGTGTCCTGATAACCGCCAGAAAGAAGGAGGAACTGCGGCAGGCCGTCGAGCACCTTGGAAAGCATTCCATCGACGCGCTCGGCTTCGCCGCCGACAACCTTCGCAGCGACAGCGCCGCATCGATCACGGATTTCGCCCTCGGGAAACTGGGCACGATCGACGTCCTCGTCAACAACGCGGGGGCAACCTGGGGCGCGGCGAGCATCGAACATCCCATCGAAGCCTGGGACAAGGTCATGAACCTGAACGTGCGTTCCGTGTTTCTGCTCAGCACGGAAGTGGCCAGACGCGCGATGATTCCATCCCGCTCGGGGCGCATCATCAATGTCGCCTCGATCGCCGGGCTCAAGGGCAACCCGCCCGGTGCGCAGCCCACGCCCTCTTACAACGCCAGCAAGGCTGCGCTCATCAACCTGACCCGGGCGCTTGCCAGCGAATGGGGGGAATACGGCATCACCGTCAACGCGCTCGCGCCGGGCATGTTCCCGTCGAAGATGACGAACGGGACGATCGAAGCCGCCGGAGAAGCCGCCATCACCGCATTGACGCCTCTCAAACGCATGGGCGACGACGGCGATCTCAAGGGCGCCGCCCTGCTGCTCGCCAGCGCGGCCGGCAAACACATCACCGGACAAGTCCTGGCGGTCGACGGGGGCCGCAGCGCAGTATAGACAACCCTTCAATCCGACTACTTTATGAACGACCCCACCCTTTGCTATGAAGAGCATGGCGAGATCGCGCTGATCCGTCTGTGCCGACCACCCGTGAACAGTCTTGGGCACGCCTTGCGGGCCGCGCTGCTCGACGCCGTCGATCGCGCCAACCGGCAAGATACCGTCCAGGCGATCGTCATCACCGGCTCCGCCGGCATGTTTTCCGCCGGAGCCGATATTTCCGAGTTCGGCACCCCCAAGGCGGCTCGGGAACCTCGCCTGGGCAGGCTGATCCTGGCCCTCGAAGACAGCCTTAAACCCGTCATTGCCGCGATTTCCGGTACGTGTCTGGGCGGGGGGCTGGAACTCGCCCTGGGTGCTCACTTCCGGATCGCCGCGCCCGATGCCCGTATCGGGCTTCCCGAAGTCAAGCTCGGCCTGATTCCCGGTGCCGGCGGAACGCAGCGCCTGCCTCGTCTGGCCGGACTGGAACGGGCATTGAACATGATACTCAGCGGCAATGACGTTCCCGCGGAACAATTGCAGGATACGGGCCTGATCGACGCCGTCGCGGGCGGCGACATCGTTCATGCTGGTATCGGCTTCGCCAGGCGGATAGTGGCTGAAAACATGCCCGTGCGCAAAACACGGGACCTCGCCATTTCCGACCCGGCCGCCGAAGCCTTCCTGGGATACGCCCGGACCGCCGCCGCAACGGGCAAGGACAAGGCGCTGCTGCCGGCCCGCCAGAAGTGCGTGGAAGCCATATCGGCCGCCGTCGGCTTGCCGTTCGAACAGGGAATCGCCCTCGAGCGGGAAAAATTCCATCTTTTGATGCAAAGCGGCGAAGCCCGCGCACTCAGATATATCTTCAAAGCCGAACGCGCCGCAGGCAAGCTGGACGACCCGCCCTCTTCCGACGCCGTGCATCCGGTCTCGAACATCGGCATCGTCGGCGCCGGAACAATGGGTACCGGTATAGCCATCAGCTTTCTGGACGGCGGCATGCCGGTCACTCTGCTCGAAATGGACCAGACGGCCCTGGACCGCGGCGTGATCCGCATCCGCAAGCATTACGAGCTTGCTGCGAAGAAAGGAAAGCTGAGCGCGGCATCCGCGGCACAGCGCCTGTCCTTGCTCACGCCCGCGCTCGATTACGCCAGCCTGTCGGCCGCCGATCTGGTCATAGAGGCCGTTTTCGAAGACATGGACGTCAAGAAGCAGGTGTTCCGCCAGTTGGATCAGGCTTGCAAGCCCGAAGCCATCCTCGCGACCAATACGTCCTACCTCGACGTCGACCGCATCGCGCAAGCCACCCGGCGGCCCTCGAACGTGCTGGGCCTGCATTTCTTCAGCCCGGCGAACATCATGCGGCTGCTCGAAGTGGTACGCGGCGAAGCAAGTTCCCGGAAAACCCTCGCCGCCTGCCTTGCGATGGCCAGGCGCATAGGCAAGAAAGCGGTGCTGGCGGGCGTCTGCGACGGTTTCATCGGCAACCGGATGCTGGCCCGATACAGCGCGGCGGCACACCAGCTCGTGGCCGAGGGCGCCACGCCCCGGCAGGTGGATTCCTCTCTGACGGGATTCGGCCTGGCGATGGGCCCGTTTCAGATGAGCGATCTGGCCGGTCTGGATATCGGCTACGCGGCCCGGATGCGCCGCAAGAACGAGAACCCCGGATCCTGGCGGCCGCATATTGCGGACGAACTGGTCGCCCGGGGGCATCTGGGCCAGAAGACGGGTTCGGGCTGGTATCGATACGAAGAAGGCGACAGGGCCCCGAAGCCTTTCCCGTTGGCCGACGAAATCATCGATGAATACCGGTCGTCGCAGGGCATCGTGCCCAGAAAGATATCCCAGACCGAGATCGTCGAGCGATGCATCTATGCCCTCGTCAATGAAGGGGCGCGCATTCTCGAAGAAGGAATCGCCGCGCGGGCCGGCGATATAGACGTCGTTTATCTGAACGGCTATGGCTTTCCGCGCAGATTCGGCGGCCCCATGTTCTACGCCGACGAAGTCGGCCTGAAACACGTGCATGACACGCTGCATGCCTATGCATCCGCGCCCGGCGCCGAAGACTGGTGGCGGCCCGCCCCTCTCTTGCGGTCCCTCGCCGCGTCGGGAGCAACTTTTGAAGAATGGAAGAACTGAAATGAATGAAGCGGTTATTGTTTCCACGGCTCGCACCGGCCTGGCAAAAAGCTGGAAAGGCGCCTTCAACATGACATATGGCGCCACGCTGGCGGCGCATGCCGTACAGCATGCGGTTGAACGCGCCGGCATCGACCCCGCGGAAGTCGAAGACTGCATTCTGGGAGGTTCCTTGTCCGAGGGAACCACCGGAGGCAACATCGCGCGGGTCGCCGCGTTGAGGGCGGGGCTGCCGGTCACCACGGCGGGCATCACCATCAACCGTTTCTGCTCCAGCGGGCTGCAGGCCATCGCCATGGCCGCCCAGCGCGTCATGGTGGGCGAAGGGGATGTCTTTGTCGCCGGCGGCGTCGAATCCATTTCCTGCGTACAGAATGAAGTGAACAAGTACATGCGCAGGGATCCCGCCATGGTGGAGTCGAAACCCGAGATCTACTGGTCCATGCTGGAAACCGCCGAGCTTGTCGCCAAACGCTATGGCATCGCGAAAGAGGACCAAGACGCCTACGGCGTCCGCAGCCACCAGCGCGCCGCCGCCGCCCAGGAAGCGGGACTCTACAAAGAAGAAATCGTGCCCATGTCCACCATCATGGCCGTCACGGAGAAGGACGGCTCCATCGTCCGCAGACAGACCGTCATCAGCGCCGACGAAGGCATTCGTCCCGACACCACGCTCCAAGCCGCCGCCAACGTACGGACCGCCATTCCCGGCGGGGTCATCACCGCCATCAATGCCAGCCAGTTCAGCGACGGCTCGTCCGCATGCGTCGTCATGAACGCCAGGTCGGCCGAACGCCGCGGGCTGAAGCCGCTCGGAATCTTCCGCGGGTTCGCAGTCGCCGGCTGCGAGCCCGAGGAAATGGGCATCGGCCCTGTCTTTGCGATTCCCAGGCTGCTCGACAAAGCCGGGTTGAAGGTGGGCGACATAGACCTGTGGGAATTGAACGAGGCTTTTGCCTGCCAGGTGCTTTATTGCCGCGACAAGCTGGGCATTCCCGATGAACGGCTGAACGTCAACGGCGGCGCCATCGCCGTCGGGCATCCCTACGGCGTCAGCGGCGCTCGCCTGGCCGGCCACGCTTTGCTGGAAGGCCACAGGCGCGGCGCACGGTTCGTCGTGGTGAGCATGTGCGTCGGCGGCGGGCAAGGCGCGGCGGGGCTCTTCGAAGTCGTTCATTGATGGTAGCTGCAACTCAAGGCCCCCCTTTCATACCCGCACGAGAACACGAGAAAGAATGAATACCGCATTGATGGACAGGGAGACTCTGGACTTCCTTCTGTACGACTTCCTGGATGTGGAATCGCTGTGCGCCAGGCCCAGATACCAGGAGCACAGCAAAGACACCTTCCGCGCGATCATGGACACGGCGGAACGGATGGCGGCCGACTATTTTTCCCCTCATGCCCACGAAGCGGATGAACACGAACCCCGGCTGGTGAATGGAAAGGTCGAGATGATTCCGCAAGTCGGCGCGGCCATCGAAGCCTTCGCCTCGGCCGGGTTTCTGGCCGCCGTCCACGATGCGGAAATGGGCGGCCTGCAGCTGCCCGTTTCGGTAAGCCAGGCCTGCTTCGCCCTCTTCCGCTCGGCGAATACACCTACATCCGCCTATCTGTTCCTGACCGCGGCCAATGCCAATCTGATCAAGGCCTACGGAAGCGACGAGCAGAAACGGCGATATCTGCCCGCGCTGTTGTCGGGAAAGTGGCTGGGGACGATGGCGCTGACCGAAGCCAACGCCGGCTCTTCCGTGCCCGACCTGCGCAGCACCGCAACTCCCTTGGGGAACGGCTGCTACAGCATGCGGGGCACAAAGATCTTCATTTCGGGCGGGGACCACGAATTATCCGAAAACATCGTCCATCTCATGCTGGCGCGCCTGCCGGACGCCCCTCAGGGCGCCCGAGGGCTGTCGTTGTTCATCGTGCCGAAGCATCGCGTGCGGCCCGACGGCACTCCGGGTGAGCACAACGATGTGTCCCTTTCAGGCCTGATCCACAAGATGGGGTACCGGGGCACCACGTCGACCATCCTCAGCTTCGGCGAGAACGGCGCCTGCGTGGGCGAACTGATCGGTGAACCGAACCGCGGCCTGCAATGCATGTTCCATATGATGAACGAAGCCCGCATCGGCGTCGGAATGGGCTCGGCGGTTCTGGGATACATGGGATATCGGCACGCCCTGGAATACGCACGCACCCGTACGCAGGGACGCCATCCGGATCAGGCGGATTTCTCGCTGCCCCAGGTGCCCATCATCGAACATGCGGACGTCAAGCGCATGCTGCTCGCTTCGAAAGCCTACGTTGAAGGCGGCGTGGCACTATGCCTGGCCGGGGCGAGACTGGCCGACGATGCCAGAACCGCCCCGGAAGAAACCGGCAGGCGGGATGCCGGCATGCTGCTCGGCCTGCTGACTCCCATCATCAAATCGTGGCCGTCCCAGTTCTGCCTCGAAGCCAACAACCTGGCCATCCAGGTTCTGGGGGGATACGGCTATACGCGCGACTATCCCGTGGAACGGCTGTATCGCGACAACAGGCTCAATGCCCTGCACGAAGGAACACACGGCATCCAGGGCATCGACCTGCTGGGGCGCAAGGCCGGCGCAGACGAAGGCCATGCAATGCGTCTGCTCGGCCAGCGCATCTCGTCCACCATAGATCGGGCAAAGAATTGCGGGCGGCAAAGCCTGTGCGCTCATGCCGCCCAGCTGGAACGGGAATGGTCGGAACTCGGGCATACGACGGACGTCCTGACCTGCGAGCTGAAGCGGGACCGGCGCAAGGCCCTCGCCAACGCCAGCATTTATCTCGAAACGGCCGGCCGCACCGTAGTGGCATGGATATGGCTGGAACAAGCCTTGGCCGCCTTGCGCGCTGCCGAACGCTCAGCACGGGGCATGGCCTTCGTTTCCGGAAAGATCGCCGCGTGCGACTGGTACTTCAAATGTGAACTGCCGCGCAACGCTGCCCAGCACGCGCTCTTGCGCCGCCTGGACGGCACTGCGATGGACATGCGGGCCGAGTGGTTCTGACGCCTGGCGCCGCGCATGAAGGCCTTGCCCCGGGCCGGCTTCAACCCGCCTTCTGCGCGCCGGCCAGTTCCCCCGCCAGATGCTGCAGCGCCGTGCGCAGGCCCTCTTCCACCACGGGATGATAGAAGGGCATCGCCAGCATCTGATCGACCGTCAGCTTCTGCTGCACGGCCCAGGCCAGCAGGTGGCCGATGTGTTCCATGGCTGGCCCGGCCATCTCGGCCCCCAGGAAGAGCCCGGTACCGCGTTCCGCGTAGACGCGCAGCTTGCCGCGATTCTTGAGCATGATGCGCGAACGCCCCTGGTTGGCGAAATCCACCTCGCCGATGGCGGCATCGGCGGGCAGTTCATTGAAGCGCAGGCCCACGGCCGCCAATTGAGGATCGCTGAACACCACCGACAGCGGCGCCCGCCGCCGGCCGGGTTCGACGACGGGAAAGCGCGCCGCGTTCCTGCCGGCGATGCGGCCGTCGTCCGCCGCTTCGTGCAGCAGCGGCAGCACGCCGTTGACGTCGCCCGCGATGAAGATGGGCGTATCGCCTATCCGCAGGGTTTCGGCGTCATAGGCGGGCATGCCGCGCTCGTCGAGACTGGCCCCGGTGTGTTCAAGCCCCAGGCTGTCGAGATTGGGAAGCCGGCCCGCCGCCAGCAGCACGTAATCGAATCGCTCGGTGACGGCGGCGTTGCCGGGCACCTGATAGCGGACTTCCGCTTCTTCGCCGACGCGCCTGACATCGAGAATGGCGGCTTCGAGGCAGAGATCGAGTTCTTCGCGAAACGCCGCCAGCGCACCACGGAACACCAGCGGATCACGCAGGCCGCCCAGGCGGTTGCTGCGCTGCAGGATGCGGGTGCGCACCCCCAAGCGCGACAGTGCCTGGCCGATTTCCAGCCCGATGACGCCCGCACCGATGACCAGCACGCTTTCGGGCAGGTCGGCCCAGTCGAAGACATCGTCATTGACGATGGCCCGGTCGGCCAGGGGCTGGTACTGCGCCGGCACGTTGGGGCGGGTGCCGGTGGCGATCACCACGCTGCGCGCTTCCACCCGTGTATGGCCACCCACATCCAGGACAGTGTCCGACAGGAAGCTGGCACGGCCGCGCAGCTTGTCCTCTTCGGGCATGCTCTCGATGCTGCGCAAGGTGAAGCCAACGAAACGGTCGCGTTCCCCGCGCACCCTGTCCATGACTTCGCGGCCATTGATGCGCAGACCTTCGGCATGCACGCCAAAGGGCGCCGCATGGGCCGCCATGTGGGCCGCCTCGGCGGCGGCGATCAGCAGCTTGGAAGGCATGCAGCCCACCCGCGCGCAGGTGGTGCCGTAGGGGCCGTCTTCGATCAGCACGCTGCGGGCGCCTTCCCGGGTTGCCGCCCGCCAGGCCGTCATGCCCGCCGTCCCGGCGCCGATGATGGCGACATCGACCTTCAGCGTCTTCATGGACGGTATTCCTTCACGTACTGGCGGTAATCGGGGCGGGTCATCGCGAAGGTTTCATCGATGGGCGTGCCGATGGCGAGATAGCCCATGAAACGGTAATCGAGCGGATCGAAGCCGAGCATCTCGTTGACTTCGTCGATGTAGGTGCCCAGGCCGGTGCTCCAGAAAGCGCCGAAACCCAGCATATGGGCGGCATTGAGCATGTTCATGGCCGCCGCGCCGACCGCCAGCATGCGCTCGTGTTCGGGGATCTTGGTGACGCTGTGGTCGCGATGGCTGGCGAGCGCAATGAGCAGCGGTACGTCTTTGAGCCAGCGGCGGGCGTTCTCTTCCTTTTGCGCGGGTATGGGCTTGTCCGAAGCCTGTGCGGTCGCAAACAGCTTGTCGACGAATGCCTGCATGGATTCCTGGCGGATCAGGGAAAAGCGCCAGGGCCTGAGCTTGCCATGATCGGGGGCCGACATGCCCGCCTGCAATATCAGCCCGAGCTGCCGCTCGTCGGGGCCGGGCTCGCGCACGAACTTCACCGACTGGCGGTCGAGCAGGAACTGCAAAGCGTTTTCAGACATTTTCCCTCCTGGAAACAGCCTGGCGGGCGATGATCATTTCCGCCTTCATGTCACGAATGGCCTTTTCCCAGCCATCGAATACGGCCCGCGCCACGATGGCATGCCCGATGTTCAGTTCGGCGATGCCTTCCATGGCTGCGATGGCTTGTACATTGGTGTAGTGCAGCCCATGGCCGGCGTTGACGCGCAGCCCCTGGGATATGCCGTCGGCAACACCCGCCCGCAGGCGCTGAAGCTCGGCTTCGCTGGCCGCCGGATCGGCGCCGGCTTCGGCATAGGCGCCCGTGTGCAATTCGATGACCGTCGCACCGGCCCGTTGCGCCGCCTCGATCTGCCGCGCTTCCGGATCGATGAACAGCGACACGCGGATACCCGCATCATGCAGGCGCGACACCGCATCGCGAACCACATCGAAATGGCCGGCGACGTCCAGCCCGCCTTCGGTGGTCAGTTCTTCGCGCCTTTCCGGCACCAGGCAGACATCCTGCGGCCTGACCCGGCAGGCGATATCGAGCATGGCGGGCGTCACCGCGCATTCCAGATTCATACGCGTGCGCAGCACCGGCCGGATCGCGTCGACGTCGGCGTCCTGGATGTGGCGGCGGTCTTCGCGCAGATGCAGGGTGATGAGGTCGGCGCCCGCGTCTTCGGCCCGGCGGGCCGCTTCGATGGGATCGGGATACACCGTATGGCGCTGCTGACGCAACGTGGCGACGTGATCGATGTTCACGCCCAGCTCTATCATGGCAAACCCTCCAAAACCCCTATTATGGGCTTTTTACGGATTTTAGGCAGCTTGCGCCCGCCGGCGGCCTTCCGGCCAGGGCTGTTCCACCCCGCCCTGCAGGCCGCGAGGTCGAGAGGTTTGCGCTTGGGCGCGGGGTCAATCCGCGTCGGGGCTCCGCCCCGTTACGCTGCCCGGCTCCTGCACGGCAATGCCATCGGAGGAGTCTTCGAGCCAGCCGCCCCCCAGGGCCTTGTACAGCCCCACGCGATTGAGCAGGGATTCGGCGCCGACCTGCAGAAAGGACTGCTGGACGCCATACAGATTCACTTCGGCGCTCTGCACCTGCAGGAAGCTGTCCACGCCGGTTTCATAGCGCAGGTTGGCCAGACGCAAGGCTTCGGTGGCCGTGGCTTCCAGCGCGCGCATGGCTTCGAGCTGGTCCCAGTAGGTGGCCTCGCCCGCCAGCGCATCGGCCACCTCGCGGAAGGCCGTCTGGATGGTCTTTTCGTACTCGGCCACCGCGATGTTCTTGCGCGCTTCGGCCAGGTCGAGGTTGCCCGCCACGCCTCCGCTGAAGATGGGCACCTGTATCTGCGGCTGATACTGCCAGTAGCGGTTGCCGCCCGAGAACAGACCGCCCAGCTGCGGGCTGGCGAAACCCAGCAGGCCCGTGATGGAAATGTTGGGGAAGAAGGCGGCCCGCGCCGCGCCGATGTTCGCATTGGCGCCCACCAGCGCATGTTCGGCGCCGATGACGTCCGGACGGCGCGTCAGCAGGTCGGACGGCAGGCCCACGGGAATCGATGCCAGCACCTGGTCGCGGCCGAAGATGGCCGGCGGCGGCAGATCGTCAGGCAGGGGCGCCCCCACCAGCAGCTGCAGGGCGTTGAGCGCCTGGGCCTCGACCCGCCGCATGGCCTGCTGGTCGGCGCGTATGGTCTCGACCTGGCCGCGCGCCTGCTGCAGATCGAGCGCCGATGCCACGCCGGTATCGTACCGGGCCTGCACCAGCCGCAGCGTGGCCTCGCGCGAGCGCAGGGTTTTGTCCATGAGTTCCTGCAGCTGGTGGGCGGTGCGCAGCCTGAAATAGGCTTCGGCCACCTGAGCCACCAGATTGATCTGCACGGTGCGCTGCGCCTGGGCGGTGGCCAGGAACTGCTGGCGCGCCGCTTCGCTCAGATTGCGGATGCGGCCGAAGAAATCCAGTTCGAAGGTGGTCATCGCCACCCCCGCCATATAGCTGCGCGACACGCTGGGGCTGTCCGGCCCCCCCATGCGCATGTCCGCCGGGGAACGCGTGACCTGCGCATTGCCACCGGCCCCGAATGTGGGCAGTCGCTCGCTGTCGGCAATGCCGTATTGCGCCCTGGCCTCTTCCACACGCCCCAGCGCGATGCGCAGGTCGCGGTTGTTGTCCAAAGCAAGGCCGATCAGATCGCGCAGGCGGGCATCGCTGAAGAATTCGCGCCAGCCCAGGTCGGCGCCATGCCCGACAGCGGCGCCGGCGTCCCCGCGGGCCCCGCCCAGGGCATCGGCATTGGGAAAGGCGGCGGGCACCGGCGCCCCGGGCCGCTGGTATTCGGGCGCCAGCGAGCAGCCCGCCAGCGCGGCGGCCAGCAGGACGGGCAAGAGTTTGCGATGGAACGAATCAGCAATCATGGTGCATTCTTGTCAGTGGACTGCGAACCGTCCGGCCCGGCCGGCGGGGCTTCAACCGCGTGCGCTGCGCTGTGATGCGCCGCCTGGGCGCCAAGCAGCTTGGGTTTCGTCTTGAAAATGGACAGCACGACGACGAAGAAAGTGGGTACGAAAAGGACCGCGAGCGGTGTCGCCGCCAGCATACCACCCAGCACACCGAATCCCACGGCATTCTGGCTTGCGGCGCCCGCCCCGGTGGCGAGAACCAGGGGCACCACGCCCAGGATGAAGGCGAACGAAGTCATCAGGATGGGCCGGAAGCGCAGCCGCGCGGCTTCGATGGTGGCTTCCAGCAGGCCGGCGCCGGTGGCATAGGCATCCTTGGCGAACTCGACGATCAGGATGGCGTTCTTCGCGGCCAGCCCGATCACCGTCACCATGCCGACCTGGAAGTACACGTCGTTGACCATGCCGACCGACGTCACCATCACCACCGCGCCCAGCATCCCCAGCGGTACGGCCAGCATGACCGACAGCGGAATCGCCCAGCTTTCATAAAGGGCGGACAGCACCATGAAAACGACCAGCACGGCAAGGCCCAGCAGGATGGCGGTCTGGTTGCCCGCCTGGATCTCCTGATAGGACAGGCCCGTCCATTCCGATGTGTATCCGGAGGGCAGTTCCGCCACCAGCCTGTCCATCTCGGCCATGGCCTGGCCCGAGGAATAGCCCGGCGCCGGATTGCCGCCGATACGGGTGGATTCATAGCTGTTGTAGCGCACCACCTGGGTCGCGCCCGGCGCCCATTCCAAGGTGACGAAGGAGGACAGCGGCACCATGCCGCCCTGGTTGTTGCGGGCATTGAGGCCGAGGACCTGCTCCGTGGTCATGCGGTGATCCTGCTCGGCCTGCACCCAGACGTTCTGCACCCAGCCCTGGTTGGTGAATTTACCCACGAAGGAGGAGCCCAGCGACGTGCTGATCAGGGTGGCGGCCTCTGAGAAATCGACACCCAGCGCGGCGGCCTTGTCGCGGTCGATGGTGACCTCGAGCTGCGACCCGGCGGACAGGCCGGTCAGGCGCACATCCTGAAGAACCGGGCTCTGGTTGGCCTTGGCAAGCAGTTCCTGGGTGGCCATCATGAGGGCGTCGTGACCCATGCTGCCACGGTCTTCGAGCCGCATGTCGAAGCCCGAAGCATTGCCCAGCGCGGAGATGGCGGGAGGCACGATGGAAAACACCATGGCGTCCGGAATGCCGAACAGCAGATTCTGCACCGCCTTGGCCGACAGCGCCTGCGCGGAATTTTCGTGGCCCTTGCGTTCGGAAAAATCCTTGAGCGGCACGAAGGCGATGGCGGAATTCAGGCCGTTGCCGTTGAAGCTGAAGCCCTGCACCGTGATGATGTTCTCGACCTGCGGCTGCTGGCTGAAGAAGGCTTCGACCTTCTCGATCACCTCGATCGTGCGGTTGGCCGTGGAACCCGCCGGCAGCTCGATATTGGCGATCACGTAACCCTGGTCCTCTTCCGGCAGGAAGCCGGTGGGCAGGCGGAAGTACATCCAGCCCAGGAGGACCACCATCATGAGGAACAGCAGCATCATCCGCCCGCCGCGCTTCAGGCTGCGGGCCACCCAGGATTCATAGCGGCCCGTGACCCGGTCGAAGCCGCGGTTGAACCAGCCGAAGAAGCCACGCTTGCTTTCGTGATGCCCCTTGGGAATCGGCTTGAGGAGTGTGGCGCACAGGGCCGGCGTGAACGACAGCGCCAGAAAGCCCGAGAACATGATGGAAACGGCCATCGCCACCGAGAACTGGCGGTAGATGACGCCGACGGAACCGCTCATGAAAGCCAGCGGCAGGAAGACCGCGGAAAGCACGAGCGTAATGCCGACGATCGCCCCGGAAATCTGCGGCATGGCCTTCCGGGTGGCTTCGCGCGGCGGCAGCCCCTCCTCGACCATGATGCGCTCGACGTTCTCGACCACCACGATGGCGTCGTCCACCAGAATGCCGATGGCCAGCACCATCGCGAACATGGTCAGCACATTGACCGACATGCCCAGCGCATGCATGACGGCGAACGCGCCCAGCATGGCGACAGGCACCACCAGCGCTGGAATGACCGTATAGCGGACGTTCTGCAGGAACACGAACATCACGACGAACACCAGCAGCATGGCTTCGACCAGCGTATGCAGCACCTGCTCGATCGACAGCGCCACGTAGGGCGAAGTATCGTAGGGAATGGCGTAGGTGATGTTCTCGGGGAAGAGCGCCGAGAGCTCTTTCATCCTGGTCTTCACGCCTTCGGCCGTGGACAGCGCATTGGCCTCGGGCGTGAGCGAAATGGCGAAGGCGGCGGTGGGCTTGCCGTTCAGGCGGGCGCCGAACATGTAGTTGTCCGAACCCACTTCGATGCGCGCCACATCGGACAGCTTCACTGTGGAGCCATCGAGATTGGAACGCAGAATGATGTTGCTGAACTCTTCCACAGTGGCCAGTTCGCCGTTCACCACAATGGGGGCGGCGATGCGCTGCTCGGCCGGGTTGGGCGGCGAACCGAGCATCCCGCCCGGCACCAGCCGGTTCTGCGCCGAAATGGCGGCATTGACCTCGGCCATGCTCAAGTTGAAGCCGACCAGCTTGTCAGGGTCCACCCATACCCGCATCGCCCGGGGCGACTCGAACAGCTGGAAGCGCCCGACCCCTTCCACGCGCGACAACGGATTCTGCAGGTTGCGGGTGATGTAGTCCGCCAGCGCCTGCGAGCTCACCGAGCCATCGGTGGATGACATCGTGACCACCAGCAGAAAGCCGGTGTTGACCTGCGAGACCTTCAGGCCCTGCTGGGTCACCGCCGCGGGCAGCGACGACGTGACGTTGGATATCCGGTTCTGCACGTCCACCTGAGCCATGTCCGGATCGGTACCCGGCTCGAACGTCACCTTCAATTCCATCTGGCCGTTGGAATCGCTGACGGACTCGTAATAAAGCAGCCCCTTCGCGCCGTTGAGTTCGTTCTCGATGACGCTGGCCACCGAGGTGGAGACATCCAGCGCGGAAGCGCCCGGATAGGTGGCCTGGATGTTGATGGTGGGCGGCGCGACGTCGGGATACTGCGCCACCGGCATATTCGGCACCGCCAGCAGGCCGGCCAGCGTGATGCCCAGAGCGACGACCCAGGCAAAGATCGGACGATCAATGAAAAACAGCGGCATGAGTGCTCCTCAACCCTGCGCCGGGGCCGCAGCGTTGTCCTGGCCCGCGCCCTGTGCGGGCGCCGCCCCTTCCTGTGCGGCGGGCGATGGCGCCTGGCCGTTGCCCGCCGCCCCCTGCCCGCCCGCGCCCGCGGGCCCGGCGCCGGGTTTCCACGGCATGGGCTGGACCGGCGCGCCCGGCCGGATCTTCTGGAAGCCCTCAACCACCACCATATCGCCCGGCGACAGCCCTTTGTAGATCAGCGCGCGGCCCTCGACTTCCGGCCCGATGGCCACCGCCACGGGGTTGACCACCCCGTCGCGCACCACCATCAGGGTGTTCAGGCCGTCGGGCGTGCGCTGGATGGCCTGCATGGGCACCAGCAGCGCCTGTTCGTCGACACCCTGCTGCACGCGCACCCGCACATACATGCCCGGAAGCAGGATTTCCTCGGGATTGTCGAATTCCGCGCGCAGGGTCACCTGCCCGGTGGAAGGATCGACCGTGACCCCCGAAAACAGCAGGGCACCTTCATGCGGATAGGCGGAACCGTCGTCGAGCAGTACCTGGACCGCCACTTTGCCATTGCTTGCCTGTTTCAGGATGCCGGCCTCGAGCGCCTTGCGCAGCATGGACAGCTGCGTCGTGGAACGCGTGATGTCGACATAGACGCGGCTGAGCTGCTGCACGGTCGCCATCTGCGTGGCGTTCTGCGCGCTGACCAGGGCGCCTTCGGTGACCATGGATTTCCCGATGCGGCCGTCGATGGGCGAATCGACCCGGGTATAGCCCAGATTGATCTCCGCGGACTGCACGGCGGCCTGAGCGGCCGCGATGGCGGCTTCCGCCTGCTTGGACGCCGCCACGGCGTTGTCGTATTCCTGCCTGCTGATGGCGTTGGACTTGACCAGCGTGGCGTAGCGCTGGGCCTGCAGGCGCGCGCTGCCGGCATCGGCCTCGGCACGCTGCAGTTCCGCGCGCGCGCGGTTGAGCTCGGCTTCGTATGGCGCCGGATCGATGGTGAACAGCAGCTGCCCTTCCTTGACCTCGCCGCCCTGCTGGAAGTTGATTTCCTTCACGATGCCGGTCACCCGCGCCCGTATCTGCGCATCTTTGATGGCTTCCACACGGCCGGGAAGATCCGCGTAGACCTCGGTCGCCGTGGGCTGTACCGTCACCACACTGACGGGGACCTTCATGCCGGACATGTTCTGCTGGGCCGGCTCGTCACCGCATGCGGCCAGCATTCCCGCTACAGCTATGGACGAGACCATGACCATCCGCCTGTACGGCAGGCCAAACAACGGCATACAACCCCCTTATCGCCCCAATCTGGAACAGATTGGCAAAATTTGTTTCATCAATGATTTGTGACCACAGGCCCCAGGGCCAAGCTTCCGCCATCGAGGACGAGACCTGGCAGGGCCTTTCTGACCGGGAGCCGGAAAAGGCTCCTTCGAAAAATGGCGCAGAGGCTCCAGCCCCTGGACGGGCGTTCCTCATGAAGGATGGCACAGAAAAGCAGCAGTATAAGGCTAAAGTGTTTCACAATCCCGTGAATCACATGAAACCTTGAGCGGCATGCTGTTTGCCTCGGCACCAGGGAAGCGCCCGCCCATCCAGGGCAAAGGGCTCCGAATCAACCGGCCCACAAGGAGAAAAACACATGAACCCCTCTTTCCGTCAGACGCTTTGGGGAAGCGCGCTGGTGCTCGGCCTGCTTGCGGGCTGCGGCACCGCCTCGTATCCCACGGCCGACAATTATCCCCCCGAGAATCCGCCCCGCGTGGAACCGCCCAACGCGCGCAGTCCCGCGCAATACCAGGACGACGCCAGCATCACCAGCCGCGTTCAGGCCGCCGTGCTCGGCGTGCCCGGCATTCATGCCAACAATGTCCAGATATCGACCTACGACGGGGTGGTGACGCTGCGCGGCACGGCCAGCAACGAAACCGCCGCGCGCAACGCCGTGCAGGCGGCCCGGCAGGTGACCGGCGTGCGCACGGTCGAGTACGACCTGCAAGTGCAGCCCTATTAGGACCGGTTCGGGGCGGAGCCACGGCGCCGCCCGTCCCGCGGGCGGCGGGCTACGCGCCTGGCCTGGCGCTCGATGGCCTGCCAGTGCAAGGCGCCTTTTAGCGTGAACAGGCCCTGGCTCAATGGCCGCCGGTCGGCTGCGGGACCGGGGATGACAGGGGGTCGAAATCCTCCCACTTCCCTCCCCGCCAGCGGCCCTGGGCCCGCTCCACTTCCTGCCCGCCCGACTCCGCCAGCATGGTGGCGATTTCCTGGGCCCGTTCACCATCCGAGTTCACCGCCAGCAGCACGCCGGCGGGCCGTCCTTCGCCGGGCACCTGGACGCGATGAGGCTCCTGGACACGGTCGCGGCGCGGATCCATGCCGCGCATGGCGCCGGCCAGCGAGCCGACATAGGCGCCCACGCCGGCCCCCGCGATGATGGGAACGAAGGAGTCCGCGAAGCTGGCGACAATGATGCCGCCGACCACCGCCCCCAGCGCCCCCAGTACCGCCGCCGTGCCCAGCGCCTTGCGCGGAGCCCTGCGTGTGCCGGGATCGGCGGCCTGATCGCCGCCGACCGGGTAGCTGTCATGGGCGCCCGGCGGATTCACATAGAAGACATGGAGCGCATCTTCATGCACTCCCGCCTGCATCAGACGTTGCGCGGCGCCATTCGCGGCATCGAAGGTGGAAAAGCGGGCAGCAATGATAAGAGACATGTCCGGATCCTCCGCAGAAGGGATTCGATTGTTCAGGCAATCTTCGTGCCGCCCGGCGCGGCCGCCGGCGAACGCGCCTCGAAGATCAGATAGCAGGCGCCGGCCAGCAGCACCGGTCCGATGTAGTAAAGGGCGCGGTAGACCAGGATGGCGCCCAGCACCTGGTGGCGCGGCACATCCGGCGACAGCAGCGTAATGAATACATATTCGGTGACACCCAGCCCGCCCGGGATGTGGGCGATGGCGCCGGCAATGGAACCGATCAGCAGCGTGCCCAGGATGGTCGCGTAAGGCACGTCCCCCGGCATCACGGTATGCACGATCAGCCCCATCAGGGCCCAGTTGGTCATGGCCAGGCATAGCTGCAGCACGGCGATGCGCCATTCAGGCAGTTCGATGACATGGCTGCGCACCGTCCAGCTGCGCTGGCTGGAAAAGGCGCATAGCGCCACATACGTCAGGGCGACGGCCATCATGATCCCGCCGATGATGCGCAGCGGCCCCCCGCTGATCTCCCAGCTCGATGGCGGCTGCACGGCCCCCATGGCGAAAATGGCGCCGCCCAGCAGGCAATAGCCGATCCAGTTGGTAGTGATGCTCAGGCCCATCACCCGCATGATCTGGCCGGGATTGAGGCCCTGCTTGCCATACAGGCGCAATCGCAGTGCCAGCCCGCCCACCGCGGCACTGAAGTTCATGGTGAAGGCATAGCTGATGAACGCCGCCATCATGACGCGCCACCAGGGCAAGGCATGCCCGGTATACCACTTCCCCAGCAGATCGAAGCAGCTGTATACGACATAACTCGCCGCCACCAGCGATGCCGCCAGCAACAGGGCGGACACGGGCGTGGCCAGCACCGCCTCCGCCACCTCCGCCCATTCGATGGTGACTGCGACACGTGTCAGCAAGCCGATCACGACGCAGACGAACACGGCGGTCACAACGCGTTTGAGGCGTGCGCGGTGCCGCTGCAGCCAGGCGCGCAGCCCGCTCAAGCCGCCGCTCATGGCTTTTCCCCATGCAGTTTATCGAGGGGAGTATCCAGAGTGGTGAGCTGGGGCTTGCGCGCCGGGAACCAGCCGGCCCAGGCGGGAAAGCGCCTCAGGAAGTGGAACACGAACACGCCGACCAGCACACGCTGGATCCGGCGCCGCGGCCTGCTGCCTCGTTCCATGAGACGGCACTCCGTATCGACCAGGTGGTCCAGACGTTCCTGCAGGCGGGCGACGAAGGCTTCGTCCCTTATCAGTACGTTGCCTTCGAGATTGAGAGCCAGACTCAGAGGATCGAGATTGCTGGACCCCACCGTGGCCCACTGCCCGTCCACCGTCGCGACCTTTCCATGGAAAGGCCGCTCGCAATACTCATAGATCTCCACCCCCGCCGAAAGCAGATAGTCGTACAGCATGGTGGCCACGAACCGGGCCGCGGGCATGTCCGGCTCACCCTGCAGGATCAACCGCACCCGCACGCCTCGCTTGGCCGCATTGCGCAGATCACGCAATAGCGAATAGCCCGGGAAGAAATAGGCATTGGCAATGGTGACGTCGCGACGCGCGGCGCGGATGCCGACGCGGTACTGCTGCTCGATGTCATTGGTGTGCTCATCGTTGTCGCGCGTTACCCAGGCGGCCACCACGCCGCCGGGATGCGGCCGGTGCGGCGGACGGCGCCAGCGCAGCCGGCGCCAGAATGGGCGGTTGGGTGTATTGGCCGACAGCAGCAGCAAGGCATCGGCCTCGATCTCGGCGACCAGCGGGCCACGCAGCTTCACCGCGTAGTCCTGCTTGGCGGCGGGACCGGTCTCGATCAGATGGTCGGCGGCGAAGTTGATGCCGCCGACGAAGGCGACCTCGCTGTCGATCACGACGATCTTGCGGTGCAGACGGCGAAAGAGATTGGTGCGGAACCCCAGGCGGCGCGGCTTGGGATCGAAAACATGCAGGCGCACGCCCGCTTCGACCAGGCTTTCTATGTAGGCGGCGGGCAGATCGGCCGTCCCATAGCCATCCACCGTCACGTCCACCTGAACGCCGCGCCCCGCCGCATCGACCAGCACCTGCCGCAGCTCACGGCCCACCCTGTCGTCGAAGATGATGAAGGTTTCAATCACCACGCTGCGCGTCGCGGCGGCAATCGACTCGAAAACCGCCGGAAAGAAGCGCTCGCCGTTCTCCAGAAGCTCGAAGGCATTGCCTTCCGTCCATTGCAAAGTGCTCATAGCGAGACCTCCGCGGCGAGCGGGGCATGGTCGGACAGCTTCGACCAGGGATGCCGCGACAGCTTCACCGTCCGGAAGCTGTCCACATTGCGCACATAGATGCGGTCCAGCCGGAACAGTGGAAAGCGCGCGGGGAAGGTCCGCGCCAGATGCCCATGCTTCTCGAAATGGATCTCCTTCAGGCCGGCGCAGCGGTCCAGCACCGACTGTCCGCGCATGCGCCAGTCATTGAAATCGCCCGCCACGAACAGCGGCGCCCGGGAAGGAATCCGTTCCTGTATCAGCGAGCACAGGATGTCCAGCTGCGGCGCGCGCTGCCATTCCCTCAGCCCCAGATGCACGCAGATGGCGTGCACGTCGAAATCCAGCATGGGCGGCCGCAGCACGCAATGCAGCAGGCCGCGCCGTTCGTGCTTGCCGATCGACACATCGACATTGTCATAGCCGGCGATGGGATACTTGGACAGCACGGCATTGCCGTGGTGGCCATACGGATACACCGCATTGCGCCCATAGGCGAAATCCGACCAGATCGTGTCCGCCAGGAATTCGTACTGGCTGGTGGTCGGCCAATGGGCCAGGCGGCGCGCATGGCGATGGTGCGCACCCAGCACTTCCTGCAGGAAGACAATATCCGCCTCGGTGGCGCGGATGGCGTCGCGCAGTTCGTGCAGGATGAAGCGGCGATTGAAAATGGTGAACCCCTTATGGGTGTTCACCGTCAGGATGCGTAGCGTGCTCTGCGTATTCTTCTGGTGCATGCGGCTTGCCGGAATGGGAACAACCCGCGGCAGCAAGCCTCATGCCGACCCGCGCCGGCCCCGCCGGAAGCGGGATGGCGCCCCCCTCCGGACCGCCCGCGCTCAGCTCAGCAGCAGCGCATCGTCGGCCAGCTGCTCGCCGCGCACCCGCTCGAACATGTGCAGCAGGTCTTCCACCTGCATGCCGCGGCGCTGTTCGCCCGCCACGTCCAGCACCACGCGGCCCTGGTGCAGCATGATGGTGCGTTCGCCGACATCGAGCGCCTGCCGCATGCTGTGGGTGACCATCATGGTGGTCAGGCGGCTTTCTTCGACGATACGCACAGTCTGGCGCAGCACGAACTCGGCCGTGCGCGGGTCCAGCGCCGCCGTGTGTTCATCCAGCAGCAGGATGCGCGAGGGCCTCAGGGCGGCCATGAGCAGGCTGACCGCCTGGCGCTGCCCGCCCGAAAGCAGGCCGATGCGGTCGGTGAGGCGGTTTTCCAGCCCCAGGCCCAATGTCGCCAGCCGGTCGCGGAAATCGTCGCGCATGGCCGCCTTCACCGCGCGGGAAAGCCCTCGGCGCTGGCCCCGGGCATGGGCCAGCGCCATGTTTTCTTCTATGGTCAGGTCTTCGCAGGTGCCGGCCATCGGGTCCTGGAAAACGCGCGCCACCTGTCTGGCGCGTTCCCATACGGGCTGCCGGGTGACGTTCTGGCCATCGATCAGGATGGTTCCCGTGTCGATGGGTATGTCGCCCGACACCGCATTCAGGAAAGTGGATTTCCCCGCCCCGTTGGAACCGATGACGGTCACGAACTGGCCTTCGGGAATATGCAGCGACAGACCCCGCAGCGCCCGCGTCTCGATGGGCGTGCCCGCATTGAAGGTAATGTGGAGATCCTTGGCGTTCAGCATGGCTCAGCCCCCCTTGCGGCCGCGCAGACGCTGCTTGAGCAAGGGCATCACGAGCGCGAACGTCACCAGCAGCGCCGTGACCAGATTGAGATCCTGCGCATGCAGACCGATGAAATCGGCGTTGAGCGCCAGCGCGATGAAAAAGCGATAGAGCACGGCGCCGACGATCACCGCCAGGGTGATGATGAAGAAGCGGCGCGAAGGCATGATGCTTTCACCGATGATGACCGCCGCCAGCCCGATGACAATGGTGCCGATGCCCATGGAAATGTCGGCGCCCCCCTGGGACTGCGCGAACAGCGCCCCCGCCAGCGCACACAGGGCATTCGAAATCGCCATGCCGGCCAGCACCCGCCTGCCGGTCGCCACGCCCTGGGCGCGCGCCATGCGCGGATTGGAGCCGGTGGCCCGCATGGCCAGACCCGTCTGCGTCGAAAAATACCAGTCGAGCAGGAATTTGACGGCCACCAGCAGGAGCACCAGCAGCAGCGGACGGAATACGTAATCTGTCAGGCCCGCCGGCTGCAGCACCGTGAACACCGTGGGTTCCATGATCAAGGGCACGTTGGGGCCGCCCATGATGCGCAGGTTGATGGAATACAGGGCGATCATCATCAGAATGCTGGCCAGCAGATCCATGATGCGCAGCTTGACGTTCAGCCAGCCCGTGATCATCCCGGCGAACGCGCCCGTCGCCATGGCCGCCAGCGTGGCGGTGAAGGGGTCCATCCCGACGCTGATCAGCGTGGCAGCCGTGGCGCCCCCCAGCGGAAAGCTGCCATCGACCGTGAGGTCGGGAAAACGGAGGATACGAAAGGAAATCAGCACACCCAGAGCCACCAGCCCGAATATCAGGCCGATCTCCAGTGCGCCCCACAGGGAATAAATGGACATGATCGAAAACGAGGGGCGGAAACGAACGGGGCGGGCTGCTCAGCACAACCCGCCCCGCGATGAAGCGTCAGTTTACTCGATGACCTTGGTCGCCGAGCGGATGAAATCCTCGGCCAGGGTCACGCCCTGCTTCTGGGCCGCGCCCGGATTCACGAAAAGTTCGAGATTGTCGCTGGTTTCGGATGCGATGCTGCCCGGGGCTTCGCCCTTCAGGATGCGCGCCACCACGCGGCCGGTCTGCTTGCCCAGATCGTGGTAGTTGATACCCACGGCGGCGATCGCGCCCCGCACCACGCTGTCGGTGTCGGACGCGACCAGCGGCACCTTGGCATCGGTGCCCACCTTCACCAGGGCCTCGTAGGCCGACACGACGTTGTTGTCGGTATTGGTGTAGATGACATCCACCTTGCCCACCAGGCTGCGGGCGGCCGCCCCGACATCGACGGTGCGCGCCGCGGTGGCTTCCACCAGCGACATGCCCTGTTCGGGCAGCAGTTCGCGCATGGCCTTGACCACCACCACCGAATTGGCCTCGCCGGGGTTGTAGACCATGCCGACGCGCTTGGCGTCGGGCACCACCTTCTTGATCAGCTCGATCTGGCGTTCCAGCGAGAGCCGGTCGGACACGCCGGTGACATTGGTGCCGGAGGGTTCCATGGTGGACACCAGCTGGGCGGCAACCGGATCGGTCACCGCCGAATACACCACGGGAACGTCCTTGGTGGCCGCGACCACCGCCTGCGCCGTGGGCGTGGCGATGGCCACGATGACGTCGGGCCGGTCGCCGATGAACTTGCGGGCGATCTGCGCCGCGATCGCTGTGTTGCCCTGCGCCGTCTGATACTGCCACCTCATGCCCTTCTCTTCCGTATAGCCGGCTTCGGCCAGTGCTTCCTTGACGCCGTCCCGGACGGCGTCGAGAGCCGGGTGTTCGACGATGGACGTGACAGCCACGGACTGTGCCCAGGCAGGCGCATGCGCCATCAGCCCGGCGGCGAACAGACCCGCGAGCAGGGTACGGACAGGGACTTTCGACTTCATGGAAGCTCCTTGGCAATAACGACGGGCGGCGAGCAGCCGCGAATGCGCGTAAGTGTATGTGAGAACAAAACACTTGTCTGCGGGGAAATCCCGCGATCAGGTGCCTGCGGTGTTGGCCTGCTGCAACTGCAGCAGCATGTCGCGCGCCCATCGCACTGCGGGCAGACGATAACGCTTCTCGATCAGGCCCGCGCGCTCGATGAAGCGGCCTACCGACAGATCGAGCAGATCGCCCTTGACACCAATGGCGACACGGTTGCCGGCATCGATCTCGGGCAGGACCAGCAGGCCGTCGGGAAAAGCCGCCCGCAGGCCGGCCAGGTTGGGTTCAAAGCTGGTGTGTTCGCCGAACAGGTTCACGGTGACGACGCCCGGATCGGCCAGCGCGCGCGCGCAGTCGAGGTAGAACCCGGGGGAGCCGCGCACCGGCCCCTGGGCGGTCGCGTCGTAGAGATCCACCATGAGCGCCCTGAAGCGCCCGATGTTGCGGGTTTCCCTGACCCAGTCGGCCGCATCGCAATGATCGATTGCGGAACGCGGTGACTCCGGCAGACGGAAATGGCTGCGGCACACCGCCGTGACCATGGGGTTCCATTCCACTGTGGCGATGCGCGCCGGCGTGTTGCGCAATGCGTAGCGCAGCAATGAACCCGCGCCCAGCCCCATGATGCCGATGTCGTCGTCGGCCCCGGCCTCGACCAGCAGCAGCCAGGCCATCATCTGCTGGGTATAGGCAAGCACCAGGTCGTTGGGCCGGCGCAGGCGCATCGCGCCCTGCACCCATTCGGTGCCGAAGTGGAGATAACGGATGCCGGCCTGTTCGGATATCGTCGGCTCGTCGGACTCCCAGGGCGCCGCTTCCCGCAAGGCGGTCTCAGACACGCTCGAACACCGCCGCGATGCCCTGGCCGCCGCCGATGCACATGGTGACCAGTGCATAGCGGCCGCCGATACGTTCGAGTTCGTACAGCGCCTTGGTGGTGATCACCGCCCCGGTCGCGCCGATGGGGTGCCCCAGGCTGATGCCGCTGCCGTTGCGGTTCACCTTGGCGGGATCCAGCCCCAGTTCGCGGGTGACCGCGCAGGCCTGCGCCGCGAAGGCTTCGTTGGCTTCGATGACGTCGAGCTGGTCGGCCGAGATGCCCGCGCGCTCCAGCGCGACCCGGGTCGCCGGCACGGGACCGATACCCATGTACAGGGGCTCGACGCCGGCGTGGGCGTAAGACACCAGCCGCGCCATCGGCTTCAGGCCGCGTTCGCGCGCCGTCGCCGCGTTCATGAGCAGGACCGCCGCAGCGCCGTCGTTCAGGCCGGATGCGTTGCCGGCGGTGACGGTACCGTCTTCCTTCACGAACACCGGCTTCAGCCCCTTGAAGTTATCGATCGTGGCGCCCATGCGCACATGCTCGTCGGTATCGAACACGACCTCGCCTTTGCGCGTCTTCTGCACCACCGGCACGATCTGCGATTTGAAATAGCCATTGTTGATGGCGTTTTCCGCGCGCTGGTGCGATTCCAGGGCGAGCGCGTCCTGGTCTTCACGGCTGATGCTGTAGCGCTTGGCGACGTTCTCGGCCGTCACGCCCATGTGGACGCGGTCGAAGGGGTCGGCCAGCGCGCCGGTCATCATGTCGACGAGCGCCGCATCGCCCATTCTGGCGCCCCAGCGCTGCGTCGGCACAATGTAGGGAGCGCGGCTCATGCTTTCGGCGCCACCGCCGATCGCCACCTTCGCATCGCCGAGCTGGATCGCCTGAGCGGCACTGATGATGGCCTGCAGCCCGGAACCGCAGAGGCGGTTGACGTTCATGGCGACGGAAGTGTGCGGAATGCCGGCATTCATGGAGGCAACCCGGGACAGGTACATGTCGCGCGGTTCGGTATTGATCACATGGCCGAACACCACATGGCCGACATCCTCGGCCGGCACACCGCCACGCTCCAGCACCGCGCGAACGACCAGGGCGCCCAGCTCAGTGGGGGGCATGTCCTTGAGCGAACCGCCAAAGTCGCCCACGGCTGTACGGCCGGCGGCCACAACAACGACTTCTTCCATCTCGAATCTCCTTGTGCTTCATTTATGTATGACGGGATCAAAAGATCATACCGCGCCTGAGCGCGAGCCGCAGGCGGCACCCGTGCGCGCCGGCCCATGATCGAACGCCCGCAAGGCCGCGGCCAGATTGTCCGTGCGCTCTATCATGGCACGCACCGCGCCGGCGAATTCTTCCACCGCCTGGTCGTTCTCGCGGGTCATGCGGTCTATCTGGGCGACAGCGCCGCTGAGCTGCCCCACGCCCGCGCTATGCTCGTTGGCCGACGCCGCGATTTCCGACATCAAGGCGTCCATTCCGCGCACCCGCGACACGATGTCTTCCATGCTTTGGCCGGCCTCTTCGGCCTGGCGCACGCCCAGTTCGCCCGTCCGCACGCTCTGATCCACCAGTTGCCGGATTTCGGTCGCCGCTTCGGCGCTGCGCTGCGCCAGGCTTCGCACTTCGCCGGCCACAACGGCGAACCCCCTGCCGGCCGCCCCCGCCCTGGCCGCCTCGACGGCGGCATTCAGAGCCAGCAGGTTGGTCTGCGATGCAATGCTGTCGATCATCTGGTTCATTTCAGCGATCCGCGCATTGAACCGGGCGATGTCCTTCATCGTATCCACCACCCTGGCCAGCGCATCGCCGCCGCGCGTGACGGCCTCGCTGGCACTGGCGGCCGTTTCGCGCGCATTGACGATGATCCCGGCGCCATGCTCCATCGAACCGGCCATCTGCCGCGCCGCGACCGTGGTCTCCTGCAGATGGGCATGAGTCTGTTCGGTGCGCTGCTTCAGATCCCCGTTGCCGCGCATGATCTGCTCGTTGTTCCGCTGCATGCCCTGTATCTGCGCAGCGACGTCGCCTATCAGCGCGCGCAGGTTCAGCCCCGCCTGATTGACGGAACGCCCGATCATGCCGATCTCATCGACCCGGTCCATATACACGCTGGTGTCCACGTGGCCCGCCGCCACGGCGCCGGCCTGTTGCCGCAGCCAGGAAAGCGGACGGGCAATGCGCGCTTCCAGCCATGCGCAGGCGGCCAACGCCGCCAGCAGGGATGCGCCTACCTGCATCCAGGTTGGCGCGCCCGCCGCCACGGGTACCGCGCCCAGGGCCACGACGCCCGCCAGGGCGAGGCGGATTCGCCAGCGCACGGGCATGAGCTGGCGGATACGGGTCCATGCCATCACACCCTTGCGGACTATCAGGCCTTTGTGAAAAGCGTATTTGCGTTGTGCCCTGCCTTCGCGAAAGCCGCGATAGAGCGCTTCCGCGGCTTCGGTTTCCTCGGGATTGGGCCGGGTGCGCACCGACATGTAGCCCACCACCGCATCGCCGCTGCGGATGGGCGTGACATTGGCCCGCACCCAATAATGCTCCACGCCGTTGATGCGACGATTCTTGATGAGCGCCGTCCAGGCCTCGCCCCGGCGCAGCGTGGCCCAGAGGTCGGCGAATGCTTCCCGGGGCATGTCGGGATGGCGCACGATGTTGTGGGGCCTGCCGGCCATCTGCCCGGCGGAAAATCCGCTGACATTCAGAAATGCCGTATTGGCATAGAGAATATGACTTTTGGTGTCCGTAACGGACATGAGGGTGGTATCCGCCGGATAGTCGAATTCGCTCGTGCCGAGTTCCACAATATCGCCGGAAATTAGTGAAGAGTTCGCCATGGCGCGTATGACCGTGAAAAGAGGATTCGAGGCCGAAGCGGAATAGATGCCGGCCGGGGCTCAAACGGAAAACGAGTATAAAAGTCACATATGACATTTGTAATAAAAAGCAACACACAAGAAAGGGGTATTGCAGACTCGCAATTCATCCGCCCTGGCCACCGCCGCGCGGCAATGGCTCCGGCCATCCGGATAGACCGGGGCCGTCGGCTGATACCATAGGGGCAATTCGGCAACGAGCTGGCGACAATCGCATTGCCCCGGAAACGGCGCACAGGAAAACCAAAGAAATCGCATCTATCATGAAAATTGCAACGTGGAACGTGAACTCCCTGAAGGTTCGCCTGCCCCAGGTCCTGAACTGGCTGGAAGCGAATCCCGTCGACGCCCTGTGTCTCCAGGAACTCAAGCTGGCCGACGAGCATTTCCCCTTGGAGGCCTTCACGGAAATCGGCTATCACGCCGTCTGGGCGGGCCAGAAAACCTACAATGGCGTAGCCATCATTTCCCGCGAGCCCGGGCGGGACACCCGGCGCAACCTGCCGGGCTTCGAAGATCCACAGCAGCGGGTGATCGCCACCACCCTGCCCTCGCCGGCGGGCGAGGTGCGCGTCATCAGCGCCTATTGCCCGAACGGCCAGTCGGTGGGCAGCGACAAGTATGAGTACAAGCTGCGCTGGTTTCTTGCCCTGCGCGATTGGCTGGAAGCGGAGCTGCAAATGCATCCCAGGCTTGCCGTACTGGGCGACTACAACGTGGCGCCCGCCGACGAAGACGTGCACGATCCCGCCAAATGGGAGGGCGACGTGCTGGTGTCCGGGCCGGAACGCGAAGCCTTTCAGGCACTGCTCGACCTGGGCCTCACGGACGCCTTCCGCCTGTTTCCCCAGCCCGAGAAATCCTTTTCCTGGTGGGACTACCGCCGCTTCGCCTTCCGCCGCAACGCGGGGCTGCGCATCGACCACATTCTGCTGTCCGAGTCATTGCGGCCGCTGTGCACGGCCTGCCACATCGACAAAGAACCGCGTGCCCTGGAGCAACCCTCCGACCACGTCCCCGTCGTCGCCACACTCGGCCTCTGAGGAGCCCGCATGCCGATCAAAAGCCAGGCCATCAACCACTTCGCCAACGGCATTGCGCTGGACGTAATGGCCGAAGATCTCCCCCTGCGCGCCTACGTCGCCATCTGCGAGCCTGATCCGGAAGCCGTCATCGGCTTCGTTCCCCCGGAACAGTTCGAAGATGGCGGCAACCTGCACGTCGCCGCCATCGGCAGTCCTGAAGAAGCCGCCGCAGCCGTCGAGGATGTGCTGTTCAACATGGAGGCCGACGATGCGGTGGCCTTTCTGTGCGCCGACACGGCCAGCTGGCTGGCCACCCTGGAGCTGCTGGGATATGCGTCGGACCCGAGTTCGCTAAAATAAAGGCTTTTGCACCGAAAACATGTCGCACCGCCCAGGCAACATATTCATGGTGGTCGCCCCCAGCGGCGCCGGAAAATCCAGTCTCGTCAATGCCTTGCTGCAGGAAGAACCGACCATGATGCTGTCGATCTCCTGCACGACCCGTCCGCCGCGCCCCGGCGAGGAGCACAACCGCCACTACCGCTTCGTCAGTGTGGAAGAATTCAACACGCTGCGGGACGCCGGCGCGCTGCTCGAATGGGCCGAGGTCCATGGCAACTTCTATGGCACCCCGCGCGACCGCATCGATGAAGCCCTGAACTCGGGGCGCGACGTCCTGCTCGAAATCGACTGGCAAGGGGCCCGGCAGGTGCGCCGCTTCCTGCCCGAAGCGATCGGGGTCTTCATCCTTCCCCCCTCGATCGAGGCGCTGGAAGCCCGGCTCAAGGCAAGGGGCCAGGATGAACCGCATGTGATTTCGCGCCGCCTCCTGGCGGCGGGCAGCGAAATGTCCCATGTTTCAGAGTGTCAATATGTTATTATTAATCAAGAATTTAGCGTCGCACTGAAAGAACTTTGCCATATCGTCAAGGCGGCCCGGCTGCACTATGGTTCGCAGGCGGCGCGCCATGCCGAACTGTTTTCCCAGCTTGGCATCAGCAAGACCGGCAACTGACTCCCCCTCAAGAAACAAAGGACCCCATATGGCCCGTATCACCGTCGAAGACTGCCTGGACAGAATCCCCAACCGCTTTGCCCTCACACTGGCCGCCACTTATCGCGCCCGCGAGCTGGCTCAAGGCCACGAAGCGCGCATCGAAAGCAAGAACAAGCCCACCGTCACTGCATTGCGGGAGATCGCCCAGGGCCTGACCGGCCTGGAAATGCTGCGCAAGGTACCAACCTGAATCCTGACGGGGCGGCAAGATGGCATTCACCACTCTGCGCGGCGCATCCTCGGGGCTGTTGGCCGTACTGAAGAAAGGGCCACGGCTCAGGCGGCGGCGCGGCAAGCAGCCCGCCGCCCAGACGGAAGCACCCGAAGCCCCCGCGGGCAATGCCATCGCCTCGCTGGCGCCGCTCACCGAAGTCATCAAGCACTACCTCGACCCAAAGGACATCGAACGGGTCAAAGAAGCCTACCGCTTCGCCGACCAGGCCCATCTGGGCCAGTTCCGCGCCAGCGGCGAGCCCTATATCTCGCATCCCATCGCCGTCACTGAAATCTGCGCGGGCTGGAAGCTCGACGCCGAATCGCTCATGGCGGCGCTGCTGCACGACGTCATAGAAGACCAGGGGGTCGCCAAGCAGGAGCTCGCCGAACGCTTCGGCGCCGATGTCTCTGAAATCGTCGACGGCCTGTCCAAGCTGCAGCGGCTGGAATTCGCCTCGAAGGCGGAACAGCAGGCCGAAAGCTTCCGCAAGATGCTGCTGGCCATGGCGCGCGACGTGCGCGTCATCCTCATCAAGCTGGCCGACCGGCTGCACAACATGCGCACCCTGGGCGCGGTCGCGCCCGACAAGCGCCGCCGCATTGCGCGCGAAACACTGGAAATCTACACGCCCATCGCGCATCGTCTGGGCCTGAACGCGCTGTTCCGCGAACTCCAGGATCTCTGCTTCCAGGCCATCCACCCCAACCGCTACCGGGTACTCCACAAGGCCATGCTGGCGGCGCGCGGCAACCGGCGCGAAGTCCTGGGAAAAATCCACGACGCGGTCAGCGCCGCCCTCCCGGCGGCGGGCATCGAAGCCGAGATCACCGGCCGCGAAAAATCGCTCTACAGCATCTACAAGAAGATGTACGAGCAGAAGAAGACGTTTTCCGATGTGCTCGACATCTACGGCTTCCGCATCATCGTGCATACCCTGCCCGAATGCTATCTGGCGCTGGGCACGCTGCACCAGCTCTACCGGCCCGTGCCGGGCAAGTTCAAAGACTACATCGCCATCCCCAAGCTGAACGGCTACCAGTCACTGCACACCACGCTGATCGGCCCCTACGGGACACCGGTGGAATTCCAGTTCCGCACCCATGACATGGATCATGTCGCCGAAGAAGGCGTCGCCTCGCACTGGCTCTACAAAGAAGCCAATGTGTCGCTCAACGACCTGCAGAAACGCACCCACCAGTGGCTGCAATCCCTGCTGGACATCCAGAGCCAGACCGGCGATTCGGGCGAATTCCTCGAACACGTCAAGGTCGACCTCTTTCCCGACGCCGTCTACGTTTTCACCCCGCGAGGCAAGATCATCTCGCTGCCGCGCGGCGCCACCCCGGTCGATTTCGCTTATGCCATCCATACCGACATCGGCAACCAGGCCGTGGCGGCCAAGATCAACGGCGAATTCACACCGCTGCGCACGGAACTCAAAAGCGGCGACACCGTGGAAATCGTCACATCCAGCGCCTCGCGGCCCAGCGCGCAATGGCTCAATTACGTGCGCACCGGGCGCGCCCGCTCCGAAATCCGCCACTACCTGCGCACGGTCAAATACGAAGAATCCGTCGCTTTCGGGCGGCGGCTGCTGCAGCAGGCCTTCAACCAGCTCAACCTGAGCTACCCGGAAGACGATGATCCCGAATGGGACAAACTGGCCAAAGGTTCCGGCGCGCAGTCGCGCGACGAAATCCTCGCCGACATCGGCCTGGGCAAACGCCTGGCCGCCGTCGTCGCGCGGCGCTTCGCCCCCGAAAACGCCCTGCTGGCCACCACGGCCGCCGTGTTCGATGAAATCTCCAGCAACGCGGCGGCCCCCATCCTGATTCACGGCAACGAAGGGCAGGCCGTCCAGCTCGCGCCCTGTTGCGGGCCGCTGCCGGGCGACGCCATCATCGGCGGCATCCGGCTGGGCCATGGCCTGGTCGTGCACATGGCCGAGTGCTCGGTCGCCGAACGCCAGCGCGCCCGCGAACCGGAACGCTGGATCCCGGTCGCCTGGGACAACAAAACCGCCCGCCACCTCACCACCCGGCTCGACGTCACCGCCCTGAACGAACGCGGCGTGCTCGGCCGCCTGGCGGCCGAAATCACCGAAGCCGACTCCAACATCATGCATCTCACCATGCAGGACGACACCGGCTCCACCGCCCTGCTGCATCTCACCCTGCAGGTCGACAGCCGCAACCACCTCGCCCAGGTCATCCGCGCCATCCGGCACGTCCCCCAAGTCAAAAAAATCGTCAGGGTTAAGGGATGAATCCGGACACAGAACAGTCCTGAGGACTGTTCTGCGCCGGATTCATCCGAGCCGCATGCAGGCGGCGAGGTGGGGAAAACCGTCACAGCAAGGTACTGTTCTGCGCCGGATTCATCCGAGCGGCATGCAGGCCGCGAGGTGGAAAAAACCGTGGCAATAAATTGAACCGGCGCCGGATTCATCCGAGCCGCATGCAGGCCTCTCTCACCTTCCCTTCAGAAAAATCGCCGGGTCCACCCGGTTCCCGTTCAGACTCACGTTCCAGTGCAGATGCGGGCCGGTGGCGCGGCCCGTGGCCCCCACCCTGCCCAGAACCTCGCCGCGCTTCACTTCCCGGCCGACGTCCACCGAAACCGCGTCCAGGTGGCAATACATGGTGATGAAGCCCTGCCCATGATCCACGAACACGGTACGGCCATTGAAGAAATAATCCCCCACTATCGTCACCACCCCGTCGGCCGGCGCCTGGACGGGCGTACCCCGGGGCACCGCGAAATCCAGGCCTGAATGAGGGTTGCGCTCCTCGCCGTTGAAAAAACGCCGCAGCCCGAAGGGACTGGAGGTGCGACCCTTCACGGGCGGGTCGAGCAGCACATTGCTGGGGCCGCCTGGACGGAAGCGGGCATAAGCCTCCATTTGTTCGGCGTACTCGCGCTCGTAGCGCTTGAGCTGTTCCGGATCGGGCGTGACGTGCGCCTGATTCTTCAGTTTGATGTGCTGGCTGGCATATTCCTTGTGTCCCACCTCGAAAACCAGCCGCCGGCTTCCCTCCGGACCTTCCACCCGCAATTCGTGACGTCCCCGGGCGGCCTTGAGATCGATGCCGACGATGGCCACCCACTCGTCATTGCTGTCTTTCACCACCATCACCGGCGCGGCATCGTAACGCGCCGATGGTTTCCGCTCGGACGCACCCAAGGACAGCACCGCGACACCGCCGGGCACCGGCTGATGCAGGGTGCGCGCGATGAAGCCCGCAGCATGAGCGGCGGCGCCGCCGGACATGGCCGCCACCATGCCGAAGGCGCACAGCAGGCCGCCGGCCAGCCGGACCGGCGTCATCTTTGCGCGAGGCGCCCCGCCCCGCGCGGACTCCCGAACGCCGGCCGGCATCATGCTGGCGCCGCCTGTCCCGAATCCACCAGCCGGCCTCCGGCGAGCCGCAACTCGCGGCCGCAACGGGCGGCCAACTGCGGGTCGTGCGTCACCAGCACCAGCGATGTCCCGAGTTCCTGGTGCAGGCCGAACATCAGATCCGTCACCATGCGCCCGTTCTGCTCGTCCAGGCTTCCGGTGGGTTCGTCGGCGAACAGCAGAGCCGGTTTCTGCACAAAGGCGCGGGCCAGCGACACGCGCTGCTGCTCGCCCCCGGACAAGGTGCGGGGATAATGGCTCAGGCGGTCTTTAAGGCCCACCCGTTCCAGCATCGCCCGGGCCGGCGCCTGGGCGGATTCACCCCGCAGTTCAAGCGGCAGCATGACGTTTTCCAGCGCTGTGAGGTTCGGCAGCAGATGGAAGGCCTGGAAGACGAAACCCACATACTGTGCGCGCAGCCGGGCGCGGGCTTCTTCATCCAGCGTGAAAAGATCGTGGCCCAGCAGCCTGACGGTGCCCGAAGTGGGAACGTCCAGCCCCGCCATGAGGCCCAGCAGGGTGCTCTTGCCCGAGCCCGAGCTGCCGGTGATGGCCACCGCTTCGCCGTTTCCCACTGTGAAACTGACCATGCTTAAAATATCCAGGACACCGGAGCTGTCGGCGACGCGCTGACAGAGGTCCACCACTTCAATACTGGGAGCTGATTGCATGCGTTGGGGGAAACCGATAGTTTTGTTGCTGGGATTTGCGCTGCTGCTGTGGCTGCGAGCCGGCTATGCCGAACCCGGCCCGGGTCTCGCCGGAAACGGGCCGGCCCCGGGCCATATCCTGGTATTCGGAGACAGCCTTTCGGCGGAATACGGGCTGCCGCGAGGCAGCGGCTGGGTGGGACACATCGAACAGCGCCTGGCGGCACGGAAACAAGCATACCAGATACGAAACGCCAGCATCAGCGGCGATACGACCATGGGCGGCCTGCAGCGCCTGCCGCAGACACTGCGGGAATTCAGCGCCGATATCGTAGTCCTGCAACTGGGCGCGAACGATGGGCTGCGCGGGCTGCCGGTCGCCGCCATGAAGGACAACCTGCGCGAGATGATAGCGCTTAGCCAGACGCAGGGAGCCGAAGTCCTGCTGGTGGGCCAGCACATCCCGCCCAATTACGGGCAGCGCTATGCCCGGGAATTCCACGGCGCCTTTGCCGAACTGGCCCGGGAAACCGGGGCAACGCTGGTGCCGTTCATGCTGGAAGGCATCGCCACGGAGCCGGGCATGTTCCAGCCCGACGGCCTGCACCCCACGGTGGAAGCCCAGCGGCATATCGCCGATACGATCTGGGCCGGCCTCGAACCCCTGCTGAAGTAGGCCCTGGCCCGCCATTCAGTGCGAGGCGCCGTTTAGCGTGGACGGGCCCTAGTCCACTGTTTGGCCCGAGAGCAATTCTTCGGCCTCAGGCGTGCGTTCGACACCGGCCCGCGTACGCATTTCCTGCAGGACGGCGCGCTCTTCCGCCACGCCCCATGAGCGGGACAATTCGATGTCCAGGCCCGCCACCAGCGGTGAATCGGCATCGCCGGCTTCCACCGATTCCAGGCGCGCAACGACATAACCCTGGGGGCCGCTCACGCCCACGTAGGCGGGCAATGCCTTGGCATCCGCCGCGAATATGGCGTCCAGCACGGCTTTGGCGACGCCCTGGTTGTCGATGCGGCTGAGAATCATGGGGCTGCCGAACCCTTCCGGCAGCTCGGCGTCGGGCGCGGCGGCACGCAGGGAAGCGAGTTCCTGTTCGCCGGCCGCGGCCGCGGCCTCGCGCGCGCGTTCCATCAGCAAGACGTTTTCGACCCGGCCCTTGACCTGCTCCAGCGGCGGCACATGGGCCGGCTCGAAAGCGGCAACCCGGACCACCACCATGGTGTCCGGGGAAATCTCGATCACGCCGGAATTGACCTTTTCCTGAAGCAGGGAAGCCGAGAACAGCGTGTTGCGCACACGCGCATCGCTGAACACGGCCACATCGGCGCTGGCGGCGGCCGCCTGTTCGCCTGCATCTTCCACGCCCAGCAGCGTATCGCGCGTGACACCGGTCACCATGCGCGGTTCCAGGCCGAGCTCTTGTGCCGCCGGCTCCAGACTGGCCGGATTGTCGTAGATCAGGTCGGTCAGCCGGGTGGCCATATCGGCAAAACGCTCGGCCGCCAACTGACGGCGCACTTCCTCTTCGACCTTTTCGCGCGCTTCCTGGAAGGTTTCGCCTTTTTCGCCTTCGACCTGGTTGGCAATGAACACATGGAAGCCTTCGTCGCCTTCCACGACCCCGGAAACACCGCCTTCGGACAGCGCGAAGACGGCTTCTTCAAGCGCCGACGGCCAAGTGCCCGGCGACACCCAGCCCAGCTGCCCGCCGTCACGGGCCGTGCCCACGTCTTCGGATGCTTCACGGGCCACATCGGCGAAAATGGCCGGATCGGCCTTCACCTTTCCGGCGATGGCCTCGGCGCGCTCGCGCGCGGCCTTGCGCTCGTCCTGCGGCGCGCCGGGGGCCACGCTGACCTGGATGTGGCTGACGTTCACGCGCGGCGGCATGACATAGCGCGCCTTGTTCTGTTCGTAATAGGCCTGGAGGTCTGTTTCGGCGATGTCGCCGACGGCCTGCATGGCCACGGCTTCGTCGAGCAGCAGGTATTGCGCCGCGACCTGGTCCGGCACAGTCAGGCTTTCCTTGTTCGTCTCGTACCATGCCTGCACATCGGCCTCGCCGATGACGATGTCCTTTTCATGTTCGGACGCGGGAAAGGCCATCAGGCGCACACTGCGCTCTTCCGTCAGCGCGGCGGCGATGGCCGCCAGCACGGGTTCGGGAAGCACCGCGCTTCGGCCCACCGGGCCCAGCACCCGTTCCAGCGCCAATTCACCGCGCTGGCCCTGTTCGAAATCGCGTGTGCTCAGCCCCGCGGAGGCAAGCAGCTGGTTGTAGCGCTCGGCGGAAAAGCGGCCGTTGTCCTGGAATTCGGGCATGCCCGCGATGGAACTGCGCAAGACGGCATCCGAAACGCTGAAGCGCTCGCGGGTGGCGACATCCACCAGGACGCGCCGGTCCACCAGCGATTCCAGCAGCATTTCCCTGGCGGGGCGGTTGTCGAGCATGGCCGGATCGAAACGGCCCATGCTGCTGCGCTGCATCTGTTCGAGCTGATTACGGCGTGCCAGTTCGAATTCCTGCAGGGTCACTGCCGAATCCCCCACCTTGACCAGGTCTTTGTCGCCGGATACATAAGTGCTGTAGCCGCTGAAACCGATCAGGACGAACGAGGGAACGATGAGCACCAGCAGCACGAGCTGCATGAGGCGCTGGTGCGTACGAATGAAATCGAACATTAATCACCTGGTTCAAATTTTGAACACGAGTCCAGGCCCGAGCCTCGCCCATGGGCGGGGTCTGGCCGGGCATTCAGATTACGGAGCCGGAAGCTCCCCCAATTTAATAGTGCCGGGAAACCGCGGCCATCCGACCGGAATTTCACACGTTGCCGGAGTTTAACACCAGCATAAAGCCCCCCGCAGCAGCGCGGCGAGGGATAATGGGCGGATCAGGCCGCCCCGACGGCGGCCGTCCAGCGGAGGCCCCGTCCATGACCTTTCCCTCTCCGGAATGGCCCTACCCCCGTCTCGTCGCCCATCGGGGCGCCGGCCGCAAGGCGCCCGAAAACACGCTTGCGGCCTTCCGCAAGGGTGCGTCCTGCGGCTTCCTCATGATGGAGTACGACGTCAAACTCAGCGCGGACGACGTGCCCATCCTCCTGCATGACGACACCCTGGAACGGACTTCCAGTGGCCGGGGACGCGCCCAGGATTACCGCTACGCCGACCTGGCCCGCTTCGACTTCGGCGGCTGGCATTCCCCCGACTATGCGGGGGAACCGGTCGCAACCCTGTACGGCATAGCCGCCTATACCCGGGCCAACGGCATACACAGCAATATAGAAATCAAGCCCTGCCCCGGCATGGAAGACCACACGGGCGACCGGCTTGCGCGCGCGGCGCGGGAACTATGGTCGGGCGCCGCGCTGCCGCCCCTGTTATCATCCTTCTCGGAAAAAGCCCTGGCCGCCGCGCGGGAAGCGGCCCCCGGGCTGCCGCGCGCCCTGCTCATCGAAAACGAGCTGCCGCCCGATTGGCGCGAGCGCGTGGCGTGGCTGGGCTGTCGCGGCCTCAACCTGAACCACGAATTCATCACCGTAGACATCGTGCGCGCGGTGCGCGCCGAGGGGCTGAGCCTCGCCGTCTGGACGGTGAACGACATCGACCGCGCCCGCGAGCTGCTGTCCTGGGGCTGCCACGCCATCATCACCGACGAAGTCGAAACCCTGGCCCCGGGCCAGTTCTGAAGAAGAGACCCACACACCGTGTTCAGCTACCGCCACGCCTTTCATGCCGGCAACCATGCCGACGTGCTCAAGCATGCCGTCCTGGTTCATATCCTGGATCATTTCAATCTCAAGGACGCCCCCTACTGGGTAGTGGACACCCACGCCGGCGCCGGCATCTACGATCTGGACGACGAATGGTCCAGAAAGAAGTCCGAATTCGCCGATGGCGTGGCGCGGCTGTCGGAGTCCGGCGACGCCCCAGGCCTGGTGGCGCGGTACTGCGAGGCGGTCGCGGCCTTCAACCCGCAAGGCGGCTCGCGGCGCTATCCCGGCTCGCCCTGGCTGGCGCTGGAAGCCATGCGCGACCACGACCGGCTGCGGCTGTTCGAAATGCACCCCGCCGAGATCGACGTGCTCAGGCGCAATCTGTCTCGCCACCCTCGCGGCCGGTCGCGCCAGGTCGCCGTCATGCAGGCCGATGGCTTCGAGGGGATCAAGGCCCTGCTGCCGCCGCCCACCCGGCGCGGCCTCGTACTGATCGACCCCTCTTACGAGGACAAACAGGACTACCGCCGCACGCTGACCGCCGTGCAGGAAGGGCTCAAACGCTTCGCCACCGGCAGCTTTGCCGTCTGGTATCCGCTGGTGCAGCGCAAGGAAGTCCAGACGCTGGTCCGGGCGCTTGAACGCCTGGATACGGTATGGGTGCACGCCACACTGAAAGTCTGCCGGCCCGCCGCCGACGGTTTCGGCCTGCACGGCAGCGGCATGTTCGTGGTCAACCCGCCCTGGACGCTCCATGATGCGCTTGCCGGCGCCCTGCCCTGGCTGGCCGAAAGACTCGGCCAGGACGAGCGCGCCGGCCACACGCTGGCCCGCAGCGAGCGCGGCTGACCACGGGGTCGGGCGCAAACCCTGTTCACGTCGCGGCTTGCACGCAACGCCGAAGGCGCCCCCATACGGAAGGCCGCGCGGGGCGCCCTACAAGAACCGTTCGCCTTCGCGCAGGTAGCGCCATTTTCCCTGAGGCAGGTCGCCCAGCACGATGCGCCCCATACGCACACGTTTCAGGCCCACCACCTTCAGCCCCACGATCGCGCACATGCGGCGGATCTGACGCTTCTTGCCTTCGCGCAGGATGAAGCGCAGCTGATCTTCGTTCTGCCATTCGACTTCCGCCGGCCTGAGCGGCGCACCATCGAGCGACAAGCCGTGGCGCAGCTTGGCCAGGCCATTGGGAACCATGCTGCCTTCGACCCTGACCAGGTATTCTTTTTCGATTTCGCTGTCGTCGGCGATCAGTTGCCGCGCGATGCGGCCGTCCTGGGTCAGGACCAGCAGCCCCTGGGAATCGATATCCAGCCGCCCCGCCGGCGCCAGGCCGCGCAGATGGCTGGGGTCGAAGCGCTGCTGCTGCTTCTGCGCCCGATAAAGGTTTTCGGGCGTGATCAGCGAGACCGCCCGCCGATAGCCGTGCTCGGACTGGTGGGATACATACCCGACCGGCTTGTTGAGAATGAGAGTGACGCGCGCGGTCTGGCGCTGCCGGGCCTGTTTGTCCAGCGTGATGTCCTGCTGCGGCCAGGCCTTGCTGCCGAGTTCCGAGACGACCACGCCGTCGACGCGCACCCAGCCGCGCTCGATATAGGCGTCGGCCTCGCGCCGGGAACAGAGACCGCGTTCGGCCAGAAGCTTGGAGATTCGTATTTTTTCCATGGGCAGCATTGTATGTCTTTGGCGATAATACACCCCATGGAACTTGTACCCTGCAGACACAGCGGCTGGCAGCCCGCGCCGCCTCCTTCACTCACTTCGCATCAGAAATTCTGGCTGTTCCGCCCCGACGCCCTCACCGCCGGGTTGCGCCGCCTCGGTCGTGTCGATCTGCGCGTGATGCGTGAAACCGTCGACAGTCTGCACGCCGAAGAAGCCTGGATGCTGGCGCGCCCCGCCCGCAGCGAAATCTGGCTGCGCGAGATCTGCATGGCCATAGACGGCACAGACAGCGTGTTCGCACGCAGCTTCACGCCCCTCAAGGCCTCGCGCGGCCTGTGGCAGGGCATACGGCGCCTGCGCACACGGCCGCTGGCCGACATGCTCTACCACGATGCCCAGATCTCGCGCTCGTCCTTCTTCGTTTGCCGGCTGCACAGCCAGCACCCCCTCTACCGGTCCATGCGCGCCCATCTGGGCAGCGGCTGCCCGGCGGCCGCTTCCGTACTGGCCCGCTGTTCGGTCTTCTGGCGCCTGGGCCAGCCCCTGCTGGTGGCGGAAGCCTTCCTGCCGGAATTCTGGCGGGTGGCCGGGACGCGCCGCCCCTGAAAAATGCCCCCACGCCGCGCCTTCGGCTTGCTCGTCCACCTCGCAGCCTGCATGCTGCTCGGATTCGTCAGGCGAGGACAGTCCGCAGTGGACTGTCCCTCGTCCTGCCTCATCCCCCAGGGGGGCCGTTTTCACCTTGGGACGGCCCGGCGGTGAAAAAAGAGACCCGGCTCGCGCCCTTTGGGTGGCGGCTACAGTGCGTCGATGCCGCTTTCCCCGGTACGGATGCGCACCACCTGCTCCACCGGCGTCACGAATATCTTCCCGTCGCCGATCTTGCCCGTATAGGCCGCCTTGATGATGGCATCGATCGCGGCCTCCACCATCGCCGCCGGCAGCACCACGTCCACCCTCAGCTTGGGCAGGAAATCCACCACATATTCGGCGCCGCGATACAGCTCCGTATGACCCTTCTGCCTGCCGAAGCCCTTCACTTCGGTCACGGTGACGCCGGTCGCGCCGATGTCGGCCAGGGCCTCGCGCACCTCGTCGAGCTTGAACGGCTTGATGATCGCCGAGATCATTTTCATGCTTGCTTCCTTGTAATGGTCATCGCAGTCTGGACAGATCGCTGCCCGCCGGCGCCTGATACAGCCTCAGCCAGAATTCGGGCAGTATGGCCAGCAGGTGGTCGAAGATATCGCCCTGGATGCGCTCGTATTCGACCCAGGCGGTATTGTTGGTGAAACAGTAGATCTCGATGGGAATGCCATCCGACTGGGGTTCCATCATCCGCGCGATCATCAGCATGTCATGGCGGATTTCCGGGTGGCGCTCGATATAGGCCTTGGCGTAGGCGCGGAAAGTCCCGATATTGGTCAGCCGCCGCCGGTTGGCGGCAATCTCGGTCAGTTCGCCCAGCCTGCGGTTGGTTTCTTCCAGTTCGACCTGTTTGCCGCCCAGATAATCGCGAATCAGCGCATAGCGCCCCAATTCGTCGATCTCGCTTTCGGTCAGGAAACGCACGGTGCCGGCATCGATGCGCAAAGTGCGCTTGATGCGCCGCCCGCCCGATTCGAACATGTGCCGCCAATTGCGGAAGCTTTCGGAAAACAGCTTGTAGGTGGGAATAGTGGTGACGGTTTTGTCCCAATTCTGCACCTTGACCGTATGCAGGGCCATGTCTATCACGAAGCCGTCGGCGCCGGCCTGCGGCATTTCGATCCAGTCGCCCAGGCGCAGCATGTCGTAATTGCTCATCTGCGTGCTGGCCACCAGCGACAGCAGCGTGTCCTTGAACACCAGCAGCAGCACGGCCGACAACGCCCCCAGGCCCGACAGCATGAGCAAAGGTGAGCGGTCCATCATGATGGAAACCACCAGTATGGCGCAGATTGCCCACAACAGAATGCGCCCGAGTTCCACATAGCCCTTGATGGAGCGGGTCTGCCCCTTGTTGCTGGCGGAATAGACGTCTTCCCATGTGCGCAGCACGCCGATGAGCGCCAGGAACACGAAAACCACACCCGCCGACGTGAAAAGGCGCACCAGGAGGCCGGCCAGATCCGGCGGCAGGGCCAGCAGCGGCAGATTGCTCAGGACGACCAGCAATGGCAGGGCGAAGCCGATACTGCGAAAGACGCGATGCCGGATCAGGGATTCGGCCCAGTCGGGGCGCCCCACGATGCGCAAAGCTCGCCGCGCCACCGAACCCAGCACACGCGCGATCAGCAGCGCGATGGCCACCAGCAGCAATAGGCCGGCGAGCACTGCCATGCCGATTCCCGCCCATTCCGCATCACGCAGCAGCTCATTGGGCGTCAAATGATCAAAAAACGGCGCAGAGACCACATCTTGCTGCATATCAGCCTACACACGGCCGCCCGAAGGGGGCTGAGACCCTTGGGAAGCTCCCCCCGGGGGGCAGCGAACGCAGAGAGCGTGGGGATTGTGTCATATCATGCTGAAAGTCGTGGCAAATCCCGTAAATATACCGTAGGGCGTCCCTTATAATTCCGCCCACTATGCCGAACAACACCCACACCCCCGCACAAGACCAGTTCGCCAACAAGGCGCAGGCCTGGTCGGCGCGCTTTTCCGAGCCGGTTTCCGAGCTGGTCAAGCGCTACACCGCTTCCGTGAACTTCGACCAGCGCATGGCGCGCGTCGATATCCAGGGTTCGCTCGCACACGCCGAAATGCTGGCGGCCACGGGCATCATCAGCGCCGACGACCTTTCCGCCATCGAGCGCGGCATGGCGCAGATCCTTCAAGAAATCGATTCGGGCGCCTTCACCTGGTCGCTCGACCTGGAAGACGTCCATCTCAACATCGAGAAGCGTCTGGTGGAGCTGGCCGGCGACGCCGGCAAGCGGCTCCATACCGGCCGCTCGCGCAATGATCAGGTGGCCACCGACATCCGGCTCTGGCTGCGCAACGAAATCGACGTGGCGCTCGATCTGCTGGGCCAGCTGCGCCACGGCCTCGCCGCGCTGGCACTGGAACACGCCGCCACCATCATGCCGGGCTTCACCCATCTGCAGGTGGCCCAGCCCGTTACTTTCGGCCATCACCTGCTGGCCTATGCGGAAATGTTCGGACGCGACGCCGAGCGCCTGGCCGACTGCCGCAAGCGCGTCAACCGCCTGCCTCTGGGGGCGGCCGCGCTGGCGGGCACGTCCTTCCCCATCGACCGCGAACGCGTGGCCCGCAGCCTGGGCTTCGACGATGTCTGCCGCAATTCGCTGGATGCCGTCTCCGACCGCGACTTCGCCATCGAATTCTGCGCCGCGGCGGCCCTCATCATGACGCACATCTCCCGCCTGTCCGAAGAGCTGGTGCTGTGGATGAGCCCGCGTGTCGGCTTCATCGACCTGGCCGACCGCTTCTGCACCGGCAGTTCCATCATGCCCCAGAAAAAAAACCCCGACGTGCCCGAGCTCGCGCGCGGCAAGACCGGGCGCGTGAACGGCCATCTGATCGCCCTGCTCACCCTTATGAAAGGGCAGCCGCTGGCCTACAACAAAGATAATCAGGAAGACAAGGAAGGCCTGTTCGACGCGGCCGACACCATCCGTGACACCCTTGCCATCTTCGTCGACATGGTGCCCGGCATACGCGTCAAGCCCGAAGCCATGCGCGCCGCCGCCATGCAGGGCTTCGCCACCGCCACCGACCTGGCCGACTATCTGGTCAAGAAAGGGCTGCCCTTCCGGGACGCCCACGAAACCGTTGCCCATGCCGTGCGCGAATGCGAAACCCGGGGCTGCGACCTGGCCGACCTCAGCCTGGCGGAACTGCGGGTTTTCCATGCCTCCATCGAAGCCGACATCCACGAAGTGCTCACGCTCGAAGGCAGCGTCGCCGCCCGCAAGCATATCGGCGGCACGGCTCCTGAACGCGTGCGCGAAGCAGCGCAGCGGATACTGGCGGAATAAGGAAAAAGCGGCGAGTCTGCCGCTGAGCGGCGGGTCAGCGGGCAAATGACGGTCAGGGCGTGCTACGCCTTGATCGCAAACGACTCCATCACCTGATCCAGCATCTCTCGATGCCGGCCTGTGATACAAACCATGCTTTCCACGCCGGGACTGCGGCTTACACCACGGAAATCCCCGCGGCATGGAAAAATGCATCGCGCTTCTGCCTGAATCGGCCGGCCTCATCGATGAGCCAGTCACGGATTATCGACATTTCCGGATGCGAGGGATTACCGATGAAGCAGTACGACGGCCGCGCCAGCACCCGGTAGCGAAACGGAACCATCAGACGTCCCTGCAGCAGATAGTGCTGCACCAGCGCGAGCCGGCCCATGGCGATGCCCTGCCCGTCGAGCGCGGCCTGCACCCCCAACAGCGAGAGATTGAACTGGGTGCCTTGGCGCAACTCGGCATGCGGCAGGTCGACGCCTACGGCCGTAAGCCACCGCACCCATCCGTCGGTCAGCAGGCCCGCTTCCCAAGGATCCCCGGCATGCAGAAGGTGCGTGCCCCTCAGGTCTTCAGCCCTGCCCAGCATCGGATGCGCCTGCATGAATGCTGGCGACGCCACAGGCACCAGCCATTCATCGAGCAGATCCACCGCCTCGGGGATTTCGCTGCCCGGCTGCCCGAGCCGGACCGCCGCGGCAATGCCGTCGCGCGCCATGCGGGTAGGGTCGACAAGATCGGATTCGCTCACGATGCGCAGCGCCATGTGGGGATGGGCGCGGTAGAGGCTTCCCAGCCTCAGGGTGAGCCACAGCATCGCGAACGATGGTGAACAGCTCACGTTCACAGGCTTCTCCATGCGCGCTGTGTACAAGCGGTGAACCGCGGCGCCCAGATCCCTGAACGATTGCCGCGTGGCGGCCAACAGTTGTTCGCCTTCCAGCGTGAGCGTCAGCCCCCCTGACGTGCGTTGCAGTAAAGCATGACCGAGCCGATCCTCCAGTTTCTTCACCTGCTGGCTCACGGCGCCCTGCGATACGTGCAACTCTTGCGCCGCCTTCGTGAAACTGCGGCAGCGCGCAGCGGCGTCAAAACAGCGCAACCATGCCAGCAAGGACGGGGAAAGAGAGGGAACGTCATTATCATCGTTGGGTTTCATTGACATCGGCTGCGCCATGAGCTCATTTCGGATGTTTATCCGCGAGACAACAATGCTGTCAACAAAATCCCCACCAAGCCGGCGTGCGGGCACTCGTCGCAGGATTCAAGCGCGAAACCAATACACATGAAACCCATGCGTCCGCCCCCGCCGATCCGGCTGGCGGACTTCGAACGGGAGAATCTTGTCCGCGCCCCCATCGGCCGCATGAAGATCAGGGGCGGGTTCGCGTAGCGGACGATAGCTTCTTCCATGGCAATTCTCCGGGGTCCGCCAGAAAGAGCCCTGGAGAATGGGCAATTACGATGTCGGTGGCCGTGTTCTCAACCAATTCGTCGAAATCCGCGCGGAAGTGGTGCGAACTCTTGACGACGACTATTTTCATTGCCTTCGGATCGACGCCGACCATGCGGAACAGCTCACGATCCTGTGTACCGATCCGGCCGCTGGCCACCACGACCAGCACGCCGTCGATTTCCAGACAAGCGGTCGCGCCCAGCTGAGTCTGAAAGCCGGTCATCTTCGGCCCCTTGAAGGTGGCCACGCCGTCCGAAAGCGCGGTCACTTGAAATCGACCCTGCAAAGGCGGCGCGCTCGGCCCTGCCGGGGTGTCCAGCATTTCGCCCAGTTCACCGTCGAAAGACTGACCCAAGCCGGCCTCGTGCGCACGCGCAGCCGCAACCGGATCGTAGAGCACGCCAAGCGCGACGCGCCGGGGGAAGACACGACCAGCCTCGGCGTCCAGCAGCGCATGCAGCATACCCGTCGTGGATCCCGTGCCGCCAGTGCCGGGGTTGTCCTGCAAATCCGCGATAACGACCGTGCACGGGCTGGCCGCGGCACGTTCGAGAGCGAAGTCGACGGCCGCCGACGCGGACAGCGCGTTGAGCCGCCACTGCGAAGGTTCCCCGATGCTGGCAGCCAGCATCGCAACGGTATCCTGCGCCCGAGCGCCATGAGACCAGATCACCGGCCCGCACTCCTCGAAGTCGGAGGCCGGGAACGCCATGCAGAAGCTCGAAACCGTATCGAAACGCTGATCGAGCTTCTCCAGCAGTTGGTAGCAGCGGCGGGCAGGCTCGACAGAAGTGCTCTGCACGCTCACGGAGATCAGGAACGGTAGACGCTCAACACTGCATTCCTCCCGCCCCCCGTTGCGGACGATGCGCTCGAGCAGTTCGGCCGCACGCTCCCCCGTCTGCACGTAATCGGTATGCGGATAGGTGCGGAACGCCACCAACGCATCCGCATGCCTCAGCATTGCTTTGGTAACGTTGGCATGGAGATCCAGACTGGCGACGATGGGTGTTTGCGGTCCTGCGATTTCCCGCACACGCTTGAGCAGCTCGCCCTCGGCGTCATCGAAGGACTCGGACATCGCCGCGCCGTGCAGTTCCAGGTAAATCGCATCGAAGTCGAGCTTACGGACGTCGGCGAGAATCCTGTCGCTGATCTTCTCGAACGCATCGTCGGTAACGTAGGAAGAAGGAACGGCGCCGCACCAGAGGCTTGGAACCAGCGTCCAGCCGCGCAATTCCGCCTGGCGTGCGAAGCCGCTCGCCGATAGATCGACCGAAGCGATCATCTCCAGCATGGCTGAGCCGTGCACCGGCCTGGGCATCATTTCTCCACGCTCGAATGCGGACCAATCCGCCCGGTGCTCGGCAAAAGTATTGGTCTCGTGTTTAAAGCCCGCGACAAGCACTCGCATACTATCTCCATAGGTTTGATGCACATATTCTTGCGCTGCCCCGGCTTGCGATTCCGGCGTCGCAGCAGGACATTCCGCAGCCGCACCGCTTTACCGGCGGTACGCCGCATACGAAAAAGCGCTATCGGTATTCGGTTGGCTTCTCGACGAAACAAGCCAATTCCGGAATGGGGACAATGCCGGCTTCGGGAAAGAAGGCATTGTCTCTGTGTGAACCCGCCTCACTTGACCGAGATTCCGGCTTCCTTGATCACCTTCCCCCATTTCTCATGATCGGCTTTAATGGCGGCCGCCAGATAGGCGGGCGTCGCATCGCTGGCCGGCTGGTTACCCATGGTGACGATATTCTGACGCACCCCGGGGTCCTGCAGCATTGCAGCGACTGCGTTGCTGATCTTCGTCACGACGGTATCCGGCGTTCCCTGCGGAGCGACCAGAAGATAGAAACCCATTACCGAATAATCCTTGATGCCGGCCTCTTGCATCGTGGGTATGTCGGGCATGGCCTCTTCACGCTCGGGGCCTGTGACCGCGAGTGCGCGAAGTTTGCCATCCAGTACAAGGGGAATGGACCCCAGGTCGCCAAACAGCAGGTCCAGATTGTCTCCGAGCATGTCCATACGCGCAGGCTGGCCGCCTTTATATGGCACATGGAGAAGGCTCACATCAGTTGCTCGCTGAAATAGTTCGCCGCTGAGGTGCATCATGCTGCCCGTGCCGGAAGACCCATATGTGAGCTTCCCGGGATTCGCCTTGGCATAGGCTATGAGTTCACTCACATTCGTGATGGGCAGCGAAGGGCGCACTACGAGCATGTTTTGCGCCGCGACGACTTGCGATATGGGGGCGAAGGCAAACGGATCGTACCGGATATCGTAGAGATATGGATTCACCGCGAATACGGAATTGGTGCCGAGAAATAGTGTGTATCCGTCGGGGGCGGAACGCGCGACGGCATCCGCCGCAATCGTCCCGCTTGCTCCCGGCCGGCCATCGACCACCATGGGCTGTCCCAGCCGCGCCGAGAGCTGGTCCGCAACGAGACGGGCGATATTGTCGGCCGTGCTGCCAGGGGGGCCATTGTGAATGAGCCGGATCGGCTTTTCCGGCCATTCGGCATGTGCAAATGTAGTGGAAAGCAGAGCTAGCGCGAGGCAAATAATGCGTACGACGTTGAACATGGCGGTTGTCTCCTTTTCTTTAATTGTTGCGTGCCCGCCAAAAACCAACAAACAATTTATATTGATACGATCCTCAATGGGACTAATGGTCCAGTGCTCACCGCAACGGCCGATCACAGAGCGGATCGGCAGACCCGCCGGGCGCCCGCCAAGCCCGCGGCCCCGATGCGGGCGATCCACGCCATCACGCTTGAGCGCACAGACCCGTGTACATACGCCCAAAGCCGGGCGCTCGCCGGACGGTTCCAGCCGCATCGCCGCCACCCGGCCGCATCCAAGAAACCGAGAAACCGACCCGCCGGCGCGAGAATGAATTTATTCTGCCTTATATATATTTCTTAATAATATTCTGGCGTTCCAAGGGCGGAAAAATAATGACCGGGACATGCGCATTCTGTCGATAGCGCAGCGCCTGGTGGGCGATGATGCCTACATGCACCCGTTGCGCGTCAACCCGAAGAGCCCGGGTTCCGGGTCTGGACTGCGCCCAGGCTGAATGGCCGCATTTGCTGGATATCGCACGGATTCCATGCGGGAAGTGGTTGAAAAGCGTTTGCGAGGCGGGGTGGCACTGGCCCGGCAATGATCGCCGGATGCGCCGGCGCCTGTTCAGTTTTCGGGTCCAGGCTCGAACACGGCGATCGACTCCACGTGCCCGGTATGGGGAAACATGTTGACCACACCGGCGGCCTGCAATACGTAGCCGCCCTTGTGCTTCATGATGGCGGCATCCCGCGCCAGGGTGGCCGGGTTACAGGAAACGTACACGATGCGCAGCGGACGCTCTTCGTCCGCCAGGGCTGCCAATGCGTTCGCCACCGCCTCCGCGCCTTCGCGCGGCGGGTCGATCAGCATGCGGTCGAAACGGCCGAGCGCCCGCAGCCATTCCACGTCGACCTCGAACAGATTGAGGGTGGCGAACCGGGTCTTGTCCTGCAAGCCATGCGCCCGCGCGCCCTCCAGCGCCCTGTCGGTCAGTGTGCGGCTGCCTTCCACGCCAACCACTTCGCGCGCCCGGGTGGCCAGCGGCAGCGTGAAGTTGCCCAGACCGCAAAACAGATCCGCCACGCGATCCCCCGCCTGTACATCGAGCAGCGACAGCGCCCGCGCAACCAGGCTGCGGTTGATGTAGGGATTCACCTGTGTGAAATCCGTCGGCCTGTACGCCATGCGCAAACCGTATTCGGGCAATGTATAGGCCAGCAAGCCTTCATCGCCGGGATTCATCAGGTGGACGCTGTCCGGCCCCTTGGGCTGGAGCCACCACGACACCTTCCAGCGCTCGCCGAAGGCCCGCAGGATGCCGGAATCGGTATCGGTGAGCGGCTCCATGTGGCGCAGCACCAGCGCGGTGCAGCGGTCACCGACGGCCACCTCTATCTGGGGGATGCGGTCTGGTATCGACAATGACTCTACCATACGGCGTAGCGGCACCAGCATGTCGGAGACATGGCGGGGCATGACGTGGCATTCCGTCATATCCGCCACATAGCTGCTGTGCCGCTCCCGGAAACCGACCAGCACCCCGCCCTTGCGCGGAACCAGCCGGACCGACAATCGGGCGCGATAGCGATAGCCGAAAAACGGCCCCTGCATGGCCGGCAGGATGATGGCCGGCCTCAGCTTGCCGATATGCGCAAAAGCGTCTTCGAGCGCCCGCTGCTTGATCGCCACCTGCGCCTGCGGCTCCAGATGCTGCATGGCGCATCCGCCACAGACCCCGAAGTGGGGACAGGCGGGCGTCACCCGTTGCGAGGACGCCCTGAGGACGCGTTCCGTGCGGGCCTTTTCGTAGGAAGGCTTGCGCCGCACGATGCTCGCTTCGACACGCTCGCCGGGCAGCGCGCCTTCGACAAAGATCACCTTGCCATCGCGATGGGCAATGCCGCGGGCTTCGAGGTCCAGGGATTCGATATCCAGTACGTCAAAAGTCATGATGAAAGAGGAGTGAGTTTTCCAACGTTAGCGCATCACAAGGCCGCCATCCACATAAAGCACCTGTCCCGTCATGAAGCGGCTCCAGTCCGAGGCCAGGAACATCACCGGCCCCGTCACGTCTTCAGGGGTGGCGATGCGGCGCAGCGGCGTTTGTTCCGCCAGCTGCTCGCGCAGCGATTCGCGGGTTTCGCGGCTGGCATCCGTGGGCCAGACCAGCCCCGGCGCCACGCAGTTGACCCGTATGCCTGAAGACCCCAGTTCGGCGGCCAGGTTGCGGCTGAAGCCCACCAGCGCGGCCTTGGCCGTGGCGTAATCGTGGTATGGCACCACGGGATGCTCCGCCAGATCGCTGGCGATATTGACGATGCTGCCGCCGGCGCGCTGGCGCATATGCGGCAGCACCGCCTTGCATACATTGCAGACGCCCTGCACCGCGCCGTCGAATTGCTCCCGGTAGGCGCCCCAGTCCAGTTCCTGGAAACGGCGTCTGGCATCGGGGTTGAACCGATAGGCGCGCAAGGCGTTGTTGACGACGGTGTCGATGCGGCCGGTTTCCATGATCACCTGGCCGATCATCTCCTCCACCGCCGCCGCATCCGTCACGTCGGCGCGGATGGCCCAGGCATCGCCACCCGACGCAATGCAGGCTTCGACCACCCGGGCGGCGGCTTCATCATTGCGCAGATAATTGACCACCACCAAAGCCCCTTCACGGGCGAAAGCCTGCGCAATGGCGGCTCCGATGCCCCGGCTGGCACCGGTCACGAGCACGACCCTGTTCTTGAAGTCCATGTCTTTCCTTCCCCGCGGCTGGCTATTCCCCGCCCGGCAGCAGGTCGACGGCCACGACCCCGGGTATGTCGATACGCCTGCTGATGAGGTCCAGTTTGAGATAAGCGTCGGCGGCCGCCTGAAGCGTTTCCAGATTCAATGCGCCCAATCCCTTCTCGTGTGTCAGCTCAGAGACGCTGGAGCGATTGCGCAGCATGATGATTTCCTTGTTGAGCGCCACGTCCTGCCCGTCGATGGCCCGCCGCACCGCCAATTGGGCGGCGCGTTCAGGCTCGCTGATCATCCATTCGGCGCTGCGGCGATAGGCGGCGAGAAAGCGACGCAGTTTATCCTTGTTCTGCTGGTAGTAGGACTCGCGCACCACGAAAAGATCGCTGGAATAGTTCAGATAGTCCGCGACTTCCATGACCCGCACGTCGCCCAGGCCGCGCCGCCTGGCCAGGGCCAGACCGGTGTCGGTGGCGGCCGTGGCGTCGACCTGCCCCTGGATGAGCGGGGCAAAATTGAGCAGCCCGGTCACCACGATGGTCACGTCGTCTTCGCTCAACCCTTCCTGCTGCAAAAGAATCTGCAGGTTCTGCCGCGTGCCGCTGGACAGGCTGTACACACCGACCCGCTTGCCCCTGAGATCGGACGGCCCGGCAATGCCGCTGGACGCCAGAGAGACGACATTGAACACATTCTGCGGATAGATATCGTAGATGGCGCGCAGTTCGGCGCCTTTGTCCAGGGCCGCAAAAAAGGAGCCGGGGTCGGTGAACGCCACATCGGCCTGGCCGCTCAGAAGATTGCGCAAGGCATCGCCGCCACCCGCCCCCGGGAGATAGTTCAGCGCCAGGCCCTCATCCTTGAAGAATCCCATGTCCGGTTCGGCCAGCAGATTGGTGATCTCGGTGATGGGTTTGCTCCAGCCGGCCAGTGTGATTTTTTCCGGTTGAGGCGCCTGGGCCCAGCCGGCCTGCATGGCCAGCGCCAGGGCGAAACCCGCGCCGGGCGCCACCAGGCGCCGTACGAATGTCTCTAGTATGTATTTCATGATCATTTTTTTCCTTGGATGATGGCATAGGGGCGCAACAGCCGTTTCTCCACCCACAGCGCGCCAAGATAGAGCAGCCAGCCCTGAAGGGTGATGAGCGTCAGCACGGCGAACATCAAGGGCGTATCCATGGACCCTTGCGCGGCGATGATGAGCGCGCCCAGCCCCTGGCTGCCGCCGATGAATTCGCCCACCACGGCCCCGACCAGCGCCAGGACGACCGCCATGCGCAATCCCGCGAGGATGGCCGGCAGCCCTGTCGGCACCTTGAGACGCCACAAGGTCCGCCAGCGTGTGGCGCCCAGCATGCGGAACAGTTCGAGCCGCGACGGGTCCGCCTGCCCAATGCCGGTCATCGTGCTTTCCAGCAAGGGGAAGAAGCAGACCAGCGCGGTAATGACCACCATCGGCAGCGTGCCGAAGCCCAGCCACACCGTCAGCAATGGAGCAAGCGCCAGCTTGGGCACGACCTGGCTGGCCACCACATAAGGCATGAATACGCGGCGGCCGAATGCCGATTCGCCCAGCATGAGCCCGCAGGCGAACCCGAACAAGCCTCCCAGCGCCAGGCCCGCCAGGACTTCCAGAGAGGTTTGAGCGATATGCGGCCAGAAATAGCCTGAAGACAGCCCCCGCCACAGCGACCGCGCCACCGCCGAAGGCGGCGGCAGCACGAGTTCGGACCATCCGAAAGCGATGACTGCCCATTCCCAGGCCAGCAATACGCCAAGCAGCAGCGACAGCGACCAGGCCCGCGGCGATTTCCAGAAGCGCGCTTTCATCGGCATGCCCGGCCCGCCTGGCCGGGAGCCATGATCTGGCGCAGGCGCGCGCAGACCGCATTGAATTGCGCACTGTGCCGCAATCCCGGAGACCGGGGACGAGGCAGTACGATGGCCTGCTCGAAGATGATGCGGCCGCCGTCCATCACGGCCACGTGATCGGCAAGATAGACCGCCTCGGCGATGTCGTGCGTGACGAACAATACCGAGGTCCCATGCTGGCCGCAGACCGCAAGCAGGGTGGCCTGGAGCTCTTCGCGTGTCAGCGCGTCGAGCGCGGCAAAGGGTTCATCCATCAGCAGCAGGCGGGGCCGTGTAAGCAGCGCGCGCGCGATCGCCACACGGCTTTGCTGCCCGCCCGAAAGCTGGCTCGGGTAGCGGCCCTGCATCGAACCCAGGCCCAGTTCGTCGAGCAGCGCCCGGGCATGCGCGAAATCGGAAGGATCGGGCGGGCGTTTCAGGGACACGGGCAGCAGCACATTGTCGATCACGCTCAGCCACTCCAGCAAGGTGGGCGCCTGGAAGACGAAACCGGTGACCGGCCCCGGGCCGCGCACCGGCTCGCCTTCCAGCAGCACAACGCCGGCGTCCGGCAGCAGCAGCCCCGCCGCCAGTTTCAGCAATGTCGATTTGCCGCAGCCGCTGCGCCCCAGCAGACAGTGGAAAGCGCCCGCCGGCATGAGCCAATCGACCTGGCTCACCGCAACGGGCGCATCCGGATAGCCAAAGCTGACCTGGCGCATGCTCAAGAAAGAGTCATCCATGGCGGTCTGTCGTCAATCCCTGTATAAGGCCAAGGCATCGGCGGCCCGCTCCGCCGACGCTTCGATATCGACCATGCGGACCAGATCGAGCAGGCTGAAGCGCCCGTCATGGTGCCAGCCGGCCGCCGGCATCGTCATGGCGCCCAACGCGCAGATCCGTGTGGCCCCCGCCCCGGCGATCAAAGGCGCCAGGCGGAACAGCTCCTCTGGGCTGGCCGCCAGCCCCACGGTCTGCAGAAAGGCTCGCTGGCCGTCCAGCCGGCGCACGGCATCATCCAGGGTATCGACCGCCACGACGCAGGCCGTGCGGTTCAGCGCCCCCGGCCGCGGCGCTTGCGGTTCGTCCACATAGGCCACACACCATGGCGCATCCGCCGGCCCCAGCAATTCGATATGTTCGCCCCGCAGCTGATCCAGGCCGAGCGCCTGCCGCCAGCCGGCCACGGTGCCGGCCTCTTCCAGCGACAGCGCGCGACGGGGGAACGCATGTTGCAGCGCCGCCATTTCTCCGGCGAGGTGGCAGGCGAATTCGTGGGGGGATACCTGCGCGCCCCGCTCGACATAGAACATCTGCGGCGAATAGCAGCCCTGCTGATCCCAGCGCACGATATCCAGGGCGGCTTGCCTGGCCGTGAGCCGGGATTGGCGCGCATCCAGGGCGGTGGCCGAGACCAGGCCGACACTGAGTTTATGGCCATGGGACAGCAGACGCTTGCCGACGGGCAACTGACGCTGCCAGGCGGCGAGCGCCGCATCGCCGCCATAGACTTTCAGCACATCGGCACGACGGCACAGCACCTGTTCCAGCGCCGTTTCCCCCCCGGGCCACCAGACGACGGCCAAGGCATCGGCCAGGCGCGGCTCGACCTCGGCCAGAACACGCGCGAACCAGCCCGCGAACAGGGGTTCGTCGCTGGACACCTTGCCTATATTGCCGGCTTTCACCAGCAGCCCGGACACCAGGCTCCACAAAGGCAGGCCGGGGACATTTCCGGCCCAGACATGGGCAAGCAAAGCGGGGCCGCAGGCGCGTGTCCAGCCCCCTGTCGCGCGAGGGCGGAAACCATCGAGCAAACCCGGATCGCCAAAATCCTCGGCAAGAAAACGCAGCAGCTGAGGCCGGCGGAAGGCTTTCAGGCCGGCGTTGATTCCCAGCCTCGTCATCTCGGGATCGAAACCGCTGACAATGGGCAGTACCCGTTCGATTTCCCGACGGACGGGGTCGCCGGCATCCAGCATCCGGGCGATGGCCCGGTCGATGGCATCCACGATTTCCATGACCGGCATCGAGGCCAGGCGCTCCCGCGCAGCCTCGCTTACCGTGGCCGCCACCGTTTCCAGTTGCAATGGCGTCAGCCTGGGCAGCGCGACTTCCGCCCGTTGCCCATGCGCTTCGAAGACATGCGTGTCCCAGTCGATGGCGCCCGCCGCGATGCCGGGGATATAGCCGGCCACGGCCTTGAGCGCGCTGTCGGCGCGCGGGACGGCCCGGCAAGGGACGGTATTCATCCGTTTGCCGCCCGCAGAAAAGCATCCATTGCCATCGAACATCCCTTGGCCTGGGCGCCTTCGGCCCGCCCCAGCAGCAGAAACCCGCCATCCACGGTCACGCCCACATCCTCGGTCAGGATGGTGGTGACCGAATTGAAGTTCGCCAGGTCGCAGTGGACCAGCACACCACGCTCACCCGCCGGCACATCCCGCCCGGTGAGAGGATCGACGGTACGCGACCGGATCCAGTGCGGGCCCGATTTCACCGCCGGCTGTGAGGCGTTGCCGTCATCGTAGAACTGGGTGCTCAGTTCGGTCATGCCGTACATATTGATGCATGCGCTGGCGGGCACCCCGAAACCTGCGCTCAACTGGCGATAGAAGTCGTCCATCTCCAGTTCGCGCGATTGGCCTTTGAATCCGCCGGTATCGAGCAGGCGGCTGCCCGGCGGCAAAGCGAAAGCCAGCTCTCGTTGCCGGAGTTCATCCATGAGATGAACGAAGCTGTAGCTGGCTCCCAGCAAGGCGTAAGGGACGCCCTCACGCTGCGCCTGCGCCAGGCTGCGGCACAGGCGCCCGGTATCCATGCCCTCGGGGCCGATGAAGTATTCACTGCCTTCCGCCCCGAATTCGTCGAGCGCCAATGCAAGATAGTGGGCGAGGGACGAGTTGGGCATCATGTCTTCCGTCGGGAACAGAATGCCCATGCGCAGCCGACACGCCCCGGACATGAAGCGCCGCGCAAAATTCAGCTTCATGGAATGGTCGTACACCCGCAAATGGGGATGATGATGGCGGCCCCTGCTGTCCGCCCGCGTGGTGCCGCTGGTCATGAAAACCCGATCGCAGTTTTCCGGCCGCACGCAGCTGAGCGTCAGGTCTTTGAAGGCGTTGATGGGCACCGCGGGAATGTCGCGCCAGTGCTTTACCGTGCGCACTGTTTTTTCTTGCTGGCGACAATAACGCTGGAATGCCAGGTTGTGCCGGAACTGGTGCGCGAACAGCCTCAGGGCCAGATCATTGAATTCATCGCCGCCGCCCGGGGGACGGCTCATGAACCCCATCAGATCTGCAAGAATGTCCGGCGCCATCACGGGCGCGGCGGTGTCGGCTTTTGTCACGGTTGCCCTTTCGTTGGTGGTCTACCGGCTGGCCCGGCGTGATGCTCCGAAAGGGTCCGCAAATAGCAGCCAAGCGTGCCGTTGCGCAGCCGGGCCGCATACGCCGATGCGACGCGCGGGCTGCGCCCTGGCGGATACTCTCCTTACGTCGGTATGATCCGATTCAAGTTCACGGGTTCGGTCTATTCATCTCAGTGCCCGCCTTGTGAGGCCGACACACCCCGGAGCATGGCTGATTATACACTCAGCCCCCCGGGGCATTCCGGGCGCTCCGGGGGCCGGCCCGCCTCAGGAAGATGCCTGAGCGGGCTGCGCCTTGGCACTGGCGCGTTCCGCCTTCGCCGCTTCACGGCTCTGCTTGCGTTCCTGGAATTTTTCCGCCCGCTTCTGGGCCTTCTCGGCGCGCTGTTTCAGGTTGTCGGTGACCCGTGCCTGCTGGTCGGCGTCCAGGGACTTCCAGACGGCCACCCATTTTTCATCGACCTTGCGGCGCTCCGCCCGCATCTTTTCGCGGCGCTCATCGGTCTGCTTCAGCGCCTGCTCGGGATCGACGGAAGCGAAACGCTCCAGCCCGCCCTTGCGTGCTTCCTTGATGTAGTCCTTGGCGCCTTCGCGCAGATCCTTGGCCGCCTTGCGGGCCTCTTCCAGCAGTTTGCGCTGGTCGTCATTCAGGCCCATGCCATCGACGAAATCGCGGCTGACGATGCCATAGCCAGGCACGACCAGGCCGGCGCGGCGCAGCTGCGCATGACGATCGCCGTGCATACCTTTGCCATGATGCTGGAAGGCATGCGGATGCGCCTTGTGGGCACCGTGATGGCCATGATGGGCGGCGTGGTGGCCCGCGCGCTCATGGAAGCGCTGTGGCCCACTCGCGTCGGCCGCGAAGGCCGCGCCCGATGCAGCCAGCGCGGCGCCCAGGATGGCCAGCTTGATGCTTTGGGAAGAGATTGTTTTTTGCATGACAGTTCCTTTTGTGCGAATGAGCGTGGAGACTGCATTCTGCGCCGCCACCCGTTTCTTTCGTGTTTCGGGGTGGGCGCAGTCTCTTTCAGACGGTTTCAATCATGCTTCGGGAAGCCGGCGCGGGGCCCCGCGGACAGGCCTTGCGCACAGGCGCGTGCTCAGGCCTGCCAGACTTCCAGATATTCGCGCCAGTGCGCGGCATCCGTCTGCTGCAGCGTGGAACGCACGAGCCCGACTTCGGCTTCGTAGGCGTCCTGATCCAGTTCACCACGCATCAGGCGGAAACGGCAGTACATGAGCCAGGTATTGACCACGTCGGTTTCACAGTAGGCGCGGACTTCCTCGCACCGCCCTTCCGACCATGCCTTCCAGACCTGGCTGCCGTCCATGCCCAGCTTGCCCGGAAAGCCGCAAAGCTTGGCCAGGTCGTCCAGCGGCGCATTGGCCCGCGGATTGTATTTAGCGAGCAGGTCCATGAGGTCGATATGCCTCAGGTGATAGCGGCCGATGTAATTGTTGAACTTGAAGTCGCGGTCATCGTCGCCGAGATCCCAGTAGCGCGCCGCCTGCACGCCGTGGATCAGGCAGCGGTAATGCAGCACGGGCAGATCGAAGCCCGAACCGTTCCAGCTGATCAGGCGCGGGGTATAGCGCTCGATGGTCTTGAAGAAGCCGCCCAGCAGGACGGGCTCGGGATCTTCCGCCTTCCCCAGCGAACGCACCCGGAAGCCGTTGTCGTCGCGGAATACGCAGGCGATGGCGGCCACCTTGTGCAGATGCAGTGGCAGAAACTCGTTGCCGTGGGATTCGCGCCGCGCCGCCAGGGCCAGTTCGATGACTTCGGCATCGCCCAGACCCTGCCAGCCGGGGTTCAGATTGCGCAGTCCGTCCGCGTCGGGGATGGTTTCCAGGTCGAATACGAGACAAGGAATCATCGTGCCGGCAGATAGGACAGCGGGTTCACCGGCGTACCCTTGCGGCGGATCTCGAAATGCAGGCGCGGCGAGGTGGTATCCGTCTGGCCCAGCAGGGCGATGCGGCTGCCCTTCTTGACGTCGTCGCCCGTCTTGACCAGCAACTGCTGGTTATGGGCATAGGCCGTGATGAAGCCGTCGGAGTGGCCGAGCAGCACCAGATTGCCCAGCCCGCGCACACCGTTGCCGGCATACATGACCTTGCCATCGGCGGCGGCCACCACGGGGTCGCCGGGCGCCCCTTCGATGTCGATGCCCTTGGTATTGCTGTTGAAGCCCTGGATGATCCTGCCGCCCGAAGGCCAGCCCCAGCTGACGAGATTGGCGTCGCTGGCGCGCGCGGCCGTCGCCGGCGGCGGCGTGACGGGCTTGACGGGTTCGACCGAAGCCGGCGCCGTGGCCACGGCGGGCGGCTGCGACGGCATGGGCGTGCCGCCGCTCAGCCGCAGCACCTGACCGATGCGCAACTGAGTGGGATCGCTGATGTTGTTCAAGCGGGACAGCGTGGCGACGTCCATGCCGTTCGACTGGGCGATCTTGTACAAGGTGTCGCCCGCGCGCACGACGTAGGTGCCGCTGGCCTGCGACGGCTGGCCGGCAGCCGACATATCGGTAACGGGTGCTCGCGCGCCTCGCGAACCGCAGCCCGCCAGCACCGCCAGGACGCCGAGAGCCAGCACGGCGTGGCGCGAAAAACGGGTCAGCGAACCGGCGAGAGGATGGACAGTACGGGACCCTCCATGCATAAGATTCTCCTAAGCTTAATACTGTGTACCTGGTTTGAGCGGCACAAAACGCACTGCGTCGAGCTCGTGGCGCTGCCAATTGGCGGCGCCCGTACGCTCGATCAGCACGAGTCGCTGGTTGGCGCCGCCTTCCGGGGCGATCAGGCGGCCTCCCGGTGCCAGCTGCTCAAGCAGGGTTCTGGGGATTTTAAGCCCTGCCGCGGCGATGATGATGGCGTCGAAGGGCGCGCTGCCGGGCAGGCCCGCCATGCCGTCGCCGAACACGACCCGCACGCGGCCCGGCACCCGCAATTTGCGCAGATTGCGCCGCGCCATTTCGTAAAGCCCGTGTATCCGTTCGATCGCATGGACTTCCTTGGCGATATGCGCGAGCACCGCGGCCTGATAGCCGCAGCCGGCGCCGACTTCCAGCACCTTGTTCAGTTCCCGGCCTTCGGCCACGACGGAAATCATGCGCGCCACCACCCATGGCTGGGAAATCGTCTGTTCATGCCCGATGGGCAGGGCGGCGTCTTCGTAGGCATGGCTGGCCAGGCCGTCGTCGACGAACAGGTGGCGCGGCACGGCCCGCATCGCGGCCAGCACGGCCTCGTTGTCGATGCCCTGTTCACGCAGGCGCGCAACCATGCGCTCGAGCGAGCGTTCGGAATTCAGACCCAGATTGCCGGCGCCGGCGCGCCCGCCCCCCGGCGGCGCGGAGGCCGCGCCGCCCGAAGGCATGCCGGCGGCGGCCTGTACGGGATGGCCGGCCGCGGGCCGGCCCGAGGGACCCGTTCCGAGTATGCGTGTATTGCTGTTGGCGGCCGACGGCCCGCTTCCCAGGCTGGAGCGCCCAAAGCGATTGAGGGTCCCGCTTGCGAACGGTGAGGGGTTCAGCGGCTTACGCATATGGGATCGGCCCATTCGCCTATTTGAGAAAGTTGATCGTAGTGGGTGAGGTCCAGCCTGAGGGGGGTGATCGAAACCATGGACTGTTCGATGGCGCCGAAATCGGTGTCATCGGCAAAGTCGGAAGCGCCCCCCGCCGGGCCGATCCAGTATACCGGTTCCCCATAAGGCGTGTGGCTGCGGACCACGGGCTCCGAGGGATGGCGCTTGCCCAGCCGCGTGACCTTCATGCCGTTGAGGGACTCATAGGCCACGGGCGGAATGTTCACGTTCAGCAGCACCGAGCGCGGCAGCGCCTGGGCCGCATGCCTTTCCACCACCTGGCGGGCCACGCGGGCGGCCGAGTCCAGATGTTCCCAGCCCTTTTCGGTAAGCGAGAAGGCGATGGAAGGGATACCGAAAAGATAACCTTCGGTGGCCGCCGCCACGGTGCCCGAATACAGCGTGTCGTCTCCCATGTTGGCACCGTTGTTGATGCCGGAGACGACCAGATCGGGCCGGAAATCGAGCAGGCCCGTAAGGGCGATGTGCACGCAGTCGGACGGCGTGCCATTCACGTAATAGAAGCCATTGGCCGCCTGACGCACCGACAGGGGCCGATTCAGGGTGAGGGAATTCGAAGCCCCGCTGCAGTTGGTTTCGGGCGCCACCACCGTCAGCTCGCCCAGCCCCTTCAATGCATGAAACAATGCTTCCAGCCCCGGGGCGGTATAACCATCATCGTTGCTGACCAGGATGCGCATTCATATCTCCAGCAAAACCCAACTGAAAGTAGCTGATTGTACCCGCTGAAGATGCCGGCGCCGCGCGCCGGCGGTTCAAGGCCGTCCGGCGGGAACTCGGAGCCTCCGGAACGGCTCGCCGTGCTTGCCCGCACACAATTCTTTGGCGATTGCCCCGGCAACCGGTAGAATCGCCGCTCAGTGAATCGGAGGCCAAGAAACATGGACATCGTTCTATCCGCCGCCATTTCGGGCGGCCTCATCCTGCTGTCCTATCTGCTGGGTTCCATCCCCTTCGCCGTGGTCGTCAGCCGGCTGATGGGGCTGCAGGATCCGCGCAGCTTCGGTTCGGGCAATCCGGGCGCCACCAATGTGCTGAGGACGGGCAACAGAAAAGCGGCCGTGCTGACGCTGCTGGGCGATGCGGCCAAGGGCTGGCTGGCCGTGGCGCTGGCCGCCTACGCCAGCCGCAGGCTGGGCCTGCCCGTGGAGCTGCTTGCGGCCTGCGCGGTGGCCGCCTTCCTGGGGCATGTGTATTCGGTCTTCCTGAGATTCAAGGGCGGCAAAGGCGTGGCCACCGCCCTGGGGGTGCTGCTGGCGCTGGAGCCCTGGCTTGCGCTGGCGGTGGCGGGCTCCTGGCTGATCATCGCCTACGCCAGCCGCTATTCCTCGCTGGCATCCGTGGTCGCCGCCGTTCTGGCGCCGCTGTATTACGTGCTCGGCGGCGACGTGGCCTGGGCCCTGCACCCATCACACGCCTTCGCCATCGTCGTCATCTCGGTCGTGCTTCTGCACCGCCACCGGCAGAACATCGCCCGCCTGCTGCAGGGCAAGGAAAGCCGCATCGGCGAAAAGAAACAGGCGGGCTCGGCCCAGCCGGCCGCCGCGCGCAGAAAACCCCGCCGCTGACGGCCCGCCGGCAGGCCGGCGCTCAGGCGTCACAGGCCGCCGGCAGGCAGACATCCTGGAGATCCCAGCGCGGCCGGATGGTGAAGGCGTGGCGGGTATCGCCCAGGTCCACCAGCCCCGCCTTGATTCGCTGGGCCGCGGCAAAGGCGATCATGGCGCCGTTATCCGTACAGAATTCCAGCGGCGGGAAGAACACCTCGCCGCCACGGGCGCGCATGGCCGCCGTCAGCCGCTCGCGCAGATGCCGGTTCGCCCCCACGCCGCCCGCCACGACCAGGCGGCTGATGCCCGTCCGCTCGATGGCCTTCAGCGACTTGGCCGCCAGGACGTCGACGATGGCCGCCTCGGTCGCCGCCGCCAGATCGGCCACGTGTTCGCCCGAAAGCGCGCCATGTGTTTTTTCCAGTGCCCGTACACGGGTCAGCACCGCCGTCTTCAGGCCGCTGAAGCTGAAATCGAGATCGCCGCTGTGCAGCATGGGGCGCGGCAGTTCGTGCAACCGGGCATCCCCGCGCTCGGCCAGACGCGACAATGCCGGCCCGCCCGGATAGCCCAGGCCCATCAGCTTGGCGCTCTTGTCGAAAGCTTCCCCGGCCGCGTCATCGAGGGTTTCGCCCAGCAGGGCATAGCGCCCAACGCCTTCGACCCGCATGAGCTGGGTGTGCCCGCCCGACACCAGCAGGGCGACGAAGGGGAACCCGGGCCGAGGCGTCGCCAGCAAGGGCGACAGCAGATGCCCTTCCAGGTGATGGATGGGGATGGCCGGAAGCTGCCTGGCCCAGGCAAAGGCCTGCGCGACGCTGGCGCCCACCAGCAGGGCCCCGGCCAGGCCGGGCCCGGCGGTGTACGCCACTGCGCCGATATCGTCCATGCCCAGCCCCGCTTGCGCCAGCACCTGGCGGGCCAGCGGAATGATGCGGCGGATGTGGTCGCGTGATGCGAGTTCGGGCACGACACCGCCGTATTCGCGATGCATGTCTATCTGGCTGTGCAGGGCGTGGGACAGCAGGCCGCGTTCCGTGCAAACCAGCGCGACGCCGGTTTCATCGCAGGAGCTTTCGAATCCGATGATGATCATGATGAGTGTGCGGTCAGGCCGAAGAAGGCCGTAGAATTCAAGCTGCATTTTACCTTCCGCCCTCGCGATCCGTTTTCCGGAGACCTCCTTCCATGCTCGAACGACTCTTCAGGCTGCGTGAACACGCCACCGATGCCCGCACCGAACTGCTGGCCGGCGTCACCACCTTCCTGACCATGGCCTACATCATCTTCGTCAATCCCGAGATCCTGTCGGGAACCGGCATGGACCGGGATGCCGTCTTTGTGGCCACCTGCCTGGCCGCGGCCCTCGGCTCGCTCATCATGGCCTTCGTGGCGAACTGGCCGATCGGCATGGCGCCGGGCATGGGCCTGAACGCCTTTTTTGCCTTCACCGTGGTGGGCGCGCTGGGCTACACCTGGCAGCAGGCGCTGGGGGCGGTGTTCATCTCGGGGGTGATCTTCCTGATCATCACCATCACCGGCATCCGCTCGTGGCTCATTGCCGGCATTCCCTCTTCGCTGCGTTCGGCCATCGCGGCCGGCATCGGGCTCTTTCTAGGCATCATCGCCCTGACGACTTCAGGCATCGTGGTCGCCCACCCGGCCACCAAGATCGCGCTGGGCGATCTGACCCAGCCCGCCGCCCTGTATGCGATTCTCGGCTTTTTCATCATTGCCTCGCTGGACGCCATGCGCATCAAGGGCGCCATCCTGATCGGCATCCTGGTCGTGACCGTGCTGTCCATGGCGCTGGGCCACAACAGCTTCACAGGCATCGTCGCCCCGCCGCCCAGCCTCATGCCGACCTTCCTGCAGCTGGACATTGCCGGCGCGCTGCATACCGGCTTCGTGCATGTGATCCTGGTGCTGGTCCTGGTGGAAGTCTTCGACGCCACCGGCACCATGATAGGCGTGGCCAGGCGCGCCAACCTGATTTCCGAAGGCAGGCCGGGGCGCTTGAACCGGGCGCTGTTTGCCGACAGCACCGCCATCGTCGCGGGTTCCATGCTGGGCACCAGCAGCACGACGGCCTATGCCGAGAGCGCCGCCGGGGTGCAGGCCGGGGGGCGCACCGGGCTGACCGCGCTGGCCGTTGCCGCCCTGTTCCTGCTGGCGCTGTTCTTTTCGCCGCTGGCCGGCTCGGTGCCCGGCTACGCGACCGCGCCCGCCCTGCTCTATGTGGCCGGGCTGATGCTGCGCGAAATCACCGCGATCGACTGGAACGATATTACGGAAGCCACGCCGGCGGCGCTGACGGCGCTGATGATGCCCTTCACCTATTCCATTGCGAACGGGCTGGCCTTCGGCTTCATCAGCTACGTCGTGCTCAAAGTGGCGACCGGCCGCTGGCGGCAGGTCCATGCGGCCAGCTTCATCGTCGCCCTGCTGTTCGTCATCAAATTCGCGTTCTTCCCGGAATGAAGACCCGCGCGCGGGCGCCGTCCACCGGACCGCCCCGCCAAGGGCCGCGGCCCTCGCCACGGGGCGCCGGCGGCCGGCCGCCGGCCATCGGCCATTCGCTATAATTCGCCGTCCCCGGACACAACTCTCATATACCGAAACAACACTTTCCGATGGATTGAATCTCGCGGGTTCGTGCATAGCGACGCGGGCGCCCGCCGTCCCCACCCGGTTCCGAGAAAGGTCTCTCCGCCCGCTCATGCCCCAGTCCGCCAAGCCCCCTCTAGCATCACCGGGCAGCCTGAACCGCGCCGGAATCTGGATCCCCTTCCTCATGCTGCTGCTGGGGTTGCTGGTGACGGCCGCCGCCGTGCACCAGGCGCACCGTTTCGTCGATCAGGAACGGCAGGTACAGTTCAACGCGCAACTCACCCGCATGCGCAACGATCTCGCCGTGCACGTCTACCGGAACATCGATGTGCTGCGCACCTACCAGGCAGAAATCTCCGCCCATCGCGTCGTCTCGCTGACCGCCCTGATGCGCATTGCGCAGATCCTGGAACTGGATGCGCGCTTTCCGGGTATTGTGTCCATCGGCTATCTCGCCTCCGCGGAGCGGGATGCGGCCCGGGACGACGGCCGTGGCGCGCAGGTTCTGTATCTGGCGGAATCCGCCGCCAGCTTGCCAGGGATGGGCGCCGCCGAAGCTCCCCTGCACCGCGAAGCCATCGACCGGGCCCGCGATACCGGCGATATCGCTGCCACGGCTCCGGTGGGTCCGGGTTCCGGCCAGGACTCCCCGGACAGATTCATGGTGTATCTGCCGGTCTACCAGTCAGGGGGCGCCCCGGCCTCGGTCGCGGAACGCCGGCGGGATTTCCAGGGCGCGATATTTCTCACACTGCGTCCGGCCCAGCTGATGGCGGGGCTCTTCGACCGCCATCAACATCCCGAAGCTCACATACGGTTGCATTTCGAAGGCTATGCCCAAGCGCCTCCGGTGAAGACGCAGGCCGTCGAACTGTACGACAACCAGAACGAGCAGCCCGCAACCCGGAACGTCCTGCGCACGCGGGTTCCATTGACGCTGGCGGGCACGCTATGGTCGCTGGAAGTCGACATGCACGATGCGGAGCAGCCCCGGCTGCAGTATTGGCTGCCCTGGGCCGCGCTGGCCCTGGGCCTGCTGTTCACCCTGCTGAGCACCCTTGCCATCGATATCCTGCGGCGCTCACGCCTGCTGAGCCTGCAGCGCGCCAGCCAGGACCGCAGCCGGCGGCGCGAGGCCGAGGCCGCGCTGCACCTGCGCCAGCGCGCGATCGAAGCCAGCGCCAATGCCATCGTCATCGCCAATGCCCGGGAAGCGGGCTACCCCGTCGAGTACGTGAATCCGGCCTTTGAACGGATGACCGGCTACAGCGCCCAGGAAATCGTGGGCAAGAGCCTGCGCGTCATGCATGCGACGGACACCGGGCAAAAAGGCCTGGAAGATCTGCAGCGCATACTGCGTGATCAGACCGGGGGCCAGGTGGTGCTGCGCAACTACCGCAAGAACGGGCAGCTCTATTGGACCCGGCTGCACATCGCGCCGGTCCGCGACGACGCCGGCGACATCACCCATTTCGTGGCCGCCAAGTATGACATTACGGAAACCCGCCGCTATCAGGAAAAACTGGAATACCAGGCCTATCACGACGCCCTGACCCACCTTCCCAACCGCCACATGCTGCGCCGCCGGCTCCACGAGACCATCAAGAACGCCGGTCCCGGCGACCCGCCCTTCTGGGTGGCCTTCCTGGATCTCGACAACTTCAAACTGGTGAACGACACGCTGGGCCACACGCTGGGCGACCTCGTCCTGCAGCGGATCGCGCAGCGCCTGCGGGAAAGCCTGCACGAAGGCGACGTCGTCGCCCGGCGCGGCGGCGACGAATTCGTCTTCATCCTCTTCGACCGCGAAGCGCCTCGCGGCGCCCGGTCGACCCTGCATCGCATCATGACGGCTGTTTCCCGCCCGATGAGAATCGATGCGCATCGTTTCTTTCTATCGTGCAGCATCGGTATCGCCGCCCATCCCCAGGACGGCTCCGACCCCGAGCAGTTGATCAAGCATGCCGACATGGCCATGTACCACGCCAAGGCACAGGGCCGGAACAACTTCCAGTTCTTCACACCCGCCCTGCAGACCCAGGCCACGGAGCGGGTCCGGCTCGAAGGCGATCTGCGGGCCGCCCTGGCCAACCAGGAATTCGAACTGCATTATCAGCCTCAGGTGGACCTGCGCAACGGCGGGCTGATCGGCGTGGAGGCGCTGGTCCGCTGGCGCCACCCCGAACGGGGCCTGGTGCCGCCGGCGCATTTCATTCCCCTGGCGGAAGAAACCGGGCTCATTGTGCCGCTGGGTGAATGGATACTGCGCACCGCCTGCAGGCAGGCCAGCCTATGGCGGAACAAAGGCATGCCGCCGTTCCGCGTGGCCGTCAACCTGTCCGCCCGCCAGTTCAACGACGAACGTCTGCCCATGCTCGTCGACTGCATGCTGCGCGAGCACCTGCTTCCGCCCCAATGGCTCGAACTGGAAATCACCGAAACCATGCTGGTGACGGACGTGGACATCGCCAATACGATTCTGCACAAGCTCAAATCCCGCGGCGTCATGCTGTCGCTCGACGATTTCGGCACCGGCTATTCCAGCCTGGCGCAGCTCAAGCGCTTTCCCCTGGACATCATCAAGATCGACCGCTCCTTCATCGCCGACGTCACCACCGACCCCGACGATGCCGCCATCGTGCGCACCATCATCAAACTGGCCCACAACCTCGAAATGAAAGCCATCGCCGAAGGCGTGGAAACCGTGGAGCAGCAAGCCTTCCTGCGGGAACACGATTGTGATGCCATGCAGGGCTATCTTGTGAACTTGCCGTTGCCGGCGGCGGAACTCGAAGAATGGATGCGCGGTTTCCAGAGGGCCGCCGGTCACGCTCTGTAGTCCCGGGCAGTTTTCGGACACAGCGGGCGCGGAAAAAACGGATACACTGGCAATTCAGCAAAAGGGCGGCGGGCAACAGGGCCGCCCGTTTTCATAAGGACCAGACCGCCCATGACCACCATCGATCTAAACAAAGACACATTCCAGGAAGCCATCGACGGCGACAAGCCGCTGATCGTTGATTTCTGGGCCCCCTGGTGCGGACCATGCCAATCCTTCGCACCCGTTTTCGAAGCCGAATCGGCCGAACACCCCGATGTGACGTTCGCCAAGATCAACACCGAAGAACAGCCCGAAATCGCCGAAGCGCTGGGCATCCGTTCCATCCCCACGCTGATGGTATTCCGGGAACGCGTGCTGCTGTTCCGTCAGGCCGGCGCGCTGGCGCGCACCCAGCTTGCGGAACTGGTTTCCCAGCTCAAGGAGCTGGACATGGAGAAAGTCCACGCTGAGATGGCGGCCGCGGCGAACAACGAGCCCGACCCCGCGTAATGTCCACCACCAGCGCCGCCACCTCGGCGGCGCGCGCCTTCGGCACGGCCAGCAGCCATTGCACCCCCTGGCCATCGAAAACTTCCTCGGCCACCCTCACGCCCAGCGCGGCAAACCGCGCCTGCAGCAGCGCCACGTCGGAAAACGGGCATTCGCAGTCCAGCAGGGCTTCCTCGATGATCTCGACGCGGTCCGCCTGCCTCAGGCACTGGGCGGCGACGCCCCCATAGGCCCGCACCAGGCCGCCCGAACCCAGCTTGATGCCGCCGAACCACCGTATCACCAGCACAGCCACCCGGTCACACTGCTGGCCGTCCAGCGCCTGCAAGATCGGGCGCCCGGCCGTACCGCCGGGTTCGCCGTCATCGTTGAAGCGGTATTCCTGCCCGATGCGATAGGCCCAGCAATTGTGGGTGGCATCGGGCACCTGGTGCTCCGCGAAGAAGGCCAGGGCGTCGGCCGCCGCATCCACCGGCGCGGCCAGCGCCAGAAAGCGGCTCTTCTTGATGTTTTCTTCGTATCGGGCGATTCCGGTCAGCGTGTATGCCATCGGCTGGAAAGCGGCTCAGCCGTCGATGCCGCGTGAACCGAGATAATCTTCGTAGCCGCCCAGATAGTCGATGATCTCGCCGTTGGGCAGGATCTCGATCACGCGGGTGGCCAGGCCCGAGACGAACTCGCGGTCATGCGACACGAAGAACAGCGTGCCCTTGTAGAGATCGAGCGCATACTGCAGGGATTCGATGGATTCCATGTCCAGGTGGTTGGTGGGCTCGTCGAGCAGCATGACGTTGTGCCGCCCCAGCATCAGGCGGCCGAAGCTCATGCGGTTTTTTTCGCCGCCGGACAATACCGAGACTTCCTTGCCGATGTCGTCGCCCGAGAACAGCAGGCGGCCCAGCACCGAACGCATGGCCTGGTCATCGTCGCCCGGCTGGCGGTAATCGCCCAGCCAGTCGAACAGGTTGAGATCCGATTCGAACTGATCGGAAACATCCTGGGCCATATAGCCCACATCGGCGCTGTCCGACCATTTCACGCTGCCCGAGTCCGGCTCAAGGTCGCCCGCCAGCATGCGCAGCAGCGTGGTCTTGCCGACCCCGTTGGCGCCGATGATCGCCACCTTCTGGCCGGCTTCGAGCGTCATGGAAAAACCGCCGATCACTGTGCGGCCGTCGTAGGCCTTGCCCAGCTGTTCGACCGTCACCGCCAGGCGGTGCAGCACCTTGTTCTGCTCGAAGCGGATGTAGGGGTGGACGCGCGAGGACGGCTTGACCTCGATGGTGGACGCCTTGATGCGGTCGATCTGCTTCAGGCGGGAGGTCGCCTGGCGCGACTTGGACTTGTTTGCCGCGAAGCGGCGCACGAAATCCTGCAGTTCGGCCACGCGTTCCTTGGCCTTGGCGTTGGCGGAGGAAACCCGTTCGCGGGCCTGGGCCGCGGCAATCATGTAATCATCGTAGTTGCCCGGGTACACGCGCAGTTCGCGGTAATCGAGGTCGGCCATGTGCGTGCACACCTGGTTCAGGAAGTGGCGGTCATGGCTGATGATGATCATGGTGCTCTGGTAGCTGTTGAGCACGCCTTCGAGCCAGCGGATCGTATTGATGTCCAGGTTGTTGGTGGGCTCGTCCAGCAACAATACGTCAGGGTTGGAAAACAGCGCCTGGGCAAGCAGCACCCGCAGCTTCCAGCCCGGCGCGATCTCGCTCATGGGGGATTCGTGCTGCTCGACGGGGATTTCCAGGCCCAGCAGCAGTTCGCCGGCGCGGGCCTCGGCGGTATAGCCGTCGTATTCGGCAAAACGGGCTTCGAGTTCGGCGGCCCTCATGTAGTCGTCTTCGGTCGATTCCAGGTCCGCGTAGATCGCGTCGCGTTCCGTCATCGCGGCCCACATTTCCTCGTGCCCCATCAATACGACGTCCAGCACGCGCACTTCCTCGTAGGCGAACTGATCCTGGCGCAGCTTGCCCAGGCGCACACCGGGATCGAGAGCGACATTGCCCGAAGAAGGCTCGAGATCGCCGCCGATGATCTTCATGAAGGTCGACTTGCCCGAGCCGTTGGCCCCGATCAGACCGTAGCGGTTGCCTTCCCCGAACTTGACGCTGACGTTCTCGAACAGGGGCTTGGCACCGAACTGGATGGTGAGGTTGGAAGTGGTGATCACTGGATGATGGGCTCTGTAAGTGGGTAATGTGAAACCCTACATTCTAGCCCCACCCGTTCAATGATGCTCGCGCAGCAGCAGGTAGGCCATGCCGTCTTCCGTCGCGACGCCCACTTGCGCGCCGACCGGCAGAGTGGCTTTCACCTTGACATGGCCGTAGGGCAGGCCCGTGACCACGGGCACGCGGCAGGCGCCGCGCAGCCAGGCCACCACCGAATTCATGTCGTAGCCGTTGTCATGAGCGGCAAGCCGGTATTCGGTGAAACGGCCCAGGACGATGGCCCTCTGGCTCGCCAGCACGCCCGCATGCAGCAGCTGCGAAAGCATGCGTTCCACCTTGTAGGGATGCTCGCCGACATCTTCGAGAAACAGTACGCCGCCATCGATACGCGGCAGGAAGGGCGTGCCCGCCAGCGACGCCACCATGGCCAGATTGCCTCCCCAGAGGATGCCGCGCGCGTCGACGGCATCCGAATCGGGCGATTCGAAGCTCAGCACTTCCAGTTCGTTGCGCATCGTTTCGGCGAACAGATCGGCGGTGAGATCGTCCATGCCTTTCTGGCCGAAATCCGGGATGGCGGCGGGCCCCGAATAGCTCACTGCGCCGGTCTGTGCGAGCAGCGCCAGGCTGAAGACCGTGAAATCACTGTGGCCGATGAACATCTTGCCGCTGTCGGCCACGGCCCGCCAGTCGATCTGGTGCAGCAGGCGGCTCAGGCCGTAGCCGCCGCGCGTGGCCATGACGATGGGATGCTTCTGCCGGCAGGCGCGCTGTATCGATGCCAGCCGCTGCCTGTCGGTGCCCGCGAAGCGTTCATGCACGGCCAGGGCCGTACGGTCCACCGTAGTGCGGAAGCCCAGCGCGCGCAGGCGCTCGCGCGCCAGCTCGAGACCGGCCGCATCCGCCACGGCGCCGGAGGGCGAGATCAGATAGATGCCCCCGGGGTCGCGATGCTCGTGGATATGATCGTGGTCGTGATCATGGTCGTGGGGATGATCGGGGGCGTGATCGTGTGTATGCATGTCGGTCTGGGCCAGCCGTGGGAATGCCAAGGACGCGGGCACACTCGCGCCCGGCGCCCGCCATTGAAACCGCGGCCGTGACAGGGCGGCCGCAGCAGCGCATGATACACGCCGGGCGCGGGCCCCGCCAGAATGGGAACCCCTTCAGCCGGCTTCGTTTTCCCCCCTGCCCAGGCGTCGCGCTTCGCGCGCGGCCTGGCGCCGTTCCCGGAAGAAATCCTGCAATATGGCCGCGCATTCATCCGCCAGCACCCCCCCCGCCACCGTCGTATGGTGATTGAGCTGCGCCACGGCGGGTACATCCATCACGCTGCCGCAGGCGCCGGTCTTCGGGTCGCGGGCGCCATAAACCACACGCGCCAGCCGCGCATGCAGCAGGGCGCCCATGCACATCACACAGGGCTCCAGGGTGACATAGAGCGCCAGCCCCGGCAGCCGGTAATTGCCATGGCGCGCCGCCGCGTCCCGCAATGCCACGATCTCGGCATGGCCGGTGGGGTCGTGGTCGGCTATGCAACGGTTGTATCCGCGCCCCACCACCTCGCCCCGCGCATCGACGACCACCGCGCCCACGGGCACCTCGCCGGCCCGGACCGCGGCCCGCGCCATGCTTAAGGCTTCATGCATGCCATTGGCATCCATTTGAGCCAGAACAAAAGGATCTTCCATATCGAAGCCGGAAACAGCGGCAATCCCGTCGGACATACACTACACTCTCGAACAGTAGCGGAGATCGATGCAACAACAGGCATCGGAAACGGAAAGTGTAGCGCCGGATCGATGTCCCACCGCATTGGAACTCCCCACGCTGATGTAACATTCAGACACTTACAATCAATGTCCAAGAGACAGGAGGGTTTCCAATGCTGGGTCGTATCGCCATCCATCTGAGCAATGACAATGCCTGCGCACGCCGTATCGATGCCGGCCTGCAACTCGCAAAGGAACACGGCGCCGAAGTGATCGGCATCTATCCGAGCGACGGCGTCGTCGGCCACTACTACGATGAAAGCATTATTCCAACGGACGTCCGCAACATGCTTCGCGGCCGTCAAAAGGAATTCCGCGCATCCGTCCAGAAAACATTCCTCGAAAAAGCCGAGGCCGCCGGCGTCAAGGCGGAATGGCGCGCGCCGGAAGGCGAAGCCGACGAAGTCCTTGCCGTGCATGCGCGCTACTGCGACCTGCTCGTCATGAGCAAGTCCGAACGGGTCGACAGCGTCACCTCCATCGTTCCCAATCTGCCGGAATCGGTCGTCATGGCGGCCGGCCGCCCCGTCCTCATGATCCCCGGCACCGGCACCATCGAGTCCATCGGACACCACGTGCTGTATTGCTGGGATCAGCGCCGCGAGGCCGCCCGCGCCTTCACCGACGCCACCCCCTTCCTGCAGCGCTGCAAACAGCTCACCGTACTGGAAATCGACCGCGATGAACACCTGTTCCGCGAACGCGACTTCCACGAAACCGACTTCAGCAACTTCTGCACCAGCCTGGGCTATCCCAAGCCCGAGCACATGGTGAAGAAAAGCGACGGCATCGGGGTCGGCAATGTCATCCTGAACACGGCCAGCGATTCCGGCGCCGACCTCATCGTGATGGGCGCCTACGGCCACAGCCGCATGCGTCAATGGGTGATGGGCGGCGCTTCGCGCACCCTGCTGTCATCCATGACGGTGCCGGTCCTGCTGTCCCACTGACCCTGCCATCCGCCGCAGCACCCGCGGCAGCCCGCCCGGCAGGTCTTCCGAGATCATGCCCGGGCCGGCAAGCCGCGCGGCTTCACCATGCATCCATACGGCGGCGCAAGCCGCCTCGAAAGCCGGCATGCCCTGGGCCAGCAGGCCCGCCGCCATGCCGGCCAGCACATCGCCGGTGCCTCCCGTCGCCAGCCAGGCGGGCGCATTCGCGTTGATGGCCGCCCGCCCGCCGGGCTCGGCCACCACCGTATCCGGCCCTTTCAGAATCACCACCGCGCCGGCCTGCCGCGCCGCGCCGCGCGCCCGTTCCAGCTTGTCGCCCCGGCAGCCGAACAGGCGCTGGAACTCGCCCTCGTGCGGCGTCAGGATGCAGGGCCCCTTCAACGCCCGGAACAGGCTGGACGGGTCATCGGCAAACACGGTGAGCGCGTCGGCATCCAGCACCAGCGCCCTGCCGGTCTGCGCCGCCGCCAGCACTCTGTCGCGTGTCTGCGCATTGACGCCTGCGCCCGGCCCAAGCACCACCACATTGCGCCGCTCGTCGGCCAGCGCGGGCGAAAAATCGTCGCCGGGCAGCGGCTGGACCATGATGCTGGTCATGGCCGCCGCATAGACCGGCCAGGCGGCCATGGGCGCCGCGATGGTCACCAGGCCGGCCCCGATGCGGGCGGCGCCCAGGGCGGCCAGCCGCGCCGCGCCCGTCATCACCGCCCCGCCGCCGACCAGTACGTGCCCGCGCCGGTATTTGTGGGTATCCCCACGCGGCCACGGGAAATGCGCCGCCCACAATGAGGGCAGATTCTCGAAAGTGGCTGGGGCGATGGCTTCGAGCACGCTGGCGGGGATGCCGATATCGGCCAGGATGAGCTCGCCGCAGAGATTGCGCCCGGGCTGCAGCAGATGGCCCGGCTTCTTGCGGAAGAACGTGACGGTCAGGTCGGCCGCCGCCGCCGTGCCCCGCACGGCGCCGCTGGCGCCGTCCACCCCGCTGGGGATGTCGATGGCGCAGACCGGCACCCGCCTGCGCGCGAGCTCTCGCAGCACATCGGCCGCCACGCCATCGACCTCGCGCGACAGGCCGGCGCCGAACAGGGCGTCGACGGCCAGCTCCGCCCCTTCGAGCAGGCCGGCATCCAGCGGGGAAACGGCGTCCCGCGTACCGACGGTTTCCAGCCAGCGCCGGGCGTGCCAGGCGGCGTCTCCCGTCAGTTTGTCGTACCGCCCCAGCAGAGCCAGCCGCACGGGCCAGCCGGCGTCGCGCAGGCATTGCGCGACCACGAAGCCATCGCCGCCATTGTTGCCCGGCCCGCACAGCACGAGCACCGGCCGCGCTTCCCAGCGGGCCATGATGGCCTGCGCAACGGCCTGGCCGGCGGCCGCCATGAGCGCCGCGCCGGGCACCCCGCCGGCCATCGCGGCCTGATCGGCGCGCGCCATCTGGCCGGGGGTGAGAAGAGCCTGTGAAAACGGATCGGACATGGCATACACCGGAGTCAGCACTTGCAGGCGCTTATGTTATCGTGCCGCAGTGTTCACGGGAACAGACATGGATCCCATTCTCAATGTTTCGGGTCTGACCAAGACCTACGCTTCCGGCTTTCACGCTCTGAAAGGGGTGGACCTGACCATACAGGCCGGCGAGATATTCGCGCTGCTGGGTCCCAATGGCGCGGGCAAGACCACGCTCATCAGCATCATCTGCGGTCTGGTGAATCCCGGCGAGGGCAGCGTCACGGTCGGCGGCCATGACATCATCCGCGACTACCGTCAGGCACGTTCGCTCATCGGCCTGGTCCCCCAGGAACTCACCACCGATGCCTTCGAAACCGTCTGGGACACGGTCAGCTACAGCCGGGGCCTGTTCGGCAAGAAGGCCGACCCCGCCCACATAGAAAAAGTGCTCAAGAGCCTTTCGCTGTGGAGCAAAAAGGACAACCGGCTCATCACTTTGTCCGGCGGCATGAAGCGGCGCGTGCTGATCGCCAAGGCGCTCTCGCATGAACCGCGCATCCTGTTCCTGGACGAACCCACCGCGGGAGTGGACGTTTCATTGCGCCAGGACATGTGGCAGCTGGTGCGATCCTTGCGCGATACCGGCGTGACCGTGATCCTGACCACGCACTACATCGAAGAGGCCGAGGAAATGGCCGACCGCATCGGCGTGATCGACCAGGGCCGGATCATTCTGGTGCAGGACAAGCACCAGCTGATGCGGACGCTCGGAAAGAAGGAACTGATCCTCATGCTGGAAGACACCCTGCCCGACATTCCCGAGGCGCTGTCCTCCTTTCAGCTGCGGCCCGGCGCCGACGACCGCGAGCTCGTCTACACCTACGACAGCCGCCACAATGACATTGCCAGCCTGCTCGCCGCCATCGACCGCGCGGGGCTGCGGCTGCGCGACATCCAGACGCGGCAGAGCTCGCTGGAGGAAATCTTCGTCAGGCTGGTCGGGAGGACATCATGAACTGGCAGGCCATCCGCGCCATCTACGGTTTCGAAATGGCCCGCACGCGCCGCACCCTGCTGCAAAGCATCGTGGCGCCGGTCATTTCCACCTCGCTGTACTTCGTGGTGTTCGGCGCGGCCATCGGCCACCGCATCAATGAAATCGACGGCGTGAATTACGGCTCCTTCATCGTTCCGGGCCTGATCATGCTGATGCTGCTGACCCAGAGCGTGTCGAACGCGTCGTTCGGCATCTATTTCCCGAAGTTCACGGGGACCATCTACGAAATCCTGTCGGCCCCCATCTCGCACCTGGAGATCGCTCTGGGCTTCGTAGGGGCGGCCGCCACCAAATCGGTATTGCTGGCGGTCATCATCCTGCTGACCGCGACCCTGTTCGTTCCGGTACGGATCGACCACCCCGTCTGGATGCTGGTATTCCTGTTCCTGACCGCCCTCACCTTCAGCCTGTTCGGCTTCATCATCGGCATCTGGGCGGACGGCTTCGAAAAGCTGCAGCTGGTGCCGCTGCTGGTGGTGACCCCTCTCACCTTCCTGGGCGGGAGCTTCTATTCCATCGACATGCTGCCGCCCTTCTGGCAGACCGTGACCCTGTTCAACCCGGCCGTCTACCTGATCAGCGGCTTCCGCTGGAGCTTCTACAGCATCGCCGATGTGAACGTCGCCGTCAGCCTGGGCATGACGCTGTTCTTCCTGGCCGCCTGCCTGGCCACGACCGCCTGGATTTTCCGCACGGGCTATCGGCTGAAGAACTGAAGGCGCGGCCGCCCGCCGCGCGGGCCGGCCTGACAGAACGCCGGATCAATCGCGGAAATTGTTGAACTGCAAGGGAAGTTCGACGTCGGACTTGCGCAGCAGGGCCATGGCGGCCTGCAGGTCGTCGCGCTTCTTGCCCGATATGCGCAGCTTGTCGCCGTTGATCTGTGCTTCGACCTTGAGCTTGGCGCCCTTCAGGGCGGCGATGAGCTTCTTGCTGACGGCCTGTTCCAGGCCCTGGCGCACGGTGACCTGCCGGCGGGCGCCGGAAACGTTCTCGCTGGGCTCGGCGACATCCAGGCAGCGCACGTCGATGTCGCGCGCCGACAGCCGGCCGCGCAGGACGTCCATCATCTGGTTGAGCTGGAATACGCTGGGCGCGGTCTGGGTGACGACGTAGCCGTCCAGTTCGAAATTGGCGTCGATTCCCTTGAAATCGAAGCGCTTGGCGAGTTCACGATTGGCCTGGTCGACCGCGTTGCTGAGTTCGTGCTTGTCGACTTCGGACACGACATCGAAGGAAGGCATGATCTGGCTCCTGCCGATACGGCAAAGCCACCATTCTATGCCAGGAGCCTGTCGGACTTGGAAATCACCGGCTCCAAGTCCGACAGGCTCCCAGGCGGCGGCCATGTGCCCGCCGCTCCGGCGGCGGTTCACTGCCCCTGGGCGGCGGCTTCGATCGCTTCGGCCTGCTTGCGCAGTTCGAACTTCTGGATCTTGCCGGTGGACGTCTTGGGCAGTTCGCGGAACACGACGTGGCGCGGCACCTTGTAGCCGGCCAGATACTGGCGGCAATGCGCGATGACGTCCTGGGCGGCGAGCTGCGCGCCTTCCTTCAGCTCGATGAAGGCGCAGGGCGTCTCGCCCCAGCGGGCGTCGGTCTTTGCCACCACCGCCGCCGCCAGCACGGCCGGATGGCGGTAGAGGATGTCTTCGACCTCGATCGAGGAAATGTTCTCGCCGCCCGAAATGATGATGTCCTTGCTGCGGTCCTTGATCTTCATGTAGCCGTCGGGGTCGGCCACGGCCAGGTCGCCGCTGTGGAACCAGCCCCCGGCCAGGGCTTCCTGGGTCGCCTTCGGATTCTTGAGATAGCCCTTCATGACGATGTTGCCGCGGAACATGATCTCGCCCATGGATTCGCCGTCCCGAGGCAGCGTCGCCATGGTGGCCGGGTCCATGACGCAGGCCCCGGCTTCGAGGTGGTAGGCAACGCCCTGCCTGGCATTGAGGCGGGCGCGTTCGCCGATGTCGAGATCCTTCCAGTGCGCGTGCTGGGGACAGACGGTGGCCGGGCCGTAGGTTTCGGTCAGGCCGTAGACGTGCAGCAGGTCGAAGCCCATGCGCTCCATGCCTTCGATCATGGACGCGGGCGGCGCGGCCCCCGCCACCATGGCCTTGATGCCGGCGGGTATGCCTTCCTTGAGGGAGTCGGGCGCATTCACGAGCATGCTGTGCACGATGGGCGCGCCGCAGTAGTGATCCACGCCATGTTCGCGCATGGCATCGAACACTGCCCGGGGCTCGACCTTGCGCAGGCAGACGTTGACGCCCGCGCGGGCCGCCACCGCCCAGGGAAAGCACCAGCCGTTGCAATGGAACATGGGCAGCATCCACAGATAGACGGCATGCTTGGGCATATCCCATTCGAGGATATTGGAGATCGCCGCCAGCGCGGCGCCCCGGTGATGGTAGACCACGCCCTTGGGATTGCCGGTGGTGCCGCTGGTGTAGTTCAGGGCGATGGCGTCCCATTCGTCGCCGGGCGGTTCCCAGGTGAAGCCGGGGTCGCCATCCGCAATGAAGGCTTCGTATTCGACGCTGCCCACGCTTTCCCGGGGGCCGTCGTACAGCGGGTCGGACACGTCGATCACCCGCAGGGGGGCTTTGGACTGCCGCAGTTCGAGCGCCCGGCGCGCCACCGGCGCGAACTCCGAATCGACGATCAGGGTGCCGGCCTCGCCATGGTCGAGAATGAAGGCCACGGTCTGGGCGTCGAGCCGGGTATTGATGGTGTTCAGCACCGCGCCCGTCATGGGGACGCCGAAGTGGGCTTCCACCATGGCCGGGATATTGGGCAGAAGCACGGCAACGGTCTGGCCCTTGCCGACACCGCTGCGCGACAGGGCGCTGGCCAGCTGACGGCAGCGGCGATAGGTTTCAGCCCATGTGCGCCGGATGGCGGATTCGCCCGACCCGTGCACGACGGCCGGCAGATCCGGATACACGCTGGCCGAACGCTCGATGAACGACAGCGGCGTGATGGCCGTGAAATTGGCAGCGGTGCGAGGCAAATCCTGATCGTAGATACCGTTCATCGGTGGGCTCCTGGCTTCCTGTGCATTGTGATTTTCCTCGCAAGATACTACCCCAAGGCGTCCAGCACGTCACCCAAACCGCCGCTGCGCTGCACGCGCTGGCCCACGGCCTGACGCAGCAGGCCTTCCCCCGCCGGATTCACCATCGTGAACCAGTGGCTGGCGCGCGTAATGCCCGTATACACGAGCTCGCGCGTGAGGACGGGGCTGAGCGCCGGCGGCAGAACGAGCACGGCATGGCGGAATTCCGACCCCTGGGACTTGTGCACGGTCAGGGCATACACTGTTTCTACATCGTCGAGCCGGTTCGGGGCGAACCAGCGGACGCCGTCGCCGTCGGCGAACGCCACCCTCAGCACTCTTTCACCTTCCCCGCCCGCCGGATGATCGAGCACCACGCCGATATCCCCGTTGGTCAGGCGCAAAGCCGGATTGTTGCGCGTCACCATGACCGGCCTGCCCGCATACCAGCCGGACACGGCCGGTATCAGCCCGCGCTCGTGCAGGATGCGGGCAATGGCCTGGTTCAGGCCTTCCACCCCCCAGGGCCCGCCGCGCAGCACGCACAGCACCTGGCAGGCGCGCTGCGCCCTCAGCACATCGAGCGCCCAGGCGTCGAAATCCGCCGCTGCATCAGTGGCGGGTTTCCGCGCCACGGCGGCCAGGTAGTGGCCGTAGCCCTGGCGCGGATGGCCCGCCCGCGTGGAAGCCGCCGCGACCGTGCCGTCAATGATCAGCCTGGCGAATGCGGCGTCCCCGGCGCTGCCGACGCTGACCTGCGCGAGATCGGGCGGCGGCATGGCCAGCAGGGCGAGGGCTTCGTCCGCCCTCCCCTCGTTCACCGCGAAAGCCAACTTGCCGATACCGCTGTCCCCGTCGAAACGATGGCTCACGCGCAGCATGGCCACCGCCTGGTCGAGCGCCGTGCCGGCGGAATCGATCACCGCCGGCGGCAGCGCCATGCCCGTGGCCTGCTCCAGCCATGCCGCCGTGGCGGGCAGGTAATGCCCCTGATCGGCGCGCCGGCACAGCTCGCCCAGCACCGCTCCCGCCTCCACCGAGGAAAGCTGGTCCTTGTCGCCGATGAGAATCAGCTGCGCGTGCGCGGGCAGCGCCGCCACGAGATGAGCCATGTCGGCAAGCGAGACCATGGAAGCCTCGTCGACGACCAGCACGTCCAGCGAAAGCGGATTGTCGGCATGATGGCGCCTGGCCTGCACATGAGGGCGCCCGCCCAGCAGGCGGTGCAATGTCACCACCTGTGTGGGGATGGCCGCGGCCAGCGCGGCGCCCCCGGGCAGCCGGTCGAGGGGCAGTTCGCCCACCTTGCCGGCTATCGATTCGCCCAGGCGCGCCGCCGCCTTGCCGGTGGGGGCCGCCAGCTGGATGCGCAGGGGCCGCCAGCACTCTTCCCCCGGTTGTCCGTCAGCGGCGGCCCCGCCCGCATGCCGCTCATGATGGAGGGCCTGCAGCAAAGCCAGCAAGCGGATCACCGTCGTGGTCTTGCCGGTGCCCGGGCCGCCGGTAATGATGGAGAAACGCTGGCGGGCGGCTAGTGCGCAGGCGAGCCGCTGCCAGTCGGGACCCGCGGCCGCGCCATCCGGCGGGCCGAACAGGACATCGAGAATGGCGCGCACGCGGGCCACCGGCAAGTCATCGTCGGCCGCCCGCCCCCGCACGCGGCCGGCGAGGCCCCGGGCCACCTCCTGCTCATGGCGCCAGTAGCGATACAGGTAGAGACGCCCGCCGTCGTACACCAGCGGCGCCACCCTGCCGCCATCGGACACCACCGCCGGATGCAGGGCCCGTTCCCAGTCGGGCAGCGACAGATTGCCCAGCAATTCGGCCGGCGTGATCAAGGCGGCTTCCTGAGCCTGTCTGCGGAATTCAGGGGGCAGGTTCAGGGCCCGCCCCGGGCCGCGCAGGGTCGCCGCCAGATTCAGGCAGACATGGCCGCGCCCCAGCTGATGACTGGCCAGGGCGGCGGCGAGCAACAGCAGCCCGGATGCATCCGGCTGCTCGGCCCTCAGGAAGCGGGCAAAGCGCAGGTCCAGCTGCTGCAGCCAGCCCGCCTCGCGCCAGTGCTCCAGCAGTTCCATGACGGTGGAAGCGTCGCGCAGGCCGGGATGGCGGCCGGCCTCTTGCGGCGGCCCGTCGGGGAGGCTCAGGCTCAGCTGGGTGCCGGCGGCGACTTGAAGGTGCCGACCCGTGTTGCGCCCCGCGCTCATGTCCCCACCCCGCTTTCCATGCCTTCGAACAAGGCATCCAGACTTTCCATGGCCCCCTGCGGCGGCCGCTCGATGTGCAGGCCCTGCCCGGCCGCTGCACGGCCCCGCAGGAAGAATACCAGCGCCCCGCCGACATGGCGCTCGTAGTCGTACTGGTCCCCCAGACGCGCCTTCAGCAGACGATGCAGGGCATGCAGATAGATGGCCGATTGAAGATCGTAGCGCTGCGCCAATATGGCCTGGCCGATCGCCCCGGCATCGTAGGCGGCGTCGGCCGGCCCCAGCCAGTTGGACTTGTAATCGGCGACGTAATAGCGGCCGTCATGCTCGAAGACCAGGTCGATGAAGCCGCGCAGCATACCGTTCAGCCGGCCGCGGGAAATGGCGGCGCGTGGCTGGCCGGCAAGGAAATGCCGCCACACCAGCGTATCCAGCGCGGGCAGGTCCGCATCGCTGACCCCGACCCAGAACTCCATTTCGGGAATGGCCGTATCCAGGCCGGCCAGCACGAGATCGCGCTGCGGCCCGAGGCCGGGCGGCGCGATGCGGAAGGGCTGCGAGAGGAAGCCGGCCAGCCACTGCGTCAGCGCCTCGGCATGGGGCTCCCAGCCCCGGCCGCCGGCGCGCCGCTCGATGTGGCGGCGCAGCTCCGAGGGATCTTCCAGCACGCGCCGAGGGCCCTGGCGAAACGCCCATTCCAGCAGGTCGTGCAGAAAACTTCCGGGCGCGGCCCCCCGGGGGAAAGCGTGGATGCCCGCTTCCGGGACGGGCTGCCCACCCGGCCACGCGACCGCCGCCGGCCCGGCATCACTCGGCCCCGCATCACCCGCCGGCGCCTGCGCGGGTTCGCCCAATACCGCAATGGCATCGTCCTGGACTGCATGCGCTTCCGCCACAGCGGCCTCCAGAAAGGTGTCCAGACGCGCTTCGTCGGGCAAGGCCGAAGCGGCGGAGCCGGGCCGCGGCGGGCCGCCACGCTCCGGACCTTCCAGCGCCAGACGCGCCAGGGCGGAATAGCTGCTCATGCTCCACCGCTGTTCGATGCGCCGCCGCATGCTGCGCCACACCAGCGGCCCAGCCTCCTCATGCACTGCCCGGTAGCGCCCTTCCCGCAGTGCCGGAAACGGCTCGACGGCGATATCGCCGCAGCCCGCCGCCAGCGCGGCGACGCTGGCTTCCAGCGCATCCGGCGCGCAGGCGCCGGGCCCGCCCAGCAGATGGCAGCTGGCCGAGGCCGCGAGCGAACTCACCGGCGCCAGCGCCACCCACGTGGCATGCCGGGCCCGCGTCAGCGCCACATAGAGCTTGCGCACGTCTTCGGCCAGCCGCTCGCGTTCCAGGCTGATGCGTATCCCGCCCAGTTCAACGCCGCCGCCGGCCGGATCGATCAACACGCGCGGTACACCGTCGCCGTCCCGGTAGACGGCGGGCAGCTCCAGCTCTTTCGGCACCCGGCTGTAATAGGCGTGGGGATAGAACACCAGGCGGTATTCCAGCCCCTTGGATTTGTGCACGGTCACGATCTGCACCAGCCCGGCATCGCTTTCCAGGCGCATGCGCGAAACATCGCCATCGACGTCCATCTCGCCGCCCCGCTCCATGCCTTCCTCCAGATGGCGGATGACGGCATGTTCGCCGTCCAGCCGGACCGAGGCGGCCTGCAGAAGCTCGGCCAGATGCAGAAGATCGGTCAGATGGCGCTCCCCTTCGACGTCTTCCCCGCCCTGCGCGGCGAACAGCCGGGCGGGCACACCGAATTCATGCATGAAACGGCGCAGCATGGGCAGCACGCCGCGGCGGCGCCACTGTTCTTTGTAGCCGGCGAAGCGTTCCAGCATGGCTTCCCAGCGGACCTCGTCGCGAACGAAGGCGTCCAGGCCGCTCCAGGGCAGGCCGATGGACGCGGTGGCCAGCGCGGCGCGCACATGGCCGCCGTTCTCCGGCTCGGCGCAGGCGCGCAGCCAGGCCAGCATATCGTGCGCGGCCGCGCTCCAGTACACCGATGTGTCGTCCGAAAGATAGACGCTGCGGATGCCCCGGCTCGCCAGCGCGGCACGCAGGCCGGCCGCTTCCTTGCGGTTATTGACCAGAATGGCGATGTCGCGGGGGCGCAGCTCGCTGAATTCACCGCCCCTGCGGAAGCCGGCCCTGCCATCGGCCCCGAGCTGAAGCAGGCGCAGGATTTCGCTGGCGCAGGATCCGGCCACGGCCGCCGCGCAGGCTTCCAGCGTGGCATGGCCGGTGTCGCACCATATCGTCAGGGCCTTGCCCGGCTCGCCATCGATCAGCCACTCGCCGGGATCGGCGGCGGCCGCCACCGGCAGAAAGGGAATCGGGTCTTCCGGGACGCCGCCCGGGCCGGTGTCCCGGAACAGAAAGGCGCCCCGCCCCTCGGCATTCTCGGCCCTGAGGAACAGATGATTCACCGCCGCCACCATGGCCGCCGACGAACGATGGTTGCTGCCCAGGGTATGAAGCCGCGCGCCGCAATCGCGCCGCGCCGCGAGATAGGCGTGGATGTCCGCTCCACGAAAGCCATAGATGGCCTGCTTGGGGTCGCCGATCAGCGTCAGCAGCGAGGTTTCACTGTTTGATTCTACATTGTATATACGATCAAAGATCCGGTACTGTACCGGGTTGGTATCCTGGAATTCGTCGATGAGCGCGGCGGGGAACTGCGCCCTGATGTTGCGCGCCAGCTTCCCGCCATTGGGCCCGCCCAGGGCGGCGTCCAGCTGATCGAGCAGCCCGCCGAAGCTCAGGGTGGCGCGCTGGCGGCGCAGGTCGGCCACGCGCCGCGCCACCCAGCGGGCCGCATGGGGAAGGAGCTGCACGGTATCGGCCGCCAGCCCTTCGAGTTCCCGTTGCAGGTCCGCCATGGCGGCGAACGCCGGATGCGCCGGCGGACCGCCCTGCTTCCAGACCTCGGCCAGGCCCGCTTCGGTCAGTCGCGACCAGGCCGCCGCCTTGCGGTCGAAGGGAAGCGCGGCTTCCGGATCGCCGGCCCAGTCTTCCAGCCTGTCCAGCCAGCCCTTCCAGTTGTTGATCCGGAAGCGGACTTTGTCGTAGCAGCCGTCATCATGGGCCCGCTGCAGAAGCTCCCTGACCTCGGGCAGCCATGCGCGCCACCGGGCCTTGAGCGCGTCGCCCCGATCCCGCAGCCGCGCCAGCAGTTCAGCGGGCTCGGCGGTATTGCCATAGTGATCGACATGCGGCAGCCATCTGCCCAGAATGCCCGCCAGCGCATCGCAATCGGCCGCGCCGTAGCGCCGGCCGCCCATCCGGGCGGCGATGAGCTGCAATACGCGGCCCAGATCCGCGGGATCCAGGGGGGCGAGAAAGAGCCGCCAATAATCGCGCGTGGCCTCGGCCACTCTTTCGGCCTCATCGGCGTCCATTTCCACCTCGAACAGGCTGCCGCTGTCGAAGGCATGCTCGCGCAACATGCGATAGCACCAGGCGTCGATGGTGGATACCGCCGCATCGTCCATCCACTCGGCAGCGACCCGCAGGCGGCGCGCACAGCCGGGCCAGAGCTCCGGCGCATAGTCCTCGAGCAGGCTGCGCAGGAAATCGTCGCCCTCGGCTTCCTTAAGGAAGCAGGCGGCCGCATCGTTCAGACGGCGGCGTATGCGGTCGCGCAGTTCCTGGGTGGCGGCCCGCGTGAAGGTCACCACCAGGATATCCGGCGGCGTGAGCGGCGGCCGCCCGGGCGGCGCGCCATGGCCCAGCACCAGGCGCACGTACAGGCTGGCGATGGTGTAGGTCTTGCCCGTCCCCGCGCTGGCCTCGATCAGCCGGCTTCCCCACAAGGGGAAACGCAGCGTGTCCAGCGGCACCGCCCGCGGCGGCAGGCTCTCTTGCACTGACATCATTCGGCCTCCGTGGCGCTTTCCCGCTCCTGCTTGCTGCGCAGGGCCAGAAACAAGGGTTCATAGAGGATGAGGGCCCACTCGACCAGTTCGCCGCCGGCGAACAGGGAATCCAGCGTCGGATAGGCCCGCGCCTCGTAAGGCGATTCCCGCCGCCCGGGCTGGTTCCAGCCGTTTGCGTGGCAATCCCGGATCCGGGCCAGCAATTTGTCGGACGCGAGCAGGGCCCGCCATGCATCCGTTCCCGGCCGCGGCAGGTCGCCCAGCGGCAAGGCGGTCAGCACGGGCCGGGCGAATTCGGCCTTGATGGGCAACGGCCGGCGCATGCCTTCGGCCCAGGCCCGCAGCAGCGCATCGAGCCAAGCGGACGCCCGCGGCGCCTCGATGGGCTCGAAGCGCGCCGTACCCGCCGGGCTGACCACCACCGTCGTCAACGGCAGCCCGGCGCCATTCGTCGCCAGGTGCCAGAGCCAGTGCCCGATGAGCTTTTCGTCGCGCCACTGCCGGTCTCTTGCCTTCACCAGCTGGGTGGCCTGCATTTCGAGCCTCGCAAGCCCGCCGGCATCGTTGCGGCGCAGCCCGCCCAGCCAGCCCGCCAGCCCGGGCGTCGCGGCATGCCCATGCCGCAATTCGAAGGGGTCGGGCAAGGCATGGGGCCATTCCGCCAGCAGCCCCTGGTATTCGGCAAACAGCGGCAGCATGAGCTCCCGGCTGCGGTGGGCCTGCAGCAGCCCGGCGCCGCCGAAAGCCAGCTCGCCCCTGCTCAGCATGCGGTCCAGTTCGGCGTCGCAGGCCGGCATGGGATCGGCGCCGGCCTGCAGAGGCTTGCGGGCGGCCCGGATCAGGGCATCGTGCACCTGCCAGGCTTCCAGCCCGTCCGCGACGAAGGTTTCCTCGTCGGCGATGGCGGCGGTTTCGTCATGCCGGACCTGCAGACGCTGCCTGAAGAACTCCCGGACGGGATGTTCCAGAAAGGCTCTGAGTTCATGGACGGACAGCGGCTCATCGCGCTGCAGCGGATCGAGTTCCCGCGCCACGGTCACGGCCCCGGTCCCGGTGCCGGTCATGCCGCTTTCCGTGTCCGCCTGCGCGGCGGCCCGCCATTCACGCCCGAAGGTGAAGAGCCGCGCCCCGGGCGACACATCACGGAAGTAAAGGGTGCTGAACGCCTGCAGGGGATGCTCGATGGTGAGCTGGGCGAGTACGCCGGGCGCCCCGTCGGCCGCCAGCCAGCCCGCATCGAGATGGTCGCGCAACTGTCCCACCAGCACCGAAGGCGGCCGTTCCGAGTTGTCGACGATGCTGCGGCCCACCCAGGAAACGTGGAAGCGTTCCCTTGCGGAGAGCAGCGCTTCGAGAAAGAGATAGCGGTCGTCATCGCGGCGCGAGCGGTCGCCGGGCCGGTAATCCTTTTCCATGAGATCGAAGTGGGCGGGCGTGCGCGGGCGGGGATAGTCGCCGTCGTTCATGCCCAGCAGGCAGACATGCCGGAAGGGGATGGCGCGCATGGGCATGAGCGTGGCGAAGGTCACGGCGCCGCTGGTGAAACGCTGCGCCATCCCGCCGCCATCCAGGCTGGACAGCCAGTGGCGGCCGGCCACCGGCAGCGTCAGGGCTTCGTCGAAGCCCGTCGCCTCGCACTCGTCCAGCCAGACGTCGAGCGCCTGAGTAAGCTGCTCGATGGTGTAATCCGCGACATCATCGGGCGGCGCCAGGAAATCGGCCAGCAGCTGGCGGAAGCGCCGCACCCATTGCGCGGGCCCGGCCGGCTCGGCGAAGACACGGGAATAGTGCACAAGGCGCTCCAATATCACTGCCAGCGTTCCCACCAGGCCGGCTTCCAGCCCCGCCACGTCCCCATAGGGCGCAATGCCGTTCCAGTCTTCCGTATCGCCCGTTGCATAGCCCAGCAGCATGCGCCGCAGGCCGAAAGCCCAGGTGTGCACATCCGCCAGCGCCGGCGCGATGGGCAGCCCCAGCGTTTCCCGATGGCCTCGATCCAGCCCCCATCTGACATTGGCGCCCTGGATCCAGTCGCGCAGCACGGCAATGTCCGCCTCCTGGAGCCCGAAGCACAGGCGGACCGCTTCCACGTCCAGCAGGTCGAGCACCTCGCCGACCCCCATGCGCGCGATAGGAAGAGCCAGCAGGCGCTCCACCGCGTCCACCACCGTATTCACTTCGCGCGGCCCGCGGTCCACCAGAAAATAGGGAATATGGCGCGGATCGTCGGACGCATGCAGGCCGAAAACGGCCTCGATGTGGGGCGCATACATCTCGATGTCGGGCACCATGACGATCACATCGTCGGGCTGCAATGTCCTGTCATCCTGGAAGCAGGCAAGCAGACGATCGTGCAGGATCTCCACTTCGCGCAGGGCGCTGTGCGCCACATGGAAGCAGAGCGAATGATCGCCGGCGGCCACGACCCGCGCCGCTTCCCGGATCTCCGGCAGGGAACGCAGGCCCCGGATGTCGTCCTGCAGCTGGCCCAGGACGTTCGCGGTTTCCACCGGCACGAAAGCGGGCGCGACGGCAATGTCCAGCGGATGGCCATGGGATGGCCCGCGCTGCGCCGCTTCGTCTTCCAGCTCTTCGAGCAGGGCGATATAGTCGCGCCCCTGCCGCCCCCACGATGCCAGCAGAGGATGCGCGTGCGCATGCAGCTGCTCCGGATCCAGTTCGGGCGGGCGGCCCGGGCGGCCCGCCTGATGGCGCTTGACGCTGCGCAACAGCGCCCGCCCTTCGACAATATCGGCCCAATGATACTCGCAGGGGTTGTGCACGCAGACCAGCACCTGGGTCCAGGCGGACGATTCGATCAGCGCCTCCAGCGTCTGGCGCGGAAGGGAGCTGACCCCGAACACCACGATGCGGCGCGGCAGATCGGGCCGCCCGCCGCCCGCCGGCCAGCCGCGCAGCGCATGCAGAAAGCCGGCATGAACGGCCGCCCGGCCCGAACCGCCCTGCCGCCCCACATCCGCCAGTATGTCGCGCCACAAAGCCGCCTGCCATGACTGGTCCCGATCGAGAGGCCGCGGATTTCCCGCGCCGCGCAGCACGTCGCGCCCTTCCGCCCAGTCGGCCAGCCAATCGGCCCGGTACACCTGATACTGGTCGAAAAGGTCGGCCAGGCGCTGAGCCAGCTGGTAGCGCTTGCGCAGATCGCCGTCTTCTTCGAGGAAGCGATGGAGAGGCTGATAGACTTCGCGCCCCGCAACCGTGCCCAGCAGCCGCATCAGGCGCCAGACCAGCGGCTTTTCGTCCAGCGGCGAAAACTCGGGCACCGCTTCTTCCCCCAGCACCCGGCGGTACAGGCTCCACATCAGCCGCGACGGCATGGGCGTTTCCAGGGCGGCGGCGATGCCGCTGCCGGGCGCTTCGAGAGCCCGCCTCGAACGGGCCAGGGTGCTGCGCAGCCACTGGGCGATACCATTGCTCTGCACGGCAACGATGTCGGTTTCGAGCGGGTCGAGCGGATGCGTGTCCAGCCACTGGATGAGGCCATCGCGCAGGATTTCCATGCGGTTGGAATGCAGGACGATCAGCCCCGGCGCGATAGGGGAAACGGGTTTCTGACGGCTCAAGACGGCTCCGATTGATGATGCGATCTTCATTGAAACTGCTGCGGGAATGCAACCCCGCACCGCAAGCGCGATGTTATATTCTGCCACCCGCCGCCTTCTATCCTAGGGCCTGTTGACCATCATGCGCCGCCCCAGCCGCCCCTCTGACCACGCGCCTATGCGCAAGCCTCGCCCCTCAGGGCGAGGTCAAGCGAGGCAAATGATTGCCCGGACAGCCGGCCCGGCATCGAACGATCACGCCATTGCCAACCCCTGCCTGAGCTGCGGCGCCTGCTGCGCGCACTTCCGGGTGTCGTTCTATTGCGGCGAGATCGCCATCGAGGGCGACAGCGCCAGCGCAGGGATGGTACCACCGGAGCTGGTCAGCCAGGTAGGCCCCTTGCGGGCCGCCATGAAGGGAACGGAATACGGCCACGGCCGCTGCATCGCCCTGCGCGGCGAGATCGGTTCATGCGAGGTGCGCTGCGGCATCTATGAACGGCGCCCCAGCCCCTGCCGCGAATTCAACCCCTGGCTGCCGGACGGCAGCCCCGAACCGGACTGCCAGCGGGCGCGGGCGGGATTCGGGCTGCCGCCCCTGCCCGCCCTGAGCGACGACGATGTGGACCCGCCCGCCCACGCCGCTTAGCGGCCGGCCTGCATGCGGCTGCGGGGCGTCGCCAGCAGGTTCGCAAAGACACGGCCGGGCCGCAGCACTTCCATATCGATGCCGTCGAGCGTGTTCTTGACGAGCAGGCCCAGTTCGGTATCGCCTTCCATCACCAGACGCCGGCTGAAGAACAGGGTGTCGGGGTCTTCGCCGCGCTGGATCAGCCGATGGAAATCCCAGGCATCTGCCCGTATGGTGAGATCGGGGGCAAGCTCGCCATGGTCGGCCGCCCGGAAGGCATTCCCGCGCCAGGTATAGTCGAAACGCAGGCCGGCATCGCTTACTTCGATGCGCAGGGACCGCCCTTCGAGCATGGAGCAGGTATCGATGGGCAGATGAGGCGCCAGCGTCAGATTGAGCCCCGCCACGAAAATATGCGAACCCGGCTTGCGGGGCAGCATGCCCAGCAGGCGGCCCAGGGGCGCCGGAATGCGGAATTGCTCTGCGGGCCTTGTCATTGCGCGGCTCCTTCGGTTTGTGGCAGCACCATGTCGAGCCCTGGGCGGCCGTGCCAGTATCCATTGCAGGCGGCGGCGGGCATGCGCGACGCCAGGCGATCATGCACGGCGGCGGCGGCCTCGCCGCCCAGCACCGCCTTGAATCCGCGGACGACTTCTTCCATGTGCTGCGATTGCGGGCTCAGCCGGATCACGTCCACCCCCATGCCGGAGAGTTCGTCCAGTTCGTGGATCAGGGTATGGACCAGGGCCGACTGCGTCTGTATGCCATTGATCGTCAGAAAATCCTGGGCTTCGCGGGTCTGCATCAGCAGGCCGTCGGGATGGTCCATGCAGACGTACTGGCAGTTGTCCTTGGGCAGGTTGCGGTTGCGGGCCGTGAAGCAGCGCGCCGAGAACGCCAGCGGCATGCGGCCGTAGGCGAAGACCTCGGTCTGCATGCCGGGAGGCCTGTCATGCTGCAGGCGCCGCAGCCCTTCGCGGCCCATTTCCAGAGGCATGACCCAGCGCGTCGCCCCGGCTTCCGCCAGGACGTCGAGGGTGGGCTTGCTGTAGATGTTCAGATAGGGACCGCCCACGAAGGGGCGGCCCGCCAGGCAGCGCACCGCGCCCATGTCGTTGGCTTCGATGGCGTAGCTGCCGTTTTCCACCACCTTGCGCATGGTATTGAGTTCGGCGCCGGATTCCAGCAGCACCTGGGTGGACAGCACGACTTCCTTGCCGGCGTCGGCCAGCATGCCGGCGACTTCCAGCCAGTCTGGCAGGCGAAGTTCGTGGCGCCGCGAACAGACGGTTTCCCCGAGATAGACGATGTCCAGCGGCCATTCGCGCACGGATTCATAGAACTGCAGGGTGGTCACGCGCGGCCAGTAGTACTGCAGGGGGCCAAGAGCGATCTTCATGTGGGTTTCCTCGATTTCAGGCGGGGCTATTTCCAGGGGCGGTGGTAGGCGCCCAGGGTCTGCTGCCGGCCTTCCGACACCTTGGCCAGTTCCGCCGACCAGGCGGGATGCACGGAATACCGCGCCGCATTGGCCAGCGCATGGTCTATGGCCTGGCGCCACACCCGGGTCACCTGGGCCACATAGGCCGGGCTGCGCTGACGGCCTTCGATCTTGACCGCCTTGACCCCCATGGCCATCAGCCGCGGCAGCAGTTCGAGTGTGTTCAGGCTGGTGGGTTCTTCGAGGGCGTAGTAGTTTTCGCCGGCGACATCGAAGCGGCCCTTGCACAGCGTGGGATAGCCCGCGTTCTCGTCGTCGGCGTAGCGGTCGATCAGCACCCCGTTCAGGCGGGATTCCAGCCCCCGGGAGGTTTCCTGCCAGCGCACATGGCGCGCGGGCGAGCATACGCCATGCGTATTCGGGGATTCGCCCGTGGTATAGGAAGACAGCGCGCAGCGCCCCTCGACCATGACGCACAGGCTCCCGAAGCCGAAGACCTCGATTTCGACGGGCGTATGCTCGATCACCTGATCGACCTGGGCGATGGACAGTACGCGCGGCAGCACCGCGCGCTGCACGCCGAAGCGTTCGTGGTAGAAATTGATGGCCTCGTGATTGGTGGCCGAACCCTGCACTGACAGATGCAGCCGGACATGGGGATGGGTGGCGGCGGCGTAGGCCATGAGGCCGGGATCGGCGACGATGACCGCGTCGACGCCCGAATCCGCCGCCCTGTCCATGGCTTCGCGCCAGGTCTGCCAGGCATCCGGCTGAGGATAGGTGTTCAGGGCCAGGAAAACCCGCCGGCCGCGGTCATGCGCGTAGCGTATGCCTTCGGCGATGGCGGCGGCGTCGAAGTTCAGGCCGGCGAAATTGCGGGCGTTGGTGGCGTCGCGGAACCCCAGATAGACGCAGTCGGCGCCGTGGTCGATGGCGGTCTTGAGGGAAGGCAGGCTGCCCGCGGGGCAGACCAGTTCGAACGAATCGGGGCCGGCCTGCGGGCCGGCCCCGATGGAATGGGCATGTACGGTAGGTGGCATGAGCGTTCCGTGGTTGTGCCCGGGACAAACTGCCGCGTCCCGGATCGGCAACCACAGACTATGCCGGCAAAGCGGTCAGGCCGCCTTGATAATGGTTAAGCTACGACCTTGACCCGCAGCTGGCCGACGCCTTCCACGGCGCCGACCATGAGGTCGCCCGGCACCACCGGGCCCACGCCTTCAGGCGTACCCGTAAAGATGAGATCGCCGGCCTGGAGCTCGAACAGCCCCGACAGATAGGAAATCGATTCCGCGATGTTCCAGATCATTTTCGATATGTCGCTGTTCTGGCGCACGTTTCCGTTCACGTCCAGCGTGATGGCGCCCTGCCCGGGATGGCCGATGCGTTCCGCGGGATAAATGGGGCCGATCGGCGCGGAATGGTCGAAAGCCTTGCCGACTTCCCAGGGGCGGCCCTGCTTCTTGGCTTCGCCCTGCAGATCGCGCCGGGTCATGTCCAGGCCCACGGCATAGCCGTAGATGCAGGCCATCGCCTGCTCGACGCTCAGATCGCGGCCGCCACTGCCCAGCGCCACCACCAGTTCGAGTTCGTAATGCAGGTCGGAGGTGCGCGGCGGATACGGCAGCTCGCCGGTCTCGCCTTCGGGAACATGCAAAATGGCATCGGCGGGCTTGCAGAAGAAGAACGGATCCTCGCGGCCCGTGAAGCCCATTTCCTTGGCATGGTCGGCATAATTGCGGCCCACACAGTAAATGCGGCGCACAGGGAAATGGGCGTCGGAGCCGGCTACGGGCACCACGGCGGGCTGGGGTGTCTGGAAAATGGTCTGCATGATTTCAAGCTCCTCCGCTGAAGCGCCCCGCGCTTTCCTTGATTTCCCTGGCTGCGGCCTCCTGGCCTTCCCATCCCTGCACCTTGACCCACTTGCCCTTTTCGAGATCCTTGTAATGCTCGAAAAAGTGCTGGATCTGGCCGAGCATTTCGACCGACACATCATCGATCGAACGCAGCTTGCTGTAGGCCGGATAAAGTTTGTCCACCGGCACGGCCAGCAGCTTGGCGTCTTCGCCGGCCTCGTCTTCCATCTTGAGCATGCCCAGGGCGCGGCAGCGCACCACGGCGCCCACTTGGATGGGGAACGGCGTCATGACGAGAACATCGACGGGATCGCCGTCGTCGGACAGCGTCTGGGGGATGTAGCCGTAGTTGCACGGATAGTGCATGGCGGTCAGCATGAAACGGTCGACGAACACCGCGCCGGTGTCTTTATCGACTTCGTACTTCACCGGATCGGCATTCATCGGGATCTCTATGATGACGTTGAACTCGTCAGGCAACTTGTCGCCCGCAGGCACGCGGTCTAGGCTCATGCTGTTCTCAACCTTGCTGTGAAAGATGGAATACGTGAAGGGTTCAGTTTTCCCGCCGCGGGCCGTCGGATGTCTGGGTGACGTCCACGCCGGGGATCGGTGCGCTGTCGAAGAATTCGTCCAGGCCCGTGTTGTCGGACGCGAATTTTACTTCTTTCGACGCCGCGTCGCCCTGAGGGGGCGCGGCGGGCGTGGCCGGCCCGTCTTCCTCGATGACATAGTCGGCGGCGCTGGCCGCGGGCGGCATGTCGTCGTGATGATCGGTGGAAGCCGGCGCCTCGGCTGGAATCTCGACATCGATGAGCGTGGGGTCCCCGCGCATGTCGGCGGCCGGCAGATGCCGGGCGCGGGGCAGCACGGGCAGCACCCCCGCCACACCCGCCGCCAGGCGCCAATGCCTCATGGCCTCGTCGCGCCGGCCCAGTCTGTCGTAAAGATTGCCCAGCAAGGCGTGGATGCGCATGTCGTTGCGCAGCGCCATGCTGCGCTTGAGATACAGTTCGCCCGGCCCCCATAGCTGGCCGGTCAGGCACAGGTTGCCCATGGCCGCGAGCAGGGCCGCATTGTCGGGATGGCGCTTCAGCCATTCCTCGGCCTTGGCCAGGCGGCGCGACACATGCTGCGGCGGGCACTGCGAATAAGCGCTGAGCAGGCGCGGATCCGGCTGCACCCCGATGGCCGCTTCGAGTATGCGCGAGGCCTCGTCATGATTGCCTTCGGCGGCCTGGATGCCGGCCGCGGCCAGCGCGATGTCGGGCATGCTGCGCTCTTCCGAGCGCAGGTCGCCCCATATGGCCTTGAAACCCGCCGCTCCGGCGCTGTGCAGCCGCGCCGCCGCCGACATTTCTATGAGCTGCATGGCCTCGCTCTTTTCAATGACGCCCCGGCGCAGCAGCAGGCGGGTGAGATCGTAGACACGGTCATGATTGCGCAGTTGCCGATGCGCGCGCAACAGCAGGCGGGTGGCGTGCAAATAGCGCGAACTGGCGTCCTGCAGCGGCTGCAGGAGGGCAAGGGCATCCTGGGGGCGATTCTGGTCCAGGTACATTTCGGCCGCCACGATGGCCCAGGCTTCGCGCAGCCGGACATCGTCGCCGGCGGCCTGCTGAGCCACCGCGAGCGCCTGATCGCGCTGCCCGTATTCGCCGAGATGGTGGTTGGCGTTGGCGGAAGCCAGGCTGGCCAGCACCTTGCGCTTATCGGAACGAGTACGCGTCAAAACGCGCGTGAAATCCTTGTCGGCGTTGACATAGCGCCCTTCCAGCACATTGATCCAGCCGCTTTCCAGCGCTTCCTGGTCGCGCCGCACCGAACGCCGGCTGCGCCAGCTGCGCAGGCGCTCGGGACGCTCGCCTATCCAGGAAAAGAGGCGCAGCAGGAAATGGAGAATGGCGAAACTGGCGACCAGCAGCAGCACGGTCAGGGTGAGGGACAGCTCGACGCGCCAGGGCTGCGCCACGATCACCACATTGCCGCTATGCTCGCGCAGCACCAGGGCCAGCGCTACCGCGGCCGCAAAAACGACGATGGTCCAGAACCAGGTACGCATGGATCAGTCTCCCGTCCGGCCTTCCGGAGACGGCCGCGCGGCCCCGGCTTCGTCAGGCGTGGGGACTGGCGCCCCACCCGCTTCGCCGGCCGGCGCTGCCTGTGCGCCGCCATCGGCCGAGGCATCCCCGCCCGGTTCCCCGGCGCCGGCGGCGCCGTTCATGGCGCCCTGGGCATTGCCGTTGCCAGCGTCGAGACCTTCGTTCGGACCGCCTTCGCCGGCCGCACCGTGGGCACCCGCCCCGGCGCCATCCGTTTCGCCGCTGGAGGACACGCCCGCGCCGCCTTCCGCGGCCGCTTCAGAGGCCTCGGCCGCCGGCGGCTGCCCGTTCCCGTCCACGGCGGGATCAGCATCGCGGAAACTGCGGGCCTGTGCTTCACGCAGCGTGTCCAGCGCCTGCAGGGTGTTGTCGACCGTGGGCAGCTGGGCGTCGATGGAGACATCGGCCATGCCGCGCGCCAGGCGCAGGGCCTTGCGGGTCATTGGCGAAGCCTCGTCGTAGCGGGTTTCGATGGCGCGCACGACGGCTTCCGTCTCGGCCTGCCAGATCTGGGGCTGGCGCATCATCAGCGCCAGTTGCGCCGTCATGATGCGGGTGCGCAGATTCTCGCGGAACCGCGCGGCCTGATCGGGCGACATGAGCAGCGCACTGGCATCGTCGACCCGCCTGACGTCGATGAACTGCCCGAGATCTTCGCGCAGCGAACCCCATGCGTCGCCCGACCATTTGCGGGTGGTCGCCCAGGCCTGTTCCCACCAGGCGCCTTCCGCCCCGGCGGCCGGCGGCACAGTGGGCGCGGGCTGTTCGCGTAATGCGGAGTGTTCCGCCCGGCCCGTGCGCCGAGCCGCTTCATCCGGCATGATCAGAGGCGCTTCGGACAGCAGAACCGCCAGTTCTTCGAGCTGGCGGGAAAACGCCGCCACATCGATGGTGGAAGCGGCCCGCAGGCGATCGAGATCCCCGTTGACCGTCTGCAGCAGCGAAGCCAGCGCCGGGCGATTGGCTCGCGCCAGCTGCGCCTGCGCGGACTCGAGCGCCACGATGGCATTGCGCACGTTGCCGCCCAGTTCGAGCTGCTGCTGGGCAATGGTTGCCAGATGATCGACATCGTTCAGCAGCACCAGTTCGGAACCGCGATCAGTCATGTTGCGCAGGGCTTCGTCGAGATCCCGGATGATGGCGGCGGACTCGTCCATCCGCTCTTGCAGGGCGCCGAGGCGGGCTTCCTGTTCCCGCAGCCGCTCCTGGGCTTCCCGGATCCGGGTTTCGGCCTGGCCGGCGGCGTGTTCGCCGGATGCGAGGCGCGTGCCGAACTGCGCCTGCGTATCCTGTACCTGACCCTGCCTCAGCCAAACGGACGCCGAAAGCCCCGCCGCAATCAAAGCCAGCACCAAGGCCGCCGGCGCCAGCATGGACCGCCCCCCCCTGCCCGCAGCCGCCCCCGGCGGCGGCGCCTTCTTGTGCGCCGGCGTCGTCAGGACCGGAGTCTGGGAGCTGGCCCGCTCGCCTTGCGATGTTTCAGTTTTCTTGTCAGTCATGGCCGGATTGTAAACCTATGGTTTAGCCGCTGATGCCGCCGCGGCTTGAATCGCCTGGACAATGGAATCGTCATCGGGCGTACAGAGTTCCAACCTTCGGACACTCGTGCCCGGCGTCGACGCCAGCACCGATTGTAGCGTTGCCCCGATGCGTTCGTGGATAACAACGAAGGCCGCGTGCGGCCAGCCGTCCCGCAGATTCAGTTCATCGAGCCGGCGCGACAATTCCCTGACCCCCTCGCTGCTGGTGAGCAGAAATACGCTATGCGCCGGCCGGGACAGCGCGGCGGACAGCGTGGCCTCCGCATCGGGGGGCCATGCGGCCGGCACTCTTTCATAGACAGGCAGGAAATCCACCCGGGCGCCGCGCGCCTCCAGGGCCCGGCCCAGCCATTCCCGGCCCTGCGAACCCCGCACGATGAGGACGCGCCCCAGTGGCGTGTCTTTCTCCAGCAGAAGGGCAAGCAGGGTTTCGGAATCCTGGGCGGGGGCATCGGCCGGCGGATGAACGATGCAGGCGGCCGGCACGGCCCCCGACCGGCCCAGCGCCCGCGCGCTGGACGCGCCCACCGTTGCCGCCACCGTGCCGGCCGGCCACAGCGGCGGATTGTCGTCAGCCGCCGCCAGCAGCTGCAGATAGCGCTGCGCGGCATAGCGGCTCACGAACACGACCACGTCGTAGTCGCCCGGCCGTGGCAATACCGATGGAACCAGGGGCAGAAGCTCCAGGACGGGCAGCTCGTGAACGCTCATGCCGAGCGCCCGCAGGCGCGCGGGCACGGAGCCGTTGCGGCCCCGGGGGCGGGTCAGGAAAACCTGGATGGAGGCGTCGCCGCGCATCACGGCCTGGGCGGCGCTCAGGCCGTGGGCGGCAGCAGACGCGCCAGGATGGTGTCCGCCCCCTGGTCGAGCAGCTGGCGCGCGGCCGTTTCGCCCAGCGCCAGGGCTTGGGCGGCATCGCCGGCCTGGCGGCTGCGCACGATGCGGCTGCCGTCGGGTTCGGCAACCAGCGCGTCGACGGTGAGCCTGCCGCCGTCCAGCTGCGCGTAGGCGGCCAGGGGCACTTGGCAAGAGCCGCCCAGCACGCGTGAAACCGCCCGCTCGGCAAGGGCGCAGGCCGCCGTTTCGGCGCAGATCAGCGGCCGCAGCCAGCCCGCGAGTTCGTCGCGCGATTCGAGGATCTCGATGCCCAGCGCGCCCTGCCCCGCGGCGGGCAGGCTGACCGACGGATCGAGCAGGCTGCGGATGCGTTCGGCAAGACCCAGGCGCCGCAGGCCGGCGGCGGCCAGAATGATGGCGTCGTATTCGCCCTTGTCGAGCTTGCCCAGCCGTGTATCGAGATTGCCGCGCAAGGGCCTGACGACGAGCCGCGGATAGCGGGCGCGCAGCTGCGCCTCGCGCCGCAGGCTGGACGTGCCGATCACCGCGCCCGTCGGAAGATCATCCAGCGAGGCGTGGAGATTGGAGACGAAGGCATCGCGTGGGTCGTCGCGTTCCATGATGACGGGCAGGCTGAAGGGGCTCTGCAGGTCGACGGGAACATCCTTGAGCGAGTGCACGGCGAGATCGGCCCTGCCGTCCAGCAGGGCCGTTTCCAGTTCCTTGACGAACAGGCCCTTGCCGCCCACCTTGGAAAGCGTGCGGTCAAGGATCTGGTCGCCGCGGGTCGTCATCTTCAGCAGGACCACTTCACACTCGGGATAAAGGGCCTGAAGCCGCGCCTGCACATGCTCGGCCTGCCATAGGGCGAGCCGGCTGGCGCGGGTGGCGATCACGAGCCTGTCGGGAGTGGACATGATCACCCCGCCAGGTAGCCGAAAAGGATGGCCAGCACAATGCCGATGATGGCCAGGATACCCAGGCCCTGCAGCAGCGACAGGCCCTTTTCCGGCTTGTTGGGATCGGACGACTTAAACAGACTCATTGAGTTCGCTCTGCTTGGGAGCCGCCCGGCGCGATGCAATCCACTTGCCCAGCCCGATGACGAAAATCACACCGATGACTTCGGCGGCAATCTTGACCATGGTGCTGATTTCACCGACCTGATTGATGATGAAGACGTCGGTCACCAGCATGCCGCCCGCGATCCAGCCCAGCAGGCCCGCGCCGAAAGTGACGACCAGCGGGAAGCGGTCGATAAGCTTGAGCACGAGTGTGCTGCCCCAGATGATGATCGGCACGCTGACGACCAGGCCGAAGATCACATAATAGATCTGGTGGTCGGCATGAGTGTTCTGTGCCGCACCGGCAATGGCGATCACGTTGTCCAGACTCATGACCAGGTCGGCGATCAGAATCGTCTTGACCGCGGCCCAGACAGTAGTGCCGCTCGTTACATTACCGTGCGCGTCTTCCTGGGGCACCAGCAGCTTGATGCCGATCCACAGCAGCAGCGCGCCGCCAACGATCTTCAGGAAAGGGATGTCAAGCAAAGCCAGTGCGAAGGCAATGAGCACGACGCGCATGGCAATGGCGCCCACCGTCCCCCAAAGAATGCCCTTCATGCGCTGTTTTGCGGGCAGGTTGCGGCATGCCAGCGCGATGATGACGGCATTGTCGCCACCGAGCAGGATGTCGATCAGGATGATCTGAAAGAGGGCTCCCCAATGGAGCATCTGAAAAAATTCAACCATAGGTGTTTCCGTTTGCCTAGAGGCGTTAAGAAGATACACAGGCCCACGCGCAACCGGGTACGCTGGGTGCAAAAAGCGGGCCATTATAATTCAGCTTCTTGTAAGGATCGCCGCAAGGCCCTGCGAGCATACTGCCTTCCACGGGAAGACGGCATGCAGCATGTGGGTGCCCGCTTGTGGCGGGCACCCAATACTTACAGCACCGACTTGAGCAGTTTGCCCATTTCGGATGGATCGCGGGTAGTACGGATACCGCAAGCTTCCATGACTTCGAGCTTGGCGTCGGCGGTATCGGCGCCGCCGGAAATGAGCGCGCCGGCATGACCCATGCGTTTTCCGGGAGGCGCCGTGACGCCGGCAATGAAGCCCACCACGGGCTTCTTCATGTTGTCCTTGGCCCATTCGGCGGCCTGGACTTCGTCCGGGCCGCCGATTTCACCGATCATGATGACTGCATCGGTATCCGGGTCGTCATTGAACATCCGGAGCACATCGACGTGCTTCAGGCCGTTGATGGGGTCGCCGCCGATGCCCACGGCGCTCGACTGGCCCAGTCCCAGGTCGGTGACCTGCGCCACGGCTTCGTAGGTCAGCGTGCCGGAACGGCTGACGATGCCGATACGGCCCTTGCGATGGATGTGGCCGGGCATGATGCCGATCTTGATTTCATCGGGCGTGATCAGGCCGGGGCAATTGGGGCCCAGCAGCAGCGTTTTCTTGTTTTCGGCGCGCATGCGGTTGCGCACAATCGCCATGTCGCGGACGGGAATGCCTTCGGTGATGCAGATGACGAGATCCAGGTCGGCATCCACGGCTTCCCAGATGGCGTCGGCCGCGCCGGCGGGCGGTACATAGATGACCGACACGGTGGCGCCGGTGGCGTCCCTGGCATCCTTCACGCTGGCGTAGATGGGAACGCCTTCGAAGTCCTCACCGGCCTTCTTCGGGTGCACGCCGGCCACGAAGGCGGCGCGGCCGTTCGCGTACTCGCGGCACATGCGGGTATGGAACTGCCCGGTCTTGCCGGTGATGCCCTGGGTGATGACCTTGGTATCTTTATTGATGAGAATCGACATGTATGAATCCTTGCTGAGCTTACTTGCCGACGGCGGCAACGACCTTGGTGGCGGCTTCCGCCATGGTGTCTGCGCTGATGATGGGCAGACCCGAATCGGCGAGCATCTTCTTGCCGATCTCTTCGTTGGTGCCCTTCATGCGAACCACCAGAGGTACGTTCAGGTTCACGGCGCGGCAAGCGGTGATCACGCCTTCGGCAATGACATCGCAACGCATGATGCCGCCGAAGATATTGACCAGGATGGCCTTCACGTCCTTGTTCTTCAGCATGATCTTGAAGGCTTCGGTGACCTTCTCGGCCGTGGCGCCGCCGCCGACGTCCAGGAAGTTGGCCGGCTCGCCGCCGAACAGCTTGATGGTGTCCATGGTGGCCATGGCCAGGCCGGCGCCGTTCACCAGGCAGCCGATGTTGCCGTCGAGCTGGATGTAGGCCAGATCGAACTTGCTGGCCTCGACTTCGGCGGGATCCTCTTCATCCAGATCGCGGTACTCGACGATTTCCGGATGGCGGAAGAGCGCGTTCGAATCGAAGTTGAACTTGGCATCCAGCGCAATGATGTTGTTCTTGCCATCGCGGTTCAGAGGGTTGATCTCGACCAGCGAAGCGTCGGTTTCCATATAGCACTGATACAGCTTCTGGAAGACATCGACGGCCTGATCGAGCGACTCGGCCGGCAGCTCGATGGCCTTGGCGACCTGCGTGGCCTGTTCCTTGGTGAAGCCCACCAGCGGGTCGATGTATTCGGTGATGATCTTTTCGGGAGTGGAGGCCGCCACTTCCTCGATGTCCATGCCGCCTTCGCTGGATGCGATGAAAGCCACCTTCTGGGTCGCGCGGTCGGTCACGACGGACACATAGTATTCTTTCTGGATGTCGGCGCCCTCTTCGATGTACAGGCGGCGGACCTTCTGGCCTTCCGGGCCGGTCTGATGGGTCACGAGCTGCATGCCCAGGATCTCGGAAGCCAGCTGGCGCACTTCGTCGATGGAACGCGCCAGTTTGACGCCGCCGCCCTTTCCACGGCCACCCGCATGGATCTGTGCCTTGACGACCCAGACCGGCCCGCCCAGCTTCTCGGCCGCGGATACCGCTTCATCGACGGAAAAAGCAGGAATTCCGCGGGGCACAGTCACGCCAAATTTCTTCAGCAGTTCCTTGCCTTGATACTCGTGAATTTTCATTGATTACCTGTCAGACGTAGAAATGGATTTAACGTAGCGCCGCCGCCCGCGACCACATGCGCGCAAAGGCATGGGTCACCCATCGGACTGGGTCTCGGCCACCGGCGTGACATACCACTTGGGATAAAACTCTTTCGCTACCGGCCCATCCATCCTGAGCGCATGGCAACCCCCGAGCTGAAAGGGACGCCTCTGATCCTGGCCGGTTTCCTGCTGCTGGCGCCGCCTGCCGGACAACGACTGAATGGCGGCGGTGGGCAGCACATACGACAGCTCGGTCATGTGCGTACAGCCGGCCGAGCGGGCAAACCGCCGCTTCACCGTGTCGCGGAAGCCCTTCAGCAGATTCATGCCGACCAGGGCATCGTAGGCGGGTGCAATGCCGGTGCATTGCTGCTCGTAGGGCGCCGCCTCGTAACTGGCTCGCGCCGCCGTGATCGTGAAGCTTTCATCGAAAGTGATGCGCAGGAACAAGTGATGCACGGGATCGCCGGCGCGCTGCACACCGTTTTTTCCCGCCCTGCGGGGAAAATCGTAATGCTTGAAGTCGATGAGTTCCGCGTCGAGATCCCACTGGCCATCGGCACGGGCGTAGGCATCGACGCGCACTGTGCGCGTATGCAACGCTTCGCGTTCGACTTCCGGGGCGGGAAAAGGCATGGGCAAGGACAATGGGTCGAAAAAAACCGTCTAAGTATAGCGCAGGCATCGCCGTGTGAAAGAGCTGATAACCCTGAAGGGAAAGCCGGCCGCGAAGACACGAAGCCCGCCCGCGTCAACAGGGTTCGTCGGGAGGTGGCGGATCATCTTCCGGATCGAAGCCCCCGCCCGCCAGGATGCGGCGCAGACAATCGGGAGAAAAACCACGGGCGGCCAGGTAGCGTGACTGCCGGGCGTATTCCCGGGCGTCCGCCGGCGGCGAGCCGAAGCGCCTGGACCAGACGGCCTGGGCGCGTTCCAGTTCGGTGGCGCGCAGGTTTTCGGCGACGTCGGCGATGATGTCTTCAGGCAGCTCGTGCTGGCGCAGTTCGTGCATGATGCGGCGTGCGCCATGGCGGGAGGCCCGGCGGTGGACGATGCTTTCCGCAAAGCGTTCCTGGGAAAGCCAGCCGCCTGTTTCGAGCCAGCCAAGCAATTGTTCGAGTTCGGCGGCATCGTCGCAATGCGCGGCGAGCTTGCGCTGCAGTTCGCTGCGCGAGTGTTCGCGCCGGGACAGCAGGCCGATGGCCCTGGCCTTGAGGGAAATCGCGCCGCCGATGCCCGCCATTGCCCGCCCCCGGGCCGCCTATTCGCCGGCCGGGCCGGGGGCGGGCAGGGCCGCGCCGGCCGAACCCGGCTGCAGAGCCACACCCAGGCTCTCGCGCACGCGGTTTTCGATTTCGAGCGCCATTTCGGGGTGTTCTTTGAGGTATTCGCGAACGTTGTCGCGACCCTGGCCGATGCGGGTGCCGCTATAGCTGAACCAGGCGCCGGCCTTGTCGACGATGCCCGCCTGGACGCCAAGATCGATGATTTCGCCTTCGCGGGAGATGCCCGCGCCATACATGATGTCGAATTCGGCCTGCTTGAAGGGAGGCGCCACCTTGTTCTTCACCACCTTGACACGGGTTTCGTTGCCGATGACCTCGTCGCCCTTCTTGATGGCGCCGATGCGGCGGATGTCGAGCCGGACGGAGGAATAGAACTTCAGCGCATTGCCGCCCGTGGTGGTTTCGGGGTTGCCGAACATGACGCCGATCTTCATGCGGATCTGGTTGATGAAGATCACCATGCAGTTGGCGCGCTTGATGGTGGCGGTGAGCTTGCGCAGCGCCTGGCTCATGAGGCGGGCCTGCAGGCCGGGCAGGGAATCGCCCATGTCGCCTTCGATTTCCGCCTTGGGCGTGAGGGCCGCCACGGAGTCGATCACGATGAGGTCGACGGAACCCGAACGCACCAGGGCGTCGGTGATTTCGAGCGCCTGCTCGCCGGTGTCGGGCTGGGAGATGAGCAGGTCTTCGAGGTTGACCCCGAGCTTGGAGGCGTACTGGACGTCGAGCGCGTGTTCGGCGTCGATGAAGGCGCAGGTGCCGCCGAGCTTCTGCATTTCGGCAATGACCTGCAGCGTGAGCGTGGTCTTGCCCGAGGATTCCGGACCGTAGACCTCGATGACGCGGCCCCGCGGCAGGCCGCCGACGCCAAGCGCGATGTCGAGCCCCATGGACCCGGTGGACACCACTTGGATGTCGTGCTCGATCTTGTCGTCGCCATAGCGCATGACCGAACCCTTGCCGAACTGCTTTTCGATCTGCGACAGTGCGGCGGCAAGCGCCTTGGCTCGTTCGGGATTGGCTGCCTTGGTGGTTTTGTCGTCCATTTAGGATCCTTGCTGATGACTGTGAGGGCGCTGCGGCGCGCACGGGCGCCGGCTGGATGCCGACAATTATTGCATCAAATTATACTGTATATATAAACAGATATGGGCGGTTTTCCGGATGGCCGGCCTGAATGTGCGCCGCGCAAGCCCCCCCGCCCGGCCGGCGCCCGTCACGGGGCAGCTGCGGCGCCGTACACCGGCCGCGCCGGGCACCATCATGGAAGCGCCTGTGCAAGTCCACGGAAACGTGTCCGCATTGTCACGGATGGATTTTTTCCTGTTCAGGCGTTCGTCAGCGGCCACGGCCTAGAATCATTTTCATGGCGGGAGCCCGTCGGGCGGCCTTGCATGGCCCTCACGGCGGCATCCTCCTTCCATCAGCGCTGCCGTGCGCCCCGCGAGCAAGATCGTCACGGCAACGGCTGTTTTTCCGGCCCGCAGCCACAAGGCTCCGGGCCTTCTTTTTTCAACCGCTGTTCCGGCCACGCTTCCGGTTCGGCATACAATCAGTCCCTTTCTTTGCGGGTCGCCCGGCTCCGGCCACGGCGCCGCGTCCTTTACACACCGGTATTTCTCCATGTGGTTCAAGAATCTTCGCATCTATCGTCTCGCACCCGCTTGGGACATCACGGCCGAATCCCTGGAAGCCGCTCTGGAGCGCCTTTCCTTCCGGCCCGGCGCGGCCTCCGATATGACCGCCTTCGGCTGGGTGCCGCCGCGCCCTGAATCCGGCCTGGTACATGC
>JACCES010000048.1 GCA_013416455.1 Alcaligenaceae bacterium | reverse complement strand
GGCTCCTACTGTTTGTATGCACACGGTTTCAGGATCTATTTCACTCCCCTTCCGGGGTTCTTTTCGCCTTTCCCTCACGGTACTGGTTCACTATCGGTCGATCACGAGTATTTAGCCTTGGAGGATGGTCCCCCCATCTTCAAACAGGATTTCACGTGTCCCGCCCTACTTGTCTGACGCCTAGTTCCACACACTGAATTTCGCCTACAGGGCTATCACCTGCTATGGCCGGACTTTCCATTCCGTTCGACTATTCAATCTGCTAAAACGTCAAGGCTGCTCCGATTTCGCTCGCCACTACTTTCGGAATCTCGGTTGATTTCTTTTCCTCGAGCTACTGAGATGTTTCAGTTCACCCGGTTCGCCTCCGCTGGCCTATGTATTCAGCCAGGGATACTGCTTGCGCAGTGGGTTTCCCCATTCGGACATCTGCGGATCAAAGCTTGTTTGCCAGCTCCCCGCAGCTTTACGCAGGCTACCACGTCCTTCATCGCCTGTGATCGCCAAGGCATCCACCATGTGCACTTAGTCGCTTGATCCTATAACTTTACAGGTTATAAGTTCTCTTGAGTTTGCGTGTTCGTGCCGTTCATCATTTCAAGTAACGC
>JACCES010000047.1 GCA_013416455.1 Alcaligenaceae bacterium | reverse complement strand
CGCCATCAGCGACATCGACAACGTCACCGACGTGACCGTTGCACAAGCCGATCTGCTGCGCGGCGCAAGCAACTATGATGATGAGACCTACTCCCTCTCGGATACCTGGGAAAATCTCAGCAACGCCAACAACACTGCAACGGTTGAGGATGCCGACAGCTACGCCATCAGCGACATCGAGACGGCCAACCTGACCAACCTGTCAGTCACACTTGCCGATCTGCTGCGCGGTGCAAGCAACTACGATGATGAGACCTACACCGTCTCGGATACCTGGGTCAATATCAGTGACGCCGACAACACTGAAACGGTTGAGGATGCCGACAGCTACGCTATCAGCGACATCGAGGCGGCCAGCCTGACCGACCTGTCAGTCGCACTCGCCGATCTGCTGCGCGGCGCAAGCAACTATGATGGCGAGACCTACTCCCTCTCGGATACCTGGGCCAATATCAGCAACGCCGACAACGCTGCAACGGTTGCAGATGCCGACAGCTACGCCATCAGCGACATCGACAACGTCACCGACGTGACCGTTGCACAAGCCGATCTGCTGCGCGGCGCAAGCAACTATGATGATGAGACCTACTCCCTCTCGGATACCTGGGAAA
>JACCES010000046.1 GCA_013416455.1 Alcaligenaceae bacterium | reverse complement strand
AGTCAGGAGGTTGGCTTAGAAGCAGCCACCCTTTAAAGAAAGCGTAATAGCTCACTGATCGAGTCGTCCTGCGCGGAAGATGTACCGGGGCTAAGCCAGTTACCGAAGCTGCGGGTGTGCGGATTTAATCCGTGCGCGGTAGGAGAGCGTTCTGTAAGCCTGGGAAGGTGGCTTGAAAAGGCTGCTGGAGGTATCAGAAGTGCGAATGCTGACATGAGTAGCGATAAAGGGGGTGAAAAGCCCCCTCGCCGTAAGTCCAAGGTTTCCTGCGCAACGTTCATCGGCGCAGGGTGAGTCGGCCCCTAAGGCGAGGCAGAGATGCGTAGCTGATGGGAAGCTGGTTAATATTCCAGCACCGTCGTGAGATGCGATGGGGGGACGGATTGCGAAAGGTCATCGGGGTGTTGGAAGTCCCCGTTGCTGCATCGAAGAAGGCGCTCAGGTAAATCCGGGCGCGGGATTCAAGGGTGTGGCTGGATAAGGTCTTCGGATCTTAAACTGATTGGAAGTGGTCCCAGGAAAAGCCTCTAAGCTTCAGTCTCACGAGACCGTACCGCAAACCGACACAGGTGGACGGGATGAATATTCCAAGGCGCTTGAGAGAACTCAGGAGAA
>JACCES010000045.1 GCA_013416455.1 Alcaligenaceae bacterium | reverse complement strand
GGTCCCTGCCCTGGTGGGGCATGGCGGCGTGGGCGCCGTGGCCCTTGATGAGGATGTCGAATTGGTCGGCGCAGGCCATCACCGGGCCCCGGTGTACGGCGAATTCCCCCGCCGGCAGGCCGGGCCAGTTGTGCATGCCATACACGGAGTGGACGGGAAATCGATCGAACAGGCCCTGTTCGATCATCACCCGGGCGCCGCCATCCGTTTCCTCTGCGGGCTGGAAGATGAACACCACGATGCCGTTGAAATGCCGCGTCGCCGCCAGGTGCTGGGCTGCCCCCAACAGCATGGCCGTGTGGCCGTCGTGGCCGCAGGCGTGCATTTTCCCCTCATGGCGGGAGCGGGGGGGGAAGGGGTTTTGCTCCAGCACCGGCAGGGCGGCCCTTTCGGCCCGCAGACCGGTCATGCGCGGGCTGTCGCCGTGCTTGAGCATCCCCACCACGCCGGTGCCCGCCAGGCCCCTGTGCACCTCGATGCCACATTCCACCAGGAACTCGGTGATCCGCTCGCTGGTGCGATGCTCGGCGTAAGCCAGCTCCGGGTGGGCGTGGAGATCATGGCGCAGGGCCACCAGGGTCTCCCGCCGGGCCTCCAGGGCGGGCAGGGCGCCGTACATCAGGC
>JACCES010000044.1 GCA_013416455.1 Alcaligenaceae bacterium | reverse complement strand
CAGGTCATCCCCATCGCCGCCCCCAGCGAGGAAGCCCGGGCCCAGCCCTATCTGTGGCGCTTCTGGCGCCAGATTCCCCGCCGGGGGCGGCTGGCCCTCTTCGACCGTTCCTGGTACGGCCGGGTGCTGGTGGAACGGGTGGAGGGCTACTGCACGGAATACGACTGGATGCGGGCCTACAACGAGATCAACGACTTCGAGGCCCAGCTGCACCGCCATGGCATCATCGTCTGCAAGTTCTGGCTCTCCATCAGCCAGGCGGAACAACTCCGGCGCTTCAAGGCCCGGGAGAAAATCCCGTTCAAGCATTTCAAGATCACGGAGGAGGACTGGCGCAACCGGGAAAAATGGGACCTTTACGAGCAGGCCGTGTGCGACATGGTGGACCGCACCAGCACACAAATCGCCCCCTGGGTGCTGGTGGAGGCGGAGGACAAGCAATACGCACGCCTCAAGGTGCTGCAAACCCTGTGCGATCGCATCGAACAAAGCCTGTGACATAATAGTCGATGTTTTTTGTCGACTATTTGCGCAAGGAGATCCTCATGAACGAACCCGTGGTGGCCGGAAAAGAACCCATAGAAGCGGACCTGGAAGCTGGCAAGAGCAGATCGGAAGAGCACACG
>JACCES010000043.1 GCA_013416455.1 Alcaligenaceae bacterium | reverse complement strand
GGGGTGACTGCGTACCTTTTGTATAATGGGTCAGCGACTTACATTCAGTGGCAAGCTTAACCGAATAGGGAAGGCGTAGCGAAAGCGAGTCCGAACAGGGCGATTTTAGTCGCTGGGTGTAGACCCGAAACCAGATGATCTATCCATGGCCAGGTTGAAGGCACGGTAACACGTGCTGGAGGACCGAACCCACTAATGTTGAAAAATTAGGGGATGAGCTGTGGATAGGGGTGAAAGGCTAAACAAATCTGGAAATAGCTGGTTCTCTCCGAAAACTATTTAGGTAGTGCCTCGCGTATTGCTGCCGGGGGTAGAGCACTGTTATGGCTAGGGGGTCACAGCGACTTACCAACCCATGGCAAACTCCGAATACCGGCAAGTATGAGCGCGGGAGACAGAGCACCGGGTGCTAACGTCCGGACTCAAGAGGGAAACAACCCAGACCGCCAGCTAAGGTCCCCAAAATTGGCTAAGTGGGAAACGAAGTGGGAAGGCATAGACAGTCAGGAGGTTGGCTTAGAAGCAGCCACCCTTTAAAGAAAGCGTAATAGCTCACTGATCGAGTCGTCCTGCGCGGAAGATGTACCGGGGCTAAGCCAGTTACCGAAGCTGCGGGTGTGCGGATTTA
>JACCES010000042.1 GCA_013416455.1 Alcaligenaceae bacterium | reverse complement strand
AGGCTCAAGACGGTGTTGCAGGAGATCATGTACCGGGCGGCGAAGTTTGTGGCACATGCCAGAAAACTCATTCTCGACTTTGGCCGCGGATTTGCCGGCCATGTGCAGGTGTTCGTGGCCTTGCAAGACCGTTTGCTGAAAGCGGCGTCGCCGTGACGACACTGTCACGGATGTGCTCCCACGAACACCCCCATTCTGCGAAAGCGGAAGGTGCTGACTCGCCTTGGAACACGAAAATGACGTAACGCCGTCCCGCCAGCGCCGACTTTTTGTGGGAATCGAGGTCAAAATCATCCCCGCAGGCACCGTCGGCATAGCAAAACACCCGGGCTGACTCGCTAAAGTCATGCGTTTCGGCCTTCAGGAAAGTTGTGACTTTTTACGAACACGGATTCAGGTACGCGATACCGGCGTTCTGGCAAGTTGCGAAGCCCTGCGTACTGGTGCGAAAAGCGGGGGTTGACAGGCGAATCTGCGGACAATCAAGTAGGTTTTTCGCCCACTTGTCAAGACTGGTCTCCGGAAATGGCCCTCAACCTCGTCTGCTCTGCGGGGCCAGTTCAATTCCCGAAACGGGAATCGAGATCGGAAGAGC
>JACCES010000041.1 GCA_013416455.1 Alcaligenaceae bacterium | reverse complement strand
CCTCGAATCTACTATACGGAAAGCCAGAAAGCTCTGATGTGGGAGCGCTGGCGTAAGGGCGAATCACTTCAGCAAATCGCCCAACTGTTTGATCGTAACCACTCATCGATCCAGCGGATTCTTGCGGAGACCGGCGGCATACAACCTGTGCCAAGATGCCGATCCCGTCTGACGTTGACGTTAGCCGAGCGCGAAGAGATCTCGCGGGGCCTGATTGCGGGCCACTCGATCCGCTCGATTGCCATGAGGCTCAGGCGGGCGCCCTCCACGATCAGCAGGGAAGTCAATCGTAACGGCGGGTCATCGGATTATCGTGCCAGCTTGGCGGATCAAGCCGCGTGGGACAGAGCACTTCGTCCTAAGACTTGTAAATTGGTACACAATCGAAACCTAGCGCACCTGGTCGCCGAGAAGCTTCAACTGCAGTGGTCACCGGAGCAGATTGCTGGATGGTTGAGGTGCGCCTATCCCGAAAACGAGGAACATCAGGTGTCGCACGAAACCATTTATCGCACGCTCTTTATTCAGGCACGGGGCGCACTGAAGAAGGAGTTGCTGGCGCACTTGCGACGTACACGAGTTATGCGTCGCTCCCGCCATCATACGCAGAAGACAGATAACCATGGCCGGATCGTCGATGCTGT
>JACCES010000040.1 GCA_013416455.1 Alcaligenaceae bacterium | reverse complement strand
TGTGCCAGGTCATGATGGGTTTGCGCTCACCCTCTCCCGTCGGGAGAGGGGCGTAGATCTCGATGTCGTCATCATGGACGGCATTGGCGGGGAACAGGCCGAATACCGCCCGGGCCCCCCCCCATTTCCCCGTGAGGATCTTTTCCAGCATGGCCCGGGCGTCTGCGAACAGCTGGCGGGCCTCCTCGCCCACCACCGCGTCCTCCAGAATCTTCGGGTAGCGGCCGTGGAGTTCCCAGGCCTGGAAGAAGGGGGTCCAGTCGATGTACTCCGCCAGTTCGGCCAGGTCGTAGTTTTTCAGCACGTGCACGCCGGGTTGGCGAGGGGGGGGCGGGGTATAGCTTGACCAATCGGCTTTGAACTTGTTGGCCCGGGCCGCAGCCAGGGGGATGCGCTGGCTCTCACCCTGCTGGGCGGCATGGCGTTCCCGCACGCCCGCATAGTCCGCCTTGGTTTGGGCGATGAAGGCATCCCGCAGGTCTGGTGAAAGCAGGTTGGTGCACACCCCCACCGCCCGGCTGGCGTCCTTCACGTACACCACGGGGCCCTGGTAATTCGTGTCGATCTTCACCGCCGTGTGGGCGAGGCTCGTGGTGGCGCCGCCGATGAGCAGGGGCTGGGTCATGCCGCGGCGCTGCATCTCCTCGGCGATGTAGATCGGAAGAGCACA
>JACCES010000003.1 GCA_013416455.1 Alcaligenaceae bacterium | reverse complement strand
GGGCAAGGAGATGGCCGATCACAAGCGATTCACTCTGGCAACGGATATCAAGGTGTTTTTCTGCGATCCCCAGAATCCCTGGCAACGCGGGACCAATGAGAACACCAACGGCCTTGTGCGGCAGTATTTACCAAAGGGAATTGACCTATCTGATTACTCACAAGCTAAGCTCAACGCTATCGCGAGGCGATTGAATGAGCGTCCGAGAAAAACCTTAAACTATGAAACACCGGCACAACGATTTAACCAAACCGTTGCATCCACCGGTTGAATCCGCAGTCGAAAGCAGCCATTAGGAATAGTCGGCTCTTCCTCGTAAATGGGGGCGATCGACATTCATTAGACTTGTTTTTGCGAAGAACACGTCTAACGGAAGCAATGCCGATGTCCCCAATCGATTCTATCCTAGGGATCCCTGGCCTGGTCGTCCAGGCAGTCAAACGCGCGCAGGATATTCATGTCTGGGCCAAGCCGCGCAGGCGCCCGGTCTGCCCGCACTGCGCGGCTGATCCGGTGCGCATCAAGGCCACCCACCCACGCACGCTCACGCACACCCGTCAGGGTAATCAACTGATGGTGCTGCACCTGAGCGTGCCCAAGTACCACTGCACACGCTGCAACCGCTATTTCCGGCATCCCTTCCCCGGCATCCGCGCACGGTTGCGCGCCACCGAGACCTATCGTCTGGAGGTCTTCGAGGCGCACGATGGCGGCGTGAGCCAGCGCAAGCTCACGCGCACACACCGGATCGGCAGCGCCACAGTCGAGCGTTGGTATCAGTCGTTTGTGAGGCAGCGCGTCTCTGAGCTCTCAGGCCGTAGCTGCCCTTAAGTCCTGGGGGATCGACGAACACTTCTTCCGCCGCAAACGGGGCTATGCCACCACGCTGGTGGATCTGAAGAACCACAAGGTGTTCGACGTCGTACTGGGCCGCTCTGAGGCGAGCCTGCGCAGCTGTCTGAAGCGTTTGCCAGGCAAGGAGAAGGTGCGAATCATTGTGATGGATCTGTCGGAGACGTACCGCCCCCGGATTGCCCAGCAGTACTTCCCCAATGCCATGATCGTGGCCGACCGCTTCCATGTGGTGCGCTTGGTGAACCAGCACTTCCTGAAGTTGTGACAGCGGGGGGAAGGATTCCATACGAAAATGGAGATGCTCTCACGCCGTGCATATGGCTTCAGGAACTTTGAGAATCACCGCGTGCGGGTCTTGGCTCAGTGCGGTTGGAACGGTGTGATCAACCGTGTCCAGTGAATGCCCATCCCCCGTTTATGGGGTAGAGCCCGTCCATTCCATTGTTTATGGGGCAGAGCCCCCCAGCCGGAAGAACCAGAGCCGAGCAAAAAGGCCCAAACCGAAGTCTGGGCCTTTTTAGAATCTGGAGCGGGAAACGAGTCTCGAACTCGCGACCTCAACCTTGGCAAGGTTGCGCTCTACCAACTGAGCTATTCCCGCGAAAGATTTAAATTATAGGAAGAATTTTTCACCATTGTCAAGTGGCACCCGTATTGCGTTTGAAGTCAGGCGTAGCCCGGCCTGCCCGCATTGATATTGCCGGCCCGCCGGCCGTGGCGGACCGCGCCATGTGCGCTTTTCCCGTTATGCCGGGAGTGCCGCGAGGGGTTCGGTTCATCGATTGCAGTAAGATGTGATCAGACAAGGAAGCCCGTCAAGGGGCTTCGTATCGATGAAACCGTTTTCCGGGGGGCGGCCCCGTGCTGCACATAACAGAACAGGATCTTACTCATCACAACACGCTGGGCCTGAAGTCGCAGGCGCGGGCTTTTCTGCGCCTGGAATCCCTCGACATGCTGGACGCCCTGTCCGATGTGGCGGCGCGCTATCCTGGCGTGGTCGTGCTGGGCGGCGGCAGCAATGTCGTGCTGGCCTCGCAGATCGACGAACTGGTGATCCATGTCGAAACCCGAGGCGCGGATCTGGTCGATCAGGATCCCGATGCCGTCATCGTCGAGGTGCAGGCCGGTGAACCGTGGCATCACTTCGTCGCCTCGTGCATGGAACAGGGCTGGAACGGCCTGGAAAACCTCGCGCTGATTCCCGGTTCCGCGGGGGCGGCTCCCATCCAGAACATCGGCGCCTACGGGGTCGAGCAGAATCAGTATTTCCACAGCCTGGTGGCCTGGGATATCCGTCACGGCCGCCGTGTGGAAATGGGCCCCGCCGATTGTCTGTTCGCCTATCGCGACAGCTTCTTCAAGCATGCCGAAGCGGGGCGCTGGCTGATCCTGGCGGTGCGCTATCGTCTGCCGCGAGCCTGGCGCGCGCAGGTTTCCTATCCCGATCTCGCCCGGCATGCCGGCATCGCCATGGCGGGTGCGGCCGTCGCGCCGCGGCAGGTGTTCGATGCGGTCTGCGAGATACGGCGGGCCAAGCTGCCCGATCCGGCCGAGCTGGCCAATGTGGGCAGTTTCTTCAAGAATCCGCTGGTCAGTGCCAAGGCATACCGGGAATTGCGCGGGCTGCATCCGGGCATCGTGGGTTATCCGGTGGAAGAAGGAAAGCGCTACAAGCTGGCCGCGGGCTGGATGATCGAGCGTTGCGGCTGGAAAGGCCGCCGGCTTGGGTCGGTCGGCATGCATGAGCGCCAGTCGCTGGTGCTGGTCAATCACGGCGGTGCCACTGCGCGCGATATCCAGGTGCTTGCGGATGTGGTCCGTGCCGAAGTTGCCACCCGTTTCGGGGTGCATCTGGAACAGGAACCCGTGGAAATCGGCACGGCGGCGTCGGAACAGGCCTGAGCCGCCGTCTGGTTGTCCGGCCCGGCCGCTGGTTTCTGGTGGGCGGCGGGCGCCGCCAACCCGGCAAACCCGCCCGATGCGGGCGGCCCTGCGGGCCTGAGCCGCCTTTCAGGCCGTGGCTCAGCTGGCCAGAACGTCCTGCATGTCGAACAGGCCGAAATCCTTGCGCGCAAGATAGCGCACCGCGCGCAGGCTGCCTTGCGCATAGGTGGCGCGGCTGCTGGAACGGTGCGTGATTTCGATTCTTTCGCCCGTGCCGCAGAAATACACGGTGTGGTCGCCGACGATGTCGCCGCCGCGCACCACCGAGAAGCCGATGCGGCCGTTTTCCCGGGGGCCGGTGTGGCCGTGGCGGGTCCAGTCGGCGATCTTGTCGAGATCTTCCCCCCAGGCGTGGGCGACGGCTTCCCCCATGGCCAGTGCCGTGCCGGACGGGGCATCGACCTTGTGGCGGTGGTGGGCCTCGAAGACTTCGGCGTCGTAGCCGCTGTTCAGCAGGCGGGCGGCCATTTCCAGCAGCTTCAGGGTGACGTTCACGCCGACGCTCATGTTGGGGGCGAAGACGATGGCGGTCTTCTGGCTGGCGGCCTGAATGGCCTGCTTGCCGGCTTCGTCGAAGCCCGTCGTGCCGATGACGCATTTCACGCCATGTTCGATGCAGGCCTGAAGATGGGTGAGGGTGGCTTCGGGCCGGGTGAAGTCGATGAGGCAGTCGGCGTCGGCGAGGGCGGCAAGGTTGTCGGTGATCCTGATTCCCGATTCCACGCCCAGGAAGGCGCCGGCATCCTGGCCGATGCTGGGCGATTCCGCTTGATTGAGGGCGACGGCAAGAGTGAGGTCTTCGCTGTTGAGCACGGCTTCGATGAGCATGCGGCCCATGCGGCCATCCGCTCCCGCTATTGCGATACGCATTCGGTGGTGTCCTTGAGCTTTCGGATTATCGGAGAGGTTCTGCGCCGCGATCGGTGGACGCCGGCGTGATTTCGGTTTCGCCCCCGCTTGCGCCAGCCGCCCGCGAGCCGGTGTCCGTCTTCTGGAAGGGCTGGCGGTCGGGCGGCGCGTCGCCTTCCCAGCGAGCCAGGGAATCGCCTTCGAACCAGACACTGAACCGCCGCTGCTGCGCTTCGCCATAGCCGGGTTTGCTATAGTAGGGATAGTCCCAGCGATCACTGCGGAAGATGTCCTGCAGTGTGGGAGTACCCAACAGAAAGCGTACTTGTTCGCGTGACATGCCTGGCTGCAGGCGGTCGACCTGTTCAGCCGTGATCCAGTTGCCCTGCTGGATGTTGGGGCGATACGGGAATCCCCATTCGGTACTGCCGCAGGCTGATAGCGCCAGTACCAGTGCACCGCCCGCCACGCCGGCCCGCAGTATCTTGGAGAAAGTGTTCGTGATTGTCAGCACCAAGCGCCCCTGATATTTCAGAACGAGTAAAACCGTTATCATAAAGGGTAATCGAGAAACGCATGAGCGTTCATCGCCGTCTGCAGGCCTGTGGCCGCAGACGCCTGGCCCGTCGTGGCTGTATTCCGCCAGAGATCCACAATGACCGACCCCAACGAGTTGAAGAACGCCGGCCTGAAAGCGACCTTCCCCCGTCTCAAGATTCTCGACATTTTCCGCCGTGCCGATGAACGTCACCAGAGCGCCGAAGATGTTTACCGCACCCTCATCGCCGAGGACGTCGATATCGGCCTGGCCACGGTTTACCGCGTCCTGACGCAGTTCGAACAGGCGGGCATTCTGGTGCGCAGCCAGTTCGACGGCGGCAAGGCCGTGTTTGAACTGAATGATGGCGATCACCACGATCACCTCATCTGCACCTACTGTAACAAGGTGGTCGAGTTCAGCGATACCGAAATCGAATCACGCCAGTACAAGGTGGCGGAAGATCATGGTTTCAAGCTGGAAAGCCACACCATGATGCTGTATGGCATGTGTCCCGAATGCGCCAGCAAGCGCTCGGGCGGGCGGTAGGCGGCATCCATAGGGGTGGGTGCGGGGCCGGCGCCCGGGCGCTTCGCGGCGGCGGCTCAGCCGGCCAGCATCTCGCTTGCATGCTTGCGCGTGGTGTCGGTGATGGTCATGCCGCCCAGCATGCGCGCCACTTCATCGATGCGGCCGTGCGCGTCCAGCAGCCGGATATCTGACTGGGTATTGCCATCGGCCGATGATTTGCGTACTTCGAAGTGGTGCGCGCCGCGCGCCGCCACCTGCGGCAGGTGGGTGACGCACAGCACCTGATGGCGCTCGCCCAATTGCCGCAGCAGGCGTCCCACCACTTCCGCCACGGCGCCGCCGATGCCGGTGTCCACTTCGTCGAAAATCAGTGTCGGGACTTGTGCCGCCTGGCTGGCGATCACCGAAAGAGCGAGCGACAGCCGGGCAAGTTCACCGCCCGAGGCCACCTTGGCAAGCGGGCGCAGCGGCGTACCGGCATGGCCCGCCACCATGAATTCCACGTTTTCCTTGCCATGCGCGCTTGCCTGGCAGGCTTCCAGCGCGACATCGAAGGCGCCGCCCTGCATGGCGAGTTCCTGCATGGCGGCGGTGACGTCGCGCCCCAGGCGCTTTGCGGCCCGGCGCCTTTGCTTGCTCAGGCGGCCCGCGATGTCGTGGTAAGCCTGCCCGGCGGCATCGACCTGGGCCTGCAACGCTTCCAGATCGGTGGCCGCTTCGGAATCCGCCAGTTCGCCGGCCAGTCGTTCCCGCAGGGCAGGCAGCTCGTCGGGTTCGACCTGGAACTTGCGGGCCGCCTCGAACAATTCGCCGACGCGGCGTTCAGCCCGCGCCAGGGCCTCGGGATCGGGCTCCAGCCGATCGAGATAGCTGTGCAGGTCGGATACGGCTTCGGAAGCCGAGATCCGGGCTGATTCGAGGGCATCGGACACGCTCTGCAACCCGCTGTCGTGGCGCAGCAACTGCTGTATCTGCCGCGCGGCGCCATTGAGAGCCTGAAGGGCGGAGGCGGATTCGTCTTCCAGCAGGCCCAGCGCGCGGGTGGCCCCTTCCAGCAAGGCCTGGCCATGGGCCAGGCGCGATTGTTCGTTGCTGATGAGATCCCATTCGCCTTCCTTGAGCGACAGCGCTTCGAGTTCGTCCAGCTGCCACTGCAGTCTTTCACGTTCCTGCTGTATGGCGTGGGCGTTCTGTTGGGCCGCCCCCAGGGCCCGCAATGCCTTCTGCCAGGCCTGCCAGGCTTCCGATGTTTCGCGGGCCAGGCTGGTCAGGCCGCCTTGCTGGTCGAGCATGTTGCGCTGGCTGGCGGCCATCAGCAGGCCCTGGTGGGCGTGCTGGCCGTGGATGTCCACCAGTTGCCCGCCCAGTTCGCGCAGCATGCCCAGGTTGGCCGGAACGCCGTTCACATAGGCTTTGCTGCGGCCCTGGGCGTCGATGATGCGGCGCAGGACGAGATCGTCCTGAGGGTCGAAGTCGCGCTCGGCGAGCCAGGCGCGCAGCGGCGCGGGCGGACTGAAGACGGCGGAGATCTCGGCGCGCTCCGCGCCCGCCCTCAGCAGGCCGGTGTCCCCGCGGGCCCCCAGCACGAGCGAGAGGGCGTCGATCAGTATCGACTTGCCAGCGCCGGTCTCGCCGGAGAAGACGGTGAAGCCCGGCGAGAAAGCGATCTCGGCTTCGTCGACGATGACAAAATCACGGACGTGCAGAAGGCGCAGCATGGCTCTTCATTCGGAGTCGTCGGAGGGTTGGGGCATGTGGTTCCAGTACAGCTTGCGTCGCAATGTGGAAAAAAAGCTGTAGCCGGTGGGGTGGATGAAGCGGACGCTGTGATGGGCCCGCCGCACTTCGATGCGGTCGCCGGGCTGACAGTCGGACCAGGTCTGCATGTCGAAGTGCACGCTGGCGCCGCTTTCGACGCGGCCCAGCGCGGTGATGGTGAGCCCCAGGGTGCCGTTGTCCGGCAGGACGATGGGGCGGTGCGACAGGGTCTGCGGCGCCACGGGCACCAGCAGCAGGGCCCGGATGCTGGGATGCACGATGGGGCCGTTCACGGCCAGGGAATAGGCGGTGGAGCCCGTGGGGGTGGCGATGATCAGCCCGTCGGCGCGCTGGCTGTACATGAAGACGCCGTCGAGTTCGACGCGGACTTCTATCATGCCGCCGCGCCCGGCCCGGCTCAGGACCACGTCATTCAGCGCCAGGCCGGAAAACATCACCTGGCCGTCGCGGATCACCCTGCCTTCGAGCAGGACCCGTTCTTCGGCCTCGTACTGACCGTCGAGTATGCTGGTGACGGCTTCGAGGGCGTTGTGCAGCGGGATGTCGGTAATGAACCCGAGACGGCCATGGTTGATGCCGACCATGGGGACATTATGCAGGGCCAACTGCCGCGCGGCCCCCAGCATGGTGCCGTCGCCGCCCATGATGATGGCCAGGTCGGCCCGCGAGCCGATGGCGGCGTAATCGGCTACCATGAATTCCTTGACACCGGTGTTGCGCGCGGTTTCGGCTTCCACCAGCACCTGGCCCCCGGCGGCCTGGATCGATGCCGCCAGTTCGCGCAATGGCCCGTCCAGCCCCGCGTCCTGGTAGCGGCCGATGATGGCAATGGTGTTGAAGTGCATATAAGTGAAGTCTGAGCGTTTGGTGGAATAATAGAGCTGATTATAGGGTTGCCGGATGGCGCCGCGGCATGGTTTCATCGCCTGCCGTCGCATGCGCGGCACCGGCTTTCTGAAATATCGGTATTGAACGTATATATGGATGATCGAGCCAAGGCACTGTTGAAAGTGCTGATAGAGCGCTACATCGCGGATGGCCAGCCGGTCGGTTCGCGCACGCTGTCCAAGATGTTCGACCTTTCTCCCGCCACGATCCGCAATGTCATGGCGGATCTGGAAGACTTTGGTCTGATTCACAGCCCGCATGCGTCATCGGGCCGCGTGCCCACGCCCAAGGGCTACCGGCTGTTCGTAGACCGCCTGCTCGCGGTGCAGAGTCTGCAGGCATCGCCCTCCGATCATCTCCGGCGGCTGCTTCCTTCGTCGGATCCCGCCCGGGCCGTCTCGGCGGCGGCCTCCCTGTTGTCGAACATGTCGCAGTTCGCGGGGGTGGTGCTGGCGCCCAAGCGTTCGCAGATCTTCAGGCAGATCGAATTCATCCGCCTGTCCGAGAGCCGGGTCCTGCTGATCATTGTGACGCCCGACGGCGACGTGCAGAACCGCATCCTGTCCGTCAAGCGCGATTACCTCGAACAGGAACTCATCGAGGCCAGCAATTTCTTCAATCAGCATTTCTCCGGCAAGTCCTTCGACCAGGTCCGGGAATCGCTGAAGCAGGAACTATCGTCGCTGCAGGCCGACATTTCCCGGCTCATGCAGGTGGCCGTGGAAGCCGGCACCGCCGATCCCGACGTCGATGAAACCGTGGTGATCGCGGGCGAAAGCAAGCTGCTGGACATTTCCGAGATCGCCGCCGATATGGACAAGCTGCGGCGCATGTTCTCCCTGTTCGAAAAAAAGACCGACCTCCTGCAGCTGCTGGACGTTTCCAGCCGCGCCCAGGGCGTGCAGATCTACATCGGCGGCGATTCCGAACTGGTGCCCATGGACGATGTCTCGGTGATCACGGCGCCCTATGGCGTCGATGGCAAGGTGGTCGGCACACTGGGCGTCATCGGGCCTTCGCGCATGGCATACGAACGTGTCATTCCCATTGTCGACATCACGGCGCGCCTGCTCTCCAACGCTCTCAGCCATAACACTCCATGAGCATTTTCTTCTCGCCTTATCTGGCCGAACCGGCCGATGCCCACGCGCTCGCCCCGGAACCGCCGCCACGGCCGGAAGGGGCTCCGGGCGTGCTCTTCATCAATCTGGGCACCCCCGACGAACCCACGCCGGCGGCCATTCGCCGCTACCTCGCCGAGTTCCTGTCGGACCCGAGGGTGATCGAGATTCCGGCCGCGCTCTGGCAGATCATCCTGCGCCTGTTCATCCTGCCCCGGCGGCCGCGCGATCTGGCGCCACGCTACAAGGAAATCTGGTGGGAGGAGGGTTCGCCGCTGCTGGTGGGCAGCCGGCGGCAGGCCGAGGGGGTGGAACAGGAACTGGCGCGGCGCGGCGTCACGATCCGGGCCGAGTTGGGCATGCGCTACGGCAATCCGTCGATCGCCAGCGCCATGGACGCATTGCGTGATGCGGGCTGCGAACGCGTGCTGGTGGTGCCGCTCTACCCTCAATATGCCGCCAGCACGACGGCAACGGCCGTCGACAAAGTGAACGCCTATGCGAAGCGGCGGCGCAACCAGCCGGAACTGCGCTTCATCAAGCGCTACCCCGACGATGCGGGCTATATCGCGGCGCTGCTCGCCAGCATACGCGGGCACTGGCGCCAGCACGGCAAACCTGAGCGCCTTCTGCTGAGCTTTCATGGCATTCCCCGCATCACCGTGGAAAAGGGCGACCCTTATCACCGCGACTGCATGGATACGGTGCGCGCGCTCAAACAGGCGCTGGGCGAGGACGGCGCGCTCGTGCACCATGCCTTCCAGAGCCGTTTCGGCGCCCAGGAATGGTTGCAGCCCTACACCGAGCCGACCTTGCGGGAATGGGCGCGCGCCGGCGTGGCCAGCGTCGATGTGATGTGCCCCGGTTTTCTGGCCGACTGCCTGGAAACGCTGGAAGAAATACAGATGCAATGCCGCGATGCCTTTCTGCAGGAGGGCGGGCGGGCCTTCCGCTACATCCCCTGCCTGAACGGGGATCCCGCCTGGGTGCGAGGCCTGGCCGACATCGTCCAGCGCAATCTGGGATGAAACCGGCCACGGGGCGCTTCACGGCGCTGCCATGTGTGCGGCATCATCCACTGCTCTTGAAATGGGAATGTCCGCCCCCATTTGTCCTGGATCGCATACTTCAGCCAGTGGAGAAGTTCTATGTCTGCACCCCAGGAACCTGTGGATCCCAAGCAGGAAAACCAGAAACCGGACACATCCGAGCAACTAGAAGTCAATGAGGCGCAAGCCGATGACGCCGCGGCCGGCGCGGCACTTCACGAGGACGACCTGGTGCAGTTCGGTGAAGCCGCGGACGAGGGGCTTGGCGACATGCTGTCGGCCGCGCAGGAAGAAATCGCGCGCTACCACGAGGAACTGTTGCGCGCCCGCGCGGAAATCGAGAACGTCCGCCGCCGCGCTCAGGAAGACGTGGCCAAGGCGCGCAAGTTCGGCACCGAGGCATTCGCCGAGAGCCTGATTCCCGTGCGCGACAGCCTGGAAGCCGCCCTGGCGCTTACGGACCAGACGGCCGAATCCTGGAAGGAAGGCGTGGAGGCCACCTTGCGCCAGCTCAACGGCGCCTTCGAGCGCAACCAGATGCGCGAGGTCGCGCCCATGCCCGGCGACAAATTCGACCCCCATTTCCACCAGGCCATTTCTTCCGTGCCTTCCGATCAGCCCGCCGGCGCCATCGTGCAGGTCCTCCAGAAGGGCTACACCCTGGCCGAACGCGTGCTGCGCCCCGCGCTGGTGATGGTTTCCGCCGGACAGGCTTGAAAAAAGCCTTATCGGCCCCAATTAGCAAGCATTCACGAACAAACACTTTTCGCAGGATCACGAATCATGGGAAAAATCATTGGTATAGACCTTGGCACGACCAACAGCTGCGTTTCCGTCATGGAAGGCAGCAGTGTCAAGATCATTGAAAACGCGGAAGGCACCCGTACGACGCCTTCCATCGTCGCCTACATGCCCGATGGCGAAGTGCTGGTCGGCGCGCCGGCCAAGCGCCAGGCCGTCACCAACCCCACCAACACGCTGTACGCCGTCAAGCGCCTGATCGGCCGCAAGTTCGACGAAAAGGCCGTGCAGAAGGACATCGAGCTGATGCCCTACAAGATCGTCAAGGCCGACAACGGCGACGCCTGGGTCGAAGCGCAAGGCAAGAAGATGGCGGCTCCCCAGGTGTCGGCCGACGTGCTGCGCAAGATGAAGAAAACCGCCGAGGACTACCTTGGCGAAGAGGTGACCGAAGCCGTCATCACGGTGCCGGCCTACTTCAACGACAGCCAGCGCCAGGCCACCAAGGATGCCGGCCGCATCGCCGGCCTTGAAGTCAAGCGCATCATCAACGAGCCCACGGCAGCGGCCCTGGCCTTCGGCCTCGACAAATCCGAAAAGGGCGACCGCAAGATCGCGGTGTATGACCTGGGCGGCGGCACGTTCGATATCTCCATCATCGAGATCGCCGATCTCGACGGCGAAAAGCAGTTCGAAGTGCTGTCGACCAACGGCGACACCTTCCTGGGCGGCGAAGACTTCGACCAGCGTGTCATCGACTACATCATCGGCGAGTTCAAGAAGGAAAGCGGCGTCGACCTGTCCAAGGACGTGCTGGCCCTGCAGCGCCTGAAGGAAGCCGCCGAGAAGGCCAAGATCGAACTGTCTTCGGCGCAGCAGACCGAAATCAACCTGCCCTACATCACGGCCGACGCCAGCGGGCCCAAGCACCTGACCCTCAAGGTCACGCGCGCCAAGCTCGAAGCCCTGGTGGAAGACCTGATCGAGCGCACCATCGAGCCCTGCCGCATCGCCATCAAGGATGCCGGCATCAAGGCCAGCGACATCGATGACGTGATCCTGGTCGGCGGCATGACCCGCATGCCCAAGGTGCAGGACAAGGTCAAGGAATTCTTCGGCCGCGAACCGCGCAAGGACGTCAACCCCGACGAGGCCGTGGCCGCGGGTGCCGCCATCCAGGGTTCGGTGCTTTCGGGCGATCGCAAGGACGTGCTGCTGCTGGACGTCACCCCGCTGTCGCTGGGCATCGAGACGCTGGGCGGCGTGATGACCAAGATGATCAAGAAGAACACCACGATTCCCACCCGGTTCTCGCAGGTGTTCTCCACGGCCGACGACAACCAGCCGGCCGTGACCATCAAGGTCTATCAGGGCGAGCGCGAGATCGCCACGGCGAACAAGGCGCTGGGCGAGTTCAACCTGGAAGGCATCCCGCCCGCCGCGCGCGGTACGCCGCAGATCGAGGTCACCTTCGACATCGACGCCAACGGCATTCTGCACGTGTCCGCCAAGGACAAGGGCACGGGCAAGGAAAACAAGATCACCATCAAGGCGAACTCGGGCTTGAGCGAAGACGAGATCGAACGCATGGTGAAGGACGCCGAAGTCAACGCCGAGGAAGACCGCCGGGTGGCCGAACTGGCCAACGCCCGCAACCAGGCCGATGCGCTGGTGCATGCCACCCGCAAGTCCCTGGCCGACTATGGCGAGAAGCTGGAAGCCTCCGAGAAGGAAGCCATCGAAGCCGCGATCAAGGACGTCGAGGAAGTGATCAAGTCCGGCACCAAGGAAGAGATCGACTCCAAGGTGGAGGCCCTGAGCGCCGCATCGCAGAAGCTGGGCGAGAAGATGTACGCAGACATGCAGGCGCAGCAGGCCGCCGCTGGCCAGGGGGGGGGCGCCGCTGACTCCCGTCCGGCCGACGACGACGTGGTGGACGCCGACTTCAAGGAAGTCAAGCGCGAGCAGTAAGGTCTGCGCGTAGCGCCTCGTAGCCCGGTTTCTGGCCTTTTTGCCGGAAATCGGGCGTTCTCGTTCAGACACGGAGCACGTCACAGACGCAAGCAATTCAAATGGCAAAACGCGATTATTACGAGATACTGGGGGTCGCCAAGAATGCCTCCGACGATGAGCTCAAGAAGGCTTATCGGAAATTGGCCATGAAGTACCATCCGGACCGCAATCCGGACAGCAAGGAAGCGGAAGAGAAGTTCAAGGAAGTCAAAGAAGCCTACGAAATGCTGTCCGACGAACAGAAGCGGGCGGCTTACGACCGTTTCGGCCATGCCGGGGTCGATCCCAATGCGGGGGTCGGCGCGGGCATGGGCGGTGCTTCGGGGTTCGCGGATGCGTTTGGCGACATCTTCGGCGAGATCTTCGGCGCGGCCGGGCGCCGCGGTGGCGGCGGGCCCCAGGTGTATCGGGGAGCCGATCTCAAATACACGCTGGACATCACCCTGGAACAGGCGGCCACCGGTTTCGATACGGAAATCCGGGTGCCCAGCTGGGAAACCTGCGACGTGTGCCATGGCAGCGGCGCCAAGCCCGGCACGCAGCCGCGCACCTGCCACACCTGCGACGGCGCCGGCATCGTGCGCATGCAGCAGGGCTTTTTCAGCGTGCAGCAGAACTGCCCGACCTGCCACGGCACGGGCAAGGAAATCACCGACCCGTGCGCATCCTGCGACGGCGTGGGCCGCATTCGCCGCAACAAGACGCTGCAGGTCAAGATCCCGGCGGGCATCGACGACGGCATGCGCATCCGGTCGGCGGGCAATGGCGAACCGGGAGTCAATGGCGGGCCGGCGGGCGACCTGTATGTGGAAATCCATCTCAAGCAGCATGGCATCTTCCAGCGCGACGGCGACGACCTGCACTGTGAACTGACCATTCCCTTCACCACGGCGGCGCTCGGCGGCGAACTGGAAGTCCCCACCCTGACAGGGCGCGGGGCCATCACGATTCCCGATGGCACCCAGACCGGCAAGACCTTCCGCCTGCGCGGCAAGGGCATACGCGGGCTGCGCTCCAGCTATCCGGGCGATCTGTATTGCCATGTCTCGGTGGAAACGCCGGTGCGCCTGAATGAAGAGCAGAAGAAGATCCTGCGCCAGTTCGAGGTTTCATTGCAGCAGGGCGGCGAAAAGCATTCGCCCAACAGCCAGTCGTGGCGCGACAGGGTGAAGAACTTCTTTTCCTGAAGCGACCGATGGGCAGATTCGACGAACTGACCGTATTCTTGCGTGTCGTCAAGGACGGCAGTTTTTCGGCGGCGGCCCGGACGCTGGAGATGTCTCCTTCGGCCGTGAGCAAGCTGATCGCCCGGCTCGAACAACGCCTGGGCGTGCGCCTGTTCGAGCGTGTCGGCGGCGTGATCCGCATCACCCAGGAAGGCGAAACGCTGCAGGCGTCCGGGCAGCGTGTCGTGGATGCCATGGACGATGCGGAAAACGCGGTCATGAACCGGGAGGCGGGCGTCACGGGCGTGGTACGGATCCATACCGCCTTGACGACGGCCAAGTATCTGATCGCCCCGAAGCTGCCGGCCCTGCTCGAACAGCACCCGCAGCTCCGGATCGAGTTCCTGCTGGGCACGGAACGCGGCGACTTCATCAAGCAGGGGATCGATATCGCGGTGCATAGCGGCCGCCCGACCGAACTGTCCCTGGTAGGGCGGCCGTTGATGAAGCGGCCATGGGTCATCGCCGCTTCCCCTGAATACCTGAGCAGGCACGGAACGCCTTCAGTACCTGAAGACCTGTTGGGCCACCGTTGCCTGAACTTCACGATCCGCACCCAGTGGAATATGTGGACCTTCCGGGACGCGGGCAGCATCAAGACGATAGACGCCCCGAACTATATCGGCAGCAATCAGGGCGAACTATTGCGTACGCTGGCATTGCACGGCCTGGGCGTCGTGCGGCTTGCCGAATTCCATATCGGGGCCGATCTGAGCAAAGGCACGCTGGTGCCGCTGCTCGGCTCTTATCAGGAACAGTCGGATGACGACAGGTTCTACCTGCTTTACCTGGGAGGCCGCTCCGTGGCGCCCCGGGTCCGGGCCGTCATCGACTTTCTCTGCCAGAATTTTCCCGCATGAGCGCTTGAACGCAAGCCGGAAACCCGTCAAAGGGCTGTGAAATGGATTCACAGCCCTTTGTTCTTCACGGTGCTGGTGGCTGGCGGCCGCTCTCAGTAGACTGTCAGAAACTCGAATTCACGGACCGCATCCACAATACTGTGCAATGCGTCCGGAAACGCAAGCATCAGGGGGAACAGTTCGTATGGCGAAAACGATTCGCATAGGCTCCGGCTCGGCATGGTGGGGCGACCGGGTCGAGCCCGCAATTATCAACGCGGAACGGGGCAACCTTGATTATCTCTGCTTCGAGACGATGGCCGAGGCCACGGTTTCCGCGGCACAGGTCCGTAGCCGCAGGGACCCTTCATTTCCCGGGTATGACACCTATCTGGACGACAGGATGCGGGCTGTGTTGCCGATCTGTATGCGTCAGGGCATCCGGATCGTGTCGAATCAAGGGTGGATCAATCCCAAGGGGGCGGCGCAGCGCATCGTCGAGCTCTTGAGGGAAGCGGGGGTGACGGGGGTGAAGGTGGCCGCCGTGACCGGCAGCCTGATCACGGATCGCGTCCTCGACCTCACCGACACGATACTGGAAAACGGCGCATCCACGAAAAGCCTGGCATCCAGCCTGATATCCGCGGAAGCCTATATGGGCGCCGAGCCGATCGTCGAAGCATTGAGAAACGGTGCGCAGATCGTGGTGACGGGGCGTGTCGCCGATCCGTCCATATTCCTGGCCCCGATGATGTACGAATTCGGCTGGGATCCTTCCGACCATGACCGGATCGGCGCCGGCAGCGGGCTGGGGCACTTGCTGGAATGCGGCGCCCAGGTGACGGGCGGGTATTTCTCTGACCCCGGTTTCAAGGATGTCGACGAACCATGGAATTTCGGTTTCCCGATAGCCGAAGTCAGCCCCGATGGTTCAGCGATTCTGACGAAGGCGCCCGGAACGGGCGGGGCGGTCAATCTGCTGACGGTCAAAGAACAATGCTTGTACGAAGTGCACGACCCCGCCAATTACATTACGCCGGATGTCGTGGTTGATTTCAGCTCGGTGAAAATCGAGGAAGTGGGCCCCGATCGGGTGCGGGTTTCCAACCTGCGGGGCAAACCGCGCACGCCCACGCTGAAAGTGTCCATTGGCTGCACCGAAGGGTACATCGGCGAAGACATGTTCTTCTATGCCGGCCCGGGCGCCTTGCGCCGCGCCAGGCTGGCCAAGAAGATTCTGGAAGAGCGTTTCAAGATCGTGAAGCTCGATGCGGAAGACATCCGTATCGATTTCCTGGGCCTGAATGCCATTCATGGCGACGCGACACCCGCCGATGCCCCCGAGCCTTACGAGATTGCCGTGCGTGTCGCCGCCCGTACGAAAACCCGTGAAGAAGCCATGAAGGTCGGGCGTGAAGTGGACGGCATGGCGGTATCGGGCGTGGGCCATACGGGCAAGCGGGTACCGCATCAGGACCGTACGCGCGAAGTCATCGGCGTCTGGTCGTCGCTGGTGCCGCGTGAACATGTCGATGCCGCCGTTACCTACTACGAGAGCTGATCATGCAAGTATTGCTGCAACATCTGGCACACACCCGTTCCGGGGACAAGGGGAATACGTCGAACATTGCCGTATTTGCTTATGAACCGGAATTCTACGAGCTGCTGAAGGCGCAATTGACCGCTGAGCGATTCAAGGATTTTCATCGTGACGCCATTAAAGGCGAGGTGATCCGTTACGAGGTCGATGCCATCGACGCGCTCAATTTCGTGGCGCATGGCGCCCTGGGCGGGGGGGTGTCGCGCAGCCTGTGCCTGGACAACTACGGGAAGGCTTTATCCGCCGCGATTCTGGGCTTCCCGATGGAAGTGCCCGAATCCCTGTGCCACAAGCTAAGGAAGCTCTGAACAGTTCGAGCGGTAAGCATGCGCCCTGGTTCGGGATGGGATGCAAGGCGCAAAGCACAGCGATAGCCGTCGCTATCGCGCGCATTTGCAACACAGCAGACCGCCCGAATCCGGGGATGCATGCGGCGCGGTGAATTGTTCGGAGCTTCCTTAGGGGGCTGAATCCGCCGGACGATTCCAGGCAGTGAGCGGCGGTGCGGCGCCTCGCATGACCGGGGCGTTGCGCGTCGCGATTGTAGTTTCATACTGATTGTCATCGATATAAAAACTGATCAAGGAGGCAAGGTTATGCGAGGCAAATGGGTTGCTTTGGCGTTGGGTCTGGGAATGATGATGGCCGGGCATTCGGCCGCGTTCGCAGGTTTTCCTGAAAGAGCGGTAACGATAGTGGTGCCGTATCCGCCCGGGGGGACCACCGATGTGCTGGCCCGTCTCGTGTCCGCCAGGCTCAGCGACAAGCTCGGGCAGACCTTCGTCGTCGAGAATCGCCCCGGCGCCGGGGGGCAGATCGGCACCCGGGCCGTGGCGAGGTCCCAGCCGGACGGCTACACGCTGGTCATGGGCACGATCAATTCCCACGGCATCAACGAGGCGTTGTACAAACAGCTGTCGTACCGGACTGTGGAAGACTTCACGCCGGTCACGCGGGTGGCGGACACGCCGAATGTGATCATCGCTTCCAAGAATGCGCCATTCAGCAATTTTGAAGAAATGATCGCCTATGCCAAGGCCAATCCGGGTGTGCTCAGCTTTGGCTCCACCAGCATGGGCGGCAGCCCCCACATGGCCGGGGAACTGTTGAAGGCGATCGCCGATATCGATATTGTCCATGTGCCGTATCAGGGCGGCGGGCCCATGCTCACCGACGTCATCGGCGGTCAGATTCCCATCGGCTTCGATAATCTGCCCTCGTCGGCGGCGCATATCGATTCTGGCAACGTCCAGGGTATCGCGGTCACGACGAAGGAACGCTGGAAAGGCTTCGAGAACATGCCCAGCGTCGCGGAAAAGGGCATGGACGGTTACGAAGTGGCGGCATGGTTCGGGGTGCTGGCGCCCGCCGGTACGCCCGACGATGTTGTCCGGACACTCAACAATGCCATTGTCGAGATCCTGAAGGAAGACGAGGTCGTGGAGCGCCTGAACGGGCTGGGCGCGCGTCCGGTGGGCGATACCCCCGAGGCGTTTGCGCAGCACATCAAGGACGAAGTCGCAAGATGGTCGAAGGTCGTCGAGACGAACAACATGGAGCGGCTCTGACCGCCATGGCCTCGCGCCAGCGCCGGCAGGACGGGCCATCCATGCCTGTCCATGCCGCGGAAGCCGCCACGAATGGAAAGCGGCTCTTCCTGACTGCGGCCGCCTTCAGGCCTTGAGCTCTTCCGTTTGAAGCAGTTTTTTCAAGGCTTTCACCTGGGGCTGCGGAAGATATTTCTGACGCAGCTTGAACATGGCGGGGCCGAATTTCTCATGGATCTGGTCGCCGAATTCTTTGAAGATTTCGGCGAAATAGATTTCATGGCGTATGAGTGAATCGGCCATGTTCACGATGGGGCGGTTCTTTGTATATGAGCCGTAGGAGTTGGCCCCGACTTCGGCCACGAGCGTTTCCTGGAAGTCGCGGGTGATCGTGATGAGCGTGGGGGCGATCCCTACCGGAATGCCATTGCCTTCGTGCAGATACACTTTCGCATGCTCTTTCGGGAAGGTGTAAGGGTTCTCCTTTATGAATACTTTGTCGAACCATGCACTTTGAGTGATTTAGTCAGGAGCCACGGGTTTTCCGGCGCTACATGGTCGATTGCCGATTGCTCGATGATGGTGTGTGCCACTCTTGCCTCGATATTGCTGTCTATGATTTTTTCCAGGATTTCCAGGCTGAAGGCTTCGGTCGGATTCTTGCGGCCGAATTCGTAGATGACATTGAAGTCCGCCCGCATCAGCTGCTCATGTGTGCTGCGTCATGCCTTTCGTGCGAGGCCGGATTGCCGGCCTTTCGGCGCTGAAACCGTGGGGGGAAGGGCTGCGGAACAAAATGTGCCATGTTGATGTTCTCCATTTAGTTGACTCATCGATTTTTTTGGTAGTATTATAAAATACTTCTATTAAAAGCGAAGCTGAAAACGAAACGAATTGGTTGTCAATAACGCCGTGGCCGGTCTCGTCGTGGCCGAAGATATGCGGGCCCAACGAGACATTGTGGATACGGAAACGGATGGGGCAGCCTGGCTGCGCCAAACGTAAATGGGCCATTCCTGTCGCCATAGAGCAGGATGCGGAACAGCTGTCGCTGCCTTGCCTGTACATGCGGGGCGGCTCCACGACGAACCTTTGTCATGCGGTAATCAATCCGCGCATATCAGACTGATCAACCGTCATATTTGCCGCCCGTTCTGCTGTCAGCGCATTGCGCTGAAAAGGGGCGCTCGGGTGATCTGGCTGTTGCCGCCGCCGTGCTGCGACAACAGCCATGATCCAGCGTATAGGTGTGGGGGAAGCATCAAGGGTTCGCTACGCCGGATCGCGAATCACGCGCCCGTAGCCATCGCGCGGACTTGCGATGCGGCATGGCGAGTCCAGGTGCCGAACTATAAGTATTCGACACGCCAGACAGAATGCTAGGGTTCCTCCCAATGCGTTCTCTCATTATTAAATGTAGTATTAATTGATACTACCTATAAGAGAGGAGACTGTCATGCACCCCCTTCGAAGCTACAAAAGATGGCTGTTTGTGCTGCTGCTGGCGATCCCGCTGGGCGCTCCGGTCGCTCAGGGCGATTATCCGAGCCGTGCGCTCACAATCACCACACCCACGGCCGCGGGGGGCGGCACCGACCTCGTGGCCCGTATTTTTGCTGAACGGCTGACCGGCTTGTTGGGGCAATCGATCGTGATCGACAATAAATCCGGCGCCGGGGGGCTGATCGGGAATCAGGCCATGCAGAAAGAGCGAAACGATGGCTACAGTCTGTTTGTGTCCGCGAACAACAACCAGCTCATTGTTCCTTTGATGTTCAAAGACGCGGATTTCGATCCCATCGACGATTACGAACCGGTGGCGGGTCTGGCCAGGGTGCCGTACATCCTTGCCGTGCATCCTTCCTTTCCGGCCGGGAATCTGAAGGAATTCCTGGCGGAAATCAGCAACAACCCCGGGAAATATCAATACGTGTCCGCCGGTGTCGGTACATTGAATCATCTGATTCCGGAAATGCTCAGTCAGCGGCTCAATGCCGACCTCGAGCATGTGCCATATAAAGGGATCGCCGCCGCCTTGTCCGATGTCGTGAGCAATCGGGTGCCGATCGTGTTCGGTGCCCTGCCGGCCATATCTCCCCAGGTCGAGTCCGGCAGGCTGAAGCTGCTGGCGGTCACCAGCGAAACAAGACTTCCCTCCTTGCCGTCGGTTCCCGCGCTGAATGAAGAGGTGCCCGGGCTGGCCAACGAGATGTGGGTCGCGCTGTGGGCGCCCGCGGGAACGTCGGACGATATTGTGTCCAGGCTCGATGCGGCGGTGGCCGAAGCCAAGAAGGACTCCGGCCTTCAGGAGCGGATCTCCAACGCCGGCATGTCCGTCATGGAAGAAGATGCTCAAGGGCTCAACCAGTTGCAGAAGGACGAATTCGAGGTATGGAAGAAATTGCTGGCAGAGCTGGATCTCATCGCCAGATAGTGCGCGGCGGGCCGGAGTGCGGGGGGGCAATGTTTGAGTATGATCCGTTCGCTTCAAGCGAGATGCGCTTTTTCGCCGCGAGACGGCGGTTTCTCGAAGGCGCGGATACGCCTGCGGCTTACCTCGACCGATGCCTGCGCAGAATCGAAGAATGCGAACCCCGGATAAGAGCCTGGGTGACGCTCGACCTTGCGCAGGCCCGGGAGGCCGCGGCGGCATCGTTGCAACGTTATCGCGAGGGCCGCACGCTGTCCGCGATAGACGGGATGCCCATAGGCATCAAAGACCTCATCGACACTTGCGACATGCCCACCGAAATGGGTTGTGTGGCCTATGCGGGACACGTTCCGGAGCACGATGCGCCGGCCGTCTGGGCCCTGCGGCAGGCGGGCGCAATCATCCTGGGAAAAACGGTGACCGCCGAGCTGGGCATGAACGAGCCCGGCCCCACGGTCAACCCGTTCAACGCCCTGCATACCCCGGGCGGGTCTTCCAGCGGCTCGGCGGCGGCGGTAGGGGCACGCATGGTTCCCGCCGCATTGGGAACCCAGGTTGGCGGTTCCATCATCAGGCCGTCGAGCTATTGCGCCAATTACGCCCTGAAGCCTACGTTGGGCGCGCTGAATCGCGGCCCCGGGCTGGGGTTGAGCCAGGAAGTGCATGGGGTGCATGCCGGCTGCCCCGAGGACATGTGGCAGGTCGCCGCCGAGATTGCCAGCCGCGTCGGAGGAGATCCCGGCTTCCCCGGGCTTTACGGTCCTCTGGCGCCGCCGTCGCCGCGGAAGCCGGGCCGGCTCATCGTCATGGAAACCCCTGCTTGGCAGAGGCTCGACCTCGGCTCGAAGGCGGCCTTTGAGGGTTTCCTCCGACAATGTATCGGCCAGGGGATAGAGGTGCTGAGACGTTCCGACAGCGAACTGGTGGAGTCGTTCGAGCAGGCGGTGAAGGACATGAAGGTCATTACCGACGACATCAACTCATATGAGCTGTTTCTTGCTTTACGGATCCGGCATGGGGGGCATCCCGGGAAGTTCAGTGCGCGGCTGATGAATCGCATGAAGAAGGCGGATGCGGTGACGCACGATCGATACCGGTTGCGCCTCCAGCAGCGCGAAGACGCCCGGCGCCGATTCGTCGGGCTTGCTCCGCTTGCGGATGCGGTGATCACACTGTCTTCCTTGGGCCCGGCGCCGGTATGGCGGCGCGATCGGAAAGACGATGCTTCCGATCCCACGCCGACGGGCGATTCGTCCTTCAATGTCCAGGCCTCGGCTTTGGGTGTGCCGGCGGTCACCATCCCGATGCTGGCGGTCGGCGGCCTTCCATTGGGTATTCAACTGATGGGGCAGTCCCATGAAGATGCGCGGATCTGTTCTTTCGCTTCCTGGATTTCCCATCATCTGCGGCCTGTCGTCGTGGACTGAACAGGCCCTGATCTGCAGTCTTGAGCGGCGGACCCAGCCCGCATGAGGTTTTTTCGAAAGTGAATGCCGGTGCGCACTGACGGCGGGCCGGAATTCTCCACAACGGCATGTCATCCGCGGACGCGATGGCAAACTCATAGGATGGCTATCATGAAGGTGAAATCACTGGCTGTATGCTTTCTGTCGCTGATGTTCGGTTCGGGCGTCGTGCACGCCCAGACCGCCGAGTCTTATCCTTCCAAACCCGTGCAGATGATCATCGGGTACGCCGCTGGCGGCCCGACCGACGTGACCGGCCGTGTGCTGGCCAAAGAGCTGACGGAACAGCTGGGTGTTTCGGTCGTCGTCAGCAACAAGACCGGGGGAGCTTCGCTGATCGGAACAAAAGAGGTTCTTCAATCGCCGCCCGACGGATACACGCTGCTCTTCGCTTCCCTGGGCCATAACGTGAATCCCATCCTCATGCCGGCGCAGGCCGGCTACGATCCCATTGCGGATTTCGAGCCCATTTCGTTGGTCGCCACCCAGCCTTTGGTGATGGTGACGGCCTACGACTCGCCCTACCAGACCGTGGAGGATGTCATCGAAGATGCGCGCAAGAAACCGGGTGGCATTTCCTTCGGGTCGGCGGGGAACGGGGGGTCGGCTCATCTCGCCGCGGAGCTGCTTGCGCTTTCGGCGGGCGTCGAGATGCTGCATGTGCCTTTCCGCGGCAACGCCCCGGCGCTGACCGAAGTCACCGCGGGCCGTGTTTCATTCATGTTCTATCCCAGCGTGGGCATCGCCGAGCAGGTGGCGGCCAAACGTCTCCGCATACTTGCGGTCGGCCCGTCCAGCGGCCTCAGCCAGTTTCCCGATGCGCCGACCATGGCGTCGCGCGGCCATCAGGGTTTCGACGATGCCGCGCCGTGGGTGGGGCTGCTGGCTCCCAAAGGCACGCCGAAACCGATAGTGGAGCGGTTGAACGAAGAAATGAATCGGGCCATGCAGAAGCCTGAGGTGCGCGAGCGGCTCGAATCCCTGGGCAATGTGCTCGTGGGAGGCACACCGCAGGTGTTCATCGACTATCTGAACAAGAACACCGAGAAAATGACGGAGATCGTTGAACAGGCCAAAATCACGGTGCAGCAATGAATCACTGATTGCATGGGGGGAGGAAGCATGCCGATTTGGGACAAGTATCTGACGGATCGCGACAAGGCGCATCTTGCCGTCTGGGGGAAAAAACAGCCCGACAAGCTGGGCGGCCGGCCCGTGCTGCTGGTGATCGACGTCTACTATGCCTCGGTCGGGCACGAGCGCAAGCCATTGCTGGAGTCCATTCAGCAATGGCCCATGAGCTGCGGGGAAGACGGCTGGAAAGCGATTGATCAGATGCGGCTGCTGATTGCCGGGGCCCGGCAATGCGGCGTGCCCGTCGTCCATGTGCGGGGCTATCCCGGGTTTCCGTCCGACCCGTCGCGTGTGGCGGAACGCGGTAAGCGTGGCGGCAATCATAGTGGCGGCCTGCCCGCGGAAGTCGCCGCGCTCGGCAATGAGATCGTGCGGGAGGTCGCGCCCATCGAGGGGGAGCTCGTCGTCGGCAAAGCGGCGCCGAGCGCCTTTTCCGGAACGGTCCTGCTGCAATACCTGCAAATGGTCAAGGCGGATACCGTGATCGTATGCGGAGAGTCGACCAGTGGGTGCGTGCGCGCTTCCGTGGTCGACGCGCAGTCGAACCGCTATAGCGTGGGAATCGTGGAAGAATGCTGCTTCGATCGCACTGAGGCGGCGCACGCGATGAACCTTTTCGATATGCACCAGAAGTATGGCGAGGTCATCGACTTGGCCGGGGCCTTGGAATACTTCCGGAACCTGCCTCAAGCCGGCGCGATCCGGAAAGGATGACGAGGCAGATCAGGGAAACCGTCAAGAAGGCGCGGGCGGGGATGCGGATCGGAACGAGGCACCGGTGATGGCCCTTGCCATCGCGGGGAGCGGTAACGTGGCCGACTGATGCCCCGACCCGCGCCGGCATGCGGCGCGGGGCTCTGTTCCAAGCGTCCTCAAGACGATGTTCTTCCGCGGCGAAGTGACATCGGTTCCTTTACTCGCCGGCTTCCTTTCCCTTCCGGCGCGCTTCCTTCTGCTTGGCGTGGTCGGCGGCGATGGCGGTGCTGAACAGGCCGGGCTTGAGCAATTCGCGCAGCACGCCGTTGACCTGTTCGGGCGTCAGCGCGGCGATCGCTTCATCCTGTTTCTCGGCCCAGGCAAAGCTGCGCCCCAGGTCGGTATAGCGCATCCAGACGGACGCCAGTGTGCCGTCATTGGTGCGCCCCAGCTTGCGGAAGTTGAGCAGCGAGCGGATGCCTTCGCTCACTTCCTCGGCGCTGAAGCCGTGTTCGAGCACGCGCTTCAGTTCCTCGGCAATGACGCGCTCCAGCTTCTGGCTGTTTTCCGGGGCGTGGATGGCATAGAGCGACCAGCTTCCGCTCGGCTCATAGGACGAGGCGCGGACGCTGCTGTACACCGAGTAGGACAGGCCTTCCTCTACCCGCACCCTGGTCCACAGGCGCGAGGTTTCCGAACCGCCCAGCAGGTAGTTGGCCAGCAGCAGCGCGGGGTAGCGCGGGTCTTCGTCCCGCATATTGAGCGGCAGGGCCGACAGCAGCACCGCATTGGCCTTGTCCGGCGTGTCGATCTGGAATTTCTCGGGCGGCACGGGGCGGTAGGGATCGGGAACGCGGGTGTAGGCCGGCGCCTGTTTCCAGCCTTCCAGAGCCTGCTGGAGGGATTTGCGCACGGCTTCCGTATCGAACTCGCCCACAGCGGTGAAATCGACCTTGCCGGCGCCGTAATACCGTTCATGGAAGGCGAGCAGGGCCGCCCGGTCGAGGGCATTGATGTCGGCGCGCCACTCTTCGAAAGTGGGGGTGTAGCGCAGGTCGTCGGCGGGCCACGGGTTGTCGTGGCGTGCCAGGGCCCGCGATGCCAGCGGGCCGGGCTGCGACTCGGCATCGGCGATGGCCGTGTTCATCTGCTTGCGGTATTCCACGAGCGATTCCTCGGGGAAGTCCGCTTCGCGCAGCACGTGCAGCACGGTGTCGACCAGCGCGGGCAGGTGTTCGCCGACGGTGGACATCGAGATGGCCACGGTGTTGCCGCCGCCGTTGACGCTCACCGAGGCCTGCAGGGCGTTGTAGCGGTCCTGGATTTCCTGGCGGCTCATCTTGCTGGTGCCGTGATGCAGCAGTTCCGCAACCGCTTCGGACACGCTGCGCTGGCCCTTCATGCCTTCCGCGTCGCCGAAGCTGACCACCATGCGGGCCTCTACACGCCCGCCCCGCGTGGGCTTGGGCAGCAGCGCCAGGCGCAGCTCGCCGTTCGGGAGTTCGACGGTTTCGCGCCGGGTGGCGGCGTCGATGTTGGCCGGCGAGGCATCGAAGGCGGCGACGGCGGCGTTCTCTTCGCGGCCGGTGTAGTCGGCCAGCATGGCGGCGATGTCGGGATCGATGGCCGCCGGCGCCCGGGTGGGGGACGGCGTCGGGATGTAGCGGCCGGACGTGCGGTTGCTGGCCGTGAGCCAGCTGGACGTGACGCGCTGCACGTCCTCCAGGCGGGCTTCCTCGACGCGGTCGCGGCGCAGGAAGTACAGCCGCCAGTCGCCTTCCGACGCCGACTCGGACAAGGCCGAGGCCAGGCTGGCGGGGTTGGCGTAGCTGCGTTGCCAGCCGGTCAGCCATTTGTTCCGGGCGCGTTCCAGATCGGCTTCCTGTATGGGCTGGTCGGCGACGCTTTCGAGGGTTTCCGTCAGTGTCGCCAGGGCTTCGTTCTGGTCCATGCCGGGTTCCAGCGCGCCGCCGAAGAAGACGTATGCGGGGTGGCGCTGAGCGGCGCTGAAGCCGAATACTTCCGCGGCGAGATTTTTGCGCACCAACTGCTGGTAGAGGCGGCCCGACGGGGTGTCGGAGAGGATGTCCACGCCCAGCTCCAGAGAGGTGAAGTCGGGATCGGCGGTCGCCGGCGCACGGTAGAGCGCGGCGATCAGCGGGGTGCCGCCCTGGCGCCGCAGTGTCACCGCGCGTTCGCCATCCTGTGTCGGTTCCACCGTGTATTCGGACGGCAGTTTGCGTTCGGGGCGGGGAATGGGAGCAAAGGCGTCCGCGATCACGCCCAGCGTTTCGGCGACGTCGAATTGCCCGGAAACGATGAGCAGGGCGTTGTCGGGCTGATACCACTCCCGGTAGAAGGCGCGCAATTGCCCGATATCGACGTTTTCGACGTCGGAGCGGGCGCCGATGACGCTCTTGCCGTAGTTGTGCCAGCGGAAGGCGGTGGACTGCATCTGCTGCAGCAGCATCTGGAAGGGACTGTTCTCGCCTCGTTCCATTTCATTGCGGACCACGGGCATTTCGGCCCTCAGGTCATCGCCATCGATGAGGGCGTTCACCATGACGTCGGCCTGCCAGCGCAGATACCATGCCAGGGTCTCGGGGTCGGTGGCGAACGTGGCGTAGTAATTGGTGCGGTCGGCGTTGGTGGTGCCGTTGGCGGCCAGGCCGCGGCGCGAGAACTCCGCCAGGGCGTTGCGCAGGCTGGGCGTGCCGCGGAACAGCATGTGTTCGAGCAGATGGGCCATGCCCGTCTGGCCGTAGTTCTCGTGGCGGGAACCGACCAGGTAAGTCATGTTCACGGTGGTGTTGGCCTTTGATGCATCGGGCGCCAGAATCACCCGCAGGCCGTTTTCCAGCCGGTACTCGGTCACGCCTTCTATGCTGGGACCGCGTTCGATTCCCGCCGGAAGCACAGCGGAGGGAAGGGCTTCGGCCGTGGCGCCGGGCCCCTGGGCCTGCGCCGCCGGCGATGCGGCATCGGCCGTGGTGCGCGCCTGTACGGGCCCGAGCAATACGGCGGCCGCAATGGCCAGGCAGGGGAGCAGCCGCCGGAAGAGGCCCTGCGGCGGCGGGGAAACGGTCTCTGTATGCTTTGTCATGTCTTCCTTCTGGTTTGGCGATCCGCCGGCCCATGCCTGTGGGCGGACCCGACATTTACTTGGACAGCGTCCGCATGGCGCGTTCCAGCCCGTCGACGGTGATGGGGAACATCCGGTCGTGCATGATATCGCGCAGTATGGCGATGGACTGGCGGTATTGCCAATAGCCTTGCGGTTCGGGGTTGAGCCACACCGCCTTGGGCCATGCCTGCAGCAGGCGCTGCATCCATGCGGCGCCCGTTTCCTTGTTGTAATGCTCCACCGAACCGCCCGGCTGCAGGATCTCGTAGGGGCTCATGGTGGCATCGCCCACCAGGATCAGCCGCCAGTCCTCGTTGTAGCGCCGCAGGACATCCCAGGTTTCGAAACGCTCGGCATGCCGCCGCGCATTGCTGCGCCAGAGATTTTCGTAGGGGCAGTTGTGGAAGTAGTAGACCTCCAGGTTGCGGAATTCGCTGCGCGCCGCGGAAAACAGTTCCTCGACGCGGGCGATGTGGTCGTCCATGCTGCCGCCGACGTCCAGCAGCATGATCACCTTGACCGCGTTGTGGCGCTCGGGGACCATGCGGATGTCGAGCAGGCCGGCATTGCGCGCGGTGCTGGCGATAGTGTCGTCCAGGTCGAGTTCGGATTCCGCGCCTTCGCGCGCGAAACGGCGCAGGCGGCGCAGGGCGACCTTGAAATTCCGCGTGCCCAGTTCCTGCTGGTCGTCGTAGTCGCGGTATTCGCGCTTTTCCCACACCTTGACCGCCGTGCGGTTGCCCGCAGAAGGGCCGCCGACGCGTATGCCCTCGGGGTGATAGCCGCCGTGCCCGAAAGGCGAGCTGCCGCCGGTGCCTATCCATTTGCTGCCGCCGGCATGCCGGCCTTTCTGCTCTTCGAGGCGTTCACGGAACATTTCCATGAGCTTGTCCCAGCCGTGCTTTTCGAGGGCGGCCTTTTCTTCGGGTGTGAGCTTCTTCTGGAATTCCTTGACCAGCCATTCCAGCGGGATTTCCTTGTCTTGCGGATACATCGCCGCGATTCTGCCGTAGAAGGCGGCGAAGGCGCGGTCGTACCGGTCGAACAGGCTTTCGTCCTTTACCAGGGTCATGCGGGCTACGTGGTAGAAATCGTCGACCGAGGGTTGCATGACGTCGGTGCGCAGGGTTTCCAGCAGCGTCAGGTATTCCTGCACGGATACCGGCAGGCCGCTCTTTCGGAGGTGGTAGAAGAAATCAAGCAGCATGATGGCGACTCGGCAGAGGTTCGGCGTGGCTCCCGGTTGCGGCGCGGCGGCCGCGCGTGGCGCAGGGCCCGGGCCGGCGGGTGTGGTGGATTTCCCACAGGGCGCTGTGCATGATGCTGCCCGGCGTCAATTGCGCCGCGAGGCGCGTGCCATCGCGCCCAGCCGTTCGAGCAGGGTGAGATCCTGTTCGTTCTTCAGCAGGGCGCCGGCCAGGCGCGGCAGGTCGCCTTCCTTGCCGCCGATCTGATCGGCGGGAACCGATTCGCTCACCAGCAGCTGCAGCCAGTCGAGGAATTCGGATGTGGAAGGTTTTTTCTTCAGCCCCGGTACGTCGCGCAGGGCGAAGAAGGTGTCCAGCGCCGCGCGCAGCACGTCTTCGCGTATGCCCGGGAAGTGGACGTCGACGATGGCCTGCATGGTGTCGCGATCGGGGAAGGCGATGTAGTGGAAGAAGCAGCGCCGCAGGAAGGCGTCGGGCAGGTCTTTTTCGTTGTTGGAGGTGATGATGATGAGCGGCCGGTGGCGGGCCTTGATGGTCTGGCGCGTCTCGTAGACGTGGAATTCCATGCGGTCCAGTTCGCGCAGCAGGTCGTTGGGGAACTCGATGTCCGCCTTGTCGATTTCATCGATCAGCACCACGACCGGCGTTTCGGATTCGAAGGCTTCCCATAGTATGCCGCGAAGGATGTAATTGCGGATGTCGCGCACTTTTTCGTCGCCGAGCTGCGAGTCGCGCAGGCGGGATACGGCGTCGTATTCGTAGAGCCCCTGGTGGGCCTTGGTGGTGGATTTGATGTGCCACTGGAGCAGGGGGCGGCCGAGCGCATCGGCGACTTCCTCGGCCAGCATGGTCTTGCCCGTTCCGGGTTCGCCCTTGATGAGCAGGGGCCGCCGCAGGGCCAGGGCGGCATTGACCGCCATCTTGAGATCGGCGGTGGCGACATAGCGATCCGTTCCTTCGAAACGGGGCGTGGGGGTTGCGGAGACAGGGCTCATTATCGTCCTTCTAACAGTTTCATGACACTAGCCATGAGGCGGAGTTTCGATTATCGTACACTGACAATTTTTCGCGGTTCGATTGATAAATATCAACTATCTATATATAACTTCTCATAAGAGCCAATCCGTCATGAAGTTGCGAAGCACCCTTAACCGTGCCTGTGCTGTGCTGGCCGTGGGCTTGTCCTGTGCCTCCGCCGCACAGGCCGAAGACGCCGCCATCAAAGGAGACCCGCAGGCCGCGCGTTCGAAAGTGTCGATGTGCATCGGTTGCCACGGCATCCAAGGCTACAAGGCAAGCTTTCCCGAGGTTTACCACGTTCCCAAGATCGCCGGCCAGAACGCCGAATACATCGTCACCGCACTTCAGGATTACGCCACGGGCGCCCGTACCTTCCCTTCGATGGAAGCCATTGCGCAGAGCCTGTCTCCCCAGGACATGGCTGATCTTGCCGCCTATTATTCCAGCCTGAAGTGAAGGGGAGAAGCTGAAGATGAATTCGATGTCGATCAAACTGGCGGGCGCCATGGCGCTGGCCCTGTTCTGCGGAGCCGGCACCGCCGCCGCGGCCGATCTGAAGGCCGGCCAGGCCGCTTTCGAGAAGTTCGCTTGTGCCTCATGCCACGGCGCGGACGCCAAGACTTCCGTCATGCCGACCTATCCCATCCTGGCGGGCCAGCATGCCGACTACCTGCTGCATTCATTGCGGGCCTACCAGCGCGGCGCGTCCGGCAGCACGTCCGTCAATGCGCGCACCAACGCCGTCATGACGGCCATGGTCCAGCAGCTCAGCGATGCCGACATGCGCAATATCGCCGCATGGCTTGCCAGCCTTCCTTCCGATCTGGCGGTGCGCCGCTGAGATTCCGCGGGCCGCATCCGGGGCTTCAGTCCCGGGTGGCGTGGCGCAGGATCAATTCCAGATATTTGTCGTTGTCCGGCGGCGCACCCAGCCGCTGGGCTTCCCAGATGACTTGCCCCAGCGCTTCCATGATGATGTGTTCGGCGTCGTGCTGGCCGCGGGCGCGCACCAGCTGTTCGTGGGCGGCCCGTATCCCGGGAGGCTGGTCGATCGATACCTGTTCCTGAATGGCCAGATGCATGGACATGTGCAGGAAGGGGTTGGTGCGCCCCTGTTCGACGCCGTAGTCGCGCTGCTCGGCTTGCGGATCCTCGAGATCGGCATGATACTCGGGGTGCTGTTCCATGATGCGTGCCGCGATGGTTTCAAGCGACGTCAGTATTCCTCCGGCCTTGTGCCGTGTCCAGGCGTCGGTGAAGAACTGCCGGACTTGTTCGCGGGATGGATTGAACATGGGTATGTCGATGCGGCCCTTGCGGGCGGGTGGGTAAACGTCTATTTTAGCGATGCCTCGGTAACTGACGCCAAAGTAGGCTAAACTATTCGGTACTCTTATATAAGACTCGGGCCGCGGCCCGGTAATTGTCAGATCCTATCCCTGGAGCATTCATGTCCTATCAGCATATCAAGGTCCCCGAAGGGGGCCAGAAGATTACGGTCAATGCCGATTTCTCGCTCAATGTGCCCGACGAACCCATCATTCCGTATATCGAGGGCGATGGCACGGGCGCCGACATCACGCCGGTCATGCTCAAGGTGGTGGATGCCGCGGTCGCCAAGGCCTATGGCGGCAAGCGCAAGATCCACTGGATGGAAATCTACGCCGGCGAAAAGTCCACCAAGGTGTACGGGCCCGACGTATGGCTGCCCGACGAAACCCTCGATGTGGTCCGCGACTATGTCGTGTCGATCAAGGGCCCGCTCACGACGCCGGTGGGCGGCGGCATCCGCTCCCTGAACGTGGCGCTGCGCCAGCAGCTCGATCTGTACGTCTGCCTGCGTCCCATTCAGTACTTCAAGGGTGTGCCCTCGCCCGTGCGCGAGCCGGAAAAGACCAACATGGTGATCTTCCGCGAAAACTCGGAAGACATCTATGCCGGCATCGAGTTCGAATCGGGCAGCCCCAATGCGCGCAAGCTCATCGACTTCCTGCAGAAGGAACTCGGCGTCAGCAAGATCCGTTTCCCGGAAACCTCCGGCATCGGCGTGAAGCCGGTTTCCGTCGAAGGCACGAAGCGCCTGGTGCGCAAGGCCATCCAGTACGCCATCGACAATGACCGTTCCTCCGTGACGCTGGTCCACAAGGGCAACATCATGAAGTTCACGGAAGGCGGCTTCCGTGACTGGGGCTACGAGCTGGCCCAGCAGGAATTCGGCGCCCAGCCGATCGACGGCGGCCCGTGGTGCAAGTTCAAGAATCCCAAGACGGGCCGTGAAATCACCGTCAAGGATTCCATCGCCGACGCTTTCCTGCAGCAGATCCTGCTGCGTCCGGCCGAATACGACGTCATCGCCACGCTGAACCTGAACGGCGATTACGTCTCCGACGCGCTGGCGGCCCAGGTGGGCGGCATCGGCATCGCCCCGGGCGCCAATCTGTCGGATTCCGTTGCCATGTTCGAAGCCACTCACGGCACGGCTCCCAAGTACGCCGGCAAGGATTACGTGAACCCTGGTTCCGAGATCCTCTCCGCGGAAATGATGCTGCGCCACATGGGCTGGACGGAAGCGGCCGACCTCATCATCTCCAGCATGGAAAAATCCATCCTGTCGAAGAAGGTCACCTACGACTTCGCGCGCCTGATGGAAGGCGCCACCCAGGTGTCCTGCTCGGGCTTCGGCCAGGTGATGATCGACAACATGTAATCAGTTCCGAACTGATACATTGAAGTCCGGAAAAGCCCTGTCTACATAGAGAGACAGGGCTTTTTCTGATTCCGGCCGGGCGAATCCGCATTTGCCCGGGGTTTCTCGCCGGCCTGTACCGTCATAACCCGTTGGTCGGGTGCGGCCCCCTAGGACCTGTTCACACTAAAAGGTGCCTTGCACTGGCAGGTCATCGAGCGTCAGGCTAGGCGTGCAGGCCGCCGCGTGGCCGCCCCACGCAAGGTCTGCGCAACAACGCCTGGCGTTCGATGACCTGCCAGCCCGCAGGGTGAGTACGCAAACAAGCGTCTGCCTGCGTTGCAAATGCTCGCCGTGGGCCCGCCACGACTGCGCTTTGCGCCTTGTTATCCACATGTTTGCGTACTCATGTAAGGCGCCTTTTAGTGTGAACAGGCCCTAAGCCTCGCTTCCAGAAAATCGGAAGCGAGGCTTTTTTTCAACTTTTCTGTCTGGCGTTCATCACCCCTTCAGTAACACATTCGTCCTTGCTTTTGGTAATTTCAAGTATCAATTTTTACGAGCTTTCTGTAAATTTATTTCCTCGCCGCCGCTGCGCTGGCCTTCCGGCGCACGCTCGCAATGAACGCATGGCGCGACCGTATCGCCGGATCTCCGGGCCATGAACCTGCTGGAGAAATACTTGAAGCAAGCGAAACGACATCCCGCATATTCCAAGGTGTCTCGCACGGACGCCTTCCGCCGCTGGTACGGCAGTCTGCCGGCGGTATGGCAGGCCGCGTTCGCCGCCATACTGTCCCTGCCTGTGGCCGCCTTCGCTCAGGAAGGCGGCTGTGATCCGCGCGACTGCACGGTCGTCCAGGGCAGTACGACGTCTCCGGTCGTGTTGCAGTCCACCGGTCACGCGGGTGCGGATGGCGACTCCGCAGGGTTGTTCAGCAGCGCGGAAGACGGCGAGGCGGGCGGCGCCGGCGAGGCTCGCAGGCTGATCCTGCGGCCGGGCGCTTCGGTCAACAACAGCGGGCCGGCCATCGCCGTTCAGGTCGAGTCGGCGGGAGGCAGGGGAGGGGCCGGGGGGGAGGCCGGATGGGGCAGACGGGGCGGGCTGGGGGGATCGGGCGGCCACGGCGGCGACCTGCATGTCTCGGGCGGCGGCACCATCGTCAATCACTCGCAGATGAATGGCGCTTCGGCGCTTTCCGTGCTGTCCCAGGGTGGCGACGCCGGCAGGGGATTCGATCTCGGATATCTCATCGACCGGCCGGTCGGCGGCAATGGCGGCAACGTTGTCTTCCAGGCGACTTCCCGCTTCGATATCAGCGCCGCCGCCGAAAGCGGCCATGCCGTCCATCTGGAGTCCCGGGGCGGCCAGGGGGCGCAGGGCAGGGAATTCAGGCAGCTGGTCGGCGCGAACAGCGTCGGCAGCGGTGGGCCGGGCGGCAAGGGCGGCGACGTCAAGGCGACGGACCTCTACGGCACATTCAAGACCTCCGGCCCGCAGAACGCGGCGGCCATCAAGCTATCGAGCGCCGGTGGAAGGTCGGGCATCCATCCGGACGGCGAGGTGGCTGAATACGGAAGCGTGCCGGGCACTGTCACCGGCGCGGCGGGAAACGTCACCTTGCATATGGGCAGGGCGGGCGGCGATCAGCGCAGCAAAGTGGAAACCGTCGGCACGGGTTCGGCGGGGGTCGACCTGCGCAGCCACGGCGGCGACGGCAATCCCGGCGGCACCCTGACGCAGGGGGGAAGCGGGCTGCCCGGCGTGCATGGCGGCGCTGGCGGGGCGGTCGAGCTCAAGCTGGTGAATGCCGAGGTGCAGACGTCGGGACGCGGCAGCGCTGGCGTGTCGGCGCAGAGCTTCGGCGGCAATGGCGGGAAAGGCTACAGCAGCTACGCAACCACTGAGGACCTCTTTCCCGAGGGTGGCCTGGGCGGCAACGGCGGCAAGAGCGGTAAAGTCACGGTCGATGTGCTTGATGGCGTGGTGATCCATACGGCCGGGGATGAATCCCACGGCATATGGGCGCAGAGCAGGGGCGGTGACGCCGGCGCCGGCGGGGGAGCCGGAGGCGGGTTCGGTGCCAAGGGCGGCGTGGGCGGTACATCGGATACGGTCGTCGTCGTCACCTCCGCCGAAGTGCATACAGCCGGCAGCAATGCCTACGGCGTGTATGCGGGCAGCCTCGCGGGGAAGGCGGGTGCCGGGGGTAGCGGCGTGCGGGGCGGCGAAGGCGGCGCGGCCAGCTCGGGCGGCGCCGTCGAACTGACCAATACCGGAAACATAAGCACCCGCGGGGGCTCATCCCATGCTCTGTTTGCGCAGAACATCGGCGGCGGCGCGGCGCAGAACGCCGGCGGCGACATCGGGGGCAGCAGCGCGAACGGCAACGGCATGGCGGCGGGGGGAGCCATCCGCCTGCGCAACGACGGGGGCTCGCTGAGTACTCAGGGGGACTACGCCGCCGGGATACTCGCCCAGAGCATCGGCGGCGGCGGTGGCGTTGGCGGCAGCGCCGGGGCGATCGGCGGCCAAGGGGGCATGGGCGGCCACGGGGGCAATGTGGCGGCCCGAAATACCGGCAATGTGGCGACCGCCGGCGATTATGCGGTGGCCATGCATGTGCAGAGCGTGGGCGGGGGCGGCGGCAGCGGCGGCGGCACTCTGTCGGTCGTGCCGGGCGTCGGCGGCGGGATAGGCGGCTCCGGGAGCCTCGGCGGCCATGGCGGCGACGTGACGGCGGAACACCTGGGCGGCAGTCTGGCGACCACGGGCGAACAGGCCACCGCGCTGCTGGCGCAAAGCATCGGCGGCGGTGGCGGCACGGCAGGTTCCGTGGAGTCGTTCGGCATCGGCCTGGTCAATGTCAGCATTGGCGGAAAAGGCGCAGGCGGCGGCGCTGGCGGGGCAGTGACCGTCAACACGGGCAGAACCGCGGTCATCGAGACGGCCGGGGCCGACGCCTATGGCATCGACGCTCACAGCATCGGCGGTGGCGGCGGCACCGGCGGCGACGTCTCGGCCTACATGTTCGGCCTGGTGAACTATGGCGTGGGCGGCGATGCCACGGGCGGCGGCGGTGCCGGCGGCAGGGTGGTGGTCGACAATCAGGCCTCGATCATCACCCAGGGCGCGGATGCCATCGGCGTCGCCGCGCAGAGCATCGGCGGTGGCGGCGGCAGCGGCGGCAAGGCGTCCGGGCTGACGCTGTCCCTTCCCATCAGCAGCGCCAGCGTGTCGGCGACTGTCACCGTCGGCGGGAACGCGAGCGGCGGTGGCGATGGCGGTCAGGTCGTATTGACCAATGCCGGCAAGGTGACCACGAGCGGCCACGGCGCGGGCGGCGTGCTTGCTCAGAGCGTGGGCGGCGGCGGCGGGACGGGCGGTTCCGCGTCGGCCGATTCCATTGCCCTGCCGAGGGGCGTTTCCCTGTCGGTCGCGGTGGCGATGGGCGGCGTCGGCGGCGCCGGCGGCAAGGGCGGTGAAGTGACGCTGCACAACACGGCCGATATCAAGGTTGCCGGGCAACTGGCCAATGCCCTGACTGCGCAGAGCGTGGGCGGGGGCGGCGGCATGGGCGGCGCCGGCGCCGCATCGGCCGAGGCCATGGGCTCGAAGTCCTTCAGTCTGGCCCTGACCATGGGGGGCAAGGGCGGTGGCGGCGGTGCCGGCGGCCAGACCACCCTGTCCAATACCAGGACGCTGCATACCGAAGGCGACGCCTCGCACGGCATGTTTGCGCAGAGCGTGGGCGGCGGGGGCGGCGCGGGCGGGCTCGCCGACGGCGATGCGCAGGCAGAGACGCTGGCGCCTTCGGTGGTGCTGGGGGCCTCGGGCGGCCGCGGGGGAGCGGGCGGCGCGGTCACGGCCGAAAACAGGGCCGGCGGCGTGATACAGACGCTGGGCGACGGGTCCGCCGGCATGCTGGCCCAGAGTGTGGGCGGCGGCGGCGGCGCCGGCAGCGTGGTGGGCGCCAAGTCCACCGCCTCCACATCGCAGAAAACCAATTTCCATGTTGCCACGGCGTTCACGCTGGGCGGCTCGGGCGAGGGCGGCGGCGGGGGCGGCAAAGTCGAGGCGATCAATGACGGCCTCGTGCATACCAGCGGCAAGCAGGCGTCCGGCATCTTTGCCCAGAGCGTGGGCGGAGGCGGCGGCAAGTCGGGCTCGGCGAAGTCCAGCGTCACCGACGGCAAGATCGATCTTGCCGCCACGCTGGGCGGTTCGGGCGGCAGCGGGGGCTCCGGCGGCCAGGTCAGCATCGTCAACAGCGGCAGGGTCGATACCCTGGGAGAAGGTTCCCATGCGGTGTTCGGCCAGAGCGTGGGCGGGGGCGGCGGCATGGCCGAAGGCACGGACAACAATACCGAAGGCGCCAAGTACGCGGTTACCCTGTCGTTCGGCGGCACAGGAGGCCTGGGCGGAGCAGGGGGCGACGTCACTGTCACGAACCGCGGCCAGTTGAGTGCTCAGCATGCGGCTGCCGTGGTGGCCCAGAGCATCGGCGGCGGCGGAGGGGCGGGAGGCGTCGTCGACGGCGTTTCACAGGTCAAGAAGCAGGAGGACGACAAGGCCGGTGAATCCGCAGAGCAGGGCAAGGGCTCGACAAACACGGAAGGCGGGGCGGCATCCACCGGCGCGGCGGAGGGTGGAACCGGAAGCAGCTCGCAGGACGAAGGCCCATCGGTCGCGCTCACCTTCGGCGTCGGCGGCAGTGGCGGCGGGGGCGGCCACGGCGGGGCCGTGACGGTGACGAACAGCGGGCGGATCGACACGCTGGGGGATCATGCCCCCGGCATCTTCGCCCAGAGCGTGGGCGGGGGCGGTGGCTCGGCCGGGGCCATGACCTCCAGTGCCGGCTCCGGCGATATCGCGCTGAACCTGGCGGTGGGCGGCAAGGGTGCCGCGGGCGGGCACGGCGGTTCGGTGCGCGTCACCAATTCCGGCGGCATCACAGTCCAGGGCGAAGGCTCGCGGGCCATCTTCGCGCAAAGCGTCGGGGGTGGCGGCGGTTCGGGGTCGAACGTCGACGCCAATACCGAGGGCGCCCGCTGGGTGGCCAACCTGGCGATCGGCGGCAGCGGCGAGGCCGGGGGCGACGGCGGTTCCGTCACGGTGATCAATGATGGCAGTCTGGTCACCTACGGTGGCGCCGCGGTGTTCGCGCAGAGTGTGGGCGGCGGCGGCGGGGCGGGCGGCACCACCGACGGAAAATCGGCCGTCGCCAAGCCCAAGGACGACAAAAAGGACGACGCCAAGGCAGCCGGCGAGGCCGGATCGACGGCCAAGGCGCAGGACGCCGCATCGGGCGAGAAGGAAAAGACGCAATGGGACGCCTCGCTGACCTTCAGCGCCGGCGGGGATGGCAGGTCGGGCGGCAACGGCGGCGCGGTATCGGTCGTGAACCGGGGAGGCATCCTGACGCATGGCAATAACTCGGCCGGCATCTTCGCGCAGAGCGTGGGCGGCGGCGGCGGGACGGGAGGTTCGGCGCTGGGCAATGCCAAGGGGGGCAGCATCGCGCTGAACTACAGTCTGGGCGGGAAGGGCGCATCGTCCGGAGCGGGCGGCGCGGTGGACGTCACGCACAGCGGATCCCTCCGGACCGCGGGCGTCTCTTCGCACGGTATCCTGGCCCAGAGCGTGGGCGGCGGCGGCGGCGCGGGCGGCAGCGCCGAAGGCGCCGTGGAAGGCGCGCTCACATTGGGCGGCGCCTACGGCGGCAGCGGCGGAATGGGCCGCGGCGGCGGTGTGGTGAACGTCTCGGCGAACGGCGGCGTGATCGAAACGGCGGGCGCGTCGGCGGTGGCCATCTATGCGCAGAGTGTGGGCGGCGGCGGCGGCGATGCCGGGGCGGCCAGCACCGCCATTACCCAGGCGGAAGGCAAGGATGCCGGCATGAAGCTGCACCTGGGCGGCGGATTCGCCGCGGGTGGCGGCGGCGGCCAGGGCGGCGGGGGCGGCGACGTCCTCGTGAAGCTGGCCAATGGCATGGGCGTGGCCACGCACGGCGACGATGCCGAGGGGATACGTGCGCAAAGCATAGGCGGCGGTGGCGGCAGCGCCGCGGTCGGCTCCGTCGCGTCGGCCAAGGCGGCCGACGATGCCTCGAAGCCGGATCAGAAGGGCGCGGATGCCGACGCCCCGCAGCCGTCCGGCCAGGCCAAGACGTCGAACCATTACGCCCTGGAGCTCGCATTGGGCGGCGAGGGCGGGGCCGGCGGCCAGGGCGGCCGGGTCGAGGTCAATATCGCCGGCCAGGGGCCGAATGGCGGCGCGGGCATCGCGACCCAGGGCGATCGTGCTTCCGCCGTCCTGATGCAAAGCATAGGCGGTGGCGGCGGCCGGGCCATGGCCGGCATCAGCGAAACGAGCTTCAAGACGATCTCCCTGAACCTTTCTCTCGGAGGGCGGGGCGGCGCGGGCGGACACGGCGGCGCGGTCGAATTCCAGAACGGGTCGGAGATCGCGACCTCCGGTGTCAATTCGCACGGCGTGCACGCGCAGAGCATCGGCGGGGGCGGCGGCACGGGCGGCGGCACCTCCAATCACGAAGCCGGCGGTTCGCGGCTGGCGCTGGATTTGAATCTCGGGGGCAAGGGAGGCGCCGCCAGCTCGGGCGGCGGCATCGACCTTCAGAACAGGGGCCGCATCCGTACCCACGGTGAAGCATCATATGGGCTCTTTGCGCAGAGCATCGGCGGAGGCGGGGGCTTTGCCTCCTCGGTGGAAACGGCGCATGACAATCCCACCACTGGAAGCCTGACGATCGCGGGCGCCGGGGGATCCGCCGGCAATGGCGGCAAGGTGACGCTGAAGCAGGATGCGCGGGCGGTCGTGGCGACGGCGGGGCGCAACGCCCACGGGATGTTCGCGCAGAGCATCGGCGGGGGCGGCGGCGCCGGTGGAACGACACAGAGCGACAACCACCTCATGGTCAGGCTCGGCGGCAGCGGCGCCGCGGGCGGGCATGGCGGTGACATCGGCATCGACACCGCCGGCCTGGTCGAAACCCTTGGCGACGGCGCCTACGGCATCCTGGCGCAGAGCATAGGCGGCGGTGGCGGTTTTGCCGGAGACGCCGCGCAGATCACCTTCGGCAGCATGAAGCTCGGGGTCGGCGACACCAACGGCGCCGGCCACGGAAACGGCGGCGCGGTGACGGTCAATGTCGCCAGGGGCGGGCAGGTGTTCACTCACGGAGACAACGCCGCCGCCATCGTTGCCCAGAGCATCGGCGGCGGCGGCGGGCTGGGCGCGTCCGGCATCGGGTCGGGCGACCATGCGGACAAGAGCGGGACGGGCGGTTCCGTGGGCATCTTCGTGGACGGCGCCGCGCGGGCGGCGGGCGCGAACGCCGCGGCCATCGTGGCGCAGAGCGCCGGAGCGGGCGGCTCCGATATCAGGATCGTCATTGGCGACGGAGGCGAAGTGCAGGGCGGGACGGGCGAACACGGCTACGGCGTTCTGCTGCTGCAGGGACGTTCCAATCAGGTGACCGTCCAGCGTGGCGGCAAGCTGTCGTCCCAGGGCGATATTGCGATCCGGGCGCAGGGCGCGTCCGAATCCACGTCTATCCTCAATGCCGGCGTGCTCGCGGGGGGCATCGACCTGGGCGGCCAGACCAGGGGCCGGCTGGTCAACGAGGCGTCCGGCAGCTTCTTCACCGGCTCGAAGGTCGATCTGGGCAACGGCGGGGTGCTGCGGAACGAAGGCCTGCTTCATGTCGGGCAGCCGGGTTCATACGGCACGACCCGTCTTCGCGGCGATTTCGAGCAGCGGGGCGGCGGCCAGGCCGGCGTCCTGGCGACGAGCGTGGACTTCTTCGAGCAGAAGGCCAGCGTGCTGTCGGTCGACGGCAAGGTCAACCTCGATGGCGTGATCCGCCCTGTCGCGTACAACCCCCTGCCGGACCGGCAGGTCACCATCCTGGAGTCCACGCAGCCGTTCGATCTGGCGCCCACGCTGGCGACCAGTGACACGCTGATCTATTCCTACCATCTGCATCGGCCGTCCAGCACCGCGCTGGGCGTCAGCGTGACGGCTGATTTCGCCGGGCACAACGCTGCGCTGGCTTCGGACGAGGCAAGCCTGGCGTCGTATCTGCAGGAGCAGTGGGGCAATGTGCCGGAATTGCGGCTGCGCGAGTTCGCCGATGTCTTCGAGCACTTCGCCGACGTGGGAAGCGTCGATGAGTACAAGGAGCGGCTGTCGCTGATGGCCGACGATGCCAAGCACTCTCCCGCCTCGACCATTCCGCAGGAAACCCGCAGGTTCGTCAACCTTATGATGAGCTGCCCGCAGTACCAGTCCACCGGTACCGCGACCCTGGAAGGCGATTGTTCATGGGTGCGTGTGATGAACCGGTATGTGAAGCGCTCGGCTTCGGAAGAGGACAGCGGCTACACCATGCACGGCCAGACGTATCAGCTTGGCGGGCAGAAGGTGATTGCGCCGGGCTGGGTGCTGGGCGGTTCCTTTGCCTACAGCGAAGGGCGCACGAAGGGGACGGAAAGTCCGGTCACCACCAAGGGCGATCAATACAATATCGGGGTCGTCCTGAAGCGGCAGGAAGGTCCGTGGCTCGTTGCCGGCGCTCTGAACGTCGGCCGTGGCCATTTCGATTCCAGCCGCGGCCTTCTGGTGAACGACCAATGGCACGAGGCCACGAGCGAGTGGAAATCCACGCATGCCGCCGTACGCCTGCGCGGCCAGTACACCCACGCGAGGGAATCCTGGTACGTGAAGCCCATCTTCGATGTCGATGTCGTCTACCAGCGCGTGCCGGGTCATGATGAAAGCGGCGCGGACGTGTTCAACATCCATACCGACAGTGCGCAGCGCTGGAACGTCATGCTGACGCCCACGCTGGAAATCGGCGGCCGCATCGAGCTGAAGCAGGGGGGGACCTTGCGCCCCTATCTGGCGCTGGGCGCCACCTGGATGTCCGACAATACATGGACGACGACCAATCGCCTGATGGGCGATTCGGGCAGCGGGGCGTTCGAGATCACCACGACGAATCCGCGCGTCACCGGCAACGCCAAGGCGGGCCTGGAATTCCTCAATCGTAATGGGCTGGAACTGCGCGCCGAGTACGAGGGCAATTTCGCCAAGCGCTACGCCAGCCATACCGGCATCCTGCGGCTCGCGAAACACTTCTAGCAAGGGATGCCGCACACGCCGCAACAGGGCCGGCGCCACCGCGCCGGCCGCTGTTTCCAGCGCCGCGCCCGGAAATTTTCGCGCGCGGGTGCCGTTCTTCGCGGTCTGATAGCATTTGCGATTCACGAGTCCGAAATGGAGCGGCATCATGGCGAGCTGGATCGAGACCATCATGGATTCCATGGGCGTCTGGGGCATTGCGTTCCTGATGTTCCTGGAAAACGTATTTCCCCCCATTCCCTCCGAGCTCATCATGACGCTTGCGGGTTTTTCAGCCTCTCGTGGGGAAACCAGCATCGTCCTGGTGATCGTCGCGGGTTCGCTGGGTTCGGTGGCGGGCGCGGTGTTCTGGTATGGCATCGGCCGCATGTTCGATCATGAGCGGGTCAAGTCCTTTGCCGACCGGCATGGCCGCTGGATCACGCTCACCCGGGCGGACATCGAACGGACTGACGACTGGTTCGACCGGTATGGCCATTGGGCGGTGCTGTTCGGAAGGCTGATTCCGACGATCCGCACCCTGATTTCCCTTCCGGCCGGCTTGTCGGAAATGGCGTTCTGGCGATTCCTGGCCTTCACTTCCATCGGAACCGCGGCGTGGACCACTTTTCTTGCATTGTGCGGCTACTGGCTGGGCAGTGATTACCATATGCTGGAAGAGTGGCTGGATCCGGTCTCGCTGGGCGTAGTGGCGCTGGTGGCGGCGATCTATATATGGCGGTTCGTGACCTTCCCGGCCACGCATCGCGATGGCCGGGAGTGAGCCCGGCGGCCGTCTGACCGGGCGGGGTATTCATTGCCCCTGCCTCAGGGTGAACGAAACTCTGGCCAGTCGGCCAGAACGCGTCACTCGTCGCAACGCCCCTTGGATGTGGATCCCGCCGGATCGCTTTGCGGGGTCGAAGCCGGGACGGACAGGCGGCCGTCGCTGAACCGGGGCGTGCGTTTCTCCTTGAAGGCGGTCAGCCCTTCCCGGCTGTCGGCTGTCCGGGCGCATTGCAGCAGGCTGCGGCGTTCATGCCGGAGGTGGGTGTGAAGATCCCGGGAGCCGGCTTTGTCGCACAGGCTTTTGATGTGGCCCAGCGCCGCCGTTGCGCCGTGCGCCAACTGGGCGGCGAGAGCCCGGGCGGCGGCCTGGAGCGCGTCCGGCGGATGCATTTCATCGACGATTCCCAGATAGAGGCATTCTTCCGCCGACAAGATCCGGTTGGTCATGAAGATGTGCTTTGCGCGTGCCGTGCCCGCCCGCCGTACCAGGAAATAGGAAGCGCCGATATCCGGAGTCAGGCCCAGGGCGGAATAGCCGCCGCGCAATTTCATGGAGCTCGATGCAAGCACGAGATCGGCGCATAGGGCCAGGGCGATTCCCGCACCGCCGACGGGCGCATGGACGGCGCTGATGACGGGCAGAGAAAGGCCGGCCAGTCGTTCGATGGAAGGGTTCAGGATGTCCAGCAGTTCGCCGATCAGTGCGTCGAATTCATTGCCGCGTGCCAGGAAGGCCTTGATGTCGCCGCCGGCGCAATACTGCTTGCCAGTGGACGAAATCAGGATGGCTCCGATATCGGCTTCCTGGGCGGCGTCCACTGTCTCGGCGAAGGCCCGGGCGAAGGGAAGATCGATGGCATTGGCCTCTTCCGGACGGTTCAGGACAATGTGCCCGACGTCGTCTTCAATATGCCAGCATACAGGGGGATGTGGGCTGTTCATTTCAGTCCACCTTCAGCCCATGCTTGGCGATGACTTCCCCCCACATGGACGATTGCTCTTGCAGCCATGTCGCGACCTCGGCGGGGCTGCCGCCAGCATCGACTTCGAAGTACAGGCTGTCGAGTCTGCTGCGCACCTCGGGGGATTGCAGGGCCTTCCGGGCGTGTTCGTTCAGACGGACCAGCGTGGCTTCGGGTGTGCCGGCGGGCGCCATCAATGCCACGAAGGGTTTGGCATCAATGGCGGGCAGGCCGAACTCTGTGACACTGGGCACGTCGGGCATCAAAGTACTGCGTTGCGAGGAAAGTACGGCCAGGGGTTTGGCCTTACCGGCGGCATAATGAGGGGCCAGAGGTTGACCAACTTCGAAATAGACTGGGAAAACGCCGGCCAGAAAATCGGTGGTGGCTTGCGCCGACCCCCGGTAGTTCACATGAGTGGCCTGCACGCCCGTTTCATCAAGCAGACGCAGGCTGCCCAGATGCGCCAATGTGGTGGGGGCTGAGGATGAATAGTTGTACTGGCCGTTACTTGCTTTCATCGCCTCAAGAAGATCTGGGAGCGTGTTGTATGGGGAATCGCCGCGCACCCAGATGAATACCGGCATTTTGGCCAGCATCGCCACCGGGACCAGATCCTTCAGTGGATGAAAGTTCAGGTTGTATAGGTGATGGCCGGTGGTCAGGGAAGCGGTCCCGGTCAACAGCGTCTGGCCATCTGGTGCTGCTTGGGCAACTGCTGCCGCGCCGATGCTGCCGCCGGCCCCTGCTCGGTTGGCAACGATCAGGTGCTGGCCCAGGGTATGGGACATTTGCTGGGCCACAGTGCGGGCGACGACATCTGTTGGCCCGCCAGGGGGGAAGGGTACGACCAAGTTGATCGGCTCGGCGGCCTGGGCCCATCCCCCCAAAGATATGAATCCTGTGGCCGCGAGCGTGGCGCATAGGCGTCTTCTAATGGAAGCGTGTTGGGTGATGTTGTTCAAGATTGTCTCCTTTGCTTTATTTGGTGATTTATTTCGTTGATGCCTGGTCTGGAGTATGGGGGCCGTTTCGGTCCCAGTCGTAGAGCATGGGTTCTTTGCGCATGAAGCGTTCAAGTGCTTGGGCATGATAAGGTTCAGACAAGCAGGCAACCTGGGCGGTAGCTTCAAGCTCTGCCAGTGTGTCCGCATTCAGTTCGTAAGCCCGGTTGGTCAGTCGCTTGGTCAGGCCCAAGGCGACCGACGGTGCGGGAAGAAAGCATCGGGCCAGCCTCATGGCTTGTCCAAGCAGGGTGTCGGGCTCATGGAGTGAATGCACGAAGCCCAGCTTTTCACCTTCCTGGGCATCGACCCGGCGCCCGGTCATCAACAGCTCTTTGGCTTTTTGCAGCCCGACGGCGCGCGGAAGCAAATGAATGGCCCCCATGTCCGGCAGGGCGCCGATACGCAGAAACACCATGCAGAATGAAGCACGGGGGCTGGCAAGGATGAAATCGGCGCACAGGGCGATGGCAAAGCCGCCACCCCAGGCGGGGCCATCGACCGCTGCAATGACCGGTATTTCCAGATCGCGCAGATCTTGCAGCCAGGAATGCATGTCCTGCAATCGTCGGCGCACACCGGTGGACTGGGAGCCGTCGGCCAGACGCGACTGCATCGTCTTGATGTCGCCGCCTGCGCAGAATGCGCCGCCGCCGCCCGCCAGTATCAACGCGCGCGCCCGGTCCCGAACTATGTCCGTCATTTCGGCATAGTCCGTGCGCAAGTCCATGGACAATGGGTTGCGGGCTTTGTGGCGCAAGTGATGAAAGACCGCGACGCCATCGTCGTGTACATCAAGCCGGGACTCGCGAAATTCAAATTGTTCCATTAGATGATTCCTCGTTCACGCAGGTCGGCCTGCTGAGCGTTGCTCAGACCAAGGAGGTCTCCATAAATAGTGTCGTTGTCTTGCCCGATCGCTCCGCCCGTGCTGTAGACTCTGCCGGGGTCATTGCGAAAGCGCGGTACAACATTCTGTAGTCTGACGGTGCCGAAGTCCGCATCGGGAACTGGATGCAGGAAACCTCGCGCTTGGACCTGGGGGTCGTTCACAATCTGTTCAGCGGAATAGATCGGCGACAGCGTGCCCTGATATTTCTCGAACTGTTGAAGGATTGTTGATAGGTCGTTTTGCGAGAACCAGTCGGCGAACAGCCCGTTGAGTTCTTCGGTATGGCTGCAGCGTGCGGTATTGCTTGCAAAGTGTGGGTCGTCGATCAAATCGGGACGATTGATGGCGCGGCAATTGGCGCTGAACAGAGCATCTGTGCTGCCGGATAGAGAGATCCAGGAGCCGTCCCGAGTTCGGAAGACACCTGTCGGAGCGGAGTATTGGCTGGTGTTTCCAGAGCGGCCGTGGCTTTCTCCGAGCAAGTCGTACTTGATCGGTAGAAACTCCATCAACTTGAGCATGGCTTCCGTCAGGGACAGGTCTATCTCTTCACCCGGTGCATCCGGGTCGCTTGCGCGCTTCCACAATGCAGTCATGATGCCGAGGGCGCCGAACAGGCCGCCGATGGAGTCGCCGATCGGATAGCCGGCGTGCATGGGTTCGCCATCCGGCTCACCAGTGATATAGGTCAGCCCGCCCATGGCCTCGAAAATGCGAGTGAATCCCGCGCGGTCCCGGTATGGGCCGTCCTGGCCGAACGCGGTGGCGCGCAAGATCACCAGCCGTGGCTGAATGGACCAGAGGGTTTCACGATCCAGTCCCCAGCGGTCCAGGGTGCCTGGTCTGAAGTTTTCGATCAACACATCGAAACGAGGCAGAAGGCGCTTGAACAGGGCAAGGCCATCGGGTTTGCGTAAATCCAATGAAATAAGCTGTTTGTTCCGATTGGTCACCTTCCACCACAGTGACTTGCCATCCTTATGGGGAGGGAAGCCGCGACAGCCATCGCCGCTGGGCAGTTCGATCTTGAGTACCTCGGCGCCGTAATCGGCCAGCAGAGAGGCTGCGGAGGGCGCGGCAAGGATGGTGGCGATGTCCAGAACCCGCAGACCCGACAGGGGGCCACGGCCAGGATGTGAGGCATGCATATTGGTTTCCTCCTTCATGCACAAGGTGTGTGAAGTGAGATGAACCGGCTCAGATGAGCGGTGGCATCTCCCAGCAGGATGTCGTTGGCGACAAGGCGGCGGGCATAGTGACTGATTGCTGTTTCATCCTGGAAGCCGATGGCCCCATGCAACTGCAGGGTGTCCAGTGCAATCAAGCGGCCTGCCCGGCCGGTCATCCATTTGCTTGCGCTGATGCGTTTGCTGCGCTCCTCTGGCGAAACGCTGTTCCAACCGGCAATAACGTTGTCAAGCAGAGCCCGAGCATGCGACCAGCTGCGATAATGCTCCACCATGCGGTGTTGGAGAGCTTGATATTCGAACAACGTGCGGCCGAACTGTTTGCGAGTCCGCAGATATTCAATAGTGATGGCAAGTGCCTGACGCATGGCACCTACGGTTTCCGCGCACAAGGCAACGGTGGCCAGAGCGAGCGCTTCGTCAATAATGGTGTCGGTGCGTTCCGGTCCGGCCACCAGGGCATCGTCTGGAAGCCGCACATCGGTGAAGGCGAAATCGGCCGCGCCTCGTCTATCATGAAGGCGATAGGCTTGCCGTTTGATGGACGTGTGTTCAGCGGGGCAGTCGAAGAGTGCGCGACCGCCGCCTTCCAACCTTGCACTGACCAGCAGCCTGTCCGCACAGTCGCCGCCCATCACCAGACGCTTGTGGCCGGAGAGTCGCCAGCCATCGCTGCTGTGTCTGGCTTGTACCGGCGTATCCCGTTCGTCATGGGCGAAGGCGATATGGCGGCCTTCCGTGAGTGCCTGGATTGCTGCGCTGCGGGCCGGGAAGTCCGGCGCGTCAAGCAGCAGTTGCAACGGCAGGAGGTGGGCCCAGAGCACGGGATCCAGTACCAGAAACTCTCCCAGGGCGCTCATTACCGGAGCCAGATCGGACAAGCCGCCGCCAAAGCCGTTGTCGCGCTCTGGCACCATCAGGCTGAACAGGCCCAGCTCGCCGAACTGGCTATAGAGGGAAGCATCGGTTGTGTTGTCGGCGTCGAGGATCTTGCTGCGGCGTTCGAACCCGTAATTGTCGGCGAGTACGCGGCGCAGCCCATCGTCGAGCATGGCTTGTTGGGCGGCCAGCGTCGGCGGTTGCTCGATATCGGTTCGGCCTTCGAAAATTGCCTTGCCGATGATACTGCGCTGGATTTCCGAGGTGCCGCCTCCCAAGGTGATGCCGCGATAGCGCCATATATGCATGGACAGGTTGCCGATGTGGCCAGGAGACAGCGGGGGCTCGGATGGTGCACCCTCGGTGGCGGAAGGGTCGAAAACGAGTGCATCGCTTCCTATCATGTCGAGCTGGAGTTGCTGCAGCGCCTGCAGCATTTCGTTGCCCTGCAACTTCAGCAGCGAAGCCGCCAGCGCGGGTTCTTGCCCTTTTTCCACGGCAGTGATGGCAGGCCACCACGCTGCTTCCAGCGCCCGGACGCCGATTTCCAGCTCTGCCAGCCGACGAGCGTAGACATCCTGTTCGAGCAGCGAGGCGCCGCCGGGTCCACGGCCTTCGGCGATCCGCCGCGTGCTGGTGAGTTCCGCCTTGCATTCCGCGACTCGCGCCACGAACAGGCGTTCGGTCACCAGCAGGCCTCTGGAAACCGACCAGCCGGCATTTTCTTCGCCGATCCGATTTTCCACCGGCACACGTACGTTGTCGAAGAAAATCTGCACATGCAGCACCCCGCCATGCATGAAGCGAATGGGACGGACGGTAACGCCCTCTGATTCCATATCCACCAGCAGCATGGAGATTCCATCCTGCCGGCGCGCGGCTTCGGGGTTGGTACGCACCAGTACCAATACCCAATTGGCCCAGTGGCCATAGCTCTGCCAGATTTTGGTGCCATTGAGAATATAGTGGTCACCTTCACGTCGCGCCGTGGTTCGTAATGAAGCGAGATCCGAGCCCGCATCGGGTTCGGAATAGCCCTGTGCCCAGAAATCCTCGAATGACAGAATACGGGGCAGGAAACGGGTTTGCTGGGCCGGTGTTCCGTGTCGCATGATGGTTGGGCCTATGGTGTCGAGACCCAGGTTTTCGTAGCGGGGGGCGTCGCAGGCGGCGAGTTCTTCTTTGAATACTGCTTGTTGTGCCAGTGACCAACCGGGGCCGCCATGTTCGCGCGGCCAACCCGGCGCCGCCCAACCGTGGTCATGCAGTATCCGGTGCCAGCGTTCGGCCTGATCGCGCGTTACCAGGCAGTGGGCCTGTACTGCGGCGCGGATGTCCGGCGGAAGCACCGCTTCCAGCGTCTGGCGTGTTTCCAGGCGGAAAGCCTCAAGATCGGTTGTCGTGGTGGTCATAAGCATGGTGTGTTGAAATTGTTGGTGGCGCTTACAGAGCATCCCAATCGTAAGCAGGGCGTTTCCCTGAGGCGAAGCGGGTTGCAGCGGCGGCGTGGTAAGGGGAGTGCATGGCAATGCCTTGGGCACAGGCTTCGAAGGCGCACATGGCCGAATAGTCGGTTTCAAAGCTCCGGTTCAGCAGCATTTTGGTCAGCGCGGTGGCTTCCCTTGGTCCTTGGGCCAGTTTTTCGGCCAGGGCCTGGGCGGCTGGCAGCAAGGTATCCGGCTCATGGATGGCGTATACGAAGCCGAGCGCTTTTCCTTCTCGGGCATCGACACGCCTGCCAGTCAGCATCAGATCCCTGGCATTCGACAGTCCTATAATGCGGGGAAGCGTGTGCAGGGCACCATAGTCTGGAACGGCCCCCATGCGGGAGAAGGACATCGAGAAGGCGGCACGAGTCGATGCAAGGATGAAATCAGCCTGCAGGGCAAGAGCGAAACCGGCCCCATAAGCGCCACCATCGACTGCGGCGATCACGGGAATGTCGAGATCGTGCAACTGCGTCAACCAGCGGTGCGAACCTTGTAAACGGCGGCGCACCGCATCGGGGGAATTAATATCGGGGTCAGGGTTGCTCAGGCGCTCATTCATGCCTTTGATATCGCCGCCAGAGCAGAAACTGCCGCCGTCGCCAGTGATGATGAGCACTCGTATCGAAAGATTCCGGGCCAAGTGTCGCAGAAGGTGCTCGTAGTCATCGCGCAGGACCATGGATAGGGCATTGCGGGTGTCGTGGCGCGTATGCATGAAGACGGCGATCGGGCCATCGACCACCAGTTTTGCCTCTTCGAGGTGAATCTCTTGTTGCATGTCCGGCTTTCCTAATTTTTCATCGAAATATTCAGGCGGCGCGTGAGTTCTTCTGCCCGTGCGCGCATCTCCAGGAAGTAGGAACGGCTATCGCTCACGTTCATGCCCTGAGGTTCGATGCCCAGGCTCAGCGCCGTATCTCGTACATCCGGACTTTTCAGGGCTTCTGTGAAATGCTCGTTCAGCAGGGAAACGACGGCTTCCGGCGTGCCGGCCGGCGCGACCAGCATGAACCAGGGAGTTACACCTTCCAATTCGGGAGTCAATCCCTGTTCCGTGCTTGTCGGGATGTCTGGGGTCATGGCGGCCCGCTTTGGTTCGGTGACAGCAATTAGACGTACGCTGCCGCGTTCGACCAGTGGACGAACCGAAGGGTAGTCAAGTATTGCAAAGTCAATTTCACCGGTGGCCAGGGCAAGAGCGGTAGGAGCATTGCCCTTGTAGGCGACTTCAGTAGCTTGTAGACCTAGGGACTGAACCAACAACCGTACCGCCAGGTGCGGATTGCTGCCGTTGCTACCATGCCCATAGTTGATCTTCCCAGCGTTGGCCTTGACGTACTCTATGAATTCCTTGACGTTCTTGACGGGAAGGCTGGCTCGAATCGCAATATAGGAGGGCGCGCGGCCGAGCAGGCTTACCGGTACGAAGTCCTGGCCGGGCTTGAAGGTGTAATCGTCGAACATCATGGGGAAGTTCGCGCTTACGGCGTTGGCGATGGCCAGCGTGTAGCCGTCGGCGGCGGAACGGCTCATGGCTTCCATGCCGATGCGAGTCGCAGCGCCGGGCCGGTTTTCGATAATGAGTTGCCATCCATCTTTCGTTCCAAGATGAGAGGCGATCTGGCGTGCTAATACATCTGTGCTGCCGCCCGGCTGCAAGCCGATGATCATGCGTATGGGGTGGTCGGGATAGCTGGCGTGCGCCGGGGTAGCGATCAGCGCAGTTCCCAGGAGCAGGCCGCAGAGACGGCCAAGTTGTGAACGGAAGATACGCAGGATTGAGATTGGCATGACTGGTCTCCTTATGATGGTTTTCAGTCATGCTACGTGCCGCTTGTGTTCCTGTACCCACCCCTGAAGGGCGGGGGGGTTAGCGTCGCAGCCGGTCCATCACATCATCCCGCCCGGTTGCGCCCAGTTTGCTGTAAATGTTCTTCAGATGCCATTTGACGGTATTGAGAGAAAGATCCAGGGCGCGTGCGATTTTCTTGTTGGGCAGGTTGCGTGCCAGTAATTCCGCGATTTCGGCTTCGCGTGGGCTGAGTGCGTCCAGGCTGGGTATATCTGCCGAGGCAGCACTGGGGATGCCTGTGCCGGGTGCCCGAACCGCTGCCAGAAGACGTTCTGCGTAAAACAGCAGCACCGCATCTTGTTTTGATTCGTACATGAAACTCTGGATCATATCGGGCACGTCTTCATGCGCATCCAGCAGAGTGCGAATCAACCCCAGGCGATGTCCCCAGCTCAGGGCTTCGCGGATACATTGTTGGGCTTGCGAGTATTGGCCCAGCTCGCGATGGGCCGCTGCAGTTTGCAGCTGGAGATAAGGGATGCGGCGGACTCTTCCCCGCTTGTTGCAGAGCGTGATCAAGGGTTGTAAGCGCTGTAAAGCGGAATCAAGGTCGCCACTTTGCATCAGTAGGCGGATGTGGGCGCGTTCGGCGGCGACGTGGATTTCGCTGAAGGTGCCGATTTCAATGCCGGCGTGGCGGCGGTTCAATGCTTCCAGCTCAGGAAACAGCGCGTGTGCTTTATCGGATTCACCTTGCTTTAAATAAAATTGAACCATTTCCAACAGAACATATGACATGATTCTGTCGAGTTTCATCCGTTCGGCATAGTCTCGGGAGTGTTCAAGATAGTCCAGGGCATCAAGAGGCCGATTGACCAGCCGGCGTGCGCGACCCAGGACAAGCAGCATGCGCAGGCGAGTATCCGGGATGGAGACGCGTTCCATGATCTCCAAGCGGGATTCCAGCAGTTCCAGTGCGCCGGCAGCGTCATTCAGTTCATAAAGAATCTCGCCCAACAGGGCGGCGGCAAGCGTTCCGGCATCGGCGCAGTCCGGGCCCCGCCGCTCGGCTTCGAACAGGACGTCGCGGTAAATGCGCTCAGCATGGATGACCTGCCCTTCGACTGCATGCGTCAGACCCTTCAAGCAACGCCCGGCCAGCAGGCCGAAGGCGGTCCCATAGATAGGCGTGCCTTGTACCATGGGGATGGTGACATCGGCCTGCTCGCGACGTGCTTTTTCGTACTCCCCCCGATACAGATAGAGCCAGGTGAGCAAGCTGCGCAAGCCGACCAGCGTAATGGGATCGACGTCGGCAGGCGGCGTCTGCAATTGCGGAAAAACGGCCATTGCCGAGGCAATATCATCGCATTGCACCGCATGCAGGCCGCGCAGTAGGATCAGGCGGTAGCGTTCACGCTCGGGAGCATGTTGCAGGTCGTGCTCCAACTGTGCAATGCTGCGCGCGCATTCAGGTAATCGTTGCTCATAGAGCTCGGCCCATGCCGACCATAGATGCAGGCCGGGGTGTTGGTGTATAGCATCGGCGGGCAATAGGCGTATTAACCCGACCAGTTGGCGAATTTCCCCCTGTGCGAAGAGTTCTGTGGCACAGTCTTCGACCAGGGTGATGGCTGCGTCGGCGGCCCCGGCACACTGCGCATGATGCACTGCGTCGTAGTACAGGCCTTTTTCGCTGAAGAAGCGCCAGGCGATGGTATGCAGCCTGCGCACATGGTCGCGGGGCAGGGCATCGATGCGCGCCGCCAGCACATTGCGCAACAGGCCGTGGAGCCGCCACCAGCCGTCAGGATATCGCGGCCCGGCAGGCACGAGGAACAGACCCTGTCCTTCCAGCATAGCGAATTGATCCATGCAGACGGATGCGTCAAGGACGTCGTTTAGAAGGAGGACACACAGTTCGAGGTTGAAGTGTTCAGGCAGAGCACAATGAACAAGAATAGTGGCCAGTTCCGGAGACCATTGCCGGATAATTTCTTGCTCGAAGTATTCTGTGAAGGCTTGCGGATCGCGTACGGGTATCCGATTGCGAGTGGTACGCACATCCATGCACAGCAGTTTGAGGCCGGCTACCCAGCCGTCGGCCTGTTCGTGCAACTGCAATGCGGCTTGATCGGTGATCGCTCCCAGTAGATTGCCTGCCAGTTCAGTTGATTCCTCCAGGGTGAACCGAAGCGCTTCCATATCCAGTTCGGTGAGCAGTTGCTGGTCGCGTAAACGACCCAGGGATAGCGGCAAAGAGCGGCGTGTGGCCATGGCGCATTGCAGGTTGGTCGGGCTGTAATCCAACAGCATCTGCGTGGCCCTGACGACATGCGGACTTTTCAGGTGGTGGGCGTCGTCGAAGATCAGAATCAGTTCGCGAGGATGGGCCGCAATAGCTTGGATCAGAGCGATGACGGTGGCTTCGATCGTGGTTTCGTCACTGCCGCGGCTGGCGAATACAACGGCTTCGGAAACCAGGGCCGGGTCCACTTTGCGCAGGCCGAGTTGCAGGGTGTCGAATAGGTGAGCAGGTTCGTCGTCGGCAGGACCTAGTGCCAGCCAGGCGACATCCATGCCGTTGGCTACCAGTTCACGCCGCCAGGCGATCATGAGGGTGGTCTTGCCGCTGCCCGCCGGACTGTTCAGGATGACGCAGCGATGTCCTCGGGCCTGCGCAAGACGCTGCAGCAGGCGGGGACGCTCAGTCAGGGATGCTCTGGCGGCTGGGTCGATTCTTTGCTGCGTCGACATCATTGCTCCATCGAACCTACTCTTCGGGGGTGGGGGGTGGGTGGTGAGCCTGGTGCTTTACTTATCGCATCAACTACTCGATGACCCAACCCATGACCAAGTTTTCCTTATTGGACCGCCTGCGACTTCCCGTTGTTGCTTCCCCTATGTTCATTGCCAGTGGCGTTGAGCTGGTGCTCGCGCAATGCAAGGCGGGAATTGTGGGATCGTTTCCCGCATTGAATGCCCGGGAACCTGGTGAGCTCGATCAGTGGATTTTGCGTATTCAGGATGCGTTGGCGATGCATGACGATAACCATCCGGATGTTCCGGCAGCTCCGTATGCTGTGAACATAATACTGCACCATAGCAACATGCGGCGGCAAGATCATCTCGACACGTGCGTGCGGAACAAGGTTCCTATTGTGATCACCTCAGTCGGCGATCCGGTGGATGTCGTGAAGGCCGTGCATGGTTACGGCGGCCTCGTTTTACATGATGTGATCAATCAGCGGCATGCGCGCAAGGCGGCATCGGCGGGTGTGGATGGACTCATCCTGGTGTGTGCTGGTGCCGGTGGTCATGCAGGGGCTCTGTCGCCTTTCGCAATGGTGGGGGAAACACGGCGTTGGTTCGACGGCCTGCTGCTTGTGGGCGGAGCCATCAGCAGCGGCAGGGATGTGCTTGCGGTCCGTGCCATGGGGGCTGATCTTGCCTACGTGGGAACCCGTTTCCTTGCTACGCTGGAAGCCCATATACCCATGGACTATAAGCAGGCCGTGCTCAATGCGGGCACAGAAGACATTGTTTATACGGATCTGTTTTCCTGGGTGCATGCGAATTACCTGCGCAGCAGCGTGGTGGAGGCCGGCGTGGATCCGGATCAGCTACCCACCAAGGAAGAGTACGGTCGGATGCGTGAAGCTCAGAAAGGGCCTGTAAGAAAGTTGTGGCGCGATATCTGGTCGGCCGGACAAGGAGCCGCCTGTATAGAAGACGTTCGGCCTGCCGGTGATCTGGTGGTCGATATGTTGCGGGATTATGAAGCAGCAAGGGCAGAATTGGCGGGAGTTTCTGAAGCTGTAGCCGCTGCATAGGGCAGACTGGCGCGTGTATAGCGCCCGCGCTGCTGATACTGAAAAGTCATTCAAAGGAAATTCATTATGGCGAATGTTATTGTGGCAGGGGTCGGTATGATCCCGTTCAAAAAACCGGGAGCCAGCGCTACCTATGTAGAGATGGGGGCAGAGGCAGCGCGCATGGCATTGGCCGATGCGGGCATTCCCTATGATCTCGTGCAGCAGGCCTACGTTGGTTATGTTTATGGCGACTCCTGCGCCGGCCAGGCAGCGCTTTACCCGGTGGGTCTATCGCGGATACCGGTCATCAATGTCAATAACAACTGTGCCACAGGGTCGACGGCCTTATTTTTGGCTCGACAGGCGGTTGAAAGCGGTGCGATAGAGTGTGCGATCGCGCTGGGCTTTGAGCAAATGCAACCCGGCGCGCTGAAGTCGCATTGGGAAGATCGCCCTGCACCGTTGGAGCCTTTCGTAAAGCTGGCCAGCGAGCTGAATCCGGAAGAGGCAGCGGGTGGCATGCCGATGGCGTTGTTGCAGTTTGGTGGAGCGGGCAAAGAGCATATGGAGAAATACGGGACGCGGCTCGAAACCTTCGCTGCAATACGCGCTAAGGCGAGCCGGCATGCCGCAAATAACCCGTTAGCGATTTTCCGTAAGGAGCTGAGTGTCGAAGACGTAATGAACGACACGGTGGTCTGGCCTGGTGTCATGACGCGCCTGATGGCATGCCCCCCCACATGCGGTGCCGCTGCGGCCATTGTTTGTTCCGAGGCTTTCGCGAAGCGGTATGGTATTTCGACGACTGTGCGGATTCTTGCGCAGTCCATGACGACCGACAGTCAGAAGACGTTCGATGCGGGTTCGATGATGGAAGTGGTGGGATTCACCATGGCGCAGGAAGCTGCGCACCAGGTCTATGAGGCTGCAGGGGTGGGGCCGCGTGATATTGCCGTGGCCGAGCTGCATGATTGTTTCGCACACAACGAACTCTTGAGCTATGAGGCGCTTGGGTTCTGTCCCGTGGGGGAAGCAGAACGTTTTGTGATGGATGGAGGCAACACGTATGGCGGGCAGGTCGTTACCAATCCTTCCGGGGGGTTGCTGTCCAAGGGGCATCCTCTGGGGGCTACAGGTCTGGCGCAGTGTTATGAACTGACTCGCCAGATCCGGGGCACGGCCGGGGCGACTCAGGTCGAGGATGTCGAGCTGGCGTTGCAGCATAACCTTGGTTTAGGCGGTGCTTGCGTAGTGACGCTTTACGGACGGGGGCTTTGATGAGCGGACATACGCGGAAGGTCTACGGTAGCGACGACGAGAACAAGGAGGGTGAAAGAGATGGTGGACGCTAGTCTGGTTGGCCGCCGGGTGGCGCAGGGAACCGTGGATGTCGAGAAGGGGCGTCTGCGCTTCTTTGCCAAGGCGATAGGGGAAACAGACCCTGTTTATGTCGATAAGGCGGCTGCACGCGCAGCGGGATATCGCGCCTTGCCTGTCCCGCCGACCTTTCTGTTTTGCCTGAATGGCGAAGTCTGCGAGCTGGGGGCGATGTTGAATATGTTGCAGATGAACCTGGGGCGCATCCTGCATGGGGAGCAGGCTTTCGACTATCACCGCATGGCCTACGCCGGCGATACGCTGCATTTCGATACCCATGTGGTGGATGTCTACGAGAAAAAGGGCGGGGCACTGTATTTCGTGGTGCAGGAATCCCGGGTGACCAATCAGGACGGTGAGCACATTGCGGATCTGCGCTGCACGATCGTCGAAAACAGAGGTTGACGAGGGGACAGGATGAATATTCCACGTTTCAGTGAAATTCAGGTGGGAGACCATCTGCCGACCTTACACGTGTCGACCATTGACCGCACGACTCTCGCACTTTATTGCGGTGCGTCAGGCGACCACAATCCCATTCATGTCGATATCGACTTTGCCCGCAAGGCTGGGATGCCGGATGTTTTTGCTCATGGCATGCTTTCGGCCGCTTATCTTGGGCGCCTGCTGACAAGCTGGGTACCACAATCCGCTTTGCGGAGCATGGCAGTCCGGTTCACGGCCGTCACACATCTCGGCCACCAGCCGATATGTACCGGCAAAATCATCGAAAAATTCGAAGCGGGTGGAGAAAAGCGTGTCAAGGTTGCTATTCACTGCGCCAATCAGTATGGCGAAGGGAAACTGATGGGTACGGCGATCGTGGCGCTGGCTTGAGCCCTGGCCCATATTAGATCAATCGAAAGGACAGACCCGATTCAGGGCTGTCGGGTTTTTTGGCGGCCATCCGTCGAAAGATACAGGTAAATACGTGTAAAGAAGGAGGCAGTCATATGAGCAATATCGGTAGTCGATTGGACCGAAAATCGGCCATAGTGACCGGCGCTGGCCGTGGAATTGGTCGCGAAGTGGCGCTCAAGCTGGCATCGGAAGGGGCCAGGGTGGTGGTGAATGACCTGGACGCCGATCCGGCGGCCGAGGTGGTCGAGACAATTCGTTCGCAAGGGGGGGACGCCGTTGCCTGCGTCGGCAGCGTCACCGCGTCGGATTTTTCAGAAAGGCTGGTTCGCACCGCCGTTGAAAACTACAGCGGGATCGACATCCTGGTGAACAATGCCGGCTACACCTGGGACAATGTCCTGCAGAAAATGACCGACGAACAGTGGTACGCCATTATCGACTGCCATCTGACCGCGCCCTTCCGTATCCTGCGCGCCGCGTATCCCGTCATATCGGCCGCCGCGAAGGCGGAGGCCGCGGAAGGTCGTGAAGTCTTCCGCAAGGTCGTCAATATTTCCTCGATTGCGGCCGGCGGGAATGTGGGGCAGAGCAATTATTCCTCCGCCAAAGCGGGGATACTCGGCCTGACCAGGACGATTGCCAGGGAATGGGGCCGGCTGAAGATCAACGTCAATGCGGTGGCGTTCGGGCACATCGAGACGCGTCTGACGGTGCCTTTGACACGCGACCAGAGCGAGACCGTTACCATCGACGGCCGGGAGATCAAGGTCGGCATCAGCGAGATGCTGGCTGAACAATCGAGAAAATTCATCCCCCTGGGGCGTCCCGGCACGGCCGAAGAGGCCGCCGGCGCCGTATATCTGTTCTGCCTGCCGGAATCGAATTATGTGAGCGGCCAGGTCCTGATTTGCGGCGGCGGCTTCGGCAGTATCTGAGCCCTGCATCTTTGCCATGCATTCCCGCCGGCAGGCCGGAGTTCTTCACATTTTCTGCGTCTACACGCGGATCCGTGCGGACAGGGCGCGGCCTGCGGTCCCGAACGGGCTTGCCAGGGTTTCAATGATTTCGAAGTGGTTGTATCCCGACCCGACGAAGAGTTCCACTGATTTACCTTCCCTGGCAAGCGCATCGGCAAAGTCTTTGCTCTGACGAATGAACTCGGGGGACTCCTCGGAGCCATACACGAGCGTGACCGGGGCAACGAGCTTGTCCAGGTGGCGCTGGGGGCTGAGGCGGTGCTCGATGTCGTCGGTGAAGTTCACATAATTGCTGCGGGCCGATAAACGAACGGGCTTCAGGTCGTAAATGCCGCTGATCAGGACAGCCCCCTTGATGATGTCGGCCGGAAGGCCGAACCCTTTTTCCCAGTCGGTGGTGAGCGCCACGGTGGCGAGGTGTGCGCCGGTAGAGTGGCCGGAAAGATAGATCCGGCCCGGGTCGCCATCAAATGACGCCGCGTTCCTGTAGACCCATTCAATGGCGCGTATCACCTGTTCGGCCATCGGCATCAGGTCGCCGCCCGTCTGTACGACATTGACGAAGTCAGGGGCTATGAAATGGGCACCGTCGTTCAAGGATGCCTCGGCCAGGAAGCTGTGTTCATCGGACCTGCCGACCCGCCAGGCGCCGCCGTGGATGAAGATATGAATAGGAGCTTTTGGCTGCTTGGCCGTGAAGAGATCCAGGGCCTCGATGTCCGATTTCCCGTACCTGAGCCGTTGCGGCTCCCCGATATGTTTGCGGGTGATCTTGCTGTTCGCAACATAGCGATGCAGGATGGTCTTGATGTTGGAGGCCCAGTGCGCTTGATCGTAGGCCTTGTCCAATGCGGCCTGGTCAAGGTCCAGCCAGACGGATTGCCCTTTCGGGGCGGGTAGGTTCTGTGCGTGGGCGGTTTCACCCAGGGCAACGGCGGCCGCGGCCGCCGTTGCGGCCAGAAAGCGCCTGCGGGGGTTTCCTGTATCGACGTCCGCTTGAAAACTCATCGTGTTTCCCTGTTTGAAGATACCTAAAGGGTTCCCGCCGGCTTGTTTTTGGCGCCATGCCGGTTTGATAGCGGGCGCGCAGGCGAGCTTCGTTCAAGACGACGTCGGGCTGCGCATTGCCGATGCGGCGCCCCCTGGCGCCCGTGCATTGTAGCGAAGAAGCCCCGGCCGGCAGCCGGGAATTCTTCACCGTCGCAATTCTCGTTTCCCTCTGAATGTTTGACGTTGATATCATTCGGCTGCTAACATTCGTGCCTTCAGAGCGACGGGTGCCGTTTCCCAGCGCAGGGTGGGCTGCACGAGCTGCAGCACGTCCAGGTGGTTTCGCCGCCGCGCGCAAAACGAAAAACAAAGCCGTTCGCCGCTCTGGTCACGCTTAGGTTTAGGCGTGGCGTCCCCCGTCCCCGGCCCTGGTGGCCGTCGTGTTGCAGGCCATGCCTTCAACCCGGACGTTATTCACGTTTTCGCTTTCGTTGCCCCGTGACCATCACGGAAAAGAGCGATGCCTCGGCCTGCCCGCCGAAGCCTGCCCGCGGCTTGCGTCCGTATTTTGCGCAGCCGGCAGTTGGCGCCGCAACGGAGGTTTGATTGGAGAATACATGCACCAGCTATCTCTCACCACGGTCCTTCTGCTGCTTCTTTGCTTCTATGGCTTTTCCTTTGTCATGACCTTGCGAATAGGCAGGAAGGAGGAGTGCGCCGACGGCTATATGACTTCGAATGGAGCGATCGGCTTCGGGATGTCGGCGGCGAGCATGACGGCGACGTGGGTGTGGGCGGCTTCCATTTATGCCGCCGCAAGCTCCGGCTACAAGTATGGATTGTCGGGCGCCATCCACTACGGATTCTGGGGCGCCCTGATGATTCTTTTCATTTACCCTTTCGGGCGCCGCTTCCGGGAAGTGGCGCCCCGCGCCCACACCTTGGCGGAGATCATGCACGCGCGTCATGGCCGGTGCAGCCAGATGATTCTTGCAATGTCGAACGTGCTGGGCAGTGTGATCAGCCTCATGGTGAACTTCACCGCGGCGGGCGCCCTGGTGTCCATGCTGTCGCCGCTCAGCTTCATGCAGGGTGTGCTGATCGTCGCCTTCGGCGTGCTGTCCTATACGCTGTGGTCGGGCTTTCGGGCGTCGGTGCTCACCGACTTCGCGCAGCTGGTGGCGATGATTCTGGCGGTGGTCATCATCATCCCCTTTCTCTTCTTCACGCTGGGCGGGCCCGACCTTTTCGTCGAGGGCTGGCACCGGCTCGATGTGGAGCAGGCCGACTTCTTCTCGAAGAAGGCGCTGCTGGAACAGGGGGCGCCGTATTTCGTCGCCGTGCTGGCCTACGCCATCGGCAACCAGACCATCGCCCAGCGGCTGTTCGCCGTGCGCGAGGATCTGATCAAACCGACGTTCATCACCGCCACCATCGGCTATGGCGCGATCGTGATCGGGATGGGGATGCTGGGCTTTCTGGCGCTGCTGGCGGGCATTGCGCCGTCGGGCGGTGATCTGAACAATCTGGTGCCGGGCATGGCGGCCGTCTATCTGCCGCCGGTGCTGATCTGTCTGTTCTTCATTCTGATCATCGGTTCCCTTTCCTCGACCGCGGACTCCGACCTGTCGGCCCTGTCCAGCATCGTCATGGCCGACGTCTATGGCAAGAACCTGGCGCGCGGCAGGCCCAACCCCAAGGTCATGGTGTGGGTGGGGCGTGCGACCATGATTGTTGCGACGGCGCTGGGTGTCTGCTTCGCCTATCTGCGCCTGGACATTCTTTCCATGCTGGTGTTCGTGGGCGCCTTGTGGGGGGCCATCGTCTTTCCCGTCATCGTCAGCCTGTACTGGGACCGCGTGAACAATCTGGCTTTCACGAGCGCCGTGCTGGCGGCTTTCGGCGCCTTCCTGTTGACGCGTTTCGGTCTGGTGCCGATGACCGGGCTGATCGGCCTGGGCGCGGAAATCGTGGCATGTGTCGGCGCCGGCATCGTGATCGGTCTGATGGCTTTCGGGCTGCTGGGCAAGCGCGCGGGTCTGGCGCTGGGCCTGATCGCCATGATCGTGACGATGCCCATGGCGCTGGGCGCCCTGCGGGACTACCCGGTCCTGCTCAGTTCCCTGCTTGCCTATGGGGTGAGCGCCATTGTGTGCACGACTTTGAGCCTGCGCAGCGGCCCGCGGTTCGATTTCGACCTGATCGGCGAGCGCGTGACCCATTTCCAGACCCCTGAACGCATCGTGCCGACCAAGCCCAGGGCCAGGCCGAACGCTGCGCCCGTCGGCGCGAGATCCGGTGAAGCCATCGTTTGAGGAGCTTGTATGAAAACGTTCATTCTGACACTTTATGTCCTGATCTGGCCCGTGATGGCCGCCGGCGTGCTTGCTGTTCTGAGCCGTGGCGTGTGGCGGGACATGCGCCGGGCGAAGCGCAACGGCGAGCATCTGGTGTAGTCTTTGCGCATGCCGCAATCCGGATCCCCGACGGCGGCGTGCACCGCGCCGCCGGCGTGAGCCCGGCCCCATCGGCCGCCGCTCGGGCGGGGAGCCACGAACAGGATATTGAACATGCAGAGGGAAGGATCAGGGCCGGGCGGCCCGGTGCCGCCGCCTGGATATGACAGGCTTGCCGTGGGCGAGCTCGCCGCCTTGCTCGCCCGCGTCTTCGAGCGCCATGGCGCCTCGGCCGAAGTGGCCGGGGTGCTGGGGCGCAATGTTGCCCACGCCCAGCGCGACGGTTCGGACAGTCATGGGCTATTCCGCATTCCCGGCTATCTTTCCACGCTGGCAAGCGGCTGGGTCGACGGGCGGGCCGTTCCTGTCGTGACGGACGCCGCGCCGGCTTTCGTTAGCGTGGACGCCCGCAACGGCTTTGCCCAGCCGGCCCATGAGGCGGCGCGCGCGCTGCTGCTGGACAAGCTCCGCAGCCAGGGTGTCGCGCTGCTGGCCATTCATGATTCGCATCATTTCGCCGCCCTGTGGCCGGATGTCGAACCCTATGCGCGCCTGGGCTATGTGGCGCTGACTTTCGTCAACAGCATGGCCTGCGTGGTGCCCCATGGCGGCAAGCGGGCGCTGTTCGGCACCAACCCCATTGCCTTCGCCGCGCCCCGCGCCGGGGGGGACCCGCTGGTGTTCGACCTGGCAACGAGCGCCATGGCGCATGGGGACGTGCAGATTGCCGCTCGCGAAGGCCGCGATCTGCCGCCGGAGCATGGCGTCGATGCCGGCGGCAGGCCCACCTGCGACCCGCGGGCGATTCTGGATGGCGGCGCGCTGCTGCCTTTCGGCGGCCATAAGGGTTCGGCGCTGTCCATGATGGTGGAACTGCTGGCCGCGGCCCTGACGGGCGGCAATTTTTCCTTTGATTTCAGCTGGGATGAACACCCTGGCGCCCAGACGCCGCGCACCGGCCAGCTGCTGATCGTCATCGATCCCGGCAGGGGGGCGGGCGCGAACTTCGCGGAACGCGCCGAAGCGCTGGTGCGGGCCATGCGGGGGGCGGGGCAGGAGCGCCTGCCCGGCGACCGCCGCTATCGCCAGCGCCGCGAGTCGGAGTCGCTGGGCATCCTGCTGCCATCATCCGAACTGGCCCGGCTGCGTGAGCTGGCCCGCCGGCTCTGAAGCGGCTGGGGCGGCGTTTCAAAGGCCTTGCCGGGCGGGGCAATCCTGTCGATAATATTATTAATAATATCTGGTGCATTATTAATAATGTGAGGAATAGACATGGAACACTCCGGCAACGGCCGCAAGGCCGCACATGACGTCCACCCTGAAGAGCGCCGCGACGGCATATCCAAGGGGCTGACCAACTACGGCGATCGCGGTTTTTCGCTATTCCTCCGCAAGGCCTTCATCAAGGGCGCCGGCTATACCGACCGGGCGCTGGAGCGCCCCGTGATCGGCATCACGAACACCGGCAGCGCGTTCAACCCCTGCCACGGCAACATGCCGCAGCTCATCGAGGCGGTGAAGCGCGGCATCCTGATGGCGGGCGGCCTGCCCATGGATTTTCCCACCATCTCGGTGCACGAGGCCTTTTCGCAGCCCACCAGCATGTATCTGCGCAATCTCATGTCCATGGATACCGAAGAGATGCTGCGTGCCCAGCCCATGGACGCGGTGGTGCTGATCGGCGGCTGCGACAAGACCGTCCCGGCGCAGCTGATGGGGGCCGCTTCCGTGGGCCTGCCGGCGGTGCAGCTGGTGACGGGCTCCATGCTCACAGGGTCGCATCGCGGTGAACAGGTGGGCGCCTGTACCGATTGCCGGCGGTACTGGGGCCGGTTCAGGGCGGGCGAAATCGATGAGACCGAGGTGGCGGACGTCAATGATCAACTGGTGGCCAGCGTGGGAACGTGTTCCGTGGCCGGCACGGCCAGCACCATGGCGTGCATTGCCGAAGCGCTGGGCATGACGGTGCCTGGCTGCGCAACGCCGCCCGCGGTCACCGCCGACCGCATCCGGGTGGCCGAGCGTTCGGGGCAGGTGGCCGTGGAAATGGCGCGCGCCGGGCTGACGCTGGACAAGGTACTGACGGCCCGGAACTTCGAGAACGCCATGCGGGTGCTGCTGGCGATGGGGGGGTCGACCAACGGCATCGTCCATCTGGCGGCGATCGCCGGACGCATGGGCTACACACTGGATCTACACGCGCTGGACGCCATGAGCCGGAGCACGCCCGTGCTGCTGGATCTCAAGCCCTCGGGCGACCACTACATGGAGGATTTCCACGCGGCCGGGGGCATGGCCAGCCTGCTGCATGAGCTGCGGCCCTTGCTGCATCTGGATGCCTTGACGGTCACCGGGCGCACGCTGGGCGAAGAGCTCGATGCCGCCGGCCCCCGCTTCAGCCAGAACGTCGTGCGCCCGCTGGAACGGCCGATCTACCCGCAGGGGGGCATTGCCGTACTGCACGGGAACCTGGCGCCCGGCGGGGCCATCATCAAGCAGTCGGCCGCCGATGCGCGCCTGATGGAGCACGAGGGGCGCGCCGTCGTCTTCGAGAATATCCAGGACCTGGCCGACCGTATCGACGATCCCGATCTTGACGTCGAAGCCGACGACGTGCTGGTGCTGAAGAATATCGGGCCCAAGGGCGCGGCCATGCCGGAAGCCGGCTACCTGCCCATTCCCCGCAAGCTGGCGGCCGCCGGCGTCAAGGACATGCTGCGCATTTCCGACGGGCGCATGAGCGGCACCGCTTTCGGTACCATCGTGCTGCATGTCACGCCCGAAGCGGCGGTCGGCGGCCCGCTGGCCTGGGTGCAGAGCGGCGACCGCATCCGCATCTCGGTGGCTGGGCGGCGCATCGACTGGCTGGTGTCCGACGAGGAACTGCGGCGGCGCCAGGCGGCCAGTCCTGTGGACGTTCCGCAGGCGCCCCGCGGCTACCAGCGTCTGTTTCTGAGCAGCGTCACCCAGGCGGATCGCGGCGTCGATTTCGATTTCCTGATGGCGGCCGAGTCCAAGGGCAGCATTCCAAGAAGCTAGACGAATGGCCATGGGCAGCATTCCAAGGAGCTAGATGAATGGCCATGAGCACGGAACCCGTCCTTGCTTCTCCGGCGCCGCCGCGCGCCGGGCAGCTCGCCGCGATACTGGAAGAGGACATCGTTCTGGGGGTATTGCACCCTTGCCAGCGGCTGGTGGAAGACGAGCTGATGGCGCGCTTTGCGGTCAAGCGCCATGTGGTGCGCGAGGCGCTGGCGCGGCTGGAGCAGATGGGTCTGGTGGAGCGCCGCCGCAATGCCGGCGCCCTGGTGCGGGGTTTCGGCGAGCGGGAAGTCATTGAACTGTATGAGTTGCGGGTCCTGCTCGAATGCGAGGCCATGCGCCGCATGCCGCTCCCGGTTCCGCCGGCGGGGCTCGATGGCTTGCGGCGCATCCAGGAACGGCATGATCTGGCGGTGGCCCGGGACGACCCGCGCGGCATCTTTCGCAGCAACCAGGCTTTTCACGAAGCGCTTTATGGGCTTTGCGGAAACGACACGCTCGCCCAGGCCATACATGAATATGCCAGGCGCACTCATGCGATCCGCTTCGGTGCCTTGTCGGTGCCCGGGCAGCAACGGCGTTCCCGGGGTGAACATCACGAAATTCTGCGGGCGCTGGGAGAAGGCCGCAGGGAAAAGCTCATCGAACTGGTGCCCGCCCACTTGCTTCGTTCCCGCGATCGCTATCTGGCCCTGCGCCGCGCGGCGCCGCCCGACGACCCGCCGTTGCGGGGCGCCATTTAGAGCGAACAGGCGCCTGGCCGGGGGGCGGGGCGCGCGATGCCGCAGTAGAATGGCCGCTCGATGATGCGGGAGGCGTTGAATGGCTGCGACGGGAGGTTGGTTTTACTGGGCGATGCTGTCGGCCGTCTTCGCGGCGCTGACGGCCATTTTCGCCAAGGTGGGCGTGCAGGGGGTGGATTCCGACCTGGCCACGCTGATCCGGACGGTGATCATTCTGGTGATTCTGGGTGCCTTCGTATGGGGCATGGGCAAGTGGTCCAACCCGTTCACACTGCCCCTGAAGACCTGGGTCTTTCTGGGGCTTTCCGGGCTGGCCACCGGCGCGTCATGGGTCTGCTATTTCAGGGCGCTGCAGGCGGGCGAGGCATCCAAGGTGGCGCCCGTCGACAAGTTCAGCCTGGTGCTGGTCGCCGTGTTCGCCTTCGCCTTCCTGGGCGAGCGCCCGGCGCCGAGGGAATGGCTGGGTATCGCCATGGTGGCCGGCGGCGTGCTGGTGCTGGCCTGGAAGCCTTGAGGAAGCGGGCGCCTGTCGCCGCGTTTCAAGACAGGGGAGTCAGGCCGCCGTCCATGGTGAGCAGGGCGCCCGTTACGTAGCTGGCCCGCGCCGACGCAAGAAAGAGGGCGGCGTCGGCGATTTCTTCGGGCCTGGCCATGCGGCCCAGGGGGATGGCGTTTTCCGTCCTGCGCCGCAGTTCTTCGATGCTCTTGCCGGTGTTTGCCGATTCCGCGTCGAGCCGGCCCCGCACACGGTCGGTGAGCGTGGCGCCGGGGTTGATGGCGTTCACACGTATGCCTTTGTGGCCCCAGGCATTGGCCAGGCCGGCGGACGCGAGCATCAATGCCGCATTGGCGGAGCCGCCCGGCAGATGCACGGAACTGGCCACCCGGCCGCCGGTGCCGATGATGTTGACGATGGCCCCGCATTCGCGGGCGATCATGCCCGGCAGAACGGCATCGATGGCATGGATGTAGGTGAAGAATTTGGCGTCCATGGCGTCGCGCCAGGCCTGCGCATTGAGTTCGGCGGGCGGATGGCGCTTGGCCGCGCCCGCCGAATTCACCAGAATGCCTATCGGGCCGAGCGCGGCCTCGGCATCGCGCACGGCAGCCGCGGCGGAGCCGGCATCGCGCAGGTCGGCCGCCACTGCGTGGGCGTCCCGGCCCGCGTCCCGCAGCGCCCGCCGGGCCACTTCCAGATTGGCCGAATCGCGGGAAATGATCGCCACTTTCGCCCCTTCGTTCGCGAAGGCCTGCGCGCAGGCCAGGCCTATGCCTTTGCTGCCACCCGTCACCAGCACGACCTTGCCTTCCAGTTCCAGATCCATGGATGCCTTCCTTTGCCGTTTTGAGTATCGATAGCGGGCAGTATACGGGCTGCCGGCCATGCTGTTGGAGCCGCCCCCGCGGTGATCGCGGCAATGGCGCCAGGCGCTGCCGGAAGAGGCCCGCCCATGCACCAGCTTAGTGCATTCCCTAGGTGTGCATCGCCGCGGTTTCATGCACAATGCTTGGCATGCAGGTGAGGAGACAGGCTCTGCATGAGCGAAACCGATATTATCGGGCTGATAAAACTATAATAAAGCGGTACTGATAAAAAATATAAAGAACGAAAAGGCCGGCACGGTGTGCCGGCCTTTAGTCGATCAGGCATGCCAATATGCCGATACGGCTCAATCGTCAGGCTCCTTGCGGGCCACTTTCAGCAAGACCTGCACCGCGCCCGAGCCGCCGTCCGCTTCCGCGCATTCCGTATAGGCCACGACTTCATCGAGCTGGGTGAGCCATCGCCGCAGCGTGGTCTTGAGCACGGCGTCGCCGTCCGGCGAACCATGGCCCTTGCCATGCACGATGCGCACGCACTTGATGTCGTGGGCCAGGCAGGACGCCAGAAAGCGCTCGAAGCGCTCGCGCGCGTCTTCCAGCGTGCTGCCGTGCAGATCCAGGCTGGCGCCGATGGGCCATTTGCCGCGCCGCAGATGCTTGAGCACGTCCGTGCCGTGCCCGCTTTTCAGATAGAGGCTGTCGTCGCCGGTGGCCGGGGCGTATTCGTCGGACAGCGCCCGGGGCTTGCGTTCCCGTTGCGGCGTCAAGGGTTCGAGGGTTTTCCGGCTTTCCTGGCCGGCCGCCCGCATCCGCCGTTCCCGCAGGATGGAAGGCGGGCCGGCGGCGACCGGCGCCAGCAGCACGCGGCCCGGGTCCTTGATTCTTTCGACATGGCGGACGGCGCTGCGGAACAGCCTGCGGTCCGTATCGCTCAGGAGGGTACCCGGCTCGGCCGCGCCCGCCGGCCGTTGCCGCCCGGACGCCGGAGCGGGGCTTGGGCCGGGCGCGGGTGCCGCGGAGCGTTTCTGTTCGGGATGGCGGGCCGCCGATTCCGGCTGCGGCGGGGAGGGCGGCAGGAAGGGGGCGCGCTTGCGCGCCCGGCTTCTGTTGCGGGCCGGCGCCGGGGGTTCGGGTGCCTGTGCCTGCTGCCGCAGCTTCTTGAGATCGGCCAGGCCGGGTTTATTCCGCCGCATTCTCCAGCCACCGCTGTGCGTCGAGCGCCGCCATGCAGCCGGTGCCGGCGCTGGTGATTGCCTGGCGATAGACGTGATCCTGCACGTCGCCGGCGGCGAAGACGCCGGGCACCGAGGTCATGGTGGCCAGGGCCTCGCGGCCGCCGCGCGTGATGATGTAGCCGTCTTCCATGTCGAGCTGGCCTTCGAACAGGCCGGTGTTGGGCTTGTGGCCAATGGCGATGAACGCGCCCATGACGGGCAGTTCACGTGTTTCGCCCGTCTGGTTGTTGCGCAGGCGCACACCGGTGACGCCGGAGTCGTCGCCCAGCACTTCGTCGAGTTCCTGGAACAGCGCCAGCTCGATGTTCCCGCCTTCGACCTTTTCCATGAGACGGTCGACCAGGATGGGTTCGGCGCGGAATTTGTCGCGGCGGTGCACCAGGGTAACGGTGCGGCAGATGCCCGACAGGTAAAGGGCTTCTTCCACGGCGGTGTTGCCGCCGCCCACCACGATGACGTCCTGGTTCTTGTAGAAGAAACCGTCGCAGGTGGCGCAGCCCGAGACGCCCCGCCCCATGAAGGCCTGTTCCGAAGGCAGGCCCAGGTATTGCGCGGCCGCGCCGGTGGAGATGATGAGGGAATCGCAGGTGTAGTCGGCCCCGCTGTCTCCCTTGAGCCTGAACGGCCGCCGGGAAAGGTCGACCTCGGTGATGTGGTCGAACACCATTTCGGTATTGAAGCGCTCGGCATGCGCCTGGAAGCGCTGCATGAGCTCGGGACCCTGCACGCCCATGGCGTCGGCCGGCCAGTTGTCGACATCGGTGGTCGTCATGAGCTGCCCGCCCTGTTCCAGGCCGGTAATCAGCATGGGCTGCAGGTTGGCGCGGGCGGCGTAGATGGCGGCACTGTAGCCGGCGGGGCCGGAGCCGAGGATGAGCACTCTGGCGTGGCGGGGGGTGGTCATTGCGTTACATCCTTAATTGAGGGACAGCCAATTATAATGGCGACCATGGCCAGGCTACCCGCAACCCCTTCCCGCTCATCCCGCAACGTCCGTAACGGCCCTTCGCCGCTGCAGACCCGGCTCTCGGGTCTGGCCCGCGAGGCTCGCTGGATCGTATTCGCCGCTCTGGCGGCGTGGCTGGCCCTGGTTCTCGGAACCTGGGATCCGGCCGATCCCGCATGGTCGCATTCGGTGCATTCCTCGGTCACGCAGAACCGGGGCGGCATTCTGGGCGCCCATGTGGCCGACTTCCTGCTGTTCCTGTTCGGCTATTCCACCTGGCTGTGGGTGGTGTTGCTGTCGCAGCGGGTGGCGGTGGGCTTCCTGCGGCTGACCGGCTCCCTGCAGCAGGCGCCTCCGGCCGATCCTCTGCCGCGTGTGCGCTGGGAAACCGGCATCGGCTTCTTCCTGCTGTTCTTGGGCTGCATGGGCATCGAGGCGCTGCACCTGCGCCAGCTCGGCGCCGAACTGCCGGCGGGGGCGGGCGGCCAGCTGGGCCGGCTGCTGGCCGACCTGCTGGCTTCATCCTTCGGCCTGGCCGGCTGCACCCTGGGCCTGCTGGTGCTGGTGGCGGTGGGCGCCAGCCTTTTCTTCGGCTTCTCGTGGCTGCATGTGGCCGAGCGGGTGGGGCTGTTCGTGGAACGCGCCTTCCAGCGCCTCGTGGAACTGAAGACGGCGCGCGATGATCGCCGCGTCGGCCAGGTAAGCAAGGCGAAGCGGGAAGAAACCGTGGTCGCCAAGCAGGAAGAACTGGTGCATGAACAGCCGGTGCGCATCGAGCCGGCGGTCACCACGGTGCCCAAGTCCGTCCGCGCCGAAAAGGAAAAACAGAGCACGCTGTTCACCATGCCGCCCGACTCCTCCGGCGGCGACCTGCCCGCCATCGGTCTGCTGGACGCGCCCACCGGCTCGATCGAAACCGTGACGGCGGACACCATCGAATTCACCTCGCGCCTCATCGAAAAAAAGCTTTCCGACTTCGGGGTGAAGGTGACCGTGGTTTCGGCGCAGGCCGGCCCCGTGATCACCCGCTATGAAATCGAACCGGCGACCGGCGTCAAGGGCAGCCAGATCGTGAACCTGGCCAAGGACCTGGCCCGCGCACTGAGCCTGGTCAGCATCCGCGTGGTCGAGACCATACCCGGCAAGAACCTCATGGGCCTGGAACTGCCCAATCCCAAGCGGCAGGTCGTGCGCCTGTCCGAGATCATCGGTTCGCAGGTCTACCACGCCAATTCTTCGCTGCTCACACTGGCGCTGGGCAAGGACATCGCCGGCAACCCGCTGGTGGCCGACCTTGCCAAGATGCCGCACCTGCTGGTGGCGGGCACCACCGGCTCGGGGAAGTCGGTGGGCATCAACGCCATGATCCTGTCCCTGCTGTACAAGGCCGATCCCTCCCAGGTGCGCATGATCCTCATCGATCCCAAGATGCTGGAAATGAGCGTCTACGAAGGCATTCCGCATCTGCTGGCGCCCGTGGTGACCGACATGCGCCAGGCGGCCAATGCCCTGAACTGGTGCGTGGCCGAAATGGAAAAGCGCTATCGCCTGATGAGCAAGCTGGGCGTGCGCAACCTCGCCGGCTACAACGCCAAGATCCGGGAAGCGCAGAAGCGCGACGAAACCATTCCGAATCCTTTCTCGCTCACGCCCGATGCGCCCGAGCCGCTCACCACGCTGCCTTTCATCGTGGTCGTCATCGACGAACTGGCCGACCTCATGATGGTGGTCGGCAAGAAGATCGAGGAACTGATCGCCCGGCTGGCGCAGAAGGCGCGCGCCGCGGGCATCCATCTGGTGCTGGCCACCCAGCGTCCCAGCGTGGATGTCATCACCGGCCTTATCAAGGCCAACATCCCGACCCGCATCGCCTTCCAGGTTTCCTCGCGCGTGGACTCCCGCACGATTCTCGACCAGATGGGGGCCGAAACCCTGCTGGGCCTGGGCGACATGCTCTACATGCCGCCCGGCACCGGCCTGCCCGTTCGTGTGCACGGTGCCTTCGTGCACGATGACGAGGTGCACCGTGTGGTCGATGCACTGAAAGAGCAGGGCGAGCCCAACTATGTCGATGGCCTGCTCGAAGGCGCCGGCGAAGGCGAGACCGGCGACGGTGTAGGTTCGGTTACAGGATTTACAGACGCGGAATCCGACCCGCTGTACGATCAGGCGGTCGAGCTGGTGCTCAAGAACCGCAGGGCTTCCATTTCCTCGGTCCAGCGCTATCTGCGGATCGGCTACAACCGCGCCGCGCGCCTGCTCGAACAAATGGAACAGGCCGGCCTGGTATCGCCCATGCAGGCCAATGGCAATCGTGAAATCCTCGTACAGGCGAACAAGGCGGGCAATGATGATGACTGAGGCGGGAATCGCCGCATTGGCGGGCAAGGGCTGGAAATGGCTGGCGGCGGCCGCGCTGGCGCTCGCCTGGGTGCCGGCCGCCGCCGATGATGCCCGTTCCCAGCTGCAGCGCTTCGTGACGGAAGTCAGTTCGGCCACCGGGTCGTTCACCCAGCGGGCGGGCGACGCCCCGCCGCGGCAGGCCCAGCAGGGCGAATTCTCCTTCCAGCGGCCGGGCCGGTTCCGCTGGCATACCCTGAAGCCGTATGAACAGCTGGTGGTGTCTGATGGCGAGGTGCTGCGTCAGTATGACCCCGATCTCGCCCAGGTCACCGAAAGGCCGGTGGATCAATCCATCGGCGCATCGCCGGCGGCCATACTCTTCGGTTCTGGCAGCCTGGAAGAATCCTTCGAACTGTCCAATCTCGATGACCGCGACGGCCTGCTGTGGCTGCGCGCCCGCCCTCGTGGCGCCGACGCTGGGTTCGCTCATGTGGATATCGGTTTTTCCAAGGGCATGCCCGCCCGGCTGGACCTGCTCGACGCCTTCGGCCAGACCACCCGCATCGAACTGACCGGCATCGTGCCGAACCCGGCGCTTCCGCCCGATGCCTTTGCCTTCGAGATCCCGCCGGACGTGGATGTCGTGAGGATGCAGTAGGCGGGCATGGCAATGAATGACCGCGATGATCTGTTCCGCGCCGTGGGCGACGGCTCCGCGCATGCGCCCCTGGCCGAGCGCATGCGGCCGGCCACGCTGGACGAGGTCGTGGGCCAGGAACATCTGCTGGGGCCGGGCAAGCCGCTGCGGGTGGCTTTCGAGTCCGGGCGGCCGCATTCCATGATCTTCTGGGGGCCGCCGGGGGTGGGCAAGACCACTCTGGCGCGCCTCATGGTCGAAGGCTTCGATGCGCAGTTCATCGCGATTTCCGCCGTGCTGGGCGGCGTCAAGGACATCCGCGAAGCCGTCGTCGCGGCCCAGGTCGCGCAGTCGCGGGGCCGGCGCACCATCCTGTTCGTCGACGAGGTCCATCGTTTCAACAAGGCCCAGCAGGACGCCTTTCTGCCTTATGTCGAAAGCGGGCTGTTCACCTTCATCGGCGCCACCACCGAAAACCCGTCTTTCGAGGTGAATTCCGCACTGTTGTCGCGGGCGCGGGTGTACGTCCTTGAGGCCCTGAACTTCGAGCAACTGGCCGAGCTCGTCGACCGGGCGCTCGCCGTGATCAATGCCGAAGCCGGGCAGCAGCCCCTGTCCTTCGAGGCCGACGCCCGCGAGCAACTGGCGCGCTGGGCCGACGGCGATGCGCGGCGGCTGATCAATGCCATGGAGATCGTGGCCGAATCCGCCCGCAACGCCGGCCGCCAGGTCGTCGACCCGGCCTGGCTGGAAACGGCCCTGTCGCAGAGCCTGCGCCGCTTCGACAAGGGCGGCGACGCCTTCTATGATCAGATCAGCGCGCTGCACAAGGCGGTGCGCGGTTCCGACCCGGATGCTTCGCTGTACTGGTTCTGCCGCATGCTCGACGGCGGCGCGGACCCCCGCTACCTTTCCCGCCGCCTGGTGCGCATGGCGGTCGAAGACATCGGGCTGGCCGATCCCCGTGCGACGCAGCTGGCGCTGAACGCCGCCGACATCTACGAGCGGCTGGGGTCCCCGGAAGGGGAACTCGCGCTGGCGCAGGCCGTGGTCTATCTGGCCTGCGCAGCCAAATCCAACGCGCTCTATACCGCCTACAAGTCGGCCCGTCGCTATGCCGAACAGCACGGCAGCGCGCCGGTGCCCCTGCATTTGCGCAATGCGCCCACCAAGCTGATGAAGGATCTCGGGCATGGCAGCCAATACCGGTATGCCCATGACGAACCCCATGGCTATGCCGCCGGCGAGCGGTATTTCCCCGACGGGCTGGATGCCACCTTCTATGCGCCGACAGATCGCGGCCTGGAAGGTAAAATCCAGCAGAAACTGGCTTTTCTCCGCGAACTGGACGAACAGCGGGGCGGGCGCCGCTGAAGCGGCTGCCGCGCCGTTCCAGCGGGCCCGCCGTTCCCTCTCACCCACCTCGGCTCGTCCGAATTTTCCTGACTCCTCCATGCTAGACCAGAATCTGCTTCGCAAAGACCTGCCCACCGTTCTCAAGGCGCTTTCCTTGCGTGGGCTTTCCTTCGATACGGAACGTTTCAACCGCCTTGAGGCTGAACGCAAGGCCGTGCAGGTGGAAACCGAAGCCCTGCAGGCGCGCCGCAATGCCCTGGCCAAACAGATCGGCCAGCTGAAGTCGCGCGGCGAAGACGCGTCCGCCGTGCTGGCCGAATCGCAGGCCATACCCGACCAGCTCAGGCAGCTCGAAAGCCGCCTGGGCGCGGTCCAGCGCGAACTGTCCGACTGGCTGCTGACGGTGCCCAATCTGCCGCACGAAAGCGTGCCGGCGGGCGAATCCAGCGACGACAACGTGGAAGTACGGCGGTGGCTGCCCGCCGGCATGCGGGCGGATGCCCGGGGGAACCCGCCGCCGCAGGGTTTCGAGACCCGCGACCACGTCGCGGTGGGCGAACCGCTGGGGCTGGATTTCGAGACCGCGCGCAAACTGTCGGGGTCGCGCTTCATGATGCTGCGCGGGCAGGTGGCCCGCCTGCACCGGGCGCTGGCCCAGTTCATGCTCGACCTGCATACCGGCAAGCATGGCTACCAGGAATGCTACACCCCCTACATCGTCAATGCGTCCACGCTGCTGGGCACTGGCCAGCTGCCCAAGTTCAAGGACGACATGTTCTCGGTGACCAAGGGCGGCGCCGACGAAGACGGCGACGAGGAACGCGAAGACCTCTATCTCATTTCCACTTCCGAGATCACGCTGACCGCTTCCGTGCGCGACAGCATTCTGTCAGCCGATGAGCTGCCCACCAGGCTGACGGCGCATACACCCTGCTTCCGCTCCGAAGCCGGCAGCGGCGGGCGCGACGTGCGCGGCATGATCCGCCAGCACCAGTTCGACAAGGTCGAGATGGTGCAGATCGTGCATCCCGAACGCTCCTACGAGGCGCTGGAAGAAATGGTGGGGCACGCCGAAGCCGTGCTGCGGGCGCTGGAACTGCCTTATCGGGTCGTGCTGCTATGCGGGGGAGACATGGGTTTCGGCGCCGCCAAGACCTACGATATCGAAGTCTGGCTGCCGGCGCAGGATACCTGGCGCGAGATCTCGTCGATTTCCAATTGCGAAGCCTTCCAGGCGCGCCGCATGCAAGCGCGCTTCCGTGCCGGCAAGGGCAAGCCGGAATACGTCCATACGCTGAACGGTTCCGGGCTGGCGGTGGGCCGCTGCCTGGTGGCCGTGCTCGAAAACGGCCAGCAGGCCGACGGCAGCGTTGTCGTGCCCCAGGCGCTGCGCCCCTATATGGGCGGCCAGGAAGTCATCCGGCCATAGGCCTGTAAACCCCTGCATGGGCCGGGGCTCCGCCCCGGCCGTTCAACGGCTCCAGTGACCGTGCGCCCTGGCATGGGGCGGCGGCCCCTGGCGGTAGCCCCTGTGCACCTGCTTGGGGGCGTGCCGGTGCGCATGCTTGCCCTTGTAGTGCTTGTGGGGCTTGCGGTAGACCTTTTCCGGGTAGTAATACACCACGGGCGGCGCGTAGTGGTAATGGCGGGCCGGCGGGTGATAGTGGTGGTGGCGCCGGTCGGTGCCGATCACGACGCCCGGCACGCCGATGCCGATACGGATATCGACATCGGCTCTGGCCGCCGTGGTAAACAGGCCGGTGGCCAGCACGAGCCCCAGCATCAGCATGCGTTTCATGGCGTACCCCTTCAGTTTGATCGTTCAGCCTATTGTGATCGATTAACGGTTTCACAATTGTTGGCCGCGACACCGGAAAAGCTTCCAAAAGCAACCAGGGGCCGGGATGCTGCTACACAAGCGCAACGGTTGCTACCGGGTATGTTCAAGGGAAGGCCGCGGCCCCTTCCATGCACGGCCGCAAGAAATCTGCTATAGTCCCGGATCTTCGCTTTTGGCATGTGATTTGCCGGCCTTCGATGGCCCGGCCCGCGGTCGAACCGCGGCGAAGATTCGCGGACAGGTGGCAGAGTGGTCGAATGTACCTGACTCGAAATCAGGCGTACGTGCAAGCGTACCGTGGGTTCGAATCCCACCCTGTCCGCCATTTCATTATCCAGATCAGTGCAGTAAAGTCCCAGGGCCCGCATAAGTATTGCTTGTGCGGGCTTTTTGCTGTCCTTTTGCGTCCAGCTGGGTCGTTGAGAGTCATGTTTTCTGGCGGTATTTTTTCCCGCCAGCCACCGCGAAGGTGGTCACGATCATCGGAACCGGTGGTCATGATGCCGGACAGCCTGGTTACGATACTGGAGTACCCGCTACGGCGAGAACAAGTGCGCAGCCGCGTACTTTGCGGGAAGTAAGCGGCGGCGATTCAGACCGCTGGTTCGCCGGTTTGATAAGATTTCGGTCCGTGTCCGCGATAGAACGCCTTGACTACCTAACGGTTTGGCGTTGGGTCGCGGTATTAAACTTCCCTGAAGCCCGACCGCATACTCATCCAGGGACAACCAAGATAGGGTTCAAGCCTTGAGCTCTTCCGTTTGAAGCAGTTTTTCGAGTGCTTTGGCCTGAGGCTTCGGAAGATACTTCTGCCGCAGCTTGAAGAGGGCGCGGCCGAATTTTTCGTCAATCTCTTCGCCGAGTTCCTTGAAGATTTCGGCGAAATAGATTTCATGGCGTATGAGTGAGTCGGCCATATTCACGATGGGGCGGTTCTTTGTGTATGAGCCGTAAGAGTTGACGCCAACTTCCGCGACCAGCATTTCCTGGAAATCCCGGGTTATCGTGATGAGTGTATGCGCAATACCGACCGGAATGCCGTTGCCTTCGTGTAAATATACCTTTGAATTTTTCCCGAGGTCGAATTCTTCTATGCTTTTCCCGAATAATACGATCAACACGTTTACCCCTCGCGATACGGCTTCGCGCAGCGCTTCCTTGTGAGGGGTAAGAGTGGTGTCGGATGCTTTGATCCAAAGGTGATCCGTGGCGGAGTCGATTATTTTTCCGATCTGAATCTGAACCGAGTTTTTGTCGTTCAGCGACCATACCAGCTCTTCTTGTGGCAATACGGCAATACGGCTCAGGCTATCCTGCAGCTTTTCGCAGCGTAACTGGGTACTTACCGCGACCTGATTGAAATATTTTTGCGGGTCGACGGCCACATACTTTACCGGGTTCTCGGATACCGCTTGAACCGCGCCTTTTTTTCTGAGGTTTTCCAGCACTGTATAGCAATTTGCCTTGGGAATTGTGGCTGCCTTGCTGATTTCGTAGGCGGTGGAGTTGGGGCTGAGAATCAGGGCCACATAGGCTTTGGCTTCGTAGTCGCTGAAGCCTATTCCTTGCAGTTCTCGGAGAAGTTGTTCGCGGGACGGAACGGAGTCGTTGGTTATCATGTTGCACCTATGCTTGATCAAGGATTGCGTAGTTCACTGCACGGCCTATTCCATATCTTAACCCTTGAAGGCGCAAGGCCTGATCGGCAGCGATGTTTGCCAAGTTTACATCTGCTCCGAATTTATCCAGCAGCCCGACGTGCTCCTTCGGGAAGGTGTAGGGGTTTGCCTCAATGAAGATCTTGTCAAACCAGGAGCTTCCGATGATCTGGGAGAGGACGTCCGGGTCTTCCGCCGCAACATAGTCGATCTCGGATTGCTCGATAATGGTGTGTTCCACGCCGGCATCGATATTGCTGCGTATGATGTTTTCCAGGATATCCAGACTGAAGACTTCGGTCGGGTTCTTGCGGCCGAACTCGTAAATGACATTGAAGCCCGACTGCCTCAGTCGGTCAATATGGCGTTCTCGCTCCTCATCGCTGAGCGTGATGTAGTTCTCGGATACTTCAACCAAAGGCATGCCGATCGCGCGCAAGTGCCTTATATAGCCGTCGATTTCTTCTCTCTGAACTGCGTACTCGAACAGAATCCCGCCTGCGTACGGGATGACGCTGTGATCCCGGTAGCGGTGGATGATCTGCTTGACGGTGCCCTTGGGAAGCAGCAAGGCATTCATTGCGTAGATCTTGGCGTAGTCGATGTACTCCGCCACACAATCCAGATACGAAGAGAGCCCGTCCGGGGTGGTCCACCCGAAGGTGTCCGGGCCGAAATCAATGATTGATGTCATGCCTTTTGTGCGGGGCCGCAAGGCAGGTCTTTCAACGTCGAAACCGTGGGGGAAAGACTGGGGGACGAAGTGAGTCATCCGGTGTTCTCCATATTGTTAACTTGCCATTTTTAGTAGTAGTATTCTATACTACTCATAAGAGATGGAGAAGTAGTGGTCGAGAAATTTTTCGTCAACGACCTGCCAGCCTGTCCTTCGAGGGGGGCTGGGGGGGGCGCAGGGTCAAAGGAGGCAGTGTGGATATGAGAACTGATGAGGTTCCCGGCGCCGCCGGGAAGACATGGGTAATGCCCTTGATGATAGAGCGGGATACAGAACAAGTCTCTCTGCCCTGCCTGTATATGCGTGGCGGCTCAAGCCGTGGAGGCTTTTTTCTGGATAGCGACCTTCCCCAGGACTGGTCCGAACGGGCGGCTCTTTTGCTGGCCGCCTACGGTTCTCCGGATTCCAGACAGATAGACGGCATTGGCGGCGCTGATCCACTGACGAGCAAAGCGGCCATTGTTGCGGTGTCCGAGCGTGACGATGCGGATCTTGATTACACCTTTTGTCAGGTCGATATCAGCAGGGCCAAGGTTTCCACGGGGGGGAACTGCGGAAATATGCTGTCGGCCGTTGCCCCTTTTGCCGTGCTGCGCGGGTTGATACCGGCGCAGGAAGGAGAAAACTGTGTGCGCATTTACACGACCAATACGAAACAGGTCGTGACCGCGCGTTTTGAGGTGAAAGGCGGAGCGCCCCGTGTGAATGGCGGCACCATCGTGCCTGGCGTACCGGGTACGGGTGCCACCGTATCTGTGGATTTCGGCGATTGCGCCGGTTCGGTATCGGGAAAATTGCTGCCTACCGGGAATCCGGTGGACACGATTGAAGTCGCCGGCCGTCGCATTGAGGTTTCACTGGTCGATGCGGCTACCCCTTTCGTGTATGTCATGGCGGCGGATATCGACGCGAATGCCGGTGCGAGCGCCCAGGCCATACAGGCGAACGCTGACCTGATGCAGCAGCTGGAGCAGGTCAGAGGCTGGGCTGCCGTGGCCCTGGGGCTGGTCGATGATCCGAAGGACGCAGTCCGGGTCACTCCGAACATTCCACGAGTGATCATGATTGCCGGCCCGCAATCTTATCCGGCAGGGGAGTCTACGGTCGCGCAGGAAGACGTCGATCTGGTCGTGCGCCAGCTTGCCATGCAGAAACCTCATAAAGCACTGGCTGTGACAGGCGCTGTTTGCACGGCTGTTGCGTGCCAGGTTCCGGGAACTGTGGTCAACAGATGTTTGCGCCCTGGTGCAACGGGCGATATACGTTTGGGTCATGCTTCCGGGGTGTTGTCCGTCAGCGCGGAAGTGCAATTGGAGTCGGGGGAGGTGGTGATCCGCCGTGCCGCCGTCAACCGCACCGCGCGTCTGATTATGGCAGGTGAGTTGTTTGTTCCGCGCGAGAAGCTGGAAGCTGTAAAGAAGGTGCTGGAACCATGAGTTCCAATATAACGATGCGCTACGCCGCACTGCAAGACATGGCGCGTTGCCATTTCTACTCTGTGTGCGGTTTTTAGGTTTCTATAGATAAAGAATGGGGAGACAACATGAAAAAGCATTTCATCCGGTATTTCGCGGCAAGCGTTTTTGCCTTGTCGGCAGCGCTTTCGGCGCCCTCTGCGGCAGAAACGACTATACGCCTTGGGTTGCAGTCTGTCCCGACGGACGTGCTCTATCAGGTCAGGGACTGGGGGGCACCTTACGATCTCAAAACGGACATTTCGACGTACAGCTCGGCGGGCGATTCTTTGAAGGCTTTTCTGGCAGGCCGTATCGATGTGGTATCCGGGGGTGCCGCCCGTCTGGTCACGATGGCGGCGATGCAGCCGGAAAAATTCTTTATTGTGGCCGCGAATCAGTACGGTGGCGACCGGTATGGCCTGATGGTCGGGCCCGATGCCGATTACAAGACGATTGATGATCTGAAAGGAAAGAAGATCGGCGTGGTGAGTGGGTCGGGTGCGCATGGCACATTTATGGTGTATCTGCAGAAGAATAATCTGCCCGTATCGGACTTCCAGTTTGTCAATATGAAAGTCGAGGATATTGCGGCGGCGGTGAATCGCGGTGTGGTTGATGCCGGCCTGGCATGGGAGCCGCAGGTAGCCATCTCGGAAGTCAATGGCGTGACAAAGAGGTTGATTTCGATGAAGGGAATCAGTGAGAGTCCGAATTTCATATTGGCATCCAGGGATTATGCCAGATCCAATCCCGACGGGTTGGCCAAGTATATTGCGTCTTTGATAGATATGTCCGAATTCATCAGTTCGAACCCGAAGGAGGTTGGTGAGCTGATAGCTGCCCAGATTGGAAAAACGGGGATCGCCATGGAGCCCAAGGCGATGGAACTTGCGGTAAGCCGTATCGTGGTGGATCCCAGGATCGAGGAGCGTCTTCTGGACGAGTTGCCTCCCATTGCCGAGCCCATGATCAGTGCCGGGCGTATCAAGGCCATGCCTGATTTTAAGGTTCTGGTGAATACTTCTTTCTATGAGAAGGCGGTGGAGCTCCAGAAGGCCAGGAACCCGTGAGGAGGCTTCATGAAACTTGCCGGAAATTCGATCGCTGAAGAGACGCCTGTCATGGTGCCTCAAAGGAATCTGTCGAAAACAGGTCGGGCTGTCATCACGGGAGTGAAGTTCTTCGTTCCGATCCTGATCTTTCTCGCCTTTTGGGAGCTATGCGTCAGGATGGGCTGGATTGCGGCCAATATCTTTCCGTCGCCATCCATGATCGGAACCCGGGCGTTAGAACTCATGCTGTCTTCCGGATCGGGGCAAGGCATGTTGGTAAACAATGTTATTGCCAGTCTCTACCGTGCGTTGACGGCCTTCGGCCTGAGCTTGCTGATTGCGATTCCGCTTGGCTTTGCGCTTGGTGTCAGCCCGACAGCTTATCGGTGGGTCAGTCCAATCCTGAGCCTTATGTTGCCGCTTCCCGCGGTCGCATGGACGCCGATCCTGCTGGTTTCACTGGGCCAAGGGGATCAGACGATCATCATCGTCTGCTTTCTTGGCGCTTTTTTTCCTGTGCTCTACAGCACCATTCAGGGTGTGCGTTCTGTGAGCAAACCATCGGTCTGGGTGGTGCGAAGCATGGGCGGCGGCAACCGGCACGTCTTTTTCAACGTGCTGCTGCCGGCTTCCTTGCCGGCATTGATCTCGGGGCTCAAGCTGGGGATGGCCCACTCGTGGCGCACACTTGTGGCGGCCGAAATGCTTGCCGCGCTGGGAGCGGGTCTGGGGTACATGATTTTTGCCGCAAGGACATATATGGATGTTACGACGATGTTCGTGGGCATTGCCTGTCTGGCCGTTATCGGCATGGCGCTTGAATATGGCCTGTTCGGTACGCTGGAGCGGGTAACCGTGAGAAAGTGGCACGGAACTTCCAAGGTGGGAGGTGGGGTATGAGCCGCGCATTAGCTCCAACCGCCGAAGGCGAGGGTATTTTTGACCGCTATCTGGTTCCCATTATCTCGCTGGGCGCCCCACTGCTTCTTTGGGAATTGCTTGCGAACGCGGGTCTGATCAGCGATTTTCTGTTTCCGGCGCCAAGTTCCATTCTTGCATCGCTGGTGGGACAGGTCGGCTGGGAGGGGCCGCACAGTTCCCTGTACGGACATGTGTATTACAGCATGTTCCGGCTGCTTACCGGTCTGGTGCTGGCTACTGTTCTGGGAACCATCATAGGAATATTGATCGGGCTCACGACATGGGGGCGATTCTTCTTCAAACCCTTGCTGAGCATGTTCATGCCGGTGCCGACCCTGGCCTGGACGCCGATTCTGCTGCTGCTCATCGGTATCGATAACCGCACAACCATTCTGATCGTTTTCATCGCCGCCAGTTTCGAGGTCATTCTGAACGTGATCGCGGGTATCGAGAACATGAACGTGAGGTTGTTCTGGGTGGCCAGATCCATGGGAGCATCCCGAATGCAGGTGTTCTTCAAGGTCATCCTGCCGGGTACCCTTCCATACTTGATTACCGGTGTGAAACTGGGCAGCGGCTATGCATGGCGCGCCCTGATTGCCGCCGAAATGCTGGCGGCAAGTTCATTCGGTCTGGGCTTCATGATTTACGAGGCATCCGAGTACATGGATATGCGCAGCATTTATGGCGGACTTATCCTGATCGCCTTGCTCGGATATGTAATCGAGAACGTGATCATGGGGAATTTTGAAAAAATGACGGTTGGAAAATGGGGCGTTCAGGTGGAGCGCTGACACTCTGGAGACAGCACAATGGTGAAGCAGGTAAAAATAGAGGCCCGGGACGTCAGCATGCGCTTCAAGGACGTGCTGGCCATTCAAAATGCGACATGCGCCATCCATGAGAACGAGTTTGTTGCCATCATTGGGCCCAGTGGTTGTGGTAAATCAACTTTTCTTTACACGATAGCGGGCTTCGAACAGATTACCGGCGGCAGTATTACGATCAATGGCAAGCCTGTGACGGGTCCCGGGCCTGACCGCGGGGTGGTGTTTCAGGAATTCGTGCTGTATCCCTGGCGTACGGTGATGCAGAATATTACGCTGGGCCCCGAAATCCAGAATATTCCGAAGGCGGAAGCTGAGCGGCGAGCACAGAAATGGATCCGCCTTGCGGGCTTGTCGGGTTTCGAGAATGCGTATCCCTCCACCTTGTCGGGCGGTATGAAGCAGCGGGTCGCCATCGCGCGAGCGCTGACTTACGACCCGGAAATCATTCTGCTGGATGAGCCTTTCGGCGCGCTGGATGTACAAACGAAAAACTACATGATTCGTGACTTGCAAAGTCTGTGGACAGAAGCCAACAAGACAATTCTCATGGTCACGCACAGCGTCATGGAGGCAGTGTTGCTGGCTGATCGGGTGCTCGTCTTTGGCTCACGCCCTTCGTCCATCATTGCCGATGTCAGGATAGATCTCCCGCATCCCAGATCACTGGGTGATCCGGTCCTGCAGCAGTACGAAGATGAGGTTACCCGGACTCTGTCCGCCGAGGTGGACAAATCCATGAGAATGGAACGGCGTACCGTGGCCTGAATCCCAGGAAGGGCGTCCGGGGCTGCACCGGCACACGCCTTTCCTATTTCAATCTCTCATTCGCAAGGGCAGGCGCCTGACAATGATTGACGGATTTTTATTAAGGTAGTAGTATTAGATACTCCTATTGATTTTGATACTTTTTATCCAGAGGATATGAATATGAGCATGAACGAAGAAACCAGCAGGCAGCTTGAAGGCCTGACTCAGCGCTTTGCGCAACTGGTACACGATCTGAAATACGAGGACTTGCCTGTCGAAGTCGTGGAAAAGGCCAAGCTCATCATTCGTGACGGGTTGGGAAATCAGATCGCAGCATCCGCCATCAGCGAGCCTGCCCGGCGTGTCGTGGAGATCGTGCGTTCCTGGGGCGGTACTCCGGAGTCGACGGTGATCGGTTACGGATTCAAGGCGCCAGCGCCCTGGGCGGCGATGTGCAATGCAATGATGGGGCACGGTGTCGAACTAGACGACGCCCATGGTTCCGGGCTGATCAAGGGTGGCTCAGTCATGATTCCATCCATCATGGCCCTGGCGGAAGCACACGGGAAAAGCGGTCGCGAGGTGATCACCGCCCTCGTGGCCGGATATGAGGTCGCTGTGCGTATCGCCAAGGCCATCAATCCGGGCCATCGTAGCCGCGGCTACCACACCACGGGCACGGTCTCGCTGTTCGGAGCGGCGGCGGGCGGCGCAAAACTGCTGGGTTGCGATGCTGAGGGCATTGCTTCCGCACTGGGTCTTGCTGCGATGCAATCTGCCGGAATCCAGTCGTATCTCGATGACCCCTGCATGGCTAAGCCGTTCAGCCCCGGCAAATCGGCTCTGAACGGAACCTTGGCCGCCGTCATGGTCAGCCAGGGTTTTGTGGGTCCCCGCAAGGCCCTGGAGTGCAAGGAAGGCTTCTTCAATGCCTATTGCGAAGACATCCGTGTGTCCGATCTTCTGGAGGGGCTGGGGGAAAACTTCGTCATCATGGAAGTGGGCTTCAAGCCGCATGCCGCCTGCCGTTATGCACATGGCCCCATTGACCTGGCTCAGCATTTCTACAACGAAGGAGTTCGCCTGGAGGATGTTGAGAAAATCGACGTACGCATGTGCGAACTGTCGATCCGCCAAGCCTCCAAGCCCAAGGCCCCCAATCTGAACGCGGCGATGGGCAGCACGGAGTTCGGCGTGTCGCTGGCGCTTGAACAAGGCCGTAACGGTCTGCAGGAGTACTGGGATGGCTTTAATAATCAGGCGATTCATGAAGCCGCCGGCACTCGGGTGACGCTGATCAATGAGCCCGCTTACGGCTTCACGGGCCGCCAGGCGGCCATCGAACTCAAGCTGAAGGACGGCCGTGTACTGCGCCACGATCAGCCTGAACCCAAAGGCGAGCCTTCGAACCCGCTGACTGCCGAGGAAATGGCAGCCAAGTTCGAAGGTCTGGTCAGCATGGTCAGGACGGATAGCGATATCAGTGCCGATCTGTCTGCGCGCTTGATGAATCTGGAAAACGAAGGCAATGTGGCTGAGCTGATCGGCACGCTGAAGGCGGCGGATCAGACTCCTGAGCTGCGCGCAGCCTGATACACGGCAGTAACGGAGGTACGCGGGAACCGTCACCTGTCGGCAGTTCCCGCGCATGTTACTCAAACCGGTATAGATATCCATTTCCCAAGCGAGACGATTGATGAGCGCACGTTGCATTGAGAAAGAGATGGCGGATGTTCCCGAGTGCACCGTTCCCCTGGTTGTTCCCGGGCTTACCAGAGATGAGCGTGAGGCGGAACGCATATTGACCATATGCAATTCTTGCCGCTACTGCGAGGGGTTCTGTGCGGTGTTCCCGGCGATGACACGCCGGCTGGACTTCGTTAAGCACGATATCCACTATCTTGCCAACCTGTGTCATAACTGCGGCGCCTGCCTGCATGCCTGTCAGTATGCCGATCCACATGAGTTCAAGGTGAATGTTCCCCGCACCCTGGCAGAGGTGCGCAAGACAACCTATGTGGAATATGCGTGGCCTAGCGGGTTTGGGCGTCTCTATGAGAAAAATGCATTGACGGTTGCGCTTGCGCTTGCCGGAGGGCTGGCAGGTTTTCTCGTGCTGGCGGTCGCTATGAACGGCTCGCTTCTGCATGAGCCTCTTCAAGGTGATTTCTACGCCATATTTCCGCACAATCTGCTGGTGGCCGTTTTTGGTATCGTCTTTCTTTTTGCCATCCTGGCGCTGGGTATCGGAGTGGCCCGGTTTTGGAAAACCACTGCTGGCACTCACGGCGGCCGGTCTGCGAAATCATCACCGGCGGCACTGGAGGCAACAGCCGATGTCTTGACGCTCACATATCTTGATGGCGGGCACGGAGAGGGCTGCAACGAGAGTGACAATCGCTTCACGCTGCAGCGGCGTTACTTCCATCATTTCACTTTTTACGGCTTCCTGCTCTGCTTTGCCGCCACGAGTGTAGCCACTTTGTATCACTACATTTTCGGCTGGCAGGCGCCTTACCCTTATCTGAGCTTGCCTGTCATCCTGGGCACGCTGGGCGGAATCGGTTTGTTGATCGGGCCGGCGGGGCTGTTCATATTGAATATGAAGCGGCATCCCGATCATGGCGATGCATCCCAGAAAGGTATGGATCGCGGTTTTATTGTTTTGTTGTTCCTGACGAGTTTCACAGGCTTGCTGCTGATGGCTTTTCGGGAAACTCAATGGATGGGCCTGTTGTTGGCGGTTCATCTGGGCGTCGTGATGGCATTTTTCCTGACCATGCCTTATGGAAAGTTCGCGCACGGCATTTTCCGCAGTGCTGCACTGTTGAAGAATTCCATTGAGAAGCGCATGCCGGACAGCAAAGGTCTTGGCGCGGATTGAATGCTTGCCAACGAAAACCAGCTTGGCGTGGAGAGAAGAAGTGATTGACGTACTTGTGATCGGTGGTGGAAACGCCGCGCTGTGCGCTGCCCTGCGCGCGAGCGAAGAAGGCGCTGAAGTCTTGTTGCTTGAGAGTTCGCCCAAGGAGTGGAGAGGCGGCAACTCCCAACACACACGAAACCTGCGTTGCATGCATGATGAACCCCAGGATGTTCTGGTCGAAAGTTATCCCGAAGAAGAGTACTGGCAGGATCTTCTCAAAGTGACAGGGGGAAAGACCAATGAGTTTCTTGCGCGCCTTGTCATTCGCCAGACGGCAACTTGCAGGCCATGGATGCGCAGGCATGGTGTGCACTTCCAGAATTCGCTCTCTGGCACTCTGCATCTGGCGCGCACTAATGCCTTCTTCATGGGAGGTGGAAAAGCGCTGGTGAATGCGTACTACAACAGCGCCATAAGTCTGGGTGTGAAGGTCCGTTACGATTCACCCGTATCCAGTATAGAGCGCGAGGGCCGGCGATTCGTTGCGGCCATCCTCGAAAGCGGCGAGCGCATCGAAGCCCGTAGTTGTGTGCTGGCCGCCGGGGGGTTTGAATCGAACCGTGAATGGCTGGACGAGGTTTGGGGCGAGAATGAGCGAGGCGAGCGTCCAGCCACGCAGTTCCTTATCCGGGGAACGCAGTTCAACAAGGGTGTCCTGCTGAAACACATGATTGAATCCGGCGCGGACCAGATCGGTGATCCGACACAAGCCCATATGGTGGCGATTGATGCCAGGGCGCCCCTGTACGACGGGGGCATCTGCACTCGCATCGATTGCGTGCCCCTGGGCATCGTCGTCAATCGTGACGGTGAGCGTTTTTATGATGAAGGCGAAGATTTCTGGCCCAAACGGTATGCCATCTGGGGGCGGCTGGTAGCGCATCAGCCGGGCCAGACGGCTTGGTCCATTATTGACAGCAAGGCCATCGGCCGCTTCATGCCGCCTGTATTTCCTGGAACGTCGGCTGACTCCGTCGGCGAATTGGCCCGAAAACTGGATATTCCGGCGGAAGTATTGGAAATGACGGTCACGGCCTTTAATAGCGCATGCCAAGGAACAACCTTCGATCACACACGACTCGATGATTGCCATACGGAAGGCTTGACGCCATCCAAATCCCACTGGGCGGCCCCGCTCACTGAGCCGCCATTCTATGGCTTTCCACTTAAGCCAGGGGTGACGTTTACCTATCTTGGGCTCCAGACTGATGAGACGGCGGCGGTAAGATTTGACAATGAACCGAGCCCCAACCTGTTTGTCGCAGGTGAAATGATGGCGGGCAATATTCTGGGCCAAGGATATACCGGTGGTATCGGCATGGCGATCGGTACCGTCTTCGGCCGTATCGCGGGGCTGAATGCGGCACGTTATGCAAAGGAGCGAGAGTCGGCGGCGGCGTTGTAAAGCTTGGGCGTCGCTGATCGTAACAGCGTATCCGGTCAACATCTGGCAGAGAATAATACATTTTCCTTTACAGACCAATAGGGGCGGAATTTAATACCACCCGATTTGTCTGTGATAGTGGATGTGGTGAGAAGAGGTGGGTGCGGGCTTCGGCGCTTGACTCTGATGATGAACTTCTGGTGATGAATGATGGTTTATTCGGTAAATATTGGGAATTTTCAGGTCTCTCATGTTCATGAGCAGACAAGAGAGTTTGACCTTGCGACCAGATTTTTTTCCGGTCTGACTCTCGAAATGGTAAATTTTGCACAGCAAATTCTTGAACCAGGGAGCCTGACGACAGACAACCGGTTGATCCTGAGCATGCATTCGTTCGCCGTGCGAACAGGACGCTTCAACGTCCTCATAGACACTTGCTGCGGCGACCATAAAGACAGGCGTTTTCGTCCGGATTTTCACCAACGCACCACTGGATACCTTGGTGTGCTGGCCAAGGCGGGTTTACGGCCTGAGGACATAGATTACGTGATGTGCACACATTTGCATTGGGATCACGTAGGTTGGAACACACAGCTTGTAAACGGGAGCTGGGTGCCGACATTTCCGAATGCGAAATATATTATTTCACGCATGGAGTACGAACATTGGAGGCAAGTGGCAGAGTCGGGGGTGGTCAACAACAATACGCTTGCTTTCGAGGATAGCGTTTCTCCCGTCGTGCGGGCTGACAAAGCCCTGCTTGTGGAGAATGACTACGAACTGGATTCTGGAATCTGGCTTCAACCGTGCCCGGGTCACACCCCAGGGAATTATGTCATCAATCTCCAGAGCGATGGGCGCAAAGCGCTCATCAGCGGTGATGTCATACATCATAAACTGCAATTGCTCTATCCGGAAATTCTATGCAACGTGGACGATGACAAAGAGCAGGGTAGTCGAAGCAGGCTCCAGCTACTGCATCAATGCATTGACACCAATGCAATGCTTCTGCCTGCTCATTTTCCGGGTTGTCCTTTCGGAACGATTAAAAAAGAAAATGGTGGTGGATTCCGTTTCGTTCCGATTTCCTGAGTCAGAGAACAGCTTTCCGGAACACTACTGAGCATCGGGGCATGGTTTTCAGCGGTTTGTTTTCATCCAAAGCGGAACTCGGAAAATACAGATTCTGCTTTCTCCATTGATTTTATACGCTGCGAATAACAAGGGAAGCTCTGAACAAGTCACCGCGCCGCATGCATCTGTGGATTCGGGCGTTCTGCTTCATTGCAAATGCTCGAGATAGCTACGGCTATGACTGCGCTTTGCGCCTCGCATTACATCCCCACCCACCGTGCCTGCTTTCCGCTCGACTTGTTCAGAGCTTCCCAAGAATAAACTCGAAAACTTCCATATGTCTGCACATGCGGCGAATGCGTGGTGCTCAGGAGGGGAGGAAACCGTTGTCCATGGGCGTTTCCCTTCCAAACGTCCTGGTGGTGCCCAGGACTTCAGACATCACAATCTTCGAACAACCCATCAACGGCATTGAGAAGAACCACAGAGTGAGAAACTGCGCGCATACTACACGCATGCGAGTGCCGGGCCAGCCTCTCACCCGCGCCCGCCAATCATTGCAGAAATGAGTGCCAAGCCATGTTACCAACCTTATCCATCATTGCTTTACGATCAGGGAGCAAGCAACCATGGAGCTGAAGCAGCTTCGTTATTTGGTTCGCGTGGCGGAACTCGGAAGCATCAATCGAGCTGCCGGCGAGATCGGCATAGCCCCATCGGCCCTGAGCCGGCAGATCAGCAACCTGGAAAGCGAACTTTCAACGCTGCTGCTCCAGCGCACCTCTTCGGGGGTCACACTGACCCACGCCGGCACGGCATTCATGAGGCAGGCGCACCTCACTCTCAGGCATGCCGATGCCGCCGTCCTGGCGGCACAAAGCAGCCGTATCGTCGGGCAGGTCAGCGTCGGCCTGCTGCCTTCGGTTTCCACAGTCGTTGGCCTGCCCTTCATCGAGGAAATGAGGCGCAGGTACCCTCGCATACAGGTGAAAGTCGCCGAGAGCCTGTCAACCAGCCTGTCCGTGATGTTGAATACGCGCCAGATCGACATCGCAGTTCACGTCGAGGAGTTCGTTTCCACGCGATGGCATGCAATGCCATTGCTGGACGAGCGGTTGTTTCTCTTTGGCCGGCCGGACATGCCTGGGTTCCCCTGTGGCAAGCATGTCAAGATTTCCCAGCTGAGCGGGCTTCCGCTCATTCTTCCTGGCCAAACCCACGGATTGCGAGAGCACGTCAATAAACTCTACACAGAGGTAGGCAACCAGCTTCACGTCGTTCAAGAGATCAACGGCCTTGATCTGCTCATGGAACTCACCTCGACAGGTATTGCCGCCTCTATCCACCCTGGCTCGGCGATGCGACGGGCAACAGCACTGGGCATGTCTTCTGTTGAGTTGGTCGACGAACAAGCATTCCGCAGGATTTATCTTGCCAGCCTGTCTGAAAGCGAGCTGTCTTCGTGCGCACTGGCGGCACGAACAGTAATGGATCAGACCATTGAACATCTGGTCGCTTCGGGCCGCTGGCCCGGGGCAAGCCTCCTGCCTCGCCTTGATCGCTGATGTGGCTTGGCGAAACGATGGAATCCCCACCATCCGGCAGCCCAATCCATAAGGTCGGGTCAGCATCGTCGTCGCCGCCACCCTGCGACGCGATGACGGTCAGTGCGGCGGCCAGCAGGCGGGATGGCTTCCCGGCGGCATGGAGGGCCGCTCCCAGCCGGCGGGTGTTCTGGATAGAATGGCGCTGTGGCGTACCGCTTGAAGCTGCCCATAACCCGAATCTGAAGTTTCCAGATAAGGTGTGATATCCGGCTTGCCAATTTCGACGCCTTCGCTAATTCGCCCCAGCGAACGGAACCACCGCGCAGTCTGTGCGAGCGACACTTCCACATGCCAGCTTCCGCCTTCGATCTGCTGGCGCCGCAGCACGGTGCTGACCAGCATGGCGATGAGGTAGCCCGTGGATTCGTCGAGTATCTGCATGGGCATGGGTTTGGGGCTGTCGGCGCCAAACGCTTCCTGCTCCGCTATGTTGAACCCCATCGCAGTTTGCAGAAGTGAATCGAAGCCACGGCGCCCAGCCCAAGGACCCTTGTTGCCAAAGGCCGAAAGCGTCACATAAACGATGCCTGGGCGGTGTTTCGCCGCCTCTTTCGGGCCGAAACCCAATTGCTCCAGGCCCCCCGGACGATAGCCCTGAACCATGACATGGGCCTGTTGCAGCAGTTCGCGCAAGGCCTTTTTGCCGTCATCCGTCTTGAGATCCACATGAGCGGACAGTTTGCCGCGGCTGGTGTCGACGATAGCTTCGATATTGGGAAGATAAGGCGCATTGAGTAAAAGAACATCCGCCCCGTAAGCGGCAATGGCTCGCCCGGCGATCGGGCCGGCAAGAATCCGGGTCAAGTCCAGATACCGTATTCCGGTCAGGGGCTTGTCTTCAGGCCCGAGGGCGGGTAGAGCCTGGGGGGCGGCGTCGCCTATTTTCTTGATGGTGAAAAGCGGCAACTGCGCGATAGTCTGGCCTTGCGGCGTGGCATCCCATTCATCAAAGCTGCGCAGCGCCGTACCCACTAAACCGCTTTCAGCCAGCCGGGTCTCCAGTTCAATAGCCGGCCATTGACGTGTCTGCGCCTCTGCGGCGGCACGCTCGGCCGTGTCCGGGTCAAGGCCGAGCAGCCTCAAGAAGCCTTCCCGGTGATGACGCAGGTTCGCATGCACCCGCACCCAGCCAGTCTTGCAAGGGTATAAGCCGGTGAACGGATTCCAAGGGTCCGAATACACCCCATCCAGGCTGTACCACCCCGAGCATTCGCAAGCCGCATGTGCCATATCGACGCCGATGCCTTGCCGCTCCATACCGCGCGTGACGCCAAGCTCGCACGCCGCCAGGGCCGCCGCGGCGACTGTTGTCTGGGCGGCCAGACCGACGCGGAAGGATGAGGGAAATACAGGATCCGCCCCGACGAGCGTAACGCATTCCAAGGCCTCATCCGGGAGCTCCGCTCTGGACCATAGGTCTGCCAATATTTTTCTGGATAGCAGCTGGGAAGGCGAGAATGCTGAGTCGGTCATAAGCGCTCCGAGAAAGTGTGTGCTAACGGGAGATGTTCGGTCAAAAGACGGATCGGCTGTTCGGCATCACAGGCCAGGCACCGCCGGAGCAGTTGTTCAGCCTGTTCCTCCGACAGCACCGCGCGGCAGCAATCATCAAACTTGGTCTGGAGATCTTGTGATGATAAAGGTTCGAGAATGTTGCCAACGGGGTGCAGACGAGCACGTTCGTACACGACACCGCCTCGCATGCGAATCACCAAGCGATGGGGCAAGAGCGCAGGTTCCGTTTCGCCCTTTTGGGGAGGATGGGGAATCACCGTGACAAGCGGGAACAGCGCCCGGATGTCGGACCGCAAAACGGCGTCGTCCGTGAAGTCCTGTATACGTGGTCTTCCATGCCTTAAGGCAAGCGCCACGGCATAAGGCATGGAAAAGCGGGCCTCCATGCCGGTTTTGGGCTGGTCATACATGAGGTTCAGCGCATTGCCGTGCCCTATGTGGGTTTCAATATTGTTGATGTCCTCAACGGCCAAATGCCGTTCGGCCATGACTTCAATTAGAAGATCAAGAATGCGATGAGATGAGCCACAGCAGGGGAAACGTTTGGTAAGCAGACCCCCGGTCGCTATGGCCAGAGGCATGCTTTCGACGCGGCCTCTATCGCGCTCCCAACCCGCTGCCTGTTCGCCGCCCTGCAACCATAGCAAGCCGAATTTCCCATCAAGCGCATGCGCGCTACCCGCCATGCCGGCCTGCGCCATTTGTGCCGCCTGTACCGCCTGTTGCGCAGCCAGGCCCGCATGTGCTGCTTTTACCATCGTTCCGAACTGGACTTTTGGCCCGCTGGCCATGGTCACTCCGATGCTGATGGCGTGCCCCGTCTGTTCGGGAGACAGTTTTAGCAAGCGGGCACAAGCCGCCGCCGTGCCAATCAGCCCGATGGTGGCAGTGGTGTGCCAACCTATCTCGTAATGGGAACGCATGACGCCACGGCCAATCAGTGACATTGCCTGCAGCCCCACGATATAGGCGTCGATGACGTCTCTGCCGCTGGACTGCTGTTCCTCGCCCAGCGCCAGCAGAGCCGGAACCAGCACAGCGCTCGCATGGTTGTTGGATGGCGGGAAAATATCGTCGTAATCCAAGGCGTGCGCCGCGGTGCCGTTGACAAAGGCCGCGCTCGCCGCAGGCAAGCCCTCTGTCAAGCGAAGGGCACTTGCCTGGCCTCGTCCCCAATGACGGGCCGCGGCACGTGCGCATTGAGTCACCGGGTCATCGGCGCCCGCAAACATGCATGCCAAGGTATCGATAATGGCATTTCGGCTGCGTTCCCGCGCAATGCCTTCTTGCGGGAGCGAAGCCTGGCTGCACCAACGGGCGATTTCCTCAAGTATGGTCATGTCACCGCTCAAACAGATAGTTCAGCACTGTGGGAATGCATATGGAAGATCTTGATTCGATGGCTATTTCCTTAAGGAAGCTCTGAACAATTCACCGCGCCGCATGTGTCCCCGGAATCTGGCGGTCTGCGGCGTTGCAAATGTCCGCGATGGCTACGGCTATCGCTGTGCTTTGCGCCTTGCACCCCATCCCGATCCATGGCGCATGCTTGCCGCTCGAATTATTCAAGGCTTCCTCATGAGCTGACCATAGGGGATGGGTGGGTTGAAAGTGCGGGCATTGTTGGTCTGGGCATGGGGTGGCGGGCTTATTCCTTCTTCAGATTCAATGTCTTCCATTTTTTGGATTCGACATCGATAAAATCAGAATACTGTTGCGGCCCCATGTGCATGGCGTCGGCATCCATCGATTGCAGGAGCTGGGCGAACTTGGGGTCAGAAAGGGCTTTCTTTACCGCACTACTGATTTTTTCTGTGATGTCCTGTGGCATTCCCTTTGGGCCACTCAAGCCGTACCAAGTCACGATTTCATAGTCTTGTCCCACAAACTCCGCCACGGTCGGGAGATCGGGATACTTCTTGATACGTTGCTTTGATGTCACAGCAATGGGTTTGACGGACTTGGCGTCTATATGGCTGCCGGCTATCGGTGTTGATTGAACCGTGAAGTCCAGCCTGCCCGCAATGAGATCAATAAATATAGGGCCAGCGCCCCCGTAGGGAATGTGGCGTGGATCGGTTTTCAGATAACTGTTCAACAACTCCACGGCAAGGTGATTGGTTGTGCCGACGCCCGGGGTGCCGTAATTGACGTGGGTGTTCTCCGACTGCAGATATTCTATGAATTCCTGCATGTTTTTTACTTTGCTTTCGTTGTTCAAGATAATGATATTTGGCACGGCCGCAAATCTGACAATATGGGTCATTCCTTGATTGAAATCATAATCAAGATTGTCAAATAAGGCAGGCGCGGCTGTATGGGCTGTATTCGCCAACAGGATTCGATAGCCATCCGGCGCTGCCCTGGCAACTTGAGATGCCCCAAGTGTTCCGCCGGCACCTGGTCTGTTTTCAACCACCACCGACGCTCCCAACTGATTCTGCAATTGTTCGGCAATCGTACGGCCGACGAGATCCGAGGATCCGCCAGGGCCGTACGGAACCACGACAACAATAGGTTTATCTTGAGGCCAGGCTGCGACGGCAGGTTGTGCGGCAAGCCCGCAAAAAGCGGTGATGACTGCAAGCAAGGTATTTCGTTTTTTCACGTCTCTCTCCTGTTTATTGTCGAAGTATCAGGGGCATGTAAATGCTTCCTCTGATTTTATTGTGTTGGTAGTATTATTAAATACCTTCAAATTCATGTAAAGAGATTTTATTGATGCAAAGCAGTTCTTTTGTGATTTTCCAGCTATCGAGAATGACGGTAAAAATACTTCGCTCAGTGCAAGGCGGCCCGGTATCAGTACGGCATTTTCGTGCTTGTCGGATGGCGGGAAAATACTGTCATCGTTCTGCGTGTGCGCCGCGGGGCCATTGATAAAGACAACATGTGCCTCGGCGAGGTGGCCGGGAGGCTTCACACTGTGAAAGACGAACTGTGCAGTCTTCTACTCATCGGTGTCCTTGTTCGCGCGCATGCCCTTGTGGGTAGATGATCCTGGGGTGGAAGATCAAAAGGGGGGGGAGCTTAAATTTAAGTGGATTTATCTAACGGGCATAGTCGAAAACCGGCATGACCTATTGCTGAAACGGCAATGCAATGCGGATAGAGGGCTGGGTTAAAACATATGGGCGGGCTCAATAAGATCACTCCGGGAAGAGCTCTGCGGAAACGTCCATTTTTATCAAGGTTGGTGATAACCACTGCTTGAGGAGGCTCTGAACAACTCGTCGCGCCGTATGCATCCCCGGATTCGGGCGATCTGTTTCGTTGCGGATCCGCGCGATACCCGCGGCTATCGATGTGGTTTGCGCCTTGCTGCCCGCCTCGGTGCCTGCTTGCCGCTGGAATTATTCAGAGTTCTTAATAAGCAAGTCCATTCACAAGACAATTGTTGACGTTCCTGTATATGGGTAGTAGTATTTGATACCTCCTTTATGTCATTAAGAAGGAGAGGTGAAAAATTCTATGGCCTCGGCTGTGCTGGGGGCGATGACGATAACAGACATAGACGTCTTAAGAGGCTGGGGGGCGATACATGGTAGGTGCTACAGGGAAGTTGGCTGCGTTCATTGCGCACTCCACGCTTGATGATCTGACTCCGGCCGTACTTGACAAGGCGGGGGCGTGTTTTCTGAATGCATACGGGTTGGCTGTCCAGGGCTATTCTGAACCTGTGTGTTCGGCGGTCCGTAAGCTGGCCGTGCCTTGTTCTATAGATGGGGAGATCGCGCGGGTATGGCCTGGGGCTGTCCGGGTATCTGCCCTTGACGCTGCCATGCTGAACGGTGTGGCCGTCCATGCGCACTTCCAGGACGACACATGCTATGCCTCGGTAACGCATCCAGCCTCTCTGATCGTTCCATCGGCCGTTGCGGCAGCCGAACTATCCAACGCGGGCCTGCTGCAATGTCTGCACGCAATTGCCGTTGGCTACACGGCATTGTCCTGGCTAGGCGCCCAGGAGCGCGTTGCCCGGGCGATGATCAAAAGGGGGTTCCGTTGCAGCCCATCATTGGGTGCCTTGGGTTCTACCGCGGCAGCCGCTTCATTGTTGCGCCTGGATGTGAACGCGGCGGCAAACGCATTGGGTATTGCGGCGAGTCTGTCCGGGGGAATACTGGAGCCGGTCAGAGCCGGTTCGGATGAGTGGAGGATTCAAAATGGCCGGGCCTGCTCGAACGGCTTATTCGCAGCCAGGTTGGCGGCGCAAGGTGTACAAGCCGCTACTCAGGCGCTTGAGGGGCCATGCGGTTTGCTCCATGCCCTGGCGGGGTTGGAAGAGTTGCCACCGGAGTGGTCCCTGGAGCCGGACTTCAATGTGATCCTGGAAGTGGTGGCCAAACCTTGGGCAACGCTGGGTGACAACATGGCGGCTGCGATGGCTGCAAAGCTTATCCATGATGAAGGCCTGGGTACTGAAGGAATTGCACAGATCACGGTGCGGATCTGGACCCCTTTCGTGGATTTTCCAGGCACATCATACAAAGGGCCATTCAATACGACGACGCAGGCGCTTGCCAGCATGTCGTATGCGACCGTCGCAATGCTGGTGCATGGCAACCTGGATTATGACATCTCGCTGGAGGGCAGAGAGCATCCCGAGGTTCTGCGGCTGCTGCCTCTCTTGAACATAGAACCCGACGATGACGGTGACTCTCTCAATGCAATGGTCCGGGTGGTCTACGAAGATGGCACGGTAATCGCACGTGAAGCTTCCCAGGCCCCGCAGAATCAGCTTTTTCACGACAGGGAAATCAGTTGTTCCTTGTTCGAACACAGGTTGACAAAGTCTGGGTTTTTACCAGGGCAGGGGCGAGCCTTGGCCGAGCGGGTTTACGCCGAGGTCGATGGGCGAACCCATATGAACATGGGTGAGTTGTTGGGGGAACTTTGTCCTGTGCCTGCCTGAGCGTCTGATTGTGGCACCGGCTGGTTTATCGAGAATGATACGACGCCACGGAAGATGGTGGGTTTCTATAAATCCAAAAAAGTAGATATTTACCTTGTTCAAGGTAGGAGACAAGCATGAAAATCTTGAAAAATCTGTTGTCCGTTGCGATGGTCAGTGGTTTGCTTTACGGGATGCCGACCGCGGCCATGTCCAAAGAGAAGATCGTGGTGCATATCTATCCCGGGTCGCTGATATCCCTGTATGCTCATCTCGGAAAGGATCTTGGCTTTTATGAGAAAGAGGGGTTGTCGGCGGAGCTGCTTGCGCTGAATTCCGGGCCCGAAGCCAATGCCGCCTTGGCGGGTGGCAGCCTGAATTTTGTGCTCAACACCTCCGACAATTTGCTTCTTGCAAAGTCCCGGGGAATGGACGTCGTATCCATTGTCGGTAATCAAGTAAGAAACTTCTATTCTTTTGTGGGGCAGCCGGACATCCAGAAGTCTGGCGAGGGAATGGAGGGTATGGCTGCAGTACTCGATGGCAAGCGTATCGGGGTCAATGCAATAGGAACCAATGGCGACAGATTCGTCCGGGCCACGATCAAGGAGGCCGGCCTTGCTCCAAATTCCGGCACACTCGTACCAGTTGGGGGGCCGCCAAGTGCGTTGGCTGCGTTCACGGCGAAAAGCATCGATGTTGCCTATATGTGGGAGCCATTCCAGACCATCGTCACCATGACGGGCGCGGGCAAGATACTGCTGGACTGCAGGTTGGACAAGCAGTGTCCTGAGCAACTGGAGAAGCCGGGTCTGGCCTTCCAGACTTACTACACTCTGCGGTCCTTCCTTGATAAGAATCCCGAAGCCGTGGCCGGTTTTCTGAGGGCGCATCAGAATATTGATGCCTGGGTGCGAGATCCACGGAATCGTGATGAGCTGGTCGCCGCAGTCAAGAAATTGTTGCCGCCACCCGCGGCATTGAGTCTGGATGCGGATCAGTACGCACGGCAGGTCATTGAGAGTTCGCTTCCGGCGTTTGGCATCAAGATCGATAGGCAGGGGATGGAGGCCTGGAACGAGCAGTTGCTGGATGCAAAGCTCATCCCGCGAGCCGTCGATATCGATGAAGTCCTCTGGGAAAAAGCGCCCCGTTAGAACCAAGGAGAAGACAATGCTGTTGATGCAACGCTCTATGGAAGCCCAGTACATGCCTTCATCAAATCTTCCGTTCAATAAATTACCCGCCGTCGCTGAAGAACCCGCCATCCGCATAGATTCGTTGAGCCATTATTATCTCAGGCGTAATGATGGGCAGCCGGAAGCCGTCGTTGCATTGAAGGATATCAATCTGACGATCGGAAAATCGGAGTTTGTCGCATTTGTCGGGCCTAGCGGTTGCGGTAAAACCACCTTGCTGAATATTCTGGGTGGTCTGCTGAACGTACAGTACGGAGAGGCCAGTATTGCGGGAAAACCGCCTCTTTCGGGAAGAATGGATATCGCTTACATGTTTGCCCGCGATGCGCTTCTTCCCTGGCGGACCGCGCTTGAAAATGTGATGATTGGTCTCGAATCCAGAGGCATGGAACCTGGGGAAATGCGAGCTCGTGCGCAACATTTTCTGGAGCGAGTCCATGTGGGGGATTTCCGTGATGCTTACCCTTCGCAGCTGTCTCACGGCATGAGGCAACGTGTTGCACTGGCGCGTACTTTCGCACTTCCTTCCGATGTATTGCTGATGGATGAACCCTTTGCCGCCTTGGATGCCCACCTTCGCATTGAAGCGGGAGACCTGCTTCTTGAGTTATGGGAACAGGACAAGCGGACGGTGGTTTTTGTTACGCATGATTTGCATGAAGCCATTGCGTTAGCCGACCGGGTCGTGGTGTTCGCACCGCGTCCCGGTCGCATCAAAGCTTGCATTGATGTTTCGTTCGAGCGGCCGCGTTCAGTGGAGAAGCTGCAGGATGATCAGGCTTATCACGATCTCTACCGGCGGCTTTGGCGCGAAATGGCGGCTTGAAACGCCTAAAGGGCAGATGGATTTACGCAGGGGAATGGAATGAGCAGCAATATCATGAGTACGCTTCGCTCCGATGATCCCAAAACGTGGTTGTTGCGGGAGGAGGAGCGGCTGAATGCCGAGGCAGCACGGCACATCATGCTCGTCTGGGCATGGAGAATCGGGTTCTTGGTCATATTTCTGGGGGGGTGGGAGCTATCCGCCAGACAAGGCTGGGTCAACCCATTCTTTACGAGCAGTCCAAGCGCGGTTTTCAATTATCTGGCCAGTGCCGTGGTTTCGGCCTCGTTCTGGGCGCATGTGCAGACCACGCTTATCGAATCAATCGTTTCTTTTGTCGGTGGCAGCGTCGCGGCGGTTCTCTCGGGCTTTCTGCTTGCACAAAGTGCCATAGCGCGGGATGCCACCAGGCCGTTTCTGGTCATTCTGAACAGCATGCCCCGGATCGCGCTGGCACCTTTGCTCATCATCTGGTTTGGCCTCGGAATGGGGTCCAAGATTGCCGTAGGCATCAGCCTCACCTACTTCGTCGTGCTGAATGCGACGCTGGTCGGTATCGATAGCGTGGATCCAGATCAAAAATTGCTCAGCAGGCAGTTGGGTATGAGTCGAGGCGAGATTTTTCGACGCATCACACTGCCATCAAGCGTGGTCAGCATATTTGCGGGCCTGAATCTGGGGCTTGTGTATGGCGTTCTAGGGGTTGTCGTTGCCGAAATGCTGGCGGCCCCGAAGGGGCTGGGCCATCTGATTCAGTATCACGCCGGTGTCCTGCAAACAGAAGCGGTGCTTGGAATCATTATCTTCCTGGCGCTATTGGTCACAGGACTGGTATACGGGCTGGATTCTCTGGAAAAGCGGCTATTGCGGTGGCGTAATGCTTGAGCCCTGAAGCGATTCGAATTTTAAGGAAAATCGTGGAAACAATGATGACAACAGCAAATGAGCCGAATATGCATGAGAGCGGTGAAGGCTTGCTGAGCCACTTCACATGCAAGGATTTGGCATTGCGAAACCGAGTCATGATATCTCCCATGGCACAGTATTGCGCGACGGATGGATATGCGAACGACTACCATTTGGTCCATCTTGGGAAGTATGCAATAGGTGGTGCGGGCCTCATCATGCTGGAGGCGACCGCCGTTGAAGCGCGCGGCAGAACGACGCCGTTCGATTTGGGGCTTTGGCGCGACGAGCATGTTGAGTCGTTGCGGCGTATTACGGAATTCAATCGTTCACAAGGGGCCGCCACTGGCGTGCAACTTGCCCATGCGGGACGCAAGGGAAATCAACCTTACCCCTGGGACGGGCCTGGGCCGGCCATCACCCCCGATGTCAACGGCTACCCCATCGCTCCCAGTGCGATTCCCTTCACGCCTGAATGCAGCATCCCTCAGGAAATGGGAAAGAAAGAAATCAAGGAAACCCTCGCCGCCTGGAAAGCAGCCGCCCGGCGGGCTGTTCAGGCCGGTTTCGACGTGATCGAGATACATGGCGCGCACGGCTACCTGCTGCATCAGTTCATGTCTTCCAAGTCCAATCTGCGAGTGGACGAATACGGCGGCGGTTTCGATAACAGGATTCGTTATCTGCTGGAAGTGGCGGATGCGGTGCGGACCGAATGGCCGGAAGACAAGCCACTGTTCTATAGAACCTCGGTGGTCGACCCCTCCGACGAACAATGGACAATCGACGAATCAGTCAGGCTCGCATCTAGGTTGGCTGAGCACGGCGTGGATCTGATCGATTGCTCATATGGTGGGCTGGCAAAGCGCGCAACGACAAATATGGGCACCCGGAATCAGGGATTTCTTGTTCCTTGTTCGGGCACCATCCGCAGGGGCGCCAATATCAGGACCGCTGCCGTCGGATTGATTCTTGATCCTGATTTCGCCGACGGCGTGATCAGGAAGGGGGACGCGGATCTGATCGCAACCGGAAGAGAGGCGCTCTATAACCCGCATTGGGTATTGCATGCTTACCAGGAGCTTGGCAAAGGGGGGTTTTCCGACTGGCCCGATCAGTACGGCTGGTGGTTGCAAAGCCGAGCAAAGCATCCGGTGATTCGTTGACTTTTTTTGAACCAATCGACAGTTCAAGGAGCATTTCAGATGGAAGTTGCAGAAGATTTTACGGATTTGATCCGGTCAGTCAATTCGGGTGTCCTCATCAATGGGCAATGGCAGGATGGCGAAGGTGCGTTTTCCGTGCTGGACAAGTACACCTTGCAGCCGCTGCTTGAGGTTTCGCGAGCGGGTCGCGAGCAGGTTGCCAGAGCCGTTTCCGTTGCGAAAGAGGCTGTTGATCGTGGTGCGCCGTCTCCGCGTGAACGCGCCGCCATCTTGAGGAAGGCGGCCGAACTCATGGATAAATACAGGCCGAACTTCCAGGCCGTTATGATGGCTGAGGGTGGTTTTACGATACACGATATACAAGCAGAGTTTGCTCGTGCGAAGGTAACGCTGGAGCTTTCAGCGGAAGAGGCGGTTCGCATGACCGGGAGCATGGTGCCCTTTCAGGCGAGCCCCGGTGCCGAAAAAAAAATTGGTTTTACGATAAGAGTGCCGATTGGCGTCGTGGCGGCCATCACCCCCTTCAACGCACCTCTTAACACCGTATTGCACAAGGTTGCGCCAGCTTTTGCGGCGGGGAACTCCGTCGTGCTGAAGCCATCCGCCTTGACTCCGCTTACCAGCGCCTTGCTGGCTCGCATACTGCTTGAGGCCGGCATGCCGCCGGCGTTCCTCGCCGTCGTGCAAGGCAGCGGCGACGACGTGGGAACCTGGCTGCTCGAAGAGCAGGATGTGGCGTTTTATACCTTTACAGGCAGCACCCGTGTGGGTCGGATCATCCAGCAAGCAGCGGGTATACGCAGGAGTCAGATGGAGTTGGGCAGCATCGCCAGCACAATCGTGTGTGCCGATGCGGATCTCGATCAGGCTATACCTAAAATCGCCAATGCTGCCTTCCGTAAGGCAGGGCAGGTCTGCACCTCCATTCAACGCTTGTACGTGCATGAGTCCTTGAAAGATGAATTGATTGAGCGGCTTGCACGCCAAGTGGAAACCATGCCGGCAGGCAATCCCCGGCATGAGGAAACCCGAGTAGGACCAATGATCAGCGAGCGAGCGGCACAGCAGGCTGAATCCTGGATAGCGGAAGCGATCGACGCGGGTGCTCGTCTTGTTCGCGGCGGTGAACGCAAGGGGGCTGTCGTCCAGCCGGCGATTCTTACGGATGTGCCAAATCCCTGCTCCATATGGAAGCAGGAAGTGTTCTCGCCCATGGTGTCCGTCAGGCCGTTCTCCACCTTTGATGAGGTGGTGCGCAGTGCAAACGATACGCCTTACGGTTTGGCCGCGGGCCTCTTTACCAATAACCATGCGCATATCATGGAAGCGGTCCGGTCTTTGCGTTTTGGTACCGTCCACGTCAATGAAACCTCTAGTGCAAGGTGTGACGTCATGCCTTTCGGTGGCGTGAAGGATAGCGGGTTTGGCAAGGAGGGACCCGGGTATGCGGCGCTGGAGATGACGGAAGAGCGATTGATTGTCTTCAATCAATAATATGAGACAAGGCCTTTTAGAAAACACCTTATTTATACAAATTTCTGGTATGGAAACATGATTCTGGATCCATCGGTTTTTCATTGTCCCACGCAGATTCATATGGGGGCTGGGGTGTACAAACAGCTCCCCCGCTTGCTTAATGAAATAGGGGCGAATCGTATCTTCATTGGAACGGATAAAGCGGTTGAGTCTACCGATTTCTTTTCCAGGGTTCGAGGGCAACTCGATCAGACGGATATGGAGTATGTGATTTTCACGGATATCGAACCTGATCCCAGTGTAAAGACAGTCAATGCCGGCTATAAGCTGTGCCAGGATCATGGCGCTGCGGCGATGATCGCCATCGGCGGGGGCAGTACCATAGATGTCTGCAAGGCGGTGGGAATCCTGTCGACCAATGGAGGGAAAATATCCGATTATGCGGGGAATCATAAATTCTCCATTCCTCCCTTGCCTTTGTTGGCTGTGCCGACGACCGCGGGTACGGGGTCAGAGGTGTCCGGGTCTTGCGTCATTACAGATACCGATAATGGCGTGAAGATGTCTATCCGTCACCTGACGCTGAATCCGGCACGTTTTGCCATTCTTGATCCATTGGCACTTGCAACCCTGCCGGCTCATGTGGCTGCGCATTCAGGCCTGGACGCTTTTGTGCATGCTTTTGAGTCGTTTGTTTCGCGCAGAGCCACACTATTGACCGACTCAATAAACCTGCAGGCGATCTCATTGATCGCCGGAAACATACGGCAATTCTATGCCAATAGAGAAAATACCGAAGCAGGGTTGCGCATGTTGTGTGGGTCGACGCTTGCTGGAATAGGCTTTACTCACACCGGGACTGGGAATATCCACTGCATTTCCAGGCATATCGGCGCCAGATTCCACCTTTCGCATGGTTTGTCGAATGCCATCATGCTCCCGCACGTTGCTCGTTTCAACGGCGTCGCATGTCCCGAAAAGTACCGCCAGGTGGCTGCGGCCATGGGCGAGAATACCTGGGGGCTGTCAGCGAATGAGGCTGTGGATCGTGCTGTGGCGGCCATTACGCGCATGTGCGGTGACTTGGATATTCCGGGTGGCCTGCGGCAGTTGGGGGCGGCTAAAGAAGATCTTGTTGAAATCGTGGAGCGCAGTTTCAAGGAAAACTATAACGCCTGGAACCCCCGGCATACCAGCCGCAAGGATTTCGAGGAACTGATTACAGCGGCGTACTGAGTACCCGCCTGAGCGCAAGTCTCGCTCTTCACGATCAGAAATTCGGGCTGTAAGGCATTGCACACCACTGTGTTCATGATCGATCGCAGTGGTGTGCGTCGTGATTTAGGTGCTTGAGGCTCCGAATGGGCCATAAGGAGGCTTTGAATGGATATCATTGATTTTTGCGTACGCCCCCCTTTTGGAAGTTTCCTCAGGGGGGATGTTCATAAGAAGATTGGTGAGTTCACCAGCACTAATGAGCCTTTTTCTCCGCCCGCATCCGCACAGCAACGTTCGATGGACTTGTTCATCGCGGAGATGAGCCGGGCCGGTGTGATCGGTGTGGCAATGATGCGCAGGGGAGGTGGTTCGAGCGAAGACTGCGACAACTCCGACCTTGACGAGCTCGAAAGAATTTATCCCGGCCGATTAATTGGTGCGGCCGCTGTTGATGCCTTTGGCGGTGTCGAATCCATCAGGGAAATCGAGAAATACGTTCTCAACGGGTCGGCACGATGTGTTGTCATGGAGCCAGTGCATACATACGCGGCCAACTCGGGCCCCTTCGATGATGAGCGCATCTTTCCAATCTATCAATTCTGCCAAGACAACAACATCCCGATCATTTTGAATTGGGGAGGGACTCACTACTTCAAGACACTCAAGTATTTTTTGCCGCACCACATTGACAACGTGGCCACGACGTTCAGCCGCCTCAAAATGGTGTTGCACCACGGCGGATGGCCGTATGTCCGCGAAGCTTGTCTCGTTGCGTTGCGAAGCAGAAACGTCTATCTTGCCCCATCTCCGTGCATCTCGCGGGAATACATAGGCTCGGACGATTTCGTTAGTGGTGCCAATCTTGGGGTCATTCGCGAGCAGCTCGTATTCTCAAGTGCTTACCCATTGGTGTCGTTCGAGGAAGCTATCGACCGTCACAAGAAGCGTGGCTTCAATGATGAGTCTTTGCAGAGGCTCCTGTATGACAACGCCCGGGACATCTTCGACCTGTCCTGGGAGCGTGAGCGGTAGGAGCCGATGCTTTTAAAGTTAACCATGCCTACGGCCTACCTACTTTACGAACCCGATCAACCATTGTTATTGCCGCCGTCGCTCAAGGACTGATTGCCAGCGGAGCATCTGGCGTGGTTTGCCAGCGACACGGTGGTCGCCGCAGCCCGCCCTTTGATCGGACAATGATGTTCAAGGTGCTGGTGCATGTCTATGCAGTTTGGGGTTCGCTTCACGCAAGATAGACCTTGCCTTGTAATGTTCATTCTGGAAACTCAAGCTCGGTGGCGCTCTGCAGCAAGGTCGCGCCTCTAGGAAGAGGCAGGGATTTGAAGTGTTGCAGCAAGGTCCTCAGGATCAGCTTGCTGTTGGGTGACATGTATCGCAGGCGTCTTGTCACAAGGCAGATCTCCCTTGTCAGAATGGGGTCCACCAGTTCGCGATAGTGGAATTCCGGAAACGGATCTGCCGAAGCCGTGAGAGCGCCGGCAATCGAATAGGTGCCGGGCAGCCCAAGCATGGCATAGAGGGTAGTGGAACTCGATACGGCGTTGCTTTGTTCCTTATATAGGCGCTTGGCGGCGGGTAGGGCGGATAGCATGACGCCCAATGCCGTATCCGGAGTGAACTGGACATAGCCGTCCACAGGAAGATCTCGCCAGCGGACGGGTTCGTTGCCATCCGCAAACCGGGATGGAGGGCGACAAACTATGCCGTAGTGGTCCTGCAATAGGGGGACGTGCTCTAGTTCCCCCGATCCCGTGTGTTTGCTTGATAACGCGAAATCGATCTCGCCGTGTATCAGCATGCGCTCAATGCGCGTTGCATCCGCATCCCGTAAGGTGAAGGTCAGTTCCGGGAAAACTTCCCTCAAATAAGGAATGGCGGGCACGACCAATGATTGCACGACGGAAGGGGCGCTGGCGATACGTATGTGCATACGGCCGCCTTGCCCGAATGCCTTCAGGTCCCGGATTGAAGCGTCGAACCTGTTCAGGATTTCCTCTGCTTCATGCTTGAAATGATCGCCCGCCTCGGTCAGTTCCACTTGGCGTGTGGTGCGTTTAAACAGCTTGACCTCAACAATTTCCTCAAATTGCTGGATGGCGGCTGTCAAGGACGATTGAGATAGGAACATCCGGGATGCTGCCACTGTAAAAGATCGCGTTTCCACTAGGGCGAGAAAGCAACGCAAGTGTCGAAGCGAGATACGGCGGTCCATGTGTGTCTCCGTTTGCCGAATTCCTGAGGAAGGGATTCGATACTTATCTGTGGATCCGAATAATTTATCTGAAATATTCGTTTGTACTAATTAAACCGCATTCTTATGATGATTGCATCCATGGAGTTGATACGAAAAGAAGCCACAGGCGTTTTTAAGAAAGGAGAAAGAGAATGGAGGCGGTTGCAGATCAATGCAGCGGGAAAGCCACTAAGACAGCCACTTGGGATGAAATTGTTTTTCATATTCTCAAGAGTAAGGAAATCCGGCTGATCACTTACGTGCCGGATAAGGTTCTCAAACCGTTGATCGATCGAGTGGAGGCGGACGATTACTTTCACGTCGTTTGTCCCGCACGAGAAGAAGAGGCACTGGGTATTGTGTGCGGTGCGCAGATGGCTGGCATGCGGGGCATATTGCTGACGCAGACAAGCGGTTTCGCCACCTTGGCGAATGTACTGGCTTCCTTGCCTGTTCCTTACGAGATACCGATGTTGATGATGATTTCCGAGCGTGGTGCGTTGGGGGATCGTCAGCTTGTTCAGGTAAGGGTCTGGCAAACGATGCGTCCCATTCTGGAAGCGCTGGGTATTCCGTACCAATCATTGACTGCAGTCGATGAAGTCGGGTTTGTCGTCGAAGAAACGATCAATCAAGCTTTCGCGACTCGGGCGCCTGCGGCTCTGATTCTTTCCCCCCTTCTGACAAAAAAAATGAGCGACTGAGGAGAGCGCCATGACTGATAGCACAAGGAAACAGGTGGCACGCGCCGATGCCGCCATCATGAGCCGTGCGGATTTGACGGACCGTCTTGTGGGCAAGCTCAATGACGAAGCCGTCATCGGCGGAATCGGTTCCACCAATCATGACCTATGGGTCAGCGGGCAGCGCCCCCAGAATTTCTACATGCTCGGCAGCATGGGTCTGGCCGTGCCTATCGCCCTGGGGGTTGCCTTGGCCCAGCCGCAACGCAAGGTCATTGCCCTGGAAGGGGATGGTTCTCTTCTGATGCAGCTCGGTGCGTTGGGGACTGTTGCTTCTCAGAAGCCTTCGAATCTGATCATTATCGTTTTTGATAACGGCGTCTACAACATAACCGGCGGCCAGGCGACTTTGACCTCGCATTCGACGGACCTGGTTGCGATCGCGATGGGAGCCGGTTTAAAGAATGCCCGATGGGCGGCTGACGAAGCGGATTTCGATACCGTGGTGGATCGCGCTCTCCAGGAAGACGGCCCTTCGCTGATCGCGACCCGGACGGATCGTCAGTTGGCTCGTGCTTTCAGTGAATTCAATCCAACAAAGATTCGCCAGGTTTTTTCAGCTGGAATGGGAGTGGCCTGAAGCTCTGGCTTTTCGTTGATGAAGGAGATTTGCTCCATGCGTTTTGCAGAAAGAATGAGCCTTATTAAGCCGTCACCCAGTTCCATGGCGGGCCAACGGGTGCGGGAGTTGAGGGAAAGTGGTCGCGACGTCATAGGTTTGACGGCGGGCGAACCGGATTTCGACACGCCTGAAAACATACAAGAAGCGGCTATACGTGCAATACGAGAAGGTCAGACCAAGTATACGGATGTCGGCGGCATGCCGACCCTCAAGCTAGCGGTCATTGAGAAATTTCGTCGTGAGAATGGACTGGAATATAAGCAGAATGAAATCATCGTTTCTTCCGGTGCCAAGCAGGTAATATTCAATGCGCTGATGTGTCTTGTCCAGGAAGGGGATGAAGTTATCATTCCGGTTCCGTATTGGGTTTCTTATCCCGATATGGTCAGGTTTGCGGGCGGCACCCCCGTCTTTATTGAATGTCCGAAGAGCAACCGTTTTAAGCTTCTGCCGGAACGGCTTGAAGAAGCAATCACACCCCGTACGCGTTGCCTTCTTTTGAATTCTCCCAATAACCCGAGCGGCGCTTCGTATACGGAAGCGGAACTTAAAGCGCTCGCGGCAGTGCTGCTCCGGCATCCGGGCGTTTTCATTATTACCGACGATATTTACGAGCATCTGCTGTATGACGGAAACCAGTTCGCAACCATTGCGTCTGTCGAGGCTGGCTTGAAAGACAGGGTGTTGACTGTCAATGGAGTCTCAAAGGCTTATGCCATGACCGGTTGGCGTATCGGATATGCGGGTGGAAATGCGCCGTTGATCTCCAATATGGTGAAGCTGCAGTCGCAGAGCACCTCATGCCCCAGTGCGATCAGTCAGGCGGCTGCCATAGAGGCATTGACCGGGCCGCAGGATGTGATTGCGTCGTCGCGTCAGGTTTTCCAGGCGCGTCGTGACCTGCTCGTCGAACGAATCAATCAGATCCCCGGGCTCAGCTGTATCAAGCCGGAGGGTGCTTTTTACGTGTTTGTTTCCTATGAGGAGTTGATGGGAAGGCGCACACCACAAGGGCAGGAAATTCATGGCGATGTCGATTTTGTGCTCCATCTGGCCGAAGCGCAAGGCATTGTGGTGATTCCTGGCAGCGCATATGGGATGCCTGGTTTTTTTCGTGTGTCCATCGCGACTTCGGAAAAAATCATTCTTGATGGGCAGAAACGCATTGCGCAAGCATGTGCCCAGTTGGGATGACGAATGAAAAAAAATGGCAGATTAATGGAGAAGAGCCTTGGCTGAATGGTCTATTGGTATAGATATAGGGGGTACATTTACTGACCTGGTGGCCCTCGATTACTCAGCGGGGCGTTTGCACAGCCTCAAGATCCTGACAACTTATGCGGATCCATCGCAGGCGGTGGCCGAAGGTGTGCAGCAGTTGATGTCGGTATGCGACATTCAAGCCGCTGATGTCACGCGTGTGGTTCATGCCACCACTTTGTTCACGAATGCCTTGATCGGTCATACGGGCGCCAGAACAGGTTTGCTTGCAAATCATGGGTTTATGGACGCAATCGAGATCGGCAATGAGCGCAAGTATGATCTTTACGATCTTACGATAGACCGTCCGCCCGCTCTTGTACCTCGCGATATGCGGGGGGGAATTTCTGGGCGTCTCGATGCGCGCGGCAATGAGCTGGAGCCGCTGGATCGTGAAGAGGTCGTTGAGGTGGTGCGCAGTCTGGTGAATGCGGGGGCGGCTTCCATTGCAGTATGCCTCCTGCATGCCTACGCATCACCGCAGCACGAACGCCAGGTCGGGGAATGGATTCAGGAAGTGTTTCCTGATCTCAGCCTGACGCTGTCCTCGGATGTTGCTCCTGTGATACGCGAGTTCGAACGCTGCTCCACCACGGTGGCTAATGCTTATATCAAACCGCTTGCCGACAAATATCTGGTGGCGCTTGAGCGGCGGCTGGTGGCGTTGGGGCTGGATGGCGGCGTATTGATGATGCTGTCCAATGGCGGGCTGGGGCATCTTCAGGAAGCGCGCCAGAATCCCATCGAACTCCTGGAGTCGGGGCCTGCGGGAGGGGCGATTGCGGCGGCCCACTATGGCGCCTGCGATTCGGCGCCCAATTTGCTTGCTTTCGATATGGGCGGGACAACGGCCAAGCTCACGCTGGTGGAAGATGGCGTTCCTTCCATTGCCCACAGTTTTGAAGCCGCACGCCGGAAACGCTTTGCGGAGGGCAGCGGTTTGCCCATAGACATCACCACGGTACATCTTATAGAGATCGGCGCGGGAGGGGGCAGTATTGCCTACCAGGATGAGTTGCAGCTGTTGAAGGTGGGGCCAGCCAGCGCGGGCTCGGAGCCGGGGCCCGCCTGCTATGCGCGAGGAGGCGAGGACCCGACGGTCACCGATGCCAACCTCCTGCTGGGCTATCTCAATGCGGAGTATTTCGCGGGTGGGACTTTCAAAATCGATAAGAGCAAAGCCCATGATTCCGTGAATGGAATCGCCGGCCAGCTGGATCGCAACGTGATCGACGTGGCTTGGGGCATTCATGACATTGTGGCTGAAAACATGGCCGGTGCCGCACGCGTGCATTTGGCGGAATGCGGGCGTGATGCCGAAGACTTTGTGCTGCTCTGCACGGGTGGGGGCGGCCCGTTGCATGCCTACTATGTCGCTCAGAAGATTGGTGTTCGTTCGATTATCTGCCCGCCCGCGGCGGGGGTGGCGTCCGCCTATGGCCTGCTGATCGCCCCCGCCCGCGTGGATCGCTCACGGACAGTCAATTTTTCCCCCCATAAAGGGCTGCTCGCGGAAATTGAGCGGGAGTTTGCGTCTCTGGAAGCCGACGCACGGACGCCGCTTGAGCTGTTGGATGATCGATTCGGGCCCATAGAAATGACACGGCATGCCGACGGGCGCTTTGTCGGGCAGGCATTCAACCTTTCCGTTGGTTTGCCGCCGGGGCCCTATCACACTGTGGCCGGAGGGCCGTCCGAAGAGCAGATACGTGAAGGGCTTATCGGTGCGTTTAAACACGCATACGAACAAAAGTTCGGCCGGACGCCCCCGAACGTATCGATTGAGCTCGTCAATCTTCGAGTGGCTGCCGAAGCGCCTCCCCGAACGGCGTTCACGCCCGCGCCGCTGTCCTCAGGGGTGGCCGTGGAACCCAGGAGTTGGCGTGACGTGTACTTCAAAGAGCACGACGACTTTATACGCACTCCGGTTTATGAGCGTGCCGATCTCGTTCCTGGCTTCTCTGTGAACGGGCCGGTGCTGGTGGAAGATGCCAGCTCGACATTGGTGATCGGCCCCAAAGGAACCCTCGAGCAGCTTTCAAGCGGGAATATTTCCATCACGATCAAGGATTAAGCAATATGGAAACTGCGGAACGACAAATAACGATCAGCAGGCAACAAGACGCCATTTTTCTGGAAGTATTCTGGGCGCGGGTCCGCTCCGTCGCTGATGAGGCGGCTAAGCTAATCGTGAGGACGTCATTCTCCACACTGTCGACCGAAGCCAATGACTTCACAGTCGTCGTCACTGACTCCAAAGGCCGGTGTCTGACCGAAAACTCCGGCAGTATTCCCGCATTTATCGGAACCTTGCCGCGGACGGTTCAGGCGGTTATCGCCAAGTATCCGACCGAGGAACTGCGGCAGGGGGATGTCTTCGTTACCAATGACCCTTGGATTGGCACCGGCCACCTGAATGACGTCTGTCTGGTGAAGCCCATTTTCTATCAGGGAAAGGTGGTGGCGTTTTCCGCAACCGCCGGGCATGTACCGGATATCGGTGGACGATTCCGCTCTGTCAACGCTCTTGAGCTGTTCGAGGAAGGCCTGCAACTTCCTCCGATTCGCTTTCTGGAAGAGGGGGAGCCGAACGAAGCCATCCTGGACATCATCAGAGCGAATGTGCGAACGCCCGAACAGACGGCGGGTGATATCTGGTCTCAGGTCACGGCGGTTGAGCTTGTTTCGCGACGCTTGTGCGAAGTTCTTGCAGAGTACGAGCTGACAGAGGTGGATGATCTGGCCGAGGCATTGTTCCAGCGCGGAGAGAGTGCATTGAGAAAGGCGATATCTCAATTGCCCGATGGCCGCTTCAGCTATGAGATGGAGACGGATGGTTTCGAAGAGCGGTTGCATCTCGCCGTCACAGTGAGCATTGAAGGCGACGAAATCGTTTGCGATTTTTCCGGTACCTCTCTGCAGCAGGCTCGTGCCATCAACTGCCCACTCGGCTACACGTTGGCAATGACGGTCTATGCAATCAAATGCCTGCTGGTGCCAGATATTCCCAATAGCGACGGCATGCTGAGGCCGATCAAAGTGCGCGCGCCGGAACAGTCGCTCCTTAATCCAGTGCGGCCGGCCGCGGTGGGCGGGCGAGCTTCGACGGGTCATTATCTTCCGGTCTTGATATTCGGCGCCATGCATCAGGTGTTGCCTGGCCGGGTAATGGCGGGAGCGGGGTCGCCGCTATGGAGCGCCAATATCAGTGGAACATGGTCCGATGGCCGGACCATGGCGACAGTCTTGTTTTTCAATGGCGGGATGGGCGCGACTCAAGGAAAGGACGGCGCATCCGTGATGTCCTGGCCAAGCAACATCTCTCCGACGCCTGTAGAGGTGGCCGAGCGTGATTTGCCAATATTCTTCCGCTACAAGCGGCTCAGAGCGGACACCGGCGGCAAGGGGCAGTGGCGCGGCGGTCTGGGCGAAGAGGTTTGTATTGTTAGTCGCCATGACCAGCCGCTTTCCATTGTCTTCCTCAGTGAACGGACTCGTGTGCCCGCGCCCGGCCTGGGAGGAGGAGAGGCTGGCGCTCCGGGGCGTGTATTGATCAACGGTGTCCAGGTTGATGCCCGGCAGCGCCACGTGCTCAATCCGGGTGATGAGCTGACCATGTGTTCGCCCGGTGGCGGAGGTTATGGCCCTGCTCATCAGCGTGATCCTGCATTAATTAAATATGACTTGCAGCATGGATACAGTATGCGGCGAGATGTCTTGGAAGAGTCCAGATAAGAGTCGTATCAACCCTGTCCCGTTCGGGAGTTACCGTGAGAGAATAAAGGAGACAATTATGAGGAGAAGAGTTTTCTTATCGGCAGTTGCAATAGTGGCAAGTTTGAGCTGTGCGACACTGTTTGCCCAGACGCGAGCTGATAGAACGATCAATATCGTCGTTCCGTTTGCCCCGGGCGGATCCACAGACGCCATGGCGCGTCTCCTGCGGGAAGGCATGGCAAAGGAAATCGATGAGCAGATTATCGTTGTCAATCAGCCTGGCGCGGGTGGTTCGCTTGCGGCGTCCGCCACCAAACGTGCCGACGCCGATGGCCGGCAGCTGCTGGTCGGCACCATTGGTTCCATGGCGATTTATCCGATTCTCTATAAATCAAGGGTCGATTATGACCCACTCAAGGATTTTGCGCCCGTAATATGGTCGGTGAGCCTGCCGCTGGCCGTGGTGGTGCCGGCTTCGTCACCGTTCCATACGCTACAGGAACTTACCGATTATCTGAAGAAAGACGGTGGCAATGCCAACTACGCCTCCGCGGGTAACGGAAGCTCGCCGCATCTTGGCGCCGAGCTTTATAAGTCGATGGCGGGCGTGGAGGCCGTCCATGTGCCTTATAACGGTGGAAGTCCCGCCTTGCTGGGTCTGTCGAGCGGTGAAACGACATTCATGGTGGCGGTGGCATCCGAGGCAAAGCCTTTTGTAGATGCTGGCAGGCTGCGTATGCTGGCGGTGACGACAACAGAAAGGTTGCCGGATATGCCGGATTTTCCCACCGTCGACGAGTCGGGGTTGCCGGGTTATGAAATCACCTCGTGGTACGCTTTCTTTGTACGTGCGGGGACGTCTCGGGAAATCATTAATAAATACAATAAGGCATTGAATGCCGCATTGAAAGACGAAAAAACAATCGAGACCCTAACAAACATGGGGCTATTAATCCAGGGGGGTTCGCCCGAGGAATTGACCAGGATGATGGAAACGGAAATGGTCAAATGGCAAAAGGTCGTGGACGTTGCGGGAGTCTCCGCCAACTGAACCCGGATAGGTGATTGGTATGCGGCGGGCAGAGTCTTGCCCGCCCTAGTGTCTTGTCTTCACCAGCCTAACATGACCGTACCTGCCATCAGCAGCGGAGACTGGATGCCTGGCTGGCGGGGGTGTCGCGCCCGGTCGTCGTGGGGCAGGCGGGCCGTGCCGCCGAGGTTTCGGCCGAACTGGGCCGCAGGTTCGAAGGGTAGGCGTCCGGAACGAGATTTCGCTGTACGCAATTTTGTTGCGCTGCAACTTTACGGGCGCCAGCCCTGGACTGGACGATGACGACGTTCCCGAAACGATCGGACGAAACGTATGTCAAGTACAGAAAATCTCTCTGCAGCGCGGAAAATATGCCGTATTCTGGCGAATCTGAGCGATCCGAAAGTCAGCCGCCTCACTGACATCGCCGACCGCACCGGCCTGGACGCATCCACCTGCCTGCGCTTGTTGCGCGATCTCGAGATCGAAGGTTTCGTAGAGCGAGATCCGCAGAGCAAGGCATTCGAGCTGGGTTCGCAGGTGTATGCCATGCATCACGCCATGGTGGCGGGGATGGATTTGCGGGCGCTGGCGCGGCCTTCGTTGATCCGGCTGGCCCGGCGCTTCGGCGACACGGCCATTCTTTCGGGGCCCGCCGGCTGGGAATCCGTGTGCCTGGACATCTGCTTGGGCGACTATCCCATCACGGCGAACTACCTGGCGGCGGGTAGCCGCCGTCCCCTGGGAGTGGGCGCGGGCAGCCTTGCGCTCATGATCGGTCTGCCGGATCCGGTGATCCAGGCGGTCATGCCCATGGTGCGCCAGGCCATGGAGCGGCGCTACCCCGCCTACCCACCGCATTATCTGGACCAATCCCTCGCCAGGGCGCGTGAGCGCGGCTACACGCTGCTGGTGGATGTCGTGATCGAGAAAATGGGGGGCATCGGCGTGCCCTTCCACAGCCCGGGCGGGCAGCCCATCGGCGCCCTCAGCATAGCCGCGCTCACTGAAAGGATCACCGGTCGCGAAGAGGAACTGGCGAGGGCGCTGAAGGCCGAGGCCGCCTTGATGGAACAAGCCTGGATGCCCGAGGGGCACGGGGCCGCCGCGCAGAAGGTGGCGGTATGAAGGCGGCGCCTCATGCCTATGTCCTTTCCGTCGCCAATACGCCCTTCGGCAGGCAGCCCGGGCGTTCGGCGGTCGACCTGATGTCCGCCGCCGCGACCGAGGCATTGCGCGCCAGCGGGGTGGCGCACGATACCGTAGACGGCTTGCTTTGCGGCTATGCCACGACTTTCCCCCACTTGATGCTGGCGACCTACATGGCTGAGAAGCTGGGCCTGAATCCCGGCTATGCCCATGGCATGCAGATGGGCGGTGCGACCGGTGCGGGCATGATCATGCTGGCGCGCATGCTGGTGCGGTCCGGTTCCTGCCGGCACGTGCTGGTCGTGGCGGGCGAGAACCGGCTGACGGGGCAGGCGGTCGACACCTCGATCCAGACGCTGGCGCAGGTGGGCGATGCGGCCACCGAGCTGCCCAACGGCGCTTCCATCCCCGCCTACTACGCCCTGCTGGCTTCCGAATACATGCATCGCACCGGCCTGCGCCGCGAAGACCTGGCCGAGTTTTCCGTGCTGATGCGCAGCCATGCATCGCGCCATCCCGACGCTCATCTCACGGACGCCATCTCGCTGGAGGATGTGCTCGCCTCCCGACCGGTGGCGACGCCCCTGCATCTGCTGGACTGCTGTCCGATCTCGGATGGGGCCGTCGCCGTGCTGGTCAGCGCCGACGAAGGCCCGGTGCGCATCGCGGGGGGCGGCCAGGCGCACCAGCATCAGCACCTGTCCGCACTGGACAACGTGCTGGCCACCGGCGCGGCGCGGGCCTTCGGCCCGGCGCTGCGGGAAGCGGGGGCGCAGATCAGCGATTTCGATTATCTGGGCGTCTACGACTCTTTCACCATCACCCTGGTCATGCTGCTTGAAGAGCTTGGCTTTGCCCCAAGGGGGCAGGCCGCCCGCCTGCTGCGTACCGGCGCCTTCGGCCTGAATGGCGCGGTGCCGCTGAATACCCACGGGGGCTTGCTGTCCTTCGGCCATTCGGGGGTGGCGGGGGGCATGGCCCACTTCGCCGAGGCCTGGAGACAGCTTGCCGGCCGGGCGGGAGACCGCCAGGCGGGGCGCAGGCGCTGCGCCCTGGTTCATGCTGACGGCGGTGTGCTTTCGTCTCATGTCAGCCTGGTGCTGAAATCAGGGGAAACCGCATGACCACGATACCCGGCAAACTTTCGGATCCACCGGCCGGCCGGCCGCTGACCGCGGGCGAGCCTGCGCGGGGCCCCGCCGCGCAAGCGGCGCTTCCGCCCATCATGCTCAGCCGCTGCTCGGCTTGCGGCCATCATGCATCGTTGTCTCCCGCCGCCTGCGTCCGCTGCGGCGGCCAGATGTTCGATGCCGTGGCGGCCCGGGGCCACGGCACGGTCCGCGCGCGCAGCGAAGTCTGGCGCGCGCCCGACGCCTTCTGGCGGGCGCATGTGCCTTACACCTTGGTGCTCGTGCGCCTTGACGAGGGCCCGGTGCTGATGGGGCATGCGTCCGGCGACATCGCCATCGGCGATCCCGTTTCCGCATCCGTCGCCACGCTGGCGGGTCGGCAGGTGCTCGCGTTCCGTCGCCATCCACCGGATGGGTCGCCTACCCCGGCGGCCGACTGAATGCGGGCATGAATTCGAGCTCCGTCCCGAGGGCCGGAGCCCTTTGCTACATAACAGGAGACAAATCATGTTCAGACTGAAAACCTTCGGAAAAACTCTGGCCGTCCTCGCTCTGGCAACGGGGGGAGGTATCGCGGCCGCGGCCGAATGGCCCACCCAGCCGGTCAATCTGGTGGTGCCGTATCCGCCGGGCGGGCCGACCGACATCGTGGCCCGCGTCGTCGCCGAGGAACTGGGCAGCCGTCTTGGCCAGACGGTCGTCGTCGACAACCGCGCCGGCGCGGGGGGCAACATCGGCGCCGACCTGGTGGCCCGGGCGGTCCCCAATGGCCACACTCTGCTGGTCGCCACCACGGCCCACGCCATCAATATGTCTTTGTTCAAGGATCTGTCCTATGACACCCGCAACAGCTTCGAGCCGGTATCGTTGCTCACTGAAGGCCCGCTGATGCTCGTTACGCGCCCCGACCTGGGGGTGGGCAGCGTGCAGGCTCTGGTCGAGCTGGCAGGGACATCGAAGCAGGGCTTGACCTTCGCCTCGTCCGGAAATGGCCAGTCCACCCACTTGGCGGCCGAGCTCTTCGCTTCCATGGCGAAGGTGGATCTGGTGCACGTGCCCTACAAGGGCAGCGCGCCGGCCATGACCGACCTGATGGGCGGCCAGGTCGACCTGATGTTCAACACCATGCTGTCGTCCATGCCGTTCGTGCAGGATGGCAAGCTGAAGGCGCTGGCCGTCACCAGTGCCCGCCGTTCGCCCGCCACGCCGGATCTGCCGACAGTGGCCGAGGCGGGTTTCGAGGGCTATGAAGCGACCGCCTGGAATGGGCTGCTGGCTCCCAAGGGGACGCCCGATGCCGTTCTGGCCAGGCTGAATGCCGCGCTGAAGGAGGTGCTGGAGCTGCCGTCGGTCAAGGAAAGGTTTGCCGCGCAGGGCTTCGATGCCCGCTGGATGGCCGCCGATGCGTTCGCCGGTTTCGTGGACAACGAAATCGCCAAATGGGCCGAGGTGGTCAAGACCTCGGGTGCGACGGTCAATTGAAACCGAAGGCCGGCTGTCCAAAAGGGCGGCCGGCATTCCGGCCCCTTCTGAAAACTGTGGAATGGAAATGATTTCTTCGCATGCTTCTCTCGATTGCCTGCTCCGTCCGCGTTCGGTCGCGATCGTCGGCGCCTCGGACAACCCCGACAAGATAGGGGGGCGTCCCATTCATTACATGCGCCTTCACGGATACCGCGGTGCGCTCTATCCGATCAACCCCCAGCGGGCGGAAGTCCAGGGCGAACGGGCCTGGCCCTCGCTCGACGCGCTGCCCGAAGTGCCCGAACTGGTCATCGTGGCGGTTCCCGGCCAGAAGGCCGTCGAAGCGGTATACCGCTGCGCGGATCTCGGGGTGAAGGCGGCCATCATCATTGCCGCCGGATTTTCCGAAACGGGCGAGGAAGGGCGCGCCATACAGGACGGGATGACGCGCCGCGCGGCGCAGGCGGGGCTGCGGCTCGTCGGGCCCAATTCGCAGGGTCTGGCCAATTTCAGCAACGGGACCATCGCCAGTTTCTCGACCATGTTCATCGAGGTCGAGCCACGGGACGGCCCCGTCGCGGTCATCAGCCAGAGCGGCGGGATGGCGGCCATGATGTACGGGCTGCTGCGTCAACGTGGAATCGGCGTACGGCACATGCATGCGACCGGAAACGAGGCCGACGTTACCGTGTCCGGCCTTGCCTGCGCCGTCCTGGAACAGGACGAGGACGTGCGCGTGGTGCTCTTGTATCTGGAGTCATTGCAGGATCCGGGGACGCTCGCCCGGGCCGCCGCGCTGGCGCGCGAACGCGGGGTGTCGCTGGCGGTCGTGAAGGCGGGGCGTTCGGCGACCGGGGCGCGCGCCGCCGGGTCGCATACCGGGGCGCTGGCCAGCGAAGACCGGGTCGTCGACGCCTTCCTGACGCAGCATGGCATCCTGCGCGCGGCGGACCCGCCGGAACTGGCGCGTTTCGCCGAGTTGCTGCTGGCATCGCCGGCATCCGCCGGGCGGCGCGTGGTCGTCGTCAGCAATTCGGGCGCGAGCTGTGTGCTGGCCGCCGACGCGGCGGAAGCCTGCGGGCTCGAAGTCGCGCCGCTCGAGAGCGCGACCCGCGAGCGGCTCGCGGGCTGCCTCGCGGATTTTGCATCGACGGAAAACCCGGTGGACATTACGGCGGCGCTGCTGACGAACAGCCGGCTCTTCGGCCAGGCTCTGGGCGTGATCGGCGACGATCCCAATGCGGACATGTTCCTCATCGATATTCCGGTGGCCGGCCGGGGCTACGATGTCGCGGCGTTTGCCGAGGACGCCTCCCGCTTTGCGCGCGACTCCGGCAAGCCGGTGGCGGTGGTTGCCTGGCAGGCGTCGGTGGCCGCCGCTTTCCGCGCTGTGGGGGTGCCTGTGTTCGAAGACGAACGCCAGGCGGCTTGCGCCCTGGCGGCGGTGGCCCGGGCCGGCGAGTGGGAGCGTCGCTGGCGGCAAGGCGCGGGGGCCCCGCCCGGCGCGCCGATCGGCCTCGATGTCCCGGCGGCCTTGGAAGCGCATGGCGGCGGGCCGGATGGCCGCGGCTTTCTTTCCGAACATCAAAGTCTGGCCATCCTGGCTGGCTGCGGTTTCCCCGTCGTGGAATACGAGATGTGCGGCGATCTGCCGGCCGCCCTTGCCGTGGGCCGCCGTCTGGGCTGGCCTTGCGTGCTCAAGGCCTGTTCAGCGCAACTGCCGCATAAATCCGAACATGGGCTGGTTGCCGTCGGCCTTGCGACCGAGGCGGCGCTGGAGGCGGCGTGGCGGCGCCAGGAGGCGGTGCTGGCGGGGCTGAAGGTGGCTGCCGACGGCTGGATCGTGGCGCGGCAGGTCGGCGCCTTGCGGGAAATGGCTCTGGGCATGCATTTCGACCCTGTTTTCGGCCCGGTGGTGATGGTGGGCGCGGGCGGCAAGTATGTCGAAGCCGTGCCTGACGTGGCCGTGCTGCTCCCGCCTTTTTCCCGCGAGGACGTTCTGGGCCGCCTGCGCTCTCTGCGTATCTGGCCCCTGCTACGGGGCGTGCGCGGCGAACCCCCGGCCGACATCGAAGCATTGGCGCAGGCCGCGCTGCGGCTGGGCGGGCTGGCGCTCGCGGCGGGGGGGCGCATCCAGGCCATCGATATCAATCCGGTATTGCTGGCTTCCGAAGGCGGTGGCGCGGTGGCGGCCGACGCGCTGATCGAGGCCGCGGCCACCGAAAAGGATCCCGCCTATTGAAAAAATCGAACGATCGTTCTATATTATTCCGCAAGGAGGATGCAGATGAACGAACTCTTCAGTCTTGCGGGCAAGACCGCCCTTGTTACAGGCGCGGCGGGGGGGCTGGGCGCCCATTTTTCCCGCACACTGGCCAAGGCCGGTGCGCGGGTGGTGCTGGCGGGCCGGCGGCTGGCGCCGCTGCAGGCCCTGGCCGATGAACTGACCGGGGCCGGTGCCCAGGCCGCCGCGGTTTCCATGGATGTGACCAGCGAGGCCTCGGTACAGCAGGCGCTCGACCAGGCCCGGGAAGCCGTCGGCCTGATCGACATTGCGGTATGCAATGCCGGGGCGGCCCTGACCAAGACATCATTGCAGATGGACAGCGCCGATTGGGATTCCGTCGTCGACGTGAACCTCAAGGGCTGCTGGCTGGTTGCCAATCATGTGGCGAAGCGGCTGATCGATGCCCGCAAGGAAGGCGTCGTCATCAACGTTTCTTCCATACTCGGCTACCGCGTTGCCGGGGCGGTGTTGCCCTATACCGTATCCAAGGCCGGCCTCGAACAAATGACGCGGGCGCTGGCGCTGGAATGGGCGCGGCATGGCATACGCGTCAACGCGCTTGCGCCCGGCTACGTCGAAACCGACCTCAATCAGGAATTCTTTGCTTCCGAGCACGGCCAGGCCATGATCCGGCGCATTCCCCAGCGCCGTCTGGGCAACCCGCGGGATCTCGACGGCGCCTTGCTGCTGCTGGCCTCGGACGCTTCCCGCTACATGACGGGCTCGTCCATCGTCGTCGACGGGGGCCATCTGCAGTCGACGCTTTAACCACACGTCCGCGCGCAAGCCGCGGTCTTCGCCGCGGGATCGAGCCGGGCGTGTGCCCGTTCCCTGGAACGGTTTGACGAATGCGGTGTCTGCGGCCCGGCTCATGGGCGGCGGCCGCAGCCTGCTGATATATATATATAAGGATAGAGCACCATGGATTTCACCTTGCCGGAAAAGGGCGACCAATTGCGCCGGAAGATCCGTTCCTTCGTCGATGAAGTACTGATTCCGCTGGAAAAGGACCCTGCTACGTTCGACGAACACGAGAACATCAACGGGCAGCTTTTGGGGCAGCTGCGTGAAAAGGCGCGTGCGCAAGGGCTCTGGGCCCTGCAGATGCCCGTCGAACGGGGCGGGCAGGGCTGCAGCGTGGTCGAGATGGCGGCCTGCTACGAAGAAATGAACCGCTCGCTGTTCGGGCCCGTCGTCTTCAATTCGGCCGCGCCGGATGACGGCAACATGATGGTCCTGGAAAAAGTCGCTACGCCCGAACAGAAAGAACGCTGGCTGCAGCCCATCGTCGACGGCAAGGTGCGTTCGTCCTTCGTCATGACCGAGCCCGCGCCGGGCGCCGGTTCCGATCCTTCGATGATGCTCACCACCGCCGAACGCCAGGGCGACAACTGGGTGGTGCACGGCCGCAAGCATTTCATCACGGGGGCGGACGACGCCGCGCATTTCATCCTCATCGCCAAAACGTCCGACGACCCGCGCAAGGGGCTGACGGCCTTCCTTTTCCACAGAGACGATCCCAACTGGGAGGTCGTGCGCCGCATTCCCATCATGGGGCCGGAAGAACACGGCGGGCACTGCGAACTGCAGTTCAATGGTCTGGTCATTCCCGACGAGAACCGCCTGATGAATGTCGGCGACGGCCTGAAGCTCACGCAGATCCGGCTGGGCACCGCCCGCCTGACGCACTGCATGCGATGGCTGGGGCTGGCCAAGCGCTCGCTCGAAATCGCATCGGCCTACGTGAGCGAGCGGGAATCCTTCGGCGTGCGTCTGGCGGACCGCGAAGGCGTGCAGTGGCTGATGGGCGAAGCCGCCATGGACATCCAGGTCGGCCGTCTGCTGACCATGCATGCCGCCTGGAAGCTGGATACCGGCGACTTCGCGCGCAAGGAAGTGTCCATGGCCAAGGTGGCCGTCGCCGACACGCTGCACCGCGCGGTGGATACCGCCATCCAGCTGTGCGGCGCGCGAGGCTATTCGCGCGACACCCCGCTGGAATGGATCTACCGCTATGCGCGCCAGGCCCGTCTGGTGGACGGTGCGTCCGAGGTCCACAAGATGGTGCTGTCGCGCAATCTCATGAGCGAGGGCAATGATTTCTGGAAGTGGGGTTGACATGGCCAGTACCGGCTTGCCGAATCCTTCCGCCGCGGCCGCGCCGGTCCCGGGCGTGACCGTCGGCGACGCGGTCCCGGCTTCCGACCAGGACACCGCCCGGGCGCTGGGCGGGTATGTCCTGCTGCAGACCGGCGCCTCGGCGCTGGCCGTGACGGCGTTCTCGCGGCTGACGGGCGGTGCGATCCAGGACAACTACGCATTGACGGTCGATTGCGAAGGGGGAACGCACAGCGGTGTGCGCAAGCTGGTGGTGCGCAGCGATGCGCCTTCGCAGGTTGCCGCCAGCCTGACCCGCGCGCAGGAATTCCGTGTGTTGCAGCTTGCCTTCGAGGCCGGCGTCACCGTGCCCGAGCCGCTGTGGCTCTGCGAGGACAAATCCGTCATTGGGGCACCGTTCTGCGTCATGGCCTGGGTGCCCGGCACGGCTTCGGGCCGCGCGCTGGTGCGGGGCGTCACGTCGGCGGAGCAGGGAAGGGATCTCGTCCGCCAGCTGGGCACCGAACTGGCGCGCCTGCATCAGGTCCGTCCGCCCGATGACCGTCTGTCATTCCTGAAGCAGCCGGATGGCGTGCCGGCCCTGGGCCGCGTGTGCGAATACCGGGCGGCGCTGGATGCGATTCCGCGCCCCCATCCCGTGCTCGAATGGGCGCTGAACTGGCTGGAGGACCAAGCGCCGGACTCGGGCCTGCGCGCCCTGTGCCATGGCGACTTCCGCAGCGGCAACTACATGGTGCACGAGGGCCGGGTGACGGGTGTGCTCGACTGGGAATTCGCCTCGTGGGGCGATCCCTTCGAAGACCTGGGCTGGCTGTGCGCGCGCAGCTGGCGCTTCGGCGCTCCCGAGCGCGAGGTGGGTGGCATCGGCGACAAGGCCGACCTGTTCGCCGCCTGGGAATCCGGCACTGGCCGCAAGGTCGATGAGGCACAGGTCTGCTATTGGGAAGTCATGGGCATGGTGCGCTGGGCCATCATTGCCCTGCAGCAGGGGCAGCGCCATCTGTCGGGCGAGCAGGCATCGCTCGAACTGGCCCTGACCGGCCGCATGCTGCCCGAGATCGAGTTCGACATCCTGTGCCGCATCGACGAGCTGGAAGGGCGTGAACGCTCTCCCGTCATCGCCGAAGCCGCGGCGCGGCCGCAGCCCGCCCCCCTTTCCGCGCTTTCGGTTCCCGATGGCGCCGATCTGCTGGCGACGGCGCGCCGCGTGCTGCTGGACGAACTGCTCCCGCAACTGCCGCGCGACCGTACCTATGAGGCCCTGATGGCTGCCAATGCCATGGCCATCGCCGCACGCGAACTCGGCGACCTTGGCCGGCTCGCCGCCGAGGCCGACGCGGCGATCCGGGCCTTCCTGGCGCAGGCCGGCGAAGATCCCCTGGCCTCGGAAGGGCCGGATGGCGCGGGCGGCGCCCAGGGCCGGCTTGCCCGCATGCTGCGTGCGCGCCGGGTCGCGCCCGGGCATGACGGCGACCTGCGGCGCTTGTTGATGGCACAGACCTGCGCGCGGCTGCGGCTGAGCAATCCCAAGCACCTTGCCGCGCTCCCCGCCCTTTCCGTTGAATCGCCAGGGCAATGAATAGATAACGACGTCGGAGACAAGCATGGCCAAGCCGTTCCACGACGGGCTGGAACCCAACCCCGCCAATTACTCGGCCCTCACGCCGGTCAGCTTTCTGAAACGTTCGGCCCACATATTCCGGGACCGGACGGCTGTGGTGGACGATGACATGACACTGAGCTACAGCGAGTTCTACGCTCGCTGCCGTGCGCTGGCGTCCGCGCTCGAAAGCGCCGGCGTGGCGGCCGGCGATACGGTCTCGGTGCTTTGCCACAACACCCACGAACTGCTGGAATGCCACTACGCCGTGCCGATGCTGGGGGCGGTGCTGAACGCCATGAATACCCGTCTGGATGCGGCGACGCTGCGCTTCATCCTGCAGCATGGGGGCGCGCGCGTGCTCATCTATGACACGCAGTTCGAAGACCTGATCAGGGAAGTCCTTGCGCCGCTGGGCGACCCGCCCAGGTTGGTGGCCGTGGCGCGCCAGGGCGGGGCCTCTCAGGGGCTGGCCCGGCTGGATTATGAACAGCTGCTGGCGAGCGGCGACCGCGAATACCCATGGGCCAAGGTGGCCGACGAATGGCATCCCATCGCTCTCAACTACACCTCCGGCACGACCGGCAATCCCAAGGGCGTGGTGTACCACCATCGCGGCGCCTATCTGGCCGCCATGAGCAACGCAATGGCCATGGGCATGTCGCCGCAGTCGGTGTATCTGTGGACTTTGCCCATGTTCCACTGCAATGGCTGGTCCTATTCATGGGGGGTCACGGCCGCGGGCGGCACCCATGTGTGCCTGAGCAAGGTGCAGCCCGACGCGGTGCTGCGGCGCATCCGCCGCCATGGCGTCACGCATATGTGCGGCGCCCCCATCGTGCTGAATATGCTGCTGAATGATTTTCATGAACGGGGCGAGCGGCTCGACGCGCCTGTGCAGTTCGCCCTGGGCGGCGCGGCGCCGCCCAGCGCCGTCATCCAGCGGGGCCAGGAACTGGGCTTCGATATTGTGCACTTGTACGGGCTGACGGAATCCTACGGCCCCTCCATCGTATGCGTGATGCAGGACGACTGGCAGAATCTCGCCGTCGATGATCTGGCGCGCAAGGTCGCCCGGCAGGGGGTGGGCCTCTATGCCATCGACGACGTCGCCATCGCGGGCGCCCGCAAGGGCGAGCACGCGCCCGCCGATGGCCGGACCATGGGCGAACTGCTGCTGCGCGGCAACACCCTGATGAAAGGCTATCTCGGCAACCCGGCCGCCACCCGGGAAGCCTTTGAAGACGGCTGGTATCACACCGGCGATCTGGCGGTGATGCATCCGGACGGCTACGTCGAGCTCAAGGACAGGGCGAAGGACATCATCATTTCCGGAGGCGAGAACATTTCCAGCCAGGAAATCGAGGAAGTGCTGTACCGGCATCCGCTGGTGCTCGAAGCGGCCGTGGTGGCTATGCCCGACGAAAAATGGGGCGAGACGCCGTGCGCCTTCATCACGCTCAGGCATGGGCGGGACCCGGTCGGCGAAACCGAGATCATTGCCTATTGCAAGGCCCATCTGGCGTCGTACAAGGCGCCGCGCAAGGTCGTCTTCTGCGAGCTTCCCAAGACCTCGACCGGCAAGATCCGCAAGAATGTGCTTCGCGAACGCTTGAACGGGGCGTAGGCGCGGCCCATGCCGCCCGCCATGGCGGGCGGCCGAGTTGAAACCGCCTCCGATGCGCCTGGAATCCGGCGCGCGGCGGCGCCGTCCCTATGATCTACACTGATTGTTTTCTGTTTCGAGGGGTGCCGATGGTTGGGGATTTCGATTCGTTCAAGGCCAGCCTGAGTCTGTCGAAGATCGAGATCTGCCGCGCCCTGTACCGGCAGAACACCGACCGGATACGCATCAAGAAAGAGCACGTGGCCGTGCCCAATCTGGTCCGCATCATCGATTCGACGCTGCGGCTGACCCGCGCCAAGGGTTTTCATGCAATGTCCTTGCGCGACTTGTCCGCCGACACCGGGCTGAGCATCGGCGGCCTGTACGCCTACATTCGCGGGAAGGACGATCTGGTGCAGCTGATCCAGCTGCACGGCATGCTGCTGACGCGCCGCACCCTGCATGAATACACCAAGGATGTCGAAGACCCCTGGGCGCGCCTGCACGCCGCCGTGCGCGCGCACATCTACCTGAGCGAACTGATGCAGCCCTGGTTCTATTTTTCCTTCATGGAAACGCGCAATCTGCCGCCGCCGCACAAGCAGGAAGCCGTGGCCATCGAACGCGAGGTCGAAGACATCATCCATGACATCATCGCGCAAGGCATTGCCGCGCAGGTGTTTCGCGACGTGGACGCGCGCCTGCTGGCGGCGCTGTCCAAGGCGATGATGCAGGACTGGTACCTCAAGCGGCGCAAGTATCGCGACCTGCACGTCAGCCCGACCGCCTACGCCGATTTCCTGTGCACGGTGCTCGACCGCTGCCTGCTGCCCGATGGGGCCGCCGCGCCCATGCCCGCCGCCGCCGTGCTTTCAGAGGCGGTGAGCCCGCCCGGGCAAGGCGGCTGAGGCGCCGCCGGCCGCTTCCGGCTGGCGGCGGCGTTTCAGGATTCACACCGGCGTCAGCGGCGGTTTCCCCTGGAAATGAGCGATCAGGTTGTCGACGACCAGCTGGGCCATGGCGTTGCGGGTTTCCGTGGTGCCGCTGGCATGGTGGGGGTACAGAATCACGTTGTCCAGCTTGAAGAAGCGCGGATCGATATGGGGTTCGTTCTCGAAGACGTCCATCGCCGCGCCGCCGATGCCGCGCCGCTCCAGCGTATCGAGCAGGGCGGGCTCGTCGATGACGGAACCCCGCGATAGATTCACGATCCAGCCCTTGGGGCCCAGCGCTTCCATGACGCCCGCGTCGATGAGGTGGCGGGTTGCCGGGCCGCCCGGGCAGGACAGGGCCAGGACATCCACATTGGCGGCCAGTTCGGCCGGGCCGCGGTAGTAATCGTAGGGAACGGCCTGCCGGTTGCGCCCGGCGTAGGAAATCTTCATTTTCAATGCGGTGGCGCGGTTGGCCAGTTCGTGGCCGATGCGGCCCAGGCCCACGATCCCCAGGCGCTTACCGGTCAGCGAGGTCGTCAGCGGCATCATGCCGAGGCGGCCCCAGTTGCCCTGGCGGGTGTAGTCGTGGCCGTCGCCCAGTCGGCGCAGCGCGTTCAGGATCAGGCCTATGCCCAGATCGGCGACGTCGTCATCCAGCACACCGGGGGTATTGGTGACATGCACGCCCCGTTGACGGCAGGCGGCAATGTCCAGAGTGTCCGTGCCCACCCCCGATGAGGCTACGATTTCCACGGCGGGCAGGGCGGACAGCATGGCCTGGTCGAAGCCGATGAGCCCGCTGGTCACGACCCCGCGGATACGGGGGCCGATTGCGGCCAGCAAGGCCTTCTTGTCTTCGGCCTGGTCGTGGCGGTGGAGAGTGAATGCCTGTTCAAGCTGGGCCATCTGGGCCGGCAGCACGGCGCGTATTACAAGCAGGTCGGGTCTGGGTGAAGGTTGTGTGGATGACATGTCGGTGATTTTCAAGATTAAGGATCAGGCAAGCAGTGGTGGCAGGGGGCAGTCCAGTGAGTCGGCGATGGCTCGCAGCAGTTCCGCTTCGGCAACGGTGATTGACCCGTCATGCTCGACGGCTTGCGCCAGCGCCTGCATCAGGGATCGCTTGTCCGGCGGGGCAACGGTGCTTAAGCGGATGACTGCGGGTTTCAGAGCAGCTGCCGATACCGCATCGCGGGGCAACAATTCCATTGTCTTCAGTGGCAGGTTGGACGCGGCGGTGTCGAAGGCAATGCGCGCTTGGCTAGCGTCCATATGGCCGGCGTGCACCAGCGCTGACAATAGAACCTGGCACTCGTCGCGCAAGCTGCCGAGCGCGGCGCGCTTCGTGGCGCGGGGTGGCGGCTCTATGTTATGGACAACGATACGGTACAGCGCCCACTCCATCAGACTGACCTGCTTGTCGGCCATGATCAACTGGCCCAGGCAGCTTTTGAAGGTGTTGTATTGCGTGCTCGACAACTGTTTGAGCGCGGGCAGGGCCAGCGCCACCAATGGCAGGCGCGAGCGCGGATCCAGTCCGGCGAGTCTGGCCCCCAGCTTGCCCACGTATCGATATACATCGGGGTCGGCATGCTGTTCCAGCGCCGTCAGCTGGCTGGACCGCAAGGGTTCGGATGTCGCCAGCAACAAGCCATAGATCAGCGCCCGTGCGGAATACGCATCGTGGGCCGCCTCGCGCAATTCCGGATCAAGCGTGGCAATGGTTTGCCGCGCATAGGCGACATGCCCGGCGCTGGGTTGGCCGATGGCCTCGATGGCGTCCCGCGATGCCTTGGACCCCAGTGGTGCGGCCTGCGCTGACGATTGGGCGCCCATCAGGGTACCGGCAACCGCCGCACCCAGCACACCCCGGACAGCGCGCGGGCGATCATCGTCCGCCCTTGGGCCCATGCCCGGCCCTGGCTCTGCGGCTGGCTCGGGTTGCGGCGATATGAACTTGCCGTCCCAATCGCGTTGGATGCGGCGGATGCGCTGCTCCAGCGGCGGGTGCGTGGCCATGAAGGTGCTGAAAGCACCGCCTACAGCACGGCTGAAGAACATATGACTGTACTCGGACGCGTTGGCAGCCTGAATCCGCGAGCCTGCGCCGTACCCCCCGATTTTCTTCAGGGCATTCGCGATGCCATCGGGATTGCGGGTGAATTGCACCGACGACGCATCGGCCAGGAATTCGCGTTGCCGGCTGACGGCGGATTTGATCAGATTGCCGAAAAACGTCCCGGCGAAACCAACGACGACCAGCACCATACCGATGGCCAGCATGATAAATGCCGAGTTGTCCCTGGAGCCGCCGCGCCGGAACGGGGCGCTGCGCAGCAGAATGTATCCGACCAGCCCAATAAGCAGAATGCCGTTCAGCGTTGCCACCAATCGGGTGTTCAGCCGCATGTCGCCATGAAAAATATGACTGAACTCATGGGCCACCACGCCCTGGAGTTCGTCGCGGGTCAGCAAGCGGATGCATCCCCGGGTAACCCCTATCACCGCATCCTGCGGCGTGTGACCCGCCGCGAATGCGTTGATGCTTTCATCTTCCATCGCGTACACGGGCGGAACCGGGATGCCCGATGCAATCGCCATTTCTTCTACGACATTCAGGATTTTCCGTTCTTCGAGGTCGGTAGTGGCTGGGTCGATGAGCCGGCCGTTAAGGGATTCGGCCACCGCTTTGCCGCCACTGCGCAGCTGAAAATGCTTGAACAGGCTTCCCGCTACGACCACCCCGATGACCAGCACCGCTATGGTGCCGACCAGATGCCAGTCGAGCAGGGCGGTCATTTTTGCAAACCAGCTTCCCGCCGTAAGGGCGGCGTCCGGATCGTTCTGGTCGAGCAGGGCCAGAATCGCAGCGACAGCCACGGACGAAATCGCGACAAGACTGATGACCGCCAGCCCCATCAGCACGACCAGCTTGCTGGTATTGCGTTTGGCGCGCTCTTGCTGTTCGAAAAAATTCATGTCGGTTTCATTTAAAACGAGACCTGTGGCGCCGCTTGTATTTCTTTGCTGTCTTCGAACTCCAGCAGGGCGGCATCCGCGGAATGCCCAAAGGCGCCCGCCACCAGAACCGGCGGGAAGCTCTGCTTGTAGGTGTTGTAGGCCATGACCGTGTCATTGAATGCCTGGCGGGCAAATGCCACCTTGTTCTCGGTGGTGGCGAGCTCTTCCGATAACTGCTGCATGTTTTGCGAAGCTTTCAGGTCGGGATAGGCTTCCATTACGACATTGAGACGGCCCAGGGCGGTGCTCAAGGCCGCTTCCGAACCGGCCAGCTGCCCCATGGCAGCGGCATTGCCGGGGTCGGCGGCAGCCGCCTGCAAACCCCTGGCGGCTGTGTCGCGCGCGGCGACCACCGCTTCCAGCGTTTGCCGTTCATGAGCCAGATAACCCTTGGCCGTTTCCACCAGGTTGGGGATCAGGTCGTAGCGGCGCTTCAGCTGCACCTCAATTTGCGCAAAGCTGTTTTTGTACCGGTTGCGCAAAGAAATCAGGCGGTTGTAGATGCCGATGACATAGATGGCCAGTACGGCCAGTATGACAAGAACAATAATTGCGGTAATGCCCATGTTTTTCCCCGGAATTGATGCAAGGTGAAATCAGCAGGCAGGAAATGATCCTGGCTGCCATGGCCGCTGATCGCTATGCCGGTCGCATTGCGTAGAGCGGAAGATCTGCATTTCATCATGTTGCGGCGCACCAGGCGGCCCTGATCTTGCGGTGAACGCATGTATTCATGCCGGTTTCAGCCTCATCATAATATAGCCCCTCATTTTTCCAGCTTTTGGCGAGCCTTGTGATGTCCACATTGGCGATCCTGCTGAACATCTGCCGGAATGCGGCGGTGCCGCAATGCGAAAAAGACATGTACCCCCGCGCCATGCGAGTCGTCCGCGCTTTGCCAGGTCTTGCCGCACTGGATAAGGCGGCGTGCGAAGAACCGTCATTTCGGCTTTAATGGGCGCATAGTGTTGATAGGGCAATTTATATGGTTTCGTTGCGGGAACAGCTCTTGAAGGCGGGCCTGGTCGATCAGAAAAAAGTCAAGCGGGTCAACCAGGACAAGACCCAGCAGAGAAAAGTCGAGCGCCGCACCGGTGTCCAGAGCGTCGACGAGGCTCGATTGGCCGCGCTGGAAGCACGGCAAAAGGAACGGGACATTGTGCGCGAGCTCAATGCGAAACGCGATGCGGAGGCCCGGAAGAAGGCCATCGCGGCGCAGATTGTGCAGATGGTTCAGCAGAGCCGCCAGAGCAAAGGCGGCGGGGATCATGCCTACAATTTCACTCATGGCACCAAGATCGAACGGATTCATGTCTCGGCCGCGGTACGGTCCCAATTGGCGGCCGGGCAGTTGGTGATCATCCGGCTGGACGACGCCACGGAACTGGTGCCCAAAGTCGTTGCGGACAAGATCGCCGAGCGGGATCCGTCCATCGTCATTCGTATCAAGAAGCCGGAAGCGCCGCCCGATGAAGACGATCCCTATGCCGACTACAAGATTCCCGATGATTTGATGTGGTGATCCCGGTGTTCATCCACACGCCGCCGATTTCGTGGAAACTTCGACTATCCAGTCCCGAAAAAGCTTGCTATGATTTTTTACGGCTCGTGACGCGGGCCGGTTGTTGAACAGGGGCCGAGGGTTGTGCGGGTTGCCGTGACGCCATCGATCCACCGCCTCGTTCGCCGCTCTATCACTGTCCCCTGGAGACCAATTTGAACAAGCTTCCAGCAGTGCTGGCCGCGGTCACCGCTGCGGCAACCCTGGCCGCGTGCGACAGCAGCAACTCCGTCGCTTCCCATGACGAGCCCTCATCCCTGCCGAACATCCTGTTCGTCATCATGGACGACGTCGGTATCGATCAAATGGCGTCCTTCGGCTATGGCGGCGCTACGCCGCCGCGCATGCCCAACATGCACGCCGTGGCAGAAGCCGGCCTGCGCTTCCGCAATACCTGGTCGATGCCCGAATGCTCGCCGGGGCGCGCCGCCTTCTTCCTGGGGCAGTATCCCCATCGCACCAATATCCGCCAGGCCATCGGCCCGAACGATCTGGCCGTCTCGCAGGTGTCGCCTTACGCCACCACGGCGCCCAAGCTGCTCAAGAAAGCCAACTACGAAAGCGCCATGTTCGGCAAGTTCCACCTGGCGGGCCCGGAAAACAATGAGGCCGGCAACGCCACGCCCAGCGTGCTGGGCTGGGACTACTTCTACGGCTGGGTGGGCGGGCTGCCCGGTTCGATAGACTTCACGGCCGGGGGCGCCGCGTCCAACAACGCCTATAGCTGCGGCTTTGTGCCTTCCGCCGCCGCAGGCGGCGCCGACATGGGGGCCTGCTACCAGGCGGACAACAGCTGCACGCAGATTCGCAGCCCCGAACGGGCCCACCCCACCGAACCGGCGCAGGACCCCGCCGGCCTGCAGTGTCTGGCTTCCGGCGGCATCTTCGTGCCTCATCAGACCTGCGGCACACCGCCGTCCACGCTTGATTTCACCCAACTTAACGGCTACTACGTATCGCCGCTGGTCATTATCAAGGATGGCCACGTCGAGGAAGTGCCCCTCACCGATCCCCGCGCGCGCCGCTACCGCACGCAGATCGAAACCGATGCCGCCATTGAATGGATCAACAGCCGTCCGGCGAGCCGCCCCTGGATGGCCACCGTCAGCTACAGTGCCGCCCACACGCCCTGGCAGCAGCCGCCCGGAGCACTCCTTTCCGGTGGCCATGGTGAAATGGCGGACAGCCTGGACTGCACGACGAATGTCGGGGGCCGCATTATCCAGAATCAGATGACAGAGGCTCTTGATACCGAATTCGGCCGCCTGCTGGTCGAGATCGGCATGGCCACGCGCGCGCAGGACGGCAGCCTGGTCTACGACCCGGCCGCTTCGAACACGGTGATCGTCATCGCCGGCGACAACGGCTCGCTGGCCACGGCGGTCAAGCTGCCCTTCGATACCGGGCGGGCCAAGGGCACCACGTATCAGACCGGCGTCTGGGCACCGCTCATCATCGCCGGGCCGCAGGTGGATCAGCCGGGCCGCGAAGTCGGGCACATGCTCAATATGGTCGACCTGTTCCAGTTCTTCGGCGAAGTGGCCGGCCTCGATGTTCACGAAGAGGTGCCGCGCACGGTGGATTCGGCTTCAGTGCTGCCTTACCTGACCAATCCGGAGCAGCCCAGTGTGCGCAGCATCAACTTCACCATGGCGGGCTTCAACTATCAGGCCAATGGCGGCAGCAACGGCCCCTGCGTGATCAGCACGGCCTGCACCCAGATTCCCACGTCCAAGAGCGTCTGCGAAGACAATCTGGGGGTCTGGTGGGGGCCGGGCTACGAGCAGGATAAAGGGGTGGTGGAAAATGGCGGCGTGGGCTACAAGACCTGCGGCGAGGTGAACCAGGCTCTCTACAGCAAGGGCCGGGACATGCTCAACATCCTGGCGGAGGCTTCCGCGGCCATCCGCGATGACCGCTACAAGCTGGTGCGCAACACCACCACGCAATTCCTGCCGGAAATCGACGGTTTCAAATCCGTGACCACCGAAGAGCTGTTCGAGATCAACCAGGCCGCGCCGCTGCCTTTGCTCGATACGGAAGAGCGCAATCTGCTGCCTGAAGGGTCAGGCGCGATCCCGCCGGAATTCGAACTCGTCTACAACCGCCTCAAAGGCCAGATGGACGACATCCTGGCATCCGAGCCCGCCTGCCCGGGCGATGGCAATCTGGATGGCGTGGTCGATGGGCGCGATCTCGAAGAATGGGGCCGCATCGCCCATGCCTGGGGTCTGTCCAGCGTCTACGACTTCGAGATCGGGGGTGTCTTCGACGGGCTGACGAATACGCTCGACGCTGGTGTCATCCAGAACAACCTGGGCAAGACCTGCGGGCGTACCTATGCCATCCACTAAGGGCCGGCGCCGCCTCGTCCTGACTTGTGCGGCCCTGGGCCTGGCGCTGGGCGGCGGCGCCATGGCCTGGCTGGTCCTCCCACAGGCCGGGCCTGTCGAAGGCGCGCCGCCGGTGGTGGTGATCGGGGACGGCATCTCCACGCCCGAAGGCATGGCCTGGGTGCCGCCCGGCACCTTCCTCATGGGCAGCGACAGCAGGCTTGCCCAACCCAATGAGCAGCCGGCGCACCCAGTCCGCGTCAAGGGTTTCTGGATGGACGCGACCCACGTCACCAACGACCAGTTCGCCGAGTTCGTGCGGCAGACGGGCTATGTCACCACGGCGGAACGCAAGCCCGACTGGGAAACGATACGCGTGCAGCTGCCGCCCGGCATTCCCAGGCCACCCGATGACGTTCTGGTTCCCGGCGCCATGGTCTTCGTCGGCACGTCCGGTCCGGTCAATCTGGCGGATTACTCACAGTGGTGGCGCTACGTGCCCGGCGCGACGTGGCGCCAGCCGCGGGGCCCCGGCAGCGGTATTGAAGACATCGGCGACCATCCGGTCGTGCAGGTCAGCTATGTCGATGCGCTGGCCTACGCGGAATGGGCGGGCAAGCGCCTGCCGACAGAAGCCGAATGGGAATACGCGGCGCGCGGCGGCCTGGAACAGGCCACCTTCGTCTGGGGCGACGAACTCATGCCCGATGGCGTGCGGCAGGCCAATTACTGGGATACGAAGCAGAGCGTCTTCCCGGTGGTGAGCCCCGAAGCCGGCGGCGCGGCGGGTACGCAGGCGGCGGGCACCTTTCCGCCCAATGGCTATGGCCTGTACGACATGACGGGCAACGCCTGGCAGTGGGTGAGCGACTGGTATCGCGCCGATTACTTCTCCATGCAGGCGGCGGCAAAGAAACCGCCCATCGACAACCCGCGCGGGCCGGATGATTCCTTCGATCCCTCCGAACCCGGCGTGCCGGCCGGCGCGCCGAAGCGGGTCATCCGCGGCGGTTCCTTCCTGTGCAATGAAAGCTATTGCCTGTCCTACCGGCCCAGCGCGCGGCGTGGTTCCGACCCTTACAGCCCGATGTCCCATGTGGGTTTCCGGCTGGTGAAGGATGCCCCGCCGCCCCAGAAAGTCACGACGGCGCTCGCATTATCGCGCTGAAGACGTACCGGCTTTTCAGCGCTTTACTGGATCATCTGGTTGATCTCGATGATGGGCATCATGATCGCCAGGACGATCACCAGCACGAGGCCGCCCATGATCAGGGTCATGGCCGGTTCCAGGGCGGCAGTCAGGGCCAGGGCCCGCCGTTCGAGCTCATTCGACAATGTGCCGGCGGCCCGTTCCAGCATGGCCGGCAGGTCGCCGGTGCGTTCACCGCTGCCTATCATATGCACCAGCAGCGGGGGGAAGACCTTCTGCGCCTGCAATGCCGAAGCCAGGGAACTGCCTTCGCGAACCTGCCGCGCGGCTTCGTCGGCCGCCACCCGCATGCGTTCATTGCCCAGGGTGCGCCGGGCGGCGTCCAGGGCCAGCAGCAGCGATACGCCGCTGCCGGTCAGAATGGCCAGCGTTGACGCATAGCGGGCCGCATTCAGCCCCAGCACGTAACGGCCCAGCACGGGAAGGCGGATTACCCGGCCGTGCCAGGCGAGCCGGGCGGCGGGCTGGCGCAATGTCCAGCGCCAGCCGATGAAGGCTGTCAGCAGGGCCAGCGCCGATACCGCGCCCCACTCGCGCACGAAGGCGCTGGCGGCCAGCATCATGCGCGTCAGCAGGGGCAGGGCCTGCTGGGTCTGGTTGAAGGCGGTCACCACCTGGGGCACCACATAGCTCAGCAGAAACACCACGACCGCAATGGCCACGAAGGTGACGATGGCGGGATAGATGAAGGCCGTCAGGATCTTGCTGCGCAGATTGCCGCGCGATTCGATGTAGCCCGCCAGTCTTTCCATGACTTGCGCGAGTTCGCCGGATTGTTCGCCGGCGTCGATCAGCGAGCAATAGATGGACGGAAAATCCCTCGGGTGGGCGGCCATGGCATCGCACAGGCGGTGGCCGGCGCGGATGTCGGCCCGCACCGCCGCCAGCACGTGCGCCGTGTGCCGCCGTTCGGTCTGTTCGAGCGTGGCGCTGAGGGCGAGTTCGAGGGGCAGGCCCGCCGCCAGGAGGCCGGCCAGCTGGCGGGTCACCCATCCCAGTTCGGCATCGCTGATGCGCGGCCCTTTGAAGATGCGATTGCCGGCGCCGCGGCTGCCCAGGGTGCCGCGCAGCGACAGGGGCAGCAGGCCGCGCGACCGCAGCAGCTGGCGGGCGTTGCGTTCACTGTCGGCGTCGATCAGGCCGCGTTCGATGCGTCCCGTCGCATCGGAGGCTTCATACTGGTAGGTGGGCATGTCGGCTCTTCCCCGGGATTCAGTTGTCGTGGGTCACGCGGGCGAGCTCTTCTTCCGAAGTGATGCCTTGTCTCACCCAGCGCTGCCCGTCCTGCCACAGCTTGCGCATGCCTTTGCGCACGGCCGCCTCGCGCAGCGCCTGTTCGTTCGCCTGGGCGTGTATCAGTTCGCGGGCGGCGTCATCGACGGTGAACAGTTCATGCACGCCCGTGCGCCCACGATAGCCGGTGTGGCGGCATTCCGGGCAGCCGGCCGGATTCCAGGCGGCGCTGCCATCGTCGTGCACGGTCTTGCAGCCCGGGCAGAGCTTGCGGATCAGGCGCTGAGCCAGCACCCCCTGCAGGGTCGAGGCGAGCAGGAAGGGCTCCACCCCCATGTCGATCAGGCGGGTGACGGCGGAAATGGCGTCGTTGGTGTGCAGCGTGGCCAGCACGAGGTGGCCGGTCAGCGAAGCCTGCACGGCGATCTGGGCGGTTTCCAGGTCGCGGATCTCGCCGATCATGATGACGTCCGGGTCCTGGCGCAGAATGGCGCGCAGGGCGGTGGCGAAATCGAGTTCGATGCGGGGGTTCACCTGGGTCTGGCCGATGCCGGGCAGATCGTATTCGACGGGGTCCTCGACCGTGAGGATATTGGTGGTGGCGGCATCCAGCCGGCCCAGGGCGGCGTACAGCGTTGTGCTCTTGCCGCTGCCGGTGGGGCCGGTCACCAGCACGATGCCGTGCGGGCGGTGGATGAGCGTGTCCAGCATGGCCAGGACATCGGACGCCATGCCCAGCCGCGTCAGTTCGAGGAAGCCGGCCTCCTTGTCGAGCAGGCGCAGCACCGCGCGCTCGCCATGGCCGGTGGGCAGCGTCGAGACCCGCACATCGATGGCGCGGCCGCCCACGCGCAGGGCAATGCGCCCATCCTGCGGCAGCCTTTTTTCGGCGATGTCCAGGCTGGCCATGATCTTGATGCGCGACACCAGCGCATTGTGCAGGGCGCGGCGCGGGCTGACGATATCGCGCAAGGTGCCGTCGACGCGGTAGCGCACGACGGAATGCGTTTCGAAGGCTTCCAGATGGATGTCGCTGGCGCCGTCCCGCGCCGCCTGGGTGAACAGCGCGTTGATCATGCGGATCACTGGCGCGTCGTCGTGGGATTCGAGCAGGTCCTCGATTTCCGGGATGTCCTGCATGAGGCGGTCCAGATCGATCTCGCTGGCGGCGGCGTCGACCACCGCCGCGGCGTCGCCGGTTTCCGCATAGGTCGCCGCCAGCAGGGTGTCGAGTTCGGCATCGGGCACTTGTCTTTGCGGCAGTTCCCCGTATTGCCGCCGTATTTCCGCGGCCGCCCAGGGAGGGGTGCGCTCGGACAGGATCAGCGCGGCCCCGGCGGGCCCCGTCTGGATCAGGGCCCGATACGTGCGCGCCCAGGCATAGGGCAGCCGACGGATGGCGGCGGTCGTCATAGGGCGCCCTGGGGGTCCAGGCCGAACGGCGAAGACGGGCTGACGCCGGGTTCCAGCATGCCGGGCGCCGGGCCGGTGTTGGGGGAGGCGCGCAGGTCCAGCAGCCCGGTGTCGGGATCGAGGTCGAACGCCGGCAGCGGCGCCGTGCCCGTATCTTTTGCCAGCCAGCTCGACAGCGGCGGCAGGTTGGCCTGGACGGCCCGCATGTAGTTGTACCGGTCCAGCGTGACGCTTGCGCCATCGCGGGCGGTGCGCACGATGTGGGGGCGCAGGAACACCATGAGGTTGGTCTTGCGGCGGTTGCGCTTGTCGTAGCGGAACAGGTTGCCCAGCAGGGGAATGTCGCCCAGCAGCGGCACCGATGCCCGGCTGTCTGAAAGATTGTCCTCCAGCAGCCCGCCCAGCACGATGATCTGCCCGTCGTCGACCAGGACTTCGGTTTCGAGCGCCCGCTTGCGGGTCACGATTCCCCCGAGGGCATTGGTCATGCTTTCATCGACGCTGCTGACTTCCTGGTAGAGGGCGAGCTTGACGGTGTTGCCCTCGGATATCTGTGGGCGGATGCGCAAGGACAGGCCCACGTCTTCCCGGGTAATGGTCTGGAAGGGGTTGCTCGCGCCGTCGCCGGTCGTTGTGTACTGGCCGGTGATGAAGGGCATCGTCTGCCCCACCATGATGCTGGCTTCTTCGTTGTCCAGCGTCATCAGGTTTGGCGTGGACAGGATGTTGGCATTGTTCCGCGATTGGAGCGCCCGGGCCAGCACGTTCAGATTGATGAGCTGGTTGCCCAGGATGTCGACGGTACCCTTGACCACCCCCAGGCTCAGGCCCTGGGCCAGGGCGTCGATGCCCGTCGGCCCGTTGATGCTTATGCCGCTGCCGCCCAGGTTCGCGCCGCCGATGAAGGCCGAACCGCCGCCGGCGATGTCGTCGCCGCCCACCATCCACTGGATCCCGAATTCCGCGCCGTCGGTGGCATTGACCTCGACGATCAGGCTTTCCACCAGGACCTGGGCGCGGCGCTGGTCCAGCTGGTCGATGATCTCGCGCAGGCTGCGGTACAGCGGCGGCGGCGCGGAAATGATGAGGGTGTTGGTGGAGGGATCGGCCTGCACGGTGGCGCCGCCGGCCGTGAAGGCGACAGGGCGTTGCTGCGTGTTCCTGCCGGAGCCGCCCATCCCGCCCAGCGGGTGGATGAATCCGCCGGCGCCGCCCGCGCTGGAGGACGAGGAGGCGCCGAAACCCGCGCCTGTGCCTGAGCCGGTGTTCAGCCCCGGTATGTTGAAGCCGCCTTCGCCATCCTGGCCCAGGCCCGACAAACCGCCGGTATCGCCCATGCCGGACTGGCCGCCATGTGTTCCGCCGGCGAGCGCGCCGCGCAGGACTTCGGCCAGACGGGTGGCCTGGGCATTGCGCAGGTAGACCACGTGCAGGTTGCCGCTGCCCGTTTCCGGCCGGTCGATGCGTTCGATGAGATCGCGGGCGAGGTCCAGTTTGTCGGGGCTGCCGGCGCGCAGCAGCACCGAATTGCTGCGCGGGTCGGCCACCACGATCACCTGCCCGGACGGATCGGCGGCGCCCCGGTTCTCCAGCAGCTGGGCGGCCAGCGCCGCGACATCGAGCGCCACGCCATAGCGGATCGGCACCACGTCGGTGCTGAAGGAGTCCGGCGTGTCGATGTCGGCGATCACCCGGGCGATGCGTTCGAGATTGTCCGCATAGTCGGTGATGACCAGGGTGTTGTTGCCGGCATAGGCGTTGATGGGGTTGTTGGGCGCGATCATGGGCCGCAGGATGGGCACCAGATTGCTTGCGTTTTCGTAGCGCAGGGGGAACACGCGTGTGACGAGTTCGCCGCTCTGGCCGGCGACCTGTGCGCCGGTGCCGACCGCCGTGCCGTGCAGTTTGGCGTCGGCTTCGGGCACGACGCGGCTGACGCCGTCGACGTCGACCACGGCGAAGCCCTGCATGCGCAGGGCGGCCAGCAGCATCGCGTAGGCGGTGTCGGCGTCGACGGGAACTTCCGACACCAGGGTGAGCGGCCCCCTGACGCGCGGATCGACCACGAAATTGCGCTGGGTGAATTTGGCCAGCGCCCGCACCACGCCTTGCAGGTCGGCATCGACGAAGTTGAGCATGGTGGTGGGGCCTTCGCCGCCGCGGGCGGGCGGCGGGGGCTGAGACGAGGCGGCATCGCGGCCCGCCCGAGTGGAAATCGGCCGGGCCCGGGGTGTCGTCGTGGCCACTGGCGAGGTGGTGCTGGGCGGGCCTTCCAGCCGCCAGCCCTGGCCGGTGGAAGTATGCACCACCAGTTGCGAAGGTTCTCCCGCGCTGTTCGGCCCGGGGGGCGTGGCGCATGCGGCCAGTGTCATCGACAGGGCCAGCACCGACAGGGCCGGGCGGAGTTCCTCGCTTGCTGCGTGGCGGAGTTTCTTCATGCTTGTACCGGAAAATCTGGGTTTCAGTGGACTGCTAGTGTCCTGAATCGGAGGTTCATCGGAGTTCCGATTCAGGACACTATCGATAGTGGAGCAGTGTTACGTCGTTCTGCCGGGGGCCCAGCGCCGTCAGGACGTCGCGCAGCGCCGCCTGGACATCCGGCCCCGCCGCGGGGTCGGCGCGGGCCGTGCCCTTGAACTGCAGCCTGCCGGCGCCGTCCAGCGCGCCGCTGCCTTCCAGCGCCAGGGGCCCCTGGCGGGTGGCCAGCGTCAGGTCGGCCCCGCCGCCGGCGCCTTGCCGCAGGGCGAGCGCGTAGCTTCCCAGCGGGCGCACCGGGCTCAGCGCCGAGACCGCCTCGCGCCATTCGGCATCCAGAAGCCGGGCGCCTTGCGGCCGTGAATGGCGGCCGATGTGCGTGGCGGGCCAGCTGATCGACAGCCTGCCGCCGGGGCCGATCGCGGCGATGCGGGCATCCAGTGTCGTGAGGGCCTGCGCGGGCAGCTGCAGTGTCTGTGCGGAAATGCCGATGCCCGCCCACGACGGCACCAGGGTCAGCTTGCCGCCCAGCCAGGGGTGGGCGATCTCCATCCGGGGGCCGTGGGTGAAGGACCAGTGCCAGCGCAGGGGGTCGGGGAGCGTCCGCCGGTGCCGTTCCGGGCCGATGGCCAGCGTTGCGCTGCCGGACCAGACGGTGCCGTGGGCATCGACGATGGCCATCGGCCAATGCCCGGGGATCAGCGGCATGAGCCAGCGGGCGGGCAGCACCGCCAGCGCGGCGCCGACGGCGAGCAGAAGCAGCCCGATCGAAAAGAGGACGGAGCGGCGGATCATGGCGCCCGCTCCTTGGGCAGCCGGACGATGACGAGGCCCGATACTTGTCCCGGCCTGTCGCGGCCGTCGATGCGGCTGCGGGCGAGATCCACGGCGGTGATCTGCACGTGGAGCAGTTGCGGCAGCCCGGCCAGCCATTCCATGACGCGTGCGGCACTGGCATCGGTGATCGATATTTCCCATGCGGGGGAGGCAGGGCCCGTGGCATCGGGCGCGTCGTTCACCTGGGCGGCGGTTTCCAGGCCCGCCCGCCGCAGGCTGGCCTGCAATGCCTGCGGCAGCCCGGACGCATCGATCCGGCCCGATTGCCTGCGCTGCAGCGCCTGGGATTCCAGGATCAGGGCATCGACACGGGCGGCATCGGCCCGCAGGTGGGGCAGGCGTTCGTTCGATAACGCGATGGAGTCCAGGGCCGGCTTCAGGCCTATCGTCCACAACAGCGCGACCGCGATGAAAACGGCGCCGGCGCGCAGCAGCCTGCGTTCGCGCGGCGTATGCTTTGCCCACCATGCGCCGGCCTGGCCTTGCGCGATATGGAGCTGCCGGCGCCAGGCGGCGCCCGGCCGCTGGGCGAGGGGCGGGGGGTGGCGGTTCATGGGCGCGGCTCCCTGGACGCGGGAGCGTCATTCCGGCTGATGTGCCAGGTGTGGGCGGTATCGTCATCCTTGCGCAGTGTCAGCGATCTGGCCGCGGCGGCCTGCCGCAGAACGGTTTCGTCGGCCGGCGGCGTGTAGCCCTCGGCCAGCGCCAGGGTGAGCGTTCCGTCTTCGTAGCGCAGCGATGCCACCCGCCCCTGGGCGAAGTCCAGAATCTCGGCGGCCCCCATCGCGAGCGGCATGAAATCATCCTGTCCGCTCATGCCATGGGCCAGGCGCAGCATGTCGCGCTGGCCGCGCGCCTGGCGGAGCGGATCGAGCACGACGGGGATGGAGGGGAAGGCATCCCGCACGGCCCGTTCCGTGGCGGCCTGCAGCGCCTGTGTTTGGTTGCGCAATTGGGCGGCGTGCAGATGCAGGCCCAGCAGCCAGAGCAGGGCCGCGGCGCCGGCCCAGCGCAGTGCCGCGCCCCAGCGCAGGGTCTGCCGCGCCGGTTGCCATTCCGGCCGTGCCAGCGACCACTTGGGCAAGGGGGCTTGCCAGCGGGCGCCGGCGGGCAGCGCCAGCGGCTGGTCGGTGTGCGGGTCGCCCGAGGGCAGGGCGAGTTCCAGGGGGACGACGGCGTCGAGCCGCAGGCCCGCATCGCCGAGCCGCCGCCATGCGTCGAGCAGCGGGCGGCGGCCGGCCCAGGCAACGCAGACATTGCCGTCGGCGGAGCGCTGGCCATGCGCGATGCACAGGTCGGACAGATCGCTCAGGGCCATGGGCTCGACGCTGGCCTGGACGGCGGCTTCGAGCCGCCGGGCGGGCAGCGGGGGAAGATTGATCGTGACGACGATCGCGTCTCCGGGGTGCAGAATGGCCTGTACGTGGTCCACGGGCACCGTGGCGGACAGCCGTTCCAGCGATTGCTCGCCGCTGCGCAGCAGCCGCCCGCCGCGATCGAACAGCGCATAGGCCATCCGGGATTCCGGCGCCACCTCGGCAAGCGGGGGCAGGGCCAGGCGCAGATAGTGTTTCATGTCAGCCTCCGCCCGGCCGCCCGAAGGAGGCTGAAGCCCCTGGGGAAGCTCTGAATAACTCGTCGCGCCGCATGCATCCCCGGACCCGGGCGGTCTGCTTCGTTGCAAATCCGCGCGATAGCTATGGCTATCGCTGTGGTTTGCGCCTTGCATCCCATCCCGATCCAGGGCGCCTGCTTACCGCTCGAATTGTTCAGAGCTTCCCTGGGGGGGCAGCGATCGTAGATCATATCAGCCCTCGATCCAGCGGATGACGGGCAGGCTGCGGCCCTGGCGCTGCAGCAGGGCCTGCAGGCTCGCGGTGGCATGTTCCAGCGAGACTTCGCCGGTGACCTTGAACCATTCGCTGCGCACGTCGATCAGGAGGTCCGTGGCGATCCGAGGGTCATCGAGACGGTTGAGCAGATCGCCGCGGCTGTTGAACCATTGCCCCCGATCGCGCTGCTCGACGAGACTGCGGGCCTGGGCCAGGTCCAGGCGGGGGATGCTGGCGCTGAGCACTTCGGCGCTGGCGGTATTGACGTTGAGGGCGGATTTGGACGGCAGGATAGTCAGGTATTCGGAAAGAACGGTCACCGTTTCGAGAGTCACGCCATCGACGCCGAGCAGGTCGCGCACGCTGCGCAGCCCCGGCGCCGTGGGCGCGGATTGCGGCCCGCCTTGCGTACTGGCCACCCGCGCGGCGATGGCCGGCGCCAGCCAGTCGGGCATGCCCAGGCTGGCGAGCAGCTTCCCGAGCGCCGCGAGTTCGCCGGCCAGCACGGTGCCGTTCATGGCCAGCCGGCCCAGATCATACTTGCCCTGCTCGTCTTCGATCAGCCCCGAAAAATAGGCGCCCCGTGTATTGCCGGGCGCCCGGATCTCCAGCCCTTCGATGGGCTGCGCCCAGATGGCGTCCTTCAGGGTCACGGCATTGCTGCGCGCATCGTTCAGCAGCACGATGCGCGACCAGTCCAGGCCGCTGCGCAACAGCCATTTGGCCTGCACGCGGTCGCGCTCGCTGGCCAGCGTGTCGGCCAGCAGCGCCTGCCGTTCCATGATGCCGGCCGTTGCCACCGATGCCGCCGCCACCACCACCAGCGCGCCTATGATCGCCATGCCTTTTTCCCGGGATCTTCTCATGGCAGCAGCACCACTTTCCGGTAGGTTTCGTCCACGCCGTGGCGGTGGCGCTCGATGGCGATTTCCAGCCCGGTCGCGGCAAGCTGGGCGCCGGCCGCGGCCGTGTCGGTCCAACCCAGGTCGGGCAGCCATGCGCGGATGGTGAAGTTCTGTACGTCGTCCAGCATGATTTCGCCCGCTTGCGCCGCCGGCAGCGGCAGTTCCCGGGCGGCGGGCCCCGCGGCGCGGCGCAGCGTGCCGTCTTCGTAGCGCCAGACGACTTCCTGCCAGGCGCCGTTGTGAGCCGAGCGCAAGACGGTCAGCTGCGGAGCGGCCCAGCGGATGCCCGCCGGCAGCATGGGGCCGGGGGCCGCTGCGGCCGCCGTGGCCGCGCCGGACCCTGTCGGGGCGGGATCCCGAGGGGGCGGGGCAAGGACGCCGCTGTCGGCATGCCGGCTGAGGTCGCTCTCGATCTGGCCCAGCACGCGCATGAGGGACATCGTGTCGTCGGTACTGGCGTTCAGGCGATCCTGGGATCTTGCGGTCACGTCGAGCGCCCGCCACGAAAGCAGACTGAGCAGCGCCATCAGCGCCAGCGCGATCAGTACTTCGAGCAGGGTGAAGCCTTGCTGGCGGGACAGGGAATGGCTCATGGCAAGGGCGACAGCAGACCGTCGAGCTGGGCCAGCACCGGGCCGTCGGGCAGACGCACCCGGATGGTGACCTGGCGGAAATTGCCGTTGACGGTGTTCTGGAATTCCTGTTCGCAGGACAGCGCCAGCGCGCCCTGGCGGCAGGGTTCGGTTCTGCGGCCGGGCGGCGGAAAGGCGCGCTGCAGCCGCAGTTCGGCAAGGCGGTTCTCGGCCGCGAGCAGCGCCAGGCTGCGCTGCTGCATGGCCTGGGCGCCGTTGGCGCTGACCGCCAGCGCACGCAGGCAGGCCATCAGCGCGACGCTGGCGATCGCCAGCGCCACCAGAACTTCAAGCAGCGTGAAGCCGGTTTGCGGTGGGGCCGTGTTCATGGCAGCACCCGATACTGGCCATTGCCCGATCGCAGCAGTCTTGCCGTGTTCAGGCCGTCGTGCAGTTCGATGGCCTGCGGCCCCGATACCCATTCGTTGTGGAAGACGTTGGCCGCCACTGGATGGACCCGTACCTCGACCGGGCGCCCGGATGTCCAGCTGCGCGTACGCAAGGGGCTGTCGGCGCCGAATTCCCGGGCCGCCGTGGCGCCGGCGTGCCGGGTCAGGGCGGCGGGCAGCAGCAGGGCGCGCGGCGCCTGCCTGAAGCCATAGCCCGCGTCATCGTATTCCCAGATGACGGGCCGGCCGGCGCTGCGCGCTTCAGCCTGGGCCACCGTGAACAATTGCGCCAGACGCCGGGCATCGTCGCGCAGGCCCTGGGCATCGCCCGCGGCGCGCACGCCCAGACTGACGGTGCCGGTGACGATGCCGATGATAGCCAGCACAATGAGCACTTCCAGCAGTGAAAAACCTTGCTGCCGCCCGTGGCTGCTATTGTGTCCAGGAACCGATATCGGCATCGCTGCCTTCGCCTCCCGCCCGCCCGTCGGCGCCGAATGAAAACACATCGATCTGCCCGTGCACGCCCGGGTTCAGATACTGGTAGGGCGCCCCCCAGGGGTCGTTCGGCAGATGGTCCAGATAGGACTGCCCGGTTCCGCCAGGCTGGGCGCCGCCCGCCCGCGCACCGCCCACCAGCGCTTCCAGGCCTTGTTCGGCGGTGGGATAGCGGCCGTTGTCCAGGCGGTACAGCTTCAGGGCCTGCATCAGGGCGCCGATGTCCTGGCGCGCAGCCACAGCGCGCGCCTGATCGGGCCGGTCCATGAGATTGGGAACGATCAGCGCGGCCATGATGCCCACGATGACCACCACCACCATGATCTCGATGAGGGAAAAGCCCTGCTGGCGGCGGCCGCGGATGGTTCGGGGCTGGCGGAACGAAGTCGGTTTCATAGGAAAAGGGGGGTTACGCAATTTGCATCATGACATCGTATACGGCACGATCAATACACATTTATACTGATTTTCACGCTTGTTGAAGTATTACTTGTTGAAGTATTACGCTGTTTTGTTGCGGATTCCTTGTTCATGTCAGCTTCCTCCCGTTTTCCACGCATGGATGCGCCCGCTTTCCTGAAGGGGGCGGCCGTGGTGGCGATCGCCATCGGCGCGGGCGTGTGGGGCGCCCTGCTGTTGGCGCCCACCGCGAGCGAACTGCCGCCCGCGCTGGATGCCGCGCAGGCCCCGCAGCATGATACCGCTCCCGTGGCGCAATGGTTCGGCGGCGCCGCCCTGCGGGTGCGCGTGGCGGCGGCCGGCGTCATCGCCGCCGGCGATGGCGGGGGGGCCGCCCTGCTGTCGGTGGACGGGGGCCCGGTGCGGGCCTACCGCGCGGGGCAATCGCTGGCGCCGGGCGTCACGCTGGACTCCGTCGCCGCGGCGGCGGTCTTCATCGATCAGGACGGTGTGGTAGAAGAAGTGGCCATGCCGGCCGGCCAGGCGGGCGACATACAGGGCTTCGTTCCTGTTTCCCCGGCGGTGGCCGCGGGGCGGCCATGAAGCGGGCCGCCCCATCCGGCGCCGGCGGCCGGGGTGCCGGGACGCCACCCTCGGCCGGCCCTGCGCGCGGCACCGTCCGGCGGCGGCATTGAACCCGCTCATGCTGACGCCCTGGGAGATCGGCCCCCTCGAAGCCATGCTGGCCGCCATTCTGTTCGCCATGGCGCTGTCCTTTCCGCTGGCCCGCGCCGCCCGCCTGTTGCCGCCGAAGCTGGACGATAGCCTCGCGGGCGCGCCGTCCGCCATCCACCGCCGCCACCGCGCGGGTTTCTGGGCGGTCACACCGTTCGTCGCGATTGCGTGTGTCCGGCTGCTGGGGGCGACGCCCCTGGCGGCGGCGGCCATTGCCTTCGTCCTGACGCTGCTGGCGCTGGCATGGATCGATGCAGAAACCGGCTTTCTGCCCGACATGCTCAGTCTGCCCCTGTTGTGGCTGGGCCTGCTGGTGAATCTGGGCGGCGCGCTTGTACCCCTGCAGGATGCCGTGCTGGGCGCCGTGGCCGGTTATCTGGTGCTGTGGTGCGTGTACTGGCTGTTCCGGCTGTGCACGGGCCGGGAAGGCATGGGGCACGGCGACTTCAAGCTCCTGGCCGCGCTGGGCGCCTGGCTGGGCTGGGCGGCGCTGCCCTGGGTGCTGCTGATCTCTTCCTCGCTGGCGCTGGCCGTGGTGTTCATCCTGCGTCTTGCCGGGCGCCGGACTTTGAGCGGCGCCATCAGTTTCGGCCCCTATCTGGCCATTGCCGGCATCCTGATGCTGTTCCGTTTGTCCTGGGCGGGCTGAGCGGGCGGCCCGGCAGCAGGGGCCGGTGCCGCGCGCGGTGGCGTTGCCATGGGCAGGCGCTACACTCATGCCATTGCTTTTCAGTTGCTCACATGCAAGAAACGAGAGGAAACATCATGCTCAAAGGCAAGAAAGCGGTAGTCACCGGCTCCACCAGCGGCATCGGCCTGGCCATTGCGCGCCAGCTCGCCGCCAACGGAGCCGAAGTCGTCATCAACGGTTTCGGCGACGCGGACCAGATCGAGCGTACACGCAGCGGCATCGAAACCGAATTCGGTGTGCGCGCCCATTACATCGGCGCCGACCTCTCGAACGGGGACGCCACGCGGCAGTTCATCGACGAAGCCATCAAGGCCATGGGCGGCATCCACATACTGGTGAACAATGCGGGGATTCAGCATACGGCGCTGATCGAGGATTTTCCCGCCGAGCGCTGGGATGCCATCATCGCGCTCAATCTTTCGGCCGTCTTTCATGGTTCCGCGGCGGCGCTGCCTCACATGAAGAAGCAGGGCTGGGGGCGTATCGTGAATATCGCCTCTGCCCACGGCCTGGTCGCTTCGCCGCAGAAATCCGCCTATGTGGCCGCCAAGCATGCCGTGATGGGCCTCACCAAGGTCACGGCGCTCGAAACCGCCGGCCAGGGCATCACCTGCAACGCCATCTGCCCGGGCTGGGTCCGCACCGCCCTGGTCGAGCGCCAGATCGAAGCCCTGGCCGAAAAGAACGGAACCGATATCGAAGCCGCCGCGCGCGAACTGCTTGCCGAGAAGCAGCCTTCGCTCGAATTCGTCACGCCGGATCAGCTCGGCCAGGCCGCCGTGTTCCTGTGTTCCGAAGCCGCTTCGCAGATGACCGGCGCCCATCTGAGCATGGATGGCGGCTGGACGGCCCGTTGACCACGCGCCCTGTGTTTCCCCACTGACGGAGTCAGCATGCTGTTGCTTCTTTCACCAGCCAAGAAGCTGGATTACGACACGCCCGTGCGCACGACGCTGCACACCCAGCCCCTGTTCGCCGACCAGGCGGCCGAGCTCATCGAGGTGCTGCGCGGGAAATCGGCCGAAGAGATCGGTTCGCTCATGAAGCTGAGCGCGGCGCTGGCCGAACTCAATGTCGGGCGCTATGCCGAATGGCGGCCTTCCTTCGACACGCAGAGCGCGCGCCAGGCCATTCTGGCTTTCAATGGCGACGTCTATGAAGGCCTGCGCGCCGCCGAGCTGTCCGATGATGACCTGGAATGGGCGCAGCGGCATGTGGTCATGCTCAGCGGTCTGTACGGGGTATTGCGTCCGCTGGACCTGATGCGGCCCTACCGGCTGGAAATGGGCACCCGCCTGCCCAATCAACGCGGGGCCAATCTGTATGCCTTCTGGGGCCGGCGCATTGCCGACCATCTGAACGAGCTGGGCGATGGACTGGTCCTCAATCTGGCATCGGAAGAGTATTTCAAGGCCGTGGATCTCAAGGCGCTCGACGCCAGGGTGATCCAGTGCGTCTTCCAGGAGCGCAAGGGCGACGCCTGGAAGGTCATCAGCTTCCATGCCAAACGGGCGCGCGGGCTCATGGCGCGTCATGTGATCGACCACCGCATCGAAAACCCCGAAGACCTCAAGGGCTTCGCCAGCGAAGACTATGCCTATGCGGCGGATGCTTCGACCCCGGAACGCCTGGTGTTCCGCCGCTGACCCCGCGCGTGCGTCTTTAGTCTTGCGCCGCGCCGGGCACGGGCCGCGAGTGGAACGGCCTCAGGCCTGTTGCTCCGGCCTGGGGGCGGGGGCTTCCATGCCCGCGCCGTTACGCTCATTCGCCGTGGTGTCGGCGACGACCTGGCGGGTCTGCTCGTCGATCAGCGCGGCGGCGGCCCGCATCTGGCGCAGCGGATAGGCCAGCGCCGCGTGGCCGCCGACGTCGATGGCCCCGCCCGCGCCCCGGCCGGCCTCGCCGCCGCCCGCCAGGTCGGATTCGATCTGCCGCAGAGTCCCGCATACATCCGCCGGCACCTCGTCCATTTCCGCAAGCAGGGGAACGGTGGCGCTCACATGCGACGCCAGTGTGTGGTGCTGGGTCATCAGGGCGTTCAGCGCCTTCACATTGCGTTGCCGCTTCACAGGCTCGGCCATCATCCGGTAGAAGGCGCCGGCGAAGTTGCCGAAGGCAATGTGCATGTTCTTCCTGTCGACCCGCCATTGCAGTTCGGCATCGTGCTGGACGGCGGCCAGGTTCCGGGCCGGCGGTTCGGCGGCCGCATCGCCGCCACGGCCGGCGGCGCGCAATTGCCGCGTCAGTTCGGCATAGCGCAGCCCGCTGCGCAGAAAGCGCAAGTTGGCGCGCCGCAGCGCGCTGGCCAGCGACCCCATGTAGTTGCTTTCCCACCAGGGCAGCACGTAGTAGCTGCACAGCAGGGCGATGCCGCTGGCCAGCAGCGTATCGACCACGCGCTCGCCGATGGCGAAGGTTTCCTGCGGGCTGAGGAAATGAAAGGTCAGCAGCACGAACACGGTATTGGCGGCGGCGGCGAGCATGAAGTGCACCTGCAGCAGGGCGTACCACAGCACACCGGTCAGCAGGAGCAAGCCGAAAAGCGTGTGCTGATCCTCGAACCGGTCGAGGATCACCAGCATCAGGACGCAGCCGATCAGCGTCCCCGTCAGCCGCCATCCATTGCGCTGGCGGGTCAGGGCGAAGCCGGGCTTCATGATCACCAGTATGGTCAGCAGCACCCAATAGTCGTGGATGACCCATCCCGGTACCACGAAGCGCGTCAGCCATTGACCGATGACGGTGGCCAGCGTCATGCCGGCCGCGGCCGCCACCATGACGCGCACGGCATAGCGGAAGTGGGGCGAGTCCAGGCGCAGATTGCTGGTGAGCATGCCGATCCGCCATTTCCGGCGCGACAGAAAACGGTCCAGGGCGCGATCCAGGCGCCGGTCCACGAGTTCCGTCGTGCTCCCGCGGCGGGTGTTGTCCGCCATGCGCACCACCAGATCGCCGGCCCGGCGCAGCCTGCGCGATACCTGCTGCAGCAGGGCATGAACCTCGGGGGCCTGGCGATCGAACCCCTGCTGCCGCAGTTCCAGAAGTTCGAACTCCAGTGCGCGCAGTTCCGGTTTCACGCTGTTGCGCACCCGCTGGCGCCGGTTGCGGGCCACATTCAGGGCGATCAGTTCGACATTGGCGGCCAGTTTGCGCAGGGCGTCGCGAGGGAACAGCAAGGCGTCGCCTTCGCTGAAATGCTTGCGCAGCGTTACATAGTCCGTATGAGTGGCCACCAGCGTGTCCAGCAGGGCCACCATATCGATGAAAAGATTGAGCGAAGCGGCGCGGGAACGATCGCTGCGGCGGTCTCCGGACGGCAGTTCGCGCAATACCGTGTCGCGTGCGGCCTGCTGCGCTTCCGTCATTTCCAGCTGGGCGCGCACCATATCGCGGTAGCAGGTGTCCAGGTCGGCTTCCGGGTCGTACAGCGCCGAGCGCGCCTTCATATAGTCGGCGGTGGCGAAGAGCGCGGCCGACAGGGCCTGCTGCTCCTCGCGGTGCCAGGACAGCCTGTGCACCAGGTAACTGTACGCGAAATAGAACAGGCTGCCGCCGAGTGAATATACAGTGTATATCCATACATCAGGCAGGCCGAGCCGGGCCCGCATGGTCAGCGCCATGATCAGCAGGCAGGCGAAGCCCAGCAGCCCGCCCTGTTTGCCGAACACGGTGAACATGGAAAACACGAAACACAGCAGCGGCACCACCAGCCACAGCAGCAGGGGATGGATGCCCGCCAGCCCGACCGCCGCCACGGTGACCGAGCCCAGCAGCACGGCGGCGGCCATGCCCTGTATGCCGTAGCGCCGCGGCCCGCCCGGCTGGTCCAGGATGGCGACGCAGGCGGCGCCCGCGGCGGCCGTCATGCCGTGATCGAAATGCCCCATCAGGCCGCCCAGCACCAGGGCCGGCAGTATGACGCCGAACGCCTGGCGCGCCCCGCCGAACAGGTGGTGGCTGTACAGAAAGCGTTCGAGGCGGGGAAGGGGTCTGATCATGCCGGGGCAGCCGTGCTCGCGATGAGGAAAGTATAGAGGCTGCGGGCAGGAGGGCGTCATCAGTGACGGCGCGGCAATTTGCCTAGCGCTGCGCAAAGGGTTAAAGTAGCTGGTCGATTTTTGGTCACATCCTTTACGAAGATCGATACAGGCTCTTTTTCCCGGGCTATCCGCCCGGTTTTTTGCGCCCTTTTACTATACCTGCCGCTGGCCGCGCCACAAGCGCGTGTTGCCGGGCTTTTCGTTTCTACCTCAGCGCTCAAAGAGCGCGCGTACCGTGTTTCGGTGAGCACGGCCGGGGTGGCAAGGTGGCTGGGTGGAATGGTTCCGTGAGCCATGAAGCGCCAGGGCATGTTGTCATTGCCGTCCGCTGTTCGGGCATCGTGCCGGCCGGGGCATGGGTACTGGTTTCGAAAGGAATGAACAACATGGAACTTTCCGGCGCCGATATCGTCGTGCGCTGCCTTGCCGAAGAAGGGGTCGACCACGTGTTCGGCTATCCCGGCGGCGCAGTGCTTTACATCTACGACGCAATCTACAAGCAAGACAATTTCACGCACGTGCTGGTGCGCCACGAACAGGCGGCCATCCACGCGGCGGACGCCTATTCCCGCTCATCCGACAAGGTCGGCGTGGCCCTGGTCACCAGCGGTCCCGGCGTCACCAATGCGGTCACCGGCATCGCCACCGCCTACATGGACTCCATTCCCATGGTGATCCTCAGCGGCCAGGTACCCACGGCCGCCATCGGCGAAGACGCTTTCCAGGAATGCGACACCGTCGGCATCACCCGCCCCTGCGTCAAGCACAACTTCCTGGTGCGCGACGTCAAGGATCTGGCCGAGGTCATGCGCCGCGCCTTCTACATCGCGCGCACCGGCAGGCCCGGTCCCGTCCTGGTGGACATCCCCAAGGACGTCACCATGGCGACCTGCAAGTTCTCGCCCAAGCGCGGCGAGATCAAGATGCGCTCGTATGCGCCGGTCACCAGGGGCCACCAGGGTCAGATCAAGAAGGCCGTGCAGATGCTGCTGGCGGCCGAGCGGCCCATGATCTACGCGGGCGGCGGCGTCATTGCCTCCGGTGCCCACGAAGAACTGAAGCGGCTGGTCGACATGACGGGCGCGCCCTGCACCACCACGCTGATGGCGCTGGGCGCCTTTCCGGCCAGCGACCCGCGCTTCGTGGGCATGCCCGGCATGCACGGCACCTACGAAGCCAACCTGGCCATGCAGAACTGCGACGTGCTGCTGGCCGTCGGCGCCCGTTTCGACGACCGGGTGGTGGGCAACCCGCGCCATTTTTCGCAGAACCCCCGCAAGATCATCCACATCGACATCGACCCGTCGACGATTTCCAAGCGGGTGCGGGTCGATGTGCCCATCGTCGGCAACGTCAAGGACGTGCTCGACGACATGCTGCCCCTGTACGAGCAGGCGGCCGCCGAATCATCGCGCGACGGCGCGGCCCTTGCCAAATGGTGGGAACAGGTCGAAGGCTGGCGCGGCCGCCACTGCCTGGCCTATGAAAGCTCCGATACCATCATCAAGCCGCAGTTCGTCATCGAGAAACTGTGGGAAGTCACCGGCGGCAATGCCATCGTCACTTCCGATGTGGGCCAGCACCAGATGTGGGCCGCCCAGTACTACAAGTTCGGCGCGCCGCGCCGCTGGCTGAATTCAGGCGGCCTGGGCACCATGGGCGTGGGCCTGCCCTACGCCATGGGGGCCCAGATGGCCAATCCGGATGCCGACATCGCGGTGGTGACCGGCGAAGGCTCCATCCAGATGAACATCCAGGAACTCTCCACCTGCAAGCAGTACCGCCTGACGCCCAAGATCCTCTGCCTGAACAACCGCTACCTGGGCATGGTGCGCCAATGGCAGCAGATCGAATACGGCTCGCGCTATTCCGAATCCTATGTCGACGCGCTGCCCGACTTCGTCAAACTGGTTGAAAGCTACGGCCATGTGGGCCTTCGCATCGAGAATCCCGCCGATGTCGAACCGGCGATACGCGAAGCTTTCACGAAATACAAAGAACGCCTGGTGTTTCTCGATTTCATCACCGACCAGACGGAAAACGTCTGGCCCATGGTGAAAGCGGGCAGGGGACTGACCGAAATGCTGCTCGGTTCGGAAGACCTGTAAGGAGAAAAACAGATGAAACATGTGATTTCCATCCTTCTGGAAAACGAACCAGGTGCGTTGTCGCGAGTGGTGGGGCTGTTTTCGGCCCGGGGCTACAACATCGAGACGCTGACGGTGGCGCCCACCGAAGATGCGACCCTGTCGCGCATGACCATTGTCACCACGGGCTCGGACGACATCATCGAGCAGATCACCAAGCATCTGAACCGCCTGGTGGACGTTGTCAAGGTGGTCGATCTGTCCGAAGGCCCGCACATCGAGCGCGAGCTCATGCTGATCAAGGTGCGGGCCGTGGGCAAGGAGCGCGAAGAAATGAAGCGCATGGCCGATATCTTCCGCGGCCACATCGTCGACGTCACCGACAAGGTCTATACCATCGAACTGACGGGCGACCAGGAAAAGATCGAGGCCTTCATCTGCGCGCTCGATCGCAGCGCCATACTCGAAACCGTGCGCACCGGCGTATCGGGCATCGGGCGTGGTGAACGTGTACTGAAACTTTAACGAAACCCATTGAATTCTGGAGCACTACATGAAGGTTTATTACGACAAGGACTGCGATCTTTCTCTCATCAAGGGCAAGACGGTTGCCATCCTCGGTTATGGCTCGCAGGGCCATGCCCACGCGCTCAACTTGCATGATTCGGGCGTCAATGTGGTCGTCGGCCTGCGCAAGGGCGGCGCATCCTGGTCCAAGGCCGAGAACGCCGGCCTGAAGGTCAAGGAAGTCGCCGAAGCGGTCAAGGACGCCGACCTGGTCATGATCCTGCTGCCCGACGAGAACATCGCCCAGGTCTATCGCGATCACGTCGCCACCCACATCAAGCCGGGCGCGGCGCTTGCCTTCGCCCACGGTTTCAACGTGCATTATGGCCAGGTCCAGCCGCGCGACGACATCGACGTCATCATGGTCGCACCCAAGGCCCCGGGCCATACTGTGCGCGGCACCTACAACCAGGGCGGCGGCGTGCCGTCGCTGGTCGCCATCCACCAGGACCGTTCCGGCGCGGCGCGCGATGTCGGCTTGTCCTACGCATGCGCCATCGGCAGCGGCCGCGCGGGCATCATCGAGACCACTTTCCGTGAAGAAACCGAGACCGACCTGTTCGGCGAGCAGGCCGTTCTGTGCGGCGGCGCCGTCGAGCTGATCAAGGCCGGCTTCGAAACACTGACCGAAGCGGGCTACGCGCCCGAAATGGCCTATTTCGAGTGCCTGCACGAACTCAAGCTGATCGTCGACCTGATCTACGAAGGCGGCATCGCCAACATGAACTACTCCATTTCCAACAATGCGGAATATGGCGAGTACGTGACGGGCCCGCGCGTGATCACGGAAGAAACCCGCCAGGCCATGCGCCAGTGCCTGAAGGACATCCAGACCGGCGAATACGCCAAGAGCTTCATCCTGGAAAACGCCGCCGGCGCACCGACGCTCATTTCCCGCCGCCGCCTGAACGCGGAGTCGGACATCGAAGTGGTCGGCGCCAAGCTGCGCGCCATGATGCCCTGGATCGCCGCCAACAAGCTGGTCGACCAGAGCAAGAACTGAGGCAGTAGCGGGCGGGATGCCCGCCTGTGTGCCGTCTGGCCGGTTCGTGCATGCGGATTTGATGCGCGGCCCGCCAGTCGAGTTGCAATCCGCACACCGCACACGAAGACACGGCTCGGGGCCGCCCCGCCTTTCTTGGCGTGGCGGCCTTTTTGCGTGCGCGCCGGTCTTGGCCCCATTGTCTCGATGGGCCGGGTAAGGCCATACGAATCTTGATCTGGATCAATATTTTCTTGCAAGCAAAAATACGAATAGTTATCATTAGCAGTTGATTATAGGGAAAGATCAAAACCGGCAAGAGGGGGACCGAATGAAGAGATCGTTCAATGTACTGGGGAGTGTCGTGTTCGCCGGGCTGTCAGCCGGTGTTCAGGCGCAGACCGCCAGCGGCACGGGCCCGGTGCCCAGTCTCAGTGTCATCGAAGTCCAGGGCGAAGCCGCCGCGCTGCCCGAAGGCAGCACCCGGCTGACGCGCAGCGTGCTGGAAGAACGCGACATCGACAGCTGGGAGGATCTCTCGCGGCGCGGCAGTGCCGGTGTGAACTACAGCCGGGCGACGGACAGCGTGAACGTGCGCGGCATGGATCGCGACCGTGTCGTCACCCGGGTCGACGGCATACGCGTGCCCTGGCTGACCGACGGCTCGCGCGGCGAAGAGGGCGGCCTGAGCGCCATCGACTTCAGCAGCCTGTCCAGCGTGGATCTGGTCCGCGGCGCCGGTGCAAGCGCCTCGGGTTCCCTGACCGGCTATCTCGACCTCCATACGCTGCAGCCCGATGACCTGCTGGCGCCCGGGCAGAATTTCGGCGCTCTTCTCAAGACCGGATACGACACGGCGGACGATGGCTGGGACGGCCATGTCGCCCTGGCCGGGCGCCTGGCCAATGAAGACACCCGGTGGCTGATCCAGGCGGGCTTGCGGCGCGGCCATGAAATGGACAACATGGGCAGTGTCGGGGGCTACGGCAGCACCCGCGACCAGCGCAACCCCGAAACCAGCAAACAGCACAATGTGCTGGTCAAGCTCCAGCACGACTGGGATTCCGTGAACCGTCTCACCCTGTCGGGAGAATCGTTCCGCCTGCGCCGCGACATCGACAACCGGCTGGAGCAGGGGCCGACCACCAGCTATCCCGAAGGCAGCAACTGGACGCACAGCGAACTTTCCCGGCAGCGGGTCTGGGCAGGCTATGGATTCCGTTCCCGCGCGGAGCGCGCGGCACTGGAATACGCCGACATCAAGCTGTACTGGCAGGAAACCGAGCTCGACGGGCGTCAGGATGCCTTTCGCATTCCCGATGCGCGTGGCGATGTGTCCTTCGGACCCTTCCCCGTCGGCCAGATCTACGGCTACGCCTATCCGTATGGCCCCTATGGCCGCAGCAATGTGATCAAGGAACGCGGGCATGGCGCGGTGGGCGAGTGGGGCGGCACCCTGACGGGCGCGGGCTTGACGCACCGCTGGGCCATGGGCGCCGAATGGTATGCCAGCCGCAGCGACCAGAGCTCGTCGGGTTACGACAACTGCCCCGAAACCCTGCTGCCCGTGCCGCCTCAGTACAGCCTGGGGCCGCGTTCATGCGAGTTCCTGCACACCAATCAGGCCGATGTGGCCGGCGCCAAGGGCCAGCTTTATTCCATATGGCTGGAGGATGAGATTGCATGGAGCGAGGGCCGCTACGCCATCGTGCCCGCATTGCGCTACGACCACTACCGCTATCGGCCGCAGGGCGGCGGCGGCTTCGACGCCAACCCCAATGCGGATGCCGACGATCTGCCCGGCAACAGCGCGGGCCGCTTCTCGCCCTCGCTGCTGGTCAGGATGCAGGCCGCCGACGAACTCACGCTCTATGCCAAGTATGGCTATGGATTCAAAGCGCCCAGCAGCACCCAGCTTTATTTGAACTACGGGGTGCCCGGCACCTATCTGCGCGTCGGCAATCCGAATCTGCGCCCCGAGGTCAGCCGTGGCTGGGAGCTGGGACTGGAGTACGGCAATGCCCGGCGGGGAATGCAGCTGGCCGTTTTCGACAACCGCTACCGCGACTTCATCGATGAGAACGTTCCGCTCACCCCCGATTCGCCCGAGTGGAATCCGGCCTGGGACGGCATGTACCCCTTTGGCGTGACGGCCTATGCCAACCGCTCGCGCGTGCGCATCTACGGTGCGGAACTGGGCGGCAACTGGGAGTTCGACCGCAATTGGTATGGCTGGGGCAGTGTGGCGTGGGCGCGCGGCCGCGATCAGGACACACGCCAGTACATCAACTCCGTGGCGCCGCTCAAGACCATCGTGGGCATCGGCTATCGGCAGGAACAGTGGGGCGCCGAAGCGATCGGCACCTTGGTGCGCCACCGTGACGAAGTCACCGACCCCGAGACGGACTTCCAGGCACCCGGTTTCGGTCTGCTCGACCTCGCCGCATGGTGGAAGCCCGCGAACGTGAAAGGCATGAAGCTGCGCGCAGGCGTCTACAACGTATTCGACAAGAAATACTGGAACGCCTTGAACGTCAGGGCGGGGAGTGGAAGAACGGCGGATGCGCCCATCGACTATTACACCGAGCCCGGCCGCAGCTTCCGTATTTCCTTGTCCTACCAATATTAGTATGATAGGGAATAGTTCGCATTCTCATAAGGATTTATATGCTGTTCAAAGACCATGAGGCGGCCGGGCTGCTGCGCAGCCGGTATCAGGCCGCCGTCGCACAGGAACCCAAGGCGCGCATCCGCAATATCGCGGTGCAGCTGGGCGTGTCGGAACTGGAGCTGGTTGCCGCAGGCGCGGGCGGCCTGGAAGCCACCGCTCTGCGTACGCCGCCTCAGGACGTCTTCCGTGAACTCGGCTCCCTGGGCCGCGTCATGGCCCTGACGCGCAATGACTGGTGCGTGCATGAGCGCCATGGGCAGTATCAGGATATCCGCGCGGGCAAGACCATGGGTATCGTGCTGGGGCCCGATATCGATCTGCGCATGTTCTTCAGCGACTGGGCGCACGCCTGGGCGGTGCGGGCCGATGGCCGCAAGTCTCTGCAGTTCTTCGATCGCGCCGGCATGGCGGTGCACAAAGTCTATTGCACGCCCGAAACGGATGAGGCCGCGTGGGATGCGCTGGTGCAGCGCTTCACCGAAGACCGGCCCGCCTGGCCGGTGACCGAGCCCCTGTCGCGGGCCGAAGGCGATTCCGTGGACGCCGCGCCGCCGGCCTTGCGCGACGAATGGCTTGCCATGCAGGACACGCACGAATTCTCCGGCCTGCTCAAACGCTACCGCGTCGCCCGGCTGACCGCGCTGCGCGATGTCGGCGCCGATCTCGCCCAGCAGGTTCCGGTCGAAACGGCCGAGCGCATGCTCAACGACGTGGCGGCCGGCGACATTCCGTTCATGTGCTTTGTCGGCAATCACGGCATGATCCAGATCCATTCCGGCCCGGTGAAGGCGCTGCGGCGCACCGGCCCCTGGTTCAACATCCTGGAACCGCACTTCAACCTGCATCTGAACACCCAGGCCATCGCCGGCGCCTGGGTGGTCAACAAGCCCACGGTCGATGGCTGGGTCACCTCGCTCGAATGCTTCACCTCCGATGGCGAGATGATCGTACAGTTCTTCGGCGCTCGTAAACCTGGTCAACCGGAGCTCCCGCAATGGCGCGGCTTGCTGGAAAGTTATTGTCCGATACCACTGGCGGCATGATGCTGCGGGTGCTGGCCGTTCTGCTGGTGCTGCTGCTGGCATCGCCGCTGGCCGCCGCCGCTGAGCGCGTCATCAGCCTGGGCGGCAGCGTTACGGAGATCGTCTATGCGCTGGAAGAAGGCGACCGCCTGGTCGCGGACGATGCGTCCAGCCTTTACCCCGAGGCGGCCACGCAGCTTCCGCGCGTGGGGTACTACCGCAGCCTGTCCCTCGAAGGCGTGCTTTCGCTGCGGCCCGATCTGCTGATCGTCTCCGAGAACGCCGGGCCGCCGGAAGTGCTGGAGCGTCTGCGCGCCATGGGGGTGAGCGTCGTGACCGTGTCCGACCGGCCGGGAGTCGATTCCCTGTACGAGCGGGTGCGGGATGTCGCGGCCGCCTTGGGCGTGGAAGAGGCCGGCGAAAGATTGCGGGCGCGCATCGAGGCCTCGCTCGAAAACGTGGCGGCGGCGTCCGCCCGGCATCGCAAGGCCCTGATCGTGATCCATCGCGGCGGGCCCTTGCTGTCGGCGGGCGCGGGCACCTCGGCCGATGCCTTGCTTGCGCTCTCGGGGCTGGAGAACGTCGCGGCCGGCGGCCAGGGCTACAAGCCCTTGTCCGAGGAAGCCATGGTTGCGCTGGCCCCTGAAATGATCATCACCACGACGATGTCGGCGGAAAGCGCCGGCGGCCTGGCCGCTTTCGCCGCCCGTCCCGGCGTGGCCGCCACCCCGGCGGCGGACGAGGGCAGGGTGATTGCCGTCGATGATCTCCTGCTGCTGGGCATGGGGCCGCGTGTGGCCGAGGCGGTCGGACTGCTGCGGGAAGCGTCGAACTGAGATGCAACGACCCCCACGCTTACTGCGTTCGTTGCCCCCCGAGGGGGCTCCGGCCTCCTTCGGGCGGCCGGGTGGAGGCTGGGCCGTGCGGAATCTTTCGTGGCGGGATCGCTGGCAGTCCCTGGCCGGCCGCGCGGCGAAGCTCTGGGTGGTGCTGGGCGGCCTGATGGCGGCGCTGGCGCTCGCCCTTGTGGCGGCGGCAATGAGCGGCGCGGTCGACATCTCCTGGAAAATACTGCCGGCGCTCATCCTGGGCCCCGCTGACGAGGCGCCCCCCATTCTCAGGCAGGTGCTGCTCGATATCCGCCTGCCGCGCGTGCTCTTCAGCGCCGTGGTGGGCGCGGCGCTGGCCGTGACGGGGGTGGCCATGCAGGCGTTGTTCCGCAATCCCCTGGCGGAGCCCGGGCTGGTGGGCATTTCATCGGGCGGCGCGCTGGGCGCCGTCATTGCCATCGTCCTGACCGCGGGCAGTTTTGCGGTGATCGCCCTTGCCGCGTTTGCCGGCAGCCTTCTGGCCACCTTTCTTGCCTACCTGCTGGGCCGGCGCCACCCGGGCATGGCCGGGCTGCTGCTCGCCGGCATCGCCGTGAATGCCATCGCCGGCAGCGGCATCGGCCTGCTGACCTATGCCGCCGATGACAGACAACTGCGCGATCTGACCTTCTGGAGCCTGGGCAGCCTGGCGGGCGGAACCTGGCAGGTGGTGGCTTTCCTCGGGCCGTGGACGCTGGCCCTGCTGGTCTGGCTGTGCCTGCAATGGAAGGCGCTCAATGCGCTGCTGTTGGGGGAGCGCGAAGCCGCCCATCTGGGCTATGCGCTCAAGCCCCTGCGCCGCCGGCTGATGGTGGTCATTGCGCTCGTGGTCGGGCCGCTGGTGGCCGTGACGGGCGGCATCGGCTTCGTCGGTCTGGTGGTGCCGCATCTGGTACGCATGGTGCTGGGCGCCCATCATCGTTATTGCCTGCTTGTTTCCGCCGTGGGCGGGGCGCTGCTGCTGGTGCTGGCCGACTGGCTGGCACGGGTCGCCGTGATCCCCGCCGAACTGCCCATCGGCCTGGTCACCAGCCTGATCGGCGGGCCTTTCTTCCTCTGGCTGCTGCTGAGAGTCCGCAGCGCTCCCGCTTGAGCCGCCCGCCAACACAATGAGCAATCCGGATATGTCCTTAAGCAGTGCGGCCGGCATTTCCTGTCGCCATCTTTCCATCGTGCGCGGCGGCGTGCGCGTGCTCGACAACGTGTCGATCGACCTGCATCCGGGCGAGATGCTCGGCATTCTGGGCGCGAACGGCGCGGGCAAGTCCACGCTGCTGTCCACCCTGGCCGGCGAGCTGCGCATCGATCCCGCTCTGCATCGGCGCTGCCCGGTGACGGTCAATGGCCGGGATCTCGTCAGCCTCCCCGTCGCCGAGCTGGCGCGCATGCGCGCCGTCCTGCCGCAGAAACCGGGGCTGGCCTTCGACCTGGGTGTGGACGAAGTCGTTTCCATGGGCCTGTATCCTTTCCCGGAACTGTCCCGCGAGCAGTGCCGCCTGTTGCTGGATGATGCCGTTGCACAGGCGGATATCGCCACGTTGTGGGCCCGCCGCTATCCCGAACTGTCGGGCGGCGAGCAGCAGCGCGTGCAGTTTGCGCGCACCCTGGCGCAGCTGCTCGCCGCCGGCCGCGCGGGGGGGCGGGGCTGCTATCTGTTGCTGGACGAGCCTTCCTCCAGCCTGGACCCGGCGCACCAGCACGGGCTGCTGCGCGCCGCCCGGCAGGCGGCCGATGGAGTGGGGGCGGGCGTCCTGATCGTCCTGCATGACGTGAATCTGGCGGCCCTGTACTGCGACCGGCTTGCGCTCATGGCGGACGGCGGCATACTGGAATGCGACCGGCCTTCCGCCGCGCTGCGCCCGGAACTATTGCAGCGGGTCTACGGGGCGCCGGCCCATGTCCAGGCACACCCCGTGCATGCCGGTGTGCCCCTGGTCATATTTCTGTGAAACAATGCCCGTAACATATCGGTTATTCTTCGACCTACGATGAATAAACCACCTTATCCCCATCCGCTCATTGCGCGCGAAGGCTGGCCTTTCCTCGCCGGCATCGTCATCATTTCCCTGCTCGTCACCATCTGGTGGCCGGGGCTGTCCATTATCTTCTGGCTGCTGTCGCTGTTCGTGCTGCAGTTCTTCCGGGATCCGTCCCGCGTGGCGCCGCAGGGCGAACTCGCGGTGCTGTCGCCGGCCGATGGCCGCATCGTCGCGGTGGAGGAAGTCCGCGATCCCTACGCCGACCGCGATGCCATCAAGATCAGCGTATTCATGAACGTGTTCAACGTGCACTCCAACCGTGCGCCCGTCAAGGGCAAGGTGCTGGCGGTGAACTATTTTGCCGGGAAGTTCTTCAATGCGGCGCTCGACAAGGCCTCGCTCGAAAACGAGCGCAATGCCATGGTCCTGCGCACGCCCGAAGGCCATGTCGTCACCGCCGTGCAGGTGGCCGGCCTGATCGCCAAGCGCATTCTCTGCTATGCCAAGGCCGGCGACGAACTCTATGCCGGCCAGCGCTATGGCTTCATCCGTTTCGGTTCGCGGGTCGATGTCTACCTGCCGCCGGGTTCGCGTCCCAGAGTCGCCATCGGCGACAAGGTGCAGGCCACCAGTACGCCGCTGGCCGACCTTCCCGCCGCCATCCAAGACCAGAAAGGCTGAGCCGATGCATAATCTCCCGCCCGAAGATCTCAAGCGCCGCCGCGGCATCTATCTGCTGCCCAACGCCTTCACCACCGCGAACCTGTTCGCCGGCTTCTATGCGGTGGTCCAGGCAATGAACGGGCGCTTCGAGATGGCGGCGATTGCGATCTTCCTGGCGATGGTCTTCGATGGCATGGACGGCCGGGTCGCAAGGCTTACCAATACGCAGTCCGCCTTTGGCGAACAGTACGACTCCATGGCGGACATGATTTCCTTCGGCATCGCCCCGGCGCTGGTCATGTACATCTGGGCCCTGCAGGGGCTGGGGCGCTGGGGCTGGCTGGCGGCATTCATCTACGTGGTGGGCGCCGCCCTCAGGCTGGCGCGCTTCAACACCAACATCGCCGTCGTCGACAAGCGGTTCTTCCAGGGCCTTCCCAGCCCGTCCGCCGCGGCCCTCATGGCGGGTTTCGTCTGGCTGGCCGTCGACAACAAGCTGTCGCTCTCGGTGAACGCCGTGCCCTGGATCGCCTTCGTGCTGACCGTCTACGCCGGCCTGGCCATGGTAAGCAATGCGCCGTTCTACAGTGGCAAATCGTTCGCCCTGGGCCGCAGCGTACCCTTCTGGGTGATGCTGGTGCTGGTCGGGGCGTTCGTGTTCGTATCGGCGAATCCTCCCCTGGCGCTCTTCGGCCTGTTCGTGCTTTATGGCCTGTCGGGCTGGGTCATCATGGCTTGGCGATGGAAGCGGGCGCGCGACCTGACGCGCATGCGCATCGACAGCGTGCAGGATGATGCTTCCGCGCCCGCCAGCGAAGCGCCGCGCGACGAACCGCCGCGCTGAGCGGCGGCGCACCCGGCTTCGGGGCGGCGGGCTTACTGCATGGGGAATTCCCTTGGCTCGAACAGGGGATCGGGCCCGGGGTGCACGCGGGTGACCAGGCCGTCCTTGGACAGATAGACGTGCATCAGTGAATTCCAGGCGCCCGCCTGGCGGTAGCGGTAGCTCCAGATCAGATGGCGTGAACTCGGCAGGCCGACCACCGAGACTTCCGCCGGCGGCCCGAAGGTGCATTGCAGACGCTGGCGGTCCCAGGTGCCCGACCTGACCTGTTCGAAGGCGGCGTCGGTCAGGATCTGTTCGACCTGGCCCACACGGCCATCCGCCGTGATGGTCGTCGCCCAGGCATATTGCCCCATGGGCGCGGTGCTCCATACGGCGCGGCGTGTGCCGTCCGGCAAAGGGCATTCGACGGTGGGGGCGCCATACCGCCCCTGGACTTCCGCCATGGCGGTGCCGGGCGGAATGTCTTTCATGGTGCCGCAGGCACCCAGCAGGCCCAGGGCGCCTGAGGTGAAAACCAGACACAGAAGGCGTCGCGCCTGCCGTGTTCCAGCATGGATGGAATGGTATCGGGGCATACGGCTGTCTCCTTGCGCCGGCTTCATCGGGGATGGATCGATTTTGATCCATATCTTCGCCGGATGCCAGCCGCGCAAGAGGCCGCCGCGCGGTGTATAATTTTCTTTTTTCGCACGCCAGGGCACCTCGGCCCTTGCGCAAGTCCACTGAGGTCAAAAAATGGCAGTTACCGACATCAACAAGTCTGAAATCGTTTCGCAATTCCAGCGCGCCCAGGGCGACACGGGTTCCCCTGAAGTGCAGGTGGCCCTTCTTACGGCCCGCATCAACGAACTGACGGATCACTTCAAGGCACACAAGAAAGATCACCACTCCCGCCGCGGCCTGCTGCGCATGGTCAGCCGCCGCCGCAAGCTTCTCGATTACCTCAAGGGTCGCAGCCCTGATTCCTATCGCACACTGATCGAAAAGCTCGGTCTGCGTAAGTGACGCCAGGGGCTGGTTCCCCAGGATACAACCGTGGGCGCTACGATTCAGGTCGTGGCGTGCACGGTTTTTTTATTTTGTAAGGAAAAACAATGTTCAATAAAGTGAGCAAATCGTTCCAGTACGGTCAGCACACTATGACGCTGGAAACCGGCGAGATTGCTCGTCAGGCGTCGGGTGCGGTACTGGTGACAGTGGATGACACTTGCGTGCTCGCAACCGTGGTCGGCGCCAAGAATGCCCGGCCGGGCCAGGATTTCTTTCCCCTGACCGTCGATTATGTTGAAAAGACCTATGCGGCCGGCCGCATTCCCGGCGGCTTCTTCAAGCGTGAAGGCAAGCCGTCCGAAAAAGAAACCCTGACTTCCCGGCTCATCGACCGTCCGCTGCGCCCGCTGTTTCCCGAAGGCTTCTACAACGAAGTGCAGGTCATCCTGCATGTGGTGTCGGTGAATCCCGAGATCGATCCCGACATTCCCGCTATGATCGGCGCCTCCGCGGCCATGGCGATTTCGGGTTTGCCATTCAACGGCCCGATTGGCGCCGCGCGTGTTGGCTATATTGGGGGCGAATATGTGCTGAACCCCACCACTGCGCAGTTGCAGGACTCTTCCCTGAATCTGGTAGTGGCGGGCACTGAAGAAGCCGTGCTGATGGTCGAATCCGAAGCTCGCCAATTGTCCGAAGAGGTCATGCTGGGCGGCGTGATGTTCGGCCACGAGCAGATGCAGGCGGCCATCAACGCCATTCACGACCTGGTGGCCGAAGCCGGCAAGCCCGAATGGGACTGGCAGCCGCCTGCGAAGAACGATGCGCTCAACATCGCCGTCAGTTCCGCGGCCCAGGACGCCCTCAAGGCCGCCTACCAGATCCGCAGCAAGCAGCAGCGCACCAACGCTCTGCGCAATGTCTACACCGACGTCAAGGCCAAGCTGGCCGAGCACGCCGCCGCCAAGTGCGAAGAAGCCCCCGACGCGGTCGAGGTCGAGAACATTCTGTTCGATCTGGAAGGCCAGATCGTGCGTGGCCAGATCCTGAACGGCGAGCCCCGTATCGACGGCCGCGACACCCGCACGGTGCGTCCCATCAGCATCCGCCTGGGCGTGCTGCCGCGCGCGCATGGCAGCGCGCTGTTCACACGCGGCGAAACGCAGGCGCTGGTCGCCGCCACGCTGGGCACCAAGCAGGACGAACAGATCATCGATTCCATCATGGGCGAATCGCGCGACCGCTTCATGCTGCATTACAACTTCCCGCCTTTTGCCACGGGCGAAACCGGCCGTTTCGGTGCGCCGAAGCGCCGCGAGATCGGTCATGGCCGCCTGGCCAAGCGCGCGCTGGCTCCGTTGCTGCCGGCACCTGAAGAGTTTCAGTACACCATCCGAATTGTGTCCGAAATCACCGAGTCCAACGGTTCGTCGTCGATGGCGTCGGTTTGCGGCGGCAGCCTGGCAATGATGGACGCCGGCGTTCCCGTGGGCGAACACGTGGCGGGTGTGGCCATGGGTCTGATCAAGGAAGGCGGCAAGTTTGCCGTACTGACCGACATCCTGGGCGATGAAGATCACCTTGGCGATATGGATTTCAAGGTGGCTGGCACGGTCAACGGCATCACTGCCCTGCAGATGGATATCAAGATTCAGGGCATTACCAAGGAAATCATGCAGGTTGCGCTGGCTCAGGCCCGCGAAGGCCGCTTGCACATCCTCGAAGCGATGCGCCAGGCTCTGGAAGGTTCCCGCACCGAGCTGTCCGAGTTTGCCCCGCGCATGCTCACGCTCAAGATCAACCCCGAAAAAATCCGCGATGTCATCGGCAAGGGCGGCGCCACCATCCGGGCGCTGACCGAAGAAACCGGCACGCAGATCGACATCAACGACGATGGCAACATCACCATTGCCAGCGCCGATCTCGACAAGGCCCGCGAAGCCGAGCGCCGCATCAAGGAATTGACGGCGGACGTCGAAGTGGGTGAAGAATACGAAGGCCCCGTCCTGCGCCTGCTCGATTTCGGCGCCATCGTCCAGGTCCTGCCCGGCCGCGACGGCCTGCTGCACATCTCGGAAATCGCCAACTACCGCATCGCCAACATCAACGATGTGCTCAAGGTGGGCCAGATCGTCCGCTTCAAGGTCATCGAGGCCGATGACAAGGGCCGCCTGCGCCTGTCCATCAAGGCCATCGGCGGTATCGAAGTACAGCAAGGCGAGGGTGGCGGCAACGCCGGCGCCTGACCCGCCTGATCAAAGCGGCCCGCCGTTCTGGCGGGCCACTTTGTACCCGGGCGGGGCGGCTGGCTACTGCCCGCTTGCGCCTTGTCTTATAATTCCCGGCTTCCCAGTGGTTCTGTATCGTTGGGGCGGCAGTCATCACGCCCGAGTGGTGGAATAGGTAGACACAAGGGACTTGAACAATTTGAGCCCTCAAGGGGAAACCCCTGAGGTGAAGCCCGTCAAATTCGGCGAAAGCCCTGGATGCTCCGGCATCCGCGCCAACGCCGAGCCAAGCCCGGCCAGCACGGCCGGGAAGGTGTAGAGAGCAGACGGCGGGCACCTACAGCCGACAGGCCATGGTGAAGGCGTGCTCCAGCCCACGAACAGCGCATGCGCACTGGCGGCGAAAGCCGAAGTGGGAAGAAAATCCCTCGCCGCAAGGCGTACCGGTTCGATTCCGGTCTCGGGCACCACCAGCTTGTCCCAGCGGGGCAGGGCTGTCAAAAATCCTCCTGAAAGTCACAGGGTTGGGTAGTCACCCAACCTGTGATTCCTGACGTTCGGCAAACTCAACGAAAGCCACGTGCGGCGGGTGTGATCCTCCTGTTTCGCCAGCCCATTGTGTTAGCTTTATGCCTCATGGCGGTCCGCGTGCGTCATTCCGTTCTGGACGGAAGCCGGGCCGGGCCATGGGGAAGGCGTGATGGAAGAAAAGCTAAGACTCGATAAATGGCTGTGGGCGGCGCGGTTCTACAAGACGCGCGGGCTGGCGGTGGATGAAATCGGCAAAGGGCGCGTGCTGGTCAACGGCCAGCCCGCCAAGCCGGCCCGTGATGTCGGGCCGGGCGATCTGGTCACGGTCCGCAAGAGCGACCCGCCCATCGAAGTCAGGGTGCGGGGCGTCAGCCGTGTGCGCGGCCCGGCGCCCGTGGCCTCGCAGCTTTATGAAGAAACCGACGAAAGCGTCACACGGCGGGCGCATGCTGCGGAAATGCGCCGGCTGGCGCCGGAGCCTTCGCACGACTACGACGAAGGCCGCCCGACCAAGCGCGACCGCCGCATTCTGGCGGCCATACGGGGGAAGTGAAAACCGTGTCTGCTATAAAGTAAGCTCTGAACAGTTCGTCGCGCCGCACGCGCTCCGATTCAGGCGTTGCGGGTCTTGCCGGCCGCGCAGGGCAGGCAGGGCGCCGCCCGGGGGCCGGATCATTCAGCGCTTTCTGAAGTGACCACCGTATTTCGCAGAGCAGGGATGTATGTCGACTCAAACATTGAACCGTTGCGGGCTGGCCTTGTTTTTCGCCGCCATCATGGCTGGCTGTTCTTCTACCAATCCGGGCGCTCCGGATGGCAGCGGCGATGCCCGCGTCGTTACCACCAGCCTCGAATGCCGGTGGAACCGCAGCAACTGTATCTATGAAGGGCGCTATGAACCGGGCGAGCGCGGTTACGCCGAAAGCGAGGCCAGGCGGCTGAACCAGGCTTCCATCGAACGGCTGAAGCGTGTCGGAAGATGACTCTTGCGCCGGCCGGCGCTTCCGTGCCGGGCGGTGCGCGCCCGATGCGCCGCACTGTTGGCGGAAGCGGTGAGATTCGAACTCACGAAGGGTTGCCCCTTGCCGGTTTTCAAGACCGGTGCCTTCAACCGCTCGGCCACGCTTCCCCGGAAAGTCCGGAAGTTTAGCGTATGTCGGCCCGGTTGTGGGCTTTGAGGCGATAATAGGCGCTTTGCCGTAACACATTCGAGACAGGAGTCGACATGAAAGCAGTGGAAATCTCGCAGCCGGGCGCACCCGAGGTCCTCAAACCCGTCGAGCGTCCCACGCCCGAACCGGGGCCGGGCGAGGTTCTCATCAAAGTGTCCGCCGCCGGTGTGAACCGTCCCGACGTGTTCCAGCGCCAGGGCGGTTACCCGCCTCCACCGGGGGCATCCGACCTGCCGGGGCTCGAAGTGGCGGGGGAAATCGTCGCGGGCGATGCGCAGGCCGCGGGCTTCAGCATCGGCGACAAGGTGTGCGCCCTGGTGGCGGGCGGCGGCTATGCCGAGTACTGCACCGCCCCGGCCGAGCAATGTCTTCCCATCCCCGCGGGCCTGAGCGAACTCGAAGCCGCCGGCCTGCCTGAAACCTATTTCACGGTCTGGAGCAATGTGTTCGACCGCGGCCGGCTTTCCGATGGTGAAACACTGCTGGTGCATGGCGGCGCCAGCGGCATCGGAACGACGGCGATCCAGCTGGCCAAGGCGATGGGCAACAAGGTTTTCGCCACCGCGGGCAGCGACGAACGTGTGCGGGCCATCGAAGAACTCGGGGCGGATCTCGGCATCAACTACCGCGACAAGGATTTCGTCGAGGAAGTGAAGCAGGCCACCGATGGGCGGGGCGTGGATGTCATTCTGGACATGGTGGCGGGCCCTTATGTCGCCCGCAACATCAAGTGCCTGGCCGATGATGGCCGCATCGTGATCATTGCCCTGCTGGGCGGTGTGAAAGGCGAGGTCGACTGCAATCACATGATGCGCCGCCGCCTTTCCATCACCGGTTCCACCTTGCGCCCGCGTCCCGTCGCGTTCAAGGCCGCCATTGCTCAGAACCTGCGCAGGCATGTCTGGCCGCTGCTGGAAGCCGGGAAGATCCGTCCCGTCATCCATGCCACCTTCCCGCTCGCCGAAGCCTGGAAGGCGCATGCCATGATGGAGGCCGGGGACAACATCGGCAAGATCATACTCACGGTCTGAGCGATATCCGTTCCAGTGCTTGCGAAAGCCCGGCGGCACGGGTGGCCGGGTCTCGGCGGCCAACGCCGGCCGGGCAATGCTTACGGTCCAGGTTGATCCACGGTACAATGCCGGGTTAATCCAATTTTTCAATCTGGTCAAATCTGTATGGTCAACACACCTCGCAAGCGCCTGGTCATCGGCAACTGGAAGATGCACGGCGACACGGCCTTCAATTCGGAATTGCTTGCCGGTCTGCGCACCGGCATTCAAAGCGTAGCGCAGTGCGACGTGGCGGTGTGCGTGCCGTTTCCCTACTTGTACCAGGTCCGTTCGCTGCTCGAAGGCTCGGGTGTGACCTGGGGCGGCCAGGATGTCAGCGAACACGAAAAGGGCGCCTACACCGGCGAAGTCGCGGCTGCGATGCTGGCCGATTTCAATTGTCGCTGGGTGCTCGTGGGGCACTCAGAGCGCCGCGGCTACCACGGCGAATCCGATGCAACCGTTGCCGCCAAGGCGGCGGCGGCGCTGGCCGCCGGCCTGACGCCCGTCGTCTGCGTGGGCGAAACCCTGCAGGAACAGGAAGCCGGGCAGACCCACGCCATCATCGAGCGCCAGCTTGCGCCGGTCCTGGCGCTCGGGGCGGATGCCGTATCGCGGACGGTCATCGCCTACGAGCCGGTGTGGGCCATCGGTACGGGCCGCACGGCCACGCCGGAACAGGCGCAGGAAGTCCATGCCCTGATCCGCGGCCGGCTCGACGCCGCGGGCACGCCCCAGGTACGCATTCTGTATGGCGGCAGCGTCAAGGCATCGAATGCCGCCAGTCTCTTTGCCATGGCCGATATCGATGGCGCGCTCGTGGGCGGCGCGGCGCTGGTGGCATCTGAATTCTTAAGCATAGCGGCCGCCTGAGGCCTCGGAGTATTCTTCATGGAATGGTTGTCTCCCGCCCTGATGGCGGTACAGGTCATATCGTCGCTCAGCGTCATCGTGCTGGTGCTCCTGCAGCAAGGCAAGGGCGCCGACATGGGCTCGGCTTTCGGCAGCGGTTCCGCCGGCAGTCTCTTCGGTGCCGCCGGCGCCGCAAACTTTCTTTCCCGAACCACCAAGTGGGCCGCCATCCTGTTTTTTGCCTCCACGGCGGGGCTGGCGTGGTTGTCGCACAAGCCCCAGGGCGTGATCGATGCCGGCGTGATGCAGGGCTTCGAAGTTCCGCAGGTTCCGGGCTCGGCGCCCGCCGCACCCAATGGCGCCGTGCCTTCAGTGCCTTCCGCGCCTGGCGCGGCATCCGTACCCGACGCGTCGGTGCCGCAGGCCGCGGAACCGGCGGCCCAGGGTGGCGAGTCGGTGCCGGCATTGTCGGCGCCTGCGCCGGAAGCTGAAGCGCCCGCCGACGGGCAGCCAGCCTCCGGCGAAAGCACAGACCGCTGACACGCGCCGAAGCGCAAGCCTCGCCGTTCATGGCGGGGCCGGGCCCGCGATCTAGCCGGATACGGGCGCGGGCGAAAGGTCCGCCTGCGGGCAGCGGCTGCCCTGGCACGGCGCCGGCGGCTGCCGTGGATCCTGTATCGAGGGCCCGCTTAAGGCGGGCCCCCGCTTCCGGAAGCGCCGAAAGCTTTGTTGTTGGGTAGGTCAATAAAAAAACCGGCATCTGCTTGAATTCGGCAAAAAATCTATGCTAAGATGCTGGTCTTTCACCGCCGTCGTGGTGGAATTGGTAGACACGCTATCTTGAGGGGGTAGTGGCGAAAGCTGTGCGAGTTCGAGTCTCGCCGACGGCACCATAGTTAAAGTCCAGGTTGTTTCATGACAGCCTGGAATGCATCGGAAACCCGCATGAACATCAGGTTTGTGCGGGTTTTTTGCATTCAGGGCATCTCAAGGGGTTTCAGTAAATCCCGCGTTTTTTGGTATGCGTTTTGGTATGTTAAAAATCACATACCATAGAATGGTCCACTTAGAGACCCGACATGCCAACATCCCCACACAATTCACTGATCTTGCGGCTCGCAGGGCGAAGCCCAGGAATGCGGTTTACACGTTGACTTCTGGGCGCGGCCTGTTCCTGGTCGTGCAGCCAAGCGGTCAGAAGCAGTGGATGGTTCGTTTCCAGTTTCCAGACGGGAAGCGTGGTAATCGGATCATAGGTGTCTATCCAGGCGTGCAGCATGGGACGGGTCATCCGGATGCGGATGACCTCGGAAAGAGGTTCGTGCATGGGGGTTCCCTTGCTATGGGTTTATTCTGATCTGGCTGGGCGCCAGCATGTTCTCGATCAGCCGGATCATCACTTCTTTTGACTTCGGGTCGGACTCCGCCACCAGCAAGGCCAGGGCAGCCAGCCCAACGTCATTGATGACGGGTTCGCCATCGCGCAGCAGACGACCGTTTCGGGCCAGGAAGTCCACGAACAGATAAGAACTGATGCGTTTGTTGCCGTCCGAGAATGGGTGATTCTTGATGGCGAAGTACAGCAGGTGGGCGGCCTTGGATTCCACCGTGGGGTAAGCGGGCTCGCCGAACACCGTTTGGTCCAGGTTGCCCAGGACGGCGGCCAAGCCGCCTGCGCGTTCGTTTCCGAACAAGGCGGTGGCTTCCTCGCGGGCCATGAGGTCGGCCTTCAATCGGGCAATGCCGGTGCGGGCCTCGTCAGTAGACGGAAGTGTCCCGCCTGGGCTGCCCAGCGGTTCTGTCAGCAGACCTTCGTCATAGCGCTGCAGCCACAGAAAGGTGTGGGTGTAGCGTGCAATGACATCTACCAGGCCGCGCCCTTGGTCGGTGGTCAGGGCGTTGCCGGCTGCGGCTTTCTTCACCAGAGTCAGGGCGGCTTCCAGTTCGGCGGCGTTCTGTTCGAAGCGCTGGCGATTCAGGGTGTAGCCTTGGGTCAGGTGTTCTCGGAGAATGGTGGTGGCCCATTGGCGGAAGCGGGTGGCACTGGTCGAGTTGATGCGATAGCCTACGGAAATGATGGCGTCGAGGTTGTAATATTCGATGTGTCGTACGACTTCCCGGGTGCCTTCAAGTTGAACCGTTGCATTTTTTGCAACTGTTCCCTCCCGTGTCAGTTCGCCCGTATAGAAAATACCTTTCAGGTGGCGTGAAATCACCGACTTGTCTCGGCCAAATAAGTCTGCCAGTTGCTGCAGACTGAGCCAGACAGTCTCACCTTCCAGCCGCACTTCGACCTGTCCGGCTTCTCCTTCAAAAATGACTAATTGCTGTGTGTCGTCCATAGGGATTCCGGTGTGTGAGAGGGATTCACGTAAAATGGCAGGTGAGCAGACGCCTTCCGGCGTAACCCTGTCTCTTATAGCTCAGCTTCTGGTTCAGGATATCCGTAGTGGGGTCGCTTTGTCCTACGGCACACAAGCCCATTATTTTTGGTATGTTTTTTGGTATGTGTGGGCCGGGCGCCTTCTGAAACCCGCATGAATACTGACTATCACGGCGCATTACGCCGTTCCGGCCGCGCAGGGCCAGCACCCTCGTACGATGGGTCTCGTAATCCCTGAAGCCAACCGTTACGCGGGCCGCAACCAAAGCCACTGCTCCGGCCGACGCGCACGTGAACCTTGAGGCTGTGGCCAGCCGTCGCCGGCGGAGCTCGATGGTGCCCGGCCGATTGAGGTACGCCGTTTGCTCACAACCGGCTGAAAGCTGCCGAGGGCGCGCCGCTTGACGGGTGCGGCTCTCAAAGCAGATTCCTGTTTTTGCGCAGCGGCATTGAGCGAAGTAGCCGGTGGTATGAAATTTAAGCAAGCCAACTTTACGCCACACCGATCTATCTTGCAAAAATCGGGCTGACCATAGATTGTCGCAGGGCCGCTCCCAAGACAAAAATCGCCCCCTTTGGGATGAGGCAGGACGAGGGACAGTCCACTGCGGACTGTCCCTCGCCTGACGAATCCGAGCAGCATGCAGGCTGCGAGGTGGACGAATCCGAGCAGGCTGCGAGGTGGACGAGCAAGCAGGCGAGGCCTGCGCGGGCCATCGTCGTTTGCCGCCTGCCCGACCGCACGGGCAGGGCAGGCTTCTTTTTCCTTCATCATTCTCGCGGACATAAGGTAATAGGAAATCGTTCGTTGTGCCGGCTGTATCGACGGCCAAATAATCTGCCTTCGAGGCATGGGTCCATGCCATCTTGCGCACGGCGAGTCGTGCGATCGGTTGTAGCTCGTTCGAAGGAGAGCCGTATGGCACAGTATTTGGGAAATCCTGGAAGACGCAGATTGCTTGGGATGGTACCGGGCTCGTTGGCCTGGACGCTGGCGGGTGGGTTGCTGGGCAGCGGGCGCATTGTCAGCGCTGCTCCCGTATCACCGCAAACGGTGCCGGAAGTGGATGCCCTTTCGGTGCGAGTCCTCGTCGATTCTTATCACCATGCCTTCGAGCGCTCGGGCCGGGTGGGCAATTTGCAGATAGATCGTATCGGTACGTCATTGACGCCCGATGGTCCGCCGCGCACTTTGCGCAATGAATGGGGCCTGTCGTTGCACCTCGATTCACGGCGCGGCGATGAGACACGCAATACATTGCTCGATTTCGGCTTCAGCGGCGAGGTTCTGAACTACAACCTGGAGTTGGTGGGCATAGACCCCGCCGAGATCGATGCACTGGTCCTGTCGCACGGTCATCACGACCATTACGGGGGCCTCGTGGATTTTCTGCGTACACATCGCAGCAAGATCAAGAAGGACCTGCCGTTTTATCTGGGTGGCGAAGAATGCTTCTGCACCCGTGAAGCCGGTATAGGCGACAACAAGGGCAATTTCGGGTCTCTCGACCGCGGCGCCTTGCGTGAAGCGGGCCTTGCCTTGCATTTTGCCGAGCAGCCCAGCCTCATTGCCGACCATGCCTTTTCCACGGGGCAAATACCGGCGGAGACTTTCGAGAAAGTGTTGTCACCGACGCGCATGGCGGTCGGCCTGAAAGACGGCATCGGTTGCGATCCCGCCGGTCTGGCGCCCGGGAAACGCGAGGCAACGGCTTTCATACCGGACGACTTTCAGCATGAACAAGCCACGGTGTACGCCATCAAAGGCCGCGGGCTGGTCGTCATCACTTCCTGCGGTCACCGGGGTGTGGTGAATTCGGTCAAGGCGGCCCAGCGCATTTCCGGTATAGACAAGGTGCATGCCGTGCTGGGCGGCTTTCATCTGGTTCCGCATGACGCGGCCTATCTGCGTCAGACGGCGGAAGCGCTGGCTGAGCTGAACCCTGATTACCTCATTCCCATGCATTGCAGTGGCGAGGCTTTCATGGACGTCGCGGCTGATGTGCTGGGAGACAAGGTGATCCGGTCATCGACCGGAACGCGTTTCACCTTCGAGGCCTGAGCGGCGCAGGTTCACGTCCGGCCAGGTGGCGCGGGCGCGTCGGATAATGGTGCGCCCCGCTTACGACGCAACGCGCACGTGTCCTAAAATCGCTTTCAGCAGGCCGGGGTAGCGGCTTTCCATGTCGGCCATCCTCAGGGAATTCATGTGAGCGGTACCGGCGCGGTAGGTGCATACCAGCCCGGCATCGCGTAAAACCCGGAAATGGTGCGACATGCTTGACTTGGGGCGCCCGCCATCCAGCTCGCCGCAGCTGGCCTCGGCCACTTGTGCCAGGCGCTGCACGATTTCGAGGCGTACCGGATCACTGAGCGCGTAGAGCACGCGTTCCAGTATGAAATCGTCAGGTGCTGGATGCTTGAAAGACCTCATGGCACGATTCTACACTGCCGCTTGCCATGGTTCTATTGTTCGAATAACATCGAACAATGGTGTAAAACACTTTCATAGGAAGCAATGATGTCCGCCCTGTTTCAACCGTTCACCCTCAAGAGTCTGACCGTACGCAATCGTATCGCTGTACCGCCCATGTGCCAGTATTCGGCCGTCGACGGCCGGGCCAATGAGTGGCACCACGCAAATTATGCCGGCATGGCCCGTGGCGGCGCCGGGCTAGTCATCGTCGAAGCGACGGCGGTGGCGCCTGAAGGCCGCATCACGCCGGGCTGCACCGGCATCTGGAATGATGACCTGGCTCAGGCCTTCATTCCGGTGGTGCGGGCCATCAAGCAACAGGGCTCGGTGCCCGGCATCCAGATCGCCCATGCCGGCCGCAAGGCCAGCGCCAACCGCCCTTGGGAAGGCGACGATCATATCGCCGACGGCGACCCGCGCGGCTGGGAAACGATTGCCCCGTCGGCGCTGGCTTTTGGCGGGCATCTGGGCAAGCAGCCGCGTGAAATGACGCTCGACGACATCGCGCGGGTGCGGGATGATTTTGTCGCCGCGGCCCGGCGTGCCCATGAAGTGGGCTTCGAATGGCTGGAGCTGCATTTCGCGCATGGCTATCTGGGGCAGAGTTTCTTTTCAGAGCATTCCAACCAGCGTGCCGACGCCTATGGCGGCAACTACGAGAACCGCAGCCGCTTCCTTCGTGAAACCTTCGCCGCCGTCCGTGAAGTCTGGCCGGATCATCTTCCTCTGACCATCCGTTTCGGTGTGCTGGAATTCGATGGCAACGACGAGCAGACCCTGGCCGAATCCATCGACCTGACCCGGCGCCTGAAGGATGCCGGGCTGGACATGCTCAATGTGAGCATCGGCTTCAATACGCCCAAGGCCAGGATTCCCTGGGCCCGGGGGTTCCTGGGGCCGATTGCCGAGCGTGTGCGGCGCGAGGCCGATATCCCGGTGTCATCGGCCTGGGGTTTTGGCGAGCCCACGGTGGCGGACAATGCGGTGAGCAACGGCCAGCTTGATCTCGTCATGGTCGGCAAGGCGCATCTGGCCAATCCGCACTGGGCCTATCACGCCGCCCGCGAACTCAAGATCGATCGTGCTTCCTGGACCCTGCCGGCGCCTTATGCCCACTGGCTCGAACGTTACTGAACCCGCCCTGGCCATGGCCGGCGCAACGGCTTATGCTGGGCCATGAATGCCATGGCCCACCCTTCCGATTCGCGTAAATCCGGGACACACCCATGATCCGCCTGACGCGCGCGCCCGACATGCTGCTTGGCCAGCATTGGGTCAACCTGCTGCGGCAGGCGGGTATCGCCTGCCGGCTGACGGGTGTGCATCTGCAGGGCGGGGCGGGCGAAATCCCGGTGGATCAATGCGGCCCCGATCTATGGATCGAGAACGAACACGATAGAGAGTCCGCCATGGGGATCATCGAAGGGTGGGCCGATGCCTCTTCCCGGGCGGGGCCGCACTGGCATTGCCCCGCCTGCGGGGAATGGCTGGAACCGCAGTTTTCCTCATGCTGGCAATGTGGCGCGGCGCGGCCGGGCGACGATGCGCCACCACGCGCCTGAGCGCAAGCCGGTTGCTGGCGCGCCGCCGTCCGTTCAACCCAGCATCTCTCCATCCACATAGAACCATCGCCCGTCGCGGCGCACGAAGCGGCTGCGCTCATGCAGGCGGATGCCCCGGCCATCGAGCCGGCTGCGGGCGACGAACTCGACCTCCGCATGGTCAGGGTCGATGGTTCTGGCGGCGCGGATGCTGAGACCCAGCCATTTCAGGCCCTGCTCGAAATCCAGGGTGGCGGGCCGGTGGGCGGGATCCCAGGTTGCCCGCAGATAATCGGCGCGTCCGAGGGTGAAGGCCGAATAGCGCGAACGCATCAGGCTTTCGGCGTCCGGCGCCGGCGTTTGTTCGAAATCCTCAAGGTAGCGGCCGCAGCAATCCCTGTAGGCGAGCAGCCGCTTGCCGGGGCTTCTGCCGCAAGGGCAGGGCATGTTCTGTTCTGTCATGACTTCCGGCGCGAGTTGGGCAGGCAGTGCGACAGTATCATGAGCGCGGCGGCGGCGCCCAGGCTTGCGCAGGCCAGACCCTTCCAGCGTGTGCAGAGGTCGGTGTAGAGGCTGCCGCGGCATACCCCGGGGGCGTCGCCGCCTTCGACGGGGTCCCCCGAATGCCAGAGGGCGTCCTGGCGTTCCTCGGCGGGCCGTCCGCTACGTTGCGCGCGGTGCATCTGCGGCCCGAGCACGCGATCCGCCACGCCGGGCAGGTATTGGCCGAAGGCGGAGATGGCGCGGGCGCTGGCGCCGACATAGACGTCCCGGGCGGGATGTTCGGCGGCGTACAGGATGGCGTCGGCAACCGCCTTGGGGCTGTATACCGGCGGTACGAGCCGGGGCTCCTCGTCCAGATAGTTTTTTGCATGTTGCACGAAACCCGTGTCGATCGACCCCGGCTTGATCAGCGTCACGGACACCGGCGCCCGTTCGGCTTCCAGTTCCATGCGAAGGGCGTCCGTGAAGCCTTTGACGGCATGCTTGGACGCCGAATACGCGCCCTGCAGGGGAATGGCCCGGTCGGAGAGTTCGCTGCCGACATTGATGAGCGCGCCTCCGCGCTGGCGCAGTTCCCGCAGAGCTGCCATGGAACCGTGGACCACTCCCCAGTAGTTGGTTTCGAAAAGCTGGCGCTGGTCTTCGATGGCGACGTCTTCCAACCTGCCGAAGATGGATATGCCGGCATTGTTCACCCATGTTTCGAAACCGCCGAAGGACAGCATGGCGGTCTGGACGATCCGGTCATGGTCTTCAGCGTTCCCGACGTCGGCCACGACGGCGATGGCCGCCGCGCCCTGGCTTTTCAGTTCTTCCACCAGGCGATCCAGGGCTTCGCGGTTGCGGCTGGCCAGCACCAGCCTGGCGCCGCGGCGCGCCGCCTCGCGGGCGGTGGCACGCCCGATGCCGCTGCTGGCGCCGGTGATGACGATGGTCTGTTCTTCCAGGGGCTTGAGGGTGGGCTTCACTTGCATTCTCCTTGGCCTTGCGGCGTGGGTGGTGAACGAGTCGCTCGGCGCGCGGGGCGCGCGCGGGTGATCGTTCCCGGCGGCAAGTTTCAGGCCCGTGGCGTTCATGTGTCTGCCCGGCGGCGGCCAGGCCGTGCGTCAGGATGCGCGTTTCCGCGACGGCGCCCGCCGGGATGGCCGTTCCGGATAGCCCAGCCGCTTCATTGCGGGGCCCAGCGCGCTGGCTGAGGCTGCGTAGGCGTCCCACGGCCGGTTGCCGGTTTCCAGCCGCTCATCGATGTTGGAAATCGTCCATTGATCGCTGCTTGCCAGCGTTTCCACTTCATCCCAGCCGATGGGCACGGACACGCCCATGCCGGGCCGCGCCCGCAGGGACCATGCCGCCACCGTGGTGGCGCCGAAACCGTTGCGCAGATAGTCGATGAAGATCTTTCCGATGCGGTTGCGGGGGCCGCTCTTGGCCGAAAAGCGGCGAGGCAGCACTTCGGCCATGTGCTGGACGACGGCCCGCGAGAATCCCCTGGCCGTCTCCCAGTCATAGCGCCGCATGATGGGCACGATCACATGCAGCCCTTTGCCGCCGCTGGTTTTCACGAAAGAGGGCAGGCCCAGTTCCGTCAGGAAGTTGCGCAGCAGAATGGCGGCTTCCTGCATCGCCGGCCATTCCACTCCCCGGCCCGGGTCCAGATCGAAGCTGATGCGGTCCGGCCGCTGGATGCGGCTGCGCACGGCATTCCAGGTGTGGAATTCGATGACGTTGAGCTGGGCCGCCTCGGCCAGCCCGCCCGCGTTCCGGACGACGACGAGTGGATCATGGCCGGGGTCCAGGCCCGGATCCAGCTGCATCAGGCCGGTAAGCCCCTTGACCGCCATGTGTTTCTGGAAGAACAGCTCGCCGGACAGTCCCTCCGGGGCACGCAGCAGCGATACCGGCCGGTCCTTCAGGTGGGGCAGTATTAACGGAGCGATGCGTTCGTAGTAGGTGGCGACATCGCCTTTGCGGGCGCCGGAACGCTTGTCGACGGCGCGTCCGGCGTTGGTGATCGAGCGTGAGTGTTCTTTCTTCATGAGCGATGTGGGTTTGTCGGTGCGCAATCCCTGAAAGACGGCATGGCGCACGCGGCCGGAATCCGTCCATTGGGAAAAGGAAACCTCGGCGGCCAGTATGGGCCGGACCCAGTGCGGTCCGGCCGCGCGGGGTGGATCGACGAAGGAGGGCTGTTCCTGGTGCATCCGCCGGAGACGGCGATGCAGTGCCGTCAGGCTGGCTTCACTGAAGCCGCTGCCGACGTTGCCGGCGTACCGAAGATCGCCTTCGTCATCGTAGTAGCCCAGCAGCAGGGCGCCCAGGCCGGTGCGTCCGCCCTTGGGATCGGTGTAGCCGCCGATGACGAATTCCTGCCGCTCGCCGCACTTGAGCTTGATCCATTGCCCCCCGCGTCCGGACACATAGGGCGATGCGCGCCGTTTGCCGATGACGCCTTCCAGACCCAGTTCGCAAGCCGATTTCAGCATGTCCCGCGCAGACGTTTCGAATGCGGCGCTGAGCCGCAGGCCGGGGTGGCTGACGCCTTCCAGGATGCCGGCCAGCCGAGCCCGGCGCTCGGCCAGCGGCAGCCGGCGCAGATCCTGGTCTTCCAGCCAGGGAAGGTCGAACAGGAAGTACACCACCGGCTCCCGCGCGGCGGCGCCGCGCCCGCCCCGTTTACCAGTGGCCGTGGACGGCGGTTGCCCGCCCTCACGCTCGAAGGCGTTCTGCAAGGCCTGGAAATCGGGTCTTCCCCGGGAATCGAGCACGACGATTTCCCCGTCGTACCATCCGTCCGGCAGGGGCCGCGATTCGAAGGCCCGGGCAAGCGCGGGCAGGAGATTCGTCCAATCATGGCCGCGGCGGGTATGGAAGCGCGCCCGTCCGCCGCTCATGCGGGTGAGAATGCGGTAGCCATCGTACTTTAGCTCATATATCCAGTCGCCCGTCGCGGGAGGCGCGGATACCCGCGTCGCCAATTGGGGCGACAGGGTTTCGGGCATGGCCGCCGCCTTCATCGTCCGGCGGCGAGCCGTGGCGGCGCCGTCCTTTTCCTTGATCAGCAGCCAGCCATTCTTTTCACCATCCCCGCCGCCCATGCGCACCAGCGTCCAGCGGCCTTGCAACTTGCGGCCGGCAAGTTCGAACTTGAGCTTGCCGGCGCGATACGCTTCGGCCGGGTCTCCTTCCGCCTTCCAGTGCCCGCGATCCCAGATGATGACTTTGCCGGCGCCGTACTGGCCCCCGGGTATAGTGCCTTCGAAATCGTTGTAGGCAATGGGGTGGTCTTCCACCTGGACGGCCATGCGCTTGATCGTGGGATCCAGACTGGGGCCTTTGGGCACCGCCCAGCTTTTCATCGTGCCGCCGATTTCCAGCCGCAGATCGTAGTGCAGCCGTCTGGCCCAGTGTTTCTGTATGACGAAACGGAGCGGGGCCGCCGCGGTGGGCGCAGGCCCGTCGGCTTGTCCCAGTGCCGCCTTCGCCGCATCGTCTTCCTGTTTGCCCGTCCGCGTTCCTGTCTTGCCATGGGCCGGTGTCCCGTGGGGGCCGTCTCCGGCTGGCTCCGGCGTTCGTGTGAAATCGCGCTTTTCCCTGTAACGCCTCAGCGCATCCGGCTGTGGTTCGCCGGCTGACGTGACCTTGGCTTCGGCCGGCGGCTTCCGTGGGCGCGCGCGGCCCGTCGTGCCAGCGGCTTTGGGGGCGCCGGCCGTGCGTGTCATGCCGCCTGCTTCTTCCGGTTGGCGCCGCGCTTGGTGGAAGCGGCCTTCTTCGCGGCGGCCTTCGCGGCGGATTTGGTGGATCTGGCAGCGGATTTGGCAGCGGATTTCGCGGCTGTCTTCCCGGCTGGCCTCGCGGCGGCTTTCTTTGCGGGCTTCTTGCTGGCCGGGGCCGCCTTCACGCCCTTCAGGCTGCGTTGCAGCATTTCGGTGAGATCATAGATGCGAGCGGAGCCTGGCTCGCTTTCTTCCGGTTCGGGCCGCAGGACCTCGGCCGTATCGCCGGCCTCGATCTTTTCCTGAACCAGTTGCATGACTTGTTCGCGGAATGAGTCCGTATAGTGCTCCGGCTGCCATGCCACCGTCATGTCGCCGACGAGCTGGCGCGCCATATCCAGTTCCTTCTCGGACAGGCCCAGTTCTTTCTTGTTCCGGCCGGGCAGTTTGAGCGCGCTCCAATCGCGGACTTCGCCTCCCCAGCGCAGCAGGTTGAGAATCAGGACGGGGCCGCAGGCAAAGAGCAGGGCGAGATGCTGCTTGGTCTGGATGACGACCTTCGCCAGGCCGGCGAGACGGGATTCGGCCAGTACTTCCCGCAGGAGCGCATACACCTTTCCGCCTTTGTTGATCGGCGCTACGTAATAGGGGCGTTCGAGATAGACGAAAGGGACGTCATCCAGCGAGACAAAGGCTTCGATCTCGACGGTCTGGGTCGTGCGGGGATAGGCGGCCGAGATTTCCTCGGCTTCCAGAATCACGTACTCGCCCTCGTCGTACTCTATGCCCTTGACGATATCGGCGCGGTCGATTTCCTTACCGGTGACCTTGTTGATGCGTTTGTAGCCCACAGGCTCCATGCTGCGGCGATCCAGCCAGTCGAAGTCGATGGACTGGTTCTGGACCGCCGAATGCAGTGCGACCGGGATGTGGACCAGGCCGAAGGAAATCGCGCCTTTCCATAAGACGCGTGTACTGGCGGGGGCTGGCATGAGGCGGCTCCACAACGAGGCTACCCGCCGTCATGAGCGGGATCAGGCCGCTTGCCGGCAATCGCCGTGCCGGAGAAGCGGCGCACGGTGCCGCAAGGCCGTGCCGCCCTTGGAGCGCGGAGTGTTTTCCGGTTTCCCCGGAACACCCAGAGCGGTGTTGCGTGGAGATCACAAGCCGAACAGGGTAATCCCCTACGACTTCGGTCCGTTCAGCATCGAATGTTGCAGGCACCCAACAGTGATTCAGAAAAAAGGGAGCTTTGGCTTCAGCGCAATGGCAATGTTTCGGGAATTTTGATGCAATAGCACCAACTTCCCATCGCGGAGTTGAAAAGAGCAGCAGCACAGGTCGTTGTAGTCGCTGCTCTACAAGTTACTCAAATCTACGGAGATTTCTTACATGAAAAAGACTCTGCTCGCTGCTGCTCTTGCGCTCGGCTTTGCCGGCGTTGCCCAAGCAGAAACGTCCGTGACCCTGTACGGTGTGCTGGACGGCGGTATCGGCTACCAGCAAATCAAGGGCGATGGCTTCAAGGCCCGCAAGACCGGCATGATCAACGGTGTTCAGAACGGCAACCGCTGGGGCCTGCGCGGCACCGAAGATCTGGGTAACGGCCTTCAGGTTGTCTTCCAGGTTGAAAGCGGCTTTGACCTCAGCACCGGTCAATCCCAGCAAGGCGGCCGTCTGTTCGGCCGTCATGCCACCGTCGGCCTGCAAAGCGACGCCTGGGGCCGTCTCGATATCGGTCGCCAGACCAACATCGGTTCCAAGTACTTCGCCGCCATCGATCCGTTCGGCGCAGGCTTCGGCCAGTCCAACCTCGGCACCACCTTCGGTTCTGTGAACACCGTTCGTTGGGACAACATGGTCATGTACCAGACCCCCAACTTTTCCGGCTTCCAGTTCGGCGTTGGCTACTCCTTCAACACCGACGGCGCTCAGCGTTCCTCGCTCGACGTCAACGGCGTCTGGGATCTGAACGAATCCGACCGTAACCGCCGTGGTATCACCACTGGTCTGCGTTATGCCAACGGCCCCCTGGCTGTCGCTCTGTCCTACGAGCAAGAGCGCATCGGCTCCGCTTCCGGCAACGGCCTGACCACCCCGGGCGACGACGTCAACGTCCGCTCATGGCAACTCGGTGGCGCCTATGACTTCGAAGTGGTCAAGGTCCACGCCGCATTCGGTCAGACCCGCAACGGCATGTTCGGTGCCGGCGTTGGTTCGCCTGACGGTAACATCCCCGTTAGCGCGGCAGCCGCCTTCGGCCAACTCGACGGCCTCAAGTACAACCACTACATGGTCGGTCTGACCGCACCTGTTGGCGCCGGCAAGATCTTCGGTTCTTGGCAGATGGCCGATCCTCGCAGCAACCCGGACGCCGCTCCGAATGCTGACCTGGACAAGATGAACATCTACAGCCTGGGCTACACCTACGATCTGTCCAAGCGCACCAACCTGTACGTCTTCGGCTCCTATGCCAAGGACGTCAACTTCATCAGCGGTGTGAAGTCCACCTACGCTGGTGTGGGTATGCGTCACCGCTTCTAATCGGTCCGCATAGCCTGGCTATGCCATCCGGGCGGCCCCGGCCGCCACAGAAGCACGCGACAAGCAAGAAACCACCCTTCGGGGTGGTTTTTTGCTTTGTGGCGATCTGGGCCTGAAGCCCGGGGGAACCGTTCAGCAGGCGGCGTCTGGTCTGATGCACCGCTGTGCGGGCCGCGCCCGGCCGTTGGGTGTGGCGCCTGCCTGAAAGGCTGTGCGCGAGCGTGGCTTTTGTGTTTTGCAAGCCGGCCCAGGCGGGAATGCTTCTGTTCAAAATGCTACAATCCAAGGGTTTAATCTTTGACAGCGGATGCGCGGCATGGGCATGCAAGAATACTTCCCGGTTCTTCTATTTATCATCATTGCGACCATCCTCGGCTTCGCTCTTCTGGCAGTGGGGCGCCTGCTGGGCCCGCACCGGCCCTATGCCGAAAAACTATCGCCGTACGAGTGCGGGTTCGAGGCCTTTGGCGATACCCGCATGAAGTTCGATGTGCGCTATTACCTGGTGGCCATCCTCTTCATCATGTTCGATCTTGAAATCGCCTTCCTGTTCCCCTGGGCCATGGCCAACGGCACGGCCGGCATGGTGGGTTTCTGGACTGTGGTTGTGTTCCTCGCGATTCTCACGGTCGGCTTCATCTACGAATGGAAAAAAGGTGCGCTCGACTGGGAATGATTCCCGCGCATCCGAATCGCAGTACCACCGCCTTGCGGCATTGCGGCACTGAATAGGCAGAATTATGGCTATCGACGGCATTATGAAAGAAGGGTTCATCACGACCAGCGCGGACAAGTTCCTGAACTGGGCCAAGACAGGTTCGCTGTGGCCCATGACGTTCGGGCTCGCCTGTTGTGCGGTCGAGATGATGCAGGCCGGCGCGGCGCGCTACGACATGGACCAGTTCGGGATCATCTTCCGCCCGAGCCCGCGCCAGTCCGACGTGATGATCGTCGCCGGCACGCTGTGCAACAAGATGGCGCCGGCCCTGCGCAAGGTTTACGACCAGATGGCCGAACCGCGCTGGGTGGTGTCCATGGGCTCCTGTGCAAACGGCGGGGGCTATTACCACTATTCCTACTCGGTGGTGCGGGGCTGTGATCGCATCGTGCCGGTCGACATCTACGTGCCGGGCTGTCCGCCCACGGCAGAGGCCCTGATCTACGGTCTGCTCCAGCTGCAGAACAAGATCCGCCTCACCAACACCATCGCGCGCTGAGCCTCGCTCGGTCCCGGCACTCTCAACGTTGAATCGCTCGTAATATGAACCGGCTCGATACGCTAGAAAACAAGCTGCAGGCGGCGTTTGGCGAACATGCCACGCTGCTGCGCGAACTCGGCGAACTCACGCTCGTCGTTCCCGCCAAGAACTGGGTGGATACCTGTAAGGCATTGCGCGACGATGCCGGCCTGGCCTTCCAGATCTGCATCGATCTCTGCGGCGTGGACTATTCCGGGTGGGGAGCCCCTACGCGTCCCGCCGAAGACAATCCGCATCCGCGACGCTTTGCCGTCGTGCTGCACTTGCTTTCCGTACAGCACAACTGGCGCCTGCGCGTGCGCGGCTACGTCGATGACGACGAATTCCCGATATTGCCCACGCTGGTCGATGTCTGGCCGGCGGTGAACTGGTTCGAACGCGAAGCCTTCGATCTGTTCGGCATCGTCTTCGAAGGCCACCCCGACCTGCGCCGCATCCTGACCGACTATGGCTTCATCGGCCATCCCTTCCGCAAGGACTTCCCCATCAGCGGCCATGTCGAAATGCGATACGACCCGGAACAGAAGCGCGTCGTCTATCAGCCTGTTTCCATCGAGCCCCGCGAGATCACACCACGCGTCGTACGCGAAGAAGGTTACGGAATAGAGCGTTAAGCATGGCTGAAATCAAGAACTACACCCTGAACTTTGGTCCGCAGCACCCGGCCGCGCACGGCGTGCTGCGTCTGGTGCTCGAGCTCGACGGCGAAGTCATCCAGCGCGCCGATCCGCACATCGGCCTGCTGCACCGCGCCACCGAAAAGCTGGCCGAACACCGCACCTATCTGCAGGCGCTGCCCTACATGGACCGTCTCGACTACGTGTCCATGATGTGCAACGAGCACGCCTATGTCATGGCGGTCGAGAATCTGCTGAAGATGGAAGTCCCGTTGCGCGCGCAGTACATCCGCGTGATGTTCGACGAAATCACGCGCGTTCTGAACCATCTGATGTCCCTGGGTTCGCACGCACTCGACGTCGGCGCCATGGCGGTCTTCCTGTATGCCTTCCGCGAGCGCGAAGACCTCATGGACTGCTATGAAGCGGTTTCCGGCGCCCGCATGCACGCGGCCTACTACCGGCCCGGCGGCGTTTACCGCGATCTGCCCGACACCATGCCGCAGTACGCCGGCGACGGCAAATACCGCAGCGAAAAGGAACTGCGCGCGATGAACGACGCGCGTTCCGGTTCCCTGCTCGATTTCATCGAAGACTTCACCAACCGCTTCCCCACTTGCGTCGACGAGTACGAAACCCTGCTGACCGACAACCGCATCTGGAAGCAGCGTCTGGTCGACGTCGGGGTGGTGTCGCCGGAACTGGCCATGGCCATGGGCTTCACCGGCCCCATGCTGCGCGGCTCCGGCGTCGAATGGGATCTTCGCAAGAATCAGCCCTACGAAGTCTATGACCGCGTCGAGTTCGACGTTCCCGTGGGGACGAACGGGGATTGCTACGACCGCTACCTGTGCCGCATCGCGGAAATGCGCGAAAGCAACCGCATCATCCGCCAGTGCGTGGAATGGCTGCGCAACAATCCGGGTCCGGTCATCGTCGACAACTACAAGGTCGCCCCTCCGCCGCGCGAGCGCATGAAAACCGGCATGGAAGACCTCATCCACCATTTCAAGCTGTTCACCGAAGGCATGCACGTCCCGGCGGGTGAAACCTACGCGGCGGTGGAACATCCCAAGGGCGAGTTCGGCATCTACATGATTTCCGACGGCGGCAACAAGCCGTACCGTATGAAGATCCGCGCTCCCGGCTTCGCCCACCTGCAGTCCCTGGACGTCATGTCGCGCGGCCACATGCTGGCCGATGCCGTGACCATCATCGGCACCCAGGACATCGTGTTCGGCGAGATCGACCGCTAAGGTCCCGCCAAGGTATATACCGGATTTCAACTATGCTGCTTTCTGCACAGGCTTATCAGAGAATCGACCGGGAGCTGGACAAGTTCCCCGCAGATCAGAAGAAGTCCGCCATCATGGCGGCCCTGGCCATCGCCCAGGAAGAGAAGGGCTGGGTATCCACCGAGGTCGTGGCCGACATCGCCGCCTACATCCGCGTACCGGCCATCGCCGTCCAGGAAGTGGCGACCTTTTACGACATGTTCGACAAGCGCCCGGTGGGGCGCTTCAAGATCACGGTCTGCACCAATCTTCCCTGTGCCTTGCGCGACGGCGTGAAGGCCGGTGAGTACCTGAAGGAAAAACTGGGCATCGACTATGGCGAAACCACGCCCGACGGCATGTTCTCCCTCAAGGAAGGCGAATGCATGGGCTCCTGTGGCGATTCGCCGGTCATGCTGCTGAACAACCACCACATGTGCGTGCGCATGGAGCAGGCCAAGATTGACGAAATGATCGAAGAACTCAAGAAGCAGGGGGAATCCGCATGAGCGCGCCGGGCTTTCTGCAGCGATACGCCCAGGGTTTGAATCCCGACCCCGGCGGCGATCTTTCCACCAGCATGATCTTCCATGGCCGCCATCTCGAACCGCAGATCCTCGACGGTCTGAACGGCGCCAACTGGGGTCTGGAAGACTACGTCAAGCGCGGCGGCTATGAAGCCCTGCGCAAGATCCTCACCACCGGCATGACGCCCGACGACGTCATTGCCGAACTCAAGGTTTCGTCCTTGCGCGGCCGGGGCGGCGCCGGTTTCCCCACCGGCCTCAAATGGAGCTTCATGCCGCGCACGCTGCCGGGCCAGAAATACCTGGTGTGCAATTCCGACGAAGGCGAGCCCGGCACGTTCAAAGACCGCGACATCCTGCGCTTCAATCCGCATATCGTGATCGAAGGCATGGCCATCGCCGCCTACGCCATGGGCATCACCCAGGGCTACAACTACATTCACGGTGAAATCTTCGAGGTCTACCGGCGCTTCGAGGAAGCGCTCGAACAGGCCCGCGCCGCGGGTTTCCTGGGCGACAACATCCTGGGCTCGGAATTCAGCTTCCAGCTCCACGCCTTTCATGGCTACGGCGCCTATATCTGCGGCGAGGAAACGGCCCTGCTGGAATCGCTCGAAGGCAAGAAGGGGCAGCCGCGCTTCAAGCCGCCATTCCCCGCCAGCTTCGGCCTGTATGGCAAGCCGACGACCATCAACAACACGGAAACCTTCGCCGCCGTGCCGTGGATCATCCGCAACGGCGGTGCGCAATACCTGGAAATCGGCGTCCCCAACGCAGGCGGCACCAAGATCTTTTCCATCTCGGGCGATGTCGAGCGGCCGGGCAACTATGAAGTGCCCCTGGGCACCCCCTTCAGCAAGCTGCTCGAACTTGCCGGCGGCATGCGCGGCGGCCGCAAGCTCAAGGCGGTCATTCCGGGCGGCTCGTCCGCACCCGTGCTGCCCGCGCACATCATGATGGAAACCAACCTCGACTACGACGCCATCGCCAAGGCGGGCTCCATGCTCGGTTCCGGCGCGGTCATCGTCATGGACGAAACCCGCTGCATGGTGAAGTCGCTCATGCGGCTGTCGTACTTCTATTTCGAAGAAAGCTGCGGTCAATGCACGCCCTGCCGCGAAGGCACGGGCTGGCTGTATCGCATGGTGAACCGCATCGAGAACGGCCGAGGGCGGCCCGAAGACCTCGACGTGCTGGATTCGGTCGCGCAGAACATCATGGGCCGCACCATCTGCGCCCTGGGCGATGCCGCGGCCATGCCGGTGCGCAGTTTCATCAAGCATTTCCGCGACGAGTTCGCACACCACATTGAGCACAAGCAATGTGTGGTGCCCAAATATCTGTAGGTCAGGACACGCTAATGGTTGAAGTCACCATCGACGGCATCAAGACGGACGTTCCCGAAGGGAGCATGGTCATCCAGGCCGCGCACAAGCTCGGTGTGTATGTTCCGCACTTCTGCTATCACAAGAAGCTTTCCATAGCGGCCAACTGCCGCATGTGCCTGGTTGACGTCGAAAAGGCGCCCAAGGCACTGCCGGCCTGTGCAACGCCCGTCACCAACGGCATGGTCGTGCACACCCGCTCCGAAAAGGCCGTGGCCGCCCAGAATTCGGTCATGGAATTCCTGCTCATCAACCACCCCCTGGATTGCCCGGTCTGCGACCAGGGCGGCGAATGCCAGCTCCAGGACCTGGCCGTGGGCTATGGCAAGTCCGCCTCCCGCTACCAGGAAGCCAAGCGCGTGGTGGTGGGCAAGAACATGGGGCCGCTCATCTCCACCGATGGCATGCAGCGCTGCATCCATTGCACCCGCTGCGTGCGCTTCGGTGAAGAAATCGGCGGCATCATGGAAATCGGCATGGTCAACCGGGGCGAGTTCTCCGAGATCACCACCTTCCTGGGCAAGTCGGTCGAATCCGAACTCTCCGGCAACGTCATCGATCTCTGTCCGGTCGGCGCACTGCTGTCCAAGCCGTACAAGATGAGCGCCCGCCCATGGGAACTTGCCCGGCGCCGCACCGTCAGCCCTCATGACAGCCTGGGCGCAAACCTGATCGCGCAGGTCAAGCTCGACCGGGTGAAGCGTGTCGTGCCGTTCGAGAACGAAGACGTGAATGAATGCTGGATCAGCGATCGCGACCGTTACTCCTACGAAGGCCTGTACACCGAAGACCGGCTGCTGCATCCCATGATCCGCGGCGAGGACGGCGGGTGGCGCGAAGCCTCATGGAGCGATGCGCTGCAGATCGTGGTCCAGACCATCAACATGATCCGCGAGGAATTCGGCGCCGAACAGGTCGGCGCGCTGGGCAGCCCCCTCGCAACCACCGAAGAACTGTCGCTGCTGGCCCGCCTGACCCGGGCCCTGGGCAGCGAGAACGTCGACTTCCGGCTGCGCCAGTCCGACGACGCCTTCGATCAGGCGCTGGCCGGCGTGCCCTGGCTGGGCATGCCCGTGGCCGACCTGAACGAAGTCGACCGGGTGCTGGTGGTCGGCTCCTTCCTGCGCAAGGATCACCCTCTGATGGCGCAGCGCCTGCGCCAGGCGGCCAAGCGCGGTACTGAGATCTTCTTCATCGATTCAGCGGCCGATGATCCGCTGTTTCCCGTTGCCGGCCGTCTCACGGTGGCGCCCAGCGCCATTCCCAACGTCCTGGCGGAAGTCGCCGTGGCGCTGGCGGCAGCCGGCGGGCAGGCCGTACCGGCCGCTTTCGCCGGCGTTCAGGTATCCGAAGCCGCGCGCGGCATGGCCGCCAGCCTGGCATCGGGCCAGCGCGCCGCGGTGCTGATCGGCAATATGGCTTCGGCTTCGAAGCAGGCCAGCCTGCTGGCAGCGAATGCCTCGGAAGTTGCGCGCCTGGCCGGCGCCCGCCTGGGTTTCCTGGTCGAGGGCGGCAACACGGTGGGCGGCTATCTGGCCGGTGCCACGCCCCGCAACGGCGGGCGCACGGCGGCGCGGATGCTGGCCGAGCCGCTCAAGGCCTATCTGGTGCTGCATGCCGAACCGTCCATGGACGCCAACGACGGCGCGCGGGCGCTTCAGGTGCTGAAGGACAGCGGCTTTGCCGTGGCCCTGACCTCGTACCGGTCGGCGGCCGAGGATTGGGCCGACGTCATGCTGCCGGTTTCGCCCTTCACCGAAACTTCCGGCACTTTCGTGAACGCCGAAGGCCGGGCACAGGCTTTCAAGGCGGCTGCCGCGCCGTTGGGCGACACCCGTCCGGCCTGGAAGGTGCTGCGGGTGCTGGGCAATTTCTTCGAACTCCAGGGCTTCGACGAGGAAAGCTCCGAAACCGTGCGCGACGCCGTGATCGCCGGCGGCATCGAAGGCCGTCTTTCCAACGAGATCAAGGCGGCGCCCGGTCTGGCGGCCACAGCCGCCGAAGGGCTGGAACGGGTGACCGACGTACCGATCTATCGCACTGACGCCATTGTGCGCCGCGCCGCCAGCCTGCAGGAAACCTCCGCATCGCAGTCGCCGCGCGCCCGCATGGCGGCCGCCACGCTGGCGCGGCTGGGCGTCGAATCCGGCGATGCCGTGCGCATCACCTCGCAGCGCGGCCAGGTCTCGCTGCCGGCGCTGCTCGACGACACCGTCGCGGCCGGTTGCGTGCGCATTGCCGCGGCGTTCCCCGAAACCCTGATGCTGGGTGGCGCCGAGGGTCAACTGAATGTGGAGCGGGCGTAAAAAATGGATTGGCTGAACGTAATTCAATCGTACGGTACGAGCCTGCTCGGCCCCACGCTGTGGTACCTGGTCTGGACGGTGGTCAAGATCTTCGTCATTGCGCTGCCCATCATCCTGTGCGTTGCCTACCTGACCTACTGGGAACGCAAGATGATCGGCTTCATGCACGTGCGCAAAGGGCCGAACCGCGTCGGCTACCGGGGCCTTCTGCAGCCCTTCGCCGACGTTTTCAAGCTGATGACCAAGGAAGTCATCACGCCCACCGAAGCCAACAAGGTGCTTTACATCCTGGGACCCGTAGTGACGCTGATGCCGGCGCTGGCGGCCTGGGCGGTGATTCCCTTCGGCCCCGAAGTCGTGCTTGCCGACGTGAACGCCGGCCTGCTCTACATCATGGCCATCACTTCCATCGGCGTCTACGGCGTGATCATCGCCGGCTGGGCGTCGAACTCGCGCTATGCCTTTCTGGGCGCTCTGCGCGCGGCGGCGCAGATGCTTTCCTACGAGCTGGCCATCGGTTTCGTGCTGGTCACCGTGCTGCTGGTGTCGGGCACGCTGAATCTGTCGGGCATCGTGGAAGGGCAGGGCCGTGGCTGGTTCGCCGGGCATGGCATCAATTTCATGTCCTGGAACTGGCTGCCGCTGCTGCCGCTATTCGTGATCTACGTGATTTCCACCGTCGCGGAAACCAACCGCCACCCCTTCGACGTGGTGGAAGGCGAATCCGAGATCGTGGCGGGCCCCATGGTGGAATACTCGGGCATGGGCTTCGCGCTCTTCTTCCTGGGCGAATACGCCAACATGATCCTGTTGTCGGCCATGGCCTCGATCATGTTCCTGGGAGGCTGGGCGCCCCCCATCGAAATCGCCCCGCTGACCTGGATACCGGGCTGGCTGTGGCTGGGTCTCAAGACCTTTGCGGTCGTGTCGTTTTTCGTGTGGTTCCGTGCCACGTTCCCGCGGTATCGCTATGACCAGATCATGCGCCTGGGCTGGAAGGTCTTCATTCCGCTCACGGGTGTCTGGCTGCTGATCGTGGCGATCTGGATGCAGACGCCCTGGAACATCTGGCAATAGGAATCGGGAGCCAATTATGGAAGCTATCAAGGATTTCTTCGGCAGCCTGATGCTGACCGAAATGCTCAAGGGCATGCGCCTGACCGGAAAGTACTTCTTCAAGCGCAAGGTCACCCTGCGGTATCCGTACGAAAAGACGCCCGCGTCGCCCCGGTTCCGCGGCCTGCACGCGCTGCGCCGCTACCCCAACGGCGAAGAGCGCTGCATTGCCTGCAAGCTGTGCGAAGCGGTCTGTCCGGCGCTGGCAATCACCATCGAGTCGACCGAGCGCGAGGACGGCACCCGCCGCACCACGCGCTACGACATCGACCTCATCAAGTGCATCTTCTGCGGGTTTTGCGAGGAAAGCTGTCCTGTGGACTCGATCGTGGAAACCCACATCCACGAATACCATGGCGAGAAGCGGGGCGATCTTTATTTCACCAAGGACATGTTGCTGGCCGTCGGCGACCGCTATGAGTCCGAAATCGCCGCGCGCCGCGCGGCGGATGCCCCTTATCGTTGACGCCGGGACCTGAAGCTCATGAATTTCGTCACTGTCCTGTTTTATCTGCTTGCCTTCGTGCTCGTCGTTGCGGCGGCGCGCGTGGTCACCGCGCGCAGCCCCGTCACGGCGGTGCTGCATCTCATCCTCACCTTTTTCACGGCGGCCATGCTGTGGATGCTGCTCGGCGCGGAATTCCTTTCGCTGCTGCTGGTGATCGTCTATGTCGGCGCGGTGCTGGTCATGTTCCTGTTCGTCGTCATGATGCTCGACGTGCGCATGGATGATCTGCGCGCCGGTTTCAAGGCCTACCTGCCCCTGGGCATCGTGATCGCCACGGTCATGGTGCTTGAAATGGCTTTCGTGCTGGGCACCACCTGGTATGCCGCCGGGCCCCAGCAGGCCATGGGCGACGACTACAACAACACCCTCGCGCTGGGCGAGGCCATGTATACCGACTACGTCTTCGCGGTACAGGTCGGCGGGGTCATCCTGCTGGTCGGCATGATCGCGGCCATCGCGCTCACACTGCGCAAGCGTACCGACGTCAAGCGCACGGATCCCAGCCGGCAGGTCAAGGTCCGCGCGCAAGACCGCGTGCGCATGGCCAACATCCAGGTGCCCGGGGATTCCGGTGCCGCGGGCGGCAGCGCCCAAGGGGAAGCAAAATGACATTGACTCTCGCTCACTACCTGATACTCGGCGCGATCCTGTTCACCATCGGCATCTTCGGTTTCTTCCTGAACCGCCGCAATCTGATCATTCTGTTGATGTCCATCGAGCTCATGCTGCTGGCCGCCAACATCAATTTCGTCGCGTTTTCCACATGGTTCGGGGACACGGCCGGCCAGGTCTTCGTGTTCTTCGTGCTGACCGTGGCCGCGGCCGAAGCCGCCATCGGGCTGGCGATTCTGGTGCTGCTGTTCCGCAACCTGAATACGATCAACGTGGAAGAACTGGACCAGCTCAAGGGTTGATGAGGTCGCGCAAACTATGAATTCACCAAGTTTCTACCTGTTGATCGCGCTGGCGCCCCTGGCGGGCGCCATTCTGGCCGGTCTCTTCGGCACGGGTTTCCTGGGGCGCGTCGTCTCGCGCCGTGGCTCGCATCGCATCACCATCGCCCTGGTTGCGCTATCCTTCATCGGTTCCGTGATCACGCTGTTCCAGACGATCAACGGCCACACCTACGACGGCATCCTGTATACCTGGACGGTGGTCGGCACCACGCCGCTGCAGCTGGGCTTCCTGATCGACAATCTGTCGGCCCTGATGATGGTCGTGGTGACGGGCGTGTCGCTGATGGTGCACGTCTACACCATCGGCTACATGGCCGACGACCCCGGCTACCAGCGCTTCTTCTCGTACATCTCGCTGTTCACCTTTTCCATGCTGATGCTGGTCATGGCGAACAACATGGTGCAGCTGTTCTTCGGCTGGGAAGCGGTCGGGCTGGTGTCCTACCTGCTGATCGGCTTCTGGTACACGCGGCCCACGGCCATCTTCGCCAACATGAAGGCCTTTCTCGTCAACCGCGTCGGCGACTTCGGCTTCATCCTCGGCATCGGCCTGCTGTTCGCCTACACCGGCAGCATGCATTACGGGGAAGTCTTCGAGCGCAGCCAGGAACTGGCCGTCATGCCGTTCCCCGGCACCGACTGGCAATTGCTGACCGTGGCCTGCATCTGCCTGTTCGTGGGCGCCATGGGCAAATCGGCCCAGGTGCCGCTGCATACCTGGCTGCCCGATTCCATGGAAGGCCCCACGCCCATTTCCGCGCTGATCCACGCCGCCACCATGGTGACGGCCGGCATCTTCATGGTGGCGCGCTTCTCGCCCGTCTTCGAGCTGTCGTCCACGGCACTGGCCTTCGTCATCGTGATCGGCGCCATCGGCGCGCTGTTCCTGGGCATCCTGGGCATCATCCAGAACGATATCAAGCGGGTGGTGGCGTATTCCACGCTGTCGCAGCTCGGCTACATGACGGTGGCGCTGGGCGCATCGGCATACTCCGCCGCCATCTTCCACCTAATGACCCACGCCTTCTTCAAGGCCCTGCTGTTCCTGGGGGCGGGCTCGGTCATCATCGGCATGCACCACGACCAGGACATCCGCAACATGGGCGGCCTGCGCAAGTACATGCCCATCACCTGGATCACCTTCCTGATCGGCACGCTGGCGCTGGTCGGCACGCCGTTCTTCTCGGGCTTCTACTCCAAGGAACAGATCATCGAGGCGGCGGGCGCCGCCAATGTGTGGGGCGCGAGCTTCGCCTATTACGCGACACTGATCGGGGTATTCGTGACATCGCTGTACTCCTTCCGGGTGTACTTCCTGGTCTTCCATGGACCTGAGCGCTTCCGCAACCCGCCATATCCGCAGGCTCATGGGCACGACGATCACCATCACGCCGCCGAGCCGCATGAGTCGCCGTGGGTGGTCACGCTGCCGCTGGTCGTGCTGGCGGTGCCTTCGGTGCTGGCCGGGATGTTCTTCGCGGGCTCCATCCTGTTCGGTGACTTCTTCGACGGCGTCATCACGGTGCTGCCCGAACATCCGGCCATGGCCGCGCTGGCCGGCCATTGGCACGGCTGGATGGCCTATGCCCTGCATGGTTTCGTGACGGTGCCGTTCTGGCTGATGATCGCCGGCCTGGTGGTGGCCTGGTACTGCTACGTGGTGAATCCGGCCCTGCCCGGCAAGATCTACAGCGCGCTTTCGGGCATCAACCGCGTGCTCGAAAACAAGTACTACGCCGACTGGTTCAACGAACAGGTCGTGGCCCGCTTTGCGCGCTGCCTGGGCTATGGCTTCTGGAAGGGCGGTGACCGCAGCGTGATCGACGGGCTGATCGTCAACGGCAGCGCCCGTGTGGTCGGATGGGTCGCGGCGGTCAGCCGCCACCTGCAGTCCGGCTACATCTATCACTACGCCTTTGCGATGATCATCGGGATCATGGCTTTATTAACCTTTTTCGTGCTGACGGTTCACTGATGGCTAGCGATATGGCGTCTTCTACATTTCCATGGTTAACGCTTGCGATTTTCGTGCCCATCGTCGCCGGCCTGCTGGTACTGCTGGTCGGCCGCGATGAACGGCCCGAACTCACGCGGGTGTTGTCGCTGGCCGGGGCCGTCCTCGGCTTCCTGGTGACCATTCCGCTGTACACGGGTTTCGATCCGTACACGGCCAACATGCAGTTCGTCGAGATCACGCCCTGGATCGAGAGCTTCTCGATCAACTACCACCTGGGCGTCGACGGCATTTCCTTGTGGTTCGTGCTGCTGACCGCCTTCATCACCATCATCGTGGTGCTGGCGGGCTGGGAAGTCATCACCAGCCGGGTGTCCCAGTACATGGGTGCCTTCCTGATCCTGTCGGGCCTCATGATCGGCGTGTTCGCCGCGCTCGATGCGATGCTGTTCTACGTGTTCTTCGAGGCCACGCTGATTCCGATGTACCTCATCATCGGCGTGTGGGGCGGCCCTAACCGTGTGTACGCCGCGGTCAAGTTCTTCCTCTACACGCTGATGGGCTCGCTGCTGATGCTGGTGGCTTTCATCTACCTGTGGCATGTTTCCGGCGGGTCGTTCGACATCCTGACCTGGCACAAGACGGCCCTGGCCCATACACCGCAGATCCTGATCTTCCTGGCGCTGCTGGCGGCCTTCGCCGTGAAGGTGCCGATGTGGCCGGTGCATACCTGGCTGCCGGATGCCCACGTGGAAGCCCCGACGGGCGGTTCGGTGGTGCTGGCGGCCATCATGCTGAAGCTGGGCGCTTACGGTTTCCTGCGCTTTTCCCTGCCCATCGTGCCCGATGCGTCCCACACCCTGTCCGGCCTGATGATCGCGCTCTCGCTGATCGCGGTGATCTACATCGGCCTGGTGGCCATTGTCCAGGAAGACATGAAGAAGCTGGTGGCGTATTCATCCGTCGCTCACATGGGCTTCGTGACGCTGGGCTTCTTCATCTTCAATCAGGGCGGCCTGGAAGGCGGCATCGTGCAGATGATCTCGCACGGTTTCGTGTCGGGCGCCATGTTCCTGTGCATCGGCGTGCTCTACGACCGCCTGCACAGCCGCCAGATCGCCGATTACGGTGGCGTGATCAACGTCATGCCGCGTTTCGTCACCTTCTTCGTGCTTTTCTCCATGGCCAATGCCGGTCTGCCGGCCACCAGCGGCTTCGTCGGGGAATTCATGGTGATCATCGCATCGGTGCAGTACAACTTCTGGATCGGCCTGCTGGCGGCGACCTCTCTCATCCTGGGGGCTTCGTACTCGCTGTGGATGCTCAAGCGCGTGGCTTATGGTGAAATCACCAACGAGAAGGTGCGCGGCATGAGCGATCTCAACGGCCGGGAATTCCTCATCCTGGGGGCCCTGGCCATCGCCGTGCTCTTCATGGGGATCTATCCCAAGCCTTTCACGGATGTCATGCACGTGTCGGTGGATGCGCTGCTGCAGCACATCGCCATCTCGAAACTGTAAGCCTCGATGACCATGCAAAACTCTTTTGACTTCGCTTTGGCTTTGCCCGAGATCCTGCTGTTGATCCTGGCGGGCACAGTTCTGCTGATCGATGCCTTCAGCAAATCGGACACGCGCCATGCCACCTTTCTGCTCAGCCTGGCCTCGCTGGCGATCCTGACCGTCGTGTCGCTGATCCAGTGGAACGCGGGTGTGGCGGGCACCAGCTTCGGAGGGCTCTACGTTGTAGATTCCTTGGCGCACTTCCTCAAGGTGATCTCCTACCTGGCGGTGATCGCGACGCTGATCTATGGGCGCGGCTACAACGAAGCGCGCGACATGACGCGCCATGGCGGCGAACTCTATTCGCTGACCCTGTTCGCGCTGCTGGGCCAGATGGTGATGATTTCCGCCGGCAGCATGCTGACGGTCTATCTCGGCCTGGAACTGATGTCTTTCGCGCTGTACGCGCTGGTGGCGGTGCGCCGCGACCATCTGGCGTCCAGCGAAGCGGCCATGAAGTACTTCGTGCTGGGTTCCATGGCTTCGGGGGTGCTGCTGTACGGCATGTCGATGATCTATGGCGCCACGGGTTCCCTCGATCTGGCCCGCATCGCCGAAGTCATCGGCTCGGGCGGCGCCGAGCGCCTGCCGCTGGTGTTCGGGGTGGTGTTCATCGTGACCGGCCTGGGCTTCAAGCTGGCCGCGGCGCCTTTCCACATGTGGTCGCCCGACGTCTACCAGGGCGCGCCCACATCCGTTACGCTGATCATCGCCGCGGCGCCCAAGCTCGCCGCGCTGGCGATCACCTTCCGCCTGCTGATCGACGGGCTGCACGGGCTGGCGATCGACTGGCAGCCCATGCTGCTGCTCATGGCGGTGCTGTCGCTGGCCATCGGCAACCTGACGGCCATCGTTCAGACCAACTTCAAGCGGATGCTGGCCTATTCGACGATCTCGCACATGGGCTTCGTATTCCTGGGCCTTCTGTCGGGCGTGGTCGACGGCAATGCCGATGCGGCCGGGCTGGCCTATGGCTCTGCGCTGTTCTACATGGTGATCTACGTCCTGACCACCCTGGTCACCTTCGGCCTGATCATGCTGCTGAGCCACCGGGGCTTCGAATGCGAGAACATCTCCGATCTCAAAGGTCTGAACCGCCGCAGCCCCATCATGGCGGCCATGTTGCTGCTGGCCATGTTCTCGTTGACGGGCATTCCGCCGATGGCGGGCTTCTACGCCAAGCTGGCGGTGCTGCAGGCGCTCGTCGGCGCCGGCTACATCTGGATGGCGGTGTTCGCCGTCATCATGTCGCTCATCGGCGCCTTCTACTATCTGCGGGTGGTCAAGGTGGCGTACTTCGACGAGCCTGAAGGGGAGGCCGGGCCGATCGAAACCGGCGTGATCACCAACGGCCTGATGACCGTCAACGGGGCGCTGGTCCTGCTGCTCGGCATCCTGCCCGGCGGCCTCATGGCGCTGTGCGTCAGCGTCATTCGCCAGTCGCTGCAGTTCTGAGTAAACGGATGGATCAATCATTCGCCGTATGGCTGCTCATCGCTCTGGCTCTCGTGACCTCCAATCTGCCCTTCGTGGCGGAGCGGCCCTTTCTGGCGCTGCCGTGGCGGCAGAAGGGCGAAGCCGGGCGTCCGGGCTGGTTCATGTGGTTGAGCTCTATTCTTTTCTTCGTGGTGCTGACCGGGCTCGGCGCGGCAGCCATGATCCTGATCGGGCAGGGGGTCTTCATGGCCTCCGACGCCGCTTCCGTGGCCCGCTTCCTTGCCATCCTGCTTGCCTTGGCCGCCGCGGCCTCACTGGTGCTGGCCTACCCGGGCTGGCGCAGCCGCGGGCGGCGGATCCACAAGAACTTTTTCGAAAGGCTGCTTGAGCTGCTGGTGTTCTACGCCCTGGTGGGGGTGCTGGGCTTTGCTCTCGAAGCGAATCTCGGCAATCGTTTCCAGCAGGGCTGGGAATTCTATGCCATCACCCTGAGCCTGTTCGTGGTGCTGGGCTATCCCGGCTTCGTCTGGCGCTATTTGATGAAGCGCCGCCGTTCCGTGGCGGAAAAAGGCCGTGCCAAATTGGCCCGCGCCGCGGCAGAGCAGCCCGGCGCCTGATTTTTCAGCGTCCGACCCGTCCGACTCTTTATTTTCAGCCATGTCCCATCTCATTCTTCAGTCGCCTTCCCTGGTGACGGCGCATGTCGAGCAGATCGCGGCCATCGTGTCCGCTTCCGGCGTACAGGAACTGGGCCGCACCGCGGTGCGCCTGCTCGAAGCGGACGCATCGGAGCGCGCGGCCGTCGCGGTCCGATGCGAGGAATACCGCATGGATTACGCCTTCCTGCCCAGAATCGATCTGCTGCGCGAGTGCCGCATTCTGGCGATGGACATGGATTCCACGCTGGTGAGCATCGAATGCATCGACGAGATAGCCGATGCGGTGGGCCGCAAGCCGCAGGTGGCCGCCATCACCGAAGCGGCGATGCGGGGCGAGATCAAGGATTTCGCCGAAAGCCTGCGGCGGCGGGTCGAACTGCTGGAAGGCGTGCCCGAATCGGCCTTGCTCGAAGTGTATGAACAGCGTCTGCGACTGAATCCCGGTGCGGAACAATTGATCGCCACCGTCAGGCGGCATGGGTTGCGCACGCTGCTGGTGTCGGGCGGCTTCACTTTCTTCACCGAGCGCCTGCGCGAGCGCCTGGGGCTGGACGCCTGCCACGCCAATGTGCTGGAAGTGGCCGATGGCAGGCTGACCGGCCGGGTGCTGGGCGATATCGTCGATGCGCGGGGCAAGGCGGCGCGTCTGGCCGCGCTGGCGGCCGATCTGGGTGCGACCCGGGATCAGATCATCGCCGTGGGCGATGGGGCCAACGATCTTGAAATGATGGCCCTGGCGGGCTATTCGGTGGCCTATCGGGCCAAGCCCGTGGTGCGCGAGCAGGCGGCCTTCGCGCTCGATTACAGTGCCCTGGACGCCATCCTGAACTGGTTCAGGCTCAGTTTTTGAGAGGAATAGGGGTGAAGTAAATAGAGAGCGGAACAGACCACGGTTTCGGCCTGAAACCGTGGTCTGTTCCCGACTTACCGATTTACGATTAGCTACTGCGGCATGTCTGGCCCATATTGTTCTGGATGATCTGCCGGTCGGCCTGGTCGGTCTTGCCGTCGTGGTTGAAATCGTACCAGCTCGACTGCCCGCCATTCAGCCGGCTCAGTTCCAGCCAGTTGTCCATATCCTTCTGGTCCACCACGCCGTCGCGGTTGCCGTCGCCCGGGCAATTGATGCTGTCGTATTCCAGGTTGTAGCGGGCCACGGCATCGTGGCGGTCCATTTCGGAACTGAGGCTGGCGTAGGCCTGCTGCTGCGCGCCGTTCAGCGATGAGGTTTCCAGCGGGGGCGGTGCTGCCGCGGTCAACTGGCTGCCGTCCCTGTCGAGCCTGGGGTCGGGGGTGGCGGTGTCGATCTGGTAAAGCGCATCGAGGATGTCGTAGCCGGTGGTGCTGTAGCGGTAGGCGCCCGGGTCGGCGGTGCCCATGGCCGGCTCGCACTGGTTGCGCGTCTCGCGCACCAGCTTGTAGGTGCCATCGGTGACCGCCTTGGTGGCGGTGGGGAGGAAGGTGGTCGTTTCCCCTCTGGTCAAACGGTAGGCCTGGGCCTGGCAGCAGTTGTTGTAGCCCGTTGCCGGCATACCGCTGGTTTCGCTGGACAGGTTGTCGCCGTACCAGATGCCGCCTTGGGCCAGGCATACCCCCTTTTCCGGGAAGAGGGTCGTGCAAACGTTGTTGGCCGCGGGGATGACGCAGGGGTGTTCATTGTCAGCCGCCGAGGCTGTCCGGAGGCTGGTGCCCATTTCCGTGAAATTGGTGCTGCGGATGGCGGGTTGTTCGGCGTTGGTCAGGTAGGCCAGCATGGGCTGTGCGTCAAGCGGGCGGTGGGCGGGAACGGTGGCTTCCACATCGGCTTCCGCAATATCGGCAAACAACCGGTACAGGTCGACCGACCCCACCATGTGCGGCACTTCCCGTCCCGGCGATGCGACCATCGGGCCGGCCGCGAGCAGCGGCACCCACACGCCGGTCTGGTAAGGCGAGGCCTTGGAGCGCATGGGGTCGAATCTGCCCGGCGTGGTGAACTTGACGCTGTTCACGTAGGTGCCGTTGTCGCCGATGACGACAACCAGGGTGTTGGTTTTCTCGGGGTGGTAGTCCAGCGTACCGTCATCCTTGTAGCTGGCCAGCTCCAGACCCACCAGCAGGTCGCCGATCTTCTTGTCCAGCGCCTCGATCATCAGATTGGTGATGAGATGATTGTCGATGAGGTCGGTGACCGGTGTGAGTACCGGTGTGTCTTCCGAATCGGCCAATGGCGAGCACACCAGATTGTCGTTGCGGCCCGGGGTGTCTTCCGCGATCAGGGATACCGGCGGCAGCTGCAGGGGAGTGTGGATTCCCGAGTAGCCGACGGTCAGCATCCAGGGCTGGTCGGCGGGCTGCTGCGCGGCCCATGCGATGGCGCGGTCGGTTTCCTGGATGCTGCGGTAGCCGCGCGAGGACGGGTCGGAAGCCGGAACGACATATCCGTTGCCATTGGCCGTGCTTTTCACCCATCGGCCGGTGTAGTAACCGTTCTGGGCCGTGAAGTCGATGTAGCTGGGCACGGTGGCCTGGCAGGACTGGCCCGGGTCCAGGATGCCGCCGCGCTCCATGCAGCTGCGGCCCGGCGTGACGACATCGCCGCCGATCGAGAGCTGCGAGCAGCCGCCGTCGGCCATATAGCACGCGCCGGCGTCGGCGCCGTTGGCCGCATCGATCCGCGTCGTCGGGATGAAGCCGCATTTGTATGGGCCGCTGTCGACGTCGGTGCCCTTGCTCGTCAGGCCCGCCCGGGTGTCGATGTTGTAAGGCGCGCCGTCCAGGAAGCCCTCGAAATAATCCCAGCCCAGTTTCCACATGGTGTCGTAGCCGTAGGGCAGGTTGAAACCGTTGTTCAGGTCCGTGCCCGTCAGGTGCATCTTGCCGATCAGCGCGTTGGTGTAGCCCTGGGTCTTGAGGAGCTGGGGCAATGTCGTCTCGAAGGGGTTGGGCGACGAATTGGCCAGATCGGTGGACACCACGGCGTTCAGCACATTGGTCTGCGACGGGTAGCGCCCGCTGAAGAGAGTGGCCCGCGTGGGGGTGCAAGTGGGCATGGACCATGCGTGCCGGAATTGAATACCGGCTTTGGCGATGGCATTCAGGGTGGGCGTCCGGGGAGGCACGGCGCCACCGTAGCCGTAGGATGTCAGTTGATCCACGCCCAGGTCGTCGAGCACGATGAAAAGAATATTGGGCTTGGCCGAGGCGACTGGGCTGGGGCTGGACGAATCGTGGTCCGACGAGCATGCCGCCAGCAGCGCGGTGGCCGCCAGAGCCAGTGTGAACAGGGGCCGGTGTCGTCTTGCGGGCATGGGCGTGTGCTCCATTTCGTGGTGGGAGGACCGGAGTGACAAGCCGGCTGAACCGTGACAAACTAAATAACCGGTGACACCGGAAAGAACTGGTGACAATAGCTTGAAGATTAAAGGTCGGCGCGCCGCCGGCCTATACCATGAAAAGGGTAGGTCGATGGAATCTGGGAGCGCGCGCACCGACACGACAGGCCAGGGTGGCGACACGGCACTTTGCCGCACGCTGCTGGTCGAGGACGACGAGCCGCTGCGTCTGCGCTTCGAATCGATTCTGTCGGGATGGCGGGGCGGCCGCGTGGTCGCCGCCTGCGGCACCCTCGGGGCGGCGATGGCGGTTCTGCAGAACGAGCCCGTCGATCTGCTCATCACGGATCTGCGCTTGCCGGACGGCCACGGGATCCAGGTGATCCGCCGCCTGCGCGCGACCAACCCGCAAGCCGAGGCCATGGTGGTTTCCGCCCTGGCCGACAATGAAGTCGTGATCGCGGCCATCGAGGCCGGGGCGACAGGCTATCTGCTCAAGGACGTCGACGCCGCCGATCTGATCGAGGCCATAGAAGAATTGCGCGCCGGACGCTCGCCGATTTCCTCGTCGATCGCGCGTGTCATCGTGCGGCGCCTGGGTGCGCGGGGGCAGCCGGCCGAGGCTCCCACCCGCGAAGCCGCCGCGCTCACGCCGCGCGAGACCGAAGTCCTGTGGGGCATTGCCAAGGGCCTGACCTACGCCGAGGTGGCCGAGCAGCTGGGTGTCTCGCGGCAGACCGTACCCGTGCACATCAAGAATATCTATCGCAAGCTGCAGGTCGGCAACCGTTCCGAGGCGGTGTTCGAGGCCTCCCGCCTGGGCCTGATATGGCTGTGAGCCGGCGCTGGCGCTGGCTCGGGGTCATCCTGGCCGTGCTGGCAATAGGGGTCGCCAGCATGCCGCTGTGGCTGACGCTGCCCGTGCCGCCGCAGGCCCTGGTGATCGATCAGGCCCGGTTCCTGGAGGCCGGTCTTGCGCCCCAACAGGTGGACCTGCCCCACGCGCAGGGCAGCCGCCACGTGCAGGGCCGCTATCGCATGGATTTCGAGCTGGCGCAGGCACCGGCGCAACCGCTCTACCTCTTCATTCCCATGTTCAGCTATCGCGCGGTCGTTGAACTGGACGGCGATGTGGTGCTGGACACCGGGGCGGATTCCCTCGTACCGGGCGTCATGCTGGGTGCTTCGGCGCTGCTGCGGCTGTCGGGCGGCGGCCTGGCCGCGGGCCGCCACACGCTCGACATCCAGCTGCAGGCGCCGGGCATTGCGCGCGGCTATCTGTCGGCCCTGTATGTGGGCACCGCGCAGCAGCTCGCGCCTTACCACAGGCTCAGGGTCCTGGTGTTCGAGCACACGCGCATGATGGTGCTGGCGTGTCAACTGTTGCTGCTTGTCGCGACCCTGATGGTCTGGATGTACCGGCCGCGGGAATTCCTGTATGGCTGGCTGTTCCTGCTGCTCGGGGTGTCCACGGCCTCTTACGCGGGCCTGCTGGCCGACATCGTGCCCGACGTGTTCGACTGGCTGCCTTATGCCTTCACCATCAGCATGTCGAGTGTCTTCATCCTGCATGTCATCGCGCTGGAGATCAACGGCGCCACGCCGCCGTTCTGGCTGCGCGCCTGCGTGGCGGCCGTGCCCGGCGCGTGTCTGCTTGCGATGGCATCGGGCATGGTGCCGGCCGGCGCCTTGATGATCGGCGTGGTGACGCCGATCATGGTGGTTTCGCCCCTGATCACGGTCGCCATTTCGGCCTGGGGGGCGCTGGTTAAAAAGGTGCAGGAAGCCTGGCTGCTCCTGCTGCCTCTGTGCTTCTTTTCCCTGGCCACCCTGCACGATGGCGCGATCGTCGCCGGCATGCTGGACGGCCCGGTCTTCCTTTCGCTCTATTACCGGCAACTGCTGATCATGGCCATCGCGGCCATCCTCATGCGCCGCCTGGGCCTTAGCCTTACCGGCCTGGATGGCGCCAACGCCCACCTCAAGGAGACGCTGGCCGAACGCGAGGCCGAGCTGTACCGGTTGTACGAGGAAGAGCGCGGCGAAGCCGCCCGCCGCGTGCGCAGCGAGGAGCGTCACCGGCTAACGGAAGACCTGCACGACGGTCTGAGCGGCCACCTGGCGTCGATCATCGCGCTGGCGGAGCGCGGCCACGCAACCGGTATCGAGCGCACCGCGCGTGAAGCGCTCGACGATCTGCGCCTGGTGATCCATTCGCTGGACATCGGCGACCGCGAACTCATGGCCGCGCTCTCCGGCCTGCGCGAGCGGCTCGAACCCCGGCTCAGACGCCTGGGCGTGAACCTGGAATGGTCGATGGCGCGGTTGCCGGAGATCTCCGGCGTCACGCCGGCACATGCGCTGAACACGCTGCGCATCGTGCAGGAAGCGGTCACCAATGCTTTGCGCCATGGGCCGGCTTCGCATATTGCCGTGCGCGGCGATACCGGCCCGCAAGGCGTAGCGCTCATCACCGTCGACAACGACGGCGCGCCCTACGCGGACGCGGGCGAGTGCGGGGTGGGCTTGCAGAACATGCGCCGGCGCGCCGCCTTCCTGGGGGGAACGCTGCGCGTCGAGGCGCTCGCGGCCGGGACGCGAGTCACGCTCACGCTGCCGCCGCGGCTTTCCGGCGATGAGGCGGACGCCTGTCCGGAAGGATCCTGAATCCGGGCTCGGTCTCAGCGGATATTTCCGCAGAGGAATGTTCCGCGCGCATCCTTGCTGGCGGCGCCGAGCCCACGGACTACGCCTTCCTCGGCCGGCGTCTCTTTTTCCCGGGCCCGCTGAAGAAAGCAACGTATATGCCGCTAAGAATGATCATGAGCGCGCCGGCATATGACCAGGCATCGGGAAGCTCGCGCCAGAAGATCCAGCCGAAGAGCGTGGCCCATATCAGGCCGCTGTAGTCGAAGGGAGCCACGACCGTTGCCGGCGCGATGCGGAAGGCCTGGGTGATCAGGCCGAGCCCGGCCGTGCTGCAGACGGCAATGCCGACGAAACCCGGCAGATGGCGCCATTCGACCGGCACCCAGACGGCCGCCAGGGGCAGGCTGGCGAATACCAGTTGGCCCAGCACGATATAGAACATGGTCGTGAGCATGCTCTCGCGGGCGCTGATGCGCTTTGCGCTGACCATCATCACGGCATAGCCCAGCGCCGTGGCCAATGGGAGTAGGGCCGCCCACTGGATGTTGTCCGGACTCGGACGAACGATGACTAGCACACCGGCGAATCCGGCAAACAGGGCCAGCCAGCCGCCCAGCGGCACCTTTTCGCCGAGAAAGGCGACGGAAATGACGGTGACGAAGAATGGCGCACAGAAGGCGATGGCGGTGGTCTCCGCCAGGGGGAGCAGGGTCAGCCCCAGGTAAAAACAGAAAGCGGAAGCGACATTGATGGCGCCGCGCAGCAGATGCACGCCGATATGCCGGGTGCGCAGCGCCCGGGACCCGCCCAGGCCGAGCACCAGCGCCGTGACCAGGGGAAGGGCGATGGCGGCGCGCAGAAAGAGAAGCTGAAGGGGGGAATAGAAGGCCCCCAGCCATTTGGCCAGGGCGTCGCTGATGGTCAGGCAGAACATGCCGGCCAGGATGCAGGCGATGCCTTCTATGCTGCTTTTCTGTAATGTCGCCGTGCTCATGAAAATAGCGTCAACAGGCCTAGGGCCTGTTGACGCTAAAAGGAGGCTCGCACTGGCTGGATATCGGGTGGCAGGCTAGGCGTGCAGGGCGCCGCATGGCCGCTCCCTGCAAGGCCTGCGCAACGACGCATGGCGCCCGATATCCAGCCAGCCCGCCGGGTGAGTACGCAAACGCGCGCCTGGCTGCGTTGCGAATGCTCGCCGGGGGGCCGCCACGACTGCGCTTCGCGCCTTGCCATCCACACGTTTGCGTACTCATGCGAGCCTCCTTTTAGTGTCAACAGGCCCTAGCCTTCGCCCTGGATCGTCAGCACCAGCCGGCGCTCGCCGCCCTGGTCGCGGTGCTCGCACAGGTAAATGCCTTGCCACGTACCGAGATTGAGGCGGCCGCCGGTGATGGGGATGCACAGGCTGACGCCGAGCAGGCTGGCTTTCAGATGGGCGGGCATGTCGTCCGGACCTTCCTGTGTGTGTTCGAAATAGGGCGCTTCTTCCGGAGCCAGGCGGTTGAAATGCCGCTCGAAGTCGCGGCGCACGCTGGCGTCGGCGTTCTCGTTGATGGTCAGCGAGGCGGAGGTATGCTGGATGAAGACATGCAGCAGGCCGATGCGCACCTGGCGCAAGGCCGGGCACTGCCGGAGGATGTCATCGGTGATCAGGTGAAAGCCCCGGGGGCGCGCGGCCAGGGAAATTTCCTTTTGCATCCACATCATGGAGACCTCGCGGGGATCGTCCGGGCCAGTATAGCGCGGCGTGTCGCCGCCCATTGAACCTGCCGGACGAGCCGGATCGGGGCCGGGGGGCGGTCAGGCACTTACCCCCCCAGCGCCCTCAATAGTTCGCGCATCGTGTCGATGCGTGCCTTGAGCGGCGCCCCTTCCTTGAATTCCAGCCGCAGCCTGTCCTGGCCGGACAGCCGCAGGTCGCGGCGCTTCTGCACCAGTTCGATGATGCGCAGCGGGTCGACCTGCGGTTTGGCGGAGAACTGGATGAGGGCCTGCGCTTCCGGGGCGTCTATCTTGGTCACGCCCAGCGGTTCGGCCAGCAGCCGCAGCCTGTGGGTGGCCAGCAGGTTGCGCGCGGCTTCCGGCAGCTTGCCATAGCGGTCGATCAATTCTTCCTGGATGCCGATGAGTTCGTCCTCGTCGCGGGCGTGCGAGAGCTTCTTGTACATGCCCAGCCGCGCATGGATGTCCGGGCAATAGTCGGACGGCAGCAGGGCCGAGGCATGCAGGTTGACCTCGCATTGCGGGTCGAAGGGCGATTCCAGGTCCGGCTCTTCGCCCGCCTTGAGCGCGCGCACGGCCGTGTTGAGCATGTCGCTGTACATCGAGAAGCCGACTTCCTGGATGTTCCCGGACTGCGACTCGCCCAGAACTTCGCCGGTGCCGCGGATTTCGAGATCGTGCATGGCCAGGAAGAAGCCCGAGCCCAGTTCTTCCATGGCCTGGATGGCTTCCAGCCGCTTCTTGGCGTTGGCGGTCATGGCGTCTTCAAAAGGCGTCAGCAGATAGGCATAGGCCTGATGGTGGGAACGGCCCACCCGGCCGCGCAGCTGGTGCAGCTGGGCCAGGCCCAGCCTGTCGGCGCGGTGGATCACGATGGTATTGGCCGATGGCACGTCGATCCCGGTTTCAATGATGGTGGTGCACAGCAGTACGTTGTAGCGCTGCTGATAGAAACCCTTCATCACGTCTTCCAGCTCGCGTTCGGGCATCTGGCCATGCGCCACGGCAATGCGCGCTTCCGGCACCAGTTCTTCCAGGCTGGCCCGGCGGTTGTGTATGGTTTCGACTTCGTTGTGCAGGAAGTAGGCCTGGCCGCCGCGCTTGAGTTCGCGCAGCAGGGCTTCGCGTATGGTGCTCTTGTCTTCGCGGCGCACGAAGGTCTTGATGGCCAGGCGCTTCTGCGGTGCCGTCGCGATGACCGAGAAGTCGCGGATGCCCTCCAGGGACATGCCCAGCGTGCGGGGGATGGGCGTGGCCGTCAGGGTCAGGACGTCCACTTCGGCGCGCAGCTTCTTGAGCGCTTCCTTCTGGCGGACCCCGAAACGATGCTCTTCATCGATGATGACCAGGCCGAGCTGCTTGAAGCGGGTATCGCGCGACAGAATCTTGTGGGTGCCGATGACGATGTCGATGGCGCCGCTGGCCAGCCCTTGCTGGGCGGCGGCGACTTCCTTGGCGGAACGGAAGCGGGACAGTTCGGCGATGCGCACCGGCCAGTCCGCGAAACGGTCGGTGAAGGTCTGGGCGTGCTGCTCCGCCAGGAGGGTGGTGGGGCAGAGCAGGGCGACCTGCTTGCCGTTGGCCACCGCGAGGAAGGCGGCGCGCAGCGCCACTTCGGTCTTGCCGAAGCCGACATCGCCGCATACCAGCCGATCCATGGGGCGGCCGGAGGTCATGTCTTCCAGCACCGCCTCGATGGCGGCGGCCTGGTCCGGCGTCTCTTCGAAGCCGAAGCCTTCGGCGAAGGCTTCGTAATCTTTGAGCGGCAGCCTGAAACGATGCCCTTCGCGGGCGGCGCGCTGGGCATAGAGCGCCAGCAGTTCGGCGGCCGCATCGCGCACCTGCCTGGCCGCCTTGCGGCGCGCTTTGTCCCATTGGCCCGAACCGAGCTGATGCAATGGCGCGCTTTCAGGATCGGATCCGCTGTAGCGTGAAATCTGGTGCAGCTGGGCGACGGGAACGTAAAGCGTGCCGCCCCCCGCATATTCCAGGTGCAGGAACTCCATGACGCCTTCACCCAGATCCATTTCCTTCAGACCGATATAGCGGCCTATCCCGTGCTGTGCGTGCACCACCGGGTCGCCTTCCCGCAGCTCCGACAGGTCGCGCACCATGGCTTCGACGTCGCTGGCGCGTTCTTGCGCCCGCCGCCCGCGGCGCGCCGTGCGGGCCTGGGTGGGATAAAGATCGTTTTCGGTAAGCAGGAGGATGGCCTGGCCGGCGATGCCGAAACCGTTGGCCAGCGGCGCCACGAGCAGCGCGAAGGCGCTGGTGCCGCCGAAGAAGTCGGCCAGGGTCTCGACCGACGTGTCGGGCTGGATGCCGAATTCGCGCAGCATCTGGTCCAGCGTTTCACGCCGGCCGGCCGAGTCGGCGCACAGCGCAATACGCCCCTGATGGGCTTCGAGCAGGCGGCGCAGGGCGCCGACCGGGTCGTCGGCCCGCCGCGAGACGGCGACGTCGGGCACCGGCAGGAAATCGGGCGCGGGCCGCTCATTGCCCAAGGCCAGCCGGGGAAAGCGTTTCAGCTGGCCGAACAGTTCTTCGTCGTCCAGGAACAGCGCCTGCGGCGGCAATACGGGGCGTTCGCGGTCGCTTTTCAGGAATTGCCAGCGTCCGTAGGTATCCTGGCTGAAATTGCGGATGACGTTGGCCGGGTCGCCCAGGGTGACGGTGATGGCGGAATCGGGCAGGTAGTCGAACAGCGTGGCGGTGTGCTCGAAGAACAGCGGCAGGTAGTATTCCACGCCGGCGAAGGCAATGCCGTTGCCGATATCCTTGTAGGGCAGGGCCCGCGAGGGGTCGCCTTCGAAGATTTCGCGGAAGCGCGCCCGGAACTGGTTGCGGGCGGCCTCGTCCATGGGGAACTCGCGGCCGGGCAGCAGCTGGATGTCCTTGACCGGGTACAGGCTGCGCTGCGTATCGACGTCGAAACTCCGTATGGACTCGATCTCGTTGTCGAACAGATCGATACGGTAGGGCAGCACCGATCCCATGGGAAACAGGTCGATCAGGCCGCCGCGTATGCAGAACTCCCCCGGCGCCGTCACCTGGGTGACATGGCTATAGTTGGCGAGCGTCAGCTGCTGGCGCAGGGCTTCTTCATTGAGCGCATCGCCTTGCCGGAAGGAAAAGGTGTAGGCCGCCAGGAACTCGGGCGGAGCCAGGCGGTAGAGCGCCGTGGTGACCGGAACCAGCAGGATGTCCACATCTTTCTGCATCAGGGCGTGCAGTGTGCGCAGTCGTTCCGACACCAGATCCTGGTGGGGCGAGAAGCCATCGTAGGGCAGGGTTTCCCAGTCGGGCAGCTGCCTTACCCTGAGTTCAGGCGCGAACAGCGGGATTTCTTCGGTAAGGCGCTGGGCCGCCAGGGGTTCGGCGCACAGCACGATGATGCTGCGCCCGGCCTCGCGTGCCAGATCGGCAAGCAGGAAGCCGTCGCCGGATCCGGGGGGCAGGGGCTGGGCGTGTCGCTGCCCCGGCCGCAAGGCGGTCAGGACCTGGGTGGTGGAGGAAAGGGGGGGCACGGAGAAGGAAACAGTGGCCATTGAGTGCGACATTATAAAATGCCCGGGCCATGACATCTTCTCAACCTCGAATCATTGCCATCGTGCCCGCCGGCGGCGTGGGTGCGCGGGCCGGAACGGCCTTCCCCAAGCAGTACCGGCCGCTGCTGGGCAAGCCCATGCTGCGCTGGGCGGTGTCGGCGCTGCTGGCCGACGCCCGTATCGAACAGCTGCGGGTGGCCGTCGCCGTGGGCGACGGGCGGGCGGCGGATGCGCTGCGGGGGCTGCCGCGCACGGTATGCCGTCCTTGTGCCGGCCCGACGCGGGCGGCCACGGTGCTGGGCGCCCTGCGCGATGCGGCGCCGGCCGCCCATGACTGGGTGCTGGTGCACGATGCCGCGCGCCCCGGCCTGCCCGCCGATGCGCTTGCGCGCCTCATCGACACCTGCCTGCGGCATGGCGAGGGAGGGCTGCTGGCCGAGCCGGTGGCCGATACGGTAAAGCGCGCCGTCGGGGACCAGAACCGGCCGCGCGTGCAGGCCTCCGTCAGCCGCGACGCTCTCTGGCTGGCGCAGACGCCGCAGATGTTTCCCGCGGGGGCCTTGCGGGCCGCGCTGGAAGCGGCGGAGGGCGTGGAGGGCATTACCGACGAAGCCTCGGCCATGGAGCTGGCGGGCCACCAGCCGCTGCTTGTGCCGGGTTCGGCGCGCAACTTCAAAGTAACCTGGCCGGAAGATTTCGAATTGATGGAAAGCCTGCTGAACGTACGGATGGCGGAACCGTTCTCCGGCCGCGATTAGCAGGGGATTTTTCTTTGGAGCTGACTGTGAATCTTCGAGTGGGACAAGGATTTGACGTACACGCCCTGGTGGAAGGGCGCGAACTGGTGATCGGCGGGGTGCGCATTCCGCACACGCACGGCCTGCTGGGGCATTCCGATGCCGATGTCCTGCTGCATGCGGTGACCGACGCTATTCTCGGCGCGGCGGGCCTGGGGGACATCGGCCGCCACTTCCCGGATACCGATCCGCGCTATGCCGGCGCCGACAGCCGTGTGCTGCTGCGTGCCGCAATGGATAAGGTGGCGCAGGCCGGCTGGCGGGTGGTGAACGTCGATGCCACGGTGCACGCCCAGGCGCCCAAGATCGGGCCGCATGCGGCGGCGATGGCGGCCAACATCGCCGCCGACCTGGGCATTGCGCCGGAAGCCGTGAACATCAAGGCCAAGACCAACGAGGGCCTGGGCTACCTGGGCCGCAAGGAAGGCATCGCGGCAACGGTCGTGGCGCTGCTGGCAGGTGTGTGACCCGGCCAGCCGGTGCGAGGCGCCTTTGGCGTGAACAGGCCCTAGTGTGCTTCGGGAAACATAGGTTTCGGCGCATGCAGGAAACCCCATTCCCGGGCCCACTGCAGCCCTTCTTCGGTGTTGCTTCGGGGGATGTATTCGCACCCGACCCATCCCGCAAAGTTCAGCTTTTCGAGCAGACCGAGAAGAAACCGGTAGTTGACCTCCCCAATGGTGGGTTCGTGGCGGCCGGGCACCCCGGCAATCTGCACATATTGAATTTCGTCGATATGCCGTTGAATGATTGCCGCAAGATTCCCTTGTTCCATCTGTGTATGGTAAAGGTCCAGCTGAAGTGCCACGTTGCTGAAACCGGCAGCCCCCAGTTCCCTGCGCCAGAACGAGGCCTGCTCCACGGTAGTGAGCGAGTAGTCGGGCAGCATCTGGCGACTTAGCGGTTCGAGCAAGAGCACCATGCTTGCCTGGGCGAACCGTTCTGCCGCATGCATAAGATTTCCGCGCAAGGTGTTTTCCCAGATGTGGCGGTCGATGCCTTGTGGAAGGTTGCCCGTCAGGACATGGATGTTCTGGCATCCGGTTATCGTGGCGTACTGGACGGCCTGGTCGATCGTTGCGCGAAATGCCGCTTCCCGGCCCGGCAGGCAGGCCAGGCCCCGTTCGCCGGCGCTGTGGTTCCCGGGCGGTGCATTGATGACCGACAGCTGTACGGCATGGCTGTGCAACGCTTTGGCAAGATCATCGGCGGGATGGTCGTAGGGGTACATGACCTCCACAGCCGTGAATCCCGCCTGTGCCGCGGCGCCGACGCGATCCAGGAAATCGAGCTCTCGGTATAGCAAAGAAATATTGGCTGACAGCTTCAGCATGATTCAGTTCATCTTCACATTGGCTTCTTTTGCGATGCGCTGCCATTTCTGAAGCTCGTCGGCAGTGAAGGCCTGGCTGTCGGCAAGGCTGTAGTTGGCTATGTCGGCGCCCAGCTGTTCCACTTTTTCCGTCACCTCTGGCCGGGTCAGGGCTTCGGCGGCGGCCTTGTGCAGCAGATTCATGGTGGCGTCGGGCGTCCCCGCAGGCGCGAGAATGGCCCACCAGGACGTTGTGACGAAATCCGGATATCCTTGTTCGACCATGGTGGGGACCTCGGGCAATTGGTTCCAGCGCTTGTCCGATGTGACAGCCGCCACTTTCAGTTTCCCGTCCTTGATCAGCGACATGGACGAAAGTGGCTGGTCGACCATGAATGCGACGCGTCCCGAAACCAGATCGGGGTAGGCGGCGGCACTGCCTTTGTAGGGCACACTGACCATTTTTGTGGATGACATGGATTCCAGCCATTTGGCATTCAGCAGATGCATGGAGGCGCCTGTGGCGTAGTCGACGTTCTCGGGCGCTTCGCTGGCCTTTTTGATGAGATCGGCAATCGAATTCAATTCCGAGGCCGCGGGAACGAGAAAGATATTGGGGGAAGTCGCCACGATGGCAACGGTTTTGAAGTCGTCCTTCGAAGAGTAGGGGATCTCGCTGTAGATCGCCGGGTTGATGGCATAGACGCTCGTTGTAACCATCATGATGCTGCGGCCGTCCGGAGCGGCTTGCTTGAGGTCTCGGGCGGCGATGAATCCTTCGGCGCCGGGCTTGTTTTCGACGACCACTGTTTTGCCCAGGATGTCGCTCATTTCCTTTGCCATCAGGCGCGCAAGAATGTCGGTGGAGCCCCCGGCCGAAAAGGGAACCAGCATCCGCATCGGGCCTTCCGGCAGGGATTGGGCCTGGGCAAGGCCGCCGACCAGTGCCGTGCCGGTAATCAGAACTGTGCAAACAAGACGCTTGATCATGGATTTTCTCCTGAGTTGTCGTGCCGCTTGATATGTGCCTTCAATGCATCCGTACATTCGTCGGGAACGATGTGCTGGACCATGTGATAAGTGGTGCTGACGTGCTGCAAGGTGAGATTCGGGATGTGGCGCTGCAGTGTCTCTTGCTGCTCGGAGTTGGCGATGGCTCCTTCGCGCGGATACAGGCACATCACGGGCGCCGTGATCTGCGCCAGGTAGGGGGTGGCATTGGCGTCCAGAGCGAACTGCGCAAGCGCCGCCAGGACATCGACACCCGTCTTTTCGACGGTGTCGGTATACCAGCGCAGGAAAGCGGGGTCCATGTCGGGCGGAAAGCGTGTCGAGGCATTGGTGCGATCCAGCCATTCCCGGGGCCCCAGCTTCCGCACGGCGTCCGGCCATGATTCCTGGCCCAGCGCGTATGCCCGGCGAGCGCCGTCCGATATGAACACAGGACCGGATATGTTCGTCAGTGTCAGGATGCGCTCGGGGTAGCGCCCGGCCGTCGCCAGGCCGACCAGCCCTCCAATGGATTCGCCGGCGTAGTGGAACTGCTTCATGCCGAGGGAATCCGCGATCGCTATGACATCATCGCTGAGTGTTTCGAGCGTATAGCCTGTGCCCAGGTCGAAATCGCGGCCCGACTGGCCATGGCCGCGCAAATCCGGACAAACGATTCTGAATTGTCGGCACAGCGATGGAATCCACTGATACCAGAAGCGGCCGTTTCGGCCATATCCGTGCTGAAGGATCAGATACGGAGCGTCGGCCCAGGGATCGGTGCAGTCGAAAAGGGTGTAGTGAAGGTCGGGAGCGTCGTTTCGAAGAACGATAGGCATGTCGTTATCCCCGCAGGTTAGGAATAAGAAATGGAGAGACACCTTGATTGCCGAAATATTACGAGGTGCTTTATTATTAGTCCAATATATGAAAAATATTTATTGATATTTAATACATATGGAACTCAGGCATCTGCGCTATTTCCTCGCCGTGGCGGAAGAACTGCATTTCACTCGGGCCGCCGAGCGCCTGGGAATTGGCCAACCGCCGTTGAGTCAGCAGATACAGCAACTTGAGCGGGAGCTGGGCGTCACACTTTTATTGAGGGGCCGCCGTGGTGTGGAACTGACCGAAGCCGGACAGGCTTTTCGCAGGGAAGCGATCCGCGTCATGCAGGGAGCCGACCGTGCGGTGGAAACGGCGCGGCGTGCAGGCAAGAGTCAGATCGGCAAACTCATAATCGGTTTTACCGTGTCGGCCAGTATTCACCCTTTCGTGCCGCGGGTGATCCAGGCCTGCCGGCAGCGATATCCCGAAGTGGCCATTACATTGCTTGAACAGACAACGAATGAACTCGTCGTAGCCATTCACGATGGCAGGGCCGACCTGGCCTTCATTCGGGCGCCGGCTCCCGAAACGGCTGGCGTGCGAGTTGAAATTCTGCTGCACGAACCGCTGGTGGCGGTGCTGCCGCACGGGCATCGCCTTGCTGGCCGGCCATCCATCCGTTTGCAGGACATGCAAGGCGAACCTTTCATCTTCTATCCGCGCAAAGTCGGCGCGAGCATACATGACGCTGTCATTCATGCCTGCGAAAGCAGTGGTTTCACGCCTGAGCTGAGAATCGAGGTGCCCCAGATGACGTCTGTCGTCACTTTTGTCGCAGCAGGCATGGGGGTGTCGCTGGTTCCCTATACCATGCAGCAATTGCGGGCGGAAGGCGTGGTCTATGTGCCGTTGGCGGACGCCAGGGTGCCGGAAGCCCATCTGGCTGTAGCATATAACCCGCGAGCGCTGTCGGGTGCGCTGGACCATTTCATTGCGCATGTGCGGGAAGCAGCAGCGAGCTTCCGGATGCACGAGCCGCCGCGCGCATCGCAGGTTCCGCCAAGGCCGCCGGCCTGACCGGCGTTGCCGCTTTCTAGAGCGTATCGCCGCCGATGCCGCGATTGCAGGGGCAGAGTTCGTCAGTCTGGAGCGCATCCAGGATGCGCAGGATTTCTTCGGGGTTGCGCCCCACATTGGCGCTGTTCACGGAAACGTGCTGGATGATGTTGTCCGGGTCGACGATGAAAGTGGCGCGATGCGCGACGCCTTCGGAACGGTCGCGCACGCCCAGCTGATCGACCAGGGCGCCGGTCATGTCGCTGAACTGGTAGTGGCCGAGCTTTCCGAGTTCGGTCTGTTCGCGCCGCCAGGCCAGCTTGACGTACTCGTTGTCGACCGAGCCGCCCATGAGGACGGCGTCGCGCTGCGCGAATTCCTGGGCCAGGTTGTTGAAACCGACGATTTCAGTGGGGCAGACGAAAGTGAAGTCCTTGGGGTAGAAGTAGATGACCTTCCATTTTCCCGGGAATGAGCTTTCGGTAATGTCTTCGAAGGCGGATACGCCATTTTCCTCGTGTTCGTTGAAGCCCGGTTTCACGCCGGTGATTCGGAACGGTTCCAGTTTGTCGCCTATCGTCTTCATCGTTCATCCTTGATGTGATGGCTCGCCCCTGCGGCTGAGAGTCTTTCACCGCATTCTATGGCATCAGGCGTGGGTTTCCACCTGATAGCCGCGAGGCCGGTACTTGGGAATTTCGATGCGCGCCACCAAGCCGCCGGGCGGGTGGGAAATGAGTTCGAGCTGCCCGCCGACCTGGCCGAGCAGACGCTCCACGATGGCAAGCCCCAGGCCGGCGCCGCTGACACCGGTGCGGGCGGATTCGCCCCGGGAAAAGGGGCGCAGCAGGCGCTGGATGTCATTGGCGGCAATGCCGCGCCCCTGGTCGCGCACTTCGATGGAAACGATGTTGCCGCGCTGCGTGGCCGACAGCTCTATGTGGGCGCGGTCATCTTCCGGGGTGCGGCCGTAGCGGCGGGCGTTTTCGATCAGGTTGCCCACGATGCGCTTGAGGTCGTGAGCGTTGATGCGGGCAAACAGATTGGGCTCGATATCGGCTTCCAGAATGCCGCCCAGCGATTCGGTGTGGCTGCGTTCGCGTTCGAACAGGTCTCTGAGCACCGAAGAAACGTCTATGCCCTGTTCGGGCACCTTCCCCGCGGGCCGGGCGTATTCCATGAGCTGGTCTATGCTGTGATCGATCTGGGCGAGATCTTCGTCGATGGCGGCCCGCGTGTCGTCGCTCACGTTGCTCATCTCGATTTCCAGGCGCATGCGTGCCAGCGGGGTGCGCAGGTCGTGCGAGATGCCCGCAAGCATGATCTCGCGATCCGCCTCGGCCTGCCGGATGTCCCGCGCCATGCGGTTGAAGGCGATGTTCATGTCGCGGATTTCGGCGGGGCCTTTTTCGGGCAGGGGCGAAGGGGTTTCGCCACGCGCGAGCTGCTGGGCCACCTTGGCCAGCTGAGCCAGGGGGCGATTCACGAATCGCACGCTCACAGCCGCGCCGATCAGGGCCAGCAGCAGGGCGGTGGCGCCCCAGCCCAGCCATTCGATGCCGGCGGTCAGCGCAAGCTGCTCGCGCTCGAAGACGAGCCAGTACTGATCATCATTGATCTCGAAGCTGACCCATACGCCCGGAATCTGGTTCACGCTCCATATCACCTGGGTGTGGGCGCCCAGCTTGTCGCGGATCTGCGCCGCTACATGCTTCCAGTAATTGGAAGCGGGCAGGGCTTCGAGTACGTCGGATTCTTCGCGGGGCTGGACCCGCAGGCTTTCCTTGGTGGCGAGATCGAGCAGCAGCGCCGGCCTTACGCTCGTTGGCGCGTAGACCAGCGCGGACCGCGTGATACTGACCGCGGTGGTGACGCGTTGAGCCATCTGCCCGGCGCGCGGGCCTTCTTCCATGCTGAAAAAGACCTGAAGCCAGGCGCCCAGGCTGACCAGCATCAGAGCGGCCAGCAGCAGGAAAGAGCGGCTGAACAGGCCCAGGCGGAAGCGCGGCGTCGGGTTGCCCCGCGGTTTCGTGGGGTTGGACATGGCGGAAGAAGCCTACGAAACCATGCCCGCCCGCAGTCTATTGACCGCCGTCAGGAACGAATACATACCCCAAGCCCCATACGGTCTGGATGAACACCGGCTTGGACGGATTGGGTTCGATGAGCTTGCGCAGCCGCGAGATCTGCACGTCCAGACTGCGGTCGAAGGCTTCGTACTCGCGGCCCCGGGCCAATTCCATGAGCTTGTCGCGCGACAGCGGAATCTTGGGATGGCGGGCGAACACCTTCAGTACCGAGAATTCGCCGGTGGTAATGGGCACCGGTTCATTGTTCTTCGTGAGGGTGCGTGTGGACAGGTTCAGCACGTAGGGGCCGAACTCGATGGATTCGTTTTCCTGGCTGGGCGCGCCGGGATGCTCTTCAGTGCCGCGACGGCGCAGGATGGCATTCACCCGCGCCAGCAGTTCGCGCGGATTGAAAGGTTTGGAAAGATAATCGTCCGCGCCCATTTCCAGCCCGACGATGCGGTCGATTTCCTCGGCCTTGGCCGTCAGGATGATGATGGGGGTGTTGTCGTGCCCGCCCCGCAGCCGCCGACAGATGGACAGGCCATCTTCCCCCGGCAGCATGAGGTCCAGCACGAGCAGATCGAAATGTTCTCGTTGCCACAGCTTGCCCATTTCCTTGGCGTCTTCCGCAACGAAGACATTGAACCCCTGTTCCGACAGATACCGGCGCAGGAGATCACGCAAGCGAGGATCGTCATCGACGATGAGAATTTTGCGGGATAGGGATTGGTTCTGTGTGTTCATGGGGAAAATGTAACAGGGTGGGAAGACGCGGTGAAGCTGTAGTAGCAAGATATTACATATTAAGCATCCGGTAGGATGCGGCCGGGTCGCCGGGGCGCGGGCCGCCCTGAAGAATAAATCTTAGAACCATCCGCACCAAATTGGTACTGTTTCCGGCAATGAATCCGCCACTGCGGCCGCGTCTGCGCCGGCGGGGCGCGGCCGGCCCGGCGCGGCGTATTAAAATCAGCGCCATGACCCTTCATTTACTCGCCTTCGAGACATCCGGCAGCCTGTGCAGTGTTGCGCTCGTTTCCCGCCGCGCGGATGGCCGCGTGCTGGTGTCGCGGCTCGAACACGACGCCACCGGTGAGCATGCCGAACGCATGCTGCCCATGGCGGACGAACTGCTGGCCGAGCGCGGCCTGGGCCGTGTTGCCCTGTCGGCCGTGGCCTTCGGGCAGGGCCCGGGCGGATTCACCGGCTTGCGTGTGGCCTGCGGCGTCGCCCAGGGGATCGCATTTGCCCTGCAGATACCGGTTGTCCCGGTGGCCAGTCTGATGGCGGTGGCGGAGCGCGACCGTGAAATCGCCTCTGCCGGCGCCGCGCAATCCGTCAGGGTGGCGATCCAGGATGCGCGCATGGGTGAAGTCTATCTGGCCGCCTATGCGCCCGAGGATGAAGGCGGTTGGGTGTCGCTGCAGGCGCCCATGCTGCTGGCCGCGGCCGACGTGCCCCTGTGGCTGGGGCAGGCGGCGGCCATGCCCCACGGGCTGCCGCCGGGCGGGCAGTGGCGGCTCATCGGTGATGGCGTGCATTTGTGTCCGGGGCTGGAATCGCTTGTCCTGCCGGCGGCCGGGCTGGTGCTGGGGCCGCCCCTGCGTCCGGATGCCGTAGCGGTCGGCCGGCTGGCGCTGCCGCTGTTCCAGGCCGGCCGGCATGTGCCGCCGGAACAGGCTGCCCCGCTGTATGTGCGCGACAAAGTGGCTTTCACCACCCGGGAACGGGAGCAGGGCATGGGGGGCAACCCGAAGGCGCCGGGCCTGGGCGTGGCAGTGCGGCCCATGGAGCCCGCCGATGTCGATGCCGTGGCGGCGATCGAGGCCTCGGTGCAGCAGTTTCCCTGGACGTCGGGCAATTTTTCCGATGGCCTGAAGGCAGGCTACGGTGGCTGGGTGGCGCATCGGCATGGCCGCGTCATCGGCTTCAGCATGACCATGTACGCACCCGATCTCGCTCATCTGCTGGTCATCGCCGTGGCTCCCGATGCCCAGGGCGAAGGCGTGGGGACGGCCTTGATCCGGCATTGCGAGCAGGAAGCGCTGGCCCGCGAACTGCCGGCCGTGCTGCTGGAAGTGCGCCCTTCGAACGTGCGGGCCCTTGCCTTCTACCAGCGGCACGGGTTCGAGCAGATTGCCGTGCGCAAGGATTATTACCCCGCGGGACGGGGAGCGCGGGAAGATGCGCGCGTCATGCGCAAACTATTGCGGCCAGGGGCCTGAGGAGTCGCGGTTCATGGATAAACCTGTGGTGACCCGGCTTCAGCGCGCCTGGCTGCAGGAAATCGGCATCGATGCGCGCATGCTTGCGCATTTGAGCGCCGCCCCGTTTGCCGGATTGCGGGCTCCTGACGACCCGCCGCCCGTCGTGGCGGCAGAGGGTCCCGCCGCGGCTTCAGACCCTTCGCGCCGCGATGGGCCCGCATCCATCAGGCAACTGCTGAAGCAGGCCATGCCCGAGCGTCCGCCAGCGCCGGCCGCGGAGATTCCGGCCCAGGGGCGTGAGCCCCTCGCGGCGGCGCCCTCCGGCGCGCCGGGGGGCGGCGACCTGGATTCCCTGCGCGAGCATGTCGCAGGGTGCGAGGCTTGCGGCCTGCACGAAGTGCGTGGCCGGACGGTGTTCGGCGAGGGTGCCGCGCAGGCGCCGCACTGGATGTTCATCGGCGAGGCCCCCGGCGAGTATGACGACAGCATGGGCAGGCCGTTCCAGGGCAGGGCGGGCGACCTGCTGCGGGCCATGCTGGCTTCCGTGGGCATTACCGATGCCTCCCCCGTCTACTTCACCAATGTGCTGAAATGCCGGCCCATGGGCAATCGCAGCCCGGAAGCCAGCGAGATCGCGGCCTGTCTGCCTTTCCTCAGACGCCAGATCAGTCTGCTGCGCCCGGCCTGCCTGGTGGCGCTGGGGCGCGTTTCCGCCGGTACGCTGCTGGGCCGCAACGAAGAGCTCGATGCATTGCGGGGGCGCGTGCATGCCTTCGTCGACGACGAGGGCCGCAGCATCCCCCTGATCGTGACCCATCATCCGGTGTCCTTGCTGCTGCATGCCCAATACAAGGCCGATGCCTGGCGCGACCTCAACCTGCTGCGGGACTGCCGGCCGGATTCAGTGCCTGGGGCCAACAGACCCTAGCGCCTGCCCGTGGCCGTGCTGGCCGATGGTGTTCTGCAGGCCGGGGTTTTCGAGGTGGTTGCGCCGGTTCCAGCGCATGATCACCAGCATCAGCGTCGCCACGAGCATCCCGAAGATGACGATGATCACGTTGATGGGCAGCTGCAGCCAGAGCATCAGGCTGTAGACGGCCAGCATGAGCAGGATGTTCAGCTGTTCATTGAAGTTCTGTACGGCGATGGAATGCCCCGCGGACAGCAGCACGTGGCCGCGATGCTGCAGGAGCGCATTCATGGGGACGACGAAATAGCCCGAGAGCCCGCCCACCACCAGCAACAGGCTGTAGACCGCCCACTTTTCGTGGACCACCGGCATGAGCATGACCGTGAAGCCCATGGCGATGCCGATGGGCAGCACGGAAAGCGCCCGGCGCAGGGGCACCCTGCCGGCCAGCATCGCGCCGACGACGGTGCCGATGGCGGCGACGCCCATCAATATGGAGGATTGGTCCAGCCGGTAGCCCAGATGCTGTGCGCCCCACTCGATGACGATGAACTGCAGGGTGGCACCGGCGCCCCAGAACAGGGTGGTGACGGCCAGCGAGATCTGCCCCAGCTTGTCGTGCCACAGAATCCGCACATAGCCCGCAAACACGGCGATCAGTTTCACCGGATTGCGTTCCTGGCGCGGATAGGTCACATTGGTGCGCGGTATGGCCAGATTGGTGAGCGCGGCCGCCAGGTAGATGATGCCGATCAGCAGAATGGCGGCTTCGGTGCGGGTGTGCACGAGCGCGCTGATCCAGGGATGGGACAGCAGGGCCTCGGAAATGGTGGGGTTGATGAGCAGGCCACCCACCACGGTGCCGACGATGATGGAAACCACCGTCAGGCCTTCGATCCAGCTGTTGCCTTTGACCAGATCCTGCGGAGGCAGCATTTCGGTGACGATGCCGTACTTGGCGGGCGAGTAGGCCGCAGCGCCCACGCCCACCAGGGTATAGGCGATGAATACGGCGGCCAGCTGCGAATCGTTGGACAGCCCCATGCTCTGGCAGCCGAACATCAGGGCACAGCCCGCCATCTTGACCGCGTTCGTGATGAACATGACGCGGCCTTTGGGCAGGGTGTCGGCGAAGGCCCCGACGAAGGCCGCCAAAGCCACATAGGCAAGGGCGAACCACCACTTCATCATGGGGGCCATCCAGTCCGGGCCGTGCAGATCCGCAATGAGTGCGATGGCGGCGATCAGCAAGGCATTGTCGGCGACTGACGACAATGCCTGGGCAATCATGACGAGATAAAATCCTCGGTTCAACAGTGATCCCGTTTTTCTTGAAGCCGACCGTGCGCTACGGGCCGTTTGTGGCTTATGGTTTCAAAGGTTACTGAGTATAGCGGGGGGCGGGCGCATGAAAACAGAAAATAATAACGTCTTTTGTATTTCATGTCGGTTGGCCGCCGTCGGTCCGTGGGCGCTGGGTTATCATAGCCTGCGATCAGGGCGCCCTTTTTCTTCGTTCCTTTCTCCACTGTGCGACTCACGCAGATCAAACTCGCCGGCTTCAAGTCGTTCGTCGACCCAACGGTCATCCCGACGCCCAGTCAACTGGTCGGAGTGGTCGGCCCGAATGGTTGCGGCAAGTCGAACATCATCGACGCCGTCCGCTGGGTGCTGGGCGAGTCCAAGGCTTCCGAGCTGCGCGGTGAATCGATGCAGGACGTCATCTTCAATGGCTCCGGCAACCGCAAGCCCGCCGGGCGCGCATCGGTCGAACTGGTGTTCGACAATAGCGAAGGGCGCGTGCCGGGGCAGTGGGGCGCCTATGCCGAAATCTCCGTGCGCCGCGTCCTGACGCGCGACGGGACCAGCAGCTACTACATCAATGGCCAGCAGGTCCGGCGCCGCGACATCCACGACATCTTCCTGGGAACCGGCCTGGGCGCCAGGGGCTATGCCATCATCGGCCAGGGGATGATCAATCGCATCATCGAGGCCAAGCCGGAAGAGCTGCGGGTGTTCCTCGAAGAGGCGGCGGGCGTGTCGCGCTACAAGGAACGCCGGCGGGAAACCGCCAACCGGCTGTCGGATACCCGCGAGAACCTCGTGCGGGTCGAGGACATCCTGCGCGAACTGGCAAGCAATCTGGAAAGGCTGGAAGCGCAGGCCGAGGTCGCCCAGCGCTACCGCGGGCTGCAGCAGGAAGGCGAGCTCAAGCAGCGCATGCTCTGGCTGCAGCGTGAACAGGCCGCCCGCGAGGATCGGCAGCAGAAGGCCGTGGCCATCGAACAGGCCCAGGCGGAACTCGAATCCGCCATGGCCTCCATGCGGGCCGGCGAGGCGGCGCTCGAATCGCGCCGTCAGGCCCATTATGCGGCCAGCGATGCGGTGCATGCCGCGCAAGGGCGGCTCTACGAGGCGGCGGCACTGGTCAGCCGCCTGGAAGCCGAGATCAAGCACGTCAGCGAATCGCGCAATCGTCTCCATGCGCGCCGCCAGCAACTGCAGACGCAGCAGCAGGAATGGCAGGAACAGCAGCGGCATTGCGTTCAGCAGCTGGATGACCTGGAATCCGAAGGCGAGACCGCCGCGGCCCGTTCCGAAGAACTGCGGGCCCAGACTGACGATGCGCGCGATGAACTGCCCGGCATCGAACTGTCGCTGCGCCAGGCCGCGGGGGAACGGGACGGGCTTCGCGTCGAGCTGTCGAAGGTCGAGCAGGCGCTCGCCCTGGCCGCCCAGGCGCAGCGGGACGCCGACCGCCAGCTGCAGGCGCTGGAGCAGCGCCGCGACAGGCTGGAACAGGAACGCGGCGCCGTGAATGCGCCGGATCCCCTGCTGATCGAGCGTCTGCGGGGCGATTGCGCGGCCATGGAAGAACAGCTTGAAGAAGCCCAGGCGCAGCTTGGCGAGCTGGAAGAACGTCTGCCCGGGCTGGATGACGCCCGCCGCGCGGCTCAGGCCGCGGCCCAGGAAGAGGCCCGCAAGCTGGCGGGGCTGGAAGCCAGGCTGGCGGCATTGAGCCGCCTGCAGGAAGATGTGCAGAAACAGGGGGCGCTTCAGCCCTGGCTGGAGCGGCACGGCCTGGCTGAATTGGGCCGTCTCTGGCAGCGGCTGCATATCGAGGAAGGCTGGGAAACCGCTCTGGAATCCGTGCTCCGTGAACGCATGTCGGGGCTCGAACTGCGCCAGCTCGATCAGGCGGCCAAGCTGAGCACCGATGCGCCGCCGTCGCGGCTGGCCCTTTATCAGGTGCCGGCGGCAGCGCCGCCGCCCGCGCCGGCGTTGCCCCTGCGTCCCCTGGCCAGCCTGCTGCGGGTGGGCGACCCCGATTTGCGCAGCCTGCTGAATGACTGGCTGTCCGGCATCTACGTATGTGATGACCTGGCCGAGGCAATGGCCATGCGGGCCAGGCTGGAGCCGGGCATGGCGCTGGTCGTGGCACAGGGCCATGTGGTCGATCGGCACAGCATCCGCTTCTACGCCGCCGATTCCGAGCAGGCCGGCCTGCTGGCGCGTCAGCAGGAAATCGAACATCTTCAGCGCGACATCAAGGCCCAGCAGCTCATGGCCGATCAGTCGGTTTCCCAGGCGGCCAGGGCTGAAACCGCCAGTCAGCAGGCTTCCCAGGCGATGGGGCCGGCGCGCTTGCGGGTATCCGAAATCACCCGGCGCCTGCACGATGTGCAGCTGGAGCATTCCCGCCTGCGCCAATTGGCGGAGCAGTCCGGCGAGCGTGAAACGCGCCTGGCCGCCGATCTCGCGGAGATCCGGGCGCAGTCCGAGGATCTTGCCGCCATCCGCGCCGAGGCGGAAGACCGCTTCGAGTCCCTGGACGAACAGCTTGCCGAGTGGCAGACCCGCTTCGCCGACGCCGAGATGTCCGGCGAGGCCCAGCATGATCGCGCCGAAGCCGCGCGCCAGCGGCTGCGGGAACTCGAACGGCAGGCGCAGGAAGCGGAATATGCCCAGCGCGCGCTGCAGGCCCGCCAGGCCGATCTGCAGCGCAACCGCCAGATGGCCGAGGAACAGGAGCGCCGCGCCGCCCTGGATCTCGAAGGCCTGCAGGGCGAGCTGTTCGAGCTCGATGCCGCCGCGGCGGAGGCCGGCCTGCAGGAAGCCCTGGAGCAGCGCGCGGCCCGTGAAGAAGCGCTCGGGCAGGCCCGCATCGAACTGGACAACATCGCCGCCACCCTGCGCGGTGCCGACGAAGACAGAATGAAGCTGGAGCGTTCGCTCGAACCCATGCGGGCGCGCATTACCGAATTGCAGCTCCAGGAGCAGGCGGCGCGCCTGGCCGTCGAGCAATTCGCGGAACAGCTCGATGCGCACAAGGTGGATCGTGCCGAACTGCGCAGCCAGCTGGGCGAACAGTCGGCGGAGTGGCGGCGCGTGGGTTGGCTTCAATCCGAAGTGCAGCGTCTGGCGCGCGCGGTGGAGGCGCTCGGCCCGGTGAACCTGGCCGCCCTCGATGAACTGACGGCGGCCCGCGAGCGCAAGGAATTCCTGGATGCTCAGCACGCCGACCTGATGCTGGCCATCGAAACGCTGGAAGACGCCATCCGCAAGATCGACCGGGAATCGCGCCAGTTGCTCCAGGACACCTTCAATGTCGTCAACGGGCATTTCGGTGAACTGTTTCCGCGCCTGTTCGGCGGCGGCGAGGCGAAGCTCATCATCACCGGCGAAGACCTCCTGGACGCCGGCGTCCAGGTCATGGCGCAGCCGCCGGGCAAGCGCAACAGCACCATCCACCTGCTTTCGGGCGGCGAAAAGGCGCTTACGGCCACTGCGCTGGTGTTTGCGCTGTTCAGGCTCAATCCGGCGCCTTTCTGCCTGCTGGACGAGGTCGATGCGCCATTGGACGACGCCAATACCGAGCGCTATGCCAGCCTGGTGAACGGCATGAGCGAACACACTCAGTTTCTTTTCATTTCACACAACAAGATCGCCATGCAGATGGCCCGGCAGCTCATCGGCGTTACGATGCAGGAGCAGGGCGTATCGCGTATCGTCGCGGTCGACATAGAATCGGCCTTGCAGCTTGCCGAGGCATGAGCATGGCCTGAATTCCGGCGGCGTCCTTCGCGGCGCGGCCGGGCGAAGCAGTTTTGTTCCGGAGCCTCCTGGGCTCCCCTGAATGATGGCGAGGAAGACCCGGCCTGCGGGCGGGTTTCCTCACGGAGTATCGGCATGAAGCAATATCGTGATCTCGACGGGGCTGACAATGAGTGATCTGCAAATCGGTTTGATCCTGCTGGGCGTGGTGCTCATTCTGTTGGTGCTGCTTTTCAACTGGTGGCAGGACCGGCGGGTGCGCAAACAGATGCAGGAACGGTTTCCGGAGCGGGAGGACGACCCCTTGCTGGGCCCCGGGCCCCTGACGGGCGGCCCCGTCCGCCGCGAACCCGGGTTCGGCCCCGCGACGGCGGCGCCGGCTGCCGAAGAAGGCGATGATCCGGCCGAGGTCGACCCGGCCACCGAGGTGGTGATCGATATCGCTTTCGCCCATCCTGTTCCGAGCAGCCAGCTTCATGCCGCCACGCAGGGCATCCGGCGGGTCGGCAACAAGCCGGTGCGGCTCTTCGCCGAGCGGGAAGGCGGCGGGCACCGCGCGCGCCTGCGTCCTTCGGAAGACTATGTCTCCATGCAGCTGGCCGTATTGCTGGCGAACCGCAGCGGCCCGCTCACAGAAATCGAATGGTCCGAATTGTGGTCCATTGCGCAGGGCATTGCGGAACGCTTCGATGGGTCTCTGGAAGGCCCCGAGCAGAACGAAGTCGTGGATCTCGCGCGCCGTCTGGATGCCATCTGCGCGGAACTGGACGCCATGGTCGGCCTGGCCCTGCAGCTGCCCGGCGCCCTGACAGCCAGCGAAGTGGCCCGCACGCTCGAAGATGCCGGTTTCCTGCGCCACGGCAGCCAGCTGGCCTGGATGTCGGAGCAGGGCCTGCCGCGTTTCACCGCGCTGTTCAACGGGCAGTTGCCGGGGGAGGTACAGTCCGCCGGCGTGGACCGCGTGGAACTGGTCATGGATCTGCCCAACAGCCCGGCCGACGATCAGGCCTTCAGCCGCATGGCCAGCGTCGGCCGGCATCTGGCGGCCAACCTTGCTGCGCAATTGCTCGATGACCAGGGCCGGCCGGTGGTCGAAGGGGCCGACCAGGCCATCGACCAACAACTGCATCAGTGTTACCAGCAACTGGCCGACTCCGGTTTCGTGGCCGGCGAAGCCCGTACCGCGAGGCTGTTTTCGTGAGCGCTGCCCGGACGGAGTCGGTGGCGAATCGCATCGACGCATTGCGCCGCGAGATCGACCGGCACAATCATCACTATTATGTCCTTGACGCGCCCATCGTGTCGGACGCCGAATACGATCGCCTGATGAATGAGCTGGCGGCTCTGGAAGCGGCGCATCCCGACCTGATAACGCCGGAGTCGCCCACCCAGCGCGTCGGCGGCGTCCCGCTGGCGGCCTTCGGCAGTGTGCGACATGCCGTCGTGATGCGGTCCCTGGGCAATGCCTTCGAATCCGATGACGTGCGGGCCTTCGACCGGCGCAATGCCGAGACCTTGACGGCCGCCGGCCTTCTGCCGGCGGACGGCCGGGTCGAGTACATGGCGGAACTCAAGTTCGATGGTCTGGCGGTCAGCCTGCGCTACGAAGCGGGCCGGCTGGTGCAGGCCGCCACACGCGGAGACGGCCAGACCGGCGAGGACATCACCGCCAATGTGCGTACCGTGCGCAGCGTGCCGCTGCGCCTGCGGGGTGAACGCCTGCCCGAAGTCCTGGAAGTGCGGGGCGAGATGCTCATGACCCGCGCGGACTTCCAGCGGCTCAATGAAGTCCAGCAGCAGCGGCGTGAAAAGATTTTCGTGAATCCGCGCAATGCGGCCGCGGGCAGCCTGCGGCAGCTCGATCCTCGCATTACGGCCACGCGCCCCTTGCGTTTCTTTGCTTATGGCTGGGGGGAGATCCGCCTGCGGCATGATGGCCAGGTGGATCTTTTCCGGCAGGAAGCCGGCCATGCCGGAATGCCGCAAGACACGCATTCGGGCATGCTGGACTGGTTCGCTTCCATGGGCCTGCCGGTCAACGCCTTGCGCCGGGTGGTAAGCGGGCCGGACGAACTCCTGGCCTATTACGACGAGGTCGGTGGGCAGCGGGCGGATCTGCCCTTCGATATCGATGGGGTGGTCTACAAGGTCGATTCCCTGAAGGCGCAGGGGGTGCTTGGCTATGTGGCGCGGGCGCCCCGTTATGCGCTGGCCCATAAATTTCCCGCACAGGAAGAAACCACGGTGGTGCTGGACATCGATGTCCAGGTGGGGCGCACCGGGGCGCTGACGCCGGTGGCGCGGCTGAAGCCCGTGTTCGTCGGCGGCGTGACGGTCACCAACGCCACCCTGCACAACGAAGATGAGATCCGGCGCAAGGACGTGCGCATCGGCGATACCGTCGTGGTGCGCCGCGCGGGCGATGTCATCCCCGAAATCGTGGCTTCCGTGCCCGCCCTGCGGCCCGATGACGCCCGCCAGTTCGAAATGCCGGTGTCCTGTCCGGTCTGTGGTTCGGCCGTGGAAAGGCTGGAAGACGAAGCCGCCGCGCGCTGCACCGGCGGCCTGTTCTGCGCCGCGCAGCGCAAGCAGAGCCTGACCCATGCGGCGGGCCGCAAGGCGCTCGACATCGAGGGGCTGGGCGAGAAGCTGGTCGACCAGCTGGTGGAAAGCGGCAGGGTGAAATCCCTCGCCGATCTGTTCACCCTCAATGTGCTGGAACTGTCCGCTTACGAGCGCATGGGCCGCAAGTCGGCGGAAAATCTGATTCAGGCCATCGACAAGGCGCGCCGGCCCGACCTCGGGCGGCTGCTCTTTGCCCTGGGCATCCGCCATGTGGGCGAAACGACGGCGCGCGACCTGGCCAGGCATTTCGGCTCGATCGAGGCCATCGTGCGGGCCGACGAAGAGGCTTTGCTGGCGGTCAGGGATGTCGGTCCGGTGGTGGCCGGTTCGGTCAGCCGTTTTTTCGCCGAGCCGCACAATCTCGAGATCGTGGCCGCACTGCGGGCCGCCGGCGTCGAGCCTGTCGCCGAAGCCGTTGCGCCAGAGGGCGAGCTGCCGCTGGCGGGCAGGACGCTGGTGCTGACCGGCACCCTGCCCAACTGGAGCCGCGATGAAGCCACCCGGCGCATCATGGCGGCCGGCGGCAAGGTCAGTGGCTCGGTATCCAGGAAGACCGCCTATGTGGTGGCCGGCGAGGAGGCCGGCGGCAAGCTGGAAAAAGCCCGTACCCTGGGAGTGCGGATCGTGGACGAGGATGGCTTGAAGGGATTGCTGGGCGATATTTGAATCGCCGCCGCCAGGCGTGCGGGCACAGCATTCCGTGCCATGCCGCTTCCCGTCACGGAATCAGCGCCATTTGCCGTGCGATCGCCACGGCATGGGTACGGTTGTTGGCGGAAAGCTTTTGATTGATGTTGCGAAGATGTGTTCGTACGGTACTGTCGGCCAGAAACAGTTTGGCGGCGATGGCGCTGTTCGAGTAGCCCTGCGACAGAAGCTCCAGTACCCGCAGTTCCCGTGGCGTCAGCGCCTGGTCGGGCGCTGGCATTCCGCCGGCGTCGCCAGCGTTGGAGGCGTCCATGGGTTGCGGTTCCGTACTGTCGATGAGCTTTCGCAGGTAATCGCTCAGGATGGGATCCGACAGCAGGGCGGGTGATGAACTGGCCCGGTTATGTATTCGCTGAAGCAGGACGGCGACGGCGTCGCCCTCATCCAGCACAATGCGCGCGAACCCCTCGGCGGCGCATTGCCGCAGGATTTCGATCATGGTCGTCATCGTCAGGTCCTGATTGTCGCCATGCTGCTGCGCGAGCGCCAGCAGGACCCTGAGTTTCAGTGCCCGTCGATGACGCCCCGCCGCAAGGGCATGCTCCAATTCCTCTCTGAGTTTTTGTGTGGCCCATGCCGCATCGCCATACGAGATGTGCCAGCGCACACGGCCGATGACGATATCATCGAGGTCATGGCCCGGCAATCGCAGTGCCCTGACGCGTTTCCACAAGACCGGGTCATCGGCATGGTCGAGTTCGGCTTTGGCGGCGTCGGCCTTCTGCTGCAGGAACAGGATGCGGGCGCGCTCCAGCTTGGCGCTGGCGACCACCCGCGGCAGCTGGCGCTGGTGCCCGATGTATTCCAGTTCGGTCAGCGTCTCGAAGGCGAAATCGATGTCACCCTGCAGGTAGGCGATCCGTGTGCGCAGGAGATGGCTCTCGATCATGTGATCGGGCAGGCCGACGTCGCGCGCTATGGGCAGGTATACATTGAGCAGCTGTTCCGCCATGGGCAGATTGCCGGTCTCGTAGAGCGTGCCGGTATACAGGACGCCCGCCCAGGCGTTGCCATGCATGCCGTTGTAGGAACCGCCCGGCGTCGCGTCCACAGCGATGCGGAAGCGTGCGCCCGCCTGGCGCAATCGCCCGGCCTGCAAATCCAGGATGCCTTCCATGGTCTCGGAATACATACGGATGAACTCGCTGCCGCCCAGAGTCCGGCGGGCATGATCCAGCAGTCTCCTGGCTTCGGCATATTCCCCCATGACGGACATCACATTCGCCATGGCATTCGACATGACACTGTCGGCGAACGGGTCGTTGCTGGGCAAGCGGGACAGGCTTTCACGCCCGACCACCAGCGCTTCTTCGTAGCGGTCCTGCATGGCCAGCATCAAGGGCAGCTGGGCGCTGACGTGCGCACATACACGCGGGTCGCCGCTGTCGCGGCATTGCGAACGGTCCAGCCTGGCCATGGCCTCCCAGGGGCCGACCGTGAAACAGGCGGACCAGATATCCATCACCTGCAGATAGGGCGACCCGGACAAAACCCGATCGGGGATGGCGGAGAACCAGCGCGACAATAATCGCATTCTGCCCTGCTGGAGAAACTGCATGCCATGTGCCGCCAGCAGTTCCATGGCGCGCTCAAGATGCTGGCCTTCCAGCGCATGGTCGATGGCCGGCACGATACGGTGCACGCTTTCGTACCAGAGCGAAGCCAGCAGCTGGAGTTCACGGATTTCGCCGGGCAGTTCCTTGGCCAGGCGCGCGCGCAGGAAATCGGCAAACAGACTGTGGTAGCGCCAGACGGGTTCATCTTCCGAGATGGGAACCAGGAAGAGGTTGGAATGCGCAATGTCGTCAAGAATGCGCTGGCAGTCCAGATTCGGATTCAGGGCCTGTGACAGCGGCAGGTTCAGGTCGCGCACGATCGAGGTGCGCAGCAGGAACCTGCGCACCTCGGGCGACTGGTGATCCAGCACGTCTTCGGCGAGATAGGTGGCGATGACGTGGTCGGATCCGGAGAAGTGTTCGATGAAGTCGGATGGCTGAGAATGGCGATTCAGTGCGATGGTGGCCAGGTAAAGAGCGGTGATCCAGCCTTCGGTGCGTGTATGCAGGCGGCTGAGCTGTTCCGAGGACAACAGGTCCGGGCGATGCTGCTGGAAGAACGCCGTGGTCTCCGCCAGGGAAAAGCGCATGTCCCGGGTGCCGATTTCCAGCAATTGACCGTGGGCGCGCAGCCTGCCAAGGCGCAATGGCGGCATCGTGCGGGTGGCGATCAGTATTTGGCCATTGCGTGGCAGGTGTTCGATCGCATCCTGGAACAGTTCGATGATTCCCGGTTCCTGGATGAGCTCGAAGTCGTCGAAGAACAGGGCGAACGGCGATTCCAGGCCATCCAGCTGCTGCAGCACGTCCGCGAGCGTGGCATACGTTTTTCCACCGATGACGATGCGGGATACCACGGCGGCCAGGCAGGCGAAAAAGCGGGGCAGATCATTATCGGCCTGGTCCAGTGTGAGCCAGCCCGTCTCGACGCCGTTGGCCGACAAGGCCGAACGGCACTGCGCCAGCAGTGTCGTCTTGCCGAAGCCGGCCGGGGCCTGGATGATGACCAGTTTTGCGTGGCGGGCATCGCGGACCCGCATGCAAAGCGCATTGCGGATGATCTGCATGGCATTTCCGGCGGGGGGGTTCAGCTTTGCGGAGGAAAAGAATGATTGCGAAGACGAAGTCATGGTGATTGTTCTGCTGCGATGATCCATGTGGGCCGGGCTGCCCATCCATGAATACCAGAAGGCGCCGCCACCCGACACGAGCATCATATGCCAGTGCCGGGGCCGTGTTTTCAATACGTCGTCAAATTCGTCGCTTTCGACGACGACCCGAGAATATGGGGTCGTTACACTGAATTCCACTTTACAGGCCCCGTTGCGGGGTCTCCAAAGACCGAATCCAAAGATGAGCGAAACCTATATCTACGATCATGTGCGCACGCCCAGGGGTAAAGGGCGGCCGGACGGCGCACTGCATGAAATCCCGGCGTTGGAACTGGCCAGCCAGGTGTTGCAGGCTTTGCGCCGCCGTACCGATTTTCCTGTCGAGCGTCTGGGTGAGGTGGGACTCGGAATCGTAATGCCGGTGGGAGAGCAGGGCGCCGACCTGACCCGGGCGGCATTGCTGCATGCGGGTTATGGCGATGCCGTCGGCGGCTATCAGCTGAACCGTTTCTGCACCTCGGGGCTCGACACGGTCCGCATGGCGCATGCCTTGATTTCCTCCGGGCAGGCGCAGGCCGCCATCGGCGGCGGTGTCGAATCCATGTCCCGCGTTGCCATCGGCAGCGATGGCGGCGCTTTTTATACAGATGTCCGACTGGGGACAAGGTTTCCCTACATGCCCAACGGCGTGGCCGCCGACCTGCTGGCGACGCTGGACGGCTGGACGCGGGAGGACGTGGACAGTTACGCCCTTCAAAGCCAGCAGCGCGCGGCGCATGCCCAGGCGGCCGGCCATTTCGACAAATCGCTTGTGGCCGTACGGGACAGTCTCGGCCAGACGGTGCTGGAGCGCGATGAGGCGATCCGTCCGGGCAGCTCGCTGGAAGGGCTGGCGAAGTTGCGGCCGGTGTTCGGCCCGATGGCGGAGCAGGGGTTCGGGTTCATCGCGAAAGATCGCTATCCCGACGTCGAGGCCATCCGGCATATCCATACAAGCGGCAATTCCAGCGGCATCGTCGATGGCGCGTGTGCCGTGCTGCTCGGCAATGCCGGGTTCGGCCGGGAAAGTGGCATCCCGCCCAGGGCGCGTGTGCTCGGAAGCGTGAGTTGCGCAAGCGAGCCGCTGCTCAGTCTGGACGGGCCGTTGCCAGCCACGCAGCGCCTGCTGCGGAGCCTGGGCATGTCGGCCGCGGACATCGACCTGTTCGAGGTCAATGAAGCCTTTGCCGTCGTGCCTTTGCGCTATATGCGGCATTTCGGCCTCGACGCCGATCGGGTGAATGTGAACGGCGGGGCCATCGCGTTGGGGCATCCCCTGGGGGCGACGGGCGCCATGCTGGTCGGGACGCTGCTCGATGAACTGGAGCGGCGTGGCGATGGGGTGGGTCTGGTGACCTTGTGTGCGGCCGCCGGCCAGTCGACGGCATTGGTCATTGAACGTGTATAGGAAGATTTTCATGTCGGAGCCCCTTCATCTGCAGGTGGACCTGGACGGTGTTGCCGTCCTGACCATCGATGTGCCTGGCCAAACGGTCAATGTTTTTACGCCACAGTTGTGCGAGTCTCTGGCGCGTGCCATCGAGCGCATCAGGCTGGATGCGGAAATCGTCGGCATGGTGATAACGTCGGGCAAGGACACGGGCTTTCTTGCCGGCGCGGACATAAAGGCCATTGCCAGGCGCCTGGAGCAACCGCTGACACCGGAGCAGGCCATGGCATTCATCGCGCCCGCGGCCGATGTGCTGCGCCAGCTCGAAACCTGCGGCAAACCCGTCGCGGTGGCGATCAACGGGTCCGCATTGGGCGGCGGATACGAGTTCTGCCTGGCATGCCATTACCGTGTGATGGAGGACAGGCCCACGGCGGTTGTGGGCCTGCCGGAAGTGGGCCTCGGCTTGCTGCCGGCGGGAGGCGGTACGCAGCGGTTGCCGCGCCTGATAGGCATCGGTTCTGCGCTCCCTTTGCTGTTGACGGGCCGCACAATGAACGCGGCACAGGCCGGGGACAGCGGGCTTGTCGATGCCGTGGTGCCATCCGGAGACGCTGTGCCGCATGCGCGGCGATGGGTGTTGTCGCAACCGGACCCCCGCCAGCCCTGGGACCGGCCCGGCTATGCCATTCCGGACGGCGCCGGCCCGATGGCAGCGGATGCGTTTGCGCATTTCGGTCTGGGGACGGCGCGTGTAAGGATGCAGACCAAGGACAACTATCCCGCGCCATTGTCCATACTGGCGGTCGTCTACGAAGGAACGCAGCTGCCCATGGACCGGGCCCTCATGGTCGAACGCAGGGCGTTTGGCGAACTGATGGCGGACCCGACCGCCCGCAATTTGATTCGCACGGGTTTCCTGGAACGGAACCGCGCCCGCAAGCTGTCCGCGCGACCGCGGAACATTTCTCCCGCTCCGGTGAAACGCCTGGGCATCCTGGGAGCCGGCATGATGGGGGCGGGCATTGCCCAGGTGGCGCTGGAAGCGGGCATGGAGGTCGCGCTCGTCGATGCCGGCGAAGAACAGCTGCGGACCGCGACGCACAGGCTCGGGCGGGCTTGGCAGCGCCAGGGCAAGGATGCGTCCGGTTTCATGGAAAGACTGCGGGCGGGAACCGGCCTCGGCCTGCTGGCCGATTGCGACTGCGTGATTGAGGCGATCATCGAGGACAGCGGCGCCAAAGCAGCCGCATTCCGCCAACTGGCGGAGGTGGCGAGCCATGATCGCAAGGGCTTCTTCCTGGCGTCCAATACGTCGACCCTTCCGATTGCGGGTCTCGCCAAGCATTGGGTCAATCCGGCGCAGGTGATCGGAATGCACTTTTTTTCCCCAGTGCCGCGCATGGCTCTGGTCGAGATCATCCGCGCCGACGGCACCAGCGAGGAAACACTGGCGTGGGCCCTGGATCTTGCGGCGCAGCTGCGCAAAACGCCGATCGTCGTCAAGGATGGCCCCGGCTTCTTCACCAGTCGCGTGTTCTGCGCCTATATCGATGAGGGCATGGCGATGCTGGCCGAGGGCGTGTCTCCCGCCCTGATCGAGAACAGCGCCGTTCGCGCGGGCTACGCGATGCCGCCGCTGGCCGTGACCGACGAGGTTTCCCTGGATCTGCAGGCCAGTGTCATTGCACAGGCGCAGGCCGATAGCCTGCCCGAGCAATTCCTTCGATTGCATGCGGGCGAGGTGATCGCGCGCATGAATGCGCTCGGGCGCCTGGGACGCAAGAGTTCCGGCGGTTTCTACGATTTTCTGGAAGACGGCTCCAAGCGTCTCTGGCCCGGGCTCGGGTCCCTTTATCCGGTCGGGCCGGCGCAGCCGGACGCCGAGAGAGTAAGGAAGCGCTTGCTGTACATTGCCGCGATCGAATCAGCACGCTGTCTGGAGGATCGCGTGGTATCTCGCGCGGTTGATGCGGATCTGGGCGCGGTGCTGGGTCTGGGCTTTCCCGAGTGGGCGGGCGGCCCCCTCTCTTTGATCGAAACGGTTGGAGCGCCGGTTTTCGTTCAGGAGTGCGACGCCTTCGCCGACAGCCACGGCGAGCGGTTCCGTCCTTCGGCATGGCTGCGGGACAGCGCCGCCGACTGGTCTCGGCTCTATGTCTGATACGGCCATCACGGGATTGCCGTGCTTGGAAGAATGAAAGAGGCGGCGCGGTCTGCCCCGCGCGAAAAAGGAGACAAAGAAAGTGTTGGATGAACGCATGCCCGGCCGGAATGACTGTGTCATTCGGGCACTGATCGAGCGCCGGGCTCGGGAAATGCCGGATAAAGTATTTGCCCTGTTCGACGACGAGAGCGCGCTCACGTACGGCGACCTGCATGATGAGGTGCGGCGCTATGCCGCCGGGCTGCAGCTGCTCGGCGTAGCGCGGGGGAACGCTGTGGTTTGCTGGTTCCCCAACGGCAGGCAGGCCATGCTGGTGATGCTGGCCCTGAACTACCTCGGGGCGGTCTATGTGCCGATCAATGTCGGCTACAAGGGCGGCCTGCTCGAGCATGTGATCCGGGATTCCGGCGCCCGTCTCATCGTGGCGCATGGCGCGTTGATCGAGCGCCTGGAGTCCGTTTCCACCGGGACCCTGGAGCGGATCGTGGTCCTGGGAGACGAATCCGCAAGTGTGGATTGCCTGCCTTGCCTGGCGCTGTCCGAGCTGTTGCGGCGTCCGGCACCGCCTCTTTCCGCGGAAGAGGACATCCAGCCGTGGGACACCCTGGCGATCATCTACACGTCCGGTACGACGGGGCCATCCAAGGGGGTGGCGTGCTCATCGTTGCATGTGTACGCAAACTACATGATGCGTGGAGACGCGCGTCCGCAGGACCGGTTCCTGGTGACCTTGCCGCTGTTCCACATGTCGGGCGCGGGCGCGGTCTGGTGCGGATTGATGCGCGGCGGGTCGATCGCCATGGTGGAAGCGTTCCGCACCCAGGAATTCTGGGACAAGATACGCCAGTTCGGCATCACCTATACGACCCTGCTGGGCGTCATGGCTTCTTTTCTGCTCAAGGCCGAGCCGTCCGGGCGCGATCGCGACCATCCGCTGCAGCGGGTGCTGTGTGTTCCGCTGAGTGATCAGCATGCCGAATTGACCAGGCGTTTCGGGGTCGAGGTCTTCACCGCCTACAACATGACCGAAACATCATCCCCCCTGTTCGGGGGGCCGGGCCTGACACGGCGCGGCACTTCCGGAAGGCCGCGCGAAGGTGTCGAGGTCCGCATCGTGGATGAGCACGATTGCGAGGTTCCCGCCGGCGAAGTCGGCGAGCTGATCGTGCGCACCGATATGCCTTTTGCCATGAATCATGGGTATCACAATAATGCCCAGGCCACGGCGGCCGCCTGGCGCAACGGGTGGTTTCACACTGGCGATGCCTTCCGGCGGGATGACGAGGGCTATTTTTATTTCGTCGATCGCCAGAAAGACGCATTGCGCCGGCGGGGCGAGAATGTTTCCTCATTCGAGGTGGAGAAGGAAATCCTTGCTCACCCGGATGTTCTGGATGTGGCGGTGGTTGCCGTGCCAAGCGAACTGGCCGAGGACGAAATTCTGGCGGTCGTCTGTCCCGTGCAGGGGCGCACGCTCGACTTGCCGGAACTGGTGTCGTTTCTCGTACCCCGGCTCGCCCACTTCATGGTGCCCAGATATTTCCGTATCGCCCAGGACCTTCCCCGGACATCCTCCGCCAAAGTGCAGAAACACTTGATACGGGAACAGGGGCTTGCCGAGGGCACCTGGGACAGGGAGCGGCACGGCATCGTACTGAAATCCGTGCGTTTCGATCGGGAAAAAGAAAATTTGAAGAAGGTGAATGGACGATGCGTGATTTGAAAAAGGTGGTCAAGATAGGCGGTGCCTGCGCGTTCCTGGGGGATACCCCGTATGCCACCGCGCAACTGCTTGGTGTTCCGGGGATCAATTACCTGATCTACGATTATCTGGCGGAGGTGACACTTTCGGTCTTGGCGCGGGCGCGCGCCAAGAACCCTGACAAGGGCGGGTACGCGGCCGAGTTCGTCAATATCGTGCTGCGGGAAAATCTGGCCGCCATCGCCGCGGGCGGGGTACGTATCGTCACGGACGCCGGGGGCCTGAATCCGCAGGCGTGTGCCGCTGCCGCCAGGTCGCTGATCAGCGAGCTGGGCCTGAAGCTGAAGGTGGCGGTCGTAAGCGGCGACGATATCCTGGGCCGTGTGTCCGAGCTCGGGGCGCCCGAGATGTTCACCGGCGCCCAGGTGCCGGCGAAGCTCATGAGCGCCAATGCTTATCTGGGGGCCGTTCCGATCGCACAGGCGCTGGAAATGGGCGCGGACATCGTGATTACGGGAAGGGTCTCGGACAGTGCATTGGCGCTGGGCCCTCTGATGCATGAATTCGGGTGGAGCGAGGACGATTACCTGCGCATGGCGCAGGGCACCCTGGCCGGCCATCTGATCGAGTGCGGCGCGCAAGTCACGGGGGGTACCTTTACAGATTGGTTCGATGGTGCGGATTGGTCCGACATCGGCTATCCGGTCATCGAATGCGGGGCCGATGGCTCCATGGTGGTCACCAAGCCCGCGGGGACGGGCGGGATCGTCAGTGTAGGCACGGTGTCCGAACAACTGCTGTACGAAGTCGATGATCCGGCCAACTATCTGGTGGGTGACGTCAATGTCGATTTGACCGGTGTACAACTCCGCCAGCTGGGCAAGGACAGAGTGGAGGTCAGCGGTGTGATCGGCCGCGCGCCCACGGATACATACAAGGTGTGCGCCACGTATCAGGACGGCTATCGGTGCATCGTGACCTTGCCGGTGGTGGGGGTCGACGCGGGCGCAAAGGCATGGCGGCAGGCGCGGGCCGTGCTCCGGCGCAGCGAGCGGGCGGCGATGGCCAAGGGCTTCGAACCCTACCGTACCCGGCACATCGAACTGCTCGGCATGGAAGCCTCCTACGGAGACAACGCGAGGCCATTGTCTACCCGCGAGGTCATTTCCAAGATCGTGGCCGATCATGCCTTGCGTGAACCGCTGGAGATTCTCGCGCTGGACTCGATGTCGCCCACGACATCGATGGCGCCCGGGAGCACCGGATGGCACGGCGGCAGGCCGGCCGTGGCCCCCATGATGCGTGTGTTTTCCTTCCTTGTGCATAAATCGGAAGTTCCGGCACGCATCGAAATGGATGGCGAAGTCCGGACGGTATCGCATTGGCAGGGGGGCGGCGAAGTCGACCGTGGCCGCGCATTGCGGTCGCCGGCGGCGGGCGGGGCCGCGGCCGGCGCCGGCGCGACGCGCACTGTGCGCCTGGTAGACCTTGCCTGGTGCCGCAGCGGCGACAAAGGCAACCGGTTCATGCTGGCCGTGATCGCCAGGCGTCCGGAGTATCTCCCATGGATATCCCGCGCATTGAGCGAGGAGCGGGTCATAGCGTTCATGCGGCATGTGTTTGATGATCCGGCCAAGGCTTCGATAGAAGTATTCGAGGCGCCGGGCGTGCATGGCCTGAATCTGCTGTTCCATGACGCGCTGCGAGGGGGCCAGATGGCATCCCCGCGCCTGGATCCCCTGGCCAAGGCCATGGCTCAACAGTTGTTGGATATCGATGTCGAAATCGATATGGGGGTGGAAGTGACGACGCATGCGCAGCGTTACGCCGCGGCTGTGGCGGCGGCCCCCCAGTCCGCCGATCTTGCAATCCCGCCGGCGCATGGTTGAATGATGGACGAACAACCTTGTCTGATCGTCTGCGCACCCATCGGGCGCAGGGCGCTGGCTTTGTTGCGGCAGGACTGGGAGGTCGTCGAACTGCCGGCCGACCCGCAGGCGCTGGCGTCCTGCCCGCCGGAGCTGGCGCGGCGTGCACGAGTCATTATCTGCACCATTACCTTGCGTGTGGATGCCGCGGTGCTTGCCATGTTTCCCGGCTTGTCAGCCATCTCCAACGTCGCCGTTGGATATGACAACATCGATCTGGCGGCGGCGGCGCGCGCCGGGGTGGCCGTGTGCCACACTCCCGGCGTACTGGATCAGTCCGTGGCGGATCTGGCTTTCGGTCTGGTCCTTTGTCTGGCCAGGGGCATCGTGCGGCATGACCGGTTCGTGCGCAGCGGGCAGTGGTTGCGGCAGGCCGCGCCACTGATGACCGAACTGGCGGGCAAGACGCTCGGTATCATCGGCATGGGCCGCATCGGAATCCAGGTGGCGAGGCGTGCCGCCACTTTCGGGATGGACGTCCTTTATGCCGACGCGCGCGAGATGCCGGCAGAAGCGGGAGCGATTGCCGCCAGGGTCGACATGGACACCCTGCTGCAGCAGGCCGACTTTCTCAGCATCCATGTTCCCCTGACCCCGCAAACCAAGATGATGATCGGCCCGCGTGAACTGCGACGCATGAAGCCGGGAGCATACCTGATCAACACATCGCGTGGCGAGGTGATCGATGAGCCGGCCCTGATTGCGGCGCTGTCGGAGGGAAGGCTGGCGGGAGCCGGGCTCGACGTGGCCTGGCAAGAACCCTTGCCGCCCGACCACGCCTTGCTTGCGCTGGACAACGTCGTCGTCCAGCCGCATGTGGGCAGTGCGACGCGCGAGAGCCGGCACGCCATGATTGCGATGGCGGTGGAAAATGCGCGGCTCGCCATGGCCGGCCGGCCGCCGCTCGCCATGGTTCCCGCGCAGGCGGTTTCCCAGCAATGATCTAAATAGCTATATGGACTACAACGACAAGGAGACAAACAGCATGAATATGTTCAAGAAAGGCTTGGCCGGCCTGGTGGCCGGGCTGTGCATGGCGGGGGCCGCGGCGGCGTTTCCCACCTCCATGATCACCATCATCGTTCCGTATCCCGCGGGAAGCACGCCGGACAACCTGGCCAGGACGATCGCAGAGAAAATGCACAATGAGCTAGGGCAGAGCGTGATCGTGGACAACCGTCCCGGAGCCAGCACATTCATTGGCATGCGGGCGCTGCTGCGCGCGCAGCCCGACGGGCATACCATCGCCATGACGAGCCTGAGCACCGCGGTGCTCAACAAGCTGGTGTTCACCAGCATGCCGTACGACCCGGAACGGGACTTCGCACCCCTGGCCAACCTCGGTGGCGCTCCTTTCGTGCTGGTCGTCAATCCGGAGCTTGGCGTCAAAAGCGTGAAGGAACTGGTCGATCGGGCGCGGAAGGAGCCGGGCAGCATCAATTTTGCGTCGGGAGGCATTGGCAATTCCACACACCTGCTGGGCGAAAAACTCAACGCCGCAAGTGGCGGGAACATGACCCATGTGCCATTTGCCGGCAGCGCGCCGGCACTGGCGAACCTGCTGGGCGGGCACGTGCAGCTGTATTTCGATTCGGCCAACAATGCGGTGCCGCATATCAAGGCGGGGAAGCTCGTGGCCCTGGCGGTGACCAGCGATGCCCGCATGTCCGTGCTGCCCGACGTGCCGACCATGGCAGAGAGCGGGTTCCCGGACTTCGAGATGGACGCGTGGTTTGCGATTTCCGCGCCACGCCAGACGCCGCCTGAGGCGTTGAACGTTCTGAGCAAGGCGGTCAATGCCGCACTGTCGGACGAGGCTCTGCGTGCTCAGTTCGCCGCCACTGGGCTGATTCTTGGCAAGCCGGGCACACCCGACGAGATCAAGCGGTTCTTCGCACAAGAGATGAGCAAATGGGGAGAGATCGTCAAGCCGCTCAACATCCGCCTGGACCCGAACTGATACATGCGAGACCCGATGAGCAAGACTTTCAGGAAGATACTGATCGCCAATCGTGGAGAGGTCGCCATTCGCGTGGCCCGTGCCGCGGCCGGCCTTGGCGTGCCGACAGTGGCGGTATATGCCGATGAGGATGCCCGGGGGCTGCATCCCCGGCATGCCGACGAGGCCGTGGCGCTGGGCGGGGCCGGCGTGCGGGCTTATCTCGATATGAATCGCTTATTGGAGATCGCGCACGGCCGCGGTTGCGATGCCGTGCATCCCGGCTATGGTTTCCTGAGCGAGAACGCTGAATTCGCCCGGCGCTGCATCGACGCCGGGCTGACCTTCATCGGCCCGGCCCCCGACACCTTGTCACTGTTCGGGGACAAGGCGGCGGCTCGCGCCCTCGCGCAGCGGGAAGGCGTCGCGCTGGCGCGCGGTTCCAATACCGCCGTTTCCCTGGAGCGGGCGCAAGCCTTCATGGCGGCGTTGCAGCCGGGAACTCCGGTCGTGATCAAGGCCCTGGCCGGCGGCGGTGGACGCGGCATGCGAATCGCCCGGACCGAACAGGAACTGGCGCCGGCTTACGAGGCGGCATGCTCGGAGGCCAGGCTGGCATTCGGCCTGGATGCGGTCTATGTCGAGGAATATCTGGAAGGTGCCAGGCACATTGAAATACAGGTGGCCGGTGATCGGGACGGAGAAATCGTCCATTTCGGGGAACGCGAATGCAGCCTGCAATGGCGGAGCCAGAAGCTGGTGGAGTTCGCGCCTTCACCGTGGCTGGCGATGGAGGCGCGTGAACGCATCATCCGGGATGCGCTGGCGCTTGCGCGCGCGGCGGGTGTGCATACGCTGAGCACCTTCGAATTCCTGCTGGATGCCAGCGGGCGCCATGTGTTCATGGAGGCCAATCCGCGCCTGCAGGTCGAACATACCGTGACCGAAGAAATCATGGGCGTGGATCTGGTTCAGGCGCAGATTCAGCTTGCCGCCGGCGGCACGCTGGCCAGCCTGGGGCTGTCGCAATCCGATATCCCGGCCGCGCGCGGGCTTGCCGTGCAGCTGCGTATCAACCAGCAGGAAATCCGCGCCGACGGCAGCGTCGTGCCGGGCAGCGGCCTGCTGACGGCGTTCGATCTGCCATCCGGGCCGGGCATCAGGATCGAAACCCATGGTTTTCCGGGTGCCGTCCTGCCCGGCAGCTTCGATGCGCTGCTGGCCAAGCTCGTGGTGCATATAAATGGCAATGATGTGCGCAATCTGCTTGCCCGCGCCTACCGGGCCCTGTGCGAGACACGAATCGAAGGTGTAGCCAGCAATGTGGCGTTCCTGCGCAATCTGCTCGCGCATCCGGAGGTGATTCTGGGCAGGTTCGATACCGGCTTCGTGCTCAGACATGTGGCATCGCTGGCGGATGGCGAGATATCGCACCGTCTGTTGGCGCCGGAACGCGCTTCGGCGCCGCTGGCGGACATGCAACCCCCGGAGGGCGACGACGAGGACCACGGGGACGGCATCCCGCTGCGTTCGGAGGTCGGCGGCCGCCTTGTGGCGTTGCGTGTCGAGAACGGCGGCGCGGTGGTTACCGGGCAAATCGTTGCGATCGTGGAGTCGATGAAGATGGAGCAGTCCGTCATGGCGCCGTGCTCGGGCGTCGTGCTGGCCTGCCTGGCGCGGGAAGGCGATGTGCTGCAGCCAGGCGCCGCACTGCTGCGCCTGGCTCCTGCGGAGATCGGGGCGGAGCAGGACGAATCGCCTCGGCAAGCCGGGGCGCTGGATGCCGGGCTGGAATCGTCCCTGGCTGATTTGCAAGGACGCAAAGCGGCGCTGCTGGATGGCCAGCGGCCGGATCAGGTCGCGCGCCAGCGCGAGCGGGCGCAGATGACGGCCAGGGAACGGATCGAACGCTTGTGCGACCCCGGGACGTTCCAGGAGATCGGCGGGCTCATCCAGGCGCAGCATTTGCCGCGACCAGCGCTGGCCGACGGTCTGGTCGTGGGATCGGGTCGCATCGACGGGCGGTATGTCATGGTTCTGGCACAGGACTTCACCGTCTACGGCGGGAGCGCGGGGCATCTGGGAAGGCAGAAGATGTTGCGTGCCATGCAACGCTGCCGTACGGACGGCCTGCCCCTGGTCATGCTCCTGGACGGCGGGGGGCATCGCATCCAGGACGGGCAGAACTCGCGGCTGTATGCGCCGTCTTCGCCGCTGTTCCAGGATTTCGCGACACTATCCGGCTGGGTGCCCATGGTGGCCGCCGTATTCGGCGCCGGATTCGCCGCGAACACGAATTTCTGCGGCATGGCCGATCTGGTGGTGATGGTGCGGGGCCAGGCGGAAATGGGTCTTGCGGGCCCGGCCCTCGTCAAGGCGGGCACCGGCCAGGATGTCAGTGCCCAGGCCTTGGGGGGCGCGCAAGAACAGGTCGACCGCAATGGCTTGGCGGACCTCGGCGTCGAGGATGAGAGTCAGGCTCTGGGGGCCATCAGGTCGTTCCTGTCCTACCTGCCCGCCAATGCGCGGCAGCCGCTGCCCATAGCGCAGGACTACCGCGAGCCGGATGCCGAGGCATTGCTCGGGATGGTGCCGTTGAACACGCGCCGGGCCTACGATGTCCGGGCGGTGGTGGCGGGTCTGGCGGATATCGGCAGCGTCTTCGAGATCAAGCCCACCTATGCGGGCAATCTGGTCACCAGCCTGGCCCGCATCGGCGGGCGGCCCGTCGGGTTCATCGCCAACCAGCCCCTGGTCAAGGGCGGTATGCTCGACAGCCTGGCGGCGGAGAAGGGCGCGCACTTCATTGCCTTGTGCGATGCATACGGCCTGCCGCTGGTCTATCTGGTGGACATTCCCGGCATGTCCATCGGCCCGCAGGCGGAGCGCACGATGCTGGGCAGGCGCAGCGCCAAGATGCTGTTCGAGCTGGGCCATGCCACCGTGCCGCGTTTCTCCATTGTGCTGCGCAAGGGCTATGGGCTGGGTTATGTGGCCATGTGCGGGGGCCGCAGTTTCTCCGCCGATGCGTGCCTGGCGTGGCCCGGAGCCGAGATCTGCGCCATGTCGATCGAAGGTTCCGTGGACGTGGCCTACCGGAAGGAATACGAGCGTGCCGACGATCCGGGGGCGCGGCGTCAGGCGTTGATCGATGAGATCCGGGAGCAGGTGAGCGCGGTGAAGGCGGCCGAAGGGTTCGGTGTGGATGACGTGATCGATCCGCGCGAAACCCGGCAGCGCCTGCTGGATCTTCTGCGGCAGGTTCCGGCCAGGCGGCAGAGCCTGATGCCGCCCAAGTTCAGGGCGATTGTGCCCATCTGATCGGGCGGGGGCATGATGTATCGGGGGAAGAGTTCATGAGCGGTCCTTTGTCGGGACTCAGAATATTGGAGGTGGCCGGTCTGGGGGCCGCCCCGTTCGGGACCATGCTGTTGTCCGATCTCGGGGCGCAGGTGCTGCGCATCGTGCGCCCGCGAGGCTCCATGCACGATCTCGATCCGCGTTTCGACGTCCTGGCGCGGGGCAGGCGTTCGCTGGTGGTCGACCTGAGATCCAGGGACGCGGTCGCGTCCTTGCTCGCTGTGATCGAGAATACGGACGTTCTCATCGAAGGGTTCCGTCCGGGTGTGATGGAGCGGCTTGGCCTGGGGCCGCAGGTTTGCATGGCTCGTCAGCCGGCGCTGGTGTATGGGCGCATGACGGGCTGGGGGCAGGAGGGGCCGCTGGCGATGCGCGCCGGGCACGATATCAACTACATTGCGCTGACGGGCGCTCTGCATGCCATCGGCCCCGCCGGGCAGGCGCCGGTTCCTCCCCTGAATTACGTGGGGGATTTCGGCGGCGGCGGGATGCTGCTTGCCGTGGGTATTCTGGCGGCCCTGCACGAGACCAGGCAATCGGGAATGGGCCAGGTCGTGGATGCCGCGATGATCGATGGCGCCGCGCTTCTGTCCGCCAGCAAATACGGGATGAAGGCGGCCGGCCGCTATTCCAGCCAGCGGGGCGACAATCTGGTGGACGGAGGGGCGCCCTTCTACAGCACCTATGTCTGCGCTGACGGTAAATACATTGCGCTCGGGGCGATCGAGCCGCAGTTCTTCGCCATATTGCGGGCGCGTTGCGGGCTGGATGGCGATGACTGTGCCCAATCCTTCGACAAGCGGGACTGGCCGGCCTTGCGGGCGGCGCTGGCGCGGCTGTTCCTGACGCGCACGCGCGCACAATGGAGCGAGCTACTCGAAGACGCCGATGCGTGTGTCAGTCCGGTGCTGGACTGGGATGAGGCGCCCCGGCACCGGCACAATGTCGCCCGCGAAGCCTTCTTCGATGCGGCGGGCGTATTGCAGCCGTCCCCGGCCCCCCGCTTCAGCCGTACATCGCCCGCCCGCCCCGGGCCGGCGCTGCCGGCCGGACAAGGGTGCGGGCAACTGCTGCATGCCTGGGGCGTCCCCGCCGCGGTGACCGAGCATCTTCTCGGGACGGGTGGCCAGGGAAATCCAGGGGGCATGTCATGAGTCCGGGGCCTCTGGCCGGGCGGCGCGGAAGTGCTGCGGGCATGGGAAGGCGCGGGCGCGCCAGGGGATATCTGAACGAGAACGGGCGGTGCATGGCGCCGCCCGCCAATTTCATTGAAAGAGAGGAGCTGGCATGATGGACAAGCGTCTGCCTGATCGGCGGGATTGCATCATAAGAGAGTTGATCGATCGACGGGCGCAAGAAACACCGGACAAGCCTTTTGTCCTGTTCTCGCCGGACGAGGGCTGGACTTACGGAACCTTGCGTGAGAAGGTGCGCTCCTGGGCTGCGGCGTTTCAGGCACAGGGTGTCAAGCAGGGCGATATGGTCGTCTGCTGGCTGCCCAATGGGAAGACACTGCTGCGAGCCATGCTGGCGTTGAACTATATCGGCGCCGTATACGTGCCCGTCAACATTGGCTATCGTGGCGCGCTGCTGGCGCATGTGATTGCGAACTCCGGCGGCCGGCTGCTCGTCACGCATGCCTCTCTGGTGGACCGGCTCGATGGCCTGGCGCTCGGGCAGTTGCGCAAGGCCATCGTGTTCGGCGGTGAACACAGCGCCCCCGCGGGGCTTGAAACCGTGGCCGGCGAAGTCATGGATGCCGCGGGGGAGACGCCGGCCGCGCTCCAGACGCCGCTGCAGCCCTGGGACACGCTGACGGTCATCTACACGTCGGGCACGACCGGGCCCTCCAAAGGCGTCCTGATGTCTTCCCTGCAGGTCTACGCTAACTACATCCCGAACGGGCAGGCGACGGCACAGGACAGAACCCTGATCACCCTGCCCATGTTCCACGTCGCCGGGGCGGGAGCCGTCTGGAGCGCATTGATGCGGGGCGGTTCGGTCGCCGTGACGGAATCGTTCAAGACGCATCGGTTCTGGGACACGGTGCGCGCATTTCAGGTTACGCACACCACGCTCCTCGGGGTGATGATGTCCTTTCTTCTCAAAGAGCCGCCGTCGGACCGTGATCGTGACCATACTTTGCGGCGCGCCATGAGTGTTCCCTTGAGCAACCAGCATGCCGATTTCACCGCTCGCTTCGGCGTGGACATCTATACCGGCTACAACATGACCGAGATTTCCACGCCGCTGTTCGTCGGCCCGAATCCCGCCAAGCTGGGAACCTGCGGCCGCTTGCGGCCGGGGATCGAGGCCCGGATCGTCGATGAGAACGATTGCGAGTTGCCGGACGGCGAAACCGGCGAGCTGATCCTGCGCGCGGATATGCCTTATGCCATGAGCCATGGCTACCACGGCGATGCGCAGGCCACGGCGCGGGCCTGGCGGAATGGCTGGTTTCATACGGGGGATGCGCTGCGCCGCGATGCGGATGGAGATTACTATTTCGTCGACCGCATCAAGGATGCCATCCGGCGGCGCGGTGAAAACGTTTCTTCATTCGAAGTCGAAAAAGAGTTGCTGGCGCACCCCGCAGTGCGCGATGCGGCGGTGGTCGGGGTGCCCAGCGAGCATGGCGAGGACGAAATCCTGGCGGTGTTGTGCCTTGTGCCCGGCCAGTCGCTGGACTTCGTGGCGCTGGTCGAGTTCCTCCAGCCGCGCATGGCGCATTTCATGGTGCCGAGATACTTCAAGGTGGTCGAGGATCTGCCGCGCACCCCGACCAACAAGGTGATCAAACAGCGGATCCGGGAAGAGGGAATGGATGCGCAGTGCTGGGACCGCGAGACGGCGGGCCTGCGTCTGCGCCGCGACGCTTCGATACCCCGTTAGGGCCCGCCCGCCCCCCTGCCGCCGGCAAGGGGGCGTGGCTGTCACCAGGCGCCGATGAAGCTGCGTGCTTCGACGGTCACGGATGTGGCCGCTTCCGTGGTCTGCAGTGCGGCGATGATGCAATCGCGTGTGCTGGCGGGGTCGATCACATCGTCAATGCTCAGGAATGGGGCGATATTGCTGGCCTTGCCGTGGGCGTACAGCGCGTCGACGAGCTCCTGGAAGCGCTCATGCCGCTGTCGGGGGTCGGTGATCTCCTCCAGCTCTTTGCGGTGTCCGAGCCTGACCTGCCCTTCCAGGCCCATGCCGCCGAATTCGGCCGTTGGCCATGCCAGCGTCAGAAATGAGCTCTGGTGGAAGCTGCCGCCGGCCATGGCCATGGCGCCGAGCCCGTAGGCTTTGCGCAGGACGATCGTGATGCAGGGCACACGCATGGCCGCGCCGGTGATCAGCATATTGGCGCAGTGCCTCACGACAGCCGTACGTTCGGCGTCGGGGCCGACCATGATGCCCGGTGTGTCACACAATGACAGGATCGGAAGCCCGTGGGCGTTGCACAGCCGGGTGAACCGGCTGAGCTTGTCGGCTTCCTCCGCGCCGATTGCGCCGGCCTGGAAAGCGGGGTTGTTGGCGATCAGGCCAAGGGGCCGGCCTTCCAGCCGGATGAGGGCGGTAATGGCTCCCTGGCCGAACGCCGGGCGCAGTTCCAGCACGGAATCCCGGTCGGCGAGTGTTTCCATTACCTTCCGGATGTCATAGGCGCGGGTGCGGCGCTGCGGGATGCAATCGCGGAGTGCTTCTTGAGGGGGCGCCTCCCACGAGGAAAGCGGGCCCTGGAAGTAGGACAGATACCGCCGCGCGGCGTCCGTCGCGGCGGCTTCATCGTCCACCAGAATATCGACCACGCCGTTGCTCGCCTGCTGTGGTGCCGGTCCGACGGCCTGCGGGGCCACTTTGCCCAGGCCCGCGCCTTCGATCATGACGGGTCCCCCCAGGCCGATGGAGGCATCCCGGGTCGCGATGACCACGTCGCAGCATCCGAGCAGGGCCGCGTTGCCGGCGAAGCAATAGCCTGCCGCAATGCCGATCAGGGGCACCAGGCCGCTGAGCCTGGCAAAATGCCAGAACGTCGGGTTGGCCAGATTCACGCCGCCCAGGTTGTCGCTGTCGGTCGGCCTTCCGCCGCCGCCTTCGGCGTACAGGACGACCGGTACGCGGGCGCGTTCGGCCAGCTGGAACATGCGGTCGTGCTTGCGGTGGCCGAAGTAGCCTTGTGTGCCGGCGAAAACCGTATAGTCATACGAGGCAACGAAGCAGCGGCCGCGGGCCTGGCCGAAAAGGGCGGCGTTGATGGTGGCCATGCCGTAGATGAACCCGTCGGCCGGGCTGATCCGCCGTAGTGCGTCCATGTCCATTTCGCGGCGTCTGGCCGCGACGGCCAGCGCGCCATATTCGACGAACGAGTCCGCATCGCACAAATCCGCCAGGTTTTCCCGGGCGGTGCGCATGCCGTTGACGTGCCTGCGCGCGACGGCGTCGGGCCGGCCCTCGTCCCGGGTGAGCGCATGCAGGGCGCGGATGTCCTCGAGATCGCTTCTCGGCGTGATGGTGTCCGCCGACGGCTGCGATGATGCTTCGCCGTCGGGTAGCTCATCGCAGGGTTCCGTTTCAATGATTACCTGGCCAGGCTGCACCATGGTGTCGCCGGCGACCAGAATCCGCCGCACGATTCCATCCGTGGCGGCATCCACCAGGTGCTCCATTTTCATGGCGGTGACGATTGCCACGGTCTGGCCCTTGGCGATGCGCTGGCCTGTCTCTACACAGATCTCGATCACGGTTCCCGCGAGCGGTGAAGCAATGTCTCCGGGGGACAACAGCGACAGGGACGGGTCAACGGCGGCCGCGGCTTCCTGCTGCGGCGCGGCAATCGTGGCCATGAAGTACTGCGGGTGGATTCCGGCGCTGTGCGGCCTGGACTCGGCCAGGTATGCGGTGGTGTAGCGGCCTTCCTGGAAGGCGGGATCCACTGCGATGTCGCGAAGCAGGGGTAGATTGGTGGGGGTGCCTTGCAGGTCGAACTGGCACAAGGCGCGATAGCCTCGCTGTACGGCGTCCCGAAGGTCGGGCGATGGATGGTGGATGATGAGTTTGGCGAGCAGTGCGTCGAAGTTCGGATTGGGGGTGTATCCGGCGTAAGCGCAGGTGTCCAGCCGCACGCCGGGCCCCCCGGGGGGAGAGAAGGCCGTGATCCGGTGGGGCTGTCCATGGCTCATGTTGACCCGGAACTGGATGGCATAGCCCCGCGGCGGGCTCAATTGCGATTGCGTCAGACCGAGGGATTCCAGGCTCCGGCCGTTGGCCAGCGCGAGTTGTGTCCGTACCAGGTCCACGCCGGACACTTCTTCGGTGATCGTGTGTTCCACCTGCAGTCTCGGGTTGGCTTCGATGAAAGCGAATTCGGCGTTGTCGCCGTCCCCGTTGACCAGGAATTCGAATGTTCCGAGACTATCGTAGTTCACCGAGCCTGCAAGGGTGACCGCCGCGTCGAGAATGCGGGCTCTCAGGCTGGGCGACAGGCCCGGCGAAGGCGTGATTTCGACCACCTTCTGGTAGGATTGCTGAATGCTGCAGTCACGCTCCCCGAGATGGGTGATGGTCGTGCCATCGCCGAGAATCTGCACCTCGATATGGCGTGCGTCGGGCAGATATTGTTCGAGATAGAGGTCTCCGCAGCCAAAGGCCGCCAGCGCCTCGGAGCGGCAGCGTTCAAAGGCTTCTTCCAGCATGCCCTCTGAGGCGACCTTGCGCATGCCGCGGCCGCCGCCGCCGGCGACGGCCTTGATCATCACGCCGCTGCCCGCGTCCAGGCTGCGCATGAAGTCTCTTGCGGCCTGGAGCGAAGGGACGTCGTGCGTGCCCCGCAAGACCGGGATGCCCTGCGCCTGCGCATGACGTCTGGCAAGGGATTTTGAACCGAACAGCGTCAGCACTTCCGGGCGGGGGCCGATGAAGATCAACCCCGCGGCCCGGCATGCTTCCGCGAATCGGGCATTCTCGCTGAGGAATCCGTATCCGGGATGGACCGCCTGGCAGCCCCTGGAAAGGGCGATATCGATCAAACGCTGCATGTCCAGATACGCCCTGGGGCCGGTATCGGGCAAGGCAACGGCTTCGTCCGCCATGGCGTGATGCAGGGCTGCTTCATCGTCCTGCGAGTAGATGGCCACGCTGCGAAAGCCCATCTCGGCAAGGGTGCTGGCTATGCGGATGGCGATTTCGCCCCGATTCGCGATCAGGACAGTCTTTATCCTGGCGTCGTTGAAGTGTTTTTTCATAAGGGATTGATGCGGTATCGGCGTTGTTGAACCCTGGGGAAATCATAGGGCCCGTGCCGCGTTCGTGGCATCGTCGTAACCGACGGAATCCACATGTGCGGCGGACGAGGGAATATTCAAAATCGTCGATTTAGCCGATGCGGGCCCGGAGGACGTTCCTCTATTCTGCACCAACGTGGCAGTGCGTGCGGCCCGGGAGGCCGTCACATGATTCATTACTATAACGAGGAGCGGAGATGAAAAAATGGCTAAGCAGGGTGGCGCCGGCATTGATTGCCAGTGCAATGATGACAGCATCGGGCGTGGCGCTCGCGTCTGAAGAGTTTCCGAGCAAGTCCGTGCGCTTCGTCGTGCCTTTTTCGGCGGGCGGCGGGGGAGATGTGCTTTGCCGGGTGGTTGCTCAGGAAATGTCGAAGATTCTGGGCAAGCAGGTCTATGTTGAAAATATCCCCGGGGCGTCCGGCCAGATCGGTACGCGCGCGGTGGCCCGGGCCAGCCCCGACGGGCATACGATCATGTTCGGATCCATCGGACCGATGACCGTCGGCCCGCATTTCTTCGATCTGCCCTACGATACATTGAATGATTTTCAGGCGGTGGGCCGTTTGTCTTCCGCTGTGGGGCTGATCGTGGTGAAGGCCGATTCCCCGGCTCGGACCCTGGAAGAGTTCGTCGCGCTGGCCAAGGCGGATCCGGCGTACAGGACATACGGTACTTCCAGTCACGGCGGGCCCAATCATCTGGCGGGGGAAATGTTTCAGCGAGCCGCGGGCATTGAGCTGCAGCATGCCCCCTACAAGGGGGACAGCGGTGCAATGACGGACGTCATGGCCGGAGTGCTTCCGGTCATGTTCACCACCCTGGGATCCGTGCTTACGCAAATCAACGGCGGCAATCTCAGGGCGCTTGCGACATTCGGTGATGTACGCTCCCGTTTTCTACCCGACGTTCCAACGCTTAAGGAACTGGGCTACAAGGATATGCAATACAGTGCCTGGTTCGGCGTCTATGTTCCTTCGGGGACGCCGGAGGAAAGGGTTCAGAAACTGAGCGGCGCCTTGAAGGCTTCCCTGGAGTCTCCGGGTGTGCAAGAGGCGGTGCTGGCCATCGGCAACGATCCGGAACCGTCCACGGCCGCTGAACTAGATGCATGGACGAAGCATGAGTATCAGCGCTGGGGGGAAGTCATCCGCACCTCCGGCATCAAGATCGACGGCCCGTAAGCCGCACGGAATGACCGGCCGGGCGGGTGGGCGCCGGGCCGGGCGGCCGCCCTCATCCCGATGCCATCCGGCGGTAACGGATATGGATATGGAACGATCTTGCGATCGTTCCATATCGTGTTTTCAGGCTATTTGATGTTGGCGTCGTCGACCAGCTTGCGCTGGAATTCCACCACCTGCTGCTGGCGCATCATTTCTTCGAGCTGCGGCTTGACGTCGTCCAGAGCGGGGAATTCCACCGGGCGTTCGTCCTCAACCTGGATGATGTGCCAGCCGAACTGGGTCTGGACCGGCGCGTCGGCGGTTGCCCCCTTCTTCAGCTTTTCCACTGCTTCGGCGAATTCCGGCACGTAGTTGGAGGCCGGGCCCCAGCCCAGGTCGCCACCGTTCTTGCCGCTGCCCGGGTCGATGGAGTGCTGGGTTGCCGCGTCTTCGAAGGTGACCTTCTTGGCCTTGATCTGGGCGAGCAGGTCTTCGGCTTCCTTTTGTTCCTGCACGAGGATGTGACGGACCTTGTATTCCTGCCGGTCGCCCTGAGACGCCTTGATCTTGTCGTACTCGGCCTGGATCTTTTCATCGGTGACCGGATTCTTTTCAAGGTGATCGGCGATCAGCGCGCGCACCAGGATGCCCTGGCGGGCCAGTTCGAGTTCTTGCTCGACGGCGGGGCGCTTGTCGATGCCGGCCTTCTGGGCCGCCTGTACCGCTACGAGGCGGTGGACCATTTCCTGCTTGACCTGTTCGCGCAGTTCAGGTGAATCCTGCGCCCCCTGTTCAACCAGCAGCGTCACGAAGCGGTTCAGTTGTTCTTCGCTGATGGCCTGCCCGTTGACGGTGGCGATGTCCTTGGCATGGAGCGGGAAGGCCAGCGCGCAGGCAGCGGCGAGTACGGCGATTCTTTTCATGTATTTCCTTTACGTTGCCGCCCGGGCTTCGATCGCCAGGGCATGGATGGGATAGGGCATCAGATCGCGGACGAGATCATATACGAGACGGTGGCTTGCCACGGTGCGCAGGCCCTGGAACCGGGGCGACACGATCATGACGCGATAGTGTCCCGCCCCGTCGCGGCTGCCGGCATGGCCGATATGCAGATGCGATTCATCGATGATTTCGAGTTCGGTGGGTTCCAGCGCGGACAGGCGTTCGCGGAGCAGGCCGACGCGGTCGGTGGTGTGCGCGGCGGCGGGGCTTGCGCCCGGATGCGTGGTCATGGTTCTTTCGACTCCTGGGGCAGGCGGGGTGTTTCGGAATCGTCCTTCATGTGCCGGCTCAGCCATAGGGACTGGGCAATGATGAAGACGATCATCAAGGCGAGAAGACCGAATACCTTGAAGCTCACCCATTGGGATTCCGTGAAATGGCCGGAAAAGGCGACATAGAGATTGAGGGCGCCGGACACCACGAAGAAGCCGGCCCAACTGACGTTGAGCTTGTCCCAGGCGGCCTGCGGAAGGTCTATCTGGCCGCCCATGAGCTTGTGCATGATGTTGCGCCCGAACAGCCACTTGCCGCCCAGGAGGATGACTGCGAATGCCCAGTAAAGTACGGTGGGCTTCCATTTGATGAAGGCGTCGTTCTGGAACAGCAGGGTGGCGCCGCCAAAGACGATGATCACTGTCAGATTGATCCAGTGCATGGCCTCGATGGCCTTGCCGCGCAGCTTGAGCCACAGGAACTGCAGGATGCCGGCGGCGATGGCCACCGCGGTCGCGACGAAGATGTCCGTGAACCTGAAGGCAATGAAGAACAGGATCAGCGGGAACAGGTCGAACAGGAACTTCTTCATGAGTCTTCGGGCTCGAACTTCAGGGAAAGTGAATTGATGCAGTAACGCAGGCCGGTGGGCGGCGGGCCGTCGGGGAACACATGGCCCAGATGGGAGTCACAGACATTGCACAGCACTTCGGTGCGTACCATGCCGTGGCTGGTATCCTTTTCTTCGCGCACCATTGCAGGGTCCAGCGCCTCGAAGTAGCTTGGCCAGCCACAGCCGGCATCGAACTTCGTATCCGAGACGAACAGCGGCGTGCCGCAGCCCACACAGCGGTAGATGCCGGGGGTGAACGTGTCCCAGTAGCGGCCGGTGAAAGGGCGTTCCGTTCCCTTCTGGCGTGTGACGTAATATTCTTCAGGCGAGAGCATGGCTTGCCATTCCTGGTCAGGTCGGGTGATTTTTTCCACTTCGACAATGTCTCCGAAACAGGATCAAGGGATACATGTTAATCGACTTCGTCAGGAGCGAAGGGTTCCCGGCGGGCAAAACTTTGTCCAATTCTTTCACGCGATCAACAATATGATGCGACAAAACACGATGACCACGGGCCTGAACGCAAGCCTCGACCTTCTGGGCGGGGCCAAGCGATGTAGGATCAATACGGCGCCGAAGGCGCCTCTGCATTGCGGCGAAGAAGCCCGGGCCGACAGGCCGGCGTTCTTCGGTCGAAAGCGGCCCATCCGGCTTTCGGTGCTGGCCGGGGCAATGGCTCTGGCCCTGCCGCTCGCGGCCGTCGCCCAGGTCAAGGTCGGCATCACGATTGCAAGCACGGGTTCGGCGGCCTCACTGGGCATCCCCCAGCGCAACACTGTGTCTCTGCTGCCCACCAGCGTGGCGGGGCAGAAGATCGAGTACATCGTGCTCGACGACGCTACCGATCCCGCCGTGGCCGTGCGCAATATGCGCAAGCTCATCGACGGCGACCGGGTCGATGTCGTGGTGGGTACCTCGGTGACGCCCGGCTCCCTGGCCATGGTGGATGTGGCCGGCGAAACCCGCACGCCCATGATCAGCGTTGCCGCCAATGCCGGCATCGTCCAACCTGTGGAAGGGCCGCGCCAGTGGGTATTCAAGACGCCGCAGAATGACCGGTTGATGGCCGATGCCCTGGCCGATGCCATGGTTAAGCAGGGGGTCAAGACGCTCGGCTTCATCGGTTATGGCGACAGCTATGGCGAAGGCTGGCTCAACGCCATGAAAGAAGCCGCGGCGGCCAGGGGCATCGGGATATCCGCCGTCCAGCGCTATGGCCGTTCCGACACCAGCGTGGCTGCCCAGGTGGGCAAGCTGCTTGCCGCCAAGCCCGATGGCATTCTGGTGGCGGGTTCGGGAATGCCCGCGGTCGTGCCGCAGAAAGAGCTGAAAGAGCGCGGCTACAAGGGCATCATCTACCAGACCCACGGCGCTGCCGACAGCGAAGTGCTGCGCGCTTGCGGTAAGGCCTGTAATGACATGTATCTTCCCGCCGGCCCGCTGCTGGTGGCGGCGCAGCTTCCCGATGACAATCCGGTGAAGAAATCGGCACTCGACTACAGGGCCCGGTATGAAGCCAAGTACGGTCCCGGCACCCTCAACACGTTCGGTGGCTACATGTGGGATGCCGGGCTGCTGATCCGGGCGGCCATTCCGAAGGCGATCGAGACGGGTGCCGCGCCGGGAACGCCCGAGTTCCGCCAGGCCTTGCGCGATGCGCTGGAACAGATCAGGGAACTGCCGGCCTCGCAAGGTGTTTTTTCGATGTCTCCCGACGATCATGCGGGCCTCGACGAGGGCGCGCGGGTGATGGTGAAGGTGGTCGACGGCAAGTGGGTCCATCAGCCCGACCTTTGAGCGCGTGCCGATACCGGGGCGGATGCGCGCCGCCCGGCGGCGTCAGGCGGCGGCCTTGCGCTTGCCGTAGCGGTGCAATACTTCGCCGATGATGCCGCGGCGGAAGGCCATTACGCAGATGATGAAGATCAGGCCGATGACCATGGTGACGGATTCGCCCAGCACCTGGAACCATTCGATGCCGGTCCATTGCGAAAGCGCGCGGCCGAATTCCCCGACCTTGTTTTCTAGCATGACGACAATGAAGGCGCCCAGCACCGGGCCGGAAAAGGTGCCCAGGCCGCCGATGAGCGTCATCAGGATCACCAGCCCGGACATCTGCCAGGTGGCGTCCGACAAGGTGGCGGAAACGAAGACCAGCGACTTGGTGGCGCCGGCCAGCCCGGCGAGCGCCGCCGAGATGACGAAAACCAGCAATTTGAACCGCGCGACGTCGTAGCCCAGCGATATGGCGCGGGCTTCGTTCTCGCGCAGGGCCTTGAGCACCTGCCCGAAAGGCGAATTCACGGTGCGCCAGCACACTATGAAACCGAAGATGAAGATGGCCAGGACCAGGTAGTACAGGTTCAGGTCGTTGCGCAGGTCGATGCCCAGGATGCTGCCGCGCGGTATGCCCTGCAGGCCGTCCTCGCCATGGGTGAAGGGTGCCTGCAGGAAGTAGAAGAAGATCATCTGGGCCATGGCCAGGGTGATCATGGCGAAATAGATGCCGCTGCGACGGATGGCCAGGATGCCCATGATCAGCCCCAGCACGGCCGCCACGGCGGTGCCGAAGACCAGGCCCAGCGCCGTTGGCAGGCCCCACACCGCCAGCGAGTGGCCCGTCGCATAGGCTGCGCCGCCCAGAAAGGCCGCGTGGCCGAAGGACAGCAGGCCCGTGTAGGCCAGCAGGAGGTTGAAGGCGCAGGCGAAGAGCGCATAGCACATGATCTTCATGACGAAGATGGGATAGGCGCCCATGGCCGGCAGCAGTGCGATCAGGATCGCAATGATGATGTAGATCGCGAGCTGACGATTCATTTTTCTTTCCCGAAAAGGCCTGCGGGGCGCAGCAGAAGAACGATGACCATGATGATGAACACGACGGTGTTGGAGGCCTCGGGCCAGAACACCTTGGTAAGGCCCTCGATGACGCCCAGGCCCAGGCCGGTCAGGATGGAGCCCATGATGGAGCCCATGCCGCCGATCACCACCACGGCGAACACGACGATGATGAGGTTGGACCCCATGAGCGGGGAAACCTGCATCACCGGCGCGGCCAGCACACCGGCGAAGCCGGCGAGCGCCACGCCGAAGCCGTAGGTGAGTGTGACCATGCGCGGCACGTTCACGCCAAAGGCTTCGACCAGCTTGGGGTTTTCGGTGCCGGCGCGCAGCAGTGCGCCCAGCCGGGTTTTCTCGATGATGAACCAGGTCGCCAGGCAGACGATGATGGATGCGACGACCACCCAGGCGCGGTAGATCGGCAGATACATGAAGCCCAGGTTGACGCCGCCCTGCAGGAGCGCGGGGGTGGAATAGGGCTGGCCGGAGACGCCGTAGAAGCTGCGGAACACGCCTTCGAGCAGCAGCGTGATGCCGAAGGTCAGCAGCAGGCCGTACAGGTGATCGAGCTTGTAAAGGTGCCGGATGAGTGTTTTTTCGAGAATGATGCCGAAGGCGCCAACGAGTAGGGGCGCGACGATCAGCATGACCCAGTAGTTGAGCCCGAAGTAGGACAGCCCCATCCAGGCGAAGAACGCGCCCAGCATGTAAAGGGCGCCATGAGCGAAGTTGATGATGTTGAGCAGGCCGAAAATCACTGCGAGGCCGAGGGACAGCACTGCGTAGAACGAGCCGTTTACGAGACCCAGGAGCACCTGGCCCAGCAGGGCTTGGATGGGTATGCCGAAGAGGTCAGTCATATGCGTTGGTGATCCATGATGATGCGGATGGCATGCGCAGGGGCGCGTGCGCCCCGGCCGCAACGGAAGCGGCGGGACGCACCTTTCTGCTCAGGCGTTTACTTCTTCACCAGTTTGCAGGTGGACTCTTCGAGGGAGCCGTAGACCTTTTCGCCGGGCAGGCGCTCGACGATTTTGTAGTAATCCCATTCACGCTTGGATTCCGCGGGTGTCTTGACCTGCACGAGGTACATGTCGTAGATCATGCGGCCGTCTTCGCGCACATAGCCGCTCTTTGCGAAGAAGTCGGTGATCTTGTTGGACTTCATCCATTTCATGAGGGTGTCGGGATCGTCGGTGCCCGTTTCCTTCACGCCGCGCAGATAGAACGATACCGAGGAGTAGTCGCCGGCCTGCAGGAAGGACGGCATGCGCTTGAACTTTCCATGGAAGCGTTCGGCCCACTGGCGGGATTCGTCGTCCATGTCCCAGTACCAGCCGGAAGTCAGGTACATGCCTTGGGTGGCATCCAGGCCCAGCGCATGGATGTCGTTGATGAACACCAGCAGCCCGGCCAGGTTCATGCCCGGGGTCACGCCGAATTCGCGGGCCGCCTTGACCGAGTTGATGAAGTCGCCCCCGGCATTGGCCAGGCCGAGGATCTTGGCGCCGGAGGACTGCGCCTGCAGCATGAAGGAGGAGAAGTCCGTGGTGCTCAGCGGCGCGCGCACGCTGTTGACGATGCGGCCGCCGGCTTCTTTCACCACGGTGGAGGTGTCGCGCTCCAGCGCATGGCCGAAGGCGTAGTCGGCCGTCAGGAAGAACCAGTCCTTGCCGCCGGCGTTCACGACCGCCGAACCGGTGCCGCGGGCCAGCGCGGTGGTGTCGTAGGCATAGTGCACAGTGTAGGGTGAGCACTGGGCGTTCGTCAGGTCGGATGCCGCGGCGCCGACCGAGATGAAGGGCTTTTTCTTTTCGGCGGCGACGCCGGCCATGGCCAGGGCCGTGCTGGAGTTCGTGCCGCCGATCAGGACGTCGATCTTCTGGGAATCGAACCATTCGCGTGCCCGGGCCGAGGCGATGTCGGCCTTGTTCTGGTGGTCGGCGACCAGGAGTTCGATTTTCTTTCCGTTGATTTCCCCGCCGATATCTTCGATGGCCATCTTGATGGATTCACCGCCCGCCGGCCCGTCGATGTCGGAGTACACCCCCGACATGTCGGTGATGAAACCGATGCGGATGACGTCGTCGGAGATGCCCACCGCATGCGACGGAGCGACCGCGCCGAAGCCGGCCATGGCCAGGACGGCCGGAAGGATGCGAAGTTTCATCGAAGAGTCTCCTTGAGGATGCCGGAATGCCCGGCGATATTATGGTTCTTGTGCTGGCAGGCTCGCGGCCTGTATTCGGTGCCGCTCAGACGCCGAGCAGTGTGTTCAGTACATCCTGTTTCTCTTCCAGTTGCGAAGCATCGAACTGTTCGACGATCTGGCCGTGTTCCACGACGTAGAAGCGGTCGGCCAGCGGCGCGGCGAAACGGAAGTTCTGCTCCACCATTACGATCGTATAGCCCTTCGATTTCAATGTTGTGATCATCCTGGCGAGCGCCTGGACGATGACCGGCGCCAGGCCTTCGGAGATTTCATCGAGCAGCAGCAGGTTCGCCCCGGTGCGCAGAATGCGGGCCACCGCCAGCATCTGCTGTTCGCCGCCCGACAGACGGGTCCCGGGCGAATGGCGGCGTTCCTGCAGGTTGGGGAACATTTCGTAGATCTCGGCCAGCGACATGCCGCCGCCCAGGGTGCCCACGGAAGGCGGCAGCAGCAGGTTTTCCTCGCAGGACAGGCTGGCGAAGATGCCGCGTTCCTCGGGGCAGTAGCCGATGCCGAGGTGGGCGATCCGGTAAGTGGGCATGCCGATGGTTTCGGTGCCCTGTATGCGCACGGAACCCTTGCGCATGCCGGTGAGGCCGAGGATGGCGCGCAGGGTGGTGGTGCGCCCCGCGCCGTTGCGGCCCAGAAGGGTGACCACTTCCCCTTGCCCCACGCTGAAGCTGATGCCGTGCAGAACGTGCGATTCCCCGTACCAGGCATGGAGATCGCGGACGGCCAGTGCGGGAATGCTCATCAATGGGCTCCTTGCAGTTCGCCGCTGGTCGTGCCCATGTAGGCTTCCATGACGGCGGGGTTGCGCGATACTTCCTGATAGGGGCCTTCCGCGAGCACGCAGCCGCGCGACAGCACGGTGATCGTGTCGGCGATCTGGGAAACGACGTTCATGTTGTGTTCGACCATGAGGATGGTGCGCCCTTGGCTGACTTTCTTTATCAATTGAGTGACACGGCTGACATCTTCATGCCCCATGCCCTGCGTGGGTTCGTCCAGCAGCATGAGTTCCGGGTCCATGGCCAGGGTGGTCGCTATTTCGAGGGCCCGTTTGCGGCCATAGGGCAGATTCACCGTGGTTTCACCGGCGAATTCCGCCAGGTCGACTTCCGCCAGCAGTTCGAGGGCGCGGCCATTGAGCCGGTTCAGGATCTTGTCGCTGCGCCAGAAGCGGAAGGATTCCCCTGTGCCGCGCTGCAGTCCGATGCGCACGTTTTCGAGCACGCTCAGTTGCGGAAAGACGGCGGAGATCTGGAAGGAGCGGATAATGCCGCGCCGGGCGATGTCCGCCGGAGCTTCGTGGGTGATCTCGACGCCGTTGAAGAAGATCTGCCCGGCCGTGGGAGGCAGGAATTTGGTCAGCAGATTGAAGCAGGTGGTCTTGCCGGCCCCGTTGGGTCCGATGAGGGCATGTATGGTTCCGCGGCGCACTTTCAGGTTGACATCGTTCACCGCGACGAAACCGCGGAATTCCTTCACGAGATTTTTGGTCTCGAGTATGTGGTCGGTCATTGCGGCCTCATGGACACTTCATGGTTGCATGTAGAGTTGAGGAAAGTATGCGAGGTGTCAACCTTTGCCGCCATGCGGGTTTTACATAGGTCTCTGGAAAACCCGAAAAGGGAAACTACCGGCTTGTATGGATGCCGCGCATATGCTTCGAATGTTGCGCTGCATCACCCTGGAAAAGGGCGATATTTGCTGCGATGCAGTATCGGCACGGAAAGGAGAGGGGCGGGCGGGTGGGCCGGCCCGTGCGGCGGGCGGTGTCCGGTGGCCCCGCTGCGGCTCAGGCCGGGGTCTTGGCCTTGTATTCGCACAGGTCGGCGATGCCGCACTGCGGGCACTTCGGCTTGCGCGCCACGCATACGTAGCGGCCATGCAGGATCAGCCAGTGATGCGCATCCTGCCGGAATTCCTTGGGCACTACCCGTTCCAGCTTGCGCTCCACCTCGACCACGTTCTTGCCCGGCGCGATGCCGCTGCGGTTGGAGACACGGAAAATATGGGTGTCGACGGCGATGGTGGGGTGGCCGAAGGCCGTGTTCAGGACGACATTGGCCGTCTTGCGGCCGACGCCGGGCAGCGCTTCGAGCGCTTCGCGGGTTTCAGGCACCTGGCCCGCATGCAGATCGCGCAGCATCCCGCAAGTCGCAATGACGTTGCGGGCCTTGCCGCGGTACAGGCCTATCGTTTTGATGTATTGCGCCAGGCCTTCCTCGCCCAGGGCCAGCAGGCCCTCGGGCGTGCCATGCGAAGGAAAGAATTGACGCGTGGCGAGATTGACCGACCTGTCGGTGGCCTGTGCCGAGAGAATGACGGCGATCAGCAGCTGGAAGGGGGTTTCATATTCCAGTTCCGTCGTGGGGCTGGGGTTGGCGGCCCGCAGGCGCCGGAAGATTTCATTGCGTTTCGTTGCGTTCATGTCGTTTGTCGGCGCGCGCGCGCCTTGGCGAGCACGTCGGCGATCAGTTTCTTCTTGTCGGCTCCGCCGGTGGGCATGGCAGCCACCGGCGCCTTGTTGGACAGCGTGCGCGCGGCCGGGCCGGCGGGTTCGCCATGCTGCCGTTCCAGCCGCCGGCGCCGCCGGTCATGGCGCTGGCGGGCGGCGTCCGCATCGGTACGGGTCCATTCGCGGCCGGCCGGCACCATGTCGATGCAATCCACCGGGCAGGGCGCGACGCAGAGTTCGCAGCCGGTGCAGAGATCGGGCAGGACGGTATGCATCAGCTTGTTCGCGCCGGCAATGGCGTCCACGGGGCATGCCTGTATACACAATGTGCATCCGATGCAATGCGTTTCATCGATAAGGGCGATATGCAGATGGTCGGGCGCCCGCCCGCAGGCGGGATCCAGGGCCAGGGGCTCGCGCCCGAACAAGGCGGCCAGCGCCTCGACGCCGGCGCTGCCGCCCGGCGGGCAGCGGTTGATCGCCGCAGTGTTCCCGGCCATGGCTTCCGCGTAGGGGCGACAACCGTCGTAGCCGCATTTGGTGCATTGTGTCTGCGGCAGCAGGGCGTCGAGGCGATCGGCAAGCGAATGAGCGGTCATGGAAAAGCAGGCGCGGCACGGGTTGCCGCGAGTCGTTCAGGGTGGCGGATGGAAAAGTGCCGGCGCCCCGCCCCAGGCAGGCGTGCAAAACCCGGGCCCACGCCCGGCCGGCATGTCAGCCTTCGCCCGGCAGCCCCTGGGAGGCTGAAGCCCCCTAGGGGGGCGTGTCATTTCAGGCCTGACGGATGAAATCGGCGATCAGCGGGCAGATGTTCTGGCGCCAGCGGCGACCAGAGAAAATACCATAATGGCCGCACTTCAGGGCGGTGTGATGGGCTTTCCGGTTGTCGGGGATGTTGCTGCACAGGTCGAGCGCCGCGCGTGTCTGGCCCAGCCCGGAAATATCGTCGAGCTCGCCTTCGATGGTGAGCAGCGCCACTTTCGAGATGGCGGCGGGGTCGACGATGCGGCCGTCGATTTCCCAGGTCTTGCACGGCAGGCGGTGTTCCTGGAAGACGATGCGTATGGTGTCCAGGTAGAACTCGGCCGGCAGATCCAGCACCGCGTTGTATTCATCGTAGAAGCGGCGGTGCGATTCGGCGTCGTCGTCGTCTCCGCGCAACAGATCCAGATAGAAGTCGTAGTGGGACTTCAGATGGCGGTCGGGATTCATGGCGACGAAGCCGGCATGCTGCAGAAAGCCCGGATACACGCGGCGCCCCGCGCCCGGATAGCGGGCCGGAACGCGATGGATGACGCTGTCTTCGAACCAGGAATAGGGCTTGGTGGTGGCCAGCCTGTTCACCTGGGTGGGGGATTCCCGCGTGTCGATGGGGCCGCCCATCATGACCATGCTCCTGGGCTGACAGGGGTCGTTTTCTGCCGCCATCAGCGCGATGGCGGCCAGCACGGGCACCGTGGGCTGGCAGACTGAGATCACATGCGTGTCGGGCCCCAGCAGGCGGAGGAAATCCCTGACGTAGTGCACGTAGTCGTTCAGGTGGAACGGCCCCTGCGACTGGGGAACCATGCGCGCATCGACCCAGTCGGTGACATAAACGTCGTGGCGGGGCAACAGTGCGCGCACCGTGTCGCGCAGCAGCGTGGCGTGGTGTCCGGACAACGGCGCAACGAGCAGGACGCGCGGGTCGGCGGGCCGTCCGGCGGGCAGGGCGCGTTCGAAATGGATGAGATTGCAGAACGGCTTCTGGAACACGTTGCCGACGGTGACGGCGGCCTGCTGGCCGTCGATCTCGGTGTGTTCCAGATGCCACAGCGGCTTCTCGTAATCTTTGCCCAGCCTGTGCACCAGTTCGTAGGTTGCGGCTATGTGGCGCGACACGGGGGTGTAGGCCAGGGGGCTGTACGGGTGCGAGAACAGGAGTGAACCCGAATCCGTAAAGCGTGCCAGCGGGTTCAGAAAGGCGCGCTGGATCTCGTGCAGGTCATACAGCATTGTTATTCTTCCGTCTGTCTAGTGTGTGTCAGGCTGATCGCCCGTTTCAAAAGTCCGGACAATGACCTGATGTTACTAGCGTGATCTTATCGTTCTGTGACAGGAATAGGGGTTTACCAGTAACCGGATCTCAGGTTTCCAGATATTGACGCTTGTCCGGCTTGCCATTCCATTCGTCCGCGTCGGGCAGCGGATCCCGGGAACGGTTGATCATTTCGAACTGCGGCGACAGTTCCGCGTTCAGTTCGATGTACGGTACCTGGTCCTTGGGGACGTCTTCTTCGGCGAAGATGGCATTGGCCGGGCACTCGGGGACACATACCGCACAGTCGATGCATTCGTCGGGGTCGATCACCAGAAAGTTGGGCCCTTCCCGGAAGCAATCCACGGGACAGACGTCGACGCAGTCCGTGTACTTGCATTTGATACAGTTTTCGGTAACGACATGGGTCATTTCAGCACTCCAGAATCAATTAAGGGATTTTACCTAATCCCGGGTAGTGGTTCCGGAACAACCCTTGCGCCGGCCAGGTTCCGGACCGGCGGCCAGGCCCGTGCTGCGGCTGACATCCGGGCGGCGCGCGTGCCGGGTGCTTCACTGCGAGGGTGTTCGCGGCTGCGGGCGCCCGCTGGACTGTGCTATGGTAATTCCTGCCGGCTGTCCCCCCAATACCAAGAACGATGATCATCACCTCCTTGCTGGACACCGACCTGTACAAGTTCACCATGATGCAGGTCGTGTTGCACCATTTTCCCGCCGCTCAGGTCGAGTATCGCTACAAGTGCCGTACGCCCGATATCAATCTGCGGCCCTATCTGGAAGAAATCCGCGAAGAACTGCATCAGCTCTGCCAGCTGCGCTTCACCGCGGAAGAGCTCGAATATCTGCGCAGCCTGCGCTTCATGAAGAGCGATTTCATCGATTTCCTGGGCCTGTTCCATCTTCCCGAGCGCTGCATCACCGTGTCCGAAGGCGAAAAGGAAGGCGAGATCGCCATATCCGTGAAGGGCCCGTGGCTGCATACGATTCTGTTCGAGATTCCCGTGTTGGCCATCGTCAACGAAGTGTATTTCCGCAACGTTTGCGAAGAGCCGGGCTGGGAAGAAGGCCGCCGCCGCCTGCAGGAAAAAATGCGGCTCGTGACCAGCGACCCGTCGCTGGCCGACTTCCGGGTGGCCGAGTACGGCACCCGCCGCCGTTTTTCCAAGCGCTGGCACGACGAAGTCGTGTGCACCATGAAGGCACAGATGGGCCCGCATTTCGCCGGCACCAGCAATGTGTGGATGGCCATGTGCCATGGTGTGACCCCCCTGGGCACGATGGCGCACGAATACCTGCAGGCCTGCCAGGCGCTGGGGCCTCGCCTGCGCGATTCCCAGGTCTATGGCCTCGAGGTCTGGGCACGCGAATACCGCGGCGATCTGGGCATCGCCCTGTCGGATACCTATGGCCTGGATGCCTTCCTGCGGGATTTCGACATGTACTTCTGCAAGCTGTTCGATGGGGCGCGCCACGATTCCGGCGACCCTTTCGTCTGGGGCGAGCGGGTACTGGATCATTTCGAGGCGAACCGGACGGATCCGCGCACCAAGACCCTGGTGTTTTCGGATGCGCTCACGATACCGCGCGCCATTGCGCTGGCGCGGCATTTCGCCGGGCGCTGCCGTATTTCGTTCGGCATAGGCACGAATCTCACCAACGATCTGGGGCACGAACCGCTGCAGATCGTCATGAAAATGATCCGCTGCAACGGGCAGCCTGTTGCAAAAGTGTCCGATACTCCAGAAAAAACCATGTGCGAGGATCCCGCGTACCTGGCTTATCTGCGGCAGGTCTTCCAATTGCCGCCGGCATGATCGCGGCCCGGGATGCGGGTCTGGTCCCGCATCCCGGGCACCCGGCGCAACCCCGCTCTGGCGCAGGGGATGCGCGACGCCGCCTTCCTTCGCGACCGAGGCTTTAGGGAAAGAGAGGGGGCGGGTACGCTCCGGCCGGTCCCCGGGCCGGAGTCTTTCATCAGAATGCAATTTCGGAGAAAAACAATGCAGGAAATTGAACGTGTCAATGTAGAAAAACGTCTGTCGGACATGGCCGTCTACAACGGCGTGGCCTATCTGGCCGGGCAGGTCCCCGATGATGCCCGGCTCGACATGGAAGGGCAGACGGCGCAGGTGCTGGCCACCATCGACCGCCTTCTTGCCACGGCCGGCACCGACAAGTCGCGCATCCTGATGGCGCAGATCTTTGTTGCCAACATGAAGGAGTTCGATGCGATGAACCGGGCCTGGGATGCCTGGGTCGCCCCGGGCAATGCGCCGCCGCGCGCCACAGTGGAAGCGCGTCTGGCCAACCCCGACTACAAGGTCGAGATCGTCGTCACCGCCGCGCTGCGCTGATCATGTGCTGGCTCAGCCGGGCCGTTCACGGCAAGGCTGAGCCGGGCATGATTGTTTTGGCGCCACAGGCGCCGGCGTCCGTCCTTCCGGTTTCAGATGCCCCACTAGGCCAGCAGCGCTGCCAGGGTGCCGCCCAGTGTCCGGGCCGGTTCGCGCTGGGCGTCCGTCAGTGTTTTTTCCGCCAGGATCGCCTCGGGCGTCTGGGCCTCCGTGTGGGCGATATAGGGCGGGGCCGCGGCGCGCAGGCGCCAGCCCGTGCAGATGCGTTCCACCTGCCTGACTGCGCCGCTGCCGTCGCTGCCGGCGGCGATCGCCAGGGCGTACGGGCGTCCGCTGATCCGGTCCAGCACGCCGTAATAGCTGCGGTCGAAGAATTCCTTCATGGCGCCGCTCAGCGAGCCGAGATTCTCGGGCGCACAGAACAGATAGGCGCCGGCATTCAGGACGTCTTCCACCGAGGCGTCCGCCGCGCCGCGCAGAATGATTTCCAGATTGCCTTCGGCGTTCAGTTCACGCAGTGCGTCGCGGGCGCCTTCGCGGGCGGCCTGGGCGAGCTGGTGCGCGGCGCCGGTGCGCGAGTGCCAGACGATGAGCAGGGACTGGATGGCCGGTGGGGTGTCGTTCATGGGCATAAGAGCAAGGTCGCCGCATCGGGGCTGTAAAGGTAGTATAGGGGTTTGCCCGCGAAGCAATGCTTTTCACCCTGCAATTCCTGTGATCATGACCAAGCCTTCCGTTCCCATTTCTGAAACCTCCCCGTTCGATGAGGCATGGCGCGAGCGTGCCGAAAAAAACCTGGACGAAGCGGGTCGCAAGCTGCTGCGCGAGGCGGTGGAGCTGGGGGCCGACGTCCTGATGCGGCGGCGGGCCGATACCGGCGAGCCGCTCGGGGTGCATGCGGCGGGGGTTGCCGTCATACTGGCCGAAATCGGGGCAGATGCGCAGGCGCGGGCGGCGGCGGTGCTGACCATGATGCCGCCGGCCGGGACGGGGCAGGGCCATTCCGATGTCGATCTCGTGCGCAAGGCCTTTGGCCCGGCGGTGGCGACCCTGGTCCAGGGCGCGCGCAGCCTGCTGCGGCTGGGTCACATCGCCGGCACCGCGGTCACCGAGCGGGGGCCGCAGGGCCAGGACCAGAAAGAGATGCGCCGCAAGATGCTGCTGGCCATGGCGGCCGACCTGCGCATCGTCGTGCTCCGGCTGGCATCGCGGCTGCAATCCCTGCGCTGGCATGCGGCCAGCAAGATCCCTTACCCCGTCGAACTGGCGCGCGAAACCATGGAGCTGTATACGCCGCTGGCCAATCGTCTGGGCATCTGGCAGCTCAAGTGGGAAATGGAGGACCTGGCCTTTCGTTTCACCGAGCCCGACATCTACCGGTCGATCGCCGGCCAGCTCGAAGAAAAGCGTGTCGAACGCGAGGCCTTCATTGAAGCCGCCGTGCAGCGTTTGCAGGACGTGCTGTCCGAGGCCCGCATCCAGGCCAGGGTATATGGCCGGCCCAAGCACATCTACAGCATCTGGAACAAGATGCGCAACAAGGGGCTCGAATTCCAGCAGCTTTTCGATCTGCGCGCGCTGCGCGTGATCGTGGCCGACGAGCGCAGCTGTTACGCGGTGCTGGCGCTGGTGCATTCGATCTGGGCGCCGGTGGCCGATGAATTCGACGACTATATTTCCCGCCCCAAGCCCAATGGCTATCGTTCCCTGCACACCGTGGTGGTGGATGAACAGGGGCGCAGTTTCGAGATCCAGATCCGCACCGAGGAAATGCACCGCTTCGCCGAGTACGGCATGGCCGCGCACTGGCTCTACAAGGAAGCGGGGCCGCGCGGCGGCAAGGTGGCGGCCAGCTCCGGCTATGACCAGAAGCTCTCGTGGATGCGGCAGCTGCTTTCCTGGGATGGGGAAGCGGCCGGGGAGCACGCCCCGACCGGGCCTGCACCGGTGCAGGCCGAAGAGCGCATCTATGTGATGACGCCGCAGGCAAGAGTGATCGAATTGCCCGCCGGCGCCACGCCGGTCGATTTCGCCTATCACCTGCACACCGACCTGGGGCATCGCTGCAGGGGCGCGCGCGTCGACGGCCAGATGGTGCCCCTGTCGACGCCGCTGCACACCGGCCAGATCGTCGAGATCATTGCGGCCAAATCCGGCGGCCCGTCGCGCGATTGGCTGAACACGCAGCTGGGCTTTCTCGCCAGCCCCCGGGCCCGCGCCAAGGTAAGGGCCTGGTTCAATGCCGTGGAATTGCAGCAGCGCATCGCGCATGGCCAGACACTGGTCGAAAAGGAACTGCAGCGCCTGGGCAGAACGGCGCTGGGCATGGAACAGCTCGCCCAGCAGCTCGGGTTCGCGCGCGCCGACGATCTTTATGTGGCGGTATCCAAGGAAGAATTCAGCCTGCGCCAGATCGATTACCTGCTGAGCGGCCAGAAAGCCCGCGATGAGCAGCAGGAATCCGCGGATGCGGCCAAGATCTACCAGTTGGGCAGCGGCAGCGTCTCGCGCAGTGGCAAGAGCGGTGTGCTGGTGGTGGGGGTGGATTCGCTCCTGACCCAGCTGGCGCGCTGCTGCCGGCCGGCGCCGCCCGACGCCATCCGGGGCTTCGTGACCCGTGGCCGGGGGGTGTCCATCCATCGCAGCGATTGTCCGTCCTATGCCGCGCTGGCGGCGCGTCAGCCCGAGCGGCTCATCGAGGTCGAATGGGGGGACACGGGCGTAGCGGTGTATCCGGTCGATATCAGCATCCACGCGCAGGAACGGCCCAACCTGCTGCGCGACCTGTCCGATGTCTTCGCCAAGCTGCGGCTGAACGTCATCAGCGTCAATACCCACAGCCGCCGCTCGCTGGCGCACATGGTGTTCACGATCGAAGTGCGCAGCGGCGAACAGATTTCGCGGGCATTGAGCGCGCTCAATGAATTGACGGGGGTCGAGGCGGCCCGGTCATGAGTGCCGGCGCGAAGGCGCAAAAGGCGCGGCACCGGGCGCGGGGCTGCTAAAATGCCGGATTATCGTCCGTGCCTGATACACGGCGTTTTCGCCGTGAAACAAGAGAGTACAGATTTGGAACCCTACACCCTACCCGACAGCGCGGGGCACTTCGGCCAGTATGGCGGTTCATTCGTGGCCGAAACGCTGGTGCATGCGCTGGACGAACTGAAGGCCGCCTACGAGCGCTATCGCAATGACCCGGAATTCCTGCGGGAATTCAGATACGAACTCAAGCATTTCGTCGGCCGGCCCAGCCCGGTCTATCATGCCAGCCGCTGGTCGGAAAAACTGGGCGGGGCCCAGATCTGGTTCAAGCGCGAAGACCTCAACCATACCGGCGCCCACAAGGTCAACAATTGCATCGGGCAGATCCTGCTGGCGCGGCGCCTCGGAAAGCCGCGCATCATTGCCGAGACCGGCGCCGGCCAGCACGGTGTGGCGACGGCGACCGTGGCGGCCCGCTACGGCCTGGAATGCGTGGTCTACATGGGCAGCGAAGATGTCCGCCGCCAGGCCTCCAACGTTTATCGCATGAAGCTTCTGGGGGCCACCGTGGTGCCCGTGGAATCCGGTTCGCGCACGCTCAAGGATGCCCTGAACGAAGCCATGCGCGACTGGGTCACCAATGTCGAAACGACGTTCTACATCATCGGCACGGTGGCCGGTCCCCATCCTTATCCCATGATGGTCCGCGACTTCCAGTCGGTCATCGGCGAGGAATGCCTGGTACAGATGCCTGAAGACGCCGGCCGTCAGCCGGACTACATCGTCGCCGCCGTGGGCGGCGGTTCGAATGCCATGGGCATCTTTCATCCCTATATCGACCGTCCCGAAGTCCACCTCGTGGGGGTCGAAGCCGCCGGGCGCGGCCTGGGCTCCGGCGCGCACGCGGCTTCGCTCAATGCCGGCGCCGTCGGCGTGCTGCACGGCAACCGCACCTATGTCCTTCAGGACGACAACGGCCAGATCATCGAGACCCATTCCATCTCGGCGGGGCTCGATTATCCTGGTGTCGGGCCGGAACACGCCTGGCTGAAGGACAGCGGCCGGGCGTCCTACGCCTGCATCACCGATGATGAGGCCTTGCAGGCTTTCCACGATTGCTGCCGCTATGAAGGCATCATGCCGGCGCTCGAATCCTCGCATGCCATTGCGCAGGCGGTGAAGATGGCGCCCTCGCTGGGCCGCGACAAGATCATCCTGGTCAATCTGTCGGGCCGCGGCGACAAGGACATGCATACCGTTGCGGAATGCAGCGGCATACAGTTGTAATGAAGAAGGTCGTTGCAATGAATGCTTCGAATGAGCGGCTGCAGGCCGTCTTTGCCCGTCTGTCGGGCCGTACGGCCCTGATCCCCTATATTGCGGCGGGCGATCCCTCCGTGGCCGCGACCCCCGCGCTCATGCATGCGCTGGTGCGCGCCGGTTCCGACGTCATCGAGCTGGGTGTGCCGTTTTCCGATCCCATGGCGGACGGCCCCGTCATCCAGCGCGCCGCGGAACGGGCGATCGCCCGCGGCACCGGGCTGCGCCAGGTGCTTGACATGGTGGCCGAGTTTCGCCGCGAAGACGATCGCACGCCCGTCGTGCTGATGGGCTACGCCAATCCGATCGAGCGCATGGGCCAGCAGGCTTTCGTCGACGCGGCCCGTCAGGCCGGGGTGGACGGTGTCCTGGTCGTCGATTACCCGCCCGAGGAAATCAAGGAATTCGCCGGCATGCTGGGCCGCGCCCGCATCGATCCCATATTCCTGCTGGCGCCCACTTCCACCGATGCCCGCATGCGCGCCGTCGGCGAAGTGGCGCGCGGCTATGTCTACTATGTATCACTCAAGGGCGTAACCGGCGCCGGCAACCTCGACACCGGCGAAGTGGCGGCGCGCCTGGAACTGATCCGCCGCCACGTCACCCTGCCCGTGGGGGTGGGCTTCGGCATCCGCGACGCCGAGAGCGCGAAGCGGCTCTCGGAATGCGCCGATGCGGTGGTCATCGGCAGCAAGATCATCGAAACCATGGAAGCGGCGCTGCGGGCGGCCCAGGCCGAAGGGCTTTCGGAACAGGAAGCCGACGCGCGCGCCATCGAGGCGGCCGCCGGCTGGCTGGCCGGCATTCGCGCCGTGCTCGGCTGATGGCCCGTCCGGGCGTTGCAAACCGCCCGGCCAGGCCGGGACCATTCGGGAAAGAACAATGAGCTGGATAGACAAGATCCTTCCCCCGCGCATCAATCGCAACGGGGGCGACAGCGGATCCAACAAGCGGGTGCCGGAAGGCGTATGGGTCAAGTGCCCGGCGTGCGAATCGGTGCTCTACAAAGAAGACCTGAAGGCGACGTTGAACGTCTGCCCCAACTGCAGCCATCACATGCGCATCGATGCCCGCATGCGTATCGATGCCTTGCTGGACCCGGAAGGGCGGGTCGAGATCGGCCAGAACACCCGGCCGATGGATCCCCTCAAGTTCCGGGACTCGCGCAAATACCCCGAACGCGTGTCGGAAGCCGTCAAGCAGACGGGCGAAACCGAGGCCATGGTCGTGATGAGCGGCTCCATCCATTCCGTTTCGGTGGTTCTGGCCTGCTTCGAATTCGAATTCATGGGCGGTTCCATGGGGTCGGTGGTGGGGGAGCGGTTCTGTCGCGGTGTGCAGGCGGCCATCGACAACCGTACTCCCTTCATCTGTGTGGCGGCTTCCGGCGGTGCGCGCATGCAGGAAAGCCTGTTCTCCCTCATGCAGATGGCCAAGACCAATGCCATGCTGACCCGGCTGGCGGCCCAGCGCCTGCCGTTCATCAGTGTGCTCACCGACCCGACCATGGGTGGCGTGTCGGCCAGCTTCGCCTTCATGGGCGACGTGGTGATCGCGGAACCCAAGGCCCTCATCGGCTTTGCCGGGCCTCGCGTCATCGAGCAGACGGTGCGCGAGAAGCTGCCGGAAGGCTTCCAGCGCTCGGAATTCCTGCTCGAAAAAGGTGCCATCGACATGGTCGTCGATCGCCGCGAAATGCGTCAGGAACTCGCGCTGCTGCTTGCGCTGCTGATGCGCCAGCCGGCCGACGTCGTGCAGGCCTGAATCCGGGCGCCGGGCAACCGGCGGCCGCCCCGCGCTTGCCGGTGCCGGATGGGCGCCTCCGGCGGCGGGCGGGAACCCTTCATTCCAGCAGCGCCCGGGTCCGCTCCCGGGCCTGGTCATATTCCACGGCAATGTGCCGTATCCGTTCCGCCACACTGGAGACGGCCTTCACGCCCGAAACCGAATGGCCGGCGCTCCAGATGTCCTTCCAGCGGCGGGTGTGCGCGGCGCCGTTTTCCCGGCTGATGCCGAACAGTTCGCGGGCGCGCTCGGGCGTGATGCCCTCGTCCAGCTGTTGCGGGTCCAGGCCCGCCGCCAGCAATGAAGGCCGCAGGATGTTGGCCGGCAGGCCGGTGATCGCCCGCGTGAGCTGAATATCGTCGGCCGAGGCATCGACCAGCATGCGCCGGTATTCCGCGCTCGCCATGCTTTCGTGGGTGGCGATGAAAGGGGTGCCCATATAGCCCAGGTCGCAGCCCAGCGTCCGCGCGGCCCAGAGCGCCGCGCCGTCGGACATGCCGCCGGCGAGGACGATGGGGCCGTCAAAGAACCGCCGTACCGCGCGCACGAAGGCAAACCCATTGAGCCAGCCCGTCTGGCCGCCCGCGCCCGCCGTCAACAGCACCAGGCCGTCCGCCCCGGCATCGATGGCTCGCCGCGCATGCCGCAGGGTGGCGACGTCGGCCAGTATCAGGCAGCCCGCGGCGCGCAGGGCCGGAACGACGGCGGCCGGCGAGCCGACGCTGGTGATCACGAGGCGTACGCCATGGCGCAGCAGGACTTCCATGTCGCCTTCCAGCCGGCGGGGTTCGCGGCCGATGATGAGGTTGGCGGCCCACGGAGCAACCTTGCCGGGGGCGCCGGCCAGACCTTCGCCTATGCGTCGGAGCCAGGTGTCGAGTTCCTGGGGCGTCCGGGCATTCAGGGTGGGGAATGCCCCGATCACGCCGTTGCGGCAGGCGGCGATGACGAGGTCGGGTCCGCTGATCCGGAACATGGGTGCGGCAATCAGGGGCAGGGTCAGGTTCTGGCGGATCGAGGCTGGCAGCGGCATGGACAAGGGGGGCAATGAGTTGGAACGGATGCTCGGGGGGGCTATCTGCGGGCGGCCAGCGTGCTTTTCAGCTGCTCCGTTTCCACTTCGATCTGGCGAGACAGCGACGCGCTGTCTCCGGCAATCAGTTCCGGGTTGCCATTGGTACGGTTGAATGCCTGATATTCAGGGGAACGCAGGATGGCGAGCAGGGCGCTTTCCAGCAGCTTCACGACCGGTTCAGGCGTTTCGGCCCGCACACCGTAGCCGATCCATACGCCGAAATCAAAATCATGCAGCGCCGGCATGGCTTCCCTGACCGTCCGCACTTCGGGCAGCAAGGCCGAACGAGATGGCGATGTTACCGCAAGCGCGCGCAGCTTGCCGGATTCCACCAGAGGCAGAGCGGCGGCGATGTCGAGGAATGCGGCATCCACGCTGCCGCCGATGACGTCCGTGAGGGCCTGGCTGGCACCCTTGTAGGAGACGGTGTTGAATTGTACGTCCGCGGCGCCGGCAAGCCGGTTCAGGCCGAGCAGATAGGTGCCGGAATAGTTGGCCACGCTGATGCTTTCCGGGTTCTTCCGGGCTGACGCCAGCAGTTCATCGAGTGTTCGCCAGCGCGATTCCTCGCTCACCACCAGCGTGGCGGTAGTGCGTGTGGCCTGCACCAGCGGGCGGACCCGCTTCTGCACGTCGATGTCCCAGCCCTCGATGGTCAGCGGATTCACGACCATGATGGTCGGCGAGAGCATCAGGATGGCATGGCCGTCGGCGGGTGCCGAGAGCAGTGTCTGCAAGGCGATCTTGGTGGCGCCGCCCGGGCGGTTCTCCGACACCACTGAACTTCCAAGCGCGAGGCCGAGCCTCTCGGCCACGAAGCGGCTGCCGGCTTCGGAACTGCTGCCGGGCGACAGGGGCAGAATCATCCGGATGGGCTTTGATGGAAAGTTTTCCGCGCCTTCGGGCCGCGCTTGCTGTGCCTGGGAGGGCAGGCCGGCGACGGCCAGCAGCAGGCCCAGCGCCAGCGCCCGATACCCTGCGAGGATGCCCGGCCGGTACCCGCGGCCCTTCTTGCCGTGTCCGGGGCGTGCCTCTGGTTTCGGAAGAGCACGGTATGGCCCGGCCTGGCGCTGTGGAATGAGGCCGGTGTCTGGACCTGTGGCCCGCTGGAATGTTTTCATGGCGTTTGTCCTCCGGAGTGGAATCTGCCGCCTATTCCACCACCGGCCAACTGATGGGACAATCGATATTATTGAAAGCATTATCTTGATTTCCCAAGCAATGAAACTCCGGCAGATCGAAACCTTTGTGGCGGTGGCGGAACACGGTAGCTTTCGCCGCGCGGCGGAACTCCTGCATCGCTCGTCGTCCGCTGTCAGCGTGCATGTCCGGCAGCTCGAGGATGAACTGGGCCTGCCTCTGCTGGAACGTACCACCCGGCGCGTGGTTCTTACCGCGGCGGGGCGCACGCTGCTCGCGCGCTGCAGGAGCGCGCTGGCGGATCTGCGGTCGGTCGCGCAGGATCTCAAGGAAGAAGCGGCATTGGGCTGCGGCAGGGTGTCCATAGGCTGCGCGCCGTCGGTTTCCATGTACCGGCTGCCGCCCATCCTGGCGGCGTTTCAGGAAGCCCATCCGGGCGTCACCCTGCAACTGCACGAATGCTTTGCCCAGCGCATGTACCACGATGTGCTCGAACACGTCACGGACTTCGCGATCGGTCCCCGGCTGCCGGGCCTGAAAGATTTCGCGTTCCGGCCGATATTGCTGGATCCGGTGGTGGCGGTGCTGCCGTATGCGCGGCCCTGGCGGGGCCGTTCTTCAGTCCGCCTGGATGAACTGGCTGGGCTGCCGCTGGTGTCCATGACGCGTGATTCGGCCATGCGTATCCAGATCGAGCAGGCGTTCCGGGCACAGGGGATCCCCTTCGAGCCCCGTTTCGAGGTCGTGCACCACCAGACGCTTTTCAGCCTCGTGGAAAACCGCCTCGGTGTGACGCTGCTGCCGCGGATCAGCGTGCCGGCGCGCAAGGGCGATTATGTCGTTGCCGAACTTTGCGAACCGGCGATTGCGAGGGAACTCTGCCTGATCAGCCTGAATGGCCAGAAGCTGTCGCCGGCCGCGCAGCGTTGCGCCGAAATGGTCGTCAGCGGCCTGCGGGCCCGCGCGGCGGCACTGAAAGCCGTGACCGAATAGGGTCGCCCGGCGCCGGCCGTGGCCCTGCGGTAAAAAAACCCGCCATCCGAAGATGGCGGGCCTGGCTGTGAATCACAGGGGGTGAAGCCCCCGGATCAGTTTGCGCCGTGCTGCGTTTCCACCTGCTTGAGGGGTTCGCTGGCTACCGCCGTGCGCGGCTTGCGCGGCCGGCCCAGCGAGACGGGGGCTTCTTCCCGGCGCTCGCTGGCGGCATGGCTGCGGGTTTCGACGAGCTGCAGCCCCGCCGGTTCCGGCGTGTCCCGCGGGGGCGTGACGCCACTGCCGTTGACGGCGGCAGGTTGCGGCGCCGGCACGTTTTCGGCCACTGTAATGGGCCTGACGTCTGTGTCCCCGGCGTCGGAAGCGTCGGTGTTCGCCTGGACGGCTTCTTCCGCCGCGATGCCGTCATCGGTCGCCGCTGCCGCGGCTTCCTCTGTAACGGCATCGGCGGCCGCTTCCTGTTCCGCCACGGCCTCTTGCGGTGCTTCGGGACCGGCCGTTACGGCGGGTTCCGGCATGACGGCCGGCGCGGCTTCCGCCACGGCGGGCGGCTGGGGCTCAACCGCCGGCTCGGCATCGGCTGCCCTGGCTGTGGCCTGTTCCGGGGCGTCGGCCGCCTGAGTCGAGGCCGGTTCCGTGGTTTCGACTGCTTCGGCCACGGCCGGTTCCGCCTCGGGGATGGCTTCCGGCTGCCTTGCCTCGTCTTCCACCACGGCTGCCGGAGCGGCCGCTGCGGCCATTGGGACCGCGCTCTCGGTGGCCGGGGCTTCATCGGCTTGCGTGACGGCCGGCGCCGGGACCTGGGCTTCCGCCGTGTGTTCCGCATGGCCGGGAGTGCCGGCGGCGACGGGCGCATCGGGCTGGACCATTTCGCCAGCGGCCTGTTCTTCGACTTCGCCGGGCTCTACCGCGGCTTCATGAGAGGTGTGATCGCCGCGGATTTCGATGGCTTCGGCCGTAAAGACCTGCGCTTCGGTGACGGCCGTGGCTTCGACGGGCTCCATGTCGGGGGCGTCGACCGTGCCGGCATCTTCCGCGGACTCTTCAGCGCCATCCTGCGATTCCTGGTCTTCCACTGCGGCTTCGGCACCTTCCCCACCACGGCGGCCACGACGGCTGCGGCGGCGGCGGCGCTTGCGCTCGGGTTCACCCTGGCTGGCGTCCACGATGTCGCCATCTTCGGCGGCAAGGAATTCCGCGCTGGAAGTGTCTTCGGCGGAATCGGATTCATTGGGGACGGCCGCGGCCGGCTGAGTTGCCGCGAGAGCCGGCGCGGTGGCGGCGGCCACTGTGCCAGCGGCGATGGCGCCGGCCCTGCCGCCTTCCGTCGTGCTGGTTTCAGGAAGCCTGGTTTCCTGATCGCGCGTATCCACGCTTGCGGAGGTTTCGGCCGACAGGCTGCCGCCTTCTTCGCTGCGACGACCGCGCCCGCGCCCGCGCCTGCCGCGACCACGGCTTGCCGCGCCGTCGGCGCCGGTTTCGGCCGCGATTGCGGCCGGAGCCGCCGGAGCGGCGGAACGGGCCGCCTGGATCTCTGTGTCCTGTGTGCCGGCGTCGGCTGCCTGGCGGCGGCCGCGGCCGCTTTGCTGGCCGGCTTCCTTGCGTGCTTCACCTTCTGGGCGACGTTCGCGCCGGCGGTTGCGGTCGCCGCGCTGGACGCCGCCGCGTTCCCCGCCCCGGTTGCGTTTCGCGGGCGTGGCGGTTTGGGGCTCGGGAGCCGCTTCCACGGTTTCCGCGGACTTGCCGCCGCCGGTGAACCAGCTGATCAGGCGCTTGAGCAGGCCCGCACCGCCGGCGGGGGCCGCCGCTTCGGGCTGGGTGGAGCCGGCCGCCGGCTGGCGCACGGGAGCCGGTTGCGAATGGGTAATGCTCTTGACCAGGGCTTCCGGACGCGTCTTGGCTTCCTGTTCGCGAGCGGGCGCCCACGTGGACGGCTGTTCAGGTTCGCTGATCAGATCGAAGCTGGATTTGTTGTCGTCCAGGCGCGGGTCGTCGTGGCGCAGGCGCTCGATGTGGTGGTGCGGCGTTTCCAGCGACTTGTTCGGGATCAGCACGAGATTGATCTTGAGCCGCGATTCGATCTTGGTGATGTCGTTGCGTTTCTCGTTCAGCAGGAAGGTGGCGACGTCCACCGGTACCTGGGCATGCAGGGCGGCCGTGCCTTCCTTCATGGCTTCTTCCTGCAGCAGACGCAGCACGTGCAGGGCGCTGGATTCCGCGTCGCGGATCACGCCCGTGCCGTTGCAGCGCGGGCAGGTGATGTGGGAGCCTTCATTGAGGGCCGGGCGCAGGCGCTGGCGGGACAGTTCCATGAGGCCGAAGCGCGAGATCTTGCCCATCTGGACGCGGGCGCGATCGAAATGGAGCGCGTCGCGCAGCCGCTGTTCGACGGCCCGCTGGTTCTTGCTGTCCTCCATGTCGATGAAGTCGATGACGATCAGCCCGCCCAGGTCGCGCAGGCGCAGCTGCCGGGCGACTTCGTCGGCCGCTTCCTGGTTGGTGCGCAGGGCGGTTTCTTCGATGTCGGCGCCGCGGGTGGCCCGCGCCGAGTTGACGTCGATGGCGACGAGCGCTTCGGTGTGATCGATGACCACCGAGCCGCCGGAGGGCAGCTGTACGGTGCGGGCATAGGCCGTCTCGATCTGATGCTCGATCTGGAAACGGGAGAAAAGGGGGATATCGTCGCGGTAGAGCTTGACCCGCTGGACATTGTCGGGCATCACCACGCTCATGAAGGCGGTGGCCTGCTCGAAGATGTCGTCGGTATCGATCAGGATCTCGCCGATTTCGGGCGAGTAGTAGTCGCGGATGGCGCGAATGACGAGGCTGGATTCCAGATAGATGAGGATGGGCGCCTTGTTTTCACTGGCCGCGACATCGATGGCGTTCCAAAGCTGCAGCAGATAGGCGAGATCCCATTGAAGCTCGTCGACGCTGCGGCCGATGCCCGCGGTGCGGGCGATGATGCTCATGCCCTGGGGGACATCGAGCTGGTCCATGGTTTCGCGCAGTTCCTGGCGGTCTTCGCCCTCGACCCGGCGGGAAACACCGCCGCCGCGCGGGTTGTTGGGCATGAGGACGAGGTAGCGGCCGGCCAGCGAAATGAAGGTGGTGAGGGCGGCGCCCTTGTTGCCGCGTTCTTCCTTTTCGACCTGGATGATCAGTTCCTGGCCTTCGTGAAGGGCATCCTGGATGCGCGCGCTGCGCACATCGACGCCTTCCTTGAAATAGCTGCGGGCGATTTCCTTGAAGGGAAGAAAGCCGTGGCGTTCTTCACCATAGTTGACGAAGCAGGCTTCCAGCCCGGGTTCGATCCGGGTGATGACGCCTTTGTAGATATTGCCTTTGCGTTGTTCACGCCCGGCGGTTTCTATGTCGAGGTCGATCAGTTTCTGACCGTCGACAATGGCAACGCGTAGTTCTTCTTGATGCGTTGCATTGAACAACATCCGTTTCATGAGTGCGATTCTCCGTAGTCATGGCGCACCGTTCATCGGCGCACGACCGCGGGTCACTCGGTGTGGGGCGTTGAATCCGCAGAAAGGCGGGGGGCTGGATGGACTGATTCGGACAGTGCCCCCCGTATTGTCAGGATGGCACGGCGCACCGGTAGGTAATACGGGTGCGCGGTTCAGTCAGCACTGGGGTCAAATTCACTGTAGTGGTTGACGGTACAAAGGTGGCTGGAACGGCAGTCGCGTTGTCGCGCCTGGTGCAAATAACGATGACAAAATTCTGCTGGTATTCATTGCCGCACGCGGAAACCGGTTTTACGGCATGCAGCGGGCTCTTTGTGCTTCCGCTGCCATGCGATGACTCCGGGTCCGGCGACCTAATGACCCAGAAGCTGAAAGCGGGGCAGTACAATGGAGCCTGTTCGCCCAACGGAGACGCACCCTTGCATCTCTACGCTGGCGTTTTTTTCAGCTTCTATAGGCTGAGCCGATTATATGCCTGTTTTGACCACGCGTAAAACGTCCCATTCCCCCCCTGAGCAGCCGGCGGTCCGCATGCTCACGATAGAGCCCGAGTCCGCGGGGCAGCGTGTGGACAACTTTCTGATCCGGGTGTGCAAGGGCGTGCCCAAGAGCCACATCTACAAGGCCATACGCAGCGGGCAGGTGCGCGTCAACAAGGGCCGGGTGCAGGCTGACCACCGGCTTGCGTCCGGCGATGTGCTGCGTGTTCCGCCGCTGCGCCTGCCGGCGGCGAGCGAACGGCGCAAAGCGCCGCCGCAGGCCTTCCCCGTGGTCTACGAGGACGACGCCATGGTGGTGATAGACAAGCCGTCGGGGACGGCCGTCCACGGCGGCAGCGGGGTTTCGTTCGGCGTGATCGAGCAAATGCGGGCGGCACGGCCGGATGCGCGTTTCCTTGAACTTGCCCACCGGCTCGATCGCGAAACCTCGGGGCTGCTCATCATCGCGAAGCAGCGCAAGTCCTTGCTGGCCCTGCACGACATGATGCGCGAGAGCGCCGGCCGCAAGTTCTACCAGGCGCTGGTGGAAGGGGATTTCGTCAATGACCGCCAGCACATCCGCAAGCCGCTGCTGAAATGGCTCACCGCCGACGGCGAACGCCGCGTCAAAGTCGACCCGGAAGGCAAGGCGGCCCACACCATCGTCACGAAGCTGCAGCGGTTCGGGCGCTACACTTTGGTGCAGGCGGAACTGCGCACGGGGCGCACGCATCAGATCAGGGTGCATCTGGCATCCTGCGGGCATGCCATCGTGGGCGACGAAAAATACGGTTCCGATACCGTGCGCGAGCAATTCGCCCGCATCGGTTTCAAACGCATGTTCCTGCATGCGGCAAGGCTGGAGATCCCTCATCCGCTGACCGGCGAACCGCTGATCTTCGAGGCGTCCCTGCCGCCGGCATGCCGGGAAGTTCTGCATTATCTGGAGCAAGACAAGTGAAGCAATACAAGGCGGTGATCTTCGATTGGGACGGCACGGTCATGGATTCCACTTCTTCCATTGCCCAGGCCATACAGGCCGCCTGCGTCGATCTCGAACTGCCCGTTCCCTCGGCGGAAGATGCCAGCTGGGTCATCGGCCTGTCGCTGGAGCTGGCCCTGCAGCGCTGCGCGCCCACGCTCGATGCCGGCCGGGTGCCGCTGTTCATGGAGCGTTACCGCCATCATTTCTTCCTGCGCGACCAGACGCTGGTCATGTTCGACGGCATCATCCCGCTGTTCGATGAGCTGAAATCGCGCGAAATCCGTCTGGGCGTGGCCACCGGCAAGACACGCCTGGGGCTCGACCGGGTGCTGCGGGCGCAGCAGCTGGCCGATCGCTTCGACTGCACGCGCTGTGCGGACGAATCCCAGGGAAAACCGCATCCGGCCATGCTGTTCGACATCATGGAGCGGCTGAGCCTCAAGCCGGAACAGGTCCTCATGGTCGGCGACACCACGCATGACATCCAGATGGCGACGAGCGCGGGCGTGGACAGCATGGCCGTTACCTACGGCGCCCACAGCAAGCGTACACTGTTATTGTCCGAGCCCACCGTCATGGTATCCAGCGTCCGGGAAATGCGCGACTGGCTCAGCGGGCGCGCCTGACGCGCGGGGCCGCCGCGCATCGCCGCCGCGCCGGGCTTCATTTCCAGGCGTGATGCCCGAGGCCGCGCCATTCAGGAGTCGCGTATGTCAAGATTTCGCATTCCGAGGGTTCCCGCAACTGAAATCACCCCGGAACACGTCTGGATGGACCGCCGCCGCTGGCTGGGGCGCGCGGCCGCGCTGGGCGCGCTGGCCGGGGCGGGCCCCGCCGCCTTTGCGGCCCGCGCCGACGAAAGCACCGGCCCGGCCCTGGAAGGCAGGACCAACGCCGAGTTTTCCGTCATGGAAAAACCCACCTCGTGGCGCGACATCACCAGCTACAACAATTTCTACGAGTTCGGCACCGACAAGGGCGATCCGCGCCGCCATGCCGGCCGGATGGTGACCGAGCCGTGGGCCGTGGCGGTCGAGGGCGAAGTCCTGAAGCCCCGTACTTTCGACATCGACGCCCTGCGCAAGCTGGCTCCCATGGAAGAACGCATCTACCGGCTTCGTTGCGTCGAGGCCTGGTCCATGGTTGTACCCTGGGTGGGCTACCCCCTGTCGGAATTGCTGCGGCAGGTGGAACCCACGGGCAATGCGCGGTATGTGACCTTCGAGACTGCGTTGCAGCCCGAGGCCATGCCCGGCGTCGGGCGGCGCATCATCGACTGGCCCTATGTCGAAGCGTTGCGCATGGACGAAGCCATGCACCCGCTGACTCTGCTGGTGTTCGGCCTGTACGGCAAGGTGCTGCCGAACCAGAATGGCGCGCCCCTGCGTCTGGCGGTCCCCTGGAAATACGGTTTCAAGTCCGGCAAGTCCATCGTGCGCATCCGTTGCGTCGAAGAAAAACCCAGCAGCAGCTGGATGGTCGCGGCGCCGACCGAGTACGGCTTCTATGCCAATGTGAATCCCGATGTGCCGCATCCGCGCTGGAGCCAGGCGACTGAAAGGCGCATCGGCGACCATATCCTGGCGCCTCGCGTGAAGACCCGCATGTTCAACGGCTACGGTGAGCAGGTGGCGTCGCTGTACGCCGGCATGGACTTGTCGCGTGATTTCTGACCACGCGCCCGCGGCGGGAGCACGCTGGACGGCCCGGCGGGTCGCGCGCTTCAAGCTGCTGCTGTTCGTGCTTTGCCTGTTTCCCGTGTTCCGGTGGTTCTTTCTGGCGGGCGGGCCCGAAGGGCTGGGCGCCAACCCTCCCGAGTTCCTGATCCGCTCCACCGGGATCTGGGCCATGGTCCTGCTCTGGCTCACGCTTTGTGTGACTCCGCTGCGGCGCCTGCTCGGGCAGCCGGCGCTGGTCGGCCTGCGCCGCATGCTGGGCCTGTTCAGCTTCTTCTATACCGCGCTGCATGTGCTGGGCTGGGCGTATTGGGAGCGCGGATGGTCGCTGGCGGAAATGTGGGCCGACATCATCCAGCGGACCTTTGTCTGGGTGGGCGTGCTGGCCACGATTCCCATGGCGCTGCTGGCGCTGACTTCCACGCAGGGCTGGATGCGGCGGCTGGGGCGCCACTGGCAGCGCCTGCATGCCTGCATCTATGCCATTGCCGTGCTGTCGGTCTGGCACTTCTGGCTGGTGCGCAGCGGCAAGGTGGATTACCGCGAGCCGGTCGTTTACGCAGTGATCCTGGCGGTGATTCTTCTGGTCCGTTTTCTGTCGGGGCGCGCTAAAGGCTGACCTGGGGCGGCCCTGAATCCGGGATCAGGGCAGGGAATCCAGTATGGCCAGGGTTTCCGCGTCCGGTTCGCCGTCATGGCGGGCGGGCCGGTAATGCATCTGGAAGGCGCTGATGACGCGCCGGGTTTCAGCGTCGAGCATGCCGGTGGCCGGCACCGCATAACCGGCGCGGCGCAGTTTTTCCTGTATGGCGATCATGGGCGGGAGGCCCTCGCGGCGGTATCGGCCGGTCAGCTCGGCGGCCCTGGCCTCGTCGTACCAGCGCCCCAGGCCGGCCTCCGCCAGCGTCTTCCACGGAAAGGCCGGCCCCGGGTCCTGTTTGCGCTGGGGGGCCACGTCGCTGTGGCCGACCAGGTTGCGGGGCAGTATCTGGTGGCGGGCCACGATGTCCTTCAGCAGAGGGATCAGTGCCCGCAGCTGGGCGTCCGGATAGGGCTGCCACCCTTTGCCGACGGGGCCGGCGTTCACGATTTCCACGCCGATGGAAGCCGCGTTCAGATCGCTGCGGCCATACCATTCGCTCTCGCCGGCATGCCAGGCGCGGCGGCTTTCATCGACGAGCTGGTAGATGCGCGGCGGGGTTTCGTCGGTGATCAGGTAATGGCTGCTGACGTTGCGCCTGGACAGGATTTCCAGTGAACGAGGCGTGTCGGAGACGGTGTAGTGGAGCACCACGACGGAAACCCGGCTGCTGTGGCTGACCGCCTGTACGCTGCGGTCTATTTTCAGCGTATCGCCGCCGGGCGCGGCGCACCCGGCCAGCAGGGCGGCGGCGGCCAGTGCCGGGCCGGCGACGGCTTGCCGCAGGCGCCGCCGGAGGCCGGGCCATTGCCCGGCCACCCGCTCCGGCATGAGCGCCAGCCCGCGAAGACAGTGACCGCCGGCGGGCGGAAGGGCCGGGATATCGCGCGGCATGTTCAGCGCGCCGCCAGGAACAGGAACAGCGTGGGCTTCCTGGCGAGTTCCGGTGCCGGCTTCTGCTTCCATTCCGTGATGCTGTATGTGCGTATCCATTCGTCGGCGGTTGTCAGCGAGCGCGCGACGCACAGCCGGGTGTCGCCCTTGAGCGTCTGCAGCAGGCTCTGGAACATGGCGTCATTGCGGTAAGGGGTTTCGATCAGAAGCTGTGTCTGCGCATGCTGCCGCGACGTGGTTTCCCAGGCCTTGAGGCTGCGGGCCCGCTCGTCGGGCCGCTGCGGCGCATAACCGTGGAAGGTGAAGCGCTGGCCCTCCAGGCCGCTTGCCATGAGGCCCAGCAGCAGCGACGATGGGCCGACCCAGGGCGCCACGCGCAAGCCCATCGCATGGGCCATGGCCGCCACGCGCGCGCCCGGATCGGCCACGGCGGGGCAGCCCGCTTCCGACACCAGGCCGAGCTCGCCGCCCTTGAGCAGGGGTTCCAGCCACTGCCGGATCTGCCGCGCATCCGTATCCCGCTCCAGTGTGTGGATGGTGATTTCCTGCAGGGGGCGGGCCGTGCCCACCGTCTTGAGAAAGGCGCGCGCCGTCTTGGCGTTTTCGGCGATATAGGTGTCGAGCCGCCCGGCCAGGCTGCGGACGTCGTCGGGTAGCCAGGACGAAGGCGGCGCATCGCCCAGACCGACAGGAATCAGGTGCAGGGTGCCGGGACTCATGTCGTGCTTTCCGTGTGGGCCAGCAGGGGGTTGAGGCCGAAGCCGCGCAACATGCGCGACAGGGCGATCAGCGGCAGCCCGATGATGGCCGTGGGGTCGTCGGACTGCATGGCGTCCATCAGGGCGATGCCCAGGCCCTCCGCCTTGGCGCTGCCGGCGGTATCGTAAGGCCGTTCGCGCAGCAGGTAGTGCTGGATTTCGTCGGCGCCCAGCTGGCGAAAGCGGCAGACCGTCACGATATCGTCGGATTCTTCGTGCCGGCCGTCGGTCACGCACAGGGCGGTATGGAAGGTAACGCTGCGCCCGCTCAGCATGTGCAGCTGAGCCGTGGCGCTTTCGTGGTCGCCGGGCTTGCCGATGGCCCGGCCATCGAAGGTCGCGACCTGGTCCGAGCCGATGATGATGCCGCCGGGGTGCCGTTGCGCCACCGCCGCGGCCTTGGCGCGGGCCAGCCGCAAGGCCAGCGCCGCCGGGTTTTCGCCGGGCAGCGGACGTTCGTCCACATCGGGAGGAATGGCGGTGAAGGGCAGGGCCAGGCGTTTGAGCATGTCCTGACGGTAGGGCGAACTTGAGGCTAGAATGAGACGCATGAGATGGTAATGGGTTGGACGGATTGACTCGCAGAGCGGCGAACAGCTATTATTCTACGTTTTCTTTGTGCTTGGTACAGCAGAGGCCCTGGTTCGTGGCGCACGCGTTGCGGGCAAAAAAAGCGGGCAGGCTGCGGGTAACGGGAAAAAGCAGGAAAAAGCAAGGAAAAAAGCAAGGGCCGGCACGGAAGTGCGGGCAGGAGCGTGCGGGCAGAAACAGCAAGGGCGCGGACATGGGCGAGCACGAAGGGCGGGAACAGCAAGGCGAACCGCGTTTTTCCGGCGGGAGCGTCGATGTCTGGGATCTTGCCCGTCTGCGGCGCACGCTGCGGGGCAAAGTCGCGCTGCGGGGGCTTTCCCGGTTGCTTGACGGCCTGCCCGCTCAGCCCGACCGCGAAGTCGACTGGCAGCTTGCCGGCGAAACCGACAGCCTGGGCCGGCGTCATCTGACGTTGCGGGCGCATGCCGTGGTGACGCTGGAATGCCAGCGCTGCCTTGGGCCGCTCGACCTGCCCCTGGATGTCGAAAACCGTCTGCAGCTGGTCGAAACCGAAGCGGAGCTCGAAACCGAAGAGCAGGTGGACGATGATCCGGACGCTCCGGATTGCGTGGCGGGTTCCGCGCATTTCGATGCTTTGTCGCTCGTCGAAGACGAGCTGATCCTGGCTTTACCCTATGTGCCCAAGCACGAGGTTTGTCCATCGTTGCCCAAGCCGCTGGAAGCGGCGGAAGACAACGATACCGGCCGCCCATCGCCGTTTGCGGTGCTGGCGGAGCTAAAGAAAGATTGATCTAACAGGAGTCATCCATCATGGCCGTTCAGCAAAACAAGAAAAGTCCGTCCAAGCGCGGCATGCATCGTTCGCACGATTCCCTGGGCACGCCGCCCACCGCGATCGAGCCCACGACCGGCGAACTGCACCTGCGCCACCACATCTCTCCCAATGGCTTCTACCGCGGCCGCAAGGTCCTGAAGACCAAGAACGACGAGTGATCTTGTCCGCATACTGAAGCTGCCCGGACTCCATCGTAGATGTCGTCGGCATCGATACGCATAGCGGTAGATTGCATGGGTGGTGACCACGGTCTGTCGGTCACCGTTCCCGCTGTGGTGCAGTTTGCGAAGCGCTATCCCGATACGCGTTTTCTGCTTTCGGGGCCCGCGGACGCCATTCAGCAGGCGCTCGACAAGGAAGGGGCGGGCGGCACGGGCTGGTATGAACTGCTGCCCGCTTCCGAAGTCGTTCTCATGGACGACACGGTCGAAGTGGCATTGCGGCGCAAGAAGGACTCGTCCATGCGCGTCGCCATACAGGCCGTCAAGGACGGCCGGGCCGACGCCTGCGTGTCGGCGGGCAATACCGGTGCGCTCATGGCGGTATCGCGGTATCTGCTCAAGACGCTCGACGGCATCGACCGGCCGGCGATCTCGACCTCCATTCCCAACGTCAAGGGCGGCGCCACCACGGTGCTCGATCTCGGCGCCAACGTCGATTGCACGGCCGAGCATCTGCTTCAGTTCGCCATCATGGGCACCGCCCTGGTTGGCGCGCTCGATCAGCGCAGGCAGCCGACGGTGGGCCTGCTGAACATCGGCGAAGAAGTCATCAAAGGCAACGAGGTCGTCAAACAGGCGGCCGAGCTGCTGCGCAAGAGCGGCCTGAACTTCCACGGCAACGTCGAAGGCGACGATATCTGCAAGGGCACGGTGGACGTCATCGTGTGCGATGGTTTCGTGGGCAACGTGGTGCTGAAATCCATCGAAGGGGTGGCCAAGATGGTCGCCTCGATGCTGCGCGCCGAATTCACCCGCGATGTCTTTTCCATGGGGGCGGGCATGATCGCCCGGCCGGTGCTCAGCCGCCTGCGCGATAAGGTGGACAATCGTCGCTATAATGGCGCGGCGCTGCTGGGGCTGCGCGGCATTGTCATAAAGAGTCACGGCTCCGCCGATGCCTATGCCTTCGGCCATGCACTCCAGCGCACGCGTGAAGCGGTTCACAATGGCCTGCTTGCCGGCACTACTCAAGCCATAGCGCATCTGCGCGAGCGCATGCAGGCCGGGGCTGTGGACACATCGAACGAAACACCCGCCTAGCGCCGTGGCGCACCGGCGGAGCCTGGAAGCACACTATGCCATATGCCAAGATAATCGGTTCGGGCGGCTACCTGCCGCCTCGCGTGGTTTCCAACGATGAGCTGGCGGCCGATCTGGCGACCCGGCAGATCGTGACTTCCGATACCTGGATCACCGAGCGCACCGGCATCCGGCAGCGTCATCTGGCGGACCCCGGTGTCGTCACCAGCCAGCTTGCGACCGAAGCGGCGCGGCGCGCGCTGGCCGATGCCGGCGTGGACGCTTCCGAGCTCGATCTCATCATCGTCGCCACATCCACCCCCGACTTCATCTTTCCCAGCACGGCCTGTCTGGTGCAGGCTCAGCTCGGCAACAAGGGCGCGGCCGCATTCGACGTGCAGGCCGTCTGCAGCGGCTTCGTCTATGCGCTGACCACGGCCGAAGCCTTCATCCGCGCCGAGCGCGCCACCACCGCGCTGGTGATCGGGGCCGAAGTGTTCTCCAGCATCCTCGACTGGAACGACCGCGGCACCTGCGTGCTGTTCGGCGATGGCGCGGGCGCCGTGGTCTTGCGCGCCTCCGAAGAGCCGGGCATTCTGGGCGCGCGGCTCAACGCCGATGGCAGCCAGATGAAGATTCTCTACGCCGCCGGCAACGTGGCCCATGGCGAGGTCACCGGCGACCCCTTCCTGCGCATGGACGGCCAGGCCGTGTTCAAGCTGGCGGTCACTTCGCTTGCCGCGTCCGCGCAGGGCGTCTGCGAAAGCGCGGGCATCAGGCTCGAAGACATAGACTGGCTGGTCCCGCATCAGGCCAACGTCCGCATCATCAACTTCCTCGGCCGCAAGCTGGGCTTGCCGGAAGACAAGGTCGTCATCACCGTCGACCGGCACGCCAATACCTCGGCGGCCAGCGTGCCGCTGGCGCTCGATGCCGCGCGCCGCGACGGCCGAGTCAAGCCGGGCGACCTGGTGCTCATGCAGGGCGTGGGCGGCGGCTTCACCTGGGGGTCGGTGCTGGCGCGCATGTAGCCGGCCGCCGTCATCCCGTGCCGTATGCGGTTTACCTTTCCACTCATTCAAGATTAAGGCCATGAAAATTGCATTCGTGTTTCCCGGGCAGGGATCGCAGTCGGTGGGCATGCTCGATGCCTGGGCGGGCAATGCCGCCGTGCGGCAGACGCTCGACCGGGCCGGCGCGGCGCTGGGCCAGGATCTGGCCGCGCTGATCGCGCAAGGCCCCGCTGAAGACCTCAACCTGACCACGAACACGCAACCGGTCATGCTGGCGTCCGCCGTGGCCGTGCATGCCGCCTGGCGCGAGGCCGGCGGTGCGCAGCCCGCCATCATGGCGGGCCACAGCCTGGGCGAGTATTCGGCCCTGACGGCGGCGGGCGCGCTCGGGCTGGAAGACGCTGTGCGCATCGTGCGTGTGCGCGCCGATGCCATGCAGGCCGCGGTGCCGGTGGGCACCGGCGCCATGGCGGCGGTGCTTGGCCTTTCGGACGACGACGTCCGCGAGGTCTGCGTTCAGGCCGCCGAATCGCAGATCGTGGAAGCCGTGAACTTCAATGCGCCCGCCCAGGTCGTCATCGCCGGCCACAAGGCGGCGGTCGAGCGCGCCTGCGAGCTGGCCAAGGCCAAAGGCGCCAAGCGCGCGCTGCCGCTGCCGGTGTCCGCGCCCTTCCATTCCAGTCTTTTGAAGCCGGCCGCCGACGTCCTGCAATCGGCGCTGGCCGGCATCGCCGTGAACCTGCCTTCCGTGCCGGTCATCAACAACGTCGACGTGGCCGCGGAGACCGAAGCCGCCGCCATCCGCGATGCCCTGGTTCGCCAGGCATGGCATCCCGTGCGTTGGGTGGAAACCGTGCAGGCCATGAAGGCGCAGGGCGTGACCCATATCGTCGAGTGCGGCCCGGGCAAGGTGCTGAACGGCCTCACCAAGCGCATCGACAAGGATCTCATCGGCCTTGCGATCACCGATCCCGCCTCCATGCAGGCGGCTCTCGATCTTCTTCAGGGGTGATGATCATGCAGGAAAAGGAATTGCAGGGGAAGCTGGCCCTGGTGACCGGCGCCACGCGCGGCATAGGCAAGGCCATCGCGCATGAGCTGGCGCAGCGCGGCGCCACAGTGGTGGGAACGGCCACGTCCGAAGCCGGCGCGCGCAGCATCCAGGAACAGCTCGAACCCCTGGGCGGCCGCGGCGTGGTGCTCGACGTCGACGATGCCGCCGCCTGCGAGGCCCTGGTGGCCGAGCTGGGCAAGCAGGACGGCGGGCCGCACATCCTGGTGAACAATGCCGGCATCACGCGCGACAATCTGGCGATGCGGCTGAAGGACGACGACTGGCAGGCGGTGATCGAAACCAACCTGTCGGCGGTGTTCCGCCTGTCGCGCGCGGTGATCCGCCCCATGATGAAGGCCCGCGGGGGTCGCATCATCAATATCACGTCCGTGATCGGCTCCAGCGGCAATCCCGGCCAGTCGAACTACGCCGCGGCCAAGGCCGGCGTGGCGGGCATGAGCCGCGCCCTGGCCCGCGAGCTGGGCAGCCGCAACATCACGGTCAACTGCGTCGCGCCGGGTTTCATCGAAACCGACATGACCCGCGCCCTCGACGAGAACCAGACTTCGGCCATTCTGTCGCAGATTCCACTGGGCAGGATGGGGGCGGCGGCGGACGTGGCGAATGCAGTGGCCTTTCTCGCCGGGCCGCAGGCGGCCTACATCACCGGCACCACGCTGCACGTCAACGGCGGCATGTATATGTGAATCATGGGGTTGGGGTAGGGTAGAATCCCCCAATCGTTTTTTGTCACGGCCAGCACCCATTGAATAGTTGTTTGGCTATAATTCGCGGGAATTTTCCCAACTTGGAGATCTGCATGGAAAGCATCGAACAGCGCGTCAAGAAGATCGTCGCTGAACAACTTGGCGTCAACGAAGCCGAGATCAAGAACGAATCTTCCTTTCTTGACGACCTCGGTGCCGATTCGCTCGATATGGTCGAGCTTGTGATGGCACTCGAAGATGAATTCGAAACTGAGATTCCCGACGAAGAGGCCGAGAAGATCACGACGGTTCAACAGGCTGTCGACTACATCACCTCGCACAGCAAGCAGTAATACCCATACTTTCCAGGTTGGCGCACGCTTTGCTGTGCGCGGCGCTACCTCAAGGCGGTTTCCAGGGGCAGTCCCGGTGTAGGGCCATACCTCGTGCAGGTTGGCGACACGGTTCGTCTGCCGCTTCGAACCGCTTTTTTTATTAGGAGTCATCCGTGAAACGACGTGTCGTCATAACCGGTCTTGGTATTGTTTCGCCGATCGGCAACGATATAGATACCGCGTGGGACAATCTCGTCAATGGTCGCTCCGGGATCGGTCGCATCACGCGCTTCGACCCATCGCCGCTCAACGCCCAGATCGCGGGTGAGGTCAAGGATTTCGACGTTACGCAATACATCTCGGCCAAAGAGGCCAAGACCATGGATACCTTCATCCATTACGGTATTGCCGCGGGCGTGCAGGCCTGGCGTGATTCGGGGCTGGAAGTCACCGAAGCGAATGCCGACCGTATCGGCGCCATTGTGGGCTCGGGCATAGGCGGCCTGCCGCGCATTGAAGAGCAACAGATCGAATACCTGGAACGCGGGGCGCGGCGCATTTCGCCGTTCTTCGTTCCCGCATCGCTGATCAATCTGGTTTCAGGGCAGCTTTCCATCATGCTCGGGCTGAAAGGCCCCACCTATGCCGTCGTGTCGGCCTGCACCACGGGCCTGCACTCGATCGGCGACGCCGCGCGCCTGATCGAATACGGCGACGCCGACATCATGATCGCGGGCGGGACGGAATCCACCGTGTCGCCGCTGGGCGTCGGCGGCTTCGCGGCCATGCGCGCCCTGTCGACGCGCAATGATGACCCGACCACGGCATCGCGTCCCTGGGACGTCGGCCGCGACGGTTTCGTGCTGGGCGAGGGCGCCGGCGTGCTGGTGCTCGAAGAATACGAGCACGCCCGCAAGCGCGGCGCCCGCATCTACGGTGAATTCGCCGGCTTCGGCATGAGCTCGGATGCCCATCACATCACCGCGCCCGACAGCGATGGCCCGCGCCGGGGCATGGTCAACGCCATGCGCAATTCGGGCGTGACGCCGGAAGACATCGATTACGTGAATGCGCACGGCACATCCACCCCGCTGGGCGACCGCAATGAAACCGTGGCGCTCAAGCTGGCCATGGGCGATCATGCCTACAAGCTGGTGGTCAACTCGACCAAGTCCATGACCGGCCATCTGCTCGGCGCGGCCGGCGGCGTCGAGGCCGTGTTCGCCACGCTTGCGGTATATCGGCAGGTTTCACCGCCCACCATCAACATCTTCACGCAGGACCCTGAATGCGATCTCGATTACTGCGCCAATGTGGCGCGTGACATGAAGATCGACGTCGCCCTGTCGAACTCCTTCGGCTTCGGCGGCACCAACGGTTCGATGGTCGTACGGCGGGTCTGACCGGACTCCCCGGGGTGAGCGCCGCCGCCACCACCTGGTCCACAGCGACGATGCCTCTGGCGGGCGTTGCGGGGCCGGTGGTGCTTGTCCTGGGGGTGCTCTGCATCGCTCATGCCGCGATTACCCTGGCGCTGGCCGGGGCGGCGTGGAATCTTCCCGCTCATGCCTGTCTGGGGCTGGCGGCCGCGCTGGCCGTGTCGCGTCTTCTTCGGGAACGGCGCCGCATGGTGCATACTCTGCGCTGGGACAACGGCAGGGCCTGTTTCCGCATTCATCCCAATGCTCCTGAATTGGCACTGACGCATATGTGGCAGGGCCCGGGCTGGGTCACCCTGAAGCTGCGTCCCCGGCTGGCCTCGGGCCCGGTCCTGCATCTGGCCGTCTGGAAATCCGCGATTCCGGCCCCATTGTGGAGTCGGCTCGCCTTGTGCGCGCAGGCCGGCGCACTTTGGGAAGCCGGCCATCAGAACAAGGAAAATCCATGAACCAGCGAGATGTCGACGCAGAGCTCGTGGCTCGCGTACAGCGGGGGGAAAAGCGCGCCTTCGATCTGCTCGTGCTCAAGTACCAGCGCAAGATCATGAGACTGCTCTCGCGCATGATCCGCGACCCGTCCGAAATCGAGGACGTCACCCAGGAAGCCTTCATCAAGGCTTATCGCGCACTGCCGCAGTTCCGCGGCGACAGCGCCTTCTACACCTGGCTGTACCGCATCGCCATCAACACCGCCCGCAACTGGCAGGCGGCCAGCGGCAGGCGTCCCGTCACATCATCGCTGGTCGAAAACGCGGATGGTGAAACTTTTGACGAAATCGACAACCTAACAGACATCAGCACACCGGAATCCATGCTGGCCAGTCGCCAGATAGCGGAAACGGTCAATGCGGCCATGCAATCGCTTCCCGAGGACCTGCGTACCGCGATCCTGCTGCGCGAGATCGAGGGCATGAGCTACGAGGACATCGCCCAGAGCATGGGCTGTCCCATTGGAACCGTGCGTTCGAGAATCTTCAGGGCTCGCGAGGCCATTGCCTCGCAGCTGAAATCGGTAATGGGGGGCGATCCCGACGCGGATCGTCGTTGGTAAGGAGTCATTCGAGATGCAAGCGATGAAGGAGCAGGAATACCGGGCGTCCCCCGAGGCGTCCATTTCGGCCTGGATCGACGGGGAGGCCGACATCCGGCCAGAGGATCTCGACACGCCCTACGGGCGGCAGGTCTGGGATACCTACCACATGATCGGCGATGTCCTGCGCAGCGAGGAACTGGCCATCAAGCCCAGCGATTTCCTGTATGCGCGCATTAGCCGCGCCGTCGACGAAGAACCGCCCATCGTGGCGCCGCATGCGCTGTCGGCGCGCCGCTATGCGCGCTTCGGCCTGCCGGGGCTGGCGGTTGCCGCGGCGGTGGCGGCGGTCGCCTGGGTCACATTGCCTTATTTCACGACCACCGACAGCGGCGGCGCCGAGCCTCCCGTACTGGCTTCGACCGGAACCGAAGGCCTCTATGACTACGTGGCCGCGCATCGCGACATCACGGGGGCCGGGCCGGTGCGCCAGGTTTCCTTCGAGCCCGGAGACGGCCGATGAGCCGCGGGGGCTGTGTGGGGGGCTGGGCACGGCCCGATGGCGGCCGGGGCCGGGCAGGCATTCCGATGGCGGCCGCTGCAAGAAGCCTGGCTTCCCTGGCCATGCTGGCTCTGGTGGCCGGTGCGCCCGTCCAGGCGGCATCGGCCCAGGCGGCGGTGCCTTCCCCCGGCATGGAGCTCCTGCAGAAAATGCAGCAGGCCGCCCGTGTCCTGGATTATGCCGGCGTCTACACCTACCAGCAGGGCAGCACGGTGCTGTCGACGCGGGTCGTGCACATCGTCGACGGCACTGGCGAGCGCGAGCGCATCGCCACGCTCGACGGCCAGCCGCGCGAATACATACGGCACAATGAAACCACTCAATGCCTGCTGCCCGATCACAAAGTCGTGCTGGTGGAACGGCGCGAATCCGACCGCTTTCCCGCTGTGCTGTTCGACGAAGGCGATCGGCTGCCGGCCCATTATGAGCTGAGACTGGCCGAAACGCCCGAACGGGTCGCGGGGCGCGAATGCAATGATCTCACCCTGGTGCCGCGCGATGCGCAGCGCTACGGCTACCGCCTGTGCGCCGACCGGGAAACCGGTTTGCTGATCAGGGCGCAGACCATCGGGCCGGAAGGGGTGCTGACCCAGATCGTGTTCAATACGCTGGATGTGGGCAAGGAGGTTGAATCCGAGGCATTGAGCCCCACTTGGAACACCAAGGGGTGGAAAGTGGTCGAAGTGCCTGTGAATGAAGTCGACCTCGCCTCGGAAGGCTGGCGTATCCCGCTGCCGCCCGGCTATCAGCCGCTTACCCAGGTGGCCCGGCAGATGAAGGCCGGCCGCCAGGTCAAGCAACTGGTGGCGTCCGATGGCCTGTCGTCGATTTCCGTATTCATCGAGGCCTATACCGAAAACGGCAGCCAGTCCAAGGCCCCGGGCCTGGTGCGCAAGGGGGCGATGAGTGTCTACCGCAAACGCATGGGCGCTCATTGGCTTACGGTGCTGGGGGAAGTCCCCGCCGATACCGTGCGTGACCTGGCCGATCGCACCGAATATGTGCCGCTGGCGGCACGCTGATTTCAACCGGAGAAAACAAATGCAATTCAACCTGCTGGGCAGCAACCGCGTCCTGCGCTTGGTGGCTGCGGCGACGACCGCGACCCTGCTTGCATTCGCCCCGATGGGTGGAGCATCCATGGCGCAGCCTGTTTCGGCACTGGAGCAATCCATGCCTGATTTCACTCAGGTCGTGGAAAAGACCGAGGCATCGGTGGTCAATATCCGCACCACCGAAACCGTGCGGGTGCGCAACCGCATGGGTCCGGGGGGCAATGACCCCTACGAAATGTTCCGCTGGTTCTTCGGGCCGGACTTTCTTCCGCCCATGCCCGGCCAGCCGCGCGACCGCAACGATCGCGAGCCCACTCCCGAGGAACGCACCGTTCCCCGCGGCGTCGGTTCCGGCTTCGTCATCACTGAAGACGGCTTCATACTGACGAACAATCACGTGGTGGTCGGTTCCAGCGACATTTTCGTGACGCTGACCGACGGCAAGGAACACAAGGCGAAGATCGTCGGCACGGACGCGCGCACCGACCTGGCCCTGCTGAAGATCGAAGCCAAGGGCCTGAAGCCCCTGCCCATCGGCGAATCCCGTTCCTTGCGCAAGGGTCAGTGGGTGCTGGCCATCGGTTCGCCTTTCGGCCTGGAATCCACCGTCACGGCGGGTATCGTGAGTGCCATCAATCGTGAAACCGGCGACTACCTGCCTTTCATCCAGACCGATGTCGCCGTCAATCCCGGCAATTCGGGCGGCCCGCTGATCGACCTTTCCGGCCGCGTGGTCGGCGTGAATTCCCAGATCGTCTCGCGCAGCGGCGGCTTCATGGGCATATCGCTCGCCATCCCGATCGACGAAGCCATGCAGGTGGTCGAGCAGCTGAAGGATCACGGCAAGGTGACACGGGGCCGCATCGGGGTGCAGATCGGCACGGTGTCCGAAGAGGTCGCCAAGGCGATCGGCCTGCCCAAGGCCATGGGGGCCATGGTCAGCAATGTAGAGCGTGGCGGCCCGGCCGATGCCGCGGGCGTGCGCTCCGGCGACGTCATCACCCGCTTCAACGGCAAGGAAATCGCGCATATGTCCGATCTGCCGCGCCTGGTTGGTGCCACCAAGCCCGACACGCGGGCGGCCCTGGAACTCTGGCGCAAGGGCAAGAGCATGACCGTCCACGTGAAGGTGGGCGAGATGCCCGGCACCGAAGAGGAACAGCAAAGCGGCGGCACGACGCCGCAAGCCGGGCCTGCGGATGCGCTGGGGCTGACGGTGGGTGAAGTGCCGGCATCGCTGCGCGAGAAGTTCCAGTTCGAAGGCGGCGTGCAGGTCACCGAAGCGGAAGGCCCGGCCGCCGAAGCCGGCCTCACTCAGGGCGATATCCTGCTGACCATCAACGACACCGATATTTCCAGTCCGTCGCAGTATGCGTCGGTGGTGGGCAAGCTCGACAAGTCGCGTCCGGCGGCCATACTGGTCATGCGCGGCGAGCAATCGCAGTGGGTCACCATAACGCCCCGTAAATAAACGGCTAAAATGCCATGTTGCGAAGGGGGACCGCCCTGGGCGCTCCCCCTTCTTTTTTCGCCTCAGATTTCATGCACATCCGGTCCGCGCTTGCGGGCCCCACGTTCCCGGGTATATGGATCACATCCGCAATTTTTCCATCATTGCTCACATCGACCATGGCAAATCGACGCTCGCCGACCGCCTGATACACCGCTGCGGCGGCCTGGCCGATCGCGAAATGTCCTCGCAGGTACTGGACTCCATGGACATCGAGAAGGAACGCGGCATCACGATCAAGGCCCAGACCGCTTCGCTCGAATACAAGGCGCGCGACGGCAGGGTTTATGCCCTGAATCTTATCGATACGCCGGGCCACGTCGACTTTTCCTACGAAGTGAGCCGTTCGCTGTCGGCCTGCGAGGGCGCGCTGCTGGTGGTGGACGCCACGCAGGGCGTCGAAGCGCAGACGGTGGCCAACTGCTATACCGCCATCGACCTGGGCGTCGAGGTGATTCCCGTCCTGAACAAGATGGACCTGCCTTCCGCCGACCCTGAAGGGGCGGCCCAGGAAATCGAGGACGTCATCGGGATCGAGGCTTCCGACGCCATACGCGCGAGCGCGAAAACGGGCGAGGGCATCGACGATATCCTTGAAAACATCATCCGCAGCGTGCCGGCACCCAAGGGTGATCCAGCCGAACCGCTGCAGGCGCTTGTCATCGACTCCTGGTTCGACAACTATGTTGGCGTGGTGATGCTGGTGCGCATCGTCAATGGCGTGCTGCGCCCCAAGGACAAGATCCTGCTCATGGCCACCGGCGCCACCCATCTCTGTGAACACATCGGCGTGTTCACGCCCAAGTCGGTGCCGCGCGAACAGTTGTCGGCGGGCGAAGTGGGCTTTGTCATCGCCGGCATCAAGGAACTCGACGACGCCAAGGTCGGCGATACCGTTACGCTGGCCAATCGCAAGGCAGCCAAGGCGCTGCCGGGCTTCAAGGAAGTCAAGCCGCAGGTGTTCGCGGGCGTGTATCCGGTGGAAAGCAGCGAATACGATCAATTGCGCGACGCGCTTGAAAAGCTCAAGCTGAACGATGCATCGCTGATGTTCGAGCCTGAAGTCTCGCAGGCGCTGGGCTTCGGCTTCCGCTGCGGTTTTCTGGGCCTGCTGCACATGGAGATCGTGCAGGAACGCCTGGAACGCGAGTTCGACATGGACATCATCACCACGGCGCCTTCCGTGGTGTACGAGGTGGTGACGCGCGATGGCCGCGTCATCTATGTGGAAAGCCCGGCGCAGATGCCGGAAGTCGGCGCCACCGAGGAAATCCGCGAACCCATCGTGACGGTGACCCTGTTCATGCCGCAGGACTACGTCGGGCCGGTCATGTCGCTGTGCAACGCCAAGCGCGGCATGCAGGTCAACATGATCTACCACGGCAGGCAGGTCCAGCTCACCTACGAAATGCCGCTGGCCGAAATCGTGCTCGATTTCTTCGACAAGCTCAAGTCCGTCTCGCGCGGCTACGCTTCGATGGATTACGAGTTCAAGGAATACCGCGTGTCCGATGTGGTGAAGGTCGACCTGCTCATCAATGGCGACCGGGTGGATGCGCTGTCCATGATGGTGCATCGCAGCAACGCCCGCTACCGTGGCCGCGAGGTGGTGTCCCGCATGAGAGGGCTGATCCCCCGCCAGATGTTCGATATCGCCATTCAGGCGGCCATCGGGGCGGAGATCATCGCCCGCGAGAACGTGAAGGCCCTGCGCAAGAACGTGTTGGCGAAATGCTACGGCGGCGACATCAGCCGCAAGAAGAAACTCCTTGAAAAGCAGAAGGCCGGCAAGAAACGCATGAAGCAGGTTGGCAACGTCGAGATACCTCAGGAAGCATTTCTTGCTATCTTGCAGGTTGAAGATAAATAACGTTGCCGAGGGAATGCCTGTATGAGCTGGGATTTTGCCCTGATTCTTTTCGTGTTGCTGGTGGTTACCGGCTTCGTGTGGTGTCTCGATGTGGCCTGGCTGAAGAATCAGCGGCGCACGGGCGCCGTGGCCGCCATGGGGGCCATCGAGCCGGCCATTGCGGGGCTCGACAAGGCAGAGGCCGCGCGCCTGCGCCAGGAAGCCTATGACAAGGCCAACCGGCCGCCGTGGTGGGTGGAATACTGTGCGAGCTTCTTTCCGGTCATCCTGGTCGTGTTCCTGCTTCGCTCATTCCTGTTCGAGCCCTTTCGCATCCCCTCCGGGTCCATGCTGCCCACGCTTCAGAACGGCGACCTGATCCTGGTGAACAAGTACGAATACGGCATCCGCCTGCCCATCATCGACCGCAAGGTGGTCGAACTGGGGGACCCGCAGCGCGGCGATGTGGTGGTGTTCCGATATCCGGTGGATCCCTCCATCGACTACATCAAGCGCGTCATGGGGGTGCCGGGCGACGTCGTGCAGTATCGCGACAAAGTGCTGACGGTGAATGGCCGGCGCGTCGAAACAGAGCGGGCGGGCGATTATTACGAGCCGGACCGTTCATCCTACGTGGGCCGCTATACTGAAACGGTCGATGGCGTGCAGCATGAGATACTGCTGAACCGGCAGCAACGGCAGGACTACATGCCCATCCTGAACTTCCCCCATCGGGAAAACTGCGATTACGCCAACGGCGCGGTGCGGTGCACGGTGCCGCCGGGCCACTACTTCATGATGGGCGACAACCGCGACAACAGTCTCGACAGCCGCTATTGGGGCTTCGTGCCCGACAACTACATCGTCGGGCGCGCCTTCATGGTGTGGATGAACTTCAGCGAGCCCGGCCGCATCGGCCGGGTCCGGTAATGGCGGCCGACCTTTCGCGGCTGGAAACGGCGCTCGACTACCGCTTCAGGAATCGTGGGCTGCTGCAGCAGGCGCTGACGCATCGCAGCCATGGGGTCAATCACAACGAGCGCATGGAATTCCTGGGCGACGCGGTGCTGAACTTCGTCGTTGCCTCGCTGCTGTTCGAACGCTTTCCCCGCACGGATGAGGGCGACCTGTCCCGCATGCGGGCCAATCTGGTGCGCCAGGCCACCCTGGCCGATATCGCGAACTTTCTGTCGCTTTCCGAATACCTGCGCCTGGGCGAAGGCGAACTCAAGAGCGGCGGCTTTCGCCGCCCGTCCATTCTTGCGGATGCCGTCGAGGCGATCTTCGGCGCCATCTACATGGATGGCGGCTTCGACCCGGCCCGGGGCGCCATCGCGGCGCTCTATGAAGGGCGGCTGCTCAACGTCGATCCGCGCAGCCAGGGCAAGGACGCCAAGACCTTGCTGCAGGAGCGGCTCCAGGCGCTGCGGCTGGACCTGCCGGTCTACACGGTCGTGGCGACGCATGGCGCGGCCCATGATCAATTGTTCGAGGTGGCATGCGAAGTGCCGCAGCTCGAAATATCCGTGCAGGCTCCGGGTTCCAGCAGAAGGGCGGCGGAACAGGCCGCGGCCCAGCTGGCCATCGGGCGGCTCGACGCCATGGAAGGCATTGCCGGGGCGCCGCGCCGCCGCAAGCGGCGCAGCCAGCTCAGCCTGCCCGTGGCACTGTCCCAGGAACACAAATGACCATTCCATTCCGCTGCGGTTTCGTTGCCATCGTGGGGCGGCCCAATGTGGGCAAGTCGACACTGGCCAATGCGCTGATCGGCGCCAAGCTCTCCATCGTCTCGCGCAAGGCGCAGACTACGCGCCATCGCATCAATGGCGTGCTGACCCGCAAACACGAGCAGTTCGTGTTCGTGGACACCCCCGGTTTCCAGACGCGGCACGGCGGCGCCATGAACCGCATGATGAACCGGGTGGTCACGCAGGCGCTGGCCGAAGTGGACGTCGTGATCCATGTCGTCGAGGCGGGCAAGTGGTCGCCGGGTGACGAGCAGCTGCTGCCGCTGCTGCCGGCGCCGGAAAAGACCATACTGGTGCTGAGCAAGGTCGACCGCCTCAAAAGCAAGAACGAACTCTTTCCCTTCGCGGAAAGACTGCTCAAGCAGTTCCCCTATGGCGCCGTGGTGCCGGTCAGCGCCGTCAAGGATGTGCAGCTGGATCAGCTGCTCGCCGAGATCGCGGCCCGCCTGCCCGAGGGCGAGCCCATGTTCGAGGCCGATACGCTCACCGACCGCTCGATGCGTTTCATCGTGGCCGAGCTGATCCGTGAAAAGATCTTCCGGCTGGTGGGCGATGAGCTGCCCTATGGCTGCACCGTCGTGATCGAGCAATGGGAAGAGAACGACGCCGGGGCGCGCATCTCCGCCTGCGTGGTGGTGGAACGGGAAAGCCACCGGCCCATCCTGCTGGGCGCCGGGGGCGGCCACATGAAGCGCATCGCCACCGAGGCCCGCCAGGACATCGTCAAGCTCATGGACAAGCCGGTGTTCCTTGATGTCTACATCAAGGTGCGCAAGGGCTGGTCGGAACGCGAGAGCGCGCTGCGCGATCTGGGGTATGAGTAGCCGCGCACAGCGCATCCACCATGTCGAGGCCTACATGCTGCATGCGTCGGCCTGGCGCGAAACTTCGCTGATTGTGCAGCTGTTCACCCGTGGCCATGGCAATGCGGCCATGGTGGCCAAGGGTGCGAAGCGCCCGTATTCCGCCTTGCGGCCCGTGCTGGCGGCTTTCCAGCCGCTCATTGTTTCGTGGAGCGGGGCCGGCGAGGTCAAGACCCTGACTCGCGCCGACCTGGCTGGCGTCCGCCAGTTGGGCGGGCGTTCGCTGATGTCGGCATGGTACATGAACGAACTCCTGCTGCGGCTGCTGCCGCGTGAGGACCCTCATCCGGTGCTTTACGATGCCTACGACGCCGCCCTGAGGGCGCTCGAACAGGGCGAGAGCGCGGCTGGTGCCCTGCGGCGTTTCGAATGGACCCTGCTGGAGGAAACTGGCTACGGCCTGGGGGGCGCGATGCCCGACTTCGATGCGCCCGGCGAAGAAAAGCGCATGCGCGCGATTCTGCGTGCGCGGCTGGACGAGCTGCTGGGGCGGCCGTTGCGCACGCGCACGGTGATGCAGGAGTTGCAGAGGTATTCATGAGCACCAAGTACGAAGCGGGCCCCGCCCGCGGTCCTGGCGCCACCCTGGGCCTTCAGGGCGGCGCCGGCCCGGGTAGCGCTGTTACGGTCTCGCAGACCGGCGTGGGCGGCCCCGGCCGGGCTCTTGCCGTCCCCGTGGCGCCTGCGCCTGCGCGCGGCGGTCCGGCGGCCGGCGGCGCCATTCCGGGCATCATTGTGCTGGATACCTGTGTGCTGCTGTCCAACGTTTTGCGGCGGGTCCTGCTGCGCCTGGCGGATCAGGGCTGCTTCATTCCGGTATGGAGCGACCGTATCGGCGGCGAATGGTGCCGCAATGCCTCGCGGATATGGGGCGTGCCGCTGGCCGACATCGAAGCGCAATGGGCCGCCTTGCAGGATGATTTTCCGCTGGCCAACCAGGGTGATGTCAGCCATCACGAGCACGGGCTGCAGCGCAGCGACCCCAAGGACTGGCATGTGATCGCCGCCGGCCGGGCCGCCAAGGGCCGGCATCCGTCGCGCACGGCGGCCATCGTGACGCGCAATACCCGGGATTTCAATCGCACCGAACTGCGGGGCTATGGGATGTCCCTGTATGAGCCGGATGACCTGCTGGTGCGTTTTCTCGCCGCCTATCCCGACCTGATGAAGGATCTGGTGCCCGAGGTGCCCGGCATGGCCGCGCCGCCGGGACAGCCGCCCGCCAGCCTGGAGGCCGTTCTGAAGCGTGAACGCCTGTTCCGCCTCAACCGATTGTTCAGGAGCGTGTGTTGAAGCAGGGTGTGGCCCTCTCGGTATTTTCCTCTTTCCTGTTCGCCGCTCTGTACTACTACGCGACGGTGCTGCACCCCTTGTCGGGCGCCAGCATTTTCGCCTGGCGGGTCGCCCTGGCGCTGCCGGTCCTGGCGCTGCTGATTTCGCGTGCGCGGCACTGGAAGACCATACACGGGATTCATCTGCGCCTCCGCCGGGAATGGCGGCTGTGGGCCGGCCTGATCGCCAGCGGTGTGCTGATCGGCGTGCAACTGCTGCTTTTCATGTGGGCGCCGCTGCATGGCTACGGGCTCGATGTGTCGCTGGGCTATTTCCTGCTGCCGCTGGTCATGGTGCTGGTGGGGCGCGTGTTCTACGGCGAGCGTCTCAGCGCCTTCCAGAAGGCGGCGGTCGTGCTGGCGGCCACAGGGGTCGGCCACGAACTGCTGCGCGCCGGCGCGTTTTCCTGGGCCACCGCGGTCGTGGCGCTGGGCTATCCGCCTTACTTCATGCTGCGCCGCCGCCTGCGCTTGAATTCGTTGGCTGGGCTGTGGTTCGACATGCTGCTGCTTCTGCCGGTCGCCGTTTGGTTCCTGTTCGACCAGGACATCGGCGTCGCGGCGCAGTTCTCCGGCCGGCCGGCGCTCTGGGTGCTCGTTCCGCTGCTGGGCGCCATCAGCTCGGCGGCGCTGCTGTGCTATCTGGCGGCCAGCCGGCGACTGCCGCTGGGGCTTTTCGGTATTCTGGGCTATGTGGAACCCGTGCTGCTGTTCTGGGTGGCCTTCCTGCTGCTGGGGGAGCCCATGTCCGCGGACGCATGGTGGACCTATCTGCCGATCTGGCTGGCGGTGCTGCTGATGGCGGTCGAAGGCACTCTGGCCTGGCGCCGGGAGGCGGTGGCGGCGCGGGCCGTCAGGAAAGCGGAAAGGTCGCGGCGCGGCACGAACTGACCATCGGCTGCGGAAGGATCGGTGCGGAGCCGCGGTCTCGCCTAAAGAAGACACCCGCACGGTGAAGTGCGGGTGCTGAACGGGATGCCCGGTAAGATCGCGTCGTCCGGGCGGAGCCCGGTTTTCTTTTTAGTCGCGGTCGCCGCCGAAGATGCCCAGCAGCATGAGCAGATTGGCGAAGATGTTGTAGAGATCCAGGTAGACGGCCAGCGTGGCCGATACGTAGTTGGTTTCGCCGCCGTTGATGATGCGCTGCAGGTCGACCAGCAACAGCGCTGAAAAGATGCCGATGGCCATCACCGACACCGTCAGCATGAGAGCGGGCAGCTGCAGGAAGATGTTGGCCAGCGCCGCCACGATCAGAATCACCACACCGATGAACAGGAACTTCTGCATGCCGGAGAAGTCGCGCTTGGTGGTGGCGGCAACGCTTGCCATGGCGCCGAATACCGCGGCGGTGCCACCGAAGGCCAGCATGATGAGCTGGGCGCCATTGCCCATGCCCAGCACGAAGCCCAGCAGCCGTGAAAGCATCAGGCCCATGAAGAAGGTGAAGCCCAGCAGCAGCGCTACGCCCAGCGAACTGTTCTTGTTGCGTTCGATGGCGAACATGAGGCCGAAGGCGCCGATCAGGAAGATGATGGCCGACATGCCCGGGCTTGCGCCCATGATCTGGTTGAAGCCGGTGCTGAGGCCCACCATCGCGCCGAGCACGGTGGGCACCATGGACAAGGCCAGCAGCCAGTAGGTATTGCGCAATACCTTGTTGCGGGCGGTTTGGGAGATCGTGGTGCCGTAGCCGGCCTGCCCCGATAGCGGTTGACGGAAGTCGTTCATGTTTCGAACCTCTGTTGGAATGAGAACGCGCGATTGCGCACCATGAGGGGGAGCTTAACTTACAAAAAGCTGAAATATCAAGCCTTCCGGGTGTGGAACGGTCATGATCCCGAGATATCGAAGGCGCGAAGCTCGAAGCCGGTTTCCTGATATGTGCGCCAGCGCTCGCGCGCAGCCGCCTTGTCGTCCGGGTGGCCGGACACGATCTCAAGGATGCGGGGATAGCGCTCGCCGCCCGGCGGACATTCGGTGTCCAGGTTCAGCAGCCAGGCGCCGCCCGCCGCCAGCGCGGAACCGGGGGTGTCGGCCGTCAGCAGGACGGGCGTGCGGTCGGCCAGGGGATCATTGGCGGCGACGTGCGGCACGAAGGCCGTGGCGTCGAATTGCCACAGCAGGCGGTCGAACTTGGCCAGCCGTGCCTCGTTGCGGGTGTAGACGACCAGCCGGCGGCCCGCCTCGACCTGCTTGCGGGCGACTTCGCAGGCCTTGAGCAGCCGGTCGGCGGCGCCAAAGGCGAAATCGACCCGCGTGGCGGATTGCGTGGTCATGCTTCCGAACGGCTCATCAGGAATTGAGTGAGCAGGGGCACGGGCCGACCGGTGGCGCCTTTTTCCTTGCCGCTCTTCCAGGCCGTGCCGGCGATGTCGAGGTGGGCCCAGCGGTAGGAGGACGCATAGCGCGACAGGAAGCATGCCGCCGTGACGGAGCCGGCGGGCATGCCGCCGATATTGGCCATGTCGGCGAATTTCGAGCGCAACTGTTCCTGATAGGCGTCGTCCAGCGGCATCCGCCATGCGGTGTCGCCGGCTTCGCGCCCCGCGGCCAGCAGGTCGTTGGCCAGTTCGTCATCCTTGCTGAAGAGCCCCGAGTTCACATGGCCGAGCGCGACCACGCAGGCGCCGGTCAGCGTGGCGATGTCGATCACGGCTTCGGGCTTGAAGCGTTCAGCATAGGTGAGGGCGTCGCAAAGCACCAGGCGGCCTTCCGCATCGGTGTTCAGGATTTCTATGGTCTGGCCCGACATGCTGGTGACGACGTCGCCGGGCTTGTTGGCCCTTGCGCTGGGCATGTTCTCGCACGAGGCGATGAGCCCGATCACTTCGCGGTTCAGATCGAGTTCCGCGACGGCGCGCAGGGTGCCGAGCACGCTGGCGGCGCCGCACATGTCGTACTTCATTTCGTCCATGTTGGCGGCCGGCTTGATGGAGATGCCGCCCGAATCGAAGGTCAGGCCCTTGCCGACCAGCACCAGCGGCGCTTTGCCTTTATCCTTTTTGTCGGCGGCCGGCGCATGGCGCAGGACGATAAAGACGGGCGGTTCATCGGAACCCTTGGCAACCGACAGAAAGGAGCCCATGCCCTCGGCTTCGATCTGCTTGCGGTTGAGCACCTCGACCTTCAGGGATTTGAACTCCTTGCCGAGCTTCTTGGCGGTTTCACCCAGGTAAGTGGGGGTGCAGACGTTGGGCGGAAGGTCGCCCAGCAGGCGCGCCAGGTTCACGCCGTTGCCGATCGCCGAACCTTCCTTCAGGCCTTCCTGGGCTTCGGCGGCCTTGGCGCGCGTCGTCCAGACCAGCATCTTCTTGAGCCGCGGGGCAGGTTCGCGGTCTTTGGTGAGCGTGGCTTCGTAGCGGTAGCCGGCGCGCAGGGCCGCCGCGGCCAGCGCCCGGCTGCGTGAGCGCAGGGTGGTGCCTTCGCATTCCACGCTCGACAGGGCGGACACGCCGTCGCCGACATTGAGGCCGATGCACGCGGATGCGAAGACCTGCTCGGCGCCCGCATGTGCGGCGGCGGAATATTCCTGCTGTTTGCCCAGGCCGACTACAATCACCCGTTCCGCCTTGACGCCGGGCAGATTGCGCAACACCAGGTGGGTACCGGCCTTGCCCTTGAATTCCGTCTTCAGTACGGCGCGGATGGCGCCTTCGCTGGCGCGGTCGATGACGTCCGCCGCGGGGGTGAGGACCCCATCGGCGAATACGCCGACGCCCAGCGCGGCGGAACGCAGCTGTTGCAGGGCCGCGGTGGTCTGTGTGCTAAATTCCATTCAGATTTCCCCGTGATGATCTAGGATGCCGACGATTATCCCGCAAATTCCAATATGTCACTATTCAAGCGTTCAGTCGTCTCCGAAATCATGAGCCATGCAGGGGTGGTGGTGTCCACGCTGCTGGTGGTCTGGCTCAGTGTCCTGCTGGTGCGTCTGCTGGGCGAAGCCGCCAACGGTTCCATCGGCGCCGACGTCGTGGTGGGCCTGGCCACTTTTTCCAGCATCACGGCACTGCCGGTGATATTGTCGGTGTCGCTGTTCATCGCGGTGCTGACCACCATCACCCGGAATTTCCGCGAATCCGAAATGGTGGTCTGGTTCGCCAGCGGGCTCTCGCTGCGCGACTGGGTCGGGCCGGTGCTGCGGGTCGCCGTTCCCTTCGCCGTGATCATCGCCCTGCTGACGCTCCTGGCTTCCCCGTGGGCCTACCGGCAGATCAGCGAATATCGCCAGCGCTATGAGCAGCGCTCCGACTTGTCGAAGGTGGCGGCGGGGCAGTTCATCGAAACCAGCGGTGGCGACCGGGTCTTCTTCACGGAAGAGCCGGACACACCCGACGAAGAGATGGGCAACATCATAGCCCGCGTGATCGACAATGAATGGCTGAGCCTGATCACCGCCGAGAGCGCGCGCATCCAGGAAGAACCCAATGGCGATCGCTTCCTGGTGCTCAGCGAGGGCCACCGCTACGATCTGCAGCCCGGCAAACCGGTGTTCAGGCTGGTCGACTTCGACCGCTACGGGGTCCGTCTCGAAAGCGACGCTGAACAGAGCTCGCCCGAGGCCGTGCGGGCGCGGGCGGAACAGGAAATCAAGGGGAGGCCCACGCTGGCCCTGCTGACGGACGGCACCGACGTCGCCCATTCCCAGATCATGTGGCGGCTGGCGTTGCCGCTGGCGGCGCTGAATCTGGCGCTGCTGGCGATTCCGCTGGGCGCGGTGAATCCCCGCCTGGGCCGTTCCGGGGACATCCTGATCGCCGGCCTCGTCGGCCTGCTCTATATGAATCTCATCAATCTGTCGCGCGGCTGGATCGCGCATGGCAGGCTGGATTTCCATCTGGGGGTGTGGCTGGTGCATGCGCTGTTCGCGGCGCTGATGGCCTACATGATGTGGAGCAAGCTGCGGGTGAAGGGGCCGCGCAAGCCCCGGGCGCCGCTGCGCAAGCCCGCCTGAGCGGGCCGTGGCGGGCGGACGGGTTTCCGTTGCCCGCCGCTTACGGTGGATAGCGCAGCCGGTCGCTGTCCCCGGCCAGCAGGGGCCGGTTGAGCTGGGCCGACTGCTTGATGAAATCCCATAGCGCCATCACGCGCCGCGATTGGCGCAGGTCTTCGTGGCAATACATCCAGAAGCGGCGCGTGACCTGTACATCGTTTGGCAGCACCGGCCGCAGGCGGGCATCCTGCGCGGCCATGAAGCACGGCAGGATGGCCAGCGCGTTGCCCTGCAGGGCGGCATGGTACTGGGCAATGACGCTGGTGCTGCGGAAGCCCACGTTCGCCGACGGGACGATATCGTCGAGATAGCGCAGGTGATCGCTGAACAGCAGTTCGTCCACATAGCCGATGAAGTGATGCTGCGACAGGTCTTCGCGCCGCCGGATGGGCGGCTGCCGTTCCAGGTATTCGCGGCTGCCGTACAGGCGCAAAGCGTATTCCCCCAGCAGGGTGCGCAGATAAGGGCCGCGTTGCGGCTGCTCCAGCGAGATGGCGATATCGGCTTCCCGCTTGGACAGGCTGATGAAGCGCGGCACAGGCATGATGTCCAGTGTGATGCCGGGAAAGCGGCGCTGGAAGTCGACCATGAGCGGCGCCAGCACGTAGCTGCCGAAGCCTTCGGTGGCGCCCACCCGCAGATGGCCCGACAGGGCGGCGGCCTGGCCCGAGACTTCTTCCTGGGCGTTCAGCAGCGCGCTTTCTATCTGTTCCGCATGGGCGAAGAAGCGTTGGCCGTCCTCGGTGAGGGTATAGCCCGAGGCCTTGGATTTATTGAACAGTACTGTGTTCAGCGATTGTTCCAGCAGGTGGATGCGCCGGGAAACAGTGGTATGGCGCACGCCCAGACGCTTGGCGGCGCCGCTGACGCGCTGCGTGCGTGCCACTTCTATGAAATAACGGATGCCGTCCCAATCCATGATGTGCAAATAAAAACAATGAATGTGCACATAATTGTATGGAAATAAGTTTTTTACACAACTACACTCGACTGGAGAACACAGTTCCGGCAATCGCGGCCGGGCGGCCCCGCGGCGGGCCCCCGGAGCACAATATTCACAAGCACACTGGCGAAGAAGGCGGCTGAATCCGTTCCGGCCTTCGCCGCAGATAAAAGTACAGGAGATATCAATGAGCGCAGTACCGCAGCAGAATGAAGTCCCCCGCATCCCGCTGTTGATCGGCGGAAAGCTGGTGCAGTCGCAAACCACCGAATGGCGTGACGTCGTCAATCCGGCCACGCAGGAAGTCGTCGCCCAGGTGCCTTTCTGCACCCGTGAAGAACTGGACCTGGCCGTCAGCAATGCGAAGGAAGCCTTCCGCACATGGCGGAACACCAGCCAGGGCGCGCGCATGCGCATCATGCTGAACCTGCAGAAACTGGTTCGCGACAATACCGCGGCGCTGGCCAAGGCCATCACGCTGGAGCACGGAAAGACGCTGCCCGACGCGGAAGGCGAGGTCGGACGCGGCCTGGAAGTGATCGAGCACGCCTGCTCCATCGCCAGCCTGCAGCTCGGCGAGTATGCCGAGAATGCCGGTAGCGGGATCGACGTCTACACGCTGGTCCAGCCGCTGGGCGTATGCGCCGGCATCACCGCCTTCAACTTCCCCGTGATGCTGCCGTCCTTCATGTTCCCGATCGCGATATCGGCGGGCAATACCTTCGTGCTCAAACCTTCGGAACAGGACCCCAGCTCGACCCTGATGCTGGCCCAGCTGGCGCTCGAAGCAGGCCTGCCTCCGGGCGTGCTGAACGTGGTGCATGGCGGCCCGGACATCGCCAACGGCCTGTGCGAGCATCCCGACATCAAGGCGGTATCCTTCATCGGTTCCACGCGCGTGGGTACCGAGATCTATCGCCGGTCTTCCGAGCATGGCAAGCGCTGCCAGGCCATGATGGGCGCCAAGAACCACTGCGTGATCCTGCCCGACGCCGACCGCGATGTGGCGCTCAACCAGCTCGTGGGCGCCGCCTTCGGCGCGGCCGGCCAGCGCTGCATGGCCGCTTCCGTGGCGGTGTTCGTCGGCGAGAGCCGCGACTGGATTCCCGATTTCATCGAAAGGTCGAAGCAGCTCAAGGTCAATGTCGGCACCGACCGCGAAGCGGATCTCGGCCCCCTGGTCTCTCCGGGCGCGCTCAAGCGGGTCGAAGGGCTGATCCAGCAGGGTGTCGATGAAGGCGCCGAACTGCTGCTCGACGGCCGCGGCCTGACCGTCAGCGGCTACGAGAACGGCAATTTCGTCGGCCCGACGGTGTTTTCGGGTGTGAAGGCCGATATGGTCATCTACCAGGAAGAGATATTCGGCCCGGTGCTCTGCATTGTGAGCGCGGATACGCTTGACGATGCCATCGAGTTCATCAACGCCAATCCCAACGGCAACGGCGTCGCCATATTCACTCAGGACGGCGGCAACGCGCGCTACTTCCAGAACCGCATCGACGTGGGCCAGGTCGGCATCAATATTCCGATTCCGGTACCGGTCGCATGGTTCAGCTTCACCGGGTCGCGCGGTTCCAAGCTGGGCGATCTCGGCCCCAACGGCAAGCAGGCGGTACATTTCTGGACGCAGACCAAGACGGTGACGGCACGCTGGTCCGCCCATGCCCAGGGTGTGAACACCACCATTTCCATGAAGTAAGCTTATTACTTTTAATAATATTAAATAAGCTCGTTATTCCATATAATAGCCTCCTAAAAGAGGCTATTTTTTATGAATCTTCAACAATTTCGCTTCGTACGCGAAACCATCCGGCGCAACTTCAATCTGACCGACGCCGCCCGCAGTCTGTATACCTCGCAGCCGGGCGTGTCCAAGGCCATCATCGAGTTCGAGGACGAGCTGGGCGTGAAGATCTTCGAGCGCCATGGCAAGCGTATCAAGGGCCTTACCAAGCCCGGCCATGCGGTGGCCCGGGTGATCGAGCGCATCATGCGCGAAGTCGACAATCTCAAGCGGGTCAGCGACGAATTCGCCCGCCAGGACGAAGGCAGCCTGAGCATCGGTTGCACGCATACCCAGGCGCGCTACCTGCTGCCCCGCGTGATTCCGGCATTCCGTGAACGCTTTCCCAAGGTGCGCCTGCAGCTTGCGGAAGGGGACCCTTCCACGCTGGCCCGCATGGTGCTGCATGAACAGGTGGACATGGCAATCGCAACCGAGACGCTGGCCCGTACGCCGGGTCTGGCGACGCTGCCCGTGTACGACTGGGAGCACACCATCGTGATCCGGCCGGATCATCCTCTGGCGGAACTCCGGTCCAGCGCCGCCCGCGCGATTTCCCTGGAGCAGGTGGCCGAATATCCCATCGTTACGTACGACCGGGCCTTCTCGGGCCGGGGCTCCATCGATGCCGTGTTCGCCGCGCAGGACATCAGGCCGGACATCGTTCTCGAAGCGATCGATGCGGACGTCATCAAGACTTATGTGGATGTCGGCCTGGGGATCGGGATCATTGCCGGCATTGCCTTCGATCCCCGCCGTGACAAGGGGCTGGTGGGGCTGCCGGCGGGGCATCTGTTCGGCACCCATACCGCCAGGGTGGCGGTCAAATCGGGCGTCTTTCTGCGCGATTACGTCTATGTCCTGATCGAGATGCTGGCGCCCAGCCTGACGCGCGATGTCGTGCTGGAGGCCGTCGAGCAGACGCCCGTGCCGGAAACCGTGGCGTGATGGCCGGGCTCGCGGCGGCCTGAGCCCGCGCGGGAGCCCAAGAGGGGGGCAAGCATTTTGATGCAGCTTCTTTCAATCTTTGATTGACGTCGCAAATAAGAATTATTATCATTCAATCACTGTCATCGCTTGGAGCCATCATGTCTCAGTTCGTCAGTGCCGTTGTCGTCGGAGCGGATCGCCTGGGAAATATCCCCGACGTCCTCAAAGGCCACAACATTGCCATCATGCATCACATCAGCGGGCGGGACCCTTCTCATCAGAAGAAGACTTTGCAGCTGCCGTCCGGTACCCAGCTGCTCATCCTGCTGACCGATTTCCTCGGCCACAATGTCATGAAAACCTTTCGCGCGGCGGCTCAGCGCTCAGGGGTGCGCGTGCTTGCCTGCCGCCGTTCTGTCTGCAGTATGAAGCAGGCGCTGGCCCAGTGCGGCTACTGTGAAGTGGCTTGTCCCCGCGCTTGCGGCCGCAGGCAATAGATACGGATACATCCAGCTTTGAATGACATCCCGAAGGGGCCGGTTGCCGGCCCCTTCGGGATGTATTCATTTGGAAGCGACTTTCTGCGCGTTCCTGGAGTTTCCGGCCAGCGGCTTGTTCTGCGCTGAATTCGATGCCAGGCGCCGTGCGCCGTTATAGCGTTTCTGCCAATAGCCGATGTTCATGTTTTCGACACGAACCTTGGAGCCCGAGCTGGGGGCATGGACGAACTTGTTGTCGCCAAGATAGATGCCGACGTGCGAGAAGCGCTGGCCGCGGGTGTTGAAGAACACCAGGTCGCCGCGTTCGAGTTCGTTGCGCTTGACCGATTGCCCCAAACGCGCCATTTCGGCTGACCGGCGGGGAAGCTTCAGGCCCAGCGATTTTTCCGCCGCGTAGCGCACCAGGCCGCTGCAATCAAAACCGCTGTTGGGGGTATCGCCGCCGAAACTGTACTTGATGCCCAGATAATTGAGCGCGGTGGAGGCAAGGCTGCGGGGCGGGGTGGAAGGGCGGCTGACCCGGTCGTGGGCGGCGAGATAGGCGCCGAGCGGGTCGGAGCGGACGTTGGCGAGGTATTGGCTGCGAAGACTGCGGTCACCCACCGATGTAAGGGGGTCGGTGTCGGCGGGGCCGGCAAGTTGATAGGATTCTTGTGTGGCGCAGCCCGCCAGTACCACGCATGCCGCTGCGGTCAGTAAGCGAAGGTGGCGCAGCCCGGCCAGTTTCGGTAAATCGGCGTTCCAGTCGTGTGGCGGTTGAGCAGACATTGGATACCAAAGAAAAAACCCGTAACGGGTGGGGTATACGCCCGGGGTACATACCCATTATGGGCCCGATTTGGCGGCTTCGCCTTCGAATTAGCTGGGAAGTTTACCCCAACCCGGAAGTAGCGGTAAAGTGAGCCCTGCGCCCGATGCCGCCCCGGTCGTGACCACCAGAGCGGCGGGCCTTGCCATTCCAGGCATTTGCGAATCACCCCACAAGGAGTCTCATGAATACCAAACCCATGCTTGCGGCCAACGATGTACAGGCCGTTCTCGATGCCGCGCGCCGTCATGCCGAACAGAATCAGTGGGCGGTCACCATCGCCGTGGCGGATGACGGCGGACACCTGCTCGGTCTCGTCCGGCTCGATGGCGCGGCGCCCCTGTCGGCGCATATCGCGCCCGCCAAGGCTCACACCGCGGCGGTCGGCCGCCGTGAATCGAAAGGCTTCGAAGACATGATCAATCAGGGTCGCTACGCCTTTCTGTCCGCGCCGCATATCGAAGGCATGCTTGAAGGGGGAGTGCCCATCGTTCATGACGGGCACGTGGTCGGCGCGGTCGGCGTTTCGGGCGTGAAGGCGGACGAAGACGCCCAGATCGCGCGTGCCGGCATTGCAGCGCTGAAATCATGAGCACTGGCCCACGCGCGAGCCTTTCCACATCGAGGCAAGCGTCCCGGCTGGGCGATGCCCTGAACCCGGGCGTGTCCAGGCGGGAACTATGGGCGTGGGCCATGTACGACTTTGCCAACTCGGGCTACACCACCGTGGTACTCACCACGGTGTTCAGCGCCTATTTCGTGGGCGTTGTGGCCGCCGGCCGCGACTGGGGCACGCTGGCCTTCACCAGCGCCCTGTCGCTGTCATACCTGATCGTCATGATCACCATGCCGTCGCTGGGCGCCCGGGCCGATGCCCGGGCGCGCCGGCGCCGCTTCCTTTTCATCAGCACCGCCGGCTGCGTGGGCGGCACCGCCATGCTGGCCCTGGCCGGCCCCAACGATATCGCCATCGGGCTGTTTGCCCTTGCGCTTTCCAATTATTGCTATTGCGTCGGCGAATCGCTGATCGCCGCCTTCCTGCCAGAGATCGCCAAGCGCGAAGCCCTGGGCCGGGTATCCGGCTGGGGATGGAGTTTCGGCTACCTGGGCGGCATGCTGGCTCTGGGGGTTTCGCTGGCCATCGCCACCCGCGCCGAAGCGCAGGGTCTGCCGGCGCAGGCCTACGTGCCTTCCATCATGCTGCTGACGGCCGCCATATTCGCCGTGGCCGCGGTACCTTCCTTCCTTTTCCTGCGCGAGCGTTCCGCCGCCACCCACCGGCCGGAGGAAGGCCTGTGGCAGCGGCTGGGCAATGCCTGGCTGGACGCCGGCGCGAACTTTCCGGATTTCCGGCGCCTGCTGCTGTGCGGGGCCTTTTATCAGGCGGGGATAGCCGTGGTGGTTACGCTGGCGGCGGTCTATGCCTCGGAAGCCATGGGCTTCACGATGGCGCAGACCATGCTGCTGGTTTTCACGGTGAACATCGCCGCGGCTGTCGGGGCATTCTGCTTCGGCCATGTCCAGGATCGCATCGGGCACAAGCCCGCGCTGGCCATCACCCTGGCCGGCTGGGTGGTGATGGTGCTGGTGGCCTACGCGGCGATCGAAGCCTGGGTGTTCTGGCTGGCCGCGACCTTGGCCGGCCTGTGCATGGGGACCAGCCAGAGCGCCGGGCGGGCCATGGTGGGCGCTTTCGCGCCGCCCGGGCGGCTGGCCGAATTCTTTTCGCTGTGGACTTTCGCCATCCAGCTGGCCGCCGTGGTGGGGCCGCTGTTCTACGGCGTCGTCACCTGGGTCAGCAGCGGCAATCACCGGCTGGCCCTGTTGCTGACCGGCAGCTTCTTCCTGCTCGGGCTTGCCGTGCTCGCGCGGGTGGATTTCGCCCGCGGCATGCAGGCGCGTGACCGGGCGTCCGCTCTCCCTGAGCCGTCCACGCCCCTTGCGGCGGCCCCATAGCGGGAATCCTTTTGTCAGGCAGCGGTTGCCGGCACACATTGTCCATACAGCAGAATATTCATCACTCCATGGAGACACAGCAATGTCCAGTGAAATCGAATCGATATTGACCGAGACGCGGGTGTTCGGCCCGTTCGAGCGGGTTGCGAAAACGGCCGCCATATCGGGCATGGGGGCCTATCAGGCGCTCTGTGATGAAGCGCGCCGCGATCCCGAAGGTTTCTGGGCCCGGCTGGCGCGCGAGCACCTGGTGTGGGACAAACCCTTCACGACGGTGCTGGATGAATCGGATGCTCCTTTTTACCGGTGGTTTTCCGATGGCGAGCTGAACGTATCGGCCAACTGCCTGGACCGGCACATGAACACGCCCGTCTGGAACAAGACGGCCATCATTTTCGAAGCGGACGACGGGCAGGTGACGCGCATCACCTACAAGGAACTGCATGCGCGCGTCTGCCGGTTCGCCAACGCCATCAAGTCGCTCGGCTACCAGAAAGAAAAAGGCGACCGCGCCATCATCTATCTTCCCATGTCGATCGAGGCCGTGGTGGCCATGCAGGCTTGCGCCCGCCTGGGTATCACGCACTCGGTTGTCTTCGGCGGCTTTTCGTCCAAGAGCCTTCATGAACGCGCCGTCGATGTCGGTGCCACCCTGGTGATCACGGCGGATGAGCAGAAGCGCGGCGGGCGCAGCATCCCCTTGAAGAAGGCCGTGGACGAAGCGCTTTCACAACCCGGCGCGGAAGCCGTGCGCCACGTGATCGTGTATCGCCGTGGCGCGGGCGAGGTGGACTGGCGGGAAGGCCGGGATCTCTGGATGCACGACGTGGTCGAGGGGCAAGAGCCGGACTGCCCGCCGGTTCCCGTCAATGCCGAACATCCGCTCTACATTCTCTATACGTCGGGTTCCACAGGCAAGCCCAAGGGCGTGCAGCATGCGTCGGCGGGCTATCTGCTGTCTTCCCTGCTGACCATGAAATGGACCTTCGATCTGAAGGACGACGATATCTTCTGGTGCACGGCCGACGTCGGATGGGTCACCGGCCATACCTACATCGTCTATGGCCCGCTTGCCGCCGGCGCCACCCAGATCATGTTCGAAGGCGTGCCCACCTACCCCACGCCGGCGCGGTTCTGGGAAATGATCCAGCGCCACCGGTGCACGATCTTCTATACCGCGCCCACGGCGATCCGGTCGCTGATCAAGGCGGCGGAATCAAATGATGAGCATCATCCCAGGAAATTCGATCTCACCAGCCTGCGCATCATCGGGTCCGTGGGCGAACCCATCAATCCCGAAGCCTGGATCTGGTACTACACCCATGTCGGGCGAGAGCGCTGCCCCGTGCTGGATACCTGGTGGCAGACCGAGACCGGCGTGCACATGATCACGCCGCTGCCCGGGGCCACGCCGCTCAAGCCGGGTTCATGCACCTTGCCGCTGCCCGGCGTGGAAGCCGCCATCGTGGACGAAAGCGGCCAGGAAGTCGAGGCGGGCAAGGGCGGCTTTCTGGTGATCAAGCGGCCCTGGCCGGCGATGATCCGCAACATATGGGGCGACCCTGAACGGTTCAAGAAAAGCTATTTTCCGCCTGAGCTCAAGGGCTATTACCTGGCGGGCGACGGCGCGCAGCGCGACGCCGACGGCTACTTCTGGATCATGGGACGTATCGACGATGTCTTGAACGTGTCCGGCCATCGCCTGGGCACCATGGAAGTCGAGTCGGCGCTGGTGGCGCATCCGCTCGTGGCGGAGGCCGCTGTCGTCGGCAGGCCGGACGACACCACCGGCGAAGCGGTCGTGGCTTTCGTCGTGCTCAAACGCAGCGTGCCGGGCGACGCCGAGGCCGGGGATATCGCCCGGGACCTTCGCAATTGGGTCGGCGCGGAAATCGGGCCCATTGCCAAGCCGCGTGAGATCCGCTTTGGCGAGAATCTGCCCAAGACGCGATCGGGCAAGATCATGCGGCGCCTGCTGCGAGTGGTGGCGCAGAATCAGTCCATTACCCAGGATGTATCTACATTGGAGAACCCGGCGATCCTCGACCAGCTTTCGCAGTCGTACTGACCGCCAGCCGGAGCGCGGGCCCGGGCCATGTCCGGGCCCGCCCGCCATTCCGGTTCCGTGGCCCGGGCCCGGCGCGGCGTGACCGTTGCCGCGCCGCCCTCAAGGCGGCATATGGCGATTCCGCGGTATGCCGTTCAAGGCCGGGGTGATACCATCGGCGGGTCTGTTTGTCGTCACTCTTCGTTCGTCCGCCGGGAATCCGTCTTGAACACACGCCGTACTGATCCACTGGCCCTGATGCTGATGGCTTTCACCATTGTCGTCTGGGGCTTCAGCTGGATCGTCATGAAGTACATGGTCGACCTGATCGGCCCATTCAATCTCGTGTTCTGGCGCAGCGTCGTCGCCTTTCTGGCACTGCTGGCCATCCAGCTGTCCTTGGGGCAGCGTTTCGAGGTGCCGCCCATCGGTCCTTCCTTGACGATCGCGATACTGCAGACCACCGGCTTCCAGTGCCTGGCGCAACTGGCGCTCACCATGGGCGGGGCGGGGCAGGTGGTACTGCTGGCCTATACCATGCCGTTCTGGGCCGCGGCCATAGCCTGGCCGGTGCTGGGCGAAAGGCTGTCGCGCTTGCATGGGGTGGCCTTTCTGTTTGCCGGGGTGGGGCTGCTGCTGGTCATCGCGCCCTGGAAGGGGCTGTGCACCACGCTGGCGCTGGTGCCAGGCGTGGCGGCGGGTCTGTGCTGGGGCTGGGGCGTGGTGGTGAGCAAGAAGCTCTTTCAGGAAAGGCGGCCGGCCATGTTGAACTTCATTACCTGGCAGATGCTGCTGTGTTCGGTGCTTTGCCTGCCGCTGCTGGTGTTCGTGCCCCAGCGTCCCACGGTGTGGTCGGTGGAGCTGTTCATGGGGCTGGGCTATATGGGAATTCTGGCGTCGGCGCTGGGGTGGTGGCTGTGGCTGTCGGTGGTGAGCCGGGTCAGTGTGGTGGTCGTGGGCATGTCCAGTCTGGGTGTGCCGGTGCTGGCGGTGATTCTGGCTTGGCTGCTGCTGGGCGAGCGCCCGGATTCCGCGACTTTGGTCGGGGTCGCGAGCATGATCACGGGGCTGGTGGTGGTGAATCTGGCGGGCATGCGGCGAGTGCGGGGGTGAGGTTTGTTGCAGGGCACTATCTTCTCGCCGGTTACTACGACCGCTTGAGTGTTTCCCCGATTCTCTTAACCTCAACTTCTCGAACCGCCCGGGGCGGACCCGCATGCCTGAGGGTGTGAAGCGGTGCAGTCTATGGACCGCACCCTATGCCGATTGCCGATCGGGGGCCACAGAATTTGCTGATTCGCAGCCCTCCGGGCTGTGAATCAGGCTCGTATGATGGATCGTGGGTCGGGGCGATTGGTCCCGACCCCACGGTCGGCCATTGGTTATTGTTTCTTCTTTGCCTCCCGGCTCTGGATGTCGGCAATAACCTTCTTCCAGCGCGTATCTTCTTCCTCGATCTTTTTGGCAGTTTCTTCCTTGGTGGAAGGAAGAGCCAATGTTCCTGTAGCCGCTAGCAGCTTCTGGGTTTCCTTGTCCTGCAGTACCTCCAGGAGCCGTGCCGAAATTTGTTCGGCAATGGCGGGAGGAGTACCCACGGGCGCCAACATCGCGCCCCAAGTAGTCGTGTCGAACCCGGGCTGCACGGTTTCGCTCAACGTTGGGATGTCGGGGAAGTCAGGATGCCGATTTGCGCTGGTTACTGCCAAGGCGCGGACCTCCCCACTTTTGACAAGGCTGGCGATGGACGAGAGTGCATCGAACATGGCATCTATTCGCCCGCCAACGAGATCCGTTTTTGCCGGGCCGCTGCCTTGGTACGGCACATGAAGCATATCGATGCCTGATTCGGCCAGGAAGTACTCGGCAAACAGATGTGTGCCGCCACCCATCCCGGATGACCCATAGCTCATTTCACCAGGCTTGGATTTCGCCAGTGAGACAAATTCTTGTGGAGTTTGTGCCGGTACCGATTTATTGACGACCAGCAGATGGGGAATGTCGTAGGTGAGTCCCAAGGGCACGAAATCCTTGCGGATATCGTAAGTCATGTTCTCGTACAAGTATGGATTCGCGGTTAGTAACCCTTGGGTGCCGAAAAGCAGCGTATAGCCGTCCGCAGGAGCATTGACCGCAGCTTGGGCTCCGACGTTTCCTCCGCCTCCCGGTCGGTTTACGATGACAAATGGCATTTTGAGATGTTTTTCCATCTGTTTAGAAATGATCCGCGCGCTAATGTCCGTGGCGCCGCCGGGCGGGTAAGGAACAATTATGTTTACAGACCGAGTGGGCCATTGGGAGTCTGTGTTGGAGGTTTGAGCGCCGACCCATGAAATGGGGGCCAGCATGGCGGCGTAGAGAACGGCTTGTGCGACCTTACGAAAAGGGTTGTGCTGTTTACTCATGTCTCTCTCCTTGGAGTTGTCGATTTCTTGATTCTTGGGGCAGCAATTACAGTTACTGGGCGGTGCGCGCCTCAACGGTGTCTTGTTCTATCTGGTAGAAGTCCTCCAGGCCGATCAGATCTTCGATACGTTTGCGCGACACGACATAGTCTTCCGCAGTCATATCGTTGAAGCGGCCCGTTTCCAATAATTGTCTTGCTGCCCGTTCGACATAATGGAACGCGGTGCACAGAACGAATTGAGCCTCGATGCATCCGGCATATCCAAATGACCTGAGCTCGTCTGCCGTGAGCAACGGCCGGCCGTCACGATTTCCAAGGCTTTGCACATAGATGAGAGGCAGCTTCGAGAGCTTGGGCGCAAGCCTGACTTCCTCGTCATTTCGTGGGAAGATCAGTCCTAGATCCGCGCCCACTTGTGCGGTTGCATTGATCCGCTCGGCTGCTGCCTTGACGCCCTTCGTACGGCAAACGTCGGTACGGGAGATGATGACGAAGTCGGGATCACATGCTTGGCGCTCTCGGCAGGCATAGTCTATTTTTTCCACAAACTCGTCGATGGCGATGGCATGGGCCACGTACTTATGGTAGTGAGCTCGTTTGGGAAAAACCTGATCTTCGATATGGACGCCCGCGATCCCGGCTCGTATGAATTCACGTACCGTGCGCATCGTGTGAAGGGCGTCGCCCCAGCCCGCGCCGGCATCGGCAAGTACGGGTATTTGTGTGCGCACCGCCACCGCCTGTGCGATTTGGACCTGTTCCGTCATGGTGAGCAACGGTTCTGAGATGACCTGGGAAGCGCCGGTGACGAAGCCGCCAACATAAGCGGCCTTGAATCCGATCGACGCCATCAGGCGAGCGCTCAATGCATCGTGAACCGACGGCATATGGAGGAACTCGCCACGCTGCAATAGCGCACGCAATGATTGTGTAGAAGACATTTGATCCTTATCCTGTTTTGTAAGGAAACCAACGAACTGAGCTTGCCTACATGCCGAAATAGATGCCCTGAGCTTGCTGATATATACGCATGCCGGCTAATCCCTTTTCTCGGCCGATACCGCTGTCTTTGAAACCGCCAAAGGGCGTGGAAATGGCCACTTGCTTATAGGTGTTGATCCATACGCTTCCTGCTTCAAGCCGGGTGGCTACGCGCCATGCACGCCGCATGTCTTCGGTCCAGATACCCGCAGCAAGCCCGAACACCGTGTCATTAGCTTGTTTCACCAGGTCATCCTCGTCTTCGAATTCAAGGATGCATGCAACGGGGCCGAAAATTTCTTCTCGAACTACTTTCGATGTCGCGTCCAGGCCGGTTATGAGTGTGGGAAGGTAGAAAGCGCCATGCGCCAAGTCCGGTGAATCCGGGCGCGCACCTCCGGCCAGAATGGTTCCGCCGTCGTTTTTCGCCGTAACCACCATGGCCTCGATACGGTCGCGGTGCAGGAACGAAGCGATCGAACCCATTTCCACACCGCTTTCCTGCGGCATCCCGACTTTCAGTGTGCGGGCTCTCTCTACCAGCTTGGGGACGAAGGTGCTTGCGATGGCCTTGTGCACAAAAATTCGGGAACCCGCTACGCAAGACTGCCCGCTGCTTTCAAAGATGCCATCGACAATGCCTTCGATGGCTGCGTCCTGCCGGGCGTCATCCCAAATGATATGAGGCGACTTGCCCCCGAGCTCCAGAGAAACGGGAAGCAGGCGCGCGCCAGCAGCTTGAGCAATAGCACGGCCACTTTGCGTGCCGCCGGTGAATGTCACCATGCGTACTCCGCGGTGCTCGACCAATTGCCTGCCTATGTTGGGACCCCCAGTCAGCACGTTGACCAGCGCCGGGGGCAATCCTGCTTCGGAAGCAATGCGTGCCAAGGCCAACGCGCATAGAGGTGTCACTTCCGAAGGTTTCACTACCACGGCGTTGCCGGCTGCTAGCGCTGGCGCCAGCTTCTGCGCAACCATCGTGAGCGGCGAGTTCCAAGGTGTAATCGCCGCCACGACGCCGTAGGGCTGGTAATTAGTCAGGGAGAGGTAATTACCCCGGGGCGGCGTGACTTCGGCACACAATGTTTCACACACGCTGGCGTAATACCGGAATGTTGCGGAAGCACTGGCGACCTGGGCTTTGCACTCCCTGGCGATTTTTCCGTTTTCCCGCATTTGCAGTTCCGCCAGGGGTTCGGCTTCAGCATCGACGCCGTCAGCGATTTTGCGCAATAACCCTGCTCGCACATGAGGCAGCATTTCGCGCCACCCAGGCTCATTCACGGCTTCCCAAGCCGCACATACCGCTTGATCGACTTGACGAGCCGAAGCCGACGCAACCCAGCCATTGCTTTGTCCCGTGGCCGGGTTCTGCGTTTCGAATGGCGCTTCTTCGCCGAGCATCCAATGTCCGCTTATGAGCAGGCGTGCTTGCGTATCCTTCTGCATGGTTTCGATCTCCTCAAGCTGCGCTTGCGCCGTCAACTTTCTCGTTTTCGTCATACCAGCGCATCAGGCTCTCGAGGCCGTCGCGCAGGCTGATCTGGGCTTTCCAGCCCAAATCGCGCTCTGCATTCGATACGTCAAAACGGAAATTTGAAGAGACCGCAGACGTCATTTCTCGCTGTTCGGTCGTGTATTCAGGCTTGAGCGAGGAGCCGAACAAGTCCAGCAAGGTGTATACGACGTCATTCAGGCTGCTGGATATGCCGGTGCCTACGGTGTAGCTGCCGGCTTTTACCGGCGAGGCCATGGCTGCAAGATTCGCGCGGGCGATATCCTGTACGTGTATGTAATCGTGTGCCTCGGAGCCATCGCCAGCTATCTGAGGAGGAAGGTTCGCCCGCAATCTCTCGATCGGGTTCGTGAGCAGCAGTGCATTCACGGCTCGCCCATGCTGTCGAGCACCGTAGACGCTGGCATATCGCAAATTCACGTGTTCGAGGCCGTGACGCGCGGTGTAGAGTTGCGCGAGATGCTCTCCGATAATCTTGGTCGCGCCATAGATAGCGGCCGCCGGTGAATAGCCCGCGCTACTTCGATTGAATGCCGCCTGTTCCCCCGTTTCGCCGTCTGGGTTGCCGTATACGGCGACAGACGAGGACAGCACCACCTTTTTCACACCGCTCCAGCGGCTGGTCTCGAGAACATTGAGCGTGCCCCTCACGTTTACATCGATTCCATGTCCCAGGTCTTTTGATAAGGGCAGGGTCAGATAGCCCGCAACGTGAAAGACCCCGTCTATGTCCCGGCAATATTCGAGCAGTTTCTCGATGCGCAGGATGTCCGCATACACGATTTCAAGGCGCGGGTCGCTCGTTAAGTGCGCAAGCTGGCTTAGTGAGCCCAGCGACAAGTTATCGGCGATCACCACTTTTGCGGCGCCATCCGCCAAGAGCTGTTCAGCGAGGTATGAACCGATCAGGCTTGCGCCTCCCGTGATGAGGAAGTTGCCGTTCGCGATTTCCATGTCATCTCTATCTCAGGGTTAATAGTATTTCATTGTATACAATGAAGTACGAAAAATGCAACAACATCTCTTTTCCCCCTGAGGCTCGTTCGTATCGGTATGAAATACAATGGGAGAAGGAGTCTTTATGGCCACCACGAAACAACTACAGAACAAGCAGTTTGCTCATCGCACTGAAGCAATTCCAACGTCCATGTCGAGCACACCCGTCCAAGTGGCACAGAGCAAGCGGGACTCTTCTCACAGCCGCTCCGAGACCGCCTATCAGTTTTTGTACGATGGGATACGCTCTCGCCGGTTTACCGGGGATACACGGCTAGTCGAGGAAGACATTGCCAAGGAGCTTGGCGTGAGCCGCACGCCGGTGCGTCAGGCCTTGCATCAGCTACAAGCCCGGGGATTGGTAGAGACGCGCCAGGGGAGAGGTTTTTTTGTGGTCAAGCTCTCTCGCAGCGAAATTTTTGCGTTATACGAATTTCGTGAAGCGATCGAGGGAACTGCGGCAAGGTTCGCGGCGCAGCATGCGACGGCCCCGGAAATTAACACTTTGCGTCACCTCAATGTGTTGATGCTCGAATCTCGCGACGACTATGATCGGATTGTGGCTATCAACCGCCAATTCCATCAAGCGCTCAACGAGGCGAGTCACAACAAATATCTCATCCATTCGCTCAATGAGCTGCACGATACGTTTGCGCTCATGCAGGTCAGTACCTTTTCGATTCCAGGCCGAGTGGAAGCCACGCATGCCGAGCACGAGGCAATCATCGAGGCGGTAGAGAGCAGGGACGGTGATAAGGCGGAGCAGCTTCTGCGAAGCCATGTGAGAAAAGCGCTAGAACTGCGGTTGACTCTCTTGGATTAGGCCGGCGCCTCATGCTCATCGGGGGGGGGGCGATGATCGGCCGATGGCCGCTCAGACCCAAAGAAAAAAGCGGATCTGCACCATGCGCGCAGACCCGCCCTGACCGTTCACCTGAAAGCGGACCCCGGAAGAGGCCCGCCCCGTGAGTCACATGCCGTTGTAGACCGGCCCCTCGCCGCCCTGCGGCGCCACCCAGACGATGTTCTGGGTCGGGTCCTTGATATCACAGGTCTTACAGTGCACACAATTCTGCGCATTGATCTGCAGACGATCCTGGCCGTCGTCGTCCTTGACGAACTCATAGACGCCCGCCGGACAATAACGCGACTCAGGCCCGCCGTACTTCGCCAGATTCACCTGCACCGGCACCGAATCGTCCTTCAGTGTCAAGTGTATCGGCTGATCTTCCTCGTGGTTCGTATTCGAAATGAACACCGAACTCAGACGATCGAAAGTAAGCTTGCCGTCGGGCTTGGGATACTCGATCCGCGCGCATTCGGCCGCCGGCTGCAGGCACTCGTGGTCGGCCTTCTTGCGGTGTATCGTCCAGGGTATCCGGCCCCGGAGCAGCCACTGTTCCACACCCGTCATCAGCGTTGCGATCGTGCGGCCCTTCTTGAACCACTGCTTGAAATTCCGCGCCTTGTTCAGCTCGGCATGCAGCCACGACGACTCGAAAGCATGCGGGTAGGCCACCAGCTCGTCGCGGCTGCGGTCGGCCTTCAGCGCCTCGAAGGCCGCTTCCGCGGCCAGCGCGCCGGTCTTGATGGCGGCATGGCTGCCCTTGATCCGCGAGGCGTTCAGCATGCCGGCCTCACAGCCCACCATCACGCCGCCCGGGAAGCAAAGCTTGGGTATCGAAAGCAGGCCGCCCGCCGTCAGCGAACGGGCGCCATAGGCAATGCGCTTGCCGCCTTCGAAAATCGGCCGGATGGAAGGATGCGTCTTGTATCGCTGGAATTCCTCGAAGGGCGACAGCCAGGGATTGGCGTAGTCCAGCCCCACCACCAGGCCCACCACCACGATGTTGTCGTTCATGTGGTACAGGAAGGCGCCGCCATAGGTGTCGGAATCGAGCGGCCAGCCGGCCGTATGGATCACCAGGCCCGGCTTCGACTGGGCGGGGTCGACTTCCCACATTTCCTTGACGCCGATGCCGTAGCTTTGCGGGTCGCGGCCCGCGTCGAGCTTGTAGCGGCTGATCAGCTCGCGGCCCAGCTGACCCCGGGAACCTTCCGCGAAAATGGTGTAGCGGGCATGAAGTTCCATGCCGGGCTGATAGGCGTCCGTGGGCTCGCCATCGCGGCCCACGCCCATGTCGCCGGTTGCCACGCCCATGACAGCGCCATTTTCGTCATAGAGGATTTCCTTGGCCGCAAAGCCCGGAAAAATGTCCACGCCGACGGCTTCCGCCTGCTCGCCCAGCCAGCGCACGACATGGCCCAGCCGCACGATATAGTTGCCTTCATTGTGGAAGCATTCCGGCAGCATCCACTGCGGGGTCGAACGGGCGCCCGTTTCCGACAGGAACAGGAACTGGTCTTCCGTCACGGCCGTTTCCAGCGGCGCGCCTTTTTCCTTCCAGTCGGGGATGAGTTCGCTGAGCGCGCGTGGATCGATCACGGCGCCCGAGAGAATGTGCGCACCGATTTCCGCCCCTTTTTCCAGGACACAGACACTGATGTCGTGATCCTGTTCCGCAGCGAGCTGCTTCAGGCGGATTGCGGCAGACAGGCCACCCGGGCCGCCTCCCACCACCACCACGTCGTATTCCATTGATTCGCGTTCAGCCATGGTTCCGAATATCTCCTTGTCGCGGTCGTTCCGTGCGCGGCCTTGCGGGCCGGACGTCTCGATGGGCTCTTCGCTGATTGTGCATCAAGCATGTATATAAGGTCGATTGTATTGCAGCTGACCGTGAATTGTTGCACTGCCACGAATCTGGCTTCACCGTTATACTTTGGGCACGATGAAAGTAGGGGGAGACACAAGGTTTGGAATCACCAATCAATGAGCTGTCGCAGGCGCTGGTGGGCAGAAGCTATCAATTCCGCATGCCGGTGCGCTGGGGCGACCTCGATCTGCTCAATCACGTCAACAACTCCGTTTATTTCCGCTACATGGAAGAAGCGCGGGTGAATTGCATGAATGAAGCCGGCATCGGCGTTCATGGCGCCACCCGCGAGATCGTGCTGGCGCACACCGCCTGCGATTTTCTGCGGCCCATCTCGTGGCCCGCCGAATTGCTGATCGACATGCGCCTGCAGCGGATAGGGCGTTCCAGCCTCGAATACCAGGCTGAAATCAGTGTGAACGACGACCCGGAAGGCCCCTACCTGCGCGCGCGCAACGTTATCGTGGGTACGGATACGGCCACGGGTCGTTCGTCTCCCTGGACGCTGGCCGAACTCCAGGGTCTGGAACGAGTCTTCCGTGAAACATAAAGGCCTCCGGTTCCGGGGGGCCTCCGGGGCGGTTTCCCGCAGCATTCATCGACGCATGCCAGGCATGCGGCTGCGGCCGCATGCTTCAGCTTTGACTCTCCGTTCGATACAAGGATAGGTGTAATGGATAAACTCTTTGCAAGTGCCGAAGAAGCATTGAAGGATGTCGTGGCCGACGGCCAGATGATCGCTGTGGGCGGCTTCGGCCTCTGCGGCATTCCCGAAGCCCTGATTGCCGCCCTGCGTGATTCGGGTGTGGGCAATCTGACCTGCGTCAGCAACAACGCCGGGGTCGACGGCTTCGGCCTGGGGCAGCTGCTCGAAACCCGCCAGGTCCGCAAGATGATCGCCTCGTACGTGGGCGAGAACAAGGAATTCGAACGCCAGTATCTGGCCGGCGAGCTCGAACTCGAATTCACGCCGCAAGGCACGCTGGCCGAACGCCTGCGCGCGGGCGGCGCGGGGATTCCCGCCTTCTTTACGCGGACCGGGGTCGGCACCCTCGTGGCCGAAGGCAAGGAAACCCGCGAATTCGATGGCGACACCTATGTCATGGAGCGCTCGCTGGTTCCCGACGTATCGCTGGTCAAGGCCTGGAAGGCGGACCGCTCCGGCAACCTGATGTTTCGCCGCACCGCCCGCAACTTCAATCCCAATGTCGCCATGGCGGGCAAGATCACTGTCGCCGAAGTCGAGGAAGTCGTCGATACCGGCGCTTTCGATCCCGACAGCATTCACCTGCCCGGCATCTACGTGCATCGCATCGTGGTGAACGCGAATCCCGAAAAGCGCATCGAGCAGCGCACCGTTCGTAACGTACAAGGAGCTTGAACATGGCCTGGACACGAGATCAAATGGCCGCGCGCGCCGCGCGCGAACTGCAGGACGGCTTTTATGTGAACCTGGGCATCGGCATGCCCACCCTGGTGGCCAACTATGTGCCCCAGGGCATGGAGGTCTGGCTGCAGTCGGAAAACGGCCTGCTGGGCATCGGGCCCTTTCCCACCGAAGACGAGGTCGATGCCGACCTCATCAATGCCGGCAAACAGACGGTGACCACCCTGCCGGGTTCCTCCATCTTTTCTTCGGCGGATTCCTTTGCCATGATCCGGGGCGGCAAGATCAATCTGGCCATCCTGGGTGCCATGCAGGTTTCCGAGAAAGGCGACCTCGCCAACTGGATGATTCCGGGCAAGATGGTCAAGGGCATGGGCGGCGCCATGGATCTGGTCGCCGGTGTCGGCCGCGTGGTGGTGCTCATGGATCATGTCGCTCGCAAGAAGGACGGCACTGAAGACCTCAAGCTGCTTCCCGAATGCACCCTGCCGCTCACTGGAGTGGGCGTGGTCGACCGCATCATCACCGACCTCTGCGTGCTCGACGTCGCCGAAGACGGCCTCAAGCTGGTGGAACTCGCCGAGGGCGTGACGGTCGACGAAGTCGTCGCCAAGACGGCCGCCAGGCTGGATGTCTCCGCGGTGGCTGCCTGAACCATGCCGTCCGCCATCGTCCAGCGTTTGGAAGCCCTGCGCCGCATCATGCGCGAGCAGGGCGTGGATGCCTGCGTGGTTCCCACGTCGGATCCGCATCTGTCGGAATATCTGCCGGAACGCTGGCAAGGGCGGGAATGGCTGTCGGGTTTCACCGGTTCGGCGGGCACCCTGGTCGTGTGCCAGGATTTCGCCGGCCTGTGGACCGACAGCCGCTATTGGGAGCAGGCCGACAGCGAACTGCGGGGCAGCGGCATACAGCTCATGCGCGCCGGGCAGGCGGATACGCCGTCGCCGCACGATTGGGCCATCGGGCGGCTGGCCCGTGGCGCAACCATATCGATCGATGGGCAGGTGCTGTCCAGGCAGGCCTGGCGCCAGTGGCGGGACGCGTGCCAAGAAGCCGGCCTGCGCCTGGATACCGGCCGAGACCTGCCCGGTATGATCTGGCCGGGCCGCCCGGGCCCGCCGGCGGGCACGATCACCGCGCATGCCGCGCCCTGGTCCTGCCGCAGCCGCCGCGGCAATCTGGACGCCGTGCGCGAAGACATGCGGCGGCATGATGCCCATTGGCACCTGATTTCCGCGCTCGACGACATTGCCTGGCTGTTCAATCTGCGCGGCAACGACATTCCCTACAACCCCGTTTTCCTGGCTCATGCCCTGGTGGGGCGCGAGGCCGTGCGGCTCTTCGTCGATGCGGCCAAGCTGCCCGAAGCGCTGCGCGCCGAACTGGCCGCCGATGGTATCGAGCTCGAACCCTACGAAGACATCGCGGCGGCCCTGGCCTGCCTGCCGGAAGGCGAACGGCTGCTGGTCGATCCCGCCCGTACCACGGTGGGCCTGCTGGAATCGGCCGCTTTCGTCGACAAGATAGAGGGCGTCAACCCCGTCCATCTTCTCAAATCACGCAAGAACGACGCCGAGATCGCGAATGTGCGCCAGACCATGGAACACGACGGCGCCGCCCTGTGCGAATTCTTCGCCTGGTTCGAATCCGCGCAGGGGCGGGAACGCATCACTGAACTGACCATCGACGAGCGCATCACGGCGGCGCGGGCGCGCCGTCCCGGCTTCGTATCGCCCAGTTTCGGCACCATTGCGGCCTGGCGGGCCAACGGCGCCATGCCTCATTACCACGCCACGCCGGCCGCCCACGCCGTGATCGAAGGCGATGGGCTGCTGCTGATCGATTCAGGCGGACAATACCTGGGCGGCACTACGGACATCACCCGCGTGGTGCCCGTCGGCACACCAACGGCCGAGCAGCAACGCGACTATACGGCGGTGCTCAAGGGCATGATCGCCCTGTCCAGGGCGGTTTTCCCGGCCGGCCTGCCGGCATATGCGCTCGATGCCCTGGCACGCGGGCCGATATGGCGGCTGGGGGCGGATTACGGGCACGGCACCGGCCATGGCGTGGGCTATTTCATGAACGTCCATGAAGGGCCGCAGTCGATCTCCTGGCGCGCCACGGCCAATCCGCATGCCGTCATGGCGGCGGGCATGATCACTTCCAACGAGCCGGGCCTGTACCGGCCGGGGCGGTGGGGCATCCGCATCGAGAACCTGCTGCTCGCGCGGCCTCACGGCACCACCGAGTTCGGCGATTTCCTGCGGTTCGAAACCCTGACTCTGTGCCCGATCGACATGCGCTGCATCGATGCCGCCATGCTCGACACGGAAGAAACCGCCTGGCTGGACGGCTACCATGACCAGGTGCGTGAGCGGCTCTCGCCGCTGCTGGAAGGCGCGGCGCTCGAATGGCTGCGGGCCCGCACAAGGCCTCTCGCGGCCGCCTGAAGCGGGCCGCTTAAAGGCTATAATTGAAATTTCCTGCTCCAGCCCGGTAGCCCGGGCTCGTCCCCGACAATGACCAAGTACGTATTCGTCACGGGAGGTGTCGTCTCCTCCCTGGGTAAAGGCATTGCCGCCGCATCGCTTGCGGCCATCCTCGAATCCCGCGGCTTGCGCGTCACCATGCTCAAGCTCGATCCCTACATCAACGTCGACCCCGGTACCATGAGCCCGTTCCAGCACGGTGAAGTGTTCGTGACGGAAGACGGCGCCGAGACCGATCTCGACCTCGGCCACTACGAGCGTTTCATTTCGACGCGCATGCGCAAGGTGAACAACTTCACCACAGGCCAGATCTACGAATCGGTGCTGCGCAAGGAACGCCGGGGCGATTACCTGGGCAAGACCGTGCAGGTGATCCCGCATATCACCAACGAAATCCAGGATTTCATCGTGCGCGGCGCCAAGGGGGCCTGGGACGGCGCTGCCGATGTCGCCATCGTCGAGATCGGCGGCACCGTCGGCGACATCGAATCGCTGCCCTTTCTTGAGGCCGTGCGCCAGATGAGCCTGCGTCTGGGCCGCAACAACGCCGCCTTCGTGCACCTGACTCTGGTGCCCTACATCGGGTCGGCGGGCGAACTCAAGACCAAGCCCACCCAGCATTCCGTGCAGAAACTGCGCGAAATCGGCATCTATCCGAACGCGCTGCTGTGCCGCGCCGACCGCCGCATCCCTGAAGACGAGCGCGCCAAGATTTCGCTGTTTTCCAATGTGCCGCTGGATGCCGTCATTTCGGTCTGGGACGCCGAAACCTCCATCTATGAAATTCCCGGCATGCTGCACGAACAGGGCCTGGATTCCATCATCTGCGATGCCCTGGCGCTGGCGCCCCCGCCGGCCGATCTGACCATGTGGGAACACCTTATCGACGCCATCAAGCATCCGCAGCATCGCGTGCGCATCGGCATGGTCGGCAAGTACGTCGACCTGACGGAATCCTACAAGTCGCTGTCCGAGGCCCTCACGCACGCCGGCATACACACCCGTTCCCGGGTCGAGATCGAATACCTGGATTCCGAAGTGCTTGAGCGCGAAGGCACCGCCTGCCTGGAAGGGCTGGACGCCATCCTGGTTCCCGGCGGTTTCGGCAAGCGGGGCACCGAAGGGAAGATCCGGGCCATCCGCCATGCGCGCGAGTCGGGTACCCCCTATCTGGGTATCTGCCTGGGCATGCAGCTGGCGGTGGTGGAATTCGCCCGCCACGTGGCCGGGCTGGGCGGCGCCAACAGCACCGAATTCGACCCTTCGGCCGCCCATCCCGTGGTGGCGCTCATTTCCGAATGGCAGGACCGCGAAGGCAGAATCGAAAAACGCGACAGCAGTTCCGATCTTGGCGGCACCATGCGCAAGGGCGCGCAGCGCTGCCCTGTGCTGGCGGGCAGCCGTGCCGCCGAAATCTATGGCCCGGAAGTCAATGAGCGGCATCGCCATCGCTACGAAGTGAACAATGTGTACGTGACGCGGCTCGAAGAGGCCGGCATGGTCATCAGCGCGCGCACGCCCACTGAAGACCTGCCCGAAATCATGGAGCTTCCGCGGCACCCCTGGTTCATGGGCGTGCAGTTCCATCCGGAATTCACCTCCACGCCGCGCGACGGGCATCCCCTGTTCATCAGTTACATCAAGGCGGCCCTGGCGCATCAGCGGCAGCGCGGCGCCGCCTGACCCCGCAAGGAATTGACCAATGAAGCTCTGCGGCGTTGAAATCGGCCTCGACCGTCCCTTCTTCCTGATTGCCGGGCCGTGCGTGATCGAATCGCGCCAGATGGCCTTCGATACCGCCGGCGCCCTGAAGGAATTGACGGCCGGACTCGGCATTCACTTCATTTACAAGAGCTCCTTCGACAAGGCCAATCGCAGCTCGGGCCGGTCCTACCGGGGGCCGGGCCAGGACGAGGGTCTGCGGATACTTGCCGATGTGCGTGAACAGCTGGGCGTGCCCGTGCTGACCGATGTCCATACCACCGAGCAGGTGGCCGATGTCGCCGCCGTTGTCGACGTCCTCCAGACACCGGCCTTTCTGTGCCGCCAGACGGATTTCATCCATGCCTGTGCGGCCACGCTCAAGCCCGTCAACATCAAGAAGGGCCAGTTCCTTGCCCCGCACGACATGGCCCAGGTCGTGGCCAAGGCGCGGCAGGCGGCGCTGGATGCCGGCGGCGACGGCCACAATATCCTGGTCTGCGAGCGGGGGGTTTCCTTCGGCTACAACAACCTGGTGTCGGACATGCGTTCGCTGGCCATCATGCGCGAAACGCAGTGCCCGGTGGTTTTCGACGCCACCCACTCGGTGCAATTGCCTGGCGGCCAGGGCACATCCTCGGGCGGTCAGCGCGAATTCGTGCCGGTGCTGGCGCGCGCAGCCGTCGCGGCGGGTATTTCGGGATTGTTCATGGAAACCCACCCCGACCCCGATCAGGCGCTTTCCGACGGCCCCAACGCGGTGCCGCTGGCGGATATGCGCGGCTTGCTGGAATCCTTGTCGGCCATCGACCGTGTGGTGAAGGAAAGCGGCGTGCTGGCGAAGGAGTTCCGCGGCTGATCCTCCGGAAAGCGGCGGCGTTTTCCGGGGCTCTTCCATACCTGAACCCATCACGCCGCCGTCCATTCGTCCGCCACCGCCACGGCGGGCGTTTTATTTTGTTACTCAGATTTGCGGTAAAATCATTGATAAGTCAATGATTGACCACGCGCCAAAGCGCAAGCCTCGACGTTCACGGCGAGGTCAAGCAAGGCAAAACTCAATGCGGCGCCGGAGGCGCCTCCGTATCGTGGCGGAGCAGCCCCGCGCCAACAGGCCGGGGCTTCTCCGCCGGTCACAGAAATGAAAGCCAGTTCCGTAAAGAAGCCGGGCACGGGTATGCTCCTGTCGCGCCGGGAATCCCTGCAGGCCATGGTGGGCCTGGGTTGCGTCACAATGATGGTCGCCATCGACCAGACGGTGGTGAGCACGGCACTGCCCACCGTGGTGGCTGAATTGCGCGGCTTTCAGCTCTATGCCTGGGTGACCACGGCCTATCTGCTGACCTCCATCATCACGATTCCGATTTTCGGGCGGCTGGGCGATTATTACGGGCGCAAGCCTTTCGTTGTGTTGTCGATTGTGCTCTTTCTGGTGGCTTCCGTATTGTGCGGCATCGCGCAGTCCATGACGCATCTGGTGCTGGGGCGGGCCTTGCAGGGGATCGCGGGGGGCATGATGCTCGGGACGGCATTCGCCGTCGTACCCGATCTGTTTCCCGATCCGCACGTACGCTTGCGCTGGCAGGTGATCCTGAGCAGCTGTTTCGGCGTGGCGAACGCCTTCGGGCCGTCCATCGGCGGCTTCCTGACCTACTATGTCGGCTGGCGGGCCGTGTTCTTCATGAACGTGCCTTTCGGTCTGGTGGGCCTGTACTTCATCTACCGCTACGTGCCGCTGGTCCGGCAGATGCAGCAGACGGGCATACGCCTGGACTGGCAGGGGGCCGTCCTGATCGCACTGGCGCTCACCGGCCTGCAGTTCCTCGTGCAGTTGCTGCCCGTCCATGGCGCGCACCTTTCCATGGTGGGCCTGGGCCTGTTCACCATCGCCTGCATGACTGCCTTCGTCTGGTGGGAAAAGCGCTGTACCGCCGCCCTCATTCCCATGGAGATGTTCCGGGACCGCAGCATCGTCATCATGTGCGTACTGTCCGTGTTCCTGGGCTTCATCATGTTCGGATTGCTGATCTATATTCCCCTGCTGCTGCAAGGCGGGTTCGGGCTGACCGCCCGTGAAGTCGGGGTGCTGATCACGCCGCTGGTGGTTTCGATTACCGCCGGCAGCATTGCCAGCGCGCGCATCGTGCCGCGCATGAAACGGCCTGAATTCATCCTGCACACGGGTTTTGGCGCCCTCGTGCTGTGTATCTCCGGGCTGTTGCTGGTGGACGCCGGTACGCCGCGCGCGGTGCTGGTGGCATGCCTGCTGGGCTGCGGGTTCGGCCTGGGGCTGCTCATGCCGAACCTGACGATCTTCGTGCAGGAACTGGCGGGCCGTTCGCTGCTGGGCATTTCCACCGCGGTGCTGCAGTCCACCCGCATGATAGGCGGCATGCTGGGCACGGCGGTCGTGGGTTCGATCGTGAGCCACTATTACGTGGAGCGGGTGCGGCAGCTCGATGTCACGCCTTTCGGCAATGGCGCCTGGCTGTCGCGCCTGGAAGACCCCCAGGTGCTCGTCAATACCCAGGTGCAGAGCGAGTTCATCGGCGCATTGCAGCGCCTGGGGCTGCATGGCGAAACCTTCATCCTGCATGCTCGCGAATCCATGGTGTGGGGCGTGCACGCGGGGCTGGTGATGGCGGTCGTGATGGCGGTCGCGGGCCTGCTCTGGCTGAGGCGCATGCCGCCCTTCAAGTTCGGCAGCCGGCCGGTGCCGCCGGTGAAAGAGGCTCCGGCGACCGCCGCCGAGGCCGTTTCCAGTCCAAAGGATCCGGCATGATCGAGTCCCATCATCTTCGTTTCATTCAGCAGCTCGGGCGCAGCTATCGGGCGTTCATTGCGGGGTTCGAAGCGCATACCGGCCACTCCATGGCCCGCTGGCGCATTCTGGTCCTGCTGGATGCGCGCAAGGAAATGTCGCAGAAGGCGCTGGCCCGGGAGCTGGGCATCGACCCGGCGGCGCTCACTCGGCAGCTCAAGGCGCTCGAACAGGCCGGCTGGGTGGAGCGCCACAGCGACCCGCAGGACGCCAGGCTCACCAATGCGGCATTGACGGATGCCGGCCGGCGGACGGTGATGGCCAGCATCGAGCGGCGCAACGAATACATCGAAGAGGCCCTGGGACACCTGTCGGCGGCGGAACTCGGGATGCTTTCCGACATGCTGGTGACGCTGGAAGAGCGGCTCGTCAGCCGGCCCTGAGCCCTCCGAAACGTCTGGATGCTTAAAATGTGGGAGCCGATCGCGGCCTACCCCACAGGGTGCCCTGCGAGACAGCTACAATCAGGCATTTATGCCTGCAGCCGTACCGTCGGCCCGTGCAGAATTCCAACCCTATTCAGGCAGGACAGACAAAGATCATGAGTGCAATCGTAGACATCATCGGGCGCGAAATCCTCGACTCGCGCGGCAACCCCACCGTGGAATGCGACGTACTGCTGGAATCCGGCGCCATGGGCCGCGCGGCGGTACCGTCGGGCGCATCCACCGGGTCCCGGGAAGCCATCGAGCTGCGCGATGGCGATGCCGCGCGCTATCTGGGCAAGGGGGTTCTGCGTGCCGTCGAGAACGTCAATACGGAAATCTCCGAAGCGATGATGGGCCTGGACGCCCAGGAACAGACCTTCATCGATCGGGTTCTCATCGATCTGGACGGCACCGAGAACAAGGGCAGGCTGGGCGCCAACGCCATGCTGGCCACCAGCATGGCCGTGGCGCGCGCGGCGGCCGATGAATCCGGCCTGTCGCTGTACCGCTATTTCGGCGGCAGTGGTCCCATGCAGATGCCCGTCCCCATGATGAACGTGATCAACGGCGGCGCGCACGCGAACAACACGCTGGACATGCAGGAATTCATGATTCTGCCGCTGGGCGCCGGCAGCTTCCGTGAAGCCCTGCGCATGGGCGCGGAAATCTTCCATGCGCTCAAGAAGCTGATCGACAGGCAGGGCATGTCGACCGCCGTGGGCGATGAAGGCGGTTTCGCCCCCAATGTGGCCAATCACGAGGCCGCCATTCAGCTGATCCTGAACGCCATCGAAGCAGCCGGCTACGAGGCCGGTTCGCAGATTGCGCTGGGCCTGGACTGCGCCAGTTCCGAGTTCTATCGCGACGGCCGGTACCATCTGGCCGGGGAAGGCGGCATTTCTCTGGACCCGGCGGACTTCGCCAATCTGCTTGCGGGCTGGTGCGACAAATATCCCATCATCTCGATCGAGGACGGCATGGCCGAGAACGACTGGGAAGGCTGGAGGGTGCTGACGCAGCAGCTGGGCCGGCAGGTGCAGCTGGTGGGCGACGATCTTTTCGTTACCAACACCAAGATCCTGAAGCAGGGCATCGACCAGGGCGTGGCCAATTCCATCCTCATCAAGATCAACCAGATCGGCACCCTGACCGAGACCTTCGCGGCCATCGAAATGGCCAAGCGGGCGGGCTATACCGCCGTCATCTCGCACCGTTCGGGCGAAACCGAAGACTCCACCATCGCCGATATCGCGGTGGCCACCAACGCCATGCAGATCAAGACGGGTTCGCTGTCGCGTTCCGACCGCATGGCCAAATACAACCAGCTGCTGCGCATCGAGGAAGAGCTGGCGGAAGTGGCCGCGTACCCGGGCCGCGATGCGTTCTACAACCTGCGTTGAGTTCCCGCCCGGCGCCAGGGCTCTGGTGACGGGCATTCCGAGGTCTCATGCGCCTGCTGCTGATCGTTCTGGTTCTGCTTACCGCCATTACGCAATACCCGCTGTGGTGGGGTAAGGGCGGGTGGCTGCGGGTGCGCGAACTCGAAACCCGGTTGCAGACCCAGGAAGAAACCAATGAAGCGCTGGCGGCCCGCAACAATGCCCTGGCCGCCGAAGTGCAGGATCTGACCGCCGGCACCGATGCCATCGAGGAGCGTGCCCGTGCGGAAATGGGCATGGTCCAGGAAGACGAGGTGTTCGTGCATCTGCTGCCCGGCAGTCAGTCGCAGCAGCCCGGGCAGTCGTCGGTATCCCAGGGCGGGTCGCCCGGCCCGGCCGCCGGCGGCCCGTCATCCAGATAGGGGCCGGCCGGGGCGGCGCCCGCCGCGATGCCGGCCGCGGCGGAATCTTCATTGGCCAAGGCCGGGCCGCCGGCTTGCGCGCCGCCTGGGCGCCATGCCGTGATCAGCGAACCCAGACACCAAAGACCGGCGCACGAAGACGATTCGCCGGCACCGCTGTGCGCCGCCCAGGCGCTGCGATGCGCCGATTGTGCGGCCGGGCCGGGGCCCGAAACGCCGCTTTCCGGCGGCCAGGGTGCCGGACCCGTGGTATGGCGCCCTTGGCCGGTTTCGGCCGGCCCCGCATGGCCGCTGGCGGCCGGGCCGGAGGGGTGAGAGCCTGCCGCAGCGGGCATGGGCGGACCTGATTGCGGCCGGCCCGCACCGGCGCCCGTGCCGCCGCCGCCGGGGGCGGGGCCCGCCCGCCGGATGATGCGCCCATGCCCCGGCATGTCCCACAGGACAGGATGTGACTGCATGACCAACGCCACTTCGCGGTGAATGGGCAGGTAGCCGCCACGGGCCATGGCCAGCGAGCCGTAGCGTTCGTCGGCGGGCGCCAGCTGTCTGAGCAGGTTTCTGACGCCCGGCAACAGCGGTTCGTGCAGCCAGATCAAGTGCAGGGCCAGGGTGTTGGCCTGGAAGGTATCCTGGCCCGACCGGGGGCCGCGCCCTTCGGGCCAGCCTCGCGCCAGCCGCGCCTGATGCTGTTCATGGAGATAGTCGTTGTCGATGACGGGCTGTGAGCCCGGGCGTGGGAGCTCGGCGCTGTCGGAGGCAAAATCATCGAAGGTTTCCGGCGCCGGCGAAAGAATGTGGATGCGCCATGCCGGCAGGCCCGTGGCCAGCGTGCGGCGCGCGAGCTTGCGTTGCAGCCGCGCCCGGCTTTCGTCGGACGAGGGGGCGGCGTGCAGCGGCAGCAGGGCTTCGGCGAAAGCATGGTCGAGCACATCGGGGTGGGCATGCTGGGTGATGGCGGAGCGTGCCGCCTGCACCAGCGCGTGGCTGACGGCCTGCCGGACGAAATACCAGTGGACGGCTTCGATGCTGCCCAGCCCGAGCAGCAGCACGGGTACGGCCGCCAGCAGGAATTCGACCGCGCCCTGGCCGCCTGCCCGCTGGGTTTTTGCCGGCGGCCTTTTCTGCCGGAGCGGCGTTGCGCGGCCGCCGCCGGCGCTGATGCCCGGCAGCCGGCGGGCCGGTTCGAGGCCGATGGCGCAGGGGCGGGAAGATATGTGGCGGAGGCGGTCCATGCGCAGCAGTGTGCGGCGTCATGGATGCCGTGTCGATTGTGGAGAATGCGTATCCGGACCGTTCTGGCGGCCTTTCAGCGGGAACAGGCCTTAGTGCAAAGTCCGCGAGCCGCTTTCGTCCAGGTTTTCCACGAACAGCCCGGCGCAGTCCACGGCGTCGAATTCGTAGGGCTTACCGCAGAAATTGCAGGAAACCGAGACTTTCTCGCGTTCCTGGAGCAGGGAGTCGATTTCTTCCCGGCCCAGCATGCGCAGCATGTTGCCGACCCGCGCGCGCGAGCAGGGGCAATGCCATCGCACCGGCCGGGTTTCGAGTTCCAGCAGTGTTTCCTGCCAGAAGAGGCGGCGCATCAGTGTGTCGATATCCGTATCGAGCATTTCCTGCCCGCCCAGTGTGGAAGCCAGCTGGGTGATGCGGTTCCAGGATTCGGCCCGGGCTTCCGCGTCGCTTCCCTGGATGGCGCCGGCTGGCCTGCCGCCGTCATCCACCGCCACGCCGCCCGTGCCGGGAAGATGCTGCAGCAGCACGCCGGCGACTCTTTGCCCGTCGGCGGCCAGCCACAGCCGGGTGTCGAGCTGTTCTGAATTGCGCATATAGGCTTCGAGCACCTGGGCCACAGTATCGCCTTCCAGGGGAACGATGCCCTGGTAGGGGGCCATCTGCGTGCTCTTGCCGGGATCGAGCAGGACGGTGAAGCGCCCGCTGCCGTTGGCATTGAGCAGGGACTGCAGCGTGCCGTCGGCCGGCACCAGATCAGGATCGCGCAGATTCACGGTGGCGCGAAAGGAGAGGTCTGAGGTGCATTCCACCACGATGAGCGACACGGGGCCGTCGCCCTGGAGCTGGAGCACCAGCGAACCCTGGAACTTGATGTTGGTCGTCAGCAGGATGGCGGCCGCGCCGAGTTCTCCGAGGAGGTTGCGGATGCATTCGGGATAGGGTTGATGGGCCAGGCCGGTCTGCCAGGCCGATTCGAGATGCACGGCTTGAATGCGCGCACTGCCGTCGGCCATGAGGTATTTTTTGAAGGTGTCCGTCATTGCCGCATTTTACCCGATCAGCCCGTGCCGGGCTTGGCCTGCGCGGCCGCCAGCATGCTGCGCTGCTGTTCGCGCGCCCGCAATACGTGGCGGCGGATCTGGCCATTGGGGGAGAGGGGCAGCCGGTCGACGAACTCGATTTCGCCCGGCGCCTGCCAGGATGCCAGCCGCGCGCGGACATGGGCCCGCAGGGCCTGGCCGAGGTCGCCGGGGGGGACGGCCCCGGCTGGGCCGGCCGCCGGATCGAGCACGACGAAGGCTTTGATGGCATTGCCGCGCGCCCCTTCGGGCTTGGGTACGATGGCGGCGTTGCGGACCGCCGGATGCTGCTTGAGGCAGTCTTCGATCTCGATCGGGCTGACACGGTAGCCGCCCGCGCGGAATACGTCGTCGGAACGCCCTGCGAACCAGTAATAGCCGTCCTCGTCCATCGAGGCCATGTCGCCCGTCAGGAACCAGTCGTCCAGGTAGCGTGCCTGGGTGAGCGCATCATTGTGCCAATACGAGAGAAAGAGGCAGGGGTCGGGATGGCCGTGGGCGTCGTGGACGCGGACGGCCATCTGGCCCGCCGAGCCGGTCCGGCAGGGCCGGCCCTGGCTGTCGAGCAGCCCGACCTTGTGCCCGGGGATGGGCCGCCCCAGGCTGCCGGGCCGCGCCGGCCATTTTTCCAGGCTGTGTCCCACGATGCCGGGCGCTTCGGTGAGTCCGTAGATCTCGTTGGGCGGAACGCCCAGATGGTCGCAGGCCCAGTCATAGAGGGGACGAGACACGCTTTCCCCCGCGACCGAGATGGCGCGCAGGACAAAGCCGCCGGGGTGTGCATCGGCCGCCGCGGCTTCGTGCATGAGCCCCAGATCGTTGGGAAGCAGCAGCGTGTTGGTGATGCGGTAGCGCTTGAGCAGGGCCAGCGCTTCCGCGCCTTGCAGCGGCAGCGCCGTGGCCACGAGAGGACGGCCGAAATAGAGGATGGCCAGCAGGCCGTGCAGCAGGCCGGGGGCCGTGTTCCAGTCGACCGGGCTCCAGAACAGGTCATTGCCGCGGGGATACCAGTTCTGGGATGCGACGAAGGCCGGCAGAATGCCGATCAGCACGCGGTGTGCATGCAGCACGCCCTTGGGCATGCCCGTGGTGCCGGCGGTATAGAGCAGGATGGCGGGATCGTCGGCCAGCGTCTGCACCAGCTGGAAGTTGCTGGTCTGCCGTGCCTGCAGGGTGCGCCAGGAAAGCGTGTCGTCGTTCTGGAAATCCAGGCCGATCAACTGCTGGACGGAAGGGCACTGGCCGGTGATGCCCGTCAGTTCGGGCGCGGCGGCGGCATCCGCGATGATGATGCGTGCTTCGGCGTCGCGCAGCCGCAGGGCCAGGCCGTCCCTGCCCAGCTGGGGCGGCAGCGGGACCAGCACCGCGCCCGTGCCGAGCACGGCCATGCAGGCCGCGACGGCTTCCGGGCGCCGGGACATGATGACCGCGATCCGTTCGCCTTTCTGGACGCCCATTCTGAGCAGGCCGTTGGCCAGCCGATTCGAGGTTTCGGCAAGCTGGCCGTAGGACCAGCTGGATTGCGCGCCCGACGCGTCTTCATGATGGATGGCGACCCGGCGGCCTTCCATGGGGTTGCCCGACCAGCGTTGCAGGCAGGCCTGGGCAATATTGAACTGGGTAGGTACCAACCACTGATAAGACGAATACAGAACCGGATGCTGGTCGTTCATCTAGACGCTTCACTCGAAGGGCGGGACAGGGAAGTGCAAATCATAAGAAGCATCGCCGACTTCACAGTCGCATGCAATGCCTGTTTTTCGCAATCTCCCGTGGATCAAGGGTTTACCCCGAGCAAAAAAGCCTGGGCGGCCGGTTCCGCGCCGGCAGGCCGTGGGTTCACGCCCGCCGGGGCGCCGCCCTGGCGTCGACCAGCCGGGTGCCCAGCAGCCGGTCATGCAGGAACTGGCCGTCGCGGTCGAACCAGCTCCAGATGAAGATGCTGAATGGCGCGAAGACGATCAGCAGGTCGGTCGAGGCGTAACCCGTGAACCGGGAAGCCCCCTGGACGATGAATGCCGCAAGCAGCGGCAGCGGCCACAGCAGCAGATAGCGAAGCAGCAGGCGTCCCATGGCGGGGCGGCGCAGGCCATCGCGATCGACCAGACGGATATTCCATGTCTTCATGGGCAGCGTCTGGCCGCCGCGCCAGCACAGCAGGAAATAAACCCCTATCGCCAGAAACAGGAACACCTGCCGCCCGTGCCGGAACATCAGGGCGTTGCGGCTCTGGGTGAGGGTGTCGAAAAGATAGCCTGCCAGGAAGACGATGCCGAACAGCAGTACGCCTTCGTACATCATGCTGGCGAAGCGGCGCAGGCGGGTGGGGGTGGCGAGGCCGGGCGAAGAAAGGGACATAAGGTCTGACGGCGATTCAAAAGTGCGTCATTATCCCTCAGTGGGGGTGTGCCCGGAAAGGGCGGGCCACACTTATAAAAAAAGCCGCCCCTGCGGGCGGCCTGCGCGGCGGTGAACCGACCCGGCCGAGCGGCCCACGGGCCGGGGCCGGCCGCCCGGTCAGTGAGCCGGGCGCGTGTCGGCCAGCGTATCCCGCGCTTGCGCGCGCACATAGCCGAAAACGGCGGCGATCCGGTCGGCGATGCGCCTGAAGTTGAAGGCGGGGGCGGAATGCTGGCGATAGATTTCCTGCTGGATGAGCTGGCGCTCCAGCTGATCCGTAAGCATGACGCTGTGAATGATCTGATTCATGATGACGTATCCTAGGGTATTCCCTGATTTTAAGGGAAAACCCTAGGTTCATGCAAGCCACAGAACCCGGCGCGGACAGCTTGCTAGCTTCTGTACTGCTTTTCCACCATGTCGAAAACGAAGAGGCGGCAATCCAGCGCCCCGTTGTATACCGGATGGCGCCGTTTCGGCTTCAGGCGCAGGCGCGAGGGCAGGTCGAGGTCGCTGCTGATGACGTTCACTTTCCAGCCCACATGGTTGCGCTTGAGATTCTCGGCCCATTCCGGCCAGAACGCGGCGTCCTCTTCCATCCGTTCCCCATAGGGCGGGTTGGTGACGACCCAGCCCGGTTCACAGTCGGGAACCCGCCCGCGGGCGTCGCCGATCGTAAACTGGATGGTGTCGGGCGACAGCATGGCGCGCTCGCGGTTGCCTTCGGCCGCGGCGATGGCGCGCGGGTCGATATCGCTGCCGATGAGCGGGGCGTCCAGGCGGGTGGCGATGCGGCTGCGTGCGTCTTCCTTGATGTCGCGCCAGTGGCGGCTGTCATGGTCTCTCAGGCGTTCGAACCCGAAGGGCCGCCAGATGCCGGGAGGAACTCCCAGTGCGATCCAGGCGGCTTCGATGAGTATCGTGCCGCTGCCGCAGAAAGGGTCCAGCAAGGGCCGGGAAGGGTCCCATTCGGCCAGGGCGAGCAGGCCGGCGGCAAGATTTTCCCGCAAGGGGGCTTCGCCTTTTTCGAGACGCCAGCCGCGCTTGAAGAGCGACTCGCCCGACGTATCCAGGTAAAGGGTGGCGGTGTGTTCGTCGAGAAACAGATGGACCCGGGCGTCGGGCCGGACCGTATCGATGTCGGGCCGCGCGCCTTCGAGATCGCGCAGGCGGTCGCAGATGCCGTCCTTGGCGCGCAGATTGCAGTACTGCAGGCTCTGCATCGGGCTACGTATCGCCGATGTATCTACTCTGAGTGTCTGTTCGGGGCCGAACCAGCGTTCCCACGGCGTTTCGCGCGCCAGGGCCAGGATGTCGTCTTCATGCCGCACCGGCGCATGCGCGAGCCGGACCAGCACGCGGGTGGCGAGCCGGGAATACAGATTGGCCTTGAGCACGCCTGTCCAGTCGGCTTCGAAATGGCAGCCCGCCCGGCCTTTGTGCAGGCCTTGATATCCCAGGGCCTGCAGTTCGGCGTACAGCGCTTCTTCCAGCCCCTGCGGGCAGGGCGCGAATACCGTGAAGATTTCGCCCCGGCCCCCGCGTGGCTGCCGCTTCGCGGCCGGGCGCCGGGGCGGCCGGGCTTCCGGGGAAGGCGGACGGTGCTTTGGCGCCGGCGGCGCGACGGCGGCTTCCTTTTCGTGTTCGCGGTGGACCTGGGCCACCCGGCGCGCGCGCGCGCCGCTGCGTTTGCGTCGCGTCTCGTCGTCAGGACCGTTGGCGGCGGAGGGGGCCTTCTTCGAGAGTGTGAGTGTCTTGCGGGGCTTGGAGTCGGTCATGATGCCGTTCAGAAGGGTTTGACCACCACCAGCACGAGCACGATCAACAGCATGATGACCGGTATTTCGTTGAACCAGCGGTAATAGCGGTGCCCGCGCGTATTGGCGCGCCGCTCGAAAGAGAGGAGCATGCGCCCGCACGCCAGGTGGTAGGCCGCCAGCAGGGCCACCAGCAGCAGTTTGGCGTGCATCCAGCCGGCCCCCATGCCGATGCCGTAGCCGATGTAGAGCCAGAACCCGAAGACCACGGCCAGCACGCCCAACGGCGTCATGAAGCGGTAAAGCCGGCGCGCCATGCCGGTCAGGCAGGCGTAGGCGCCGGCGTCATCCGTCTGCGCGAGATTGACATAGATGCGGGGCAGGTAGAACAGCCCCGCAAACCAGGCAATCACGAACAGCAGATGGAAGGCCTTCACCCAGAGCATGCGCCCGCCCCCTGGCCGCGCAGCTGGCCTTCGCCCGTCAGCACCCATTTCATGGTGGTCAGGCCTTCGAGGCCGACGGGCCCGCGCGCGTGCAGGCGATTGGTGGAGATGCCGATCTCGGCGCCCAGGCCGTACTCGAAGCCATCGGCGAAACAGGTGGGCAGGTTGACGTATACGGAACTGGAATCGACTTCACGCTGGAAACGAGTGGCGGCGCCGAGGTCTTCCGTGACGATGGATTCGGTGTGCTGGGAACTGTAGCGTTCGATGTGCTCCATGGCCTGGCCGATGTCGTCCACGATGCGGATCGCCAGGATCGGTTCCAGGTATTCGGTGCGCCAGTCTTCCTCGGTGGCCGGCAATGCGCCCGGCAGCAGGGCGCGTGTGCGTTCGCAGCCGCGCAATTCCACGCCCTTGGCGGTCAGCGTCGCGGCGACGCGGGGCAGGAAGGAGCCGGCGATGTCCTGGTGGACCAGCAGGGTTTCCATTGTGCCGCAGATGCCGTAACGATAAGTCTTGGCATTGACGGCGATGTCGTGGGCGCGGTCGAGGTTGGCCGCCGTGTCGACATAGACATGGCAGTTGCCGTCCAGGTGCTTGATCAGCGGCACGCGGGCCTCGCGCGACAGCCGTTCGATCAGCCCCTTGCCGCCGCGCGGGACGATGACATCGATGAATTCGGTCATGGTGACCATTTCGCCCACGGCGGCGCGGTCGGTGGTGTCGACCACCTGGACGGCGTGGCTGGGCAGCCCGGCTTCGGCCAGCCCCTGCTGAATGATGGCGCCCAGCGCCTGGTTGGAATGAAAGGCCTCGCTGCCGCCGCGCAGGATGGTGGCATTGCCCGATTTCAGGCACAGGGCCGCGGCGTCGATGGTGACGTTGGGCCGCGATTCGTAGATGATGCCGATCACGCCCAGCGGGACACGCATCTGGGCCACCCGCATGCCGTTGGGGCGGGTCGTGGTCGGGCCCAGGCTGCCCACCGGATCGGCCATGGCGGCGATCTGGTGCAGGCCGTTCATCATGCCCGACAGCGCTTTGTCGCCCAGCGCGAGCCTGTCCAGCATGGCGTCGGCCAGGCCGTTGCGGCGGGCGGCTTCCAGGTCGATGGCATTGTCGCGCTTGAGTGTTTCGCTGCGTTCTTCTATGAGGCGCGCCATGGCCCGCAGCGCCCTTGCCTTGGCTTCGCCGCTGGCGTTGCGCATCTGCCTGGCCGCATCGCGGGCGCGGCGTCCGAATGCCTGCATGGCCGCATGCGTGTCGGTTTGTTTGTCGAGTTGCGTCATGTCTTTCTTTCCACAGTAATGCGTAGCAGCAATCTGGCCAGTTCTTCCCAGGGGTCGTCGAGCAGCCCGGGTACTTTCAGCCCCTTGACGAGGCGGTCTACATCATGGGCGTGCTGCACGGCCGCCCGCCAGGCCCCGGGCGCCACCCGTGCCAGGGTGCGCCGCAGGCCCTGTTCGCGCGGGCCGAACACGCGGTTGCGGCGCATTTCACCCGCCACGTCGCCGCCGGCGGCCTGCAGCGCGGCCAATCGCGCCAGCAGACGGATTTCGTCGCCCACCGCCCAGAGTATCAGCGGCAGGGCTTCGCCCTCGCCGCGCAGGCCGTGCAGAATGGCCAGTGCCCGGGAAGCCTGGCCGGCCAGCATGGCGTCGCGCAGGTCGAATACATCATAGCGCGCCACATCCAGGACGGCCCGGCGCACGTCGTCCCCTGTTATCCGGCCCGGCGGGTAGAGCAGGCCGAGCTTCTGGATTTCCTGGAAGGCGGCAAGCAGATTGCCTTCCACCTTGTCGCTCATCCATGCCAGGGTTTCCGCATCCAGTTCCTGGCCCTGCGCGGCGAGCCGCTGGCCGATCCAGCGAGGCAGGGCGTTGCGGTCGACGTCCGGGACTTCCACCAGCGTGCCGGCCTCGAAGAGGGCGCTGGCCCACTTGGCGGAACGGCTTGCGCGGTCCAGCCTGGGCAGGCTGAGCGTCACCACGGTATCGGGCAGGCTGCCCTGGAGCAGCATGCCGGCCAGGGACTGAAGCGTGTCGGCGCCGGTCTTGCCGGGCTTGCCGGAGGGCAGCGCCAGGTCGAGCAGCTTGCGGTCGCCGAACAGGGAGACATTCTGGGTGGCGCCCAGAACGGCCGACCAGTCGCTGCGCGCGTCGAGGATGAGGCGGGTGCGTTCCGTGTAGCCCTGCGCCGCGCAGGCGCCGCGCAGCGCGTCCAGGGCCTCGATCACCAGCAGCGCTTCGTCGCCCATGATGATGTACAGCGGGTCGAGCGGCGCGGAGGCTTTGCGCAGTTGCTGCAGCAGGCCGTCGTGGTCGAGGCGGCGTCCCATGGCGGCCCGCCTACCGCATGCCGGCGTCGGGATTGAGGCCGGGCGCCCCCCACATGGGCGAGCGGGTGGGTGCTGGATCGTTCGAAACCGGATCGAGATTCGAGGGCGTGGCTTCCAGGGGCTGCTGGTCAGCGTTTTTGAACGCGGCAATGACGTCGGGCGAGGTCAGGTGCCGCACTACGCGATCGACCATGGACTGCTGCATCTGCTGGAAGGTCGTGGTGATTTCGCTCTGCTTGGCCTGGACCATCGTGTCGTCGTAGGGGATTTCACGTGTCGCGCGCAGGGAGGTGGGTGGAAGAATGACATGGCCGCGGCCATCCACCAGCTGAAAGACGAATTCCAGGTTGAGTTCGTATTCTTCGACCCGCCCGTCGGCGTCGATGGACAGCTGGCGCAGGCGTTCATCGTTGGCCAATTGAATGAGCCGGGCCTCGGCCTGCTTGGCGTCGGAAACGAAGCGGGTATTGGGCGAGGCGGCCACGATGGCGCGGCGCATGGCAGCCCCGAACGCGGAACTCGCTTCAATGTTGGTGTAGAGCGTATCGAAGGGCAGCGGCGTGGCGCCCTTCATACGGAAGCCGCAGGCCGCCAGGAGCACGCATACGGCCAGCAGCGCGAACAGCGCAAAACGGCGCGCGGCGCCCTTGTGCCATGCCCGGGAATGCGGGCGGGCCGCGGGCCCGGGGCGAAGATCGCCCCGCCCGGCCCCGCCTGGAAGCAGGGCGGGGTTTGCGCTTTGGCTTGTGGTCATGGCCATGCCTGTTTATCCGACGACATTCACCAGTTTACCCGGCACCACGATGACCCGCTTGGGCGGCCGGCCTTCCAGGAAGCGCGCAACGGCTTCATGGGCCGCAGCGGTTTCTTCGATGTCGGCCTTGGCGGCGGCGCTGGGCACGATGATGGAGCCTCGCAGCTTCCCGTTGACCTGCAGCACCAGCTCGATTTCATCGGCGAGCAGCGCCGCTTCGTCGACGGCCGGCCAGGGCGCGTCGAGCAGATCGCCATGGACGTCGGCATAGCCCAGGTCGCGCCACAGCTGCCAGGTGATGTGCGGCACCACGGGATAGAGCACCCGCAGCAGCACGGAAGCGGCGTCGGCCAGCGCGCGGGCGGCGGCGTCGCTTTCCGGCAGCTGAGCGGCTTCCAGCGCGTTGAGCATCTTCATGCTGGTGGACACCACCGTGTTGTACTGGATGCGCTGGTAATCGTAGTCGGCCAGCTTGAGCAGGGAATGGATTTCCCGGCGCAGTGTGCGCGAAGCTTCGTCGATGTCGCCCCAGCCCCGGTCGCCCTGGGCGATGCCATGGCGTATGGCCTGGGCGCGCGATTGCCCGAATGCCCACACCCGGCGCAGGAAGCGGTGGGCCCCGTCGACCCCCGAGTCGGACCATTCCAGCGTCTGTTCGGGCGGGCTTGCGAACATCACGAACAGGCGGGCGGTATCGGCGCCCAGCGTGTCGATGAGCGACTGCGGGTCCACGCCGTTGTTCTTGGACTTGGACATGGTGCCTATGCCGCCGTACTGGACGGCGGAGCCGTCGGACTTCAGGCGCGCGCCGACGATGGCGCCCTTGCCGTCGTGGATGTTCTCGACCTGTTCGGGCCAGAAATACTCGATGCCGCCCTGCTTGGTCTTGCGGAAATAGATATGGTTGAGCACCATGCCCTGGCACAGCAGCCGGGTGAAAGGTTCGTCGAACTTCACCAGCCCGAGGTCGCGCATCACGCGGGTCCAGAAGCGGGCGTACAGCAGGTGCATGACCGCGTGCTCGATGCCGCCGATGTATTGATCCATCGGCATCCAGTAGTCGTTGCGCCCGTCCACCATGGCCTGGTCATTGTCCGGCGAGGTATAGCGCATGAAATACCAGGACGAATCCACGAAGGTGTCCATGGTGTCGGTCTCGCGCCTGGCGGCCTTGCCGCATTTGGGGCAGGAGCACGACAGGAAGGCTTCATTCTTGACGAGCGGGTTGCCGCTGCCGTCGGGGATGAGGTCTTCCGGCAGCACGACGGGGAGGTCGGCTTCGGGCACCGGCACCGGCCCGCAGTCAGGGCAGTGGATGATGGGGATGGGGGTGCCCCAGTAGCGCTGGCGGGAAATGCCCCAGTCGCGCAGACGCCAGGTGGTCTGTTTCTCGCCCAGGCCCATGTCGGCCAGGTCGGCCGCCACGGCGTCGATGGCCCCGGCGGTGCTCAGGCCGTCGTACTTGCCGGAATTCACGGCACGGCCGGAGTTTTTGTCCGCATACCATTCCTGCCAGGCGCCGGTGGAGTATTCCTTGCCTTCCATGGCGATGACCGGAACGATGCGAAGGCCGTACTTCTTCGCGAAGGCGAAGTCGCGCTCGTCGTGGCCGGGCACGCCCATGACCGCGCCGTCGCCGTAGCTCATGAGCACATAGTTGCCGACCCAGATGTCGATGGGCTCGCCCGTGAGCGGATGCGTGACGCACAGGCCGGTGCGCATGCCTTCCTTTTCGCGCGTGGCCACTTCGGCTTCCGTCGTGCCGCCCAGCTTGCAGGCTTCGATGAAGGCGGCCAGCTCGGGGTTGCCGCGGGCCGCATGGGCGGCCAGCGGGTGTTCAGGGGCCACCGCACAGAACGTGACGCCCATGATAGTGTCGGCGCGGGTGGTGAAGACGTACATGCGGCCGTCCTGGATCAGCCCGCCGTCTTCGCCGTGGATGTCGTGGGTGAAGGCGAAGCGCACGCCCTCGCTCTTGCCGATCCAGTTTTCCTGCATCAGGCGCACCCGCTCGGGCCAGCCTTCCAGCCCGTTCCGCACGTGTTCCAGCAGTTCGTCGGCATAATCGGTGATGCGCAGGTAGTAGCCGGGGATCTCGCGCTTTTCCACCAGCGCGCCCGAGCGCCAGCCACGGCCGTCGATCACCTGCTCATTGGCCAGCACGGTCTGGTCGACCGGATCCCAGTTGACCACCTGGGTCTTGCGGTAGGCGATGCCTTTTTCGAGCATCTTCAGGAACAGCCACTGGTTCCATTTGTAGTATTTGGGATCGCAGGCGCACATTTCGCGGGACCAGTCGATCGCCAGCCCCATGGCCAGCATCTGCCGCTTCATGTAGGCGATGTTGTCGTAGGTCCATTTCGCCGGCGGCACCTTCGACTTGATGGCGGCGTTTTCGGCCGGCATGCCGAAGGCGTCCCACCCCATCGGCATCAGCACGTTGTAGCCCCGCATGCGAAGCTGGCGGGTCATCATGTCGTTGATCGTGTAGTTGCGCACGTGCCCCATATGCAGCTTGCCGCTGGGGTAGGGCAGCATGGAGCAGGCGTAGAACTTGGGCTTGGGCGTGCCATCGGGCTGGACGGCATTCTCGGTGACACGATAGACGTCACGGGCGGCCCATTCGCCCTGGGCGTTCTTTTCGACCTCGGTGGGACGGTATTCCAGCATGTGCGTGCGTTTCAGTAAGGTTGCGCAAACCTGTGATTATAAGGGTTGCACCAGGGCGGTGTGCCGGCGGGGCCGCCGGCAAGGAATTCACGTCAGGCGCGGCGCACGAACGGCGCGATGCGCAGCAGGCTGATGCCGCTGCCGACGATGGCGAGCGCCACGCCCAGCCATATCGCGGTCTTGATGCCTTCGGCGGGCCATGCCGACACACAGAACGCGACGGCCGCCGCCCCCAAGGATTGGCCGAGCAGGCGGGACGCGGCCAGTATCCCGCCCGCGCTGCCGCTTCTGTGGCGCGGCGCGCTGCTCATCAGCGCCACCATGTTGGGGGACTGGAAAAGCCCGAACCCCACGCCGCACAGGACCAGGCGCCACGAGATGTCGTAGACCCCCGCGCCGTTCGGCAGCGTGGCCAGCAGGGCGAGCGCCAGGGCGATGATGAGCAGCCCCGCGCTGCCCAGCACGCCGGGCGCAATGCGATTGGAAAGCGGCGCGGCCACCAGCGTCATGAATGCCAGTGTCGCCGGCCACGGGGTGATCAGGAAGCCGGTTTCCACCTGGCTGTAGCCCAGCTTGAACTGGAACAGGAACGGCAGCACGACGAAGATCAGACCCTGGATGGAAAATGCGCAGACCGCGGTGGCGGACGACAGGGAGAAAAGGGGAATCCGGAAGAGGTCGAAGGCGAGTATGGGCGCCGCACGGCCGGATTCGCGTCTGCGCAGCCCATATGCGCAGGCCGCGGAGACGACGGCGGCAAACACAACCGGCCGCCAGCCGAGGTGCGCCATGCCCGCGATGCTGAACAGCAGGCAGGCGAACATCCCCGCGCACAGCGCCGCCGACATGGCATCGAAAGGGCGGACGTTGCGTTCCGTGGGCGGCAATCCCCGGAGCGCCAGCGCGACCGCCAGAAGCGCAATGGGGACGTTGGGCAGGAAGAGCCATGACCAGTCCGCCACGGCCAGTATGGAAGACGCGGCGGTCGGCCCCACGGAAAAGGCGATGCCGACGACCATGGCATACAGGCCCAGCCCATGGCTGAGTCTGGCCGGCGGATACAGTGTCCGGATCAGCGCCGGAGTCGTCGCCGACACCGCGGCGGAGCCCAGGCCCAGCAGGGCGCGCCCCGCCATCAGCGCCGGCAGCGATTCAGCAAACCCGCAGGCAAGCGAGCCGAGCGCGAACACACCCAGCCCGCTGAAGAAGATGCGCCGGTGGCCATGGATTTCGCCCAGCGCGGCCAGTGGCAGCAGTGCGGCAACTACCGCAAGATAGTAGACGTTGATGATCCAGATCGTGCTCGCGGCGGAAACGCCGATGCCTTCTGCGATGGCCGGTATGGCGGTACTCGTAAGGGAAATGTCGAGAGTGATGATCACTACCCCGAGCAGGACCGCGATCAATGCCGGCATGTTCATGCGATGCGGGTGCGCTGAGGGTTCTTTCTTGGCCATGGCCTGAGTCCGAGTGACGCCAGCGGGGTAGTGTATCGGCCTCCGCGGCAAAGGGCAGCCGGACCGGCAATAAAAAACCGCCCTGGCTGGGGCGGTCGGGAAACGCAGGGCGCCGAAGGGGCGGGGCCTGGCCGGGGCGTACCGCCGGGCCATGCCCACAGGGGCGCTCAGCTGATCATTTCAGCTTGGTTTCCTTGTAGTCGACATGCTTGCGAGCGACGGGATCGAACTTCTTGATCAGCATCTTCTCGGGCATGTTGCGCTTGTTCTTGGTGGTGGTGTAGAAATGACCGGTGCCGGCTGTGGATTCCAGCTTGATCTTTTCGCGGATGCCTTTTGCCATGATGAGCTCCTAGTAGTCGGGTGCGGTTGGCTCAGGCCAGTTCGCCGCGGGCGCGCAGGTCGGCCAGGACGGCGTCGATGCCGACCTTGTCGATGGTGCGCAGCGCCTTGGTGGATACGCGCAGGCGGATCCAGCGGTTTTCGCTCTCGACCCAGAAACGGCGCGACTGCAGGTTGGGAAGGAAGCGGCGCTTGGTCTTGTTGTTGGCGTGGGATACGTGGTTGCCCACCATCGGGCCCTTGCCGGTAACTTGGCATACGCGTGCCATGGTTCACCCCTTGTTGAAATCTGTGTAAAGACAGCGATTCTACTATGAATGAGCGGCCCGGATCAAGAAGCGGCGTCGGCCGCGCGACCAAATAGCCACGCCGCCACGGACCGGAGGGTTGTCCCGGGGGCGGGTCGGACAGCCGGAATGCCGCTGGAATGCGGGGCGGCACCGCTGTACGGTGTGCCGCCGGCGGGGCGCGGGTACTGCGCATCGGGTTGAAACATAGTTCAACATATTTTCATGCACCGACAGGTATCATATATCGCGCCGTTTTCGACTACGAGCCCGCGCACGGGCGCCGTCCTCCCGCTCGAATCCGGATGTGTCCCCGCTCAGGGGCCATGCTTGGCGAGCCGGGCGGCATGTGCCGCCGGAAGACAGGGAAGGGCGGCCCGGTGGCGGGGGCAGGGTTCCCCGGAGTGATGGCGGCGGAAACGCGGTGGCCAGCGGGCCCGGATTCTTCACTGATTCTGTCGGGAGGTTGTTTTGAGTTCGATCTTGTCTGCAGTGGAAAGTAAACTTGCGTCTCTTCCGCTTCCGGTGCGGCTCACGCTGCCGGACGGGAATTCAGTGGGGGCCGCCGATGCGGCGGTGCATCTTGCCATTCGCGAGCTGAGCACTCTGGCCAATCTGGCCGCCGGCCAGGTGGGAACCCTGGGCGAAGACTATGTCGAGGGCAAGTTCGAAGTCGAAGGATCCATGCGCGACCTGATGGAGATCGCGGCGGCCTTGCTGACGCAATCTCCGGTGGACGCCGCCCGGGCGGGCATGTTCACCAGCCTGATCCGGCGCCTGATGTCGGTGTGGCGCCATACCGTCGAACGCGATGCGCGCCAGATCCAGTTCCACTACGATCTTTCCGACGCATTCTATGCGCTGTGGCTCGACCCCCGCCGTGTGTATTCCTGCGCCTATTACCGGGAGCCCGGCATGACCCTGGCACAGGCCCAGGAAGCCAAGCTCGATCATATCTGCCGCAAGCTGCGCCTGCGCTCGGGCGAACGTTTCCTGGACATCGGCGCCGGCTGGGGAGGCCTGCTGCTCTGGGCTGCGGAAAACTACGGGGTGGACGCCACCGGCATCACGCTTTCCAGGAATCAGCATGCCTACGTGAACCGGCTCATCCAGGAAAAAGGCCTGGGCGGCCGGGTCCGCATGGAACTGCTGGACTATCGCAAGCTCGATGAGGGCGATCCCTACGACAAGATCGCGTCGGTCGGCATGTTCGAGCACGTGGGCCGCGCCCAGCTTGCCGATTACTTTTCCAGGCTGCGCCGCCTGCTGCGCCCCGGCGGACTCATCATGAACCATGGCATCACGGCCGGCGGCGTGGATAATGCGCAATTGGGCGCCGGCATGGGCGATTTCATCGACAAGTACATTTTTCCCGGCGGCGAGCTCACCCACGTCAGCACCGTGCTGCGCAGCCTGGCCGAGGGCGGGCTCGAAGACCTGGACATCGAGAATCTGCGGCCGCACTATGCGCGCACGCTGTGGGCCTGGAGCGACGGGCTGGAGTCGCAGCTGGATGCGGCCCACGCCACGCTGGACGACGAAAGGGGCAAGCGCGCGATACGGGCCTACCGCATGTATCTGGCCGGCTGCGCCATGGGTTTCGAGCATGGCTGGATAGCCCTGCACCAGGTGCTGGCCCAGCATCGGGACGCCCGGCCGGGCGATGAGCTGGCGGGCGACGACGACCCCGGTTATCCGTGGCGGCGCGACTATATTTACGACAAGAATGATTCATAGAATCATGAATCGGATTTATTCGCTACCGGATTATTGCGAGTCGCAACTTTCTTGATCTTCGCGTAAACTGCGAGCCATCTTCAAGTCTGGAGCCGGTCTTTTCGGGCTGGCGACCTGTCATCGGGCGGGCCGTTCGTTCCATCGAGCTGCCCGCTCATCAGTTGGATGGTATGTATCGGCGGTCCGTCCGCCTTACGCAGACCCCCTTGAGAACTGGCGTGGCTTCTTGCCGCGTCCACGTAACTTACGGAGGCAAAATATGTCAGTCCATGCAGATCCGCTGCATACCCCTCACGAAAAGAACATCCGCCATAGCGGCCCGGCGTGGCGCCGCCGTGCGCTGGCGCTGGGCGGCGCACTGGCGTTCGCGGGCCTCTCGGCCATGCCCGGCCTGGCCGGAGCGGCTGAAGCGCCGCAGTGCGAACTGGATCGTCCCATTCTTTTCGGCGGCATGAACTGGGAGACCAATCTGGTCCTGGTCGAACTGGAGCGCTTTATCGCGGACAAGGGTTATGGCTGCAAGTCGGAAGTCCTGCCCGTGGAAACCCTGCCCGCTCTCGCGGCGCTCACCCGCGGCGATCTCGACGTCAATACCGAGATATGGCTGAACAGCGTCGCCGACCCCTGGGCGCAGGCGGAAGCAACGGGGAAGGTCAAGCGCATCGGCGACATCTATATGGGCGGCGAGGCCTGGTTCATTCCCCGCTACACGGCGGAACGGCTGCCTGAACTGAAGGCGGCGTCCGATCTGCCCCGGTTCAAGGATGAATTCACCGATCCCGAAGAACCGTCCAAGGGCCGTTTCTACGGATGCCCGGCCGGCTGGGGTTGCGAAGTCGTGAGCGGCAACCTGCACAAGGCCCTGGGCCTGGAAGACAGCTTCACGTATTTTTCCCCGGGAACGGGGGCCACCCAGAAGGCCGCGCTGATGGCGGCCTACCAGCGCCAGGAAAACATCGTTTTCTATTACTGGTATCCGACGCCGCTCGTGGGCGCCATGGATCTCGTCAAGCTGGAGCTGCCGGACTACGACCAGGGCGTCCACACCTGCCTGACGGATGTGAACTGCGCCGATCCGCAGCCGTCCGATTATCCCGAGAACCCCGTGTTCACGGCCGTGACCACGCAATTCACACAGGATGCGCCCCAGCTCACCGAGTTTCTGTCCAAGGTGGCGGTGCCGTTGCCGGTCATGAATGAAACCATGGCTCATATGGAAGAAACCGACGGCGAACCGGCCGACGTGGCTCTCTGGTTCCTGCGGAACCATGCGGATGTCTGGTCCCAATGGGTACCGGCCGAGACGGCCGAAAGAGTGAAGGCCGCGCTTTAATGCGCCGCCCACGGCTTCCCGCCATGGCGGGAAGCCGTGTTTTTCAAGAGGGATTCCATGTTTCCCGAAATCATTGCGCCCCGGGACCTTCGCGCGCCCATCGACGCATTCGTCGGCAGCATCGTCAATGAATATTCCGGCCTGTTGCGGGCCATGACCCAGCCCCTGCTCGACCTGCTGGTCTGGATGGACGTGCTGCTGCGCGAATCGCCGTGGTGGCTGGTGATCCTGGCCGTGGCCCTGCTGGCCTGGCTGGCCAGCCGCCGCATCGTGCTGCCCCTGGTCGTTTCCGTGCTCATGTTCCTGCTGGGCGTGCTCGGGCTGTGGGATGCGTCGATGCAGACCTTGTCCATCATGCTGGTGGCCGTCATCCTTTCCGTGCTCATCGGGGTTCCGATCGGCATACTCATGGCCAGTTTCAAGTGGCTGCGCAGCATCATGCTGCCCGTGCTCGACGTCATGCAGACCATGCCCAGCTTCGTCTACCTGATTCCGGTGGTCATGCTTTTCAATCTGGGCAAGATCGCGGCCATCATCGCGACGATCGTGTATGCCGTGCCGCCGGTGATCCGCCTGACCGACCTCGGCATCCGGCTGGTCGACGCGGAAGTGCTGGAAGCTTCCCGCGCCTTCGGGGCCAACCGCGGCAAGCAATTGTTCGGCGTGCAGCTTCCCCTGGCGCTGCCCAATATCATGGCGGGCATCAACCAGACCACCATGATGGCGCTGGCCATGGTGGTGATCGCTTCCATGATAGGCGTGCGGGGCCTGGGCTACGAGGTGCTGCAAGGCATCAACCGATTGCAGGTCGGGCGCGGCCTGCTGGCCGGGCTGGGCATCGTCATACTGGCCATCGTCTTCGACCGCATCACGCAGGCTCTGGGGCGGCGCTATCAGTACAAGGAGTCTTGAGATGACACGACCCCCACGCTCACTGTGTTCGCTGCCCCCCTGGGGGGCTTCAGCCTCCTTCGGGCGGCCGGGCGGAGGCTGATATGGCGAAGATCGAAGTCCGCAACATCTACAAGATATTCGGCGCCCGCCCGCAGCGCTGGCTGGACGCCGCCCGCGGCGGCATCAGCCGCGAAGAGCTGCTGGCGCGCAGCGGCCATACGCTGGGCCTGCGGGACATTTCCCTGTCGATCGAAGAAGGCAGCATCTATGTGATCATGGGTCTGTCGGGCTCGGGGAAGTCCACCCTGATCCGGCACTTCAACCGCCTGATCGAACCCACGGCCGGCCTCATAACGGTGGACGACGTGGATGTCATGTCCCTGGGGGCGCGCGAACTGGAGCGCTTCCGGCAGCAGAAGATGAGCATGGTCTTCCAGCGTTTCGGGCTGTTTCCCCATCGCTGCGTGCTGGACAATGCCGCCTATGGCCTGAAGGTGCAGGGCGTGGGCCGAAAGGAAAGGCAGCAGCGCGCCATGCACTGGCTCGAACAGGTGGGCCTGGCCGGGTACGAAAGGCAGTATCCCCACCAGTTGTCGGGCGGCATGCAGCAGCGCGTCGGCCTGGCGCGCGCCCTGGCGACGGATGCGGAAATCCTGCTGATGGACGAGGCCTTCTCGGCGCTCGACCCGCTCATCCGCCGTGAAATGCAGGATCAGCTGCTGCAGCTCCAGTCGCAATTGAACAAGACCATCGTCTTCATTACGCATGATCTGGACGAAGCCTTGCGCCTGGGCAACCGCATCGCCATCCTGAAGGGCGGCGAGCTGGTCCAGGAAGGCACGCCCGAGGATATCCTCCTGTCCCCCGCCGACGACTATGTGCAGGCTTTCCTGCAGGACGTCAACCGCAGCAAGGTGCTCAATGCCGTTCACGCCTGCAACCGGCCGGCCCTGTCGCTCACCACGCGGTCGCGGCCGGCCCATGCCGTCGAACGCATGTCGGAGCAGGGCCTGCGCTTCACGCCGGTCCTCGATGGCAAGCGGCTGTTCGGCGTGCTGACGCGCGAAGCGGCGGAGCTTGCCCTGCGCGAAGGCGCGCGGGATATTTCCCGCCATGTGGAGGCCATGGCCTCGGTGCCGGCCAGCGCGGGCCTGGATGAAGTGCTCGGCCGCATGCTGCACAGCACGGCGCCGCTGGCCGTCACCGACGAAAACGATGAATTCCTGGGCGTGCTGTCGCGCAGCAAGGTCGTGGAGCTGATCCGGCCGACCTTGCCGGCCGAAGATGAAGCGGCCCATGCCGCTTCTGGCGCGGCGGCGCAGCGCAGCGCCGCCTGAGCGCCGCCCCGCATCGGCGGGCGCGCACGGTCAGGCCCGGGGCCGCCGGTTTCGTGATGCGGCGGGCGTGGGGCGCAGCGGCACGGGCGGGCCTTGTTCACCGCCCAGCGCGCGTTCATGGCCGCGCACCACACGGCCATACCAGAAGAACAGCAGCATGGCCGAGAGCATCAGCCCCACGGTGGACATCAGCCATAGCGTGGCGGTGCCCACCGGCGCATCCGGCATGACATGCAGGATGGGGCCGGACAGTGCCCCGCTGGCGGGCCCGAACCCCAGCCACCAGCCGCCCAGCAGCCCCACGCCGGTCAGGGCGATGATCTGCATCACCAGCGGCACCACGGCGATCTTGTAGGCGCGCAGCAGATAGCAGCCGATGCATTGCAGCGCATCGCCCAGATGGAAGATGGGCAGCAGGGTAAGCAGCACCGCCGCGACGGCGGCCACCTGCGGGTCGTCGGTATACAGGCGCAGGATGGCGCCGCGGCCCGCGATGATGGCGGATACCGTCAGCAGGGCCGCGCACAGCACCAATATGATGCCGGCCCGCCCATTGAGCCTGGCCAGCCGCGGGCGGCGCGCGCCGATGGCCTGCGCCGTGAGCGAAGCCGTGGCGATGCCCAGCGCCATGGGCACCATGTAGCAGAGGGCGGCGAGATTGGCCATGATCTGGTGGGCGCCAGTGACGAACACACCGTCGCGCGCGGCCAGCAGCGCCATGAAGGTGAAAGCGGCGACCTCGATGAGATAGGAGCCGCCCATGGGGATGCCCAGCCGCAGCAGTTCGGCCTGATCGCGCCAGTTCGGGCGGTTCAGCCGGGGCCGGAAGCGGTGGTACCAGGGGTTGCGCAGCACCGTCCACAGGCCGGCCGCGAGCATCAGCCATGACACCACCGCGGTGGACAGGCCCGCGCCGGCCGCTCCCATGGCGGGGAGTCCCAGATTGCCGAACATGAACAGCCAGTTGAAGAACAGCTTGAAGAAGATGCCGGCGATGTTGATGACCATGACGGTGCGGGGCCGCGAGACGGCCGTCGCCAGCGCATAGATGCTCCGGAACATCAGGGCCGCCGGCAGCGCCAGGACCAGGGCCCGCAGGTAGTGCCTCACGCCTTCGCGGACCTGCGGTTCGATGTTGCCGGAAATGCTGAGCCAGACGTCCGGTATCAGCAGAAAGAACGAACCCGCCACGCACAGGCCGATGGCCAGCCAGATGCCCTGGCCCCACATGCGCCCGACTTCGCGCTCGCGCCCGGCGCCGTAGTGCTGGGCCAGTATCGGTATGAGCGCATGGACGATGCCCATCAGGCCGACGAATACGGTCACGTAGATGGAAATCGCCAGGGCCATGATCTGCAGGTCCATGGCGCCGGCATGGCCCCCCATCGTGGTGTCGATGACGCCAAAGGCGACGCCGGCCCAGGAGGCGATCAGGACGGGCCAGGCCTGCCTGGCGATTTCCGCCATGCGGGCGCCGAGCCCCTGCCCGGCGTTGCCGGCATCCATTCAGCGATCGACCCGCAGCAGCCGGAACATTTCATCGCGGTCGGCGCCGCGGCGGCCCTGCCACAGAACGGTCGCGGAATCCGAGAACGCCGCAGTGCCGTCCCGGACGGATTGCTGGGATGCCTGCTGCAGGATCAGCGTGCAGTGGGAGGCATAGCTGAAGTCGATGTGATTGAAGACCAGGAAGGAGGCGCGCTGGCCTGTGCCGACACCCTGGGCACGCACGCATTCCCCGGGGGCCTGGTGATTGTCCAGGGCCAGGGCCAGTTGGGCGGAGACGTGGCGGTAGCTTCTGACGTAATCCAGCACCGGCATCCATAATGTGACCAGCAGCAGCCAGGTGGTGATCAGGCCGCCGGCGGACAGCACGGTGCCCCGCCACAGCGCGGCGGGCTTGTTGTGCACGCGCCAGCGCACCAGGCCCACCCATGCCAGGGTGCCGACGAGCGCAATGAATACGGAAGGCCATGACACGATGATTTCATAGCCGCGGGTCAGGCGAGTGATGTTGTGGTGGATCTGGGCCGGCCAGCCCGTATGCAGGGCGAACCATCCCAGCCATACCGTTGCGGCGGTCAGAGAAAAGCACATCACCGCGAACCAGTCCAGCGAATTCACCACGGCCCGGCGCAGCGTCGGCAGCGCGAAGGCGGCCAGCACGGCGGCCGGCACCGCCATCAGCGCATACTCGGGCTCGAAGACATCGGCCAGGAAGCACATGACGATGAGCGGCCACATCATGAACATGAAGGGCACCCAGATGTGCGGCGAGGCCAGCCAGGACCGCCAGCGCCACACCGCCAGCAGGGCGAAGGGCCAGGTCGGCCAGAGGAACCAGGGCAGGTCGCGCAGCAGGCTGAGGATCACATCACGCTGCGGCAGCACGAACGACTGGCTGTTCCACAGCCACCAGTTCTGCGCCCAGTAGGGATGCTGCATTTTCAGCGGAAGCCACCAGGCCAGCCCGATGGCCAGGGCGATGCCCGCGCTCAGCAGCAGCCAGCCGCGCCGCGGCCACAGGGCGCTGCGTGGATGGAAGGCGAATATCGCGGCCAGCATGATGGGCAGCGAGCCGATCCAGCCCCGGGTCAGGAAGGCCGCGGCCAGCGCCAGCCCCAGGGTGACCGAACCCGACACGGGCCGGTCGATGGTGCGCGCCACGGCGTAGAAGGCCAGCGCCTGGAAGGCAATGAGCGCCGGCACTTCGGATGTTTCATGCATGCGCCACACGATGCCCACGGTGGCCAGGATCAGCAGCAGGGCGGCGTCCGCGATCATGCGGCCGTAGTCGCGCACGCCCGGTTCGCCGCCGAAGGGCAGCTGCAGCGGCTGCGGCTCGGGCCGCCGGCCCAGCAGGTAGCTGCCATACCATACCGAGGCCATCAGGATGCCGAACCACAACAGATTGGGAAGCCGTGAAGCGATGATGGCGCCGTCATGCGCGGGCACGAAGGCCTCGAACAGCGGGGCGAACAGCCAGATGGACAAGGCGCCCACCCAGGTGACCAGCGGGCCGTCCTGGGTGTGCGCCAGCACGCCGATCTGGGGTGCAAGCAGGGCCGAGCCGTCCGGCAGCGACAGGCCGGTCACCATGGTCGCCAGGCCGACGACGTCATCGGTCTTCCAGGGGTCGCGGAAGAACAGGCCGGACAATATGTATATTGCGCCAATCAGCAACAGGAAGGGCCTGGAGAGCTTGACGGTCGCCGTTTCGGTCAGGCGGGCTGGGGTGGAACGGGAATCCATCTTCTGTGGGCGATCGGGACACGGGTTGGCCAGGGCGGCGTCTGCCGCCCGCAAAAGGCTGTTCAGTACCGGCCGGAAGGCTGCGGCCACCTATTATAGATAGGCAGATAAAAAAGGCAGCCCGGAGGCTGCCTCGTGCATCCGCCGCGGTACGGCTTACGATGCGTTGCGCGAACCCACTGTGCGGGCGAAGCGGGCGCGGAATTTCTCGACGCGGCCGGTTTCGACGATGCGGGTCTGGGCGCCCGTGTAGAAGGGGTGCGATTCCGAGGTCACGTCGCACTTGAAGAGCGGGTAGGACTTGCCTTCGTGCTCGATGGTTTCGCGGGTGTTCACCGTGGAACGGGTGACGAATTTGGATCCGGTCTGCTGATCCAGGAACACTACTTCGCGGTATTCAGGGTGGATGCCTTCTTTCATGTCGATTCCTGTCTGGGATGATTGGGTCGCCAGCTGCCCGCCACGCAATGCCGGCCACCAAATGGTGGCCACTATTTGCCGGGGCGCCAGCCACGTATCCGTGGGTAACTCGGCATTTTACTGTGCGGTGGCTGGCTGCGCAAGTCAACTGAATCGGATTGAACCCCATATCGGATCGGACCGCATTCTGGACCGGCTTTCATGGAGGCACAGGGAGTGCAAGCTTATTCATTCCTGTCCGCGGACGATGGACTCAGACGCCTTGGTCCGAGGCAGCATTTCCCGGATCATGTGCTGCAGGGCTTGCGCGGCGGGAGCCGGGATTTCATTTCTCATGGAGAGTATCCCCAGGCTCCTCTCCATGTCTGGATGGGTGACGCGCAAGGCGGTCGACCGCTCGTCCGCCAGGTCGTCGAGCGCTATCCGGGGAAGCAGGGCCGCGCCCATTCCGTTGCGGACCATGGCGATCAAGGTCGAGATCTGCCGGGCTTCGCACCGCAGTTTGAGCGATAGGCCGGCACAACGCAGGGCTTCATCCATCATTGGCCGCAGGCCGGAATCGTTGGATAGCATCAAGGCGGGGAACATGGTGTATTCGGCAAGGGTCAGCGTGGTTCTGCCCTTCGGCGCCATGTCGGCCGGAAGCAATGCGTATATCTGATCGTGCACGACGTATTCGAACAGGATGTCCGTCGTCGCATGCAGGAAGGCGGGGCCCAGGCAGAAGTCCACAGTGCCCTGGCGCAGACACTCGAGCTGTTCGGCCAGCGTCAATTCACGTATGAGCAGTTCGATACCCGGATACCGTTCAGAGAAAGCGGACAGGACCTGCGGCAGGCGAGTGGCGGCGATCGTCGGCGAACAGCCCATCACGACGTTTCCGCGCTCCAGATCCAGACCTTGCTTGAGTTGACGCAGGCCTCGATCCACTTGCTGCATGGCCTGGCGTACATGAACCAGCAATTGTCTGCCCGCAACCGTCAATTCCAGTTTGCGGCCTGTTCTGTGGAACAACTGTGTGCCCAGTTGCGCCTCAAGCTGCTTGATTTGCATGCTGATGGCGGAATCCGACCGGCTGGCCTTGTCGGCGGCATTGCGCACGCTTCCGGTCTCCGCGACGATCAGGAAAGCATTGAAGAGCTTGAGGTTCGGACGCATGGATCATTCCCTGGGTTCATCAATTAAGAAAATCAGGATCATCTGACAATTTAATTGAATTTACTTTAATTATCGTCCTTGATAACTTGGCTTCTCGACGAACAGCAGACGTCTTTTACTGAAGAGGACACATCGTTATGTCACAGTTTTCCATCTCCGGCGAGCATCCAGAAGTCCGGGTGCAGCGCTCTTGTCTCGCGGTCCCCGCCACGTCCGAGGCGTTTTTCGAGAAGGCGGCCAAGGGGATTGCCGACGAGGTCTTTCTGGATCTGGAGGATGCCGTATCGCCTTCCGAGAAAACCAGGGCGCGCGGCATGGCGATACAGGCCATCAATGATCTCGACTGGGGCGACAAGATTCTGACGGTCAGGGTCAACGGCCTGGACAGTCCCTGGGGATACAGGGATATCGTCGACATCGTCGAACAATGTCCGCGTCTGGACCTGATCATGCTGCCGAAGGCGGGGCTGCCCAGCGACATCACGTTTGTCGAAACGCTGCTGAACGGCATCGAGCTTGCGGTGGGCAGGAAGAAGCGGGTGGGGATCGAAGCGCTGATCGAAACGGCGCTGGGGATGGTGAATGCCTCGAGGATCGCTCAGGCGTCTCCCAGGCTGGAGGCGTTGATTTTCGGTGTGGGCGACTACCTGATAGACATGCAGACGTCGGACCGGAAGATGGGCAGCGTCAATGCGGACTATGCCGTGGTGGCGGCTGATCCGGCCCAGGCGGCGGCCTACTACGCCAATCAGTGGCATTATGCGCAGTCCCGCATCGCCACGGTATGCAGAGCGTATGGGCTACGTCCCATCGATGGGCCATACGTCGATTTTTCCGACCATGATGGCTACAGGGCGTCCGCTTTTCGGGCCCGTGCGCTGGGGTTCGAGGGCAAGTGGGCCATCCATCCTTCGCAACTCGAACTGGCAAATGCGGCATTCACGCCTTCGGGCGAACGCGTGGCTTGGGCGCAGCGGGTCGCGCGGGCGATGGAGCAGGCCATGGCTCAAGGGCGTGGCGCCGCCAATCTGGATGGTGAACTGATCGACATGGCCCACGTGAAGCTGGCGGCCAATGTGCGTCAACGTGCCGCCCTGATCGCGGGGCAGGCGGGTATCGATGAATAAGGTCAGCATTGACGGCGCCTCTCCCGGCGCTAGCCTGCCGCTTGCGGGCGTCAAGGTCGTGGACCTTGCAACCTTCATCGCCGGCCCGTTTTGCGCGAGCCTGCTGGCTGAGTATGGCGCCGAGGTTCTCAAGGTGGAAGAGCCCCTCAAGGGGGATCCGCTGCGGAGTTTTGGAAAGCTGTCGGAATGCGGGGACTCACTGACTTGGCTCAGCGAGGCGAGGAACCGGAAGTCCGTCACGCTGAACCTTCGTTCCGAAGAGGGTGCGCGATTGTTCCGGAAATTGGCGGCCACGGCGGATGTGGTCATCGAGAACTTCCGGCCGGGCACCATGGAAAGATGGGGCCTCGGATATGAAGAGCTGTCCCGCGACAATCCACGCCTGGTCATGCTCCGGGTCAGCGGCTATGGCCAGACGGGGCCCTTGAGCAGCCACCCGGGATTCGCCAGGATAGCGCACGCTTTCGGGGGGCTGGCCTATCTCGCCCGCGAGCCGGGTGGAACGCCCGTGCTGCCGGGATCGACCTCACTGGCCGACTATTCGTCGGGCCTGTTCGGAGCGCTGGGCGTCATGATGGCTTTGCGGGAACGGGATGCGAGCGGGCGCGGGCAGGTCGTGGACGTAGCCTTGTTTGAATCCATATTCCGCATGATGGACGAAATGGTGCCCGCATTCGACCGATATGGAATCGTCCGGGAGCCTCTCGGCGCCGACACGGTGAATATCGTCCCGCACAGCCATTATCAATGCTCCGACGGCAAATGGGTGGCCATCGCCTGCTCGAACGACAAGATGTTCGAGCGTCTATGCGCCGTCATGGGCCGGCCGGAGCTGAGCGGCGACCCGCGGTACCTCACCATCCCGGATCGAGATGCTCGGAGGGACGAGGTCAATGCCATGGTTGCGCAATGGACAGGGTCCGCGCCCTCGGCGCGGATACTGGAGCGTTGCCGGCAGGGCGAGGTGCCTTGCAGCCTGCTTTACAACGTGGCCGATATTTTCCAGGAGCCGCAATACCATGCCCGGCAGGCGATTCTGCCCGTCCTTGACAGCCGTGTGGGAAGTCTCAAGGTCCCTGGCGTCGTGGCCAAGCTTTCCCGCACGCCGGGGTGTGTCGAATCCCTGGGGCCGGCGCTGGGTGCGCACAACGAAGAGATCTACCAGGGCCGGCTGGGGTTGAGCGCGGAGCAGTTGGATGCGCTTCGTGAACAGGGGGTGCTGTGAGCCCGCATTCAGCCGCGTGGTTCCGCAGGTGTTTAAACAGTGGTGTATAGGCAAGAACAGCAGTGTACGCACACAAAAACAATGGAATATTGAGGAGACAAGAGATGAAAAAAATTCTGATTGCCGCGGCGGTGGCGTTGACGTTTGCCGGCCATGCGGTCGTGGCCGGCGCCTACCCTGTGAAACCGGTCATGCTGGTGGTGCCATCCCAACCGGGGGGGTCCATCGATTTTCTGGCGAGACTGATCGCCGAGCCATTGTCGAAGTCCTTGGGGGTTCCCGTGGTGATCGAGAACAAGGCGGGGGCCTCGGGCAATATCGGAAACACTTACGTGGCGAATGCGAATGCCGACGGCTATACCTTGCTGTTTGCGTATAACGGCTTCTTGGTGGCGAATCCGCATCTTTACAAATCGGCCGCCATTGATCCGGTCGGGCAACTGGCCCCGATTACGATGGTGTCACGCGCGCCACAGGTCATCGTCACTGCCAATCAGGTTCCCGCCAACAGCGTGCAGGAGCTGGTCGATTATGCGCGCAAGAATCCCGGGAAACTGAATTATGCTTCCTCCGGCAACGGTTCAGTGCCCCATTTGTCCGGGGAATTGCTGAAACAGCAAACGGGGGTGGACATGGTGCACATCCCATACAAGGGAGCGGGCGGAGCGGTGGTGGATCTCATTTCGAATCAGGTCGACCTTTACATCACGAGCCCGGCCGGGGTCATGGGCCAGATCAAGCAGAAGCAGATCAAGGCGCTGGCGGTCACGGGAGAACAGCGGCTGTCCACCATACCGGATGTGCCCACGGCCGCCGAAGCCGGCCTGAAGGACTACACGCTCGATTCGTGGTTCGCCTTGTATGCGCCGGCCGGGACCCCCGACCCCGTGCTGGAGAAATTGCATGCCGAGGTGAGCAAGGTTCTGGAGCGGAAAGACATTCGGGAAAGGGCGGAGGACGCCGGCATGGCCATTGAAATGTCTTCCCGGGATGAACTGGGCGACTATACGAAGAGCCAGCTGCTCTATTGGGGCGACGTGATTCGCAAGGCCGGCCTGGAGGTCCAGTAGCCGGCGGCTCACAGGGCGCCCCGCTCGGCCAGCGATATCGTCGTATTGCGGGTCACGATCAGGTGGTCGAGCAGCCTTATATCGACCAGGGCCAGCGCCTTGCGCAGGTGGTGGGTCAGGGCGATGTCGGCCTGGCTGGGTTCGGCCACTCCGGACGGGTGGTTGTGGGCCAGGATGATGGCCGCGGCATGGTGCCGCAGGGCCGCCTTGACGACTTCGCGGGGATAGACCGAAGACTGGCTGAGTGTCCCGCGCGATATTTCTTCGCAGTCGATCAGGCGGAAGCGGCTGTCCAGATACAGCGCCACGCAATGCTCGATATCCAGATGGGCCAGAAGGGCGGTGCAGTACCGCTTGACGCGCGCCGCCTGATCCAGCGTTTCACCGACACGCAGTTCTTCTTCGAGGGCGCGCCGGCTGAGCTCGTTGATGGCGAGGATCTCGCAGGCTTTCGCCCTGCCCAGGCCGGGCAGTGTCAGCAGGGTCGCGGCGTTCGAGGCCAGCAGGCCGTTCAGCCCGCCGCAATGGCTGATCAGGCGGTGGCTGAGCGTGACGGCATCGCAGCCCTTGATGCCGGTGCGCAGAATGATGGCCAGCAATTCGGCGGACGTGAGAACTTCGGGGCCGTGGGCCAGCAGGCGCTCGCGGGGCCGTTCGGGCGAAGAGGAGGGGCGTGCCCGGGCGGCGGGGCCTGCTCTTAGGTTCGTCATCATAAAGGCTCTAGAATAAGGGGGTTCATCAAAACCTCTACGGTGGCAGATCTTGACCTCTTCTTCCGATTCAGTGAACGTCTTTGTCCGTCCTGATTCCTACCTGACACTGCACTATCGCATCGAACTCGCCAGCGGTCCGGCGGCGGGTGCCGTTTTCGCCGACACCTTCGATGGCCGGCCGGGCACGCTCCAGCTCGGCATCGGGCAATGGGCGCCGGGCCTCGAAGACGCGCTGCTCGGCCATGCGGAAGGCGAAAGGTTTTCCTTCGACGTAAGCGCCGCGCAGGCCTATGGCGACCGCAATCCCGAACTCGTCCAGTGGGTGGCGCGCGACATGCTGGAAGCCGGCGGCGCCGACGCCGATTTCGTCCCGGGCGAGATCATTGAATTCACCGCGCCGAACGGCGGCCGTTATTCGGGCGTGCTGAAGGAATTCGACGCTGAACGCGTGCTGTTCGATTTCAACCATCCACTGGCGGGCATTGATCTGCGGGTGGAAGTCTCTTTGCTTGGAGTCCTGTAATGACCGCTACCCTGACCGGGGCGAACACGGCCGAGGTCGTGCTGGCGCAGCCGCGCGGCTTCTGTGCGGGCGTCGATCGCGCCATCGACATCGTCGAGCGGGCGCTCGAACTGTTCGGCGCGCCCATCTACGTGCGCCACGAAATCGTGCACAACCGCTATGTGGTCAATGATCTGCGCCAGAAAGGGGCTGTTTTCATCGCCGAACTCGATGAAGCGCCGCAGGGCGCCACCGTCGTGTTTTCCGCGCACGGCGTATCGCGCGCCGTCAAGGACGAGGCCGCCCGCCGCGGCCTGCGGGTCTTCGACGCCACCTGCCCGCTGGTGACCAAGGTGCACATCGAAGTGGCGCGCATGCGGCAGGCGGGTCGTGAAATCATCATGATCGGTCACAAGGGCCATCCCGAGGTCGAAGGCACGCTGGGGCAGGCCGACGGCGGCATGTATCTCGTCGAAACCCCCGAAGACGTCGCCGCGCTGCAGGTGCGCGATCCCTCCAACCTTGCCTTCGTCACACAGACCACGCTGTCGGTCGACGATGCCGCGGAAGTCGCGCAGGCTCTGCGCGACCGCTTTCCCGGCATCGTCGAGCCACGCAAGAGCGATATCTGCTATGCCACCCAGAACCGCCAGGACGCCGTCAAGATCATGGCGCCGCAATGCGATCTGGTGCTGGTGGTGGGCAGCGCCAACAGTTCCAATTCCAACCGGCTGCGCGAAGTTGCCGAACGAAAGGGGGTGCGTGCCTATCTGGTGGACACTCCCGAAATGATAGACCCCGAATGGCTGCGGGGCGTGCAGCGGGTGGGCGTCACGGCGGGCGCGTCGGCCCCGGACATCCTGGTGAGCCAGGTGCTGGGCCGCCTCAAGGAATTGGGCGCCATTTCGGTGCGCACGCTCGACGGCGCGCCCGAAAATGTATCCTTTCCCCTGCCTCGCGAACTTTCCCGCAAGCTCAAGGATGCCGAATGATCCCCGCCGCCAATCTCACACTCCTGTATGGCCATCTGCCCCTCGAAGCGCGTTTCGAGGCGGCAAGCAGTGACGGCTTCGAAGCCGTGGAAATTCTGTTTCCCTACGACAAGGATCCGCACTGGTATGCCGAGCGCCTGCGCGAACATGGTTTGCGCCTGGTGCTGGTTAATACCCCCACCGACCCCGCTGACGCGCCCTCCGGCCGGGCGGCGCTGCCCGGTCAGTCCGCGGCTTTCCGCAACGATCTGGCGCTTGCGGCCGAATTGTGCGGCGCGACCGGCTGCCCGGCCATCCACGTGATGGCCGGTTGTGTCGAGCCGGGCGGCGCAGAGGCTGCGCGGGCCACCCTGCTGGACAATCTGGCCTGGGCGGCGGCACGCTACCCGCAACAGACACTCCAGCTCGAGGCCCTGAATTCCATTGATTTCCCGGGCTATTTCTATTCCCGGCCCGAAGCGGTACGCGACATTCTGCAAGCGCTGTCCCTCGGCAACGTCGGTATGCAGTTCGACTTTTATCATGTCGTCAAGGAAGGCCTGTCCCTTGCCGACGAGCTGCGGGCCTCCCTGCCATGGATACGGCATGTCCAGGTGGCCGGCAGCCCCGCGCGGCAGGAGCCGGACCTGGACCGCGATGGCCTGCTGGCCGGCTTCGAGTCTCTGCACCAGGCCGCCTATCGCGGCCATATCGGTTATGAATACCGTCCCGCCGGTTCGGTATCCGCCGGTCTGCGTTGGGCCGATAGATTGTTACAATATTTTCCCTTTCCATCGAAGCGCAGCGCGCCTTCCGAATCCCGGGACCATTCATGAAGAAACCAGCCGTTCTTGCCGGAGCAATCGTTTTCGTGGCCGCCGCCTATACCGGGGTGTCCTGGTATGTGGGCATGCGGGCCGAGGAAACCATCCGGACAGCGGTCGAGCGTGCCAATGCGCGCATCGTCAAGACCTTCGGGCCGGATATGGGCGCTCTTGGCGCAACCCTGGACATCAGCGAATACCGGCGCGGCGTGTTTTCCTCCGACGTCCGCTACACCATTGTGATCCAGGACGGCGACGATCATCTCGAACTGGGCATGGACGACCGCATGCAGCATGGGCCATTCCCCTGGGCGCTCGTGAAGCAGGGGTCGTTTTCGCCCTTGCTGGCATACAGCCGCAGTCAGCTCGTCGATACCCAGGCCGTGAAGCGCTGGTTCGATGCGGCTAGGGGTGCGATGCCGCTCGAGGCCGACACACGCATCGGTTTTGGCGGCAGGGGGCTTTCGGTATGGCGCTTCGCCCCGCTCGAATGGGCGATGGACGGCGATCGCCTGTCCTTCAGCGGCGGCGAGGCCCGGATCCGCTTCAGCAATGATTTCCGCGACAGCGAGGGCGAAGGCGATTTCTCCTCCCTCGCCGTAAGCGACGGCACCGAAGACGAAACCTTCGTTCTCAAGGACATCCGCCTGCGCTCGAACGCTTCCACCGCGGCCGATGACACGGTGCAGGTCCGCAGCACACTGGAAGCGGCGTCCTTTGCCATCGAGGAAATCGTCGCAGAAGAAAACCTGACTGTGGAAGGGATTCTGCTGGCTTTCGACAGCCGTCAGCAGGCGTCGCTGCTGGATGCGTCACTGCGCTACGATTTCCAGCGCGTGCTGGTGGGCGACCTCGATCTGGGCAGCATCTCGGTGGGCGGCATGGCCGCGCGCTTCAACTATGAAGCCTTTTCAGCGCTGCTGGCGGAATACGACGCCATCGAGCTGGAACATGGCGCGGGCGAGGGCGAGGGTGCGGATTTCGAGCTGACGCCGCAGGATGAAACACGCCTGCTCGCCAAGGTCGCGCCGGTGCTGGTCTCCAGCCCCGAGTTCGCGCTGCATCCCGTGGCCTGGCGCAACGAGAAAGGCGAATCCACGCTCTCGGTCAAGGCCGCTTTCCAGCCGCTGGCCGCCGATGCCGCTGAATACGCCGGGACTTTCACCGAAGCCCTGCGCGAGGTGAACATCGAACTGGTGCTGTCGCGGCCCATGTTCCTGCAGGCCTTCGCCCAGGCCGGCGGCGGCGCCTCTGAAAGACAGCAGCTGGAAATGCTGGCTGGGCTCATGTTCGACCGGTATATCAGCGAGCTGGAACGCGAGGGGCTGGCGCGCCGGGAAGGGGATCGGGCCCTGACCACCATCGTCTATGCCGACGGGGCGGTGAACGTCAATGGGCGCGCGTTTTCCGTCGAAGAGTTCCTGGAAATGTTCGGCGCGTTCTTCATGTAGGTAAATACCCGTATATCCAGGGAAACTAGGGAATACTTGAGTGTCTCCGCCCGTCGGGGTGCTGTAAAAAATTGTACCTGCCGTGAAACAGGTTACGAGAACGACACTGCACGCGGAGACGAAGATGAGACAAGGCAAATCGGAGCGCCCGGCGCCCGAAGCGGGTTGGTGGGCGCGCCGCGGTCTGGCGGTCCGGCTTTTCGTCGTGACGTCGGCGGCCACGGTCATGGTCATGTCCACGATCGCGGTCATCATGAGCTGGCAGAACAGGCAGATCGCGCTGGAAACGGTCGATCGGGAAATGGCCTCGTCGCTGGAAGGCGTGGACCGCTTGCTGCAGCAGGCGTATGCCTCGGCCTCCGAGCGCGCCGCGCAGCTGCTTCCCGTGCTGGAACGCGAACTGGGCGGCCGGCCCGAGCCCGACGGCAGCACCGACGACGGTGGCATTCCTCTGCTCATCGTCAATGACACGATCATCAATGGCGACATCAGCCATCTCATGCGCATGAACGAGAACACCGGCGCGGACCCGGCGGTCATCGTCCGGGCGCCGCAAGGGTGGGTGCGTATTTCCACGCTGTTGCGCGATGCCGGCGGGCAGGTCCGGCTGGACAGCGTGATAGAGCCTGACGATCTGCTGGCGCGCACCCTCGATTCCGGCCGGCCCTTCAGCGGCCTCGCGCAGCGCAATGGCCGATGGTATGCCATGAGCATCGAGCCCTTGGCCGATGACGCCGGCCGGGTGTATGGCGGGCTCTCGGTCCGGGTGGACGTGCACGAACAGGTGAGTGACGTGTTGCGTCTCGTCAGCGGCAGCAGCGCCGCGCGGCACGGCCGCTTCGGGCTCGTGGGCCGCGACGTCGGGGGTCAGCCATGGCTCGTCGCCGCGGGTGAAGGCGCCACCCTGGGCATGGATGCCGGCGCCGCCGCGCCGCTGCTGCAACAGGCCTTTGTGCAGCCACGGGGGTTCACCGAGCTTGCGGGGGCCGATGGCGATGCCTACCTGGTGTCGTGGCGGCAGATCGAAAACTGGAACTGGGTCATGTACGGGGCCGGCAGGAAAGCCGATTTCATGGCGGGAAGCCTGCACGCGCTCATCATCCAGCTGGCGCTGATGCAGGTGGGCACACTGCTCATTTCCCTGATCGTGGGGTGGCTGGCGCAGCGCACGCTGCGGCCCGTGCGCGACATCATGCAGGGGCTCGAAAGGCTCGGCAAGGGCGATCTCACCACCCGGATTCCCGCCGTTCCGTCCAACAGCCGCAACGAAGTCCACGCCCTCTATGGACATCTGCGGCGCACTCAGGCGGGCTTGCGAAGCACCATAGGCACCGTTCGCGACAGCGTGGATGAAATCAATCTCGGCGCGAACGAGATCGCGGCGGGCAATGTCGATCTTTCGAGCCGGACCGAACAGCAGGCCGCCTCGTTGCAGCAGACGGCGGCGAGCATGGAAGAGCTTGCCACGGTCGTGAAGCAGAATTCCGACAACGCAAGGCAGGCCAACGAACTGGCGCTTTCGGCTTCGAAGGTGGCCGAGCAGGGGGGCGAAGCCGTCGACGGGGTCATTGAAAGCATGGGCCGCATTTCCACGGGGTCCAACAAGATCGGCGAGATCGTCGGCGTGATCGACGGCATTGCTTTCCAGACCAATATCCTGGCGCTCAATGCCGCGGTCGAGGCGGCCCGGGCGGGCGAACAGGGCAAGGGCTTCGCCGTGGTGGCGTCCGAGGTGCGTTCGCTCGCCCAGCGCAGCGCCCAGGCCGCGCGCGAGATCAAGACGCTCATCGAGGCCTCCATCCAGGAAGTCCTCGTGGGCGAGCGGCAGGTCCAGTCGGCCGGCGCAACCATGAGGGAGCTGCTGACGTCGGTCAGCCGCGTCACGCAGATCATGCGGGACATTTCCAGCGCTTCCGACGAGCAGTCCAGCGGCATCGGGCAGATCAACCAGGCCGTTGCGCAAATGGATGCGGTCACCCGGCAGAATGCGGCGCTGGTCGAAGAAGCGGCCACGGCCGCCGAATCGCTGCGGGAACAGGCTTGCAGGCTGTCAGAGGCCGTGGCGGTGTTCCAGCTGCCCGGCAAGGCCGACGGCCGGATGATCGACATCACGCATGCGGCTGATCGGGCCGCCCCCGGGCGGGAAGACGCCGAAGGGCGGCATCAGGATGCCCTGGATGCGGCGGCGAATCCGCCGGCGTTGAGGCTGGCCTGACTTCGCGGCCCAGGCCCGGAGCGGCCCGGGCGCCGCGCGGATGCCGGCGCCTTCGGGTTCCTGATATCAGCCCCGCAGAGCGGGCTGGCCGCGCCGTTGCCAGGCCAGGGCGGCGAGCAGCAGCAGCACGAAACCGATCATGGGGAACATCAGCGTGTTCACGGTTTCCCAGCCGCCGGTATTGAGCAGATGGCCTGAGCTGAACGAGGCGGCGGCGACGGTGCCGAACACCAGGAAATCGTTCAAGCCCTGCACCTTGCTGCGCTCTTTGGGACGGTAGCACTCGGTCAGCAGCGAGGTCGCGCCGATAAAGCCGAAATTCCAGCCCACCCCCAGAAGAATCAGGCCGCCCCAGAAGTGAAGCAGTTCGAGGCCTGCCAGATTGAGCACCCCCGCCAGGCCCGTCAGCAGCAGCCCCGCGGCGGTCACGCTGATCTTGCCGAAGCGGGCGATCAGATGGCCTGTGAAAAAGCTGGGGCCGAACATGGCCAGCACATGCCACTGTATGCCCAGCGCCGCTTCGCCGATGGTATGGCCGCAGCCGACCATGGCCATGGGCGCGGCCGTCATGATGAAGGACATCAGGCCGTAGGAAACGACGCCGGCGACCACCGCGACGATGAAAACCGGCGTACGCGCGATTTCGAGCAGGGGGCGCCCCGTGTCGCTGGAGGCGGCCGCTTCGTGGCGCGGAAGGCGCAGCATGGCCAGCACGGGCAGGGCCAGCAGCGCCAGCCCCGCCTGCCCGAGGAAGCTCCCCGCGAATGGGATGGCGCCAAGACTGTCCCGTGTCCAGATCACCACCTGCGGGCCGATGATGGCCGCGAAGAGACCGCCTATCATGACCCGGGAGATGGCGATGGAGCGCATGCTTTCCTCTACGGTATCCGCCGCGGCGAAGCGGTAGCTTTGCACGCATGCGCCGTAGTAGCCCGCCAGCGCCGTCCCGACGCAGAAGGTCAGAAAGTCGGCCCGCACGATGCCCAGGGAAGCGATCAGGCCGGCCATGATGGCGAGCACCGCGGCGAAGAGGTAGGCGTTGCGCCGGCCGATGCGCCGCATCAGCCACGCGGCGGGCAGGGTCGACAGCGCCAGGCCCAGGTTGTACAGGCTTACCGGCAGCGTGGCGATGGAAGGATCGTCGGCAAGCATCTGCCCGACGATGCCGCCCAGGGAAATGATGATGGGCGGCGATGCGCCGCCCAGCGCCTGGGCGGCCATGAGCACCCCGATGTTGCGCGCGGCGCCCGATTGCCCGCCGGCTTCCGACGATATTGCTGCTGACATGCCTGCCTCATCCCTGATTTCTTATATTGGAAAGAAATAATTATATTCCTTCCAGATATAAGAGGAGGGCAGGCGTGGGCAAGGGGCCGGCGCCTCGTTTCCGGGGGCCGGGGCTGGCAAAACTTGCGCGCGGGCGCGCGGTCAGGCCTGGAAGTGCTGCTCGACGATCTGGCGGAAGGCTTCTTCCGCTGTTTTCCCCACGCGCATCAATTGGCTGATCTCGTCGGCATATTGGGTGATGCCTTCGGGCAGCGTGTCGCGATGCTCCCGGAAGTAGGCGTACTTGTCCCGTTCGACGGTATCGGGGGCCGCCTTGGGCGCGGCTGCGCGCACCCGTGCGGCACCGCCGCCGTTTGCCGTTCGCGACACGGTGCCGCTGCGTGTCGCCCGCCTGCCGTTGATGGCATTGCGGACGGCATCGATCGAAAATTCCGACGAGAGGGATTCCGCGACATTGCCGGTATCGTTCAGGCGCAGTAGCAGATGCTTGCCGTCGAAGCCCATTTTGCGCTCGCTGCGGCCTATGATCTGATAGATCGGGTATTTGCCATGACCGGGGAACTCGAACTGTACCCGGTCTCCGTAGGATTCCATGTGTGCCGCGACTCCTTTCAGGAAGTCGGCGGACAGTGATTCAAGGGTGCCATTCCAGCGTTTTGTACGGGAGGTGCTCAAGATGGAACTATCCAGACGAGTTTTCGAAAAGGGTATGAATTGTACGCCTACGAAGCAATCCGGTCGGAAAAAAACTGTGTGAACCGTTACAGGGCGGGGGCCACGCGGTAATGCTATGCTTTGCGGTTGGGTGTTGCGCGGCCATTGCAGGGCGGCCCGTTTTGCCCATCGCAAGATGTCGGGAGTTCGAGAATGCAAGGCTGGAAGCGCAGGGTCGCCTATGTGAGCCTGTACGAGGGGATTGCCATCGCGTTGACCGCGACCGTGCTGGCAATGCTGGGCCACGCGCCCATGCATTCCCTGGTGGCATCCGTGGGGGCGTCGCTCCTGGCGGTGACGTGGAATCTGATCTTCAACACGATGTTCGAAGCCTGGGAGCGCCGCCAGGCCGTCAAAGGCCGCAGTGTCCGGCGGCGTATTGCGCACGCCATCGGCTTCGAGGGCGGCCTGGTGGTTTCGATGGTTCCGTTTTTCGCGTGGTGGCTGGAAGTCAGCCTGTGGCAGGCCTTCGTCATGGACCTGGGCTTCATCGTGTTCTTCCTGGTTTACACTTTCATTTTTTCGTGGGCGTTCGACAGAGTGTTCGGCCTGCCGGCCTCGGCCATGCCCGAACCCGCCGCCGCCCAATAGCGTTTCCGGCATCGCCAGGGGGCGGGCCGGGGCTTGTCGGGCATTGCGCATGGAACACGAATCCAGACTCACTTCCGAACTGCGGCGGCTGCTTTCCACGCAACGGACGGCCGCGCTCGCCACCGTGGACCCGGATGGCAGGCCTTATGTCTCGCTGGTTCCCTATGCGGTCGACACCTCGGCGCCCCGCCTGGTGCTGTCGATCAGCGGGCTGGCCGCGCACACCGGCCATATCCGCCGCGACCCGCATGTCTCGTTATTGATTGCCGATCCCGGGCAGCCTGGCCAGCCGGTGCATGCGCTCAGCCGCCTGACCTTGTCGGCGCGGGCCGGCCTGGCGGAACCCGGGCAGCCCGAGGCCGAGGCCTTGCAGCAGGTGTATCTGCGGCGGTTTCCCGAAGCGGAGCCGATCGCTCGGCTGCCCGATTTCCGCTATGCGGCGGTGCATGTGCGGGCAGTGCGGCAAGTGGCCGGTTTCGGCGCCGCGCGCGATGTCGCGCTCGACCGGTTCGAGCGCCTGCTGCGTTCGATGTAATGTTGCCGGGCCGGCGAGGCCCGCCCTGCGCCGGCCCGCTTCAGGCCACCGAGCCGAGCACGCTTGCGCGGTCCACGGGGCGGGTTTCCACATATTCGAGCATGCGGGTATCGAACAGCTTGATGAAGGCGCCCAGCGGGTTGGCTTCGGGATAGGCCCAGCCGGCAAGATTGGCCGCGATCGCGCTGGCCTGCAGCAGTTCGTCTTCCGTGACCCTGAGCTCATATTTCTTGAGCAGGGCCTGGACGTCGTCGGGCGTGCGCACCGCGGGCAGCACAAGGTCATGCCGCAGTCTGTACACGAATACGCGAGGGGTGCCGGTACGGTTGCGCAGGGCCTGGTTCTGCGCCAGTTCCAGTGTGCCGGCCAGCCAGAATGCATGGCGGCCGGTCACTGAAATTTCATCCGCATCGCTGCGGTCGGTGCCGTGGTACACGAGCGTGCCGGCGGACAAATTGAATTCTGACATGGTGGAGGACTCCCTTTTTTTGGCTGTGTAGTGCGGGTGGCCCATTTTCTCTGAAAAACGATGAGCCGTCACCCAGGACGCGCCGCGGTCGCCCAGCCGCCGTGAAAAAGGAAAAACCCCTTGCAGACCGGTAATCTGTAAGGGGTTTCGGAATATTGTCTGGTGCCGCTTGCCGGATTCGTCAGTCAATGTTCATGCGGTTTTACATAGGTATGGGGACGGAGAGTGTCCCCAACGCGCATTTACAACGGTTTTTTTCTAGGTCGGCCGCCGCGCGATGGCCGGCCAGTCGCATGCTTGCCGATCCACTCTATCACGTCCCGGCGGATCCAGTGAGGCTTGCTCTTGTGGCCCTCGGCGACGGTCAGGTAGATTGGCTGCGGAAACCCAGGCGCGTTGACGTAGGCCTCGGACACGTAGCGGGGCGACACTTTGAGCATGGCCGCTACATCTTCGGTATCTAACAGCGCGTCGTCGGCGATCACGGCCCCAGGTGCCGGGCCAGCTCTCTCATGTCGAGACCAGCTTGCATATATCCTACCTCCAAAATCACGAACGCCCCATATCTTCGGCGCTCAAATTCCACTGTCTGGCCGTCACGGCCAGGACTTCTTTTATGCGTTCAGTCATGCGCGGCGAAACTCCACCACCCAAACCCACGGATTCTCTGTCCATGCTCCGGCGCCGTTGATGTCTTCCCATAGATCGCGGAACGCCTGCACCGGGCTATAAACACTGCTGGCCGGCTTATCATGATGGTCTGGATGTACGTTGACGCCTTCAGCAAGGGCGTCTGCGCTGCTGATCTCCAACAACCGCTCCACGCGCACGCCGGTGATTTCCAGCGTGATGCGGCTGGCCCAGAGGGGCATATGGATACTGGGGCGCCAGCGGGCATCCAAGCCGTCAGCTCATCCATTCGCTTCTCCCTCAATGCGGCGGCGGGCGTGGGCCAACAATTGATCTTGCGCGTCATCCACATGGACGTCGGAATGGGCTCCCCACCCAGCGCTCATGGCGCTGTTCCGTAGTTGGCGCACCAGGTCTCGATGCTCTTGCAGCCACTCATCTGAGTTCCGCGCTTTCAGAGCGGTCGCGCAGAGTTGAGTATCTGTACGTGACGGACTCGGTGCAGCCAGGGTGTTTGCATGTAAAGCGTAGCGGCCACTCACGCCTTTTCCGCCGCCACCCGCAACAATCGTCGGCATAGGGCCCTCCAGCTCTTGGCGGATGCTTTTTCCAAACTACCGAGACAGAAGCGCCGTTACCAGGCCATGATGCTGGCCGCCCGCGCTGATCGTATGCAATGGCTCCGCTATATCCCGCGCATCGCAATTCCCGCGTAGGTGCGCAAGATGGGCCGTCACAAGCTGCTGGTGGCTGCCGGAATTCAGGATGGTGGACATGGGCTGATCAAGCTCGCGCCCGGTCGACTCTTGGGGGTCAGTTCATTCCCGGGGTGATTCAGCGTGTCCGAGGTGGGCATCGTGCCGGGCGAGAACACCGAGCACGGCATCCAGTGCAGGCTGATGGGCAAGTTCATCGTCCGCGACTGGAAGGGCGTGCCGGATGAGAATGGGAACAACGTCAAGTACAGCGAAGGCAAGGCGGCTGCCCTGCTTGAGTCGAACGTCGACTTTTTCCTGTGGACGATTAAGAAGGCTGGAGAGATCGCGGCCGAAGCGCTCGCGGAGCGGGGTGAGCTTTTGGGAAAGTCGTCGAACGCTTCGAATGGGAAGAAGAAGCCCGTCGCAAGAAAGAGCGCGACAAAGACGCCGAAAACGTCGACGACCTCGAATCCGCCCCAGACCGAAGCGCAATAACCGACCACATCATCGGCGTGTTCTGGCGGGCGAATCGTGCTCGCCGGTACTTGGCAGGCGGCATGGAGTCCGGGCCGCTACCTTTGCCACTGTCAGCAGCGGAGATTACGCCAGTGGTGGACGCCTACGGCTCCCCGCTGGACCGCGAGCTGCTGGATACGGTGGTTTTCGCCATTGACGACAAGTTCCTGAAGTCGCTGAGGCCGAAGCCGCAGACGAAGGAGTCTGTTGCCAAGGCATGGAGCGGGTTTGTGTCGATGGTGAATGGCGACGATTGAGATCCCTTGAGCTCCTGGACAATGCTTAGTTGGAGTCGGTGGCGCAAGAGTAGGCGCGAAAGAAGTAGGAGGTCGCATGTTTTTTTTAACTCTCACCAGGCAGCGTTCCTTTTGGAAGGCCATGTTCACTCGCGATAATGTGCCCCCAATCTTCCGACGCATTAATAACCTCTTCATCGGTCGCTGTATCGGGAGGGTTATTTACATAGAGCGCGAGGGCGCCGTTCCGAGTTTTCACAGTCGTCCCGTGACCGGTGACGAGGTACGCGCTTCGCAGGCGCTCGGAGTCGGCGTTCTTCATTGTGCTCGCGGGCACATAAACTGTGATCTGTGCCCCAGCCGGAAGAACTATGGGTAGTTCAACTCCTAACGGCGGAGAGGGGTGAAAAATCGTCCGCACGATGCTCCACCGTCTGGTAAATCCGATTTGAACGATGCTCGTGTCAATCAGCCCTTGGTTTTGTATGTGGAATGCGAGTCGATACTTGCCGATCCTTAGCCTTGCAACCATTGGCGAGAGGATGATCTTTGGTTTGTCTCGTTTTAGTGCGTGCCAATGGTTAAGGGTGCTGAGGATGGCGGCATACACCGCTACGACCAATGTTCCCCATTTGATGATTTCTTCGCCCATGCCGCTGTTGCCTCTGCTTTTACTCCTGTAGGATTCAGCAACATATCACCGCGAGCCGCTGGTGGCACCGGGCGGAATCCCTGCTGTATGAATGGACAGGGCGTCAGGCGTGGCCGCCCTTTGGGGCATGGCTCTTGAGGCTAGAGCGCTTAGGGCTCAGAAGTCCAGTTGTTCCAACGAAAGCCCCATCGCTGTCGCAATGCGTTCCCGGGTCGCTTTCTTGGGCTTGGCATCAGGCGCTTCCATCGCAGCATAGCTGGGCTGGCGAATCTCCAGGCGCCGCGCCATTTCTGCTTGCGTAAGGCCCAGGTGCTCGCGCCAGGCTCGGATCATGCTCCAGTCGTTCTTGACGCACAGGCGCATGACTTCGTGAGGGGTGGTGCCGTCGGCGGGTATGCGGCCGGAAGGTGCTTTCCCTCCGGTGAGTTTCAGGTACTCATCGTAGGGCAGCACAACGAAGGCCGGCTTGCCGTTGGCTTCGAGTATGGTGTGGTTGATGTCCATGGCTGACTCCTGCTCAGTAAGTTTGATCGTCGCGCTTCTTGACCTGCTGGATATCGATGATCCTGACTTCGGTGTCGGCATCGAACAGCACTCGATAGTTGCCGACGCGCATGCGGTATCCGTACTCGTGCTTGGTCAGCGCGATGACGTTCTTGGCGTTCGGGAAATTCTCCAACTCGTCCACGGCGTCGATGATCGTGCCTTGTTCCTGCCGGTCGATCTTGCGGAGTTGCTTTTTCGCCTTGTTTGACCAGTTGACCGCGTACATGGGCCCCCCTTGTTGGTATAGGTTTATTATAGTTTAAGCTATAGTTTATAGCAAGGGAAGCCACCCTAGTGGTGGCCTTTGGAGCTCGGGTATAGTCCCCCGTATCAATCAGATACAGGAGCAACGGGGATGGAAGAGCCGAGGCAAGGAAAGTGGGGCCTTTGGTACGCAAATGGTAGCGGCCATGCAACTAGGGAAGAGGCTCTAAAAAGTATCCAGTCCAAGATGAGTGATGATGCAAAAATGGCTAGTGCCGCCAAAGAGTCTGGAGCATGCGAGAGCGCTGGAGCCGTTCGTATTCTGCTGATCATGCTCGCCGTCGTTGGCTCGGTTTGGGCCGGCGTGTCCTGGTGGAATAGCGGCAAGGCCGAACGGACAGAGAGGAATTTCGCGGAGGCGATGGCGAAAGCAGAGAGGCAGGACAGAATGAATGCCCTGCTAAGGTGTCAGAAGGCCATCGCATCCGTGGCCGCATACGGAAATTCAAATAATCCAGGCCACGCTCCAGGGAAGCGAATTGAGGGTGTCAATGTCTGGCAATTTCTGTGGCCCCAGGGCTCTTTTCATTTCAAAAATGGATTCGGTGTTGATGTCCCGCAATGGGCGCGATGCGAGGTTGATGTTCCAACCGGGCGTATTTCTCGCCTGATGGTTACGGGACGGGAAATATCGATTCGATAGCAGCGCAGCGAGTTTGAGCCGCCTCCAGGCGGTTTTCTTTTTATGGGGCGCCAATGGGCGGCCTTTTTTGTGGGCGAAAGGTTTATGACGCAAGAAAGTAGGCTGGCGATTGTCATTGATAGTCGTCAGGCGAAGCCGACGGCTGAAGACTTGGCGCGTGCATTGGATGCTGTCGATGCGGCGGGTGTCGCTGTTGTCTTACCGCCGCCAGGCAGACGCACAACCGCCCGCCATGAGCTCCCGCGCTGTTCAAATGATGCCATGATGCCCCCAATGTTGGGGACACTTTATGGGGACACCCCGGGGACAGTCAAGCCGGGAGCGTAGGGGGTAATAGGTATGTTTTCGGGAAAAAGCACTGTCCCCAAGCGGATTGGACAGGCATAAAAAATCCCCGTAAATCATCAGCTTACGGGGATTTTCAGGCTATTTGTCTGGTGCCGCTTGCCGGATTCGAACTGGCGACCTTTTCATTACGAATGAACTGCTCTACCAACTGAGCTAAAGCGGCCCTTGCATACAAAGGCAAACAACCTCGGCGAAAAACATGGTTTATGTTCTGCCAAGCCAATAATTATACACACATGCGTTCATTCTTGGCTAGTCGGTTTCCGTGTGGCGGTTTCAGGGCTGATGGAGCCATTCTCGGGGTCTTCCTGGTACAGGCGCACGGCGGAAGGAAAGAGGTCCCAGGCGGACATGAAGATCGCGGCGGCTAGAGGGCCGATCACAAAGCCGTTCAGGCCGAAGACGGAGAGGCCGCCCAGGGTGGAAACCAGGATGACCCAGTCGGGCAGCTTGGTGTCCTTGCCCACCAGGATCGGGCGCAGGATATTGTCGATGAGACCGATCACCAACACACCGAACAGAGTCAGCACGATGCCCTCGACGATGGCGCCCGTGACCAGGAAATACACCGCCACGGGTGCCCAGATCAGCGCCGCGCCCACCGCCGGCAGCAGCGAGAGCAGCGTCATGACCACGCCCCACAGCAGCGCGCCCTGTATTCCCAGTATCCAGAACATCACGCCGCCCAGCGTTCCCTGGGTAATGGCCACGACGATGTTGCCCTTCACCGTGGCGCGGATCACCGTGGCGAACTTGCGGATGAAGTGCTGCTTGTGTTCTTCGCTCAGGGGAATCAGCTGCTTGCTGTGGCGCGCCAGCTGCGCGCCGTCGCGCAGCAGGAAGAACAGCACATAAAGCATGACGCCCAGCCCGATCAGCAGCTGTGCGGTGTTCTGGCCCAGGCTCACGGCCTGCGTGGCAATGAAGCGCCCGCCCGCCACGGCGCCCTGTGTGAGCCTTTCCTGGACGCCCAGCAGGTCGCCGAGGCCCAGGAAGCTGAGCACGTTGTGAACGGACGGCGGCATGGCGTTGGCGATCTGCGTGAAGTACACGCCCAGATTGAACTCGCCCGAAGCGATGCGCTTGTAGACGGAGGCGATTTCCTGGATCAGCGCCCCGGTGATCACGATCATGGGAATGATGACGATGAGCAGGACGATCAGCAATGTGACCGCGGCCGCCAGGTTGGCGCGACCATGGAACTTCGCCTGCAGCCGCCGTTGAACCGGATGAAACAGCACCGCCAGCGCGGTGGCCCAGAACAGCGCGGCGTAATAGGGCAGCAGAATCCATATGAAGCCGATGGTGGCGGCCGTCAGCATGACCAGAAAGCTACGGAAGTACAGGCTCGAATTTTTCATCCGGCATCCAAGATGTAGGGGTGCCGCGGCTTTCTTCTGCCGCAGGCCCGGCGGGCCACCGGGCCTGGAAATTCTATGCCAAAGCCCGTTTCCGCGCTTGGCAACGGGAATAGGACCTGTTCGCGCTGAAAGGCGTCCCGTACTGGCTGGTCGTCGGGCGGCAGGCTGGGCGCGTGGGCCGGCGCATGCCGCAGTATGCCGCCGCTTCGGACCCGCCCCGGCGGGCGTTTCCGGAGGCGGCCATGCTTCGCGGCCTCATTCCCCCAGCAGTTCCGCCAGCGGTTGAAGATTCTCGATGTGTTCGGCGATCACTTTCACGACCACCACGATCGGCACGCAGATCAGCATTCCCCAGATTCCCCACAGCCAGCCGCCGAACAACAGGGCCACGAATACGGCCATGGGGTTCATCTTTGCAATGCGGCCGGTCATCCAGGTGGCGATGAGCGTGCCCACAATGGAGGCGATCAGCAGGTTCACGCCGATGAGCACAGCCATCATGGTGAAGGATTCGAACTGCAGAAAGGCCGCCGCGCCGGTTCCCAGGGCGGCGACGAGCGTACCGAAATAGGGGATGACGTGCAGCAGGGCCGCCGCGATCGCCCAGGCGCCCGGATTGTCCAGCCCCACCGCATAGAACGCCGCCCAGCTCGCCAGGCCCAGGGCAATGTTCGTGACCAGCAGCATGAACATGTACTTCTGTATGGAACCGTTGATATTGTCCAGAATCTGCACAGTGATCTTCTTGCGGGAAAGCGACGGGCCGGTCAGCTTGACCAGCTTGCGCTTGAAGGTATTGCCCGACGCCAGCCCGAAGAACACGATGAACAGCACGACGACGAGCTGGGCGGCCAGGCCCGCGGCCGTCATGGAGCCGGCCAGCAGCCATTCGGACAGATCGAAGGCCGGCTTGGTGGGAGGCGGTGGCGCCGGGGCCGCGGCGGCGCTTTCGTCGTCGCCTCCCGGGAGGGAAACGGCCGGCAGGGCCTGCTTGAGCGATTCGGCGGCGGCGTGCAGTTTCTCATACATGCCCGCCTGGCCGTCGTCCAGCCGCGCCAGGGCGCTGCGTATCTTCCATGTGGCCACCGGCAGTTCATCGACGACGATGCGGGCTTCGCGATAAAGCGTGTTGGCCAGTATGGCGGCCGACCCCACGAGCGCCAGCGTCACCAGGCCGGCGCCGATCACCCGCGGCAAGCGCGCACGCTCGATCCACGATACGATGGGGCTCAGCGTGTAGGAAAGCAGAATGCCGAACAGCAGCGGAATGACGAAATCCGCCGCCCAGCGCAGGCAATAGAGCAATGCCACCGTGGCGAGTATCCTCAGGGCCCAGGCCGAGGGCGGCGCCGATGGCACGGGCGGAGCGGGCAGGATCGGGCGCGGCGCGTCGTCATCCACTGCGTGGGGGGAGGGTGGCTCGGGCCTGGTTTCTTGCTCCTCCGAACCATCGGGGGTGTGACCCGCTTCCGAGGGAAACGCAGGCCCTTGCCATTGTTGCGCTTGTCTGGTGTTCATGTTCTTGTGCGGGAACGGCACGCGTGGCGACGTCCGGCCCGTTCCTCTCTGTCTGATGTGCGCATGGATCGGCAGCAAGCGGTATGCCTGGGGGCCATGCCGGTCGTAACCGGTGTTTGAACGAAGGAGATAATATGAAGCGATTGCTGCTTTTAGCCATGCTTGCGCTGGCGGGCTGCCAGACGGGCGCCAAGCAAGACACCGTGGCGAAGAACGACGACGATCCCTGCGGCGCAACGGCCTTCCGGCAATTGGTCGGCACGGCGGGCGATAAAGTGGATGACGGGATGTTTCCGGCCGGCACGCGGGTACTGCGTCCCGGCATGGTCATGACCATGGATTACCGGCGCGACCGGCTGAACGTCGTGATCGGGGAATCGGGGCTGGTGGACCGGGTGAATTGCGGGTAGCGCGCCGGGCGGGCACCCGCGTGCCCGCCATGCCATGCGGGTTCCCGGCAAGGGCCGAAGGCCCTACAGCGGCGCCGCGGGCTTCAGGCCTGGAACAGGCCAGTCATCGATGGCGATCAGCCGCCCCGAGCCGCTCAGCGTTACGTACAGGGTTCTCATGTCCGGCCCCCCGAAACACACGTTGGTAGGGTAGCGGTCCGGCAGTGGCAGGTGGCGGCGGATCAGGCCGTCCGGGCTGATGATCGTGATGCCGCCGTGCAGCAAGGTCCCTATATACAGGTTGCCCAGCACGTCCACCGCCATGGAGTCGAAACGCTGGTACTGCCCTCCGGGGGCGGCGGCGAGCAGCCTGCCCCCGTGCATCGATGGCCACGGTTCGCGCTTGACGCGGCCCGGGCTTTCGATATGGAAAGCCCATAGGCGGGCACCCTCGGTTTCGGCATAGTAGAGCGTGGTCTCGTCGGGTGAGAGCGCCACCCCGTTTGCCGTCATGACGGGATAGGCGATGATGCGGGGTTCGGCCCCGACCGACGGTACATAGAAGACGCCGCCCCAGTCCAGATCGTGCGGCCTGATCTTGCCCAGGTCGGTGAAGTAGAACCCGCCCTGCCTGTCGAAGACGAGGTCGTTGGGCCCCTTCAACCGCTCGGTTCCGACTGCGTCGAACAGGCGCTCCACCTTCGCGGTCGATAGATCGACACGCTCGACCCTGCCCCCCGAGTAGGACGCGGGTTGGGGCCCGGGCCTCAGCGTGCCGTCGCTCATTGTCGTGAACTGCATGCCGCCGTTGTTGCAGATGATGACGCTTCCGTCGGGCGCCAGCGCGGCGCCATTGGGCCCGCCGCCCAGTTCCACGAGCCGCTGTATCCGCCCGTCGGGCAGCACGCGCGACAGGGTGCCGCCGGCGATTTCCACCAATAGAACGGACCCGTCGTCCATGGCGATCGGGCCTTCCGGAAAATGCAGCCCTGTGGCTATTTCGCGAATATTCATCTTAGGCAAGGATACGCTTCGGGAAAATGGCAGCCGGCTTGCTGTTTCAGGAGACGTGGGCAAGGCGCCCCGACGGATTGCCCATCAGCGTCGTCCGGTGCATGGTGCGGATTTCGGATGGATCATAATCGCTCAGCGCAATGTGCATGACACAGCGGTTGTCCCACAGGACGGAGTCCCCTTTGCGCCAGATGTGCCGGTAGACGTTCTCATGCGCGGTGCTTTGCCGGTACAGATGTTCCAGGATCGCCTGGCTTTCGTCCATGGTCAGGCCGTCGATGTGCGAGGTCGTCATCTCGCTGACGTACAGCGCCTTCCTGCCGGTCGTTTCGTGTACCCGGCAAACGGGCTGGCATACGGGGGGATTTCGGCGGCGGATCTCTTCCAGTTCGCTTTCTGTCCGCTGCAGCCGGGTTTCTCTGGCGATGCTCATGTCGTGGACGGCTTCTCTGCCGTCCAGCCATTCGCGCAGCAAAGGAGACAGGCCTTCCCAGGCGCGGTACATATTGCAGAACATGGTATCGCCACCGGTCGATGGCAGCTGAATCGCATGCAGCAGCGACCCCTTGGCCGGCCTGAGGGTCGTGGAAAGGTCGGAATGCCATTGACGGCCGACGGACAGCCGTTTCTGGGTGGCCGTTTCGAGGTTGTTGACCATCAGTATTTCCGGATGTTCGGGATGGCGGAATTTCGGAATGGCCGCGTGATCGTCGAGTTCGCCGAAACAGCGGCTGAATGCAATCTGTTGCCGCGGCGTCAGGGGCTGGTCACGGAACAGCAGTATCAGGTGTTCGGACCAGGCCGCGCGCAGCGCCGCAACCGTGCCGTCGTCCAAAGTGCTCGTGAGATCCAGCCCGATGATTTCGGCGCCGAGCGCGGACCCTAGTTTACGTACGGTGAAGCTCATACCTGCCTCCTTGGGCGAATGGTGGTTTTCGCGGTTCGGCCCTTTGCTTGTTCAGATGCCCGGGATCCTGTTCTGATCGGCCCAGAACAGCAGTTTCTTCTGTATCCAGTGCATGATCAGATGAAGCGTAATGCCGATGCTCGAAAGGCAGACCAGCACGGCGAACACGCCCGCCGTATCGAGGTTGATGTTCATCTGCATGATCAGATTCCCGAGCCCCTGCCGGGAACCGACGAATTCGCCCACGATCGCGCCCAGCAGGCTGAAGATCACGGCGACCTGAAGCCCGGCGAAGATCACGGGCAATGCGCTGGGCAGCATCACCATCCTGAAGATCTGCCACCGCGAGGCCCGGAGCGAGCGCATGAGCTCGATTCTTTGCGGATCGGTCGATCGCAGGCCGGTGATCACATTCACGAGGATGGGAAAGAAGGCAATGATCCCGGCCATGATGACCTTGGAGGAAATGCCGAAACCGAACCAGATGATGAAAAGCGGTGCGATGGCGACTTTCGGGGTGGTCTGGATTGCGATCAGGTAAGGGTAGATGACGCGTTCGACGAATCGCGATTGCGCAATGATGCTCCCCAGGAAGATGGCCAGGATGGCGGCGCCCATGAATCCCAGCAGGGCTTCGGTCAGGGTGACCAGGCCGTTGGAAATGAACAGCCCGCTCGAAATGCCCCGCAGCAGCGAGCTCCAGATTGCCGAAGGGGCCGGGACGACGTACGGCGGTATTTCGAACAGCCGTACTATTGTTTCCCAGCTTCCCACGACGAGCACGAACAGCAGGGGTATGCACACCCATTCGAGCAGATTGTTGGAACCGCGTCCGTCTTCCGACGGCAGGGGTTCCAATGCGGTGTGCTGCGTCTGATCCGTCATCGATGGCTCTTGGGCACGGTCGTGATAAGGCGAGTCTGCGCGGCTCATTCGATGGCTCCATTTGAATTGAAGTGGCGGCGGATGCGGCGCGTATAGGTGCCGAAAACGTCGCTTGCGACGATATCCAGGCTGCGGTCCTCGTCCAGTTCGACATCGACGATTTCCGCGATTTTCCCCGGCCGGCTGGACAGTACGAGGACGCGCGTGCCGAGAAAGACGGCTTCCGGAATCGAATGCGTCACGAAGATCACGGTCTTCCCCGCGTTGGCCCACAAGCGGCGGATCTCGACATTCATGCTTTCGCGGGTCATTGCATCGAGCGCCCCAAAGGGCTCGTCCATCAGAAGCGTGGAGGGGTCGTGCATGAGCGCGCGGGCTATGGCCACACGCTGCTGCATCCCGCCCGAGAGTTCATTCGGATACTTCGCGTGGAAGTCGCCGAGGCCCACCATCGACAGGAGTTCCAGGCCCCGCGCCTTGCTCTTGCGGGGGTCCAGCTTGTTCACATGGGCGGGCAGCATCACGTTCTCGATCGCGGTCCGCCATGGCAGGAGCACCGGCGCCTGGAACACCACGCCGATGTCCAGCTGCGGGCCGAAAATTTCCTGTCCCGCTATATGAATACTGCCCGAGCTCCTGCTGATGAGCCCCGCCAGAAGCTTGAGCAGGGTTGATTTTCCGCATCCGGACGGGCCGACTATCGTCAGGAACTCATTCTTGCGTATGTCCAGCGTGATGGGTCCCAATGCGCGGATACTCCCTCCGTCCTGAGACCGGTACGATTTTTCCAGCCCCTTGATCTGAATGAAGGGATGGCCCGGTTCGATGCCGGAAGGCGGTGTGAGGAATGGGTCTTTGGCGTCAAGAATCATGTGGTGCTTCCGTGGGAGCGGGTTTGCCGTGGGTGGTGCCTAGATAGGCCAGGCCGCCGCCGGCCCGGACGACTTGCAATAAGAAGTCCGGCAGTGGTGTCGCCGTAGTCTCGACATTCGCGGTCAGGTTGCTGATCCGGCCCGTTTCGAAGTCGACGCGCATGCTGTCCCCGTCTTCGAACATCCTGAAGATGTCTTCAGTGATTTCCAGCAGCGGGATGCCGCTGTAAATGGCCAGGCGGAACGGGGGGCGCAGAAGCCGGCGCGCCACGAGGCCGACTCCGATCGCCTTCATCGCCAGAAAGGGATGCGTATGCTGGCTTCCGTGGGCGAATCGTTTCCCCGCCAGGATGATGTCGCCCCGCTTGACCTCCCGATTGAAGACGGGATGCCGTTCCGCCAGAAGATGCCTGCGCAGTCGTTCCGGGTCGTATTCGAAGACATGGCGGGCGGAGATCAGGTCGTCGCTCGACACATCATCGTCGAGTTTCCAGCAGCGTCCTTCGTAAATCAGATTCATCCGTGTCATCTCCGGGAAGAGAGAAGGGCGCGCACGTCCGTTATATGGCCGGTGACCGCCGAGGCCGCAACGGTAAGCGCGCTGGCCAGATAAATGTCGGCGTCGGCGCTGCCCATCCGGCCGCGATCGTTGCGGGTGCTCGTGCTGATCCGGACTTCGCCGGCGTCGAGCTGCGCCAATCCCCCGAAGCATGGCCCGCATGTGGACGGGGCGATCTGGGCCCCTGCCCGCATGAGTGTGTTCAAAGTGCCGTCCCTCATGGCTTGTTCATGGATTCTTTGCGTTGCGGGAATGACCAGGAGCCGGACATCGGGGTGGACATGGCGACCTTCGAGCAAACGCGCCGCATCCTGAAGTTCCGCAAGACTGCCGGAAGCGCAGCTGCCGATATAGGCATGGTCTATCCGTACGGTCTCCAGTTCGGTGACATCGCGAACGTGCGTGGGCGATGGTGGAATACTGACCTGCGGCGGCAGGCGGCTCGCATCGATGGATATTTCGTCATGGACCGGCGCCCCGGCATCCCCCAGCAGAATCCGGGGGTCTTGAGCCCCCAGCATTCGCAGGGCGCGCAGCGCCTCTGCGTCCGGCGGCACGATTCCCCCTTCAGCACCGCAATCTATGCTCAATCCGGCGATCGTCATGCGCTCGGGAATGGATAGTGTCGAGAGAGTGTCGCCGCAGTATTCGATGATTTTGTAGCTTGCCATTTCCTCGTCGATCTGCCTGAGCGCGGCCAATACGATGTCGCGGGCCCCCACACCGGCGGGAAGCGTCCCGTTGACGTGGACGCGGATTGTCTCTGGAACACGGATCCAGATGTCGCCACGGGCCATGGGCATGGTGACCTCCATGCCGAACGGGATCGCCAGCGCCCCCGTTCCCCCGATGGCGGATGTGTGCGTATCGGCTCCGACGACGAACATCCCGGGTGACACCAGGCCGCGTTCCACGATCAGCGGATGCGTAATGCCGATTCCGTCGAAAAAGTGGCCTATCCCCGTGGCGGCGGCCAACTGCCGGGTCAGGCGGTTGCGTTCGGCGCCCGCCTGGCTGTGTACCGGGACTTCGTGATCGATGGCCACGACAATACGCTCAGGATGGGCGAAGGCCGTGACACCGATATCACGCAAGCGTTTTACGTATGCGGGAAAGGAGACCTCGGGCACGGTGATCAGATCCGGCTCGGCCCACAGTATCTCGCCTTCTTCCACGAAAGGCCTGCCGCTTGCACGCGCGAGAATCTTTTGCGCCAGCGTCATTTTCATGGCTCAGTCCTCCTCTCCGTGGATCCGCGATTCGAATTGAGCGTAACGTTTGGCGCCCAGCAGGTCGGTAAGCTGGGAAAGAGGGAGCATGGTGTCGACGAAGGCGGCGGTGCTGCCTTGCCGCCTGAGCGTGGTAAGAAGCGTGCGTTGAATATGGGCGATGGCCTGGATGAGAGAAATCGGATAAAGCACCATGCCCAGCCCCGTCGCTTCGAGCTGATCCTGCGTATGCAATGGGCGGACCGTTTCAGCCACGGTATGGATGACGGGTACCGGGCATTCACGGACGATGCGTTCGATATCCGCCAGTGAAGACAGCGATGGCACCATTACGGCATCCACACCGTCGGCCGCCATGTTCTGGCACCGGCGGATGGTCTCGGGCAGGCCGGCGATGGTCAATGCGTCGGTTCGCCCGATGATGAGCATGTCGTTGCGGGCGAGGACAGCCGTACGCAGGCGTTCCGACATTTCTTTATCGGAGACCAGCGCTTTCGACGACATGGCTCCGCAGCGTTTGGGATTCAACTGGTCTTCCAGATGAAGCGCCGCGACGCCTCCGCGTTCATAGGCCCTGACCGTTTCCGCGATGTTGCTGATGCCGCCGTATCCGGTATCCGCGTCCGCCACGACGGGCAGGGATACCGTTTCGGCGATGGCCCTGGCATGCGCGGCCATCTGGGTGCCGCTGATCAGGCCGATGTCCGGCTTGCCGTGGCTGGCGGCGACGGAATATCCTGAAAGCGAGACGACGTCGAAGCCGGCCTCGGCGATCAGCAGGGCTCCCAAAGGATCATGGCAGCCGGGTGCCGGAACGGCGGAACGTCCGTTCAGCAATTCCTTCAAGCGGGAAGCGGGGGTTCGAGGTTCCGTTTGGGTGCGCATGGGCCGGGCCTGTTCAGAAGGGTTGTGGGGTGAAGAATTCCGGCCCTGGGGCCGGAGCTTCTTCGCCACAATGCAGGGGCGCCTTCGGCGCCGCATTGGTATTGCCTCGCTTGGCCTCGTCCTGAAGAACGAGGCTTGCGCTTTGGCGCGTGGTCATTTGCCCAGCGTTGCGGCTTGCTGGACGACGGACTGCTGGTCGAATCGATTGATTGCCTCGATGAACTGGTTGGTATAGAGGCTCTCGGGGTCCAGTTCGGTTTCCAGGCGCTTGTTGGCGCGCATGAAATCGACCATGACACGTGACGCCTGGGCCGGAAACTCACCCCAGCGCTCGTCCGGCCCGATCCGGATGAACTCGCTGCGCACCTTCACCAGGTTCAACGCCTGTTTTGCCGCTTCCGCCTCGTCAAGATTGGTGGGCTTGGAGCCGGGATAGACCTTCCAGTGCGCCTGGACCGCCCCTTCCGGGTTTTCGAGCACCAGCGCCGAACCCTGGGCCACGCAGCGCAGCACTTTCTCGATGATGTCCGGATGCTTTTCGATATAGTCGTCCCGCACGAAGTAGGAGCCCCCGAAAACGAGTTTCTCGGCCTCCGGGGTGGTGAAGCGGCGCAGTTTGATGCCCATGTTCTCCGCCGTGGCGATTTGCGAATCCCAGGTGCCCCAGACATCGACCTGGCCGCTGGTCAATGCCGCCACGGCCTGCGCGCCGGCGCCCGTCTCTACGAACGTGACGTCCTTGTTGGGGTCCAGTCCCGCTTCCACGAGCATGCCTTTGATGATTTCCACCAATTGAGCGCCGTAGGAGATGACACCGATGGTCTTGCCTTTGAAGTCTTCGATGGAATTGATGGAGCTGCTGTCCAGGACCACCGGAAACTGGAAGTTGCGGCGCATGTTCAGGTAGACCGCCTTGATGGGCGCGCCCTTGGCCCGTGCCAGTATCGCCGCGCCCGGCCCCATGTTCACGAATTGCGCCTGGCCCGAAAGGACGGCCTGCATGGCCGATGAAGAGTTGGTCGGCTGGATCGTGACGTCCAGGCCTTCGCGTTCCCAGCAATCGGTGTAGATGGGGACGGATGTGTTGTTCGCCTGGGAGGCGTCGATCACGCTGGTGCCGATGGCAATGGTGACCTTGCTGCGTTCCTGGGCCACCGCCGTGCCGAATATCAGGCTGCCCGCGAAAGCTGCGCACACGGCGAATCGCTGTCTGGTGTTCATGATTGTCTGTCTCCTTGTGTACTTGTAAAGTTGAATTGCGGTACCTGCTAGGAAGGCAGGGTGGCGGCATCGGCCCATTGACTGAATCGGCGTCCGACCAGCCACCCCGCTATCATGGTGCGGTGAATATCCAGCGGCCCCCCGGCAATGGAATAGCCGCGCACGTACCGGTAGCGCCGCTCTACGCCGAGATCCTTCAGATAGCCGGCGCCCCCCATCAGCTGGATGGCTTCATCCGCAACCCTTTTGGCGGTCTCATTGCCGAAGACTTTGACCATCGACGATTCTTGCGCGTCGGGCCAGCCATCGGGCTTGCTCAATGCGTGATACAGCATCAGCCGCGCCGCGTGGATCTGGATCGCCATGTCCGCCAGCCTCATTTGAACCGCCTGGAATGAGGCCAGGCTTTTGCCGAACTGCTCCCGGTTCGCCACATGTTCGAGCGCCATGTCGTACGCGCCTATCGCCGTGCCGAGCACCAGCGCGGTGCCGCCGCAGCGTTCCAGGTTGTAGCAGTTGGTCAGTTCGCCGAATCCCCCTTCGCCCACCAGCAGGTTGCCGCGCGGCACCTCGCAGTTCTCGAACAGCAGATCCGCCTGATAGTGTCCGGCCATGTTCTCGCTCAAGCGGTCCACGCTGAATCCCTGCGCTTCGCGCTCGACGAGTATGGCGCCTATGCCTTTGGCGCGGGGCGTGTCGCTTACACGGCAGTAGACGATGAAGAGGCCGGCGTTGGAGGCGTTGGACACGTAATGCTTGCGTCCGTTGATGACGATGCCGCTGTCGCCTATGGCCGCCCGCGTGCTCAGGGCTGTCGATGCCGTGCCGGCGCCGGGCTCCGTGATTCCTATGGCGACGGTGTACTTGCCGGAACAGATGTCGGGAAGATACCGTTTACGCTGTTCTTCGGTGCCGAACGCATAGATGTAATAAGCCTGGCCCAGGCTGGCGGCGGCCATGTAGCCTGCGGCATCGAGACTGTGCCGGCCCATCTCTTCGATGCACATGGCGGCGTCCAGGTGGGGCAGCCCGACCCCGCCGTAGCTTTCCGGAATGTTCAGCCCCAGCATGCCCGCCGATCCCAGCGCGGCCAGCAATCTGGATCCGTGGCGCGGGTCGTCCTTTGCGCTCTGTTCGAAGGGAATCACCTCGCGTTGCGCAAAGCGTTTTACTTGTTCAAGGAGCGCGTCTTGCTGCTCGGTGAGGCGAATAGCCATTGGATATCCTCGGTTAAGCCGTTGAAATGGTGGGATGCCTATCGCAAGGGATGCCGGCCTATGACGCCGCCTTCGGCCAGGCGGGCAAGGTCCTGTTCCGAATAGCCCAGCAGGTCGCCGAGCACGTCGTCGGTGTGTTCGCCCAGAAGAGGGGGGCGGACATAGGAGCCGATGGGCTCGTGGGCAAAGCGGATCGGATTGGTGATGACATCGAATGGGGTGCCCCCGGTATTCTGCGCGGGAGCGCGAAGACCGCGGGATACGACCTGGGGATCGGAAAAAACCTGGGCGATGTCATTGATGGCGCCCACGGGTACGTCTGCGGCCACCAGGGCTTCCAGGCATGCGGCCGCACTGCGGCCGGCAAAATGCGCTTCCAGTATCGGGATCAGAATGTCCCGGTTCCTGATGCGCGCGACGCCCGACGAGAATCGTTCATCGGAAGCCCATTCCGGATGGCCCAGGGCCTTGCAGAAACGGACGAACTGCGCATCGTTCCCCACGGTGAGCATGATCGAACCATCCCGGCATTTGAATACCTGGGAAGGGGTGCCCCCATTTCCCGAATTGCCCCTGCGGGCGAGCGCCTGGCCGGAAATGAGGTAGTGCATGGCGTAATGCGACATGGCGGCGACGGTGGAGTCGAGCAGCGCGATATCGATGTAGTCGCCGCGCCCGCCGTTGTGCGTGCGCGCATGCAGGGCTGCAATGATGGCCACGTCGGCATACAGGCTTGTAATGACGTCGGTGATGGAAAGGCCCGTGCGCAGAGGGCCCCCCGCGGGATGATCGTCCGGATATCCAATGCTGCTCATCAAGCCGCCCATGGCCTGGAAGATTGCGTCATAGCCGGGGCGACTGGCATAGGGCCCGGTTTGCCCGAAACCCGTCAGCGAACAATAGACGAGGCCCGGGTTGCCGGCCGACAGCGTGGCGTAATCGAGACCATAGTTCGTCAATGTATCGACACGAAAATTCTCGATGACGACATCGGATTCCCGCGCCAGCCGCTGCACGATCCGGCGCCCTTCCGCCGTGGAGAAATCCACCGCCACTGAACGCTTGTTTCGATTCGCCGCCAGGAAGAAGGAGCTTCCGCCGTCATCTTCTTCGCCCAGAAATGGGGGGCCGTACTGGCGGGCTTCATCGCCCATGCCGGGATGCTCGATCTTAATGACCTCGGCACCCAGGTCGGCGAGCATCTGACCCGCCAGGGGACCGGCAAGCACCCTGCTCATGTCGATGATGCGGATCCCTTGCAGCTTGCCTTTCATCTCGTCTCCCGGCGTGGTTATGTCGACCGCGTCGTGTTCTGTTCTATGCGGTATGCGGATTTCAATCCAAACAATATTCCTTGTCAAATGTTATTCTTCTTAGAGTTTATATTGTTCTCTATAGAGATTTAAATGAATAGATCAAGCTCATCCAGGACAGCCGGTCCGTTGTTTCACGTTGCCGACGACGTCGATGTTTCCGCGGGGAAAATGGTGGGGGCGGCCTTCCAGGCCACCCGGCTCATGGCTTATGCGGCGGATGCCCAGGCGCCATGGAGTTCGGCGGATGCGGCGCGCGAACTGGGCCTCAATCCGAGCACTTGCTTCAATCTGATCCAGACCTTGGTTGCGGTGGGATGGCTGGCGCTTGCGGACCCGATGGGCCGGCGGAAGCGCTATGTGCTGGGGGGCGGTTTCGTCAATCTCGCTCACCGGACGGTCGTGCGCAAAATCGACTGGCGCGACGTCATACTGTCTTTGCAGGAATACGCCGATCGCTGGAAGGTCACCGCAACGATATGGCAGCGCCAGTCCCTGACGCGCATGGAGCTGGTGGCGGTGGCCAGCTGCCAAACGGCGGTGAATGTCCAAATGCCGATCGGTCAGCGCCTGCCGGTCCTCATGGGGGGAATGGGTCGTGTCATGGCTTTGCGCGGGGGGCTGGACGATGGCACGCGCGAGGCTATTTTCAAGGAACTGCGGTGGGACAGATCCTTGACTTACGCGCAGTTCATGGCACAGGCCAAGAAAGCAAAGCGGGTAGGGTGGGGGGTGGACGAAGGCTACATGAACAGGTCCGTCACGGCATTGGCGGTGCCGGTTTCATCCGACGAGGATTCGACGGTCGAGTATGTCTGCAGTGCGACCATGTTCCGTCATCAGTACGCCAGCGCGGTCCTTCCCGCGTTGGCCGAGGCCTTGTTGCCCGTGGCCCGGAATGCGTACGCCATCATTCATGGCGGCCGGGAATCTTCTTCAATTTAAGGCGTGGTCATGTCCGCCCGGCCCGCTTCCCCGGGAGGACGGACGGATTCTTGAATCAGCGCGGGCCCGCACGCATGGGCGGCAAAGCGGCCGGGACGGATACCGGCGTCACACATCTACAACAAAATCGTTTGCAATCAAACCTGCCATCGGGTCTAATTTTGGAAACAATTGGTTTCAATGCGTCCCAAGAACGATAATTTCATCCGAAAGAGCAGGGAATTTCAATCATGTCCAACACCTATCCCATCACGGGCCGGCTCAGCCTCGCCGGCGGCCCGGGTGGCCAGGAAACGCTCGCCCGGGCACCCAGGCGCCGCTCCGTCCGCACCAGGCTTTATCTGTGCTTTCTCCTGGTGCTGTCCTTCATGCTGGTCGTCACGGGCGTGAGCATCTACGAGGTGGACAAAATCGATGCGGGGCTGACCCGCGCCATGGACGTGGCCGCGGCCAAGCAGCGTTATGCCGTCAACATGCGCGGCAGCGTGCACGATCGGGCGATCGCCGCAAGAGACCTCGCGCTGTTGCGCATGAGCGACACTCCGCATGTGTCGCGCCTGCAGAACGAGATCGATGAACTGGCCCGCAGCTATGCCCTGAACTGGGATCAGGCCGGTACGATGCCCGTGGATTCGGAAGCGGAAAAACGCTATTTCGAAGACATCCGGGCAAGTGAGCAGCAGGCCTTGCAGACCATGCGGCAACTGGAAGAAGCGCGCAATGCGCAATCGGCCAGGCTTTCCCACATCGTAATCGACGATCTGGGGCCGGCCTTCGTGGACTGGCTGGCGGCGATCAATGCCTATATCGACCACCAGACCGCGAATGTGCAGGCCGATGTGACGCTCGCGCGGGAAACGGCCACGCGCTTCAACATCTTCATTGCCGCAATGACCGCGGTTGCCCTCCTGCTGGGCCTGGTGGTGGCCACACTGATCGCGCGCCGGCTCCAGAAAGAACTCGGAGCCGAGCCCCGCGAGCTCATTGTCTTCGCCCAGGAAATCGGGCAGGGCAATCTGACGGTACGGCCCCTGGATGAGAACCGTCCCGTGCCCACGGGCAGCGTGGTTGCGCAGTTGCTCGGCATGGCAGAGCGCTTGAAGAGCATCGTCAGCGATGTGCGCAGCGCCGCGGAATCCGTCTCTCTGGCCGGGGCGCGCGTCGATCAGGCCAATACTGAACTGGCCCGCCGCACCGAATCCCAGGAAACCGCGGTTTCCCAGACCGCCGCGGCGGTCGAGGAACTCAGCCAGGCGGTCAATCAGAATGCCGACACGGCTCGGGAAGCGGCCGAGCGCTCCACGTTCGCGACCGATGTCGTCGTCCAGACACGGACCGCCATGGAAGAAGTGCGCCACACCATGGGCAATATCGACACGGGGGCCAAGCAGATCAGCGACATCACGAGCCTGATCGATGACATCGCCTTCCAGACCAACATCCTGGCGCTGAATGCTTCGGTCGAAGCCGCCAGGGCGGGCCAGCAGGGCAGGGGGTTCGCGGTCGTGGCCACCGAGGTGCGCAGTCTCGCGCAGCGCAGCGCGGAAGCCGCCAGCCATATCAGCAAGCTCATCAACGAAAATCTCGCCCATGTCAGAAGCGGCACGCAACTGGTCGAAGCGGCCGACCGGCAGGCCCGCGAGTCCATGGAAGCGGTACAGCAGGTGTCCGAGCTCATCCAGGGCATCAGCCAGGCGAGCAATGAGCAGGCGGCGGGGGTCGAGCAGATCCGTGATGCCGTATCCCAGATCAACGAAGTGACGCGGAACAACGGCCATATGGTGCAGGAAAGCACGGCAATGGCCAATTCGCTGCGTACCGAATCCCAGCAGCTGGAAATGGGAATGCGGGTATTCCGGATCTGAAGGCCGCGATGCCGCGGGTTTCGGGCGCGGTCGCAACCCGGGCTTCAGTACCCCGGGCATATTCCCGCCGGCATGTATGTGACCTTTTCGTGACCAAGGAACCGGCAGCCCTTGGCCGGACAAGCACTTAGCGGCCATGTCCCCGGGTTATCCCTGGGGTTGTGCACATCTTGTGTGGATAAAGGCCGGCTCATGAGCCGGCAATGTCATCGGAAGGACGGAAGCCGCATGCTGCCTGCGGCACGGCTTTTATCCGGGCCGCAGTGCTACTGGGGCAGCACCGTTTCCCCGTCGATCTCCAGATGCACGACTTCACGCCGTTCCTTGCCGACCCTGCAGACCACGGCGGTATCGTGCTGATCGCCAAATGGGTCCGGCATCTTCAAGCCATCCCCAGTGCGCCAGATAAAGCTGAACACCTTGACGGTTTCCCTTGCGGCTTTGTATGGAATCTCGACTTGCGCCGCATTCGGCGCAGCGGCTTTTATGGCCTCAGTGCATAGGTGGTGGGCATCCTGGGCGGTGAGAGAACTCTCGTTTTCCACCCCAGTACATGACCTGACCACACCCACCACCACAAGCCCGGCCAGTAAGCCGCTGCCCGCTTTCTTCCACCACCGCCGATTGGATCCGGCCTCGCGCATGACGCCCCCCTTGTTTCCAGTACGGAGGATAGCACCCGCGCAGAGGCCGGGCCGCCGGACGTGTCATCAGAGAGGAGGGTGGCAAGCGCAGCGGGACCGGCTGTCCATCCCGTGAAAAAGAAGGCTCGTCTTCATGCCCGCGCTTTCACACGGACCCCGCCCCAGATCAAAAATATGCCGCCGACCCATGCAAGCCAGAAGAAAATGCCTTCATTCGAAATCATGAGCCCGGAAATCAGCTCGATGGCGCCGGCCTGGCAGCCGGAAGCAGCGCCCGTGGCACAACCGACGGAGATGAGGTAGTAGCCTGCCACGATCGACCCGACGGCCAGGATCATTCCCATCACGATCATGGTGGTTCCAAGCATGCGTCATCTCCGGTTTTCCTGGGATTGCTTCCCGACGGGGCCATCCATCTACATGCGTTCACCCGGCAGCGCGCTGGCTTGCCGGATCCAGTCAGTGAATTGTGCCTCATCGAAACCGCTTTCGGATATATGAAGATACCGCACATCCGCGGATTTCGACGCCACCGGCGGCGGAGGCTCAAGCAAAGCGCCGCGGAAGAATGCAACCTTGATGTATTGGGTGAAGCAATGCAGGCTCAGAAACCAGACGTCGGTTTCGTTCCCATAAAACGGCGAATTCCATTTCACCGCCTTGACGACGCCTGGAACGGCTTGCTCGATCAATTCGTCAATGCGGCGGCCAACTCCGCTTTTCCAGCCCGGCATCGCATCGATATAGGCTTGTACCGGCTCATTGCCGTATCCCTTGGGGATTTGCGGGTTTCCACCCGACAGCAGCCGGGCCTTTTCCCGTTTATCGGTCTGGTTGGCCATGATGAGAATCAGGGAGGCCGACTTCGCGGCAGCCCCGCCCGGGACAGGGTGGGGCCGACGCGAACTACGTCCGTTTGCCGGACTTGTCACCCGAGCACGAGAGCACTACCGGACCGCTGGGAACCGCGTACGGAGTGAAGTCATACTCGACGGCGGGATAGCCGTAGCCTTGGACATCCGTTTCAGCAGCCTGGGTTGCAAGCGGTGCGGCAAACAGCGCGGCGGCCGCGGCGAGAGCAGCATACTTTTTCATGGCAGTCTCCTTGGTTGGTCTGCTGAGTGTAGCGTCGGCACCCGGATGCGCGGCAGATCAAAATGCATCCGTTTGTATGCGGCAAGCGCCGGATTCATCCCACGCCGGCGGATCGGGTTCATAGGACGGCGTGTGAATCCATATATGATTCAAGTACGAGCCTGGTGATCGTGAGGCCCGCACAGAATACCTGATACAGCGTTCAATTTCCGTCGAGCAAGGGGAGGCCGAACATGCTGGAACTGCAAGTCGTGTGGTGGGAACTCATTATGCGAGCCCTCATTATTTATGTGGCCCTGTTCGTAATGATCCGTGTAACCGGGAAGCGGGCTGTCGGGCAGTTCAGTCCTTTTGATCTTATCGTGGTTCTTCTGCTGGCTCAGGCGGTCTCCGGGTCTTTAACGGGCGGGGACGAGTCGCTTCCGGGCGGGCTGATCATCGCATTGGCGCTGTTGACGCTCAACGTATTGATGGATTTCATCACCTCCTATAGCAGCAAGGCGGGGCGGCTGCTGGAGGGGCGTGAAGTTCTCCTGGGGCGGAATGGCCGTATTTTCGAAGACGCATTGAAAGAAAACCTGATCACCCGCGGCGCCCTGGAGGCGGCGCTACGGCACGCGGATGTTCCCCTGGAAGAAATGGGCGCCGCCATTCTGGAGGCAGACGGCAAAATCAGCGTTCTGCGAAACAGATAGCCGCCGATTGTCCTTTCCGCGCTGTCGCATGCTTGTGAGGCGGCCGACAGCTGGCGGTTTCCATGCGCTCAACGGAGCGGCTCGCCAAGCCGGCTTTGACGGCATCGAAAGACTGCGATCCTGAAACCCGCGTGATCGCCAGCGTCTTGCCCTGGGTGGCCCGGTGGCCCGGTGGAACGCAGGCAGCCATTGGGCAATTAGTTACGATGATCTTCCATCCCCGCACCCGCCCCCGGCGCGCCGTACCGAACGCGGCTGGCACCAGCTTCATACCAATTTCTGCTCCGATTGACGACCCGCACGACCAGCAGCATCGCCGGCACCTCGATCAGTACACCCACCACGGTCGCCAGCGCCGCACCCGACTGGATGCCGAACAGACTGATGGCGGCGGCCACCGCCAGTTCAAAAAAATTGCTGGCACCGATCAACGCCGACGGACAGGCGATGCTGTGCCTTTCTCCCGCACGGCGGTTCAGCCAATAGGCCAGCCCCGAGTTGAAAAACACCTGGATCAGAATGGGCACGGCCAGCATGGCGATCACCAGCGGCTGTTGCAGTATGGCCTGGCCCTGGAACGCAAACAGCAGCACCAGCGTAAGCAGCAGCGCCGCGATGGACAGCGGGCCGATACGAGCCAGCATGGCATCGAAGCTGGCTTGGCCCCGGCGCAGTAATGCGCGGCGCCAGATCTGGGCAATGATGACGGGAACAACGATGTAAAGCCCGACCGACACCAGCAAGGTGTCCCATGGCACGTGGATGGCCGACAGCCCGAGCAGCAGACCGACGATGGGTGCGAAGGCGAAGACCATGATGGTGTCGTTCAGCGCGACTTGCGACAGCGTGAATACAGGATCGCCGCCGGTCAGCCGGCTCCAGACGAACACCATGGCCGTGCAGGGAGCGGCGGCCAGCAGGATCAGCCCGGCCACGTAGCTGTCGAGCTGGTCGGCGGGCAGCCATTGGGCAAAGATGTGGCGGATGAAGATCCATGCCAGCAGCGCCATCGAGAACGGTTTCACCGCCCAATTGATGAACAGCGTCACGCCGATGCCGCGCCAATGGTGCCGCACCTGGCCCAGCGCGCCGAAATCCACCTTGAGCAGCATGGGAATGATCATGACCCATATCAGCATCCTGACGGGCAGGTTGACCTGGGCGATTTCCATGCGGCCGATGGCTTGAAAGAGCCCTGGCGCGGCTTGGCCCAGAGCGATGCCGACGACGATGCACAGCAGTACCCAGACGGTCAGAAAGCGCTCGAAGAGGCTCATGCCGGGAGTGGCCGGTGTGTGGCCGGCAGCTTCGGTTCCTGTGTTCATGCGACCCGCTCACTGTTGACCGATACTGCGCAACTCGTGTCGCAGCGACATGTCGTCCAGGCGCCGCAGCGGTAAGGACAGAAACAGCTCGATTCGGCGGTGCAGCGTGCGCGCGGCATCCTTGAAAGCTTTGAGCCGCTGCTCTTCCGTGCCTTCCGTGGCTGCAGGGTCGGCGACGCCCCAGTGCGCTGACACGGGTTTGCCGGGCCAGACCGGGCAGATCTCGCCGGCGGCGTTGTCGCAGACGGTGAAGATAAAGTCGAACACCGGCGCCCCGGCCGCGGCGAATTCGTTCCAACTCTTGCTGCGGCACCCCGCTGTGGGCATGCGTAGCTGCTCCAAGGTGGCAAGCGCCAGCGGATGCACGGCTCCCTTGGGCTGGCTGCCTGCCGAATAGGCATGAAAGCGCCCCTTGCCCAATTTGTTGAGAATGGATTCGGCCAGGATGGAGCGGGCCGAGTTCCCTGTGCAGATAAAGAGCACGTTATAGGGAGTATCGGTGGTCATGGTGTCAGCAATCGCAATGAGAGGAATCGGAAACCTCGCAGACGCCGCCTTGGCAGCAGTGCTCGGTCAGGTAGCCGATCAGACCGTTCATCCGGGCGAAATCGGCACGGTAGATGAGGTTGCGCCCTTGTTGTTCGACGGTGACCAGCCCGGCGTGGGCCAGCTCTTTCAAATGGAACGACAGAGTGTTGCGGGCGACATCGAGCTGGTCCGCCAGGATGCTGGGCGTCAGCCCTTCCGCACCGGCAACGACAAGGGCGCGGAACACGCGCAGTCGCTGGGTGTGGGCCAGGGCGCTCAGCGCGGCAATAGTTTGATCTTCATTCATGGTTCAATAATACAACAATTATCGAATTAATTGAAATGAGCAGTGGAGATGGCGACTTCACTTCCCCAGGCTTCGGGTCGGTTCCGGGGGTGCCGAACGCTCAGATCAATGGCGCATTGCCTCCGCTCAATCTCAATCGGCCAATTTGGCATCGACAAGCCGCTGACCACGCTCCAGGACGAAGCTGTCGTGAGGAAGATTGGCGCATGATGCCAATGCAGCCATACAAAAGGTTGCCTCCATCTCCGGTTTGAGCCTGCGGGCCGGAGTTCTTCACTGCATAGCGGAGCAGAGGTATGCGAGAGATGTATATCTGATAAAGGTAATGGCCCTCTTGTCATGAAAGCCATTCATCTCAATAATCAGTTCAAGCCCTATGCGTACTTACAAGCGTGAAACCTGATCGGAGGACGCTGTCGTTTTCGTACTGCGCCTGCTCCACGGGTTCTTGATTATAGGCCGCTAATAACATGACAGAGCAATGCGGCACCGCAGGCACCCGTATATTGTGAGAGTGCGGTTGGCGGGGTGGTGTTCTTAACAAGAATAAGGCTGTATGGGCCGATGCAGGGGATTTCGTTGGTCGCGTAAATTAAAATTATCCATGTGTAATTTAAATTCTTGGTATGGAGTGTCAAGGTAAATGAAACTTACAGCAAAAGATGGCCATACGTTCGACGCCTATGTGGCGGGCTCGGAGGATGCACGATGCGGGCTGGTTGTGGTGCAAGAGATTTTTGGGGTGAACAGTCATATGCGCAGTGTTGCGGATGGGTTTGCGGCACAAGGCTACCGGGTGATTTGTCCGGCCCTGTTCGATCGCGCTGAACCGGGGACCGAACTCGGATATACGGCGGAAGATGTGCAAAAGGGTTTGGCCATTCGTGCAAAAATCGATGAATCCAAAACACTGATGGATATTGACGCATGCGCGGATGCGTTCGCGCCAGGGATGAAAGCCGGCATTGTAGGATACTGCTGGGGGGGTACGATTGCGTGGTTGGCAGTATGCAGAGACGAGCATCGTTTCAGCGCCGCTTCGTGCTGGTATGGCGGAGGCATCGCTTCGGCCAAGGACAAGAAGCCCACTGCGCCGGTACAAATGCATTTTGGCGAAAAGGACGCGTCGATCCCGATGACAGATGTCGAAGCAATTCGTGCGGCGCAACCCCACGTGGAAATACATACTTACGCGAATGCCGGCCATGGCTTCGGATGTGATCAACGAGGCTCCTTCGAGGCTGAAGCGACACTGCGAGCACAAGAACGCACACTTTCATTCTTAGAAAAATTTCTGAAGAAATGAATTTGCCGTGCGCACCCGCGCACGCCTCGTCGTTATCTTGCGACTGGGGTATTACGCCTGCGGCAGACCAGAAAAGGAACCGGCAGCCTTCCCTCCGGCTGCCTGCGGGTCAAAGCCGTCCTTTTGTCATTATGCATTGTTTGTATAGCTGATACATGCGAATCAGCAGACAACTTCTCCGCGTTTCAAGTTATTCTCGTTGAAACTTGAAGGGCTAATCGGCCTTATTCCAAAAGCAGCCCACGCATCTGCTAATAGAGGAGACAAATAATGAGCAACCCTAGCGCACAGCTCAGGCTGTCCAGCGTGAATCGTTCGGCGTCCCGTGTTGATCACGGGCGGCGAACGTTCTGTATCGCCACGGGGCTCGCGGTAGCCACCGCTGGAAAGGTGAGTATGGCTCGAAACGAGCGTCCTTTGAAAATTGTGGTCCCCTATGAGCCGGGGGGATCCGCGGATGTGGTCGCAAGGGGCTTGGCTCAACGTATTACCGAGCATACCGGCCGAACCGTGATCATCGAGAATAAAGGGGGAGCGGGCGGATCCATCGGTGCCGAGATGGTTGCACGTTCCGCGCCTGACGGAGACACGCTCCTCTTGCACACCGGTACGCTGGCAGTGGAGTTTGCCGCGGGAAAGTCGGTTCCCTATGACCTGCGTAAAGACTTTTCGCCGGTGAGTATGATAGGTTCCGGGCCGTTTGCATTGATAGTGACCCCGTCACTAAAGGCTCAATCGATACAGCAACTCATTGCTTTGGCCAAGGGTCAGCCTGGTAAGCTGAACTATGCATCCTCCGGCATAGGGACGTCGGTACATTTGGCCATGGAGCTGTTCAAATCAATGGCCGGTGTTGACATTCTGCACGTCCCGTATAAGGGGTCAGGTCCCTCGTTGAATGCGTTGATATCGGGAGAGGTGCACATGATGATCAATCCGTTGGTGACGGCAAAGTCGCTTTCAACGGATGGGCGCGTGCGGGCGATGGCGGTTTCCTCTTTGAATAGAACTTCCCTGTGGCCGGAGATACCGACATTGAATGAATCAGGTGTGCCCGATTATGAGACCGGTGTCTGGTATGGTCTCTCCGCCCCCGGAGAGACGCCGAAGGAAACAGTGGCCGCGCTTTCAAGCGCCATCCAGAAGGTAATAGCAATTCAAGAGACGCAGGAATGGCTGAAGTTTCAGGGCTTGGAGCCGGTGGGAAATACGTCGCAAGACTTTGATAGGCGGCTGTTGGGCGAGATAGAGATATGGGATAATCTGATTCGGCACGCGAATCTTACTCTCTATTGATTTGACTGAAACAAAATCACCAGCAATGAAGGCGGCCCAGCCGGATGGCGCAATGAACCAGGCCGTTTTTGCATGAAAAATTACGGTTCCCGGCCTTGCCGGTTTGCCTGTCCCGGGGGGCGCCGAGGCAATGCATTTATCTTTACATGATGCTGTTGCCGACATCGATTGAATAGATGAATGGTTCATGGAAGATGCATCCATGTCGCCGTGTCCATCACGCTTCCTGTGGGGAAAATTTTGCTATCGCGTTGAATTGCAGGATTTTTATATGCGTGCATCCGGCTTCGACCAGATATAATTCCGGCGTGGGCTGATATCTTCCGATTGATATCAGGTCGACTATCCGCTTATGGTTACAATCATGGAATTCGAGCAGCTACGGTATTTTCAGTGCGTCGCGGAAGTCGAGACTTTTTCGCTCGCTGCCATTAAATTGGGCGTTTCCCAACCTTCCATTAGCCGACAGATTCAGAATTTGGAAAATAAATTGGGGGTGCGGCTTTTCTATCGCCATGGTCGAGGGGTTGCATTGACCGAAGCGGGGCGAAAGCTTTATGCGTCTGCTATTCCTTTAATGTCTCAACTGAGCAGCGTTGTAGAGACATTGTGCGAAGAGTCCACTGAGCCCACCGGGGTTGTGTCAATCGGCATGCCATCGTCGATTATCGGTACCATGGGGTCGGCGGTCGTTCATCGGTTTCTTGTGGATTATCCCAAGGCGACCTTGAAATTATATGAAGGTCCGAGCGGGCTCCTTCTCGAAAAGCTGGAAGGGGCGTTGCTGGATATCGCTATCCTTTATGAGTCGCGCAGGGGCAGCAACATGCTGGTGTCGCCGCTGCTGGAAGAGGATCTTTTCCTTATTACTCCTCCCACTGTGCTGCAGGGGGAGGGGCCGGATGTGAGCATTGGGGAAGTCGAGAAAGTCCCTTTGATCCTGCCCAGCCCATTGAGCGGGCTCCGAAGATCGGTCGATAGGGTGATGCAGGCCAATGGCCTCGGGCTGAATCTGGTTCTGGAAATGCATTCCGTGACTACCATAAAGAATCTTGTGGAAAAAGCGGTGGGTTTTGCAGTATTTCCTTTCGGTATTGTGCATAGAGAAATAGCCGATGGCCGCCTGGGTGCCCGCAAGATCGCACTTCCGGACATGAGTGCAATTCTCGTCACGGCAACGGCTGTCGGCCAGCCTGTCACGAAGACAATGAACGCCGTACAAGAAATCATCAACGTAGAGTTGCACCGTTGCGTACTCGCGAAACAATTGCGGGGGCGTGTTCTGGTTCCCTGAAGGCCGGACGTTCATCTGCAAGAAAGCGGGCAAGCGGAAGGAAGAGGCCGGCTGCTTCAGGGTTTGTGTCGTTATGGGGTGGCGCTGAACTGCGACACAAGGGCGCGGGCGTCGGAACAATGCTCCAGCGTCATAAGCGCCTGAAATAAGGGTTTGATCAAATCCTGGTCAAAATCGCCGGCCGTCAAACAGCCCTGGAATTTGTCCCAGAGTTCTGATTGTTCAAGTGGCCGATCGGCGCCGCCACGCACCAAATTGATCTGTTCTCCCGCAAGGTTCCGGCCGTCGACGGTTTCGATGGTGACTTGGTCGTAAATGGCATAGCCGTTCGCATTTGGATTGGGGTCCATGCGATCGTCGGGTATTACGGTAACCCGTTTCATCAGATCTTGAACATCCTGACGGCTCACGAATTCATCCGTTAGCTCCGCGAGCGTCACGCGGCCCGCAATAAGCGCCGAGGCCATTGCAAATTCCATGCTGAACTTCGCCGCGAGCCCTGTCTGTGGTGAATGGTTCCGTAGAATGGCCGTATTGCGCCTGCTGACCGATGCGTTCACCTTCTTCACTTGGTTCGGGCGTACGGCGTGCACCTTCAAGAGGTCAAGGATGCCGTCGATGGCGCGATGCGTTGCGAAGCATGTGGGATACTTCTTGATGCTGATCCTCGAGCGTGGAAGCTTCCACTTTGCACCCGCCTCGATCGGGGAGGAAAGGTCGACGTTGCCCAACGGTGATACCGCGGCAAGAAACCCCTGTGGATGCTCGATCCCGTCTGGGGACGCGGTAAAGCCGGCATGGGCCAGCCGGGCGGAAATGACGCCGGAATGTGCGGAACGGCCGGCATGATACGACTTGGTCATTGAGCCGAAGTTTGCCATCAGGCCGGCACTTTGCGATGCGCCCAGGCAGATCGCATGAGTGGCCTGCTGCGCATTCAGCCCTCTTAGTGACGCACATGCCGCCGCGGCGGCGATCGCCCCGAAAATGCCTGTGGGATGCCAACCTTTTGTATGGTGCTGATCAGGGTCGCGCCGTACCAGCTCCGCCCATGTTTCATATCCGGCCGCGTAAGCCGTCATCATTTTTTTTCCGCCCGCCCCCAGTGCTTCCGCCTCTGCGATAATTGCGGGGACAAGTACGCAGCTCGGATGTCCCCGTAGCGCCACATCATCGTAGTCCAGCACATGCGCGGCGACACCGTTGATCCAGGCAGCGTCCTGGGCCGACGTCTTGTGGGGTCGAAACAGCACGGTCGATTCCACCGCCGAAGGCTTCAGTATTGCTTGCATGAGGGTGGGGGGTGTTTCATTGCGGCCCGCGATCATCACGGCAATGCAGTCTGCGAAACCATAGTGAATGAACCGCAGGGCTTCGGAAGGGATATCCTCGTATCTTAAACTGGATACGAAACACCCGAGCTCACTGGATAGCTGGACAGTCATCATGCATTCCCCGCAACAACATCAGACGTCCGCGCACGGATTTTTTCCCGCAGCCTGGATAGTGTTCCGCCTTTCATGATTGTTCCAGGCAAAGGGTGTCCTACAATCTGTTCAGCCAGCAATGCGGACTCGATCAATTTTTCAAGGTCGATTCCCGTCTCAATTCCCATTTCCTGACACATGAATACCAGATCTTCGGTACATACATTTCCAGCGGCGCCTTGATGCGCGGCAAAAGGGCAGCCGCCAAGGCCGCCCACCGCTCCGTCAAATATGGCGACTCCCATTTCCAGCCCCGCATAGGCGTTCGCGATGCCCATGCCGCGAGTGTCATGCAAATGCAGTGAAATATCCAAGGCGGGAAACTTGTCACGAACTGCGCCGACCACACGTTTGATGCTCAGAGGTGTGGCCCAGGCCATGGTGTCGGCCAGGGAAATATACTGCAAGTCCAGCTCGTATTGCTGGCCAATGTCTAGCATTTGCCCGACCATTTCAAGTACCCTGGGCAATGGGATGTCGCCTTCAAAGTTGCAGCCGAAAGCGGCTTGCAGGCCGGCACGTACGACGGGCACATTGTGGTCCCGGTACATCGCCACCATTTCATGTTGAGCCTGCAGGTTTTCTTCAAACGTACGCTTTTGATTTCGCAGTAGAAATGATTCCGATGCACATAGTGAAAGCGTACCGTTTATGTCCAGTCGGCCAATGCCGAGTGCTCGCTCCAAGCCTCTTGCATTAAGCCACAATGCAGTGTATGCAACACCAGGATGCCGGGTAAAGCCTTTTGCGACATCGTCAGCGTCAGCCATGCCAGGAACATTCTTGGCTGGGACGAATGATACTGTCTGGATCTGCTTCAGCCCGGTTTCGGAAAGGCTGTCGATCAATGAAATCTTTTGGGCTGTCGTGATGGGACCCTTCTCTATCTGGAAACCCTCGCGCGGCCCTTCCTCATTTATGCGAACTGTTTTGGGTAAATCCGACATTCTTTCCTCCAAGCGAGTGTGAGCCTTCCCGGACTCATGGTTGAGGGGGAACAAACGGATAAGGCACAGGAGCACCTTTGCGATAAGGCAAGGCTACGGTGGCATTGCCAGGCGTTGACTCCTTGTTTCCGTTGTTCAGGATGCCAAGATCAAGTTCCACCAACCCATATCCGGGGCCATCGGATTTTTCTCGGACACGGCCCCAGATACTCAGCGTCTCATCCACCAGGTTCATGGAACGAAATTGAAAACTGGCTTTCCAGGCCCAACCATCCGGACCGGCCCAAGTGGTTAAAAGCTCCATGATGAACTGTTGCTTCAAAGAGCCATTGATAAGAAGCTCCGGAAGCTTCTCGCAATTCTTTGCGTAGGCTTGGTCATAATGAATCCTGTGCCAGTTCTCCATGGCGGCGGACCAGCGCATCAAGTGGGCGGTAGTCAGCGGGCCCTTGCGAAGCGCTGGAAGTTCCTGCCCGATATGGACGTCTTCGTAATACATGGACTGTGTCGGCAACATTATTATCTCCGGCGAATTTGGGTTCGGCGCGTGCGAACGAGCAGATCTCCCTGTCCATCACGAAACTCGCTCTCAATGATGACCAGGATAATCGGCCCCTTGCTGGTGTTTTTCTCCAGAATGTCCGCATAGCGCGACAGCATCGTTACGGATTCACCATGTCTGGCGTACTTGAAAAACTCGACTTCAGAGCCGCCATTAAGCAAGGTGTAGTCTTTCAGTGGTTCGATGGCGGGAAGGCCGAGGGACCCGATGGAGCCATCGTAGTGCGGGTTGTGAGCATTGGCCTGTATCGGGTCAGTGGCTCCGAATGGACGGCGGAAAAGATGGGTGGGATAAAGAGGAGGTGCGACGCTTCCGCCATAACGCCTGTTTTCTTCGCAATCCGAATGGAAAATCGGGTCCTCATCCATGATGGCCTGAGCGTAGCGCCTGACAGCGCCGCGCTCAATGGGATCACAAGCAATTTCTACACGGGACTCCATGCCTATATAGTTTTTGGCACTCTCTGGAAGGATGGACATCAGGCAGGTCTCCGAAAAATAAGACTAGTCGATCTTGATGCCTGTACGCTGCATCATGCTTTGCAATTGGGTGATTTCATCGTTAAGCCTTTTGTTGAATTCTGCGGGGGTGCTTCCTATGGCGACCAGCCCTTGGGTTCGCAGCCACTGCCTGGTTTCGGGGTCATGGATAAGATGCCGGAAATCCTCGACGAGTTGTGATTCCGCCTTTTCCGGAACGCCGACGGGCGTGAACAATCCGTACCAGACACTGCTGGAGTACTCGGGGAGCCCCGATTCGAGGCTTGACGGCAGCTCTGGCCAGAGATCTGTGCGTGACTGGGTTGACGTTGCCAATACATGGAGCCTGCCGGATTCTCCCAATGGACGTACGTTGACCAGGGGAGAAAACGACATATGCACTTCTCCGGCGGCAACCGCATTCAGCGATGGTGCTCCCCCCTTATAGGGAACATGCAGTATGTCCACACCGGCAAGCTCCTTGAACAACTCCATTGCCAAATGTGTGGAAGTTCCTACGCCGGCGGAGGAATAGTTGAGCTTTCCCGGATTCGCCTTCGCATGCTCGATAAGTTCGGAATAATTCTTGACTGGAAGATTGTTGTTCACGGCGAGCGCGAATGGGCCGTCAGCAACCAGGGTTACGGGAGACAGGTCCCTCGTCAATTCATACGGGACTTTTTTTCCAGCGGCTTTTTCAACTGTAATCGTTCCAGTATGCAATAGCAGCGTATGCCCGTCCTTGTCGGCTCTTACCACATCGGAAGTGGCTATCGCGCCGCCCGCCCCCGGCTTGTTCTCAACGACGACTGTGCGGCCGGTAAGGTCTGAATATCGTTTTGCGAGCCCACGCCCTACAACGTCCACCGAACCGCCCGGGCTGTAGGGAATGACAAGCCGAATGGCCTTGTCTGGTGTGGTCTGTGCAAGGGCTTGCGGCGCGCCTATGGAAAAAAAGACTGCAAGGCTCAGCATAAGAATGCTAACGAGGCAATGAGCCGCAGGTTTCAAGGAATTTGCCATTTTGTCTCCTTCGTGTTCGACTTTTCTGTGGTTTATCTGGTTTTTTTATATGAGCGAGTCTGCTTTATCGCCCGGAGTCAATCCCAGTATTGATTGATAGTCCTCATCCACGGCGGTGATGGTTCCGAGCTTCATTGACTGCTCTAGATTCAGTGGCGCGGCCCGTCCCGCTCCTGTGGGCTTGTCGGATATTGTGCGGGTTTCATATAGATGATCGATTTCCTGTTCGCAAAGACCCAGTGTCTCGGTAAGAATCCGGCGATTGTCTTCGCCAAATTTCGGGGCCGGTTTATGAATATGCGGTTTACGGAACTTGAGGCGATATGGGCGACTGATGATGGGTCGCAAGCCTATTGGGCTTTGATGCTCAAGGTATTCATAGAACTGCCGATGCCGGAGGTGCTTATTCAAGAGCAGATCCTTGCTATTGAGTACCGGGCCCGCCGCAATCCCTTTTGACTGCAGCAAATCAGCCAAGTGATCGGCGTCTTGACCTTTCACCCAATCAGAGACCAGCATGTCAATTTCGCCTCGATGAAGCCGGCGGCCCGCCGCGCGACTGAATCGTTCATCCTCCGCCAGTTGCGGCTGACTCATAAGGCCGGCCAACTCCTTCCACTCATTGTCGTTGCAGACGGAAATGGCGAGCCAGCGGTTGTCACCAAGCGCCGGGTAGATATTGCTTGGAACATGCTTGGGATGTTCATTTCCCATCCGCTCCCGATCCGAGCCCGTCAGCTGCCTCTGCAATATCTGGTCAGCGATGAGAGCCGCGCCAACCTGATACATGCCAAGATCTATCCATTGACCTTCTCCGGTTTTTCTTCTGTGTATCAAGGCGGCAAAGATCGCATTCAAACCCGTCCAGCAGGCCAGGAAGTCCGGATAGGATTGCCCCGCCTTCCAGGGTTTGTCGTTTCGATAGCCGGTGTAGTAAGTGATACCCATTGTGGCCTCCAGCGTGGTTCCTTGGCTGGGAAAAGCGTGCCAGGGGCCAGTGGAGCCATAGCCGGTGTTCGAAAGCATGATCAAAGACGGTTTCCGCTTCCTCAATTCTTCGTAGTTCATGCCCCATTTCCGCATAACGCGGGGGGTGTAGTTGTCAAGAACGATATCGCTCTTCTCCATAAGCTGGAGGAAAATCTCACGGCCGGCCGGTTCCGCCATGTTCAGAACCAGCGATTCTTTGCCGCGATTGACGACTTGGAATATTCCGGATCGATTCCATGGATCCTGCCCGATCTCGTTGTCCAGGTAAGGGCCAAAGGCCCGGCCTCTTGTTTGATCCAGGCGGTGCGGTGCCTCGATCTTGATGACTTCAGCCCCAAGGTCGCCTAAGAGGCTGGCCATATAAGGAACGGCGAACACATACGAAAGATCCAGGATACGAATCCCCGCGAGGGGCAAGGTTATTTTGTCTGGCATGCCTCTTCCTCCTTGCCGCTTTGCTCGGAAGGAAGCGATGCCGCTTCCTCCTGTGTCAGTCCAAGTTCTGACACAAGCACGTCAAATCTGTGTTCATCCAGCAGGGGAGCCCGTTTTCGAACTGTCGTCGGAGTTGTGGATAGCTTTGCGAGTTCGCCGGGAAATCTGAATGTTCCCGTCTCTGGATGATCGACGTCCAGGAAGAAGTTGCGCGCTTGCAGGTGTTCGCAATCCAACAAGTCTTTTGCGTTCTGTACTACACCCAACAAAAGCCGCTTCCTTGACCCTTCAAGAAAAACCTGCTTGGCGCTCTTGTCTTTCACGCTGTCTTCAATCAGGGCCTTGATGCTTTCGGCGTTTGCTTCCCTTGTCGGGCCATTCGCCAGTGCGGGATCGCGAAACTCCTCTTTGCCGAACAGATCAGCGAAGTTCTCGAACGGAGCGCCTCCCCCGGCCTGGACGGATAAATAGCCATCTCTTGTCTGGATGGGTTCTCCCAGGAAGGGATCCTGCACGGTGGCTCGACGGCCCTGTACGGCACCCAGGAAGGCATAAAACGGCATATTGAGCACGAGTTCGGAGGCCAGCGACTCATGAATGGACAGGTCAATATGTTCACCACAGCCGTCAGACAACGCTGCGGTATAAGCCGCCATCGAGATGTAAGCAGCGTTCAGCCCCGCGCAATAGAAGGATTGGGACAGGCCGTGCTTCAGCGGCTCCTTGTCGACACACCCACTGATATGCATGATGCCGCCCATCGCCTGGAACACCAGATCGCTTGCGCGGTAGTGTGCGTACGGTCCGGTCTGGCCGAAATTGGTGATGGAGGTAATGACGGCACGAGGATTCCACTCCAACATGCGGTCGGCGGACAGCTTCCACCTGGCTAGCGTCCCCGGCGAGAAACTTTCAATAACAATATCGCTGCTAGAGACCAGTTTCTGCATGATCTGCTGAGATTCCGGCGCGCCGAGATCCAAAGCCACGCTGCGCTTGTTCCAGTTCAAGTACTGAAAAAGCAGGCTTTGCTCCGGGGGTGGGGCGCCTTGATCCAGAGGCTCCAGGTAGCGGGAAAAGTCTCCGGTTCCCGGTTTCTCTATTTTGATGACATCGGCACCAAAGTCTCCCAGTATCCTGGCGGCGAAGGGGCCGGCGATTCCATGGCTGAGGTCAAGAACGCGTACGCCGCTCAATGCGCCCGGCGATGGTTCCATATTGTTCATGTGGCTGCTACTCCTGAGTCAATGAAGGCTGACTCTCATGAAAAAAGGGGAGCCGGCTGGTATCCTGATGTAGACGAATAGAGGCGTACGAATTTCCGGTGCAATATTTACTACGGACCCGGGTGTGCTCGAGGTGGCGGTTATTAGGACAAGGGGAATGGCATCCTGTTGCGCAGCATATGTTCCGATATGGCTTTCACATACTGCCCGGAAGATGCTATCGATATCATGGGCTGCAATAATCGATGGCATATAATGCGATGAGGTTCCCGAAGTTAATCAGCCGATTGATATGATATTGAGAAGAAGTTTAATCATCACCCGAGTCTTCAGCAATGCAGGTTGGCGTATATCAACTATGTCCTGACCGTTTAGCACTGGGGAATGCCGATGGCGAGAAACATTCATTCTTAAGGAAGCTCTGAAAAAGTCCCCGCGCCTCATGCATCTGTGGATTCGGGCGGTCTGCTTCGTTGCAAATGCTCGCGATAGCTACGGCTATCGCTGCGCTTTGCGCCTCGCATCCCATTCCGACCCACAGCGCCTGCTTTCCGCTCGACTTGTTCAGAGCTTCCTTAATATCTTTTATGGGTTTCCGAACGCGACAATGTTCTTGAATCCATTATGGTCGGTTCGGTACGGGTTTATTCTGCCTTGCCGAACGACAAACATACGGGGGTAGCCTGGATGGTCACGAGACCAACCAGAGGGTTGTCTTGGTTGTTGGGTGATGCTGTGGGGTGCAAGGTCAGATCGAAGACCCTGGTACGGCGCCTATGCGCACGTGCCCAGGGGTATCGAGCAACGCTGCTGAGACGGTGCGTCGATGTTCTGCGATGGTGCCGCCCCGCAAACTCCATGATCCGATCCGCCGATACCAAAGATTCAAATCGAATTCGAGCATGAAGCCCATGCCCCCATGAATCTGCTGTGCGGATCGGCAAGTCATCATGCAATGCTCGTTGGCGAAAGACTTGGCCTGAGCTACATGCACATGCGCAGGGAGCCCCCGATCCAGGCGCCACAATGCCTCTCGTGCCAGCATAACGGTTCCGTCGATCGCATTCAGCATGTTTGCACAGAGGTGCTGGATGGCTTGAAATGCGCCGATAGGCTGGCCGAAAGCTTCGCGCTGCTTCGCATGCTCGACAGCCATGTCCAAGGTGCGACGCGCCGCTCCAGCCATCATGCATGCGTACAGGACGGCTGAAAAATCCATCATCTCGCGTGCTATTTTGTTGCCTGAGCCTGTCTCGCCAATTCTGTTTCCGAGCGGTACCCTGACGTCTTCAAAATGAATGGTGGCTTCGCCATCCTTCGCCATGGATATGAGCGCTTCGCTCTTCAGGCCAGGGATATCGGTTGGGACCAGAACAACGCCAAGATTTTCCGGAGAAGACGCGTCCCGATAGATAACGACACACCGGCTTGATGCCAGAAAGCCGCCGACGAAGCCTTTCCGTCCGTTCAACACCAGTTCTTCACCATCGATCCGCCCTTCAAGGGTGATTGCGTTGGTGGACCAGCGGCCGTTCTGCTCGACCACCGCATGGCTCAAGATAAGATCGCCGCTTGAAACATCAAGCAGGAGCTTGCGCTGTTCTTCGTTTCCATGCCGATCAATGATCAGGGCCGCGGTCAACGTAGAGTGAAGGGGAAGCGGGGCAATGTGATAGCCAGCCAGTTCAAACAACAACGCGAGATAGGAAAGAGGCAACTCTTCACCACCGCACTCGGCCGACAGGCAAAGCTGCAACCATCCATCAGCTGTAAATCTGTTCCAAAGCTCCGGCGAATAATGGAGGGGGTGTTCTTCTGATTTTCGCAGAAGATCGGTAGAGCACTCGCCTGCAAATAGAGAGGATATCGCCTCTTGTATCTCCAGCTCCTGTTTGTCCAGCAGAATATCCATGATTCTTTCCTTGTGCGTCTATCTACCGTTTCGGGCGGGGTAGGCCGAGGCCGTTCCGTGCAATCTGATCCCGCATGACTTGTACGCTGCCGTGGTTGACAGTGGACTGAAACGCGCCGAGTAAATTGTGGGCGAATATGCCTTTCTCGACCGCCGCCGGCGACCCTTGCATCAACTGCGCGTATGGACCCAGGATTTGACTGATCGCTTCCGTTGAACGCACGCTGTGCTCGGGGGCAAATACTTTCTCAGCCGAACCTTCATAGGAAAAATTTTCATTCCGTTGCTCAATGCTGATGCTGCGCATGGTCATCAGCCTGCACACCTCCGCTTCGACCCATATCTCGGCAATTTTGTTGCGCACGTCGGGGTCGTCCTTCAACAGAAGCGGTAGGGGATCATCACTTTTCAGCCAATTAACGATGTCTTCGTCGCGCATCACGGAAATCAAATACCGCCACGCACCCACGCGGTCAAGGTTCAGCCCTCGTCGTGCTACTTCCCACCCGCCTCCTTCTTCCCCGAGCAGGCTCGAGACCGGGACTTCAACGTTCTCGAAGAAAACTTCATTGGTTCTTTCTTCTCCGTACGTTGTGCCGAAGGGCGCGGGAGGATTGTTCTGAATTGTCCAGAGCGGTCTTACCGCAAGCCCCGGGAGATTCATCGGCACCAAGAGGATGGAGAGCCCCCGGTGACGTGTCGAACTCGGGTCCGTACGGACCATGAGAAAAATATGTGTCGCGTTCTGGGCATTGGTTGTGAAGATTTTTTGCCCATTGATGACATACTTGTCGCCAATCAGCTGTGCGCGGCAGCGGATGCCGGCCAGATCAGTTCCGCAGCCTGGTTCACTGTAACCCTGGCAAAATATGATTTCTCGGCGAATCGAGGGAGGGACAAATTCTTCTTTTTGATCCTGGGTGCCGAAAGCGAGTATGGCGGGTGCGCCGGTTCCCCCTCCCAGTTGAATCCCCGCCGTTCTGAAAAACTCTTCTTCAATAATGAACTGTGCGGTTCGGGTTCCACCGCCGCCTCCATATTCCACCGGCCAGCTCCAGGCAAACCAGCGGCGCTCGTTTACCTTGGCATAGAACTCCCGAATTGCCTTCCCCCAGCCCTCTCCCTTTCGGCCTGCAACATATTCTGCACGAACCTGGTCAGTGTAGTGTTCGGCCAAGAAGTTCTGAACTGTCGTGCGTAATTCTTTTTCTTCTGAAGTAAACGAAAAATTCATTTACGGCTCTCTCTTTATTTAAAGAAAAGCAGTCTCGTTCGGTCACGGGGACCGATATGATTACAATGCTGGATTGCGTTCAGGGCTGATGTGTGGCAGGCAATTACATCCGGGCTGCCTGGAAATATTCCGGGTTGTGCATTTGATTTTCCGTTCTGAAGAACGGGTGGAGATGGAAGTATGGGATTTATTATTCATCATCAGCCTGCTATTCAGCAATAACATGATTCCCATAGCAGCTATACCGATCTCGTATCAACCTTTCCTGAAAGCCTGCAGCAGCGGAAAATGAGCGACTGCAAGATGGATTCATGGAGCGTCATATTCACCCGGTTCCACGCAACACGTTACGCCAGAAGATTTTGGTAAAAATTTTCCTTTGGTAAGAATATTCCGTGTGTTGGGGATTACCCAAGCCGCCGGTGCCTGCGATCCGCAACCCGACGGCAACCCCCATGTCGTCCGAGAGACACGAGAAAATCCATTCGGTGCTTCCCCGTATGGCGCGGCCATTATCGAAGATGATCCGTACAGGTACAGCTTATGTGCCGATGCCGCGGCGTTCCCCGGCAGCCAGGCTCACCAGTTTCCCCAGGGTGGCCACGGCCGTTTCGATTCTGGCATCCCAGCCATGCCCGTAGTTCAGCCGCAGGCAGTTGGTGAACGCCCGTGTGGCCGAGAAGATCGGCCCGGGCGCCACACTGATACCCAAAGACAATGCTTGCCTGTGGATATCCAGCGCATTCACGCCGGCGGGCATTTCCACCCATAGAAAATAGCCGCCCGCCGGCCGGGTCGCCCGGGTTCCCGGCGGAAAATAGTGGCCGACGGCCTGCGCAAACGTGGTCTGGTGCGCCTGCAGGGTCTTTCGCAGGCGCCTGAGGTGTTTGTCATAGCCGCCTTTTTCCAGGTAATGGGCCAGCGCCATCTGTGTGGGAATGGGGCAGGCAAGGGTGGTCGTGAGCTTGCGGCGGGCGATGGCGCGCCTGTGGCGCCCGGGCGAAACCCAGCCGATCCGGTAGCCCGGCGCCAGTGTCTTCGAGAACGACGAGCAGTGCATGACAATGCCGGTCGTGTCGAAGCTCTTGGTGAGCGCCGGCCGCCTGGTGCCGAAATACAGTTCCCCATACACGTCGTCTTCGATAAGCGGTATGCCGTAGCGGGACAGCAGCTCAAGCAATGCCTGTTTTTTTTCGTCGGGCATCAGGCTGCCCAGGGGATTCTGGAAGGTCGTCATCAGCCAGCAGGCCTTGGGGCGATGCCGCTTGATTGCCTGCTCCATGGCATCCAGCTGCATGCCTTCCCTCGGGTGGGTGGGAACTTCCACCGCTTCGAGCTGATGCTGTTCCAGTGACTGCAGCGCGGCATAGAAGGTCGGGGCTTCGACGAGCACCGCATCGCCCGGCTGCGTGACCGCCGCCAGGCACAGGTTCAGCGCTTCAAGCGCGCCGTTGGTGATGATGATGTCGTCCGTGTCGATGTGCAGGCCGCTGGCCAGGTAGCGCAAGGCGATCTGGCGGCGCAGGCCGGCGTATCCGGGCGTCAGGTCGTCCACGGTGCTCCAGGGGTCGAGCGTTCTGGCGCTGCTGCCCAAGGTTTGCCCCAGCCGCTCCAGCGGAAAAAGCAGCGGGCTGGGAAAGGCGGAGCCCAGCGGGACGACCTCGCGGACCATGGCCGATTCGAGCACTTCGAAGACTTTGTCACTGATGTCGACGGACGTCGCTTCGTCCGCGGGCTGTGAAAGCGTATCCGCCTCGGGCGGGAGACGGCGGGCGCCATGCGCAACGTAATAGCCTGAACGATCTCGTGCGCGGATCAGCCCCTGTGCTTCCAGAAGGTAATAGGCCTGGAACACGGTTGAGGCGCTGACTCCCCGGTTCGCCACCACTTGACGTACGGAGGGCAGCTTCTCTCCGGTCCGAAGCGCACCTGAGTGGATGGAAGCCGCTACTTCTTCGGCCAGTGCTTCGTACAGTTTCATGTCTACCTATCCGTCATGCGAGCGTAGCTGTGATCCGGCATCTATCTCTGATTCCTGGATATTCGGTGTCTGATCTCATTGTAGCTAAACCTGATATTGATATGTATCTTAATGAACATAATCTGATATGGTCATTTATTAAAAAACTGATTATTCATATTCTGATTTCCCTGTACTACGCTATCGCCATCTGATCAGATAGATGGCATCGGTTGCGATGCCTTGACAGTCAAGGAATTTCATGAACCCCACAGCCCTGCTATTGGCTACCTTCATCCTTTCCATCGTGGGACTCTTCGCTTTCATATGGTCGCTGCGCAAAGGCCTGTTCGAAGCGGAATCCAGCGGCGCCCGCACGATTTTCTCTACGGGCGAGATTGGCCGGCCGGAAGAGCCGGCCGCGGGCTCGGAACAACGCAGCGCGCTGGCCGAAGTCTCCAGCGCCAACCTCGAAGCCAATCATGGCGCCGAAACATCCGCAGCCGAGCTGGCCGCCCGTGAAGCCGCGGACCGCTCCAGCGCTTTTCCCGCTTTCGTGCTGATCGCCTGTTCCGTCGTGTGGCTCATCGTTGCCTCATTCGCAGGCCTGGTGAGTTCGCTCAAGCTGCACTGGCCCGACTTCCTTGCGGAATACGCCTGGCTCAGTTTCGGGCGCTTGCGCACCATGCACTTGAACGGAGTGGCCTATGGCTGGGCGCCCCTGGGGCTGTTGGGCATTGCGATCTGGCTGATGCCCAGGTTGTTGCACACCCGGCTTCTGGGCGGGCGCCTGGTGATCTTCGGCACGCTGATCTGGAATGCCGCGCTGATCGCCGGGATGGGCGGCCTGGCTGTCGGTATCAATGCGGGGCTGGAGTGGCTGGAGATACCCTGGCAGGTCGGGGCGCTGTTTGCGCTGGGCGGGATGCTGGTGGGCCTGCCCATGGCCTTGATGCTGACCCGGCGCAAGGTGCACCATCTGTACGTGTCGGTCTGGTACATGGGGGCCGCGCTGTTCTGGTTTCCAACGCTCTACATCGTCGCCAAGGTGCCGGGCGTGCACTTCGGTGTCGAGCAGGCCACCATGAACTGGTGGTACGGGCACAATGTGCTCGGCTTGTTCTATACACCGCTGTCGATCGCGGCCATCTATTATTTTCTGCCCAAGGTGATCGGGCGTCCCGTGCAATCCTACAACCTGTCCTTGCTGGGATTCTGGACGCTGGCCTTCTTTTACGGGCAGGTCGGCGCGCATCACCTGATCGGGGGGCCGGTTCCCGAATGGCTCATCACCTTGTCCATCGTGCAGAGCGTGATGATGATCATTCCGGTGCTGGCGTTCTCCGTGAATCAGCATTTGACCCTGAAAGGCCACTTCAACGCGCTGCGCCACTCGCCCGTGCTTCGTTTCATCGTGTTCGGCGCCATGATGTACACGGTCGCGTCGGTGCAGGGTTCGTTCGAGGCCCTGCGCTCGCTGAACGCCATCACTCACTTCACGCATTTCACCGTTGCGCATGCGCATCTGGGCATGTACGGCTTCGTATCCATGGTGATATTCGGAGGTATCTACTTTGTAATGCCGCGCATCTTGAATGTCCCTTGGCCGAAGCCCAGCCTGATCGCCTGGCATTTCTGGCTGGTGGTGGCGGGCTACGGCATCTACATGGTGACGCTCAGCATCGGCGGCGTGCTGCAGGGGCTGGCCTTGCTCGATCCCGCGCGTGCCTTCATGGATTCCGTCGCGGTGACCATGCCATGGCTGCAAGGCCGTTCGATAGGCGGCGCATTGATGACGCTGGGCCATCTGGTCTTCGCGCTGCATGTGTTCCTGATCATCGTGCGGTCCGGCGCTTTTTCGATGACCGAGCGCGAACCGGTCCTCCCTCGGGCAACCTCCTCTCTGAGCTGATTCAACATGGAAAACGAACTCAAACTCATCGTGGGGGCGATGGTGACCCTGTCGCTTGCCACGTCCGCCATGATCGTGGTGCCTTTTATGCAGCTCAAGAACGAGCCGCCGCCCGCGGAGCTCAAGCCCTATACCAGCCAGGAGCTGAGGGGCCGCCAGGTCTACCAGGCACACGCTTGCATTGCCTGTCATACGCAGCAGCCCAGCACCACGGGCGCCGGCATCGCCGACGCCAGCCGGGGCTGGGGGCGGGCTTCGGTCGCCGCGGATTATTTCTACGATGATCCGCCCTTATTGGGCACCATGCGCACGGGCCCGGATCTGTTCAATATCGGCGTGCGCCAGCCCAGCGTGGATTGGCATCTCGGTCATCTGTTCCAGCCGCGCGCCTATACGCCGGGCAGCAATATGCCCGCCTACCCCTTTCTGTTCGAAGTGAAGGATCCGGAGCATGTCATGGATGGCGAACGGGTCGTCCATCTGCCGCCGGGCACGGTGGAAGAGGGGCGGGTCGTCGTCGCCAAACCGGAAGCATTGGATCTCGTCGCCTATCTGCTCAGCCTGAACCGGACTTATCCGGTGCTTTCCACGGGGCAGGCGGCGGCCTTGTCACAAACGGCGGTGGCGCCGGAGCGGGGTCAAGCGCAATGAAAGCCAAAAGACATGTGCACGTATCTGAAAACGCGGATCCGCATGAGCTGAACAACCCGGTTCCGCGCCTGGTGCTGGGGGTGATTGCCGCGCTTGTCGTCTGGGGTGTCTATTATATTTTCGCTTCCAGCCCCAACAGCGCCGCCGCATTGGGCGACCAGCGCCCCCCATCGGTCTTGGCGCCTTCGGCCCCGGCGGATGACCGGGTCATCGATGGCAGACAGCTCTATACCGCCGCCTGTCAGGCGTGCCATCAAGCCAGCGGGCAGGGCCTGCCCGGGGTGTTTCCACCCTTGGCGGGGGCGGAGTGGGTGGTGGGCGACCCCGGAGTCCTGACCCAGATCGTCCTGCATGGGCTGACGGGGCCTATCACCGTATCCGGTACGACCTACAACGGCGCCATGCCGGCCTTCGGCGAGCAGTTCGACGATGCGGAAATCGCCGCCGTGCTGAGCTTCATCCGCGGCGAGTGGGGCAACAGCAGCCCCGAGATTGATGAGGCATCGGTCCGGGCGGCTCGCGCGGCAAGTGAAGGCAGGACCCAGCCCTGGGAGGGCCAGGATGCGCTTGCCGCAGTGGCCCAAGAGCCCGCGGGCTGAGGGATCAAGGCATGGTGTCATCCCCCGTTCGATCCGCCCTCGCGCTGGCTGTCGTCCTGGTTCTGGGCCTCGCGGCGTTCGCCGCCGCCACGGCCGGATTCGCAGCGGTGACGGCGGATGGTGTCCGGCGTGTGCAGCTGGAACGCCAGCCCAGGGCACTGCCCCCTCTGGCGCTGGTCGGCGCCGACGGCGGCGATTTTTCCCTGCAGGCGTACGGAAGCGCACAGGCGCAGGTGACCTTCGTCACGCTGGTCTATCTGCAATGCCGGTCGATTTGCCGTACCAGCCTGTCAGGCCAGGCGTGGATGCAGCACGCCATCCAGTCAAGAGGGCTTGAAAGCCGGGTGCGTCTGCTCACGCTCAGCTTCGACCCTATCCACGACACGCCTGGCGTGATGGCCGAGCATGCGCGCCGGCTGGGGGCCGAGCCTGGTCTATGGGAGTTCGCCACGGTTCAGGCCCCCGAGGACCTGGACGCCATGCTGGCGCTGTTCGACATCATCGTGTTACCCGATGGCCTGGGTGACTATACCCATAATGCCGCTCTGTTCCTCATTGACGAAACGGGGCGGCTTTCCAAGGCCTATGACATAGATCGGCCGGACCTTGCCCTGGCCGACTATCTGTCTCGAAATCATGACGGGGCGCCGGGATGATCAAGCTCTTGATTCAGCATCCCTTGCTGGGACGCGTGTCCCGTCACTGGGCGATGCCGGCCGTACTGCTCGCCGCACTGGCCTTGTTCCAGCCCTGGATGGAGGCTTCCATGACGAGACATATGGGCCTGGAGCTGCCTTTGCTCTTCATCATGGGGTGGCTCACGGCCCGCGTCGCTGGCGAACGTCTGGTCCGCCTGCTTGAGCCCTGGAATCTGGCCGGCGTCCCGGCGCTGACCTTCTCGATGCTGGTGATGTCCGTATGGATGGTGCCCTCCGCGCTTGACTTCGCCGTGCTTTCGCCAGTCGTTGCAATGGCCAAGGTCATCAGCATGCTGCTCGCCGGCGTCCTGGCCGGCGCCTCCTGGCGGCCCGCCGGCATGGTGATCCAGGCCTTCTTCATCATGAACTGGTTCTGGACAACCTTCGTGGTCGGGTTGCTGTACAGGGATGCCCCGCAGCAGCTTTGCAGCGTCTACCTGGCGGACGAGCAGGCGCATGCGGGGCTGGCCATGATGGCGTGGGCGGTTCTGGGGCTGCTGCTATGGGCGCCGGGTGTGGTTCGCAGGCTGCGTTAGAGAACCTTTCGTGGGACCGATCGAAACCTTTCAGATCGTCATGGGCTGAATGTCTTTACCCGTGCCGCCGAACGCCTGCATATCGAACAGTCGAGCGTTCAACAATCCATTCGCCGACATAGGATATGCCGGCCACTGCGCAGGCAATACCCGCCGCGAGGCACGCCGAACCGATCAGGCGCAACGAAGCAGCAACTTCAGGTTGACAACCAGTGTCCAATAATGGAAACTGGTTGTCAATTATGGAGACTTATGCGACAAGCCAAAGCACAGCAATTGACCGAATTGATTCTGACGGTGTTTCAACTCAACGGCGCGCTGATCGACTGGGGGGATAAGTTCTCTGCCACGGAAGGGCTCACCAGCGCGCGATGGCAGATGCTTGGTGCCCTGGCCTTGGCTGGGCAACCGCTGACGGCTCCGCAGATTGCCGCAAATATGGGCGTTACCCGACAGGGTGCGCAGAAACAGCTCAATCTGCTGGCGCGGGATGGCTTGGTAGAAACGCGTGACAACCCCCAGCATAAGCGTTCGCCGCTGTATGTGCTGACGAAACGAGGCAAGCAAACCTATTCCAGGATCGACACGCGCTGGAACGGTCACGTTGCGCAGCTTGCCGCCGTTTTTTCTTCGACAGAGCTGGATACGGCGGCAAAAGTATTAGCCGGGTTGGTCGATGTTTACACCCATTTGGGGTCCCACCATGAAACGTAAAGTCCATGCGACCGCAGCCTTGCTGGCGCTTCTGTTTCTCACAGCTTTCTGGATATCCACGGTTATTGCAGAGCTCTTTTTGTCCGAGACGGCAGTTGCGCAGGTCAAGCACGGCATTGCATATGCGCTGCTGGGTTTCATTCCTGTCATGATCGCGACCGGAGCCAGTGGCTTCGCCATGGGTGGAAAAAGTATGCAACCGTTGATCGCCGCGAAGCGGCGACGCATGCCTTTCATCGGAGGCATCGGGTTATTGATTCTGGCGCCGGCAGCGATCTTTCTGTCCATGCGGGCGCAGGCTGGACTGTTCGACAGTATTTTCTATGGCGTACAGGCGCTGGAACTGGTTGCGGGAGCGGTCAATGTGGCGCTGATCAGTCTGAACTTCCGTGACGGGCTGAGGCTGCGCTATCGCAAACATTTGCCAGGCCAGTAATGGGCAGCTGACTAGCCGCTCCTGCTCACCCTATATCCGCCCGTGTTAAGCGTAATGCGTCCACCACAAGCGAGAACGCCGGCGATGGCTGCCGGCGACTTGGGTAATAAAGATAATATCCCGAGAAGGGCGCGCACCAATCCGCCAAGACCCGTATTAATTTCCCTTCCTCGATGTACGAGGCGAATTCTTCCTCCGGCAAATGCGCAATACCAAGCCCCGCCAAGGCGGCGTCCACGATGTTGGGTGAGGTATTGAATGTGAGCTGTCCATCCACCCGAACATTCAATTGACGTCCCTTGCGTTCGAATTCCCAGACATACAGCCCGCCGCCGGACTGCATACGCATATTGATGCAGTTGTGTTGGACCAGGTCACGCGGCGTCTTGGGTTTGGGATGAATTGCGAAATACGAAGGCGCGGCGACGGCGGCCATGCGTAAGCGTGGCCCAATGGGAATTGCGATCATATCTTTGTCGATCGTATCGCCCAGCCTCACCCCCGCGTCGAATCGGTCGGCGACGATGTCGCGAAACCCATAGTTCACGTCGAACTCCACCTTGATGTCGGGATATTCAAGCAGCAAGGGTGTGATCTTGGGCAGTAGTACCGTTCGCAGGACGTGGTCTCCGCAGGTGATGCGCACGGTACCGGCAGGTTTGTCGCGCATTTCCGTCAGCTCATCCAATTCGGCCTCGATCTCGTCGAAGCGATGGCCAATGGCGTTCAGCAGCCGTTCGCCTGCCGCCGTGGGTGAAACGCTGCGCGTTGTACGGGTGAGCAGCCGGATATCCAGCTTGGTTTCCAGGCCGCTGATTGTCTGGCTGAGGGCGGATTGCGTAACACCCAGGATCGCAGCCGCCCGGGTGAAGCTGCCTTCCCGCGCCACTGTCACAAAAGCCAGAAGATCGTTCAGGTTGCGTTTGAGCATGCGTGAAGTTTCGCATACTTTATTGATTAATTCAGCTAATAGGCCTATTAAGAATTAATTAGATAGTAATCATGGTTTCAGTAGGCGAAAATTTTGGTGTGGTGGCCGAAGGCTTGGCCCAGACATGTCGCGGGTCGCTGACAGACGAGCCCATCGGGAACATAGCGGTTCTTCAGGCCGCACGCCAATCGTGAACGTTAAAACAGCAAGGGGCGCATCATGGACAAGAGCGACGAGACTCGCAGCGCAATCTCTTCACCTGAAAAGGCTGACGAGGGTCGCCGAAGCATGTTGAAAATGACTGGAAGCGGAGTTGCCGCCATGGGTATCGGGATACTTGCGCCGGCGCGGGCGGTCGCGCAGCAGGAGACGATACTCAGCGGCGAGTGGGACAAGACTTTCGCGAAGAGCGACAAGGTTGACCACAGGAAAGAGACTTTCAAGAACCGCTACGGCATCACTCTGGCGGCCGATTTGTACCAGCCGAAGAACGCCAGCGGCCGGCTGGCAGCAATTGCCGTCAGCGGGCCATTTGGCGCCGTGAAGGAGCAGTCGTCGGGCCTTTACGCACAAACCATGGCTGAACGCGGTTTTATTACGCTGGCGTTTGACCCGTCCTATACGGGGGAGAGCAGCGGGGAGCCGCGCAACCTCGCCTCGCCGGATATCAACACCGAGGATTTCAGCGCGGCCGTGGATTTCCTCGGCCTGCAACCTAACGTTGATCGTAACCGTATCGGTGTCATCGGCATCTGCGGCTACAGCGGCATGGCGCTGACGGCGGCCACCAGCGATTCGCGGATCAAGGCGCTTGCCACGACCTCCATGTATGACATGTCGCGCAGCATGAGTCGCAGCCATGAAGACAGCTACACCATGGAGCAGCGTCAAAAGGTGATTGAGTACCTGAGCCAGCAACGTTGGGCGGATGCGGAAAACGGCAAATATGCCGTGGGCTACCATGAAGTTCCGTTCGATGAGAACGGCAATATTGTGAAAGGGCAGCGAGTGCTTCCCGAGAACCTGCCGGAGCATCCCCACCCGGTACTGCGTGCGTTCTTCGACTACTACAGGACGCCGCGCGGCTTCCACGCCAGAAGTATCAATTCGACAACGGCGTGGACGGCGACGACGCCCATGTCGTTTTTCAGCTTTCCCATGTATGCCAACTGAATCACACCGGGTTTTGAGGAGGCTGCATTTCTTGAGAAAATGGAGCCATGAGCAAGAGCAACAAGTTTTCCCCTGAAGTCCGTGAACGTGCCGTCCGATTGGTGCAGGAGCATCGCGGCGAGTACCCCTCGTT
>JACCES010000039.1 GCA_013416455.1 Alcaligenaceae bacterium | reverse complement strand
CTGCATGCGCCGGGGCTCACCGTGGTAGGCCTGGCGGACGGCGCGGGCGTGCTGGCCTGGTTCTGCCTGGGGGACAGCCTGCGGCCCCAGGCATACCCGCTCATTCAGGATCTGAAGGCTATGGGCGTGCGTTTGCATCTGTACTCCGGCGACCGGGAGGAAAACGTCCAGGCCCTGGCCAGGGAACTGGGCATCGACGATGCCCGGGGCGCCATGCTGCCCCAAGACAAGCTGGATGCCGTGCGCGCCCTGCAACGGAGCGGCGCCGTGGTGGCCATGACGGGCGACGGAGTCAACGACGCCCCGGTACTGGCCCAGGCCCAGGTTTCCGTGGCCGTGGACCAAGGAGCCGAGGCCGCCCAGGCCGCCGCGGACATGGTCCTGCTTTCCAGCGAGATTGGCCGCCTGGCCGATGGTGTGCGGCTGGCGAGAAAGACCCAGAAAGTCATCCGCGAGAACCTGGCTTGGGCCGCCCTCTACAACCTGCTGGCCATTCCGGCGGCAGCCCTTGGTCACGTCACCCCTTGGATGGCCGGCATCGGCATGTCCCTCTCTTCCCTGCTCGTGGTGTTGAACGCCATGCGCCTGTCCCGGATGGGATCCCATAATGACGAAAATGGCAGACATCCATAAAGTTTTTTGATTGCGCCGGGCATTAGGCTGGAAATACCATGGTTGAAAG
>JACCES010000038.1 GCA_013416455.1 Alcaligenaceae bacterium | reverse complement strand
GCTCGCCTTGATTCGCTCGATCTGCTCATCCAGTCGCCCCACCTCGGTATCCGGCAAGGCACGGCGTTTGCCCGGCCGCATCGCCACATGCCAGGTGGCGTCGGTGCATTTCTCTTCCCGTTTCTCAATACCCTGATACCCCGCGTCGGCGAAGACCAGGCTCTCCTCGCCATGCAGCAAGGCATGGCCTTGCGTCACATCGTTGACGTTGGCCGGCGTGGTGACCACCGTATGGATCAGGCCCGAACTGGCATCTGCGCCAATATGCATCTTCATGCCGAAGCGCCACTGGTTGCCCTTCTTGGTCTGGTGCATCTCCGGATCGCGCTGGCCGCTCTGGTTCTTGGTCGAGGACGGTGCCGAGATGATCGTCGCGTCCACCACCGTTCCTTCCTTCAGCATCAGCCCCTTGGCGGCCAGATGGTTGTTGATGCTGGCGAAGATGCGTTCGGTCAGCTTGTGGGTCTCAAGCAGGCGGCGGAACTTGAGCAGCGTCGTGGCATCGGGTGCCGCTTCCCGCGACAGGTCGATGCGCACGAAGCCGCGGATGGCCTGGCTGTCGTAGATGGCGTCTTCGGTGCCTTCGTCGGACAAGCCAAAGCATTGCTGGGCGATGTACATGCGCAGCATCCGTTCCAGGCCAATCGGGGGACGTCCACGGCCTTCGCCCTTGGGGTAAAACGGTTCAAG
>JACCES010000037.1 GCA_013416455.1 Alcaligenaceae bacterium | reverse complement strand
TTTTACGCGATGATGCTTGCGACGACGCCGGCGCCCACGGTACGGCCGCCTTCACGGATCGCGAAGCGCAGACCTTCTTCCATGGCGATCGGCGCAATCAGCGTCACTTCCATCGACACGTTATCGCCCGGCAGCACCATTTCCTTGTCCTCGGGCAGCTTGATCGTGCCGGTCACGTCCGTCGTGCGGAAGTAGAACTGCGGACGATACCCCTGGAAGAACGGAGTATGACGCCCACCCTCTTCCTTGGACAGAATGTACACCTCGGCCGTGAACTTCGTGTGCGGCTTGATCGAGCCGGGCTTGGCCAGCACCTGGCCGCGCTCGACGTCTTCACGCTTGGTGCCGCGCAGCAGAATACCCACGTTGTCGCCCGCCTCGCCCTGGTCCAGCAGCTTGCGGAACATCTCCACGCCCGTGCAGGTGGTCTTGACCGTGTCCTTGATCCCCACGATCTCGATTTCCTCGCCCACCTTCACAATCCCGCGCTCGATACGACCGGTCACCACCGTGCCACGACCCGAGATCGAGAACACGTCTTCCACCGGCATCAGGAACGCACCGTCCACCGCCCGCTCGGGCGTCGGAATGTACGTGTCCAGCGCCTCGGCCAGCTGCAGGATCGCTTCCTTGCCCAGCGGACCTTCGTCGCCTTCAAGCGCCAGCTTGGCCGAACCCTTCACGATCGGCGTATCGTCGCCCGGGAAGTCGTACTTGGACAGCAGCTCGCGCACTTCCATTTCCACCAGCTCGAGCAGTTCCTCATCGTCGACCATGTCGGCCTTGTTCAGGAACACAATGATGTAGGGCACGCCCACCTGACGGCTCAGCAGAATGTGCTCGCGCGTCTGCGGCATGGGGCCGTCGGCGGCCGACACCACCAG
>JACCES010000036.1 GCA_013416455.1 Alcaligenaceae bacterium | reverse complement strand
TCGACTGGGAGGGCTGATCATGGGACGCAAGGGAATCGAGGTGGTCGTATCAGAATTGGAGCGCGAGCAATTGCTGTCGATGAGCCGATCACGCTCATTGCCCCATTCGCTGGTACGCCGGGCAAAGATTGTCCTGATGGCAGCGGACGGCCATACGAACCAGGCAATCGCCATGCAGTGTGAAGTGACCTCGCCCGCGATTACACATTGGAAGAAACGGTTCGTCGCACAGGGGCTTGCGGGCCTGCATGATGAAGCCCGCTCGGGACGCCCGCGTACGCATGATGATGAGGCCGTAGCGGAACTCCTGGCGAAGGTTCTTCATGAGAAGCCGCCGGGGGCCACGCACTGGAGTGTGCGTTCTGCCGCAGCGCAGAGCGGAATCCCCAAGAGTTCGGTGGCCCGGTATCTGTCGCTATTCGGTGTGCAGCCGCATCGTTCGAAGAGCTTTAAGCTTTCTACGGATCCGTACTTCGTTGACAAGGTGCGAGACATCGTTGGTTTGTATCTGAGCCCGCCGACCAACGCTCTTGTGCTGTGTGTCGATGAGAAAAGCCAATGCCAGGCGCTTGAGCGTACGCAACCGGTGTTGCCCATGGGGCTAGGCTACCTCGAAGGTATCACGCATGACTATATCCGGCATGGTACGACGACTCTGTTTGCCGCGCTCAATACCGCGACCGGTGAAGTCATTGCGCAGTGCAAGTCACGTCATCGACATCAGGAGTTTCTGGCCTTTCTGAACCATATTGACAAGGCCGTTCCAGCAGACCTTGACGTGCACCTGATTGTTGACAACTACGCAACGCACAAGCACCCGAAAGTCAAGGCGTGGCTGGCAACGCGCGCACGGTATCACATGCATTTCACGCCGACCTATTCGAGCTGGCTCAATCAGGTCGAGCGTTGGTTTGGCCTGATCACCCAGCAGGCTATCCGGCGCGGCTCCTTCAGCAGTGTGCGACAGTTGATTGCCGACATCGAACGTTACGTTGAACAGTACAACCAGCACAACCGTCCATTCGTCTGGACGGCAACCGCCGATTCCATCCT
>JACCES010000035.1 GCA_013416455.1 Alcaligenaceae bacterium | reverse complement strand
ATAAGTGCCTGACGATGACCTACTTTCACAGACGTACGTCCACTATCATCGGCGCGAAGGCGTTTCACGATCCTGTTCGGGATGGGAAGGAGTGGGTCCACCTTGCTATGGTCGTCAAGCGTAACGGGTTGCCTTGCTGTGCGCCAGGGCGCGCAGCAGGGCCAATCGGGGTCGAAGCACATTGGCGGGCAAGGCGATGGGGCGGGCGCTGTACGAGTGCGCCGGCCGTCTGTCTCTTGCCGCCCGAAGGTGTGTGTGTGTGTGTGTAGGGTTGTGGGTTTGCGGGGTATTGCGTTTGTTTCGCGGCACTTGTCTCACGCTACAACCTGCAAGGTTATAGGATCAAGCCGCACGGGCAATTAGTACTGGTTAGCTCCATGCATTACTGCACTTCCACACCCAGCCTATCAACGTCCTGGTCTCGAACGACCCTTCAGGGGGCTCTGGGCCCCGGGATACCTTATCTTCAGACGAGTTTCCCGCTTAGATGCCTTCAGCGGTTATCTCTTCCGTACTTAGCTACTCGGCTATGCCATTGGCATGACAACCGATACACCAGCGGTACGTCCACTCCGGTCCTCTCGTACTAGGAGCAGGCTCCGTCAAGTATCCAACGCCCACGGCAGATAGGGACCAAACTGTCTCACGACGTTTTAAACCCAGCTCACGTACCTCTTTAAATGGCGAACAGCCATACCCTTGGGACCGGCTACAGCCCCAGGATGAGATGAGCCGACATCGAGGTGCCAAACACCACCGTCGATATGAACTCTTGGGTGGTATCAGCCTGTTATCCCCAGAGTACCTTTTATCCGTTGAGCGATGGCCCTTCCATTCAGAACCACCGGATCACTATGTCCTGCTTTCGCACCTGTTCGACTTGTCAGTCTCACAGTCAAGCACGCTTATGCCATTGCACTATCAGCACGATTTCCGACCGTACCTAGCGTACCTTCGAACTCCTCCGTTACACTTTGGGAGGAGACCGCCCCAGTCAAACTGCCCACCATGCACTGTCCCCAACCCGGATCACGGGCCAAGGTTAGAACCGCAAACAGACCAGGGTGGTATTTCAAGGATGGCTCCCT
>JACCES010000034.1 GCA_013416455.1 Alcaligenaceae bacterium | reverse complement strand
GTCATCTCGCTGATGCCAAGCCGTCGGGCGCAGGCGGCGACAGGTTCCGTGGATTGGGCAATCTCGCGGCGGATGGCGGGGGTGGTTCGTGCGTTTTTGTGGAGGGCAATCAGCATGACGCGTCAGACTCCTGCAAGGGGGTTGGCGGCGGGCGCAAGGGCAGGCTCATGCGCACAGGCAGCTTCCTGTGACAGCTTCAGATCATCAACAAGATCATCAACAAGTGCCTGCATGACGGCTCTTCCCATGTACAAAGCATACCTGTCTGCGACCATATAATCACCCGGCGCTATACACCTAGTGTCCTGAGTCAGAAATGCGCAGACAAAATCGTTTGATCGAGTCAAGGATTTGGTCTGCGGTCTTGGTCCAGACGAAAGGCCTTGGATTCAAGTTGTACGTGGCCAGGTAGTCACGAATGGCCTGCTCCAGTTCTCGGGTGCTGCGATGCGTGCCGCGACGAATCTGCTTGCGCGTGATCTCGGCAAACCAGCGCTCGATCTGGTTGATCCACGAGGCCGAGGTCGGGGTGAAATGCGGATGAAAGCGGGGGTGCCGCGCAAACCAGCGTTTGACCGCCGGGGTCTTGTGCGTGCCGTAGTTGTCCATCACGACGTGGACATGGGTGTCGGCCGGGATGCTGTGGTCGAGGACCGCCAGGAACTTCAGGAATTCGGTCGCGCGATGGCGGCGGTGCAGCTGTCCGATGACTTTGCCGGTGGCGATATCGAGCGCCGCAAACAACGTGGTCGTGCAAACAGCTCCTGGCCAGCTATTGCCACCGACGTGGCAGCGGCCCCCAAGGCTGGATCGGCCCTTTCCTGGAACAGGCCAGGGCCTACCGGTCACAACGCAACGCGGCACGCAAGGCTGCCTAACCGAGAAGGAAATACGACATGATCAGCCTGACCAGAGAAGCTGCCGAGCAGATCCGCGTGGCCCAAAAGGACGCCGGCGCAGAGCATATGGCCCTGCGCATCGCCGCCCGGGTCAACGACGCCGGCATGCTGGAATTCGGCATGGGATT
>JACCES010000033.1 GCA_013416455.1 Alcaligenaceae bacterium | reverse complement strand
CTCGCCGCGATGCTCCTGCACCAATCGGACGGCACGTTCACGGACTTCAGGGGAAAACTTGTTGCTCTTGCTCATGGCTCCATTTTCTCAAGAAATGCAGCCTCCTCAAAACCCGGGGTGATTCATTGAGCAGGTCGTCAGTCCTCAAAGTCGCAGAGATGTGATAGTCCTCGCGTTCATCGAATGCAACATTAACTTGGGCACCAGGGTGAACCTGATTTACTAGTTCGTTGAGCTTGGCGAGTCTTTCAAGTCCTTGACTATCATCCTCCTCTCCCTGCTTGCGGCTACGAAGGTTTAGGAGGATGTTGCGAAGAACGCCGCCAGCATCCCCGCTAGCCGCCTGCCTGCGCAGCGTAGGTTGCGCAAGAATGGATTCCCTTTCAGACAGGCCCGCAAGGCCTGGAATATAGGTTGTGATGAACTGAAATCGCTGCTTGTATGGTGTGACCGCGCTGCCACCATCCATATAAACGGTAATCCCGCCCCGATTTCGCGCAGCACGAATGCGAATTGTTGCTTGACTGGACTCTTCACCGACAGGGCGATGTGTAAAAACGATTTCGACCGGGGTTGACTGTGCATCTGTTTTGAGCTCGCCGTTGTGGAGCGTGGTGAGTGGCTCGCTCGAAGGAACGTAATCGAGCCGCTCAAAGGAAATCATCTCCTTTGTATTCTTAGGCAGCACATAGCTGGCCGCCCGCGCAGCCCAATGGATAGCTTGAAGCACTGATGATTTTCCACAACCATTCGGCCCCACGAGGATTGTGACGCTACTAAGGGGGATGACGGCCTTCTTGACAGCTTTGAATCCAGAGACAGTTATCGACTGGAGGGGGGTCCATCGGCGGGCGCGAGCGGATCGAGTGTCAGCGATTTCAGCTATTGGAGGAGGCGAAATCGCAGGTTCAATTGGTACGGAAGGGTGTTCATTACCAACTCGTTTGGCCTCGGTAGGTATTGTTGTTATCTCCCCTGCGTTCCCAAGATTTGCAACATCCTCGCGCTCCGAAAAAACTTGGTTAAGCCCACCCCAAGGTTGTTGTTTGATTTCTTCGTTCATATTTCGATATTGACATCAGCACAGGAGGCTGGATTTGTGAGGGAGCGTTTTTGTGGCTGCTTTCATCTTATAGTCGATCTTGACATCGGTCAGTCGAACGTCTGCTTCTGGCTGCGGATTCAACCGGTGGATGCAACGGTTTGGTTAAATCGTTGTGCCGGTGTTTCATAGTTTAAGGTTTTTCTCGGACGCTCATTCAATCGCCTCGCGATAGCGTTGAGCTTAGCTTGTGAGTAAT
>JACCES010000031.1 GCA_013416455.1 Alcaligenaceae bacterium | reverse complement strand
GGATGGCAGTACCGGTTTCCGTATCCACCAGGCCGCTGTCCACGCCTGCGCTGCCAACGCTCAGGCTGTATTGCAGCGGCACCGCGCCTTCGCCATCCGCACCATGGTTGATATCGAACAGCCCCGCGAACGCCAGAGAAGCAGGCGCAGCCAGACTGGCTTCATCCACAGACAATGCCGGGTCGCCGGCACCTTCCGTAATCACCGGCACGTCATCGACGATGCGCACGCCCAGGGTGCCGGTCGTGTCGTCGCCATCCATGTCTTCCAGAGTGACGGTGAAGCTTTCGAACAGATCGTTGCGGCCGTCGCCGTCCTCGTGGGTCTCACCACTGAGCAAGGTATAGGTGTAGCTGACCTCGCCGGTTTCCGGATCGAAGCTCGTGATGGACAGGGTGTTGCCCAAGGCCGTCGTGATGACGAGCGGCCCCTCCTCTGTGAAATCATGAACGACGTTGTCTGTTACCAGTGTGACGGTGTTGCCGCCTTGCGTAATGCTCAGATTGGCAATGCCGTCCAGCGAACTCACCGTAAAGATGCCGGTTTGCTCTGCCGCGCCGTCACCGACACCCGTGCCCCCGGCCAGCTTGCTTTCATTCACGAAGATATCGCTGCCCTGCAGAACGCCATCGCCCTCCTGGTCGTCCTCCAAGCCCTCAAGGCCCACACCCGCGTCCGCAATGGTAATGGTCAGGGTCGCCGTATCCGTATCGTCGTCGCCATCCGTCAGGGTATAGGTGAACTCGTCCTCAACCCCGCCTGCCGTGTCCGGATTGCGCTGGTAACTGTATTCGCCATCCGCCGAAATGGTCAGAACGCCGTATTGACCAGGGATGGTGACGTCGGCATTGGTGTCGGGAACGACAACCGTCTGCAAACCGTCATCGGGATGCGTAAACGTCACCTGCGTGACCCTGGCGCCATCCGCGCCCACCGTATCCTCACCACTCGTGCCATCGCCGGCAATCACATTGCCCGTCACGGCCAGATACGAGCCTTGCGGCACCTCGTTCGCGTCGTCGACGGCATCCAGACCATCATCGATGAATGACAGGCGGCTGCCGATATCCACGCTGAATGGATCGGTCGAGTCGCCATCGCCATCGGTGGCCACGACGGACAGGAAAATAGCGCCATCGCTGATGCTGATACTGTCATTATGATCGTCGGGATCATCATGCTGGACGGCACGCTTCTGCTCCAGCGTCACCGTGCCGCTTGCCGCGTCCACGCTGACGACAACAGCGATATCGCCCGCCGGGCCGCCCACACGGCCGACAACATCGTTCCCTTCCACATAAAGCAGGATGACAGTACCGGTTTCCGTATCCACCAGGCCGCTGTCCACGCCTGCGCTGCCAACGCTCAGGCTGTATTGCAGCGGCACCGCGCCTTCGCCATCCGCGCCATGGTTGATATCGAACAGCCCCGCGAACGCCAGAGAAGCAGGCGCAGCCAGACTGGCTTCATCCACAGACAATGCCGGGTCGCCGGCACCTTCCGTAATCACCGGCACGTCATCGACGATGCGCACGCCCAGGGTGCCGGTCGTGTCGTCGCCATCCATGTCTTCCAGAGTGACGGTGAAGCTTTCGAACAGATCGTTGCGGCCGTCGCCGTCCTCGTGGGTCTCACCACTGAGCAAGGTGTAGGTGTAGCCGACCTCGCCGGTGCTCGCATCGAAGCTCGTGATGGACAGGGTGTTGCCCAAGGCCGTCGTGATGACGAGCGGCCCCTCCCCCGTGAAATCATGAACGACGTTGTCTGTTACCAGCGTGACGGTGTTGCCGCCTTGCGTAATGCTCAGATTGGCAATGCCGTCCGGCGAACTCACCGTAAAGGTGCCGGTTTGCTCTGCGGCGCCATCACCGACACCCGTGCCCCCGGCCAGCTTGCTTTCATTCACGAAGATATCGCTGCCCCGCAGGACGCCATCGCTCTCCTGGTCGTCCTCCAAGTCCTCAAAACCCACACCCGCGTCCGCAATGGTAATGGTCAGGGTCGCCGTATCCGTATCGTCGTCGCCATCCGTCAGGGTATAGGTAAATACATCCGAGACATCACCCGGCGTACTCTCGTTACGCGCATAGCTGTACTCGCCATCCGCCGAAATGGTCA
>JACCES010000030.1 GCA_013416455.1 Alcaligenaceae bacterium | reverse complement strand
ACCAGATCGTATGCCGCGTCCGAAACTATGCCGAGTTGGATGTTCATATGCGTCCTTTCAGGGGTGTCGTACTGGAACTTGATCGGCATAGTCCGGGTCAAACCGGATATGCCTCCAAGGAGGTTGCGATGAGCAGAGCCTGCCGCAAAAGGCCCTCTCGACTGCACGCCGAAGGGCCACTGGTTCCCTATCTGGAGCCGTATGCTGAATACCTTGCCGACCACGGATATTCGCAGGTCGCGTTTTGGAAGAAGACCTACCTGGTCGCCGAATTCAGCCGGTGGCTGCATCGGTGCGACATCGCAATCAACGAGATCGCTGGCGAGCACGGAGAGGCGTTCCTGCGTGATCGCGCCCGACACGGGCTTCTGAAGGCCGGAGACCATTTCACGTTGTCCGGCATGGTGGCCTGGCTTCGGGACAGAGGCGTCATCGACAGCCCGCCAGTGGTCATGGCCGAGGTATCCAGCATCGAGCGGGTATTGCAGGAGTACGGTGCCTTCCTGCTGGAAGCACGAGGCTTGGCGCCAACGACCATCGAGAACTACTGCGGGTATGTCAGGCGCTTCCTGACGGACGTGGCAGTCGAGCACGATTGGCAGCTCGCATCCGTGAAGGCCAACCAGATGGCGGACTACCTGCGCAGGAATGCACCAAAGAATCGTAAGTTTGTCTCGGCCAAGCACATCGTCACTGCATTGCGCTCGTTCTTGCGCTTTGCAAGATCGCGTGGCTATGTCCATGGCGATCTTGCGGCGGCAGTGCCATCGGTGGCCGGGTGGTCCATGGCGTCGATTCCAAGGGCGATGCCGGCGGATTGTGTTCAGGCGCTTTTGAATGCGAGTGCGACATGGAAGGAGCCAGTGGGATTGCGCAATCACGCCATCCTGCTGTTGTTGGCCAGGCTCGGCTTGCGTGCTGGCGAGGTCGTGCGACTTGAGCTGGACGATATCGACTGGGGTGACGGTTGCCTGATCGTGCACGGCAAGGACCGCGAGCGGCGACCATTGCCGCTGCCGCATGATGTTGGGCAAGCAATCGCCACCTATCTTGAATATGGGCGTCCACGATCGAGCAGCCGCAGGGTATTCCTGTGCGCGCACGCGCCCTGTGGTGAACTGCGGGGCTGCAGCGACGTCAGTGTGATCGTTGCACGGGCACTGAAGCGAGCCGGCATTGAGTCTTGCTCCAGGGGAGCGCATCAGCTTCGTCATGCGCTTGCCGTAGGAATGCTACGCCAGGGAGCATCGCTGACCGAGATCGGGCAGATACTGCGCCATCGTAGCCCGCAAACCACTCGGCGGTATGCGAAGGTGGATATTGAAGCCCTGCGCGAAGTTGCTCTGCCGTGGCCGGGAGAATTGCCATGAACAGCCTGCGTGCCGACATCTCGGACTATCTGGAGTTGCGACGCTCCCTCGGCTTCAAGCTCAAGAAGGATGGGCAGTTGCTGCCGGACTTCGCCACCTTCGTGGAGCAGCGTCATGCCGCGCACATCACGGCAAAGCTGGCGGTGCAATGGGCGCAGCAGCCTGCATTTATCGGAGCGAACTACCAAGCGGCCCGGCTGCGCATCGTGCGCAGCTTCGCCCGTTACCGTATCCTCACCGATCCGCGCACCGAGATTCCTGCGACCGACCTGCTGCCTCGGCAGCCGAGCACCTTCCGGCCGTATATCTTCAGCGAAGAGGACATCAAGCGCGTGTTGGCGGCCTGCCTGCAGCGGCGGCGCAGTGCCAAGCCGATTTCGCGCTGGACGCGCTACGCTATCTTCGGTTTGCTCAGCGTCACCGGGATGCGCGTTGGCGAAGCGCTGAACCTCGACATGGAGGATGTCGATCTGGACAATGGTGTTCTGACCATACGCAACGCGAAGTTCGGCAAGGATCGGCTGGTTCCTGTGCATGCGACGACCTGCGAGGCGCTGAAGATCTACCGCCAGCAGCGCAATGAGTTCTTGGCAGACAAGGCCGTCAAGCCGTTCTTCATCTCGCCGCTCGGCCGACGGGTGACCAACGGCGTGCTGGATCTGTCGTTCATGAGAATGACCCGCAAACTCGGGCTGCGAGGCGCAACGGATGCCAAGGGCCCTCGGCTGCATGACTTGCGCCACACCATGGCCGTCGAAGTCCTGCGCCGCTGCTACGAAGAGGGCGCGGACCCCGAGCGCCGCCTGCCTGCGCTGTCCACCTACCTGGGGCATACCGATCTGGTCTACACCTACTGGTATCTGCATCAGAACCCCTCTCTCATGAAGGAGGCCGTGGGCCGTCTTGAGCATCGCTGGGAGGCCGCAACATGAGCACGTCCATTCCGACCTTCTCTGCGCTCTTGCAGCGATTCTTCATGCAGCGGCTGATGCAGCAAAAGCACGTCAGCGCACACACGATCAGTTCCTACCGGGATACGTTCAGGTTGTTGTTGCGCTTCGTACAAAAACGTCTGCATACCGCTCCAGAGCAGCTGGACTTCGCGCAGCTCGATGCAACGCTGGTCGCCGCCTTCCTGACGGAGCTGGAGAAAACACGAGGCGTGACGGCCCAGACCCGCAATCTGCGCCTGACCGCCATCCGTTCGTTCTTCCGCTTCGCGGCCTACGAGATGCCAACACATGGCGCGCAGATACAGCGTATTCTTGTGTTGCCAACCAAGCGGTTTGATCGCAAGCTGATCGGCTTCCTGACGCGCCCCGAGGCGGATGCGCTGCTGAATGCGCCAGACATGCGTACCTGGAGCGGCCGACGGGATCACGCGCTGTTGCTGCTGACCTTGCAAACGGGATTGCGCCTGTCCGAGGTGACGGCCCTGAAATGCCAGGATGTGGTGTTCGGCACGGGTGCCCGCGTGGAAGTTCTGGGCAAGGGCCGCAAGCAGCGTGCCATTCCTCTGTGCAAGCCAGTCACGGCCGCACTCCAGGCGTGGTTCGATGAAACGGGTCTGGCCCAGGATGGCATCATCTTCCCTAGTATGCGCGGCGGGCCGTTGAGCGCGGATGCCGTGGCTCGCCTGCTGCAGAAGCACCTGGCCATTGCCAGCGCGACCTGTCCCTCGCTCAAGAAAAAGCACATCACGTTCCATTGCCTGCGCCACACGACGGCCATGGATCTGCTGCACGCTGGGGTGGAGACATCCGTCATCGCGCTGTGGCTCGGCCATGAATCCATCGAGACCACGCACATCTATCTCGAAGCGGATCTGGCACTGAAGGAGAAGATCCTCGCCAAGACGATTCCGTTCGACAGCAAGCCGGGCAAGTTCCATCCCGATGACCGGTTGATGGCGTTCCTCAACCAACTCTAGAGGCCAGACTATGCCGATACTCGATCCATCAAAGCTCCGTGCAGCCATAGCCATTTGTTGCTCCTTGGGTAGCCGAATCGGCATAGTTCCGGACGCGGCATACGATCTGGT
>JACCES010000002.1 GCA_013416455.1 Alcaligenaceae bacterium | reverse complement strand
CCGCAAGAATCCGCTGGATCGATGAGTGGTTACGATCAAACAGTTGGGCGATTTGCTGAAGTGATTCGCCCTTACGCCAGCGCTCCCACATCAGAGCTTTCTGGCTTTCCGTATAGTAGATTCGAGGTCGCTGCTTCATCTGCAACACTCCTTCTGCTTATGTAGCGTCTAGTATGTTGCATCCACCGGTTGAATCCGCAGCCGATAGCAGACCCTACTTCTTGCTCCGTCTCCCCAACAACTCCGACCGCCCGATCACCTCTCGCCCATTTTCCAGCCTATCAGGCTCTGAAAACCCAGCCTGAGCAATCGCTTCATCCAACCCTCTGAAAGCGACGAAGTTCTTCGGGCTCCGCAACGAAGCCATCCCATCATTCCAGGCATGCACCATCTGCTTGGCAACGGTATGCCAGCGCGGCTCATTCCTAGCAGCCTCGATCACTTCTTGCCCAACCTCGACGGCCGATTCGCATAGTCGCTCGACCATCTCCGCATACTGCTTCGGCGCAATGCCCAACCTAGCCTTGAAGAACCGCTCCAAGGTTTTTCCCACCGCCCAGGCTTGCCGTCCATCAACCGACAACCCCGGCGGATTCGGTGCATAGCGGGGATACGCCTGCGTGGTAACGACGTCATAGATCGGCGTATAGGCTACATCTTTCAAGCCGGTGTAATACAGCGCGATGTTCTTGGCATGGCAATCGGCATTGCGCACTACATAGTTGGTCAGCAAATGCCAGCCGAACTGCTCCAACTGCTCTCGCATGGCTGCGGCAGGTATGTACACACGTGTGGCATTCAACACACGCTCGGTCGTCGTTGCATATTTCTCGTGGGGCGGTAGCCCCAGCAAGCCGCAGGCATCTTCGACTCCATGCGTGACAACACCCTGCTCATCCACATCAAACCGATCCACGACCAGGACACGCCCATCCTCCGACATCCGTGTCCTGGCCACAGGCACTACGTTCAGGCGCTCCAGCACCCGCATGGTGTAGAACTCGTTGAACCCGAGATAAGGCGTACTGTCGTCCGAGCCTTTGATGATATGGCGGCTGGTACGCAATGTGGGCTTGCCCACAGCATGTGCAGACGCATCCGCTCCCTCTTCCGGCGCAATGAACTTGGGCACCATGCCTGATATGGATGCCCGTGCATACCGGCGCACCAGGCTGGCAAAATGCGCCGTGGTGTTTTCCGCCTTGAGCAAGGACTCAATCTGCAGCGGCTCCATTTCACCACCAAACGACCCACCTTCTGGTGTGACGGTCACACGCCCAATCCCCATTCCGCCCACCACCGCCAGCAGTGAAAGATCCGTGCCATCGAGCAGCGGCCCGAACTCTTCACGAATGATGCTCAGCAGATAGCCTTCAGGCAGGTTCTGCCGAAAGAAAGGGTGTAGATCACGCGGCCAGCGCCAGGGTTCCGCTCGCACCGGCATCGTTAGGCTGACGAAGTCTGCAGGATCGGTATCCGGCAGATAGCTCAGGACATACTCGTCACGCTCCCGATAGAGCTTGGCGACTATCCTTCCGCACACATGCACGTCGAGTCTCATAGTCCGTCGCCCTGTCGCTGCTCGGCCAGGATATCCTCGACGGTTCTGACGTGGCCCTGCTTGACGGGCTTGAGGTCGTAGCCCGCGGCTTCCAGCAGCCGCAACAATGCGGAAACGCTCATGTCGCCTTTGGCAAGCGTCTCCATGCGAGCAACGGTCGTGCGAGAAACCCCGGCACGTTGGGCCAGGGCTTCCTGGCTCAGGCCGGCTTCCCTGCGCACGCTACGCAGCAAGTCTGCGACGTCAGCTAGTGTTGTCACTGTATCCCCTAAGCGTCAAAAATTTACTTCTATGCTTAAAATGTAGCCCGTGAGATACGCCACCACAAGAGGAACAGCTGGATTACCATCCGTCAATCGACATAAATCGCATGTATCAGAAATTTTGTAGCTTACAAGCATCAAATCAGCCACTAGCAACAACTTTTGCGGCCCAGGAGCCACAGACAACAGTGTCTAGCAACGGCCACTTGGATCAAGGCCGCCATCAAGGCTAAACTTACGAAGCAGGAAACAATAACCTGTTTAATATCAAAATGATACAGGCTCGATACATGTCTCGTTTCCCGCTCCAGATTCCAGAAAAAGCCCAAACTCCGGTTTGGGCTTTTTTGCGTGTGGCGGGAATGACCTTTCTCTCAAGCAGGCACGCGAGCGGCGTGATGATCTGCGTGCGCAGATCGCCCAGGGCATCGACCCGCGTATTCATCGCCTGCAAACCAAGGCGGCGGCGCTGGCGGCGCCGTCGAACACCTTTGCTGCCGTGTTCAAGAGCTGGAGGGACTTCAAGGCGCTGAGCCTGAAGAGCGGTCGCCAGAGCACGCTGTCGCAGATCGACCGTATCTTTCCCAAGGATGTGCTGCCCTGCTTGGGCCAGATGTCCATCTTCGACGTGGACAACCCGCGCCTTCTCGACGTACTGCGCCGCAAGGCCTTCACCACCGCCGAAAAGGTTCGGGGCTGGCTCAATCAGCTATTCCGCTACGCCATGGTCCAGCCGGGTGTCGAGCATGAGCGCGGTCGGCGTGGTGAACGAATCGTGCCCGTGCGGGTTGTGGTGGATGGGATGGGTAGCCATGAGAAATCTCCGAGGTATGGGCCAGAACGGCCCGGTGCCTCGCATCTCATCGCAGTCGCGTTCGTGCGTCAGGCAACAATACGATTTGCGACGTGACCGGTTTCTCTGGCGCGGTGCTTGCTTTCTCACAAAAATGCGCCGCGAGGTGTCGTTCGGCCTTAGATGGCTCGGTTGTATCGAGAGCGATAATAGTGCAAAATAAGTGCATATAAATTGCATGGAGTATGTGCTATGAGCACCGTACTGCAACGACCCTTTGCTGAGCAGTTCCGCGAGCCGGATACGCCGTATCTGTCCCCGGCCCGAATCGGGGAGTTCTTCGGCTTCCAGGTCCAGGAACTGGCCGAGCGTGCGCACGTGCACCGCAATACCCCGACTGCAAGGCCCCAGGCGCCTCAGTTGCAGAAGTATCTGCAGGACATGGTCAGGGTACTGACCGTCGCCGTCGAGATGACCGGCGACGAAAAACGGGCGGCGTTCCTGCTTCGCAACGAGCCGCTACGCGCCTTCGGCTATAAGACAGCGGATACCCTCATTCAAGAGGGGCGGGCCGACGCGGTCATCGCCTATCTGGAGTCGCTCGCGGGCGGCGCCGCAGGATGATCCCAGCCATTACCCTCGGCAAAGCCGAAGAGGAAGCCTACTATCGCGTCATTACGCCCGTCTATGCCGGCACGCCGCTGTCCGGCACGGGCGCGGCACGCCAAGGTGCCCGGTTGACCAAGGTCGGGTTCCGCCGCGACATGGACACACTGCTGCGTCCCGGCTTGCCGGCCTTCGACGTCGATCAGGCGGCGAGCAGCGTACGCGAAACCTACTTTCGGCACCTTCCATAGCTTTTGCCATCGGACAACGAACCGCGCCAAGCGATTGAACCCATCGTCGGGCGCTTACCTTCCGCCAGCCACTCGCGCGGCGATACTCCCATGCGCTGCCGAAATGCCTTGGACAGGGAGGCCGAGCCTGCGAAGCCGAGTTCTGCCGCGATCAACTTCACAGGCCGCCCTGTCCGCATCATCGACGTCGCCAAGGTCAGCCGCCAATCGGTCAGATAGGAGGCTGGCGTAGTGCCCGTCGCAGCCTTGAAGGCGGCGGCGAAAGCACTGCGCGACATACCGGCAATCGCCGCCATGCGTTCCAGCGGCCAGTCTTCGTGCGGTGCGTGATGCAACGCCACCAACGACTTGGCCAAGCGCGGGTCGGACAGCCCCATGATCAAGCCGCTGGCCACACCAACCTCCGCAGGATGATCGACGATCCAGCGAAGCAATTGAATCAGCACCACCTCGAATAGCCTGTTGGCGAGCAAACGCGAACCGCAGCGCACATGGTCGGCTTCCGCGAACAGCAGGTCCAGGGCGGGCCGTAGGCCGTCTACCGCATCCAAAGGCACATGAATGACCGAAGGCAAGGACTGCACGATGGGATTGCGTTCGCCGCCATCGAAGTCCAGCGTTGCGCAGGTGAAGTCCGTGCCATCTTGGGGGGGATTCACGAAGACATGGTGCAGCGGCCTGGGATAGAGGAGCAGTGTGGGCCCGGCCAAGTGCAGGTTCGTTACATCGGTCTCGCCGGGCAGGTGCCGGACTTCCATTTCGCCCCGACGCAGCACATGCATGAAAGCACGGCCGGGCAGCGCCTCGAAGGCACGGTTTCCGCACAGCCTTCCCGTGTGGAACAGTGCGGCCTGTACGCGAAACCGATCCAGCACCGCGGATAGCCGGTCTATCGATGGCGCAGGGGTTTCTGCCCGAGATATGGACTCTTGGATAATTTTCATGGACGAATAATCACCGTAAGTCCATAAATTCTACCTACTATTTCCTCTGTGCGCAGTTCCTGTGTACGGCATTCATCCACTTCAAGGAGTACCGCCATGTCCCGAGTCCCTCTTATCGAAACCAGCGATGCCTCCGGCGAGCGCCAGGCATTGCTGACGCAGATCCACGGCGCTTTCGGCGCAACGCCCGCCATGTTCAAAGCCGTTGCGAATTCCACAGCAGCGCTCAAGAGCATGTGGGGCTCGTTCGGCGCTCTCGGTGGAGGCATCATCGACGCCAAGCTCGGCGAACAGATCGCCGTGGCCGTGGCCGACCGCAATGCTTGCGAATACTGCCTGGCTGCGCACACCGTACTGGGCCGCAAGGCCGGCGCCACGCCCGAGGAGCTTTCAGCCGCACAGGCCGGCGGATCGTCCGACCCCAAGACCGCCGCCGCGCTGCGATTCGCCCTGAAACTGGTCGAGGCACGTGGTCAGGTAAATGATGCCGACGTGCAGGCAGTACGTGACGCGGGTTTCAGCGATGAGGAAATCGTCGAGATACTCGCGCATGTCGCCCTGAATCTGTTCACGAACTACATCAATATCGCTTTCGCCGTGCCGGTGGATTTCCCGGCGGTGAAGCTGAGCCGCGCAGCATAGGCCCGTGTCTGACTGAAGGCGCGGCGTGCCCCCTGTCAGTCCGCTGCCCACGAAGGCCTTTGCCGCGCTGAAAGATTTGCGGCGCATTACGCATGCCGGGTGGGGCCGGTGTCTTGCTGAGGTCGGATCGGCGGTCCTCAAGACTTCTTGCTGGCCTCATAGCGGGCTTTGTTCTCGGCGTTGAGCGGGTACAGGCCAGGCAGCGCAGCGCCACCGTGCACCTCGTCCATGATCCAGCCCTCCATGCGCTCCTGCTCGACGGCCAGCCCGACCACCTCATCAACGAGGCTGGCGGGAATCAGAACGGCGCCGTCCTGATCGGCGACGATGACGTCATCGGGAAAGACGGCCACACCACCGCAGCCCACGGGTTGTTGCCAGTCCACGAAAGTCAACCCGGCCACGGACGGCGGCGCGGCGGCGCCGCTGGCCCATACCGCCAGGCCCGTGGACAGCACCCCGGCCAGATCGCGCACCGCACCGTCGCTCACCAGCGCGGCGACACCACGCCTGGCCATGCGCGCGCACAGGATGTCACCCCAGAAGCCGGCATCCTTGACTCCGTTCGCATCGACTACGGCAATGCAACCGGCCGGCATCTGTTCGATCGCGGCACGGGTGGATTTCGGGGAACTCCAGGATTCCGGGGTCGCCAGATCCTCGCGGGCGGGCACGAAGCGCACGGTGAAGGCCCGCCCGACGATGCGCTTGCCCTGGGCGGCGGGGGTGATCGGAAACGCCCCGCGAATCCAGACGTTGCGCAGGCCCTTCTTGAGCAGAATGGTCGTCAGTGTAGCGGTGGTCACGCCAGCCAGCGCCTTGAAGTTCTCTGCGTCTTTGGGGGAGGTCATGTGCATTTTCCTTTTCGGTTGAGGGGTAAGGCCGCGGTTGCGCAGTCGCAATCCGCCCTGGTGCCGCGAATTGACGATGATGCCATTTTTTGTGGCGGCGCGCGTCAGCTGGCACCGCGATCACGCTGCCTGGGACACCGGAAAAGCGGCGGCGCAAGAACCGCGCGCCCTTCGTGTTACGCTCACCCCCATAGCTGTCGCCTGACAACGATGCCAAAGTGATCGCTTACATGAAAACAAGGGCCGGAGTCTCTGTCCGAAGTCGTATTGACGCCTGGCATATGCATGTCTGGATGCGGCCGGCGTTGATCGTGGCCGGCGCGCTGATCCTGGTCGCCGCCGTTGCCGGTTTTTCCGGGCACGAACTGGCGGGCCACATTGAGTCGCTTGAATCATGGATCACCGGGTTCGGGCTGACAGGCATGCTGATGTTTGCCGTTCTGGTCGTGGTCGCAATATCTCTTTTCCTGCCGGAATCCGTGTTTGGCGTCGCCGCCGGCGTTCTTTTCGGGCTAGGGTGGGGCATTGCCGTCATACTTTTGGCCAATTTCCTGGCGGCGGCCTTGCAATACGGGCTTGCATACCGGCTCCTGCGCGAGCCGATCCAACGGAAACTGGGAACAGGCAGGATGTCCGCCATGATCCAGCGGGCGGCCGGCGGCGGAAACTTCAAATTACAGCTGCTGCTCCGGCTCGCTCCGCTGAATCAGACCCTGATCAACTATTCCCTGGGCGCCGCCGGCATACGGTTTCCGCAGTTTATGGCTGGAATCATGGCCATGTCGCCCGCCCTTATCGTCGAGGTGTACCTGGGGCATACAGGAAAGCATCTGGCCTTGATCGGCACTGGCTTGAAGCACTCTGGCTGGCGGCATGACGTTCTTCTATTCACTGGGCTGCTTGTGATCGTCGCGGGCGTCGTCTTCGCGTCCCGCAACGCATACCGAACCCTGATGCGCGCCGCCGGAACGTCCGAATGAAGACCTGATCATGGCCACGGTCGTGACGGCGATCCACGGCCCGGAGCGCGGCCGTTCATGACACGCCACCATGTGATAATTTCGCCGGAAAATCCACCGGTGCTGAAAACAAGGGTATCGCCATGTGGCTGATTGTCCATCTTTTGATTATTGCCGGACTATCGGTCCGCGTCCTGCTGCGGCCGCGCCGCGATCCGGCGTCGCGCGTTGCATGGATTCTTTTCATCATGGCTTTGCCCTATGTCGGCGCCTTGGCGTACCTGATGCTGGGCGAAGTCCGCTCGACCGGTCTTTCAGTTCACCGTGAGCCGCTTGGCCGCATTCGATTCCCATCTTCCGGTTTGGCCGAGGGCAAGCCCGGCATTCCAGAGAACGCTGCGCCAGGATTCTCGATAGGCATGGCCATCAGTGGCTACGCGCCGGCCGGCGGCAATACGGGGCGGTTGCTCGACGATTCGAATTCCGCAATCGACGCCATCGTCAAGGATATTGACGCGGCAAAAGAGCATGTGCACCTTCTTTTCTATATCTGGCTGCCCGACATGAACGGGCGCAAGGTGGTCGAAGCGATGATGCGCGCGGCCCAGCGCGGGGTCGCTTGCCGCGTGATCGTCGACGATCTGGGGTCGCGCGACTTCATCCGTAGCGAGCACTGGCCGGCGATGAGCCGTGCCGGCGTGCAGCTGGCGCGCGCGCAGCCGATCGGCAACATCGTGGTCCGCATCCTGAAGGGACGCGTCGATGTCCGTAACCACCGCAAGGTCGTTGTGATCGACAACCAGATCACTTATTGCGGAAGCCAGAACTGCGCCGACCCTGAATTCGCCGTCAAAGCAAAATACGCGCCGTGGGTTGACGCGGTTGTCCGGTTCGAAGGCCCGATCGCGCGGCAGAACCAGCGGCTTTTCCTCGCCGACTGGCTGATCTGCACCCGGGAGGATTGTCGGGAACTGGCGGAATGTCCCATGCCGCAACGGGAACATGGGTTTGTGGCCCAGGTCATAGGGACCGGACCCGAGAATCACTATTCCGCCATGCCCGAACTCTTCTCGACATTGATGTTCAGCGCCCGGCGGGAACTGGTGATAACGACGCCTTACTACGTCCCGGATGCCCCGATGCAGGCGGCGCTTTGCGCCAGCGCCCGGCGCGGGATCGCGACGACCATCGTCCTGCCCGCCCGGAATGACAGTTGGTTTGTGGCGGCGGCAAGCCGCAGCCACTATTCCGAACTGCTGGATGCGGGCGTCCGCATTCACGAATATATCGGCGGCCTGCTGCACACCAAATCGCTGACGGTGGATGGCGAGATGACACTGATCGGTTCAGCGAACATGGACCGTCGCAGCTTTGACCTGAACTTCGAGAACAACATCCTGTTCTGCGACAAAGATCTGACGCAGGCCATCCGCCGCAGGCAGGAAGAATATATTGCGCAATCCAGGCCGGTCAGCCAAACCGACGTGGCCGCATGGGGTCTGCGATACCGGCTTCGCAACAGCGTCATGGCCATCCTCAGCCCCGTCCTGTGACCGCGAGCTGAAAGATCGGCGCCTCGGGATGAAAACCAGAAAGCGCCGCGATATCTTGATGGCGAGTATCAACGCCTTTATGTTGAAGACTATCGAGTGATTTTAGTACCCCCACCGCCCGTATCCAAAATTGACGTCGCGGCGGAAACGCCCCACAATCACCGCATGAAACCCGGTGAATATATCTGGCAATCGGCGCGCTGGCCCCTGTGAATCGCCACCGGCCGAGCGCCTGGATGCTGAAATGGCACGCTTCCTGGTTTGGCTGAATGACGCCAGCCCCCAAGAGCCAACTCGCCTGTTCACACCAAAGGCACCTTGCATGAACGGCCCGTGGCCCCTTACGGCCCTTCGGTTCATTTTCCTTTGACGTAGTTCTGGACGGCGTTGGCCGCGGCTGTGCCCCACTCGTCGAGCAGGGGCTGCAGGCTGGCCAGTTGAACGCCGCCCTGCCCTTGTGCCGCGTCGACCACGCGCTCGCCGGTCCCTCCGCGCACAGCGGCGTACAGCAGCTCGCCCGACACACTGTCGGAGACATGCGTTTCGATCGCGATTGTGGCGTCGCGCGGCAGGCCCCCTTGGGCCACGGCCTTGGCCCCTGTCACGGCCAGGGCGACAGGGATGAATTGATAGACCTTCAGGTTGCGTGTTTCAGCCCCGATAGCCGTGATTGCAACGCGCACATGGGCCACGCCCGGCCCGGCATGGTCGACCATCTTGACCTTTTCCCCCAGCTTCCTGCGCAGCGATTGGTCCATCTCGTTACGGATCTGAGTCAATACATCCATCGAGACGTCGGCGGTGGCCTGAGGCTCGGGGTAATACACGACCGGATCAAGCTTTATCGCGTTATAGCGGGCGGCCGTGAATTCCGGATTCACGTAGGCCAGCCGGCTTCCTTCTCCGGAGACGGACTTTTGTTCCAGGCGCGAGTAGTCGGGCAGAAAGCCGGAGTCTTTCGGAGCAGGCGATGTGGCGCAGCCAGCCACAAGAGCCGCCATGGAAAGGGACAGAAGAATATCCCACAGCCGATTTTTGTTGCTCATTGCTTGCTCCTATCGTTCTTGTATATCTTGCAAAAAAGGCGAAACCAGGCACATGTGCTACAGGCCTGAACAAAGCCCGCAGTGCTGGGTAGTGTACCCGCTGTGTCTGGGACCGCACGCTGGAAGCCGCCCGGCCGGCAACTCGGCCCGGTGGAAGGAGACGGCGCGAGATGATCGGGTGTGGTACACAATCTGCAGGGGAAGCCCGGCTGTCTGGTTTCCCATCAATCCGGCTCAGGAGAACGAACATGAACCCGTCGACCCCGCGCATGACCAATTTATTTCTTCAGCTCGGCCTCGATGCCGATGAGGCGGCAATTGCACAGTTCATCAAGACCCATCAACTGTCGGCCGGCGTCATGCTGGCGGACGCGCGGTACTGGAACGATGCCCAGCGCCAGTTCCTGACCGAGCAGATCAAGGAAGATGCGGCCTGGGCGATCGTGGTGGATCAGCTCAACGAGTCGCTGCATGAGGATGCAGTCAAGGCCGGCACAGGGCTCGGATAGCGGGGGCGCCTGTCCACGGCATTGATATAGCCCCGCCCGGCCCAGCGCCGTCCCCTGGGACGCCACATAGGCATCGGGCGCCCGGCCCCCGGCGGCCAGCCAGACCGCGCAGGACGAGGCCTGCTCCGTCCGACCGGATCTCGCGGGGGGCAGTCGTGAACCGCAGGACCGGGAAGCCGGCTGCGGCAATTCTTGCACCCATTCAATAAATGGAATACATTCGAGAACCATTCTCAATTGTATAAAATCCCAAGCCTCCACCCCATGGACGCCAGGACGCTTCCGTCCGAATGACGAGGCTTGGGCCCACCAGCCTTCTCACTCTTCTCAATCAGGAAAAAAACATGCGGGAAACGACCTCTCAACCCATGGCCTGGGCGGTTCTGGCGTTGACCAGCGGCGTGATCCTCGCGGCGCCAAGCCGGGCGCAGGAAGCGGATTCGGCGTCGACGGCGCAGGCGCCCGCCTCGGTCCAGACCCTGGACACGGTGACGGTCGTCGGAACCGTCGGCGACCTGCAAAGCCTGGATTTCTACGCTCCGAATTCCAGCGCCGTGCTGAAGCGCGAGGACATCGACGCACAGGGAGCCCGCAAGCTGGATCAGGCCCTGCATTACCAGGCCGGGATCCTCAGCGAACCGTTTGGCGCGGACAACAAGGTGGAGTGGTTCAAGATCCGCGGCTTCGACGCGTCCATCTCGCTGGATGGCACGCCCACCACGCCCAATGGCTATTTCGTCTGGAAGCCCGAGCTCTTCGGCGTCGAATCCGTGGAAGTGCTCAAGGGGCCGAATTCCCTGGTGTTCGGCGCCTCCGAGGCGGGCGGCGTGGTCAATCTGGTGACAAAGCGCCCCCACAAGGAAGAAGCCCTGCTGATGCAGGCGGAGGCCGGCCATCGCGGCCGCCTGGGTCTGGGCTTCGACTACAACGGCGTGGCCAACGAGAACGGTACGGCCTATTACCGCATCGTGGCGCAGGCGCGCCGCGAGGACGGCATGCAACATCACACGGACATGAAGAGCTATTACCTGGCTCCCAGCGTGACTTTCGAATTCAGCCCGCGCACATCGCTGACGCTGCTGAGCAGCTTCCAGCACGAAGATGGCCGCCCGACCAATGGCTTCCTGCCCGCCTACGGCACCATCATCGACACGCCCTATGGTTTGATAGACCGGCGCCTGAATGCCGGCGAACCCGGCTTCGACCGGCTCAAGCGCACGCAGCTCAGCGCGGGCTGGCTGTTCAGCCATGAGTTTTCCGATGACTGGACCTTCACGCAGAACTACAAGTTCTCGCGGCTGGACATCGACCAGCGCAATGTGTTCGCCTACGGCTCCGACGGCAACCGCGAACTGCTGCGCGGCTATACCTACACGGACGGCAACACCACGAACCACTACATCGACAACCGTGTGAGCGGCAAGCTGCGCCTGAGCGACAACGTCGAGCTTCTGCCCACCATCGGCTTCGATTACCTGAAATCGGACACCTCCGGCCGGAACAACGGCTTTGGCTGGGCGCCGAATCTGGACATGTTCGCGCCCGTGTACGGCGCGCCATTCCCGCTGGATGCCACGCCCTACGATCTGGACACCCGGCAGCTGGGGGTGTATGCCTCGGCTCAGCTACGCGTGGGTCAGCGCTGGAACTTCAATGCCGGCATCCGCCATGACCGCGCCAAGAGCAGCGGCAACATCGGCGGCGGCGACACCAGCTACAACGTCAACCACAACAGCATCAACGTCGGCGCCATGTACATCAGCGACTATGGCGTCTCTCCCTACATCAGCTATTCGGAATCGTTCAAGCCCGTTGCCGGTGTCGATGGCTATGGCAACACGTATCAGCCCTACGAGGCGAGGCAGACGGAAATCGGGGTCAAGCTGGAGCCCTCCTGGCTCGACGGCACATTGACACTGGCCTATTTCGATGTCGAAGAGAAAAACGCGCTGATTTCGGACGCATCCAACATCCAAACGCAAAGCGGCAAACGCAGCAACAAGGGCGTGGAACTGCAGGGCGATTTCAACCTGACCGCCAATACCGCGCTCAAGGTTTCCTATACCCACAATGATTCGCGCCAGGACATCACAGCCGACCAGACCGTCCGCACTCCGCTGATTCCCAGGCATCAGGCCAGTCTCTGGGTCAGCCATCGCTTCAGCCTGCCGAACAGCAACCCGCTGACGGTGGCGGCCGGCGCGCGCTACAGCGGGTCGACCGAAGACGAGCGCTATTATCCCGGCGAGCGCATCCCCAGCCACACCCTGATCGATCTGATGATGCATTATGAAGTCAACCGCGAGTGGTCACTGCAGCTGAACGCCCGCAATCTTACCGACAAGACCTACGTGGCCGGCTGCGACTTCTATTGCTACTACGGCGGCGGCAGGACGGTCGACCTGCAGGTCCGCTACCAGTGGTAAGCCCCATTCCGGCGCATGACGCCCTTGGATGAGGCATGCCGGCGCGCTCCCGTGAAGTGGACGCCGCAAGGCCTCTTCACGGTGGCCTTCCTGGGCATCGTCGCGGGCGTGCAAATGAGCGACATGGGGCTCCAGGCCATATCGCTTTCCGCCATCCAGCGGACCTTCGGCGTGGGCGACGCCACCCTGGGCGCCCTGCAGGGGCTGGCCGGCGTTCTGGTGGGAAGCGCGCTTGCCATCCCGCTCGCGCGTTTCGCGGATCGCTTCTCCCGCAAGCGGGTGCTGCTGTGCCTGATCGCCGCATCGACCGCCATGATGGTCTTGAGCGCGCTCGCGCCCAATTTCCCGCTGTTCTTCATCGGCCGCTCGGCCGCGGGCATCACCGAGTTTGCGATGGTACCGCTGGTGTACTCGATGATTCCCGATCTTGCCCCGGAGCGGCACCGCGTCCTGGCCAACCTCAGCTTCGCCGCCTTGATGGCGGCCGGCGCCAGCGGCGGATTCTATTTCGCCGGTACCCTGCTTTCCATCGCCGGGGACATCAATCCCCTGGCCATCGAACCGTGGCGCGGCGCCTTCCTGCTGCTTTCCTGCGCGGGCCTGCCTCTGCTGGCGCTGGGCACACTGACGGCTGATCCCTCCCGGCACAAGGGCGCGGCGAATCCCGCGGCGGACGTCTCGCTGAGACGCTTCCTGAGGGAGCGCTGGCAGGCCATCGCCTTTTTCGTCGGCACGGCGGGCTGCCTGGTGCTGGCCGTGCAGGCGCTCAACCAGCTGATTTCACTGGCCCTGGAACGCAGATTCGATGCCTCGCCGGGCCACATCGGCCAGGCCATGGGCTTCATCGTATTGACGACCACCCTGGGATGCCTGCCCGTCGCGTGGCTGCTGGACCGCATGCTGGCACGGCGCCTGGGCCAGGCCGCGCGCCCGTTGATCATGGGAATCTGCGCCCTGGCCGCCGTCCCCGTCCTGCTGCTGCTGGCCACCGTGGGGACGGTGGACCGCGCCTTTGTCGTCGTGGGCCTGACGCTGTTCGCGACCAGCACCGCCAATGCTCTGGTTCCCACCATGCTCCAGGATCTCGCGCCGCCCTTATTGAGGGCGCGCAGCTTCGCCATATGGAGTTTCGTCGTTTCGGTATTCGGCGCCGCCGGCCCCTTGCTGGCGGGCACGCTTTCGGGCGCCATGTTCAATGGGCGGCTGGCGCATGCGATCGTCCTGACCGCCGTCCCGGCGCTGGCCTTGTCGGCCTTCTGCGCCATGCGCTCGTTCCTGCGGTCGAGCAAGGAACGAGTGGCGGCCGCCGGCCAGGCGGCCTGACCCGGTCAGCCCGCCGCGGCAACGCAGCGCCGGGCGAAAGCCCACAACAGCGCCGCCTGGGCGAACTCGGCGTTTTGGTCATCGCTTTCCTGGTGCCCGCTGTCCGGGTTCAGATGCAACACAGCGGGATGGCTGCCGGTGGAATGACGGCGGATGTTGGCCACGAGCTTTGCCGGTTCCCAGTAAGGAACCCGGTCATCCTTCAGGCCGGCGGTGCACAGCAGGGGCGGATAGACGGCCCGCCGCACGTTCTCATAGGGCGAAATGCCCGCCATATGATCGTAGGCATGCGGATCAGCAAGCGGGTCGCCCCAATCCGGGCGCAGCAAGGGCACCAGGGGATGATCGGCGTCGCTCATGGTATTGAGCATGTCGACGAAAGGCACCTGGGCGATCACGCCAGCCCATAATCGCGGCTCGATATTCATGGCGCCGCAGACCAGCAGCCCGCCGGCCGAGACACCATGAGCCACGATGCGGCCCGGCGCCGCGTGGCCGATATCCAGCAGATGCCGCGCGCAGGCGATGAAATCGGTCATCGAGTTGCGCTTCTTTTCACGGCAGCCGTCCTGATACCAGCGCCTGCCCTTTTCCGACCCGCCACGCACGTGCGCAATGGCGTAGCGGAACCCGGCATCCACCAGCACCGTCGCGGGCAGCGAAAAAAGCGGTTCGCGGGCGATGCCGTAGGCGCCGTATCCGGTGAGCAGCAAGGGCAGCGGCTCATCCGCCCGCGCATCCGCCGGCGACAGCACCGTGATGGGAATGCTTTCCCCATCGGCTGCGAGCGCCCGCAGACGCTCGACCCGGTAAGCCCCCGGATCGAAAGCATTCAGGCGCTGCCGCCCGGCCACACGGCATTCCCCGTCGGCAAAGCCGACGTCCAGCCAGCGCGGCGGGCTGGACGGCCCCTGATGCACGATGCGCACCTGCCGGGCATCGTAGGGCTGTGACGGCGCCAGGGCGATGGTATACGCCGGCTCATCGAAGCCGACCACCGTTTCCCCGCCGCCGGGATACATCAGCACGAGGCGATGCAGGCCCTCCACACGCTCCAGCCGCACGAGCGCGTCGGCGAAAGGCAGGACGGCAAGAATGGAAACGCCGGCGCGATGCGGCACGCGCTCGCGCCGCACGGCAAAACTCGCGGGGTCGATCTCCAGCAGCTTGCCATCCAGGGCGCCGTCGGCATCCGTCAGCATCAGCAGCGCATCGTTCCACTCATTGACTTCATAGCGGACGCCGCGCCGGCGCGGCCTCACGAGCCGAGGCGTGGCGGTCTCGGCGCCGGCGGCAATCAAATGGACCTCGCTCACGTCCGGGCTGGCCAGCGTCAAGGCGACGAAGCCGCCGGTGGCCGTGCGGGCCACCTGCATGAAAATGGCGGGGTCATGCTCTTCATAGACCAGCACCGGCTCGTCCCCCTCGACCGACGAACGATACAGGCGGGTCGGCCGGCTGCGGGCGTCGCGCCAGATCCAGAACAGATAGCGGGACGAGGGAGAGAAGGTGAAGCCCCCATAGCCGAAAGCATCGGCCGGCACCAGCGTGCGAACCACGCCGCTTGCCATATCGAGGATGCAGATCCGGTGGCGATCATCGCCACGCACATCCTCCGCCCAGGCGAAATAGCGATCGTCCGGGCTGGCCTGATGGTCGGTGGCGCGATAATAGGCATGGCCGCCGGCACGCTCGGCCTCGTCGAACAGTTCCTGCGCCGCGCCATCCGGCCCCACGCGGGAAAACACTCGGTGCGCCTGCCCGGCGGGAAGCCTGAAGTCGTAGCGCCAGCCCTGCGACGACATCGGCAGCGGTTCGCTGAACCCGGCCGCCCTTTCCTCCATGCGTTCCCGGAAGTACCGGATGTCGGCGGCCAGCGGATCCAGCACGCCCCGCGCATACTGCATTTCGGCTTCCAGATGTTCGCGCAGGCGCGCGGGCAGGCTCTCCAGCGTGCGCGAGCCCGATGGCGGGATGAATTTCATCCAGGCAAAGGAATCGACGCGCACGCGCCCCAGCTGATGAATCTCCCGGTCTTCACGCGGCGCCACGGGCGGGGCGATTTCAGGCCAGGCGGCGGTGGGCCCGGATGAGGAGGCAAAGGACATGGGGTTTGAATCTTGGTGAGCCGTGTAAACAGGCCGCGAAGGCCGTCATGGAGTGACCGGACAAGGGATGCTTCGCCGGCAATCGTACCGCGTTTCGGGGCTGTGCATTCCCGCGACATCGGCTAAAGTAGCCCCAGGAGAAACCCATGACGCAGACCAATCAAGCTCCCGTGAGCTGCTTCCCCGTTCCTGAACTCAACGACATGCCCGACGACATCCGGGAACGGATCCTGGCCGTCCAGGAAAAATCCGGGTTCATCCCGAATGTCTTCCTTGCCCTGGCTCACCGGCCCGATGAATTCCGCGCCTTCTTCGCCTACCACGACGCCTTGATGGAAAAGCCCGGCAATCTCACCAAGGCGGAACGTGAAATGATCGTCGTCGCCACGAGCAGCATGAACCAGTGCCAGTATTGCGTCATCGCGCACGGGGCCATCCTGCGCATTCGCGCCAAGAACCCGCTCATCGCCGACCAGGTCGCCACCAACTACCGCAAGGCCGACATCACCGGCCGCCAGAAAGCCATGCTGGATTTCGCCATGAAAGTCTCGCAATCCGCCCATCTGGTCGCCGAAGCCGATTTCGAAGCGCTCAAGGCGCATGGCTTTGACGAAGAAGACATCTGGGACATTGCCGGCATTTCGGCCTTCTTCGGGATGTCGAATCGCATGGCCAACGTGACAAACATGCGCCCGAACGCGGAATTCTATTCAATGGGCCGATGAGGCGGCGGGCCCAAGCCATGGTGGCAACAGAAAACATTTTGTACGCCGGCATTTCGCCCGGACGATGAGAGAACACGGGCGATGGATATTGCACTGGTCCTGTTGATGTTTGCCGTGGCCTGGCGGGCGCTGTGCCTGCGCTACCAGCGCGCGCATATTGTCCTGCTGGGCCGTCACCTCGCCGGCCTGCAGCTCGAACGCCACATGGAAACACTGACGCAGGGCTATACCCGCGCCATCCACGAAGATACTGAAACACGCCAGCTTCAGGTGCTTGAGACTTTTTCCCGCACCGAGAACGCGGTCGCGGCGCAGCTGCGGTCGCTGGCCGACGCCATGCAGAAGGAAGGCGCGCAGGATGCCAGCATGGGCACGATCCGCTTCTGCGTGCCTTACGTCGAGCGTTTTCTTCCCGGGTTGACGCGGGATTTTCGCAAGCTGCTGCACATCCATGCCGCCGGCCTGCGCCATGTGGTGGACAACGAAGGCCACTGGAATGCGAAAGACCGCGCCTACCACCTCTCGGCCGAGCTGTATCTGCTGCAGCACAGCTGCCACTGGTTCTGCAAATCCCGCGCCGTGGCCGATGCGCGGCTGGCGCTGCGGCATCAGGTCCAGCATCAGAAAGCGCTGGAATCCGTGTCCGCCGTGACACGCTCGGCCTACCTGCAATGGCTGGGCGGCGCCGATTCACGCTGACCCCCGGCGAATCCGGCGCTTGCGTTCCGGCGCTCTAGCAAGGCCTGTCGCCGGCATGGCCGGCATCTCGGTCCATGGGCTCGTCGCACCCCGCCAGTCCGTCCGCGCGCGGCCCGGTCAGCACCGGCCAGGCCACCGCCAGATAGATGGCAAAGCAGGCCGCCCACAGCGCACCCGAGACGGCGATCAGGGCCAGCGCCCATTGCGCCGCCGGCCCGGCCCCGGCGGCCGCGCGCAGCAGGGTGGCCAGCACCAGCAGCGCGGCGGTGACCGGCAGCCACGGGCGGCGGTCCAGCCACAACCCTGAATGAATGCGCCCGACCAGCGCCATGATGGTGAAGATGGACAAGCCCATCGCTCCGGCCATCAACACATGCCGGCCCGCCGAAGGCAGCAGCGGCGCGCCGAGCCAGGCCGCGCCCATCAGCGCATAGCCCACGGCGATCAGCCAGTAGAAGGCATACATCATCAAGGCCCAGCGGGTGAACAGCGGCCGGCCCACGTGCCAGTCGTTCAGCAGATTCAGCATCGCGGCGGCGGCGGCAAGCGCCGTCCAGCCGGTGACGGGATCATGGCCCAGTGCGAATTCCGTCATGCTGCACGCACCGATGCAGAAGATCGCCAGGTTGCGCCGCGGCGGCCGGGCCAGGTAGCCGACGTCGCCGGGATCGGGCTGGCCCGGCCGGCCCTGTTCAATCAGGCCGTTCACCACCGACATCGAAACACGGCTGGCGGCGATCACGATCAGCATCATGACCACACCCACCGTCACCCGCAGCCAGGCCATCGCGTCGGCATCGACGGCCAGAGCGACGAAATACCCCACCTGCAACAAGGCCATCGCGGCCAGCCCCCAGAAAAAGCTCAGATGGCGGCGCTCCGGATCGCGCCACACGGGGGGAGTCACTTGCATCAGCAGCAACACCCACAACGCCAGGTTGAACAGCGCCGCCGGCCACAATCCCAGCCAGGACGGCCAGAGGCCCGCCAGCGCATAGGCCAGGCGCGTCGCGATCCATAGCAGGGTCAGCCGCAGCAGCGCCGGGCGTCCGATCGGCCGGGTTTTCGTGAACTCGGGAATGGCCGTCAGCACGAAGCCGGCGATCGATGCCGTGACAAAACCGAAGATCAGCTCATGGCTGTGCCAGAACAGGCTGCCGCCCGGCATCGTGGCCGGCAGCAGGCCGCGCAGCATCAGCAGCCACACTGCCATCATCACCACCGCGCTGGCGGCGGTCAGCACGAAGAACGGCCGGAAGCCGCACATGAAAAGAGGCCATTCGCCCCGCAGGGCGGCTCGCAGGACGGACGGCGGGGGCGTCAAATCGCACACCCCGCATGGCGCGCATGTTCGGGCGGGCCGACCGGCAAAATTTCCCCGTCGACCAGACCGAAACCGATACGAACCTCGTCCTGCTGCATCAGTTCAGCGGTGGTCTGATACACCCAGGTGCCGCCGCGCCGCGCCTGCGGGGTCTGCAGCGCGAACTCGCGCACCAGCCGGCCCGGCCCGGGCACCATCATCAGGATGCGGTCGGCCAGGCGCACGGCTTCCATCAGGTCGTGGGTGATCATCAGCACGGCGGTATTGAAGCGGCTCACCTGTTCAGTGAGCAGGCCGTACAACTCGGCCTTCAGGCCGATGTCCAGCGCCGAGAACGGTTCATCGAGCAGCAAAAGATCGGGGCCGGGCGCCAGCGCGCGGGCCAGCGACACCCGGCTCTGCATCCCTCCCGACAATTCATGGGGAAACTTCGCCAGGTCCTGCATGGAAAGCCCCATGCGCGCGCCCAGTTCGGCGGCCCGCCGGCGCCGCGCCGCCCGGGGGACCCGCAAGGCCTTCAGCCCGAGCGCGATGTTGTCCAGGGCCGTCTTCCACGGCATGAGGCGCGGTTCCTGAAACACGCAGGACACCCCGCGGAACGTCGATTGCATCTCCGCTTCCGAGGGCCTCAGCAGACCCGCCACGATATGCAGCAGCGTGCTCTTGCCGCAGCCGGACGGCCCCACCAGCGCCAGTGTCTCGCCGGCCGACAGGTCCAGATTCACGTCGGCCAGCACTTCCGTCAGGCCATAGCGATGGTACAGGTGACGAATATGCAGCGCGCTCAACGGACCGTCTCCGTGCGCCAGCGTTCCACATGCCGCTTGATGGGCTCCAGGAAAAGATACTCCAGCGCCAGCAGCAGCCCCAGCACCGCGATGATCCAGCCCAGCGAAGTGGCCATGTCGAGCTGCGTGCGTGAAACGGCCAGCGCCGCGCCCACGCCATCCACCGTGGTCAGCAGTTCCGCCATGACCACGACCTTCCAGGAGGTGCCCAGCGCGGTGATCCAGGCAGGGAACAGATAGGAAGTGACATGGGGCAGATGGACATCGGTCACCATCATCCACCAGGGCAGGCGATAGGACAGCGCCATGTCCCGCAGCTTGTTGTCCACCGTGCGCGAACCCTGCATGGCGCCGGCGAAAGCGATGGGGAAACAGGCGATGAATACGGTGAACACGGGCGTGGCGTCGCCCATGCCGAACCACAGCATGGCCAGCACCAGCCAGGCGATCGGGGGCATGCCCAGCAGCAGCGTCGCCAGGGGGCGCGATACCATGGCCGCCGTCATCGAGCGCCCCGCCACCAGCCCCAGCACGGTGCCCGCGGCCAGCGCCAGCCCCAGGCCATACAGGGCGCGCCTTGCGGATATCGCCAGTTCCGGCGCCGCCATGCCGCTGCCGAACATGGCCGACAGCTGGCGCAAGGTCGCCGCCGGGCCCGGCAGCACCAGATCGCCGTACACCTGCCCGCCGAATTCCCACAGCGCACAGAACAGCAGCAGGCTGGTGATGGCGCCCCAGCCGCTCCACAGATAGCCCAACGTCGACGCCAGCACCCCGCGCAGCCACGCCAGTGGCATCATGGCGCAGGCCCGTAGAACGCCGCGTCCGGCAGCTTGTTGCCCACTGTGGCGGGCTGCCGCGCCAGGAGCAGGCCGAGGAATGCTTCCAGTTCTTCGCGGGCCTCGGCGGCCGTGGCATAGTGGCGGGGCAGCACGGCGATCGAGTCCGCCACCGCCTCGGGTGTCAGCATGCTGATGTACTTGGCCGCCAGCGCGGCGCAAGCCTGGGCATTGTCCAGGCACCAGCGGTTCGACTCGGCGTAGGCCTTTTCAAGCCGGGCCACCAGCGCCTCGTCCAGCCGGGCCGCGCCCACCGCCGCCATGCCCGCCTGAGGGATGCGCGGCGCCGTATTCAGCAGCCGGCCCCATTCTTCCTGCAGGTTCACGCTGCGGTACAGGTCGGGCGCCACCACCGACGTCGGGAAGGACTGCGTCTTGCGCAGCGCCATCGACACCGCCGGCTCGGCCAGCAGCGCATGGTCCACCCTGCGCATCACCAGCAGCTGCATGGCATCCATGGGCGTGGCCGTATAGCGCACGGTGAAATCCCTGCGCGGGTCCAGCCCCGACCTTTCGGCCAGATGGCCGAACACGATGTCCGGCATGTCCGCCCGGAACGGCACGGCGATTTCTTCGCCCTTGAAGTCCGCCAGCGTCTTCAGCCCGGGGTTGCGCGACACCATCCACAACATGCCCCACACCGACACGTTCACCAGCCGCAGCGGCACACCGCGGTTGTAGAGATTGGCCGCGACGTTCGTCGGCATCGCCATGAAATCGGCCTGGCCTTCCAGCGCCAGGGCGCGGAGCTGGTCAGGATTGTTCCAGGTGGTGAATTCCACCTTGTCGGCCACATCGGCCAGCGCGCCGCTTTCGACCATGTGCAGCAGCGGAAAGGAAACCGCCGCGGCCGGGCCGGCCAGCATCAGGCGTTCGCGCTTGGCCGGCTCGGCGGCCGCCTGCAAGGGCAGAGCCAAAGCCAGCACAGCGGCGAGCACACCGCGCAGCGGCCCCACCCTGAACCTACGGCACGATAGAGAAATGTAAGTGCGAATCGTTTGCATAGATTACAGAGTCTATGTTCTTTCCGCATCCAGTACCCATGACAATTATCAATGCCCGCGTTCGTCCGCCACCTCGGCACGTTCCATGGCCATCCGGCGGAAGCCGGAATCCGTCATCCTGCCCAGCCCAGCCCCCAGGCAAGCTCTGGATCGTTCAGCCCCCCTGGAGATCGACGGTGCGGGCCACCAGCCGCATCACGAACGGACGCACAACCATCACGCAGCAGAATGCGACAGGCATCGCCAGCAGATAGGCTTTCAGGACACCAGCCCACTATCCCGCAACAAAACCGCTTTGAATCCCGACAATGGTGCAGCACATCAAGAACCCCATGATTGCAGCCATGTAAAAAGCGAAGATGATGTGGGCGTAGCGGCGATGCAGCTTCTTGATGAAAGGCTTGGGCGTAGAGTCTGAGATTTTCATGGCATCCTTGAATTGTGAAGAGATTTGCGCATAGGCGCATGGTCATGCATCCCGCCAGCAACCGGGCCGCACCGTCGCCCAAGGAACGCTGGATACGTCCATATGCAAAAGATGGACACGCATGAAATATGTTGATAAAGTCCACCATAATACGTTTTATTTGTTGATTTTGTCAACTTAACTGATCCGTCATGACATCGCCCTCCCCCATCGAAATATTCGATGCCCTGCACGAGCTGCTGCATCTTTTTCGTACACGCGTCCGCGCTCGCGTGGAGTCCCGGCACCCGGAACTGACACTCAATGAAATGCGGGTCCTGACGCACACCGGACAGAACCCGGGCCTGACCCAGAAGGACTTGATCGAGCGCAGCCATACCGACAAGGCGCAGATGGCCCGGATTCTCGCCGGCCTTGAAAGCAGGGGCCTGCTGGAACGGACCCCCAGCGATATCGACAAGCGCGTGCGCTGTCTTCGCCTGAGCGCACAAGGTGAAGAGCTTTTCGCCCAATTGCGGGATTTGCAGCATCAGGTGGCAAGTGACCTGCTGAAAGACCTGCCGGCGGACGTGCGGAAGAAAATGCTGAATTCGTTCCGCCAAGCCTCCGGCGGGGCCGGCTGATCAAGCGCTTCCCACCAAGGCCTGGACGTGATCGGTCGATTTGAACACCGTGCCATGAGCGTTGGCATCCCTGATCTGCGACCATAAGGCCCGCGCGGCGGGCGACAGCCTGTTCTCGTTCAGACAGGCCAGCCCGACACGGCGCACCGACTTCGGGTTGATCCGGCGAAATACCAGCCCCTGATAAGCTCGCGGCAGCACCAACGACGCCAGTATCGATATCCCCTGCCCCCGCCTGACGAATTCCAGTATCGAGAGTATCTGGGTGAGATCATGCACGATCCGCGGCTTGATGTTCGCCTGGGCAAACATTCTGGCGATCACCGGCTGCGAGCCCGCGTGGGTCATGATGATGGGATGGTCGGCCAGAGCCTTCACGGGCACGGTTTCCAGTTCGGCCAACGGATGACCCGGAGGCAGCACCGCCAGCAACTCGTCGATCGCCAGTATCTGAAAGTCCAGATTCTCTTTTGGAAGGGCGACGACACCGATCTCGATGCGGCGCTCGATCAAGTCGCGCTCGATCTCGACATCGGTTTTCTCTGTAACGAATATATCCACGCCCGGATATCTCCGCCGGAAAGTCTCAAGAATGGGCGGCAGCACATTCAGCGACGAACTGGCCCCATGCGAGCCGATTCTCAGAACCCCCGTCTTCAGGCCCGCGCCGGCGCTGGCCGTGGCACGGACGATCTGCAAGGACGCAAAGATATCCCGCACGTGAGGCAGGATCGCCTCTCCGGCATGCGTGAGCATCACCCCTTTTGCATTCCTGTCCACGATATCCGTGCCCAGCGCTTTTTCAAGCGCCTTGAGAGCATGGCTGGTGGCCGATGGCGTCATGCCGAGCCGCGCGCCAGCGCTTGAAATCCCGTCGGAGGCGGCGAGCAGATTGCCAAGTACTGCGGCGTAACGGCGCGCGTCGTGGTGGAGACCAACATGGGCGCGCTGGGCGCCATCATGGCTTACGGGACGGAGGCGCAGCAGCGCGAGGTCGCCCGTCGCGTGCTTGAGGAAGGCGACAAGCCCGCGATAGGCATGACCGAGCCCAATGCGGGAACCGATCTGGGCGCCCTCGGAACCACGGCCACCGAGCGCGAAGGTGCTTATGTCGTGAATGGCACCAAGCACTGGATCACTGGCGGCGGCATTTCCCGGACCAACCTGATTTTCGCGCGCATTCAGGATAAAGACGGGAACGACCAGGGCATTGGCGGCATCCTGGTGGACAAAGGGACGCCGGGGTTTACCGTGGGACGCGTGGAGGCCGCAATGGGATTGCGCGGAATTCCCGAAGCCGAGCTCATCTTCGAAGATTGCGAAGTGCCCGCCGCCAACCTCGTCCTGCGGGACCCGAAGGATGGATTCAAGAAGTTGATGAATGGCTACAACGCACAGCGGGTGGGCGCATCGGCCGTGGCCCTGGGAATTGCCCAGGGCGCGCACGACCTTGCCATCGACTATATGTGCGAACGCGAGGCATTCGGCAAAAAGCTCAAGGACTTCCAGGGGCTTGGGTGGATGGCCGCACAGGGGGAAATGAGGCTCGATGCGGCGCGCCTGCTGATCTACCGCGCCGCCTGCAACGCCCGCAGGCTGGCCAATAATGTGATGCTGCCGGAAATGAGGGAAGCTTCCATTGCCAAGGCCTTCGTCGGGCATGAGGCCTTTCATTCGGTAAGCGAGTCGCTGCAGATGTTCGGAGCCGCCGGCTATTCATCCGACCTGCCGCTGGAGCGCATGCTTCGCGATGTACGGATGTTCCAGATCGGGGGCGGCACTTCTCAGGCCCAGCTCAACATGATCGCACGCGGCATCTTCTCGAACCGGTAGCATGCGCTTGTTCCCGTTCCGGGAACAACGGGATCATGAGCGCGGGCCCGGGTTCCTCATATGCGAGCGCCGGCCCTCGGGTAAAGTGGGGGCCTTGGATTGCACACAAGAGTGGCGAATGAACCTGCGTCCTTTTCAAGAAGAAGCCGTCGAACGTATTGTCGAGTCCTATCTGAGCGGCCGGCGCCGGGCCGTGCTGGCAATGGCCGCGGGCACGGGCAAGAGCATGACCGCCCGGGCGGCGATGGAAAGGATCGCAGCCGGGCGGGAAAGGCTGTCGGTTGCCTGGGTGGACCATTATGATGCCGGCCGGGTATCGGCGGCGGCATGGAAGGGTGCCGCCAAACATGTCAAGATCGCTTATTTCAAGTATCCGGAGCTGATTGCCGACAGTACGTCGGGCGCCGTGGCCTCCGATGCCTTTGACATACTGGTTTTCATGGAACCCGCCGGCGCCCTCGATGATCTCGAAGGGCTTTTGACATATTTCGCCGGATTCAGCCTGGTATTCACCTCTGTTCCCGAACCCCACCGGTTCTACCTGAACAATCAGAACGCCCTGGTCTATCAATACACCTATGGCCAGGCGTTGATCGAAAGCGAACAGCGCGGCATCGCACTGCAGTCAACGCTTCATGGCGTAAATGAACAGTTGAGCAGCGGTTTGCCGGCGGCGGCCGTCTCTGAGGATCTGAAGCTTGCGGAGCGGGAAATTCATGAGATCCTGGAAATCCTGAAGCTTGTACGCCAAGGCGCGGTAAGCATCGATGACATTCTCGGCATGGGGGAGCAGAAAGCGCAGTTGCAAGTCTTTCAGCAATTGCTGGATGATGATGATTTCTTCCGCGGCCATATCCGGGGCGGTGCGCCGCCGGAAAGCGTCTGGCAGGAATTCTTCCAGAAGAATCAATGGATCTTCGGCTTCGGCCTCAATTACCTGTTCAACTCGCCATTGCAAGGCGGAAAGCTTGAACAGGTCGTTGCCGGCCACAGCATCAAAAGCGCGGGCAAGCGAATCGACGCCCTGCTCCGTTCCAACGGCATCATCAGCTCATTGTGCTTTGCCGAGATCAAGACGCACCGGAAGCCTTTGCTCAAAGAGGTGAAGACACCCTACAGGCCCGATGCCTGGGCCATCTCCGATGAACTGGCCGGCGGCATCGCGCAACTGCAGCGCACAGTGCAGATATCGATGGAAAACCTCAGATCCAGCCTGACGGTCAAGGATGCCGACGGCTATGACCGCGGCGAAAAACTGTACATGTACAAGCCGAGATCGTTTCTCGTCATTGGATCGTTGGCCGAGTTCACCAAGGAAGGCGGCGCTATCCACGAAGCCAGGTACAGCTCTTTCCAGATGTTCAGGAATGCCTTGTCGGATGTGGAAGTGATCACCTTCGACGAGCTGTATGAAAGAGCGAAAGGCCTGATCGGCCGGCCACCGGATACGCCGCTTCGGGGCTGACATCACGCCTTTTAAACGGCGCCGTGCCGAGCGGGCGGCTCTGTTCGCCGGCCCCGATCTGGATTACGCTGTGTTTCCACAGACCGGAATTGGGGAGCAAACGCATGAACTCGGCGGAACCGTTCGATTACGCAGTCATCGGGGCGGGCATGGCGGGCGCGTCGGTCGCCTGGCGCCTGAGCCTGTCAGGGGCATCGGTGGCGGTGCTGGAACAGGAATCGCAGCCGGGCTACCACTCCACCGGGCGCTCGGCCGCGATGTTCATGGAAACCTACGGCACGGCCCATACACGCGCCCTGACGCGTGCCAGCCGCGACTTTTTCCTGCATCCCCCCAAGGGCTTCACCGAACATCCCATCCTGATGCCGCGCGGCGTACTTTATATCGCCCAGGCAGGGCAGGAAGATCAGCTGGATGCCGCCTGGGCGGCCTACCAGGCGCAAGGGCTGGAAGTCCATCGGCTGACCCCCGAACAGGCCATCGACATGGTTCCCTGCCTGTCGCCCGACACGCTGATCGGCGCGATCCATGACCCGGTGGCCAGCGACATGGACGTGCACAGCCTGCACCAGGGCTTCCTGCGCGGCATGCGCGACCATGGCGCGGTGCTGCTGGGCCATACCGGGCTGAAATCGGCCAGCCATGAAAACGGCATATGGACCCTGCGCACAACCGGCCCGGAAGACCTACGCGCCCGCGTCATTGTGAACGCGGCGGGTGCCTGGGCCGATGCGGTCGCCGGCATGTGCGGCGCGGCGGCGCTCGGCATCCGGCCCATGCGCCGCAGCGCCTTCCTGTTTCCGGCACCCGAAGGCATCGACGTGACGCGCTGGCCCACCGTTCTGGGCGTGGACGAAAGCTATTACTTCAAGCCGGACGCCGGGGTGTTGCTCGGCTCGCCCGCCAACGCCGACCCGGTGGAACCGCAGGACGTCGTGGCTGAAGAACTCGACGTCGCCACCGGCATCTATCGCATCGAAGAAGCGACCACCCTGCGGATCCGGCGGCCGACCCACATCTGGGCCGGGCTGCGGTCATTTGCTCCCGATCATGAATTCGTCATCGGCCGGGATGTCCGGACACCCGGGTTCTTCTGGCTGGCGGGCCAGGGCGGGTACGGAATACAGACCGCCGCCGGCGCCTCCGAACTGGCCGCCGCCCTGTTGCTGGGCCGGCCGCTGCCCGCCTCTCTGACCGCGCACGGCGTTTCCGCGGAAGTGGTCGATCCCGCGCGTTTCAGCACACCCGGGCATCGATAGCATTCCGGCAGTGCAAAGCACCGGCTTGCCACGGCCGCCGGACCATCCGATCAGTCGACAACAGGAAGACACATGGCCAACTTCAAGGAAGTCATCAGAATATCGGGGGCGTTCGTAGGCGTGATCGTCGGCGCCGGCTTCGCGTCCGGCCAGGAAATCATGCAGTTCTTCACCAGTTTCGGCACACTCGGGCTGGTGGGAGTCCTGATCAGCAGCGCCCTGTTCATTTTCCTGGCGATGGCGCTCGCCACGCTGGGGCAGCAGCAGGCCTCCACCTCGCACAAACGGGTGATCCACGCCATCTGCGGCAGATACCTGGGCATGTTCGTCGACGCCATGATCACGTTCTTCATGTTCGCCATCGCGGTCGTAATGCTCGCGGGGGCCGGCGCGCTGCTGGAACAGTTGGCCGGCATCCCGAAACTGTGGGGCAGCGCCGTCGTGACGGTTCTGACCATCGCCATCGTATGTCTGGATGTCAGGAAAGTGATCGGCTTCATCGGTTCCATCACGCCGCTGCTGACGCTCATGGTCATCATCGTGGCGGTTGCCGCCATTACCGGGCGCGACGCCAGCCTCGAAACCCTGGAGGCGGCCGCGGCCACCCAGCCCCGCGGCGCGGGCCACTGGTTCATCGCCGCACTGCTCTACGTGTCATACAACATCGTCGCGGGCGCACCCTTCCTGGTCATCATGGGCGGCCAGGCCATCAATCGAAAAACCGCGCTTTGGGGCGGCGTGATCGGCGGCGCCCTGCTGGGCGCGCTGATGCTGCTGATCGCGGGCAGCATGTTCGCGCAGGTCGACACACTGGGAGGCGTCGCCATGCCCATGCTGCTGATGGCGACCCAGCTCTCGCCTTTCGTCGGCATCGTCATGGGCATCGCCATCTTCGGCATGATCCTGAATACCGCCGTGGGCGTGCTGTATTCGTTCTCCGCGCGCGTACTGGAACCCGGCACGCCGAGCTTCCGATGGGGTACCATCGCCGCCGGCGTGCTCGCCTTCGCGGGAAGCCTGGTGGGCTTCATCCAGCTCGTCGGCACGGTCTATCCCTTCTTCGGCTACCTGGGCTTCATACTGATCATATGCACCGTCATAGGGTGGATCCGTGCCCGGCGCACGGGCGGCCAGAATACCGGTGCGGCGGGTTGAGGCGCCGGCCGCCGCACATGCTCGAAAAATACGGAACGGCGGCGCCCCACGTACAATACCGATACGCATGGCGGCATGTTCCGGCGGCGCCCCTCACCGGGGCCTGACCCGCGCCGCCCTTGCCTCCCCCCGCCCCAACCCGCTTATTTCAGTGACCACGCACCTTTTTTCCACCCTGCCGCTTCCCCCCGCCCAGCTCGATAACCTGGCGCAGATGGGGTACGCCGCCATGACGCCGGTTCAGGAACAGAGCCTGCCCACCATTCTGGAAGGCCGCGACCTCATCGTGCAGGCCAGGACGGGCAGCGGCAAGACCGCTGCGTTCGGCCTGGGCATCATGCATCGCCTGAACCCCGACCGATGGGTGGCGCAAGCCTTGGTCGTCTGCCCCACGCGCGAACTCTCCGAACAGGTGGCGGCGGAACTGCGGCGGCTGGCGCGCTCGGAAGGCAATATCAAAGTCCTGACCTTGACGGGCGGCGCGTCGGCCCGCCCGCAGGTGGAATCGCTCAGGCACGGCGCCCATATCATCGTCGGCACGCCGGGGCGGCTTCTGGACCACATATCCCGCCGGACCCTGGACTTGTCCGCCGTGCACACACTGGTACTGGACGAGGCCGACCGCATGGTGGACATGGGTTTCTTTGCCGACGTCATGGAAATTGCCGAAGCATGCCCGGTCCAGCGCCAGACCCTGCTGTTTTCCGCCACGTATCCTGACAGCATCCGCGAGGATGCCGGCCGCCTGCTCAGGCAGCCGGAAATGATCAGGGTCGACGTCTCGCATGGCGACGGCCGGATCGAGCAACACTTCTACGAAATCGAAGATGCGAAGCGGCTCGAAGCGGTCGCAACACTGCTGCGCCATTTCCAGCCCGAATCGGCGCTGCTCTTCTGCAATACCAAAGCGGCTTGCGCCGATCTGGCGGCCTATCTCAGACGCGAAGGTTTCAGCGCTCTGGCGCTGCATGGCGATATGGAGCAGCTCGACCGCGACGACGTGCTGGTGCAATTCTCGAACCACAGCTGCAATATTCTGGTGGCGACGGATGTGGCGGCGCGGGGCCTGGACATTCCCCTGCTGCCGATGGTGCTCAACGTCGAACTGGCGCGCGACCCGCAGGTGCACATCCACCGCATCGGGCGTACGGGCCGCATGCAGGAAACAGGCCGGGCGCTCAGCCTGTGCGGCCCGGAAGAACGGCATATCGCATCACGCACGGAAAAACTGCTGGAACACCCACTGGACTGGCGGCCCCTGCCGCGCCTGAACAAAGCGTCGATGGGCAGGCCGGTCAGAGCGCCCATGGCCACCCTGCTGGTGCTGGGCGGCAAGAAGGCCAAGCTCCGGCCCGGCGACTTGCTGGGGGCCCTGACCGGCGACGGCGGACTCACGCGCGATCAGGTCGGCAAGATCAACATTACGGACCAGGTGTCCTATATCGCGCTGGATCGCGATATTGCGCGCAGCGCCTTCCCGCGGCTGAGCAACATCCTGATCAAGGGCCGCAAGCAGCGCATGAAGCTGCTGTGAACCGTGGCGCCGCAGGCGGGCGCCTCTACCGCCACTGATCAACGCGGGATATGAGCCCACCCGCCATCACAACCAGCATGGCCGCCTGGCCATGTGCCGCGAACGGCCAGACCCCGCGCCAGACCACGCGCTAGACCACGCGGCGAAATCTGGACACGAGCACGGAAATGGCAAAAAGTTGGGCGATCAGGGCAACCATCATGCCGCCATAAAGATGCGTGCTTTCCAGCTGCGGCGGCGTGAGGCTGTTGCCCCGCACGACAAGCCAGTGAACATAGCAGACGAATGCCGTCACCCCGAAAGAGCACCCCTGCAGCCATACGGCAATGTAGGCAAGTGACCCGGCCCTTCGCTCCGGGGCAAGCCAGTAGGATTTATTCGGAATGGTGATCGCGTCTTCAGGGCGGGCGGCCACCCAGCGGCCGATGGCGAACGTGACGAGGGGAATGAGGATGACGATGGCGATCATGACCCCGAGATAGCTTTCACGAGACATGTATGCGTCGGCCGCGCCCGAGGTGTCGAAGCGGGAAATGACGGTCGGAGGCAGAGAAGCCCCTGTCAGCCAGACGAAGCAGGCCGCCACGGCGGCTACCGAGAGAACGACTCGCACGATACCTATCTCCTGTGTGGTGCTTGACCCTCAATGATGAGCGAAATGTGTAGCCGATATTTCGACCACCCGTCAAATAACGATGGAAGCACGGCGACGCCAGTGCGCGGCCTCGCGGCTGTGGCCATGCCGCAGTGCCGAAATGGATCGCGCAGCGCAATAGCGGGAAGGGACGACATACGTTTTGCGGATTCCGGATATATCCGGGCGCTCATTGGCCGCAATATGCCTTCACCTTACGATGTCAACCACTCTGCCCGTCCACGAGGCAGGACTCATGGAGACATTATGAACCCTCGTTCCACCACGCGCCGCGCGCTGCTGGGCACATGCGTGGCTCTACTTTGCGCACCCATAATCGCAAGCGGCCAGACAGCGGAATATCCGCAGAAACCCATCACCATGGTCGTATCGGCCGCCGCCGGCGGGGTGGTCGACATCACGGCAAGGTCGATCCAGCAGCGCATGGGCGAACTGCTTGGCACTTCCATCGTGATCGACAACCGCCCGGGCGCCGGCGCGCATATCGGCAACGCGGTCGTGGCCAAGGCGGTGCCCGACGGCTACACCATTCTGGCTTCCGCCGGCAGCGTGCTGGTATCAGGCGTAGTGCGCAATATTTCATATGATCCGATCAAGGATCTGACCCCCATCGGCATGGTGGCCTCATCGGCGTTCATCTTGGTCGTTCCCGCGAATTCGCCGTTCAAGACGCTCGATGACATGGTCGCTTATGGAAAAGCACATCCCAATCAGTTGAATTTCGGGTCGACCGGCGTCGGCAATTCGACGCACATCGGCGCCGAAATGCTCTCCCTGCTGACAGGGATGAAGGCCACCCATGTGCCATACAAGGGAAGCGCGGCCGCGCTCACGGACCTGATCGGCGGCCGCATCGATTTTCTGGTGGACAACAAGGCATCGTCCCTGTCGCATATCCGGAGCGGCGCCCTCCGGGCACTAGGTGTGACGTCCCCGGGCCGCAGCGCGGATCTGCCCGACGTTCCCGCAATCGGAGAAGTCGTGCCGGGCTACGAAATCGAAGGGTGGACAGGCCTCTTCGCCCCTGGCGGCACAGATCCGAAAATCCTGCAGACTTTGTCCGATGCCCTGAAACGGACATTGGAAGACCCGGTACTGGCGGCCAAGGTATCCGAGCTTGTCGGCGAGGCCCGCTATCTGTCGGCCAGCGAACTCTTGCAATACATGGAGCGTGACCGGGCCCGCCTGGGCAAGGTCGTCACGGCGGCCAACATCACGGTCGATTGACATGCCCGTGACACGCCTCATCCCGAACACTCCGCGCACGTTCACCGGCGCATGCCAGCCCACCGCCTCCGCCTTTGCGGCCGGAAAGCCGGCGGCGGGATGAGATCCGCGCCTCCATCCGTGCATGCGACGCCAGCAAAAAACACTTCGGAGCCGGAATCCGTGAGAGAACTGCATGACATGATGATCCAGGCGGCCGACCGCATCCTGCTGGATCTTGCGGCGCCGGGGCGCTCCGGCGAACACCACGCCGCATTGCTGTGGCGGGCGTTCGACGATGCCGGCTTTCCCTCGGCGCTGGCAAGCGAGGACAAGGGGGGCGCCGGGCTGCGCTGGGCGCATGCATTCAGCCTTCTTTACGCCGTGGGCCGCCACGCGGCCCCTCTGCCGCTGGCTGAAGCACTGGTCGCACGGTGGCTGCTTGCCGCGGCGGGGCTCGATATCCCCGCCGGCCTGGCCGTCTGCGTACCGGCGGGCCGGCTCGACACAAAAGATCGGCCTGAAGGGCGTGCGACCTTGTCGGGCGTGCTGCATCGGGTCCCCTGGGGGCGAGCCGCCTCGACGCTGGTCATCCTGGCCGATCACGAATCGGGGCCTCGGTTGCTGACGCTCGATAATGCAGCACTGCAAAGCTTCTGGCACGAGGGGGTCAATCTCGCCGGGGAACCCCGCGACACCCTGCGTCTGGGCGTACCGGCAACGGCTCCCTGGCATTCCGCGCCAATCGGCGAGCAGGCTCTGTACGCCCTGGGCGCCGCGACCCGCAGCGCCATGATGGCCGGCGCCTTGCGCGGCATTACGGAACTCGGCATCGACTACGCGAACCTGCGCCATCAATTCGGCCGCCCGATCGGCCGGTTCCAGGTCATACAGCATCAGCTGGCTTTGCTCGCGGCCCATTGCGCGGCCGCCCGGGCCAGTGCCGAAGCGGCCTTTGAAGCCCTCGATCATGCGCTGGCGCACATCCCGGGCGCGCCCCAGAACGACCTGGCCGTGCAGGCCGCGAAGATACGCTGCGGGGAAGCCGCGGGTCTGGGCGCATCGATTGCGCATCAGACCTTCGGCGCCATCGGCTTCACTGAAGAACACCTATTGCATCACTACACCAAGCGCCTTTGGTCGTGGCGCGACGAATTCGGCAACGAAGCCTTCTGGTCGGCGAAACTGGGCCGGCAGACCTTGCTGGCCGGATCGGACGCGCTATGGCCGGCACTTACCGATGACAAGGCCGCATGCCAATGAGTCTTGAGCAACTGACGTTTCCCCCCGTGTCTCCCGCGCCGGATCTGCAGCCGCTGCGGTTCGAGGTCAGGCGCTTTCTGCGCGAGCAGCTGGGCGATGAACCCATCGAGCACCGGCCCTTCACCTACCTGGGCAGGCACGACCCCGCATTCAGCGCCGCGCTGGGCGCGCGGGGCTGGGTCGGCATGAGCCTGCCGCGCCGTTATGGCGGCCGGGAAGCCAGCGTTCTCGAACGATATACCGTATTCGAGGAACTGCTCGCCGCGCGCGCGCCCATGGGGGCGCACGCCGTGGCCGACCGGCAGAGCGGCCCGCTGATCGACCGGATCGGCACCGACCGCCAGAAAGCCCTGGTGCTGCCGGGCATTGCAGCGGGAACCTGCTATTTCTGTATCGGCATGAGCGAGCCTGATTCCGGGTCGGACCTGGCATCGGTACGCACCCGCGCCACCCGGGTGAACGGCGGCTGGCATGTCAATGGTTCAAAGATCTGGACGTCATCCGCGCACCGCTCGCACTATATGATTCTATTGTGCCGTACCAGCCCCCCCGGAGCCGACCGTCACGCGGGTCTGTCCCAGTTTCTGGTCGATATGCGCACGCCCGGTGTCGAATGCCGTCCGCTGCGCAATATTGCGGGCGAGAACGATTTCAACGAGGTCGTGTTCACCGACGCCTTCATCCCGGACGATATGCTGCTGGGAAACGAAGGAGACGGCTGGGGCCAGGTGACCAGTGAACTGGCGCTCGAACGCAGCGGGCCCGAACGCTTTCTGTCCGGCCTTGGGTTGATGCAGGCCCTGGTCCGCCAGCGGCGGCATCTGGAACCGACGGACAGGCCGGCCATTGCCATCGGCCGCATGATGGCGCACCTGCATACATTGCGCCGGATGTCGCTGTCCGTGGCCGGCATGCTGCAGCAGGCGCGGGACCCGGTGCTCCAGGCGGCCATCGTCAAGGATCTGGGTACGGTGTTCGAGCAGGAAACCGCGGAGATCCTGCGGCTCGTGCATGCGGCGGAACCCGAATGCGCCAGCGAGAACGACTATACCCGGGCCCTTGCCGAAACCATGCTCCGGGCGCCTTCATGCACCATCCGCGGCGGCACCAAGGAAGTGCTGCGCGGCATCATCGCGCGCAGTATCGGGCTGCGCTGAACCATCCCGGGAACTCCACCATGATCAAAGCAAGCGATTCCCCCGTCACCACCACGGCGCCCCTGGCGGGCGTGATCGTGCTCGACCTCGGCCAGATATATCAAGGCCCGTACTGCGGCTTTCTGCTGGCGATGGCCGGCGCCACGGTCATCAAGATCGAGCCCCCCGGCGGCGAACCCATCCGTGCGCGGCGCCAGTCAGCCATGCCCCTGGCCATGCTCAATGCCAACAAACTCGGCATCACGCTGGATCTGAAGAGCGAAACAGGGCGCGACCGGCTGCTCGAACTGGTGGATCGCGCCGACGTCCTTCTGGAAAACTTCGCGCCAGGCGTGATGGAGCGCCTTGGCCTGGGTGCCGCCGGCCTGCTGGAGCGCAATCCGCGGCTGATCTACGCGTCAGCCACCGGTTATGGAAGCTGGGGGCCGGACCGGGACCGCTTGGCGATGGATCTGACCATACAGGCCACCAGCGGCGCCATGTCGGTCACGGGCTACCCCGACAAGCCCCCGGTCAAGGCGGGGCCGGCCGTCGCCGATTTTCTGGGCGGGGTCCATTTGTACGGCGCCATTACCACGGCGCTGTATGAACGCAGCCATACCGGCCGCGGCCGGGTCGTGGAAATCGCCATGCAGGATACCTTGATTCCGGCCATGGCATCCAATCTGCAGTTGTACTACGAGAACCCGGAAGGCGAGGCGCGCGTCGGCAATCGGCATGGCGCCTTGGCAATGGCGCCGTACAACACCTATCGCGCCCTGGACGGTTATGTCGCCATCATGTGCGTGACAGACGTTCACTGGCGGGCGCTGTGCAAGGCCATGGGCAGGATGGAACTTGGCCTGGACCCGGCCTGGGCCACTCACGAAGCCCGCTGCCGCGATATTGAAGCGACCGACGCCCTGGTCGAGGCCTGGACCGCGCAATATACCCGCGAGGCCCTGACCGACATGGCGCAGCGCTGGCATTTCCCTTGCGCACCGGTGCGGAGCCTGCGGGAAGTGGTGCATGACCCTCACCTGCATGCGCGCGGCATGCTGCACCCTGTGCGGCATCCCCTGCTGGGCGAAATCGTACTGCCCGGAAGCCCGCTGCGATTCGGCGGGCTGACGCCGGAACCGCCCTCCCCCGAACCCGGCCTGGGCGAGCATAACGATGTGATTCTGGCGCTGCTGGACGCGGTGCGAAGCACCCATCCCCCTCATCGGCCGGACGCCCCCGCCGAGGGCTCCCCGAGCGCCAGCGCGAATTGCTGACGCAGCCATCGGCATACCGGGTCAGCCTGAGTCACGTTGTGCCAGTACATGACGATCTCGAGGGTGGGGGGCGTGAACAGCAGATCGACGATCTTCACGTCGGGCGGGCACTGGAGCCGCTGCGCAATGCGCTGGGGCACCAGGCAGACCATGTCGGTATCGGCAACGATGTGCGGCGCCGCCACGAAACTGGAGATCGTCGCGGCCACGGTGCGCATGCCGCCCTGCTGGCGCGCAAGGCTGTCGATTCTTGCGCCGAGGATCCGCCGTCCCGTGGGCGAGACATCCAGATGCGGGCGCTGGCAGAATGCATTGAAACTGAGCCCGGCCGGCGGCATCTGCCCCGGCGGGACCTTCATCAGGCACACGAACGGTTCGCTATAAAGATGCTCGATGCGCAATAGCCCGAGCACGTCCGTCATCATGCCGACCATCAGGTCGATCTGGCCCGCGGCCAGCACATCATGGACGATCTCGGTGGGCAGCATCGGCAGCAAGTTCACCTGCAGGCCGGGCGCGAGCTGGCGCAGCCGGGGCAGCAGGCCGGCAATGCGTATCTGCACATATTCGCTGCAGCCTATGCTGACCTCACGGTCGAACGATTCAGGGCTGGTTCCCGCATCGGGTGCCACGACCTGTGCCGCGCTTTGCAGAAAATCCTCTACCAGCGGCAGCAACTGGCGCCCTTTCGGCGTCAGCACCATGCGATTGCCGCTGCGAACGAGCAAGGCATCGTCGAACTGGCGCCGCATCCGTTCGAGCACCCTGCTGACAGCAGGCTGCGACAGCGACAATTGCGCCGCCGTGCGCGACACCCCGCAGGTGGTCAACAGCACGGACAGAACCAGCAGCCCGTTCAGGTCGGCGTTGCGCAAGCGATGGATATGGTTGCGGGTGTTCACAAACGGATGGGTATCGGCTGGCACTGCGGCAAGGGTTCTGGCTTCACGAAGCCTTTCCGCCAAGTTTACGCCAAGCCCGACGCCGTCCGAGCGGCCAGGCGCTTGCCGCCGGGGGTGATGGGCATACCGTCCGGGCTATAATGCCCGGTTGTATTCCCCATGGGTTCCCTAACCCCATCCATCAAAAAGGCTCATCATGACCTCGGCATCCGTTCCGCAATCGCGGACATCGTTCTATCTCACCCTGCTGGTGGCGTTCCACATCCTCATCATCATCGCCAGCAACTACCTCGTGCAATTGCCCATCGATCTGTTCGGCTTTCACAGCACCTGGGGCGCCTTCAGCTTTCCCTTCATCTTCCTGGCCACCGACCTGACCGTGCGCCTGATCGGCAAGGCCGAGGCGCGCAGCGTGATCGCGCGCACCATGGTGCCGGCGCTGATTGCGTCATACATCGTGTCGGTGCTGTTCCATGCAGGGCGCTTCAACGGCATCGAAGCCTTGGGCGAATTCAACAGTTTCGTATTCCGCATCGCCTTCGCCAGCTTTGCCGCCTATGCGCTGGGCCAGTTGCTGGACGTGCAGGTGTTCGACCGCATGCGCCGCAGCTACGTACAGTGGTGGATAGCGCCGGCGGTGTCTTCGGTGTTCGGGCAGGCGCTGGACACCGCCGCCTTCTTCAGCATCGCCTTCTGGCGCAGCACCAACCCGTTCATGGCCGAAAACTGGGTCGAAATCGCCATCGTGGACTACGTCATCAAGCTGTCCGTCAGCCTGCTGCTGTTCGTGCCGATATACGGCATCGCCCTCAATGCCATCATCCGCGGCATGAAACGGCGCGAGGCCGTATTGGCCTCGACCTGATCCCGCGCCGGCTGGCCTCGCGCGGCGCCCCCACCGGCGCCGGCTAGGCCTCGCATGATCCTCCTTCTTCGATGCCGGCGCCCGCCGGCAATGCTATGCTCAGGCACATTCCGTATTTTGGAAGCCCGGTCACGGTCTTCCACACAAGGTTCCACAACTGGCAGGAGGAGAAAACACCATGGAAATCACTATGACGGGCCGCACGGCCATCGTGACGGGCGGGAGCAAGGGCCTGGGCCAGGCGATCGCCCGGCGATATGCGCAATGCGGCGCCCAGGTGCTGATCGCGGCGCGCAACGGCGATGTACTGGCCAAGGCCAGGGAAGAGCTGGCGAACGAGACCGGCGCGCGCGTCGAAATGGCCGCATGCGATGTTTCGACGATGGCCGGGGTGCAGCAGCTGTATGACACGGCAATGGGCCTGTTCGGCCGGATCGACATCGTGGTCAACAATGCGGGCATGTCGCGGGCGGGCGCATTCGACTCAATGGACGACAAGGCATGGCAGGAAGATCTGGACCTGAAGCTGTTCGCCTCGATACGCCTCAGCCGGCTGGTCTGGCCGCAGATGACGGAACGCCGCTGGGGGCGCATCATCAATATCCTGAACACCATGGCGAAGGCGCCCACCGCCAAATCAATGCCGACCTCGGTCACGCGCGCGGCCGGCATGGCGCTCACGAAGGCGCTTTCCGCCGAAGGCGCGCCGCACAATGTTCTGGTCAATGCCTTGCTGGTGGGGAAGATCGAAAGCGATCAATGGGTGCGCAGGGCCAAGGATTCCGGCAAGACGCTGGACGAAGTCTACGCCGCGCTTGGCGCCACCATCCCGATGGGGCGTGTCGGCACAGCCGAGGAATTCGCCGCGGCGGCCTGCTTCCTGGCCTCGGACTGGGCTTCCTATATCACCGGCACCGCGATCAATGTGGACGGCGGAGCGTCTCCGGTAGTGTGAAAAACCTGAATGGTGCGCCGCCACGTCCCGTGCTTACCTTGCCGTGGCGGCGTGAAAAGGGCGCAGCTATTCGGGCTGTATTCCAGCAAGCTCGACCTGCGTTCTCCAAAGCTGGTCTTGATCATGCATAAAGGCCACGAACTCGTCCACCGTGGTGGGCTCTATGATGGAGCCGGTGTTTTGTTCCAACTGTGAGCGTATTGCGGGGTCTTCAAGGGCAACCCGCAACTCGGCATTCAGCATCGAGACAATATCCGGCGGGGTTCCCGCGGGCGCCATCAAGCCCAGCCAGGCATGAAAGCTATAGTCTTCCATCCCTTTGGTCTCGCTGACGGCGGGCACGTCGGGGATCATATGGAAACGGCTCAAGCTGGTGACCGCCAGCACTTTCAGTTTTTCCGCCTGGACAAGAGCCCTGGCGGGAGAAAAGTCCGAAATGGCGAAGTCGATGCGGCCGGCCACCAGGTCGGTAAAGGTTTGCGGCGTGGATTTGTACGGGACCGCCAGGGCTTCGACCTCGCTCTTGTGCAGGAGCATGGCGGTGGACACCTGGCTGCCCGCGTTACTGTGGCCGTAGCTGAGCTTGCCGGGGTTCTTGCGGGCGAACTCGATCAGATCCCCCACTGAATTGAATGCCGAGTCCGCTCTGACCAGCAGCGCGAGCGGATTCAGCGTGATGCGGCCGATCGGCGAAAAATCCTTGATCGGGTCGTATTGGAGTTCCTTGAACAGATAGCGGTTGGCCGCATGTGTGGACACGGTGGCCACCAGCAAGGTGTGGCCATCGGGCTGTGCGCGGGCAACGTTCAGGCTGCCGATCTGGCCATTCGCCCCGGGCTTGTTTTCAACCACGATGGCCTTGCCCATGCGTTCGCCCATCTTGCTGGTGAGAATCCGGGTGATCTGGTCAGTCCCGCTGCCCGCCGCAAACGGGACCACGAAAACGACCGCCTTGGAGGAATCGCCGGGCTGGGCCTGCTGCGTCTGGCACTGCGCGGCGCCCGACCAGGCCAGGGCGGCCAGGAACAGAGTTCTGGAAATCGTCTTGAACACGCTTGTCTCCTTTGATTTTATGTAGTGGGGGTGGCGAGGATCGGAGGCCGGTTCTACGTGCCCGCCGGCGCGGTGAGAGCCCGCAGGCTGGTGCGCACATCGACGACGACCGGCCCGGACACGGCCAGCGCTTCAGCAACGACCTTGGCAATGTCTTCCTCGGAATCCAGCGTCAATGCAGTGCAACCGAATGCCCGGACCAGGCGGGTGAAGTCGGGGCCGGGCAAGGCGCTGGCGCGAGAGCGCCCCGGGTAGAGCTTTTCCTGGTGAAAATGAATGGTTCCCAGGTTGCGGTTGTTGGCCAGGAAGACACGGACCGGCAGCTTTTTTTCTACCGCGATGGCCAGATCGTTGCCGGTCATCATGAAGCCGCCATCCCCCACCAGACACACGACGGTGCGCCGCGGTTCGCGCATCGCCACCGCAATCGCGCCGGGAATCCCGAAGCCCATGACACCCGCCATGGTTGCGTACAGCCGCTGCGCTCCGGAAAAGGGGAAGAAACGATAGACGAGCGCCGCCGAAATCCCCGCATCCGGCACGATGCTGGTGTCCGGACCAAGCTGGCTGGACAATTCATGCACGACATTGCGGAACACAACGCCGTCCGGCTGCCGTGACGGCGTCCAGGCATTCTGGCGGCAGGTCTGTTCATGCAGGCTGCGGGCCCAGTCGGCGCGCGCGCCATCCGCGGGGCCGCAATCTTCCCGCAGCAGCATTGCCAGAAAGTCGGGGGCCTTGCAGGCCGCGCCCACGACCGGGTTGAAATGACGGCCGACCAGCGAGGCGTCATCGTATACATGCACCAGAGGCTGCCTGGGCCAAGGAGACAGCGGGAAGGTATAACCGTGCGTGGTCAAGTCGCCAAGCCGGGTGCCGAGAGCCAGGACGAGATCCGCGCTACCAAAAAGATCCAGCTGCGCCGGGGGGTTGGCAATTCCAAGATCCCCGGCATATAAAGGATGCCGGTTGGGGAACAGATCGTGCCGCCGGAAACTGACCGCGACGGGCACGGAAAATTTCTCCGCGAACCTCATCAGCAATTCACGCCCGCCCTCACGGGCGAATTCCATGCCGGCGATGATCAGTGGACGGCTTGCCCGGGACAGCAGCCGCGCCGCCTGGCTGACGGCGCTCAAGGATGGGCCGCTGGCGGGAAGGGTATACAAAGGCATGTCCGACGGCACAGCTTCCGCCGTCGTCACCGGAAGAGCCAGCAGATCTTCCGGCAACGCAATGACCACAGGCCCAGGGGTGCCCGACACAGCGGTGAAGAATGCCCGCGACAATATCTGGGGAAGATCGTCAGGGTCGCGCACCTCGACCGTCAGCTTGGCGATGTCCGCGAACATCTTGCCATAGTCGATTTCCTGGAAACCATCGCGCCGCAGGTTCCGGCGTTCGACCTGCCCCACGAACAGCAGCATGGGAAGCCCATCCTGTTGAGCGGTATGAACGGCGATGGACGCGTTCGTGACCCCCGGCCCGCGGCTGACCATGGCGACGCCGGGCCTGCCGGTCAGTCTCCCGTCGGCCACCGCCATGAAACCGGCGGCGCTTTCGTGGCGCGTCGTCAGAGTTTCGATCTTGCTGTCGACCAGGGCGTCCAGAACGGGCAGAAAACTTTCGCCCGGCACGCAATACACACGGTCTATGCCACTGTTTTCCAGGAACTGAACAATGAATTTTCCAGCATCAGGCATCATTTCCCCCTGCTCCACGAACGGGCAATCAGTTTTTAGGCATCGAGTTTTTCATGACGCCGCTATATTTTTTTGTTTCTTCGATGATGTATTCATCGGTGCCGGCGGGCGTTGAATCAACAATGGACTCATAGCCGAGCTGGATCAGTTTTTCCCTCAGATCCGGCCTGGACAATGCTTTGTTCAATGCCTGGTTTATTTTTTCCACCACGGGTTGTGGCGTACCGACCGGAGCCAGCACCACCCCCCAGGTCTGGGCGACAAAGCCGTCCAGACCCGCCTCTGAAATCGTGGGCAGCTCAGGGGCCAATGGCGAGCGCTGCTCCCCCGCATAGCCCAGGCTTTTCAGTTTTCCCGACTCGATGAAACCCAACGACGCCGAGGCGCCGGTAAAGGCGAACTTGACCTCCCCGCTCACGAGATTGGTCAATACTTCACTTTCCCCTTTATAGGGCACGTGCAGGAGATCGGTTCCGGTCCGTTCGCGCAACAGCTCCACCGCGATGTGCATGGCACTGCCGATGCCCGCCGTACCATATGGCGTCTGCTCGTTTTCCTTGAGGTAATCAACGAATTCCTTGATATTCGAAGCGGGCACCGTCGGGCTGAGAGTCAGGAATACCGGGCTCACGTACACCCGGGCGACAGGATCGAATTCCTTTCTATAGTCGTAGTCGGGCTCGTTGTTCAGAAAAGGGCTGACCGCCAGGGCGATCGTATGAAGCAGCAGCGTGTAGCCATCGGGCCTGGACTGCGCCACATAGTTGGACCCGATTTTTGTACCGGCGCCCGGTCTGTTTTCCACCACGACGGCTTGCCCGATCTCTTCGGAAAGACCTTTGGCGATCACGCGCGCGGCGACATCCGTGGTTCCGCCGGCCGAGAAGGGTACGACCATATGCAAGGCCGCCCGCGGGAAATCCTCCGCCGCGGCAAGGGGTGCCGACAGCGTCAGACAAGCTGCGCCGGCCAGTATGAGTCTCTTCATCATGGTTGTCTCCTGTGATGCATGTGGTGAATGACGCCGGCCTGCCCGCCCGTGCTGCTTCGCCACAATGCGGGGCGCCTGTGGCGCCTCATTGATATGGCCCCGCTTGAACGCTTGGTATATGCCAGCGGGGTTTGACGACATGGCTGGAAATCGGCGGCAAGAAACGCCCCGCCCCACGAGCAGAACTTGCGGGCCGATGAATGGCACCTTGTCCTCGGTGCCTCGATACGCCAAATGGAAAACCGTTGCTAGAGCTTGACCGTCACACACTTCACCTGCGTATAGTGCGACAGCGCTTCCAGACCCTTTTCACGGCCATACCCGCTCTGTTTGTATCCCCCGAAAGGGGTTTCGACACCGCCCGCGTAATATTCGTTGATGAAGACTTGGCCAGCCTCCAGCCGGGCCGCCATTCGATGAGCCCGGGACAGGTTCGTGGTCCAGACCCCCGCAACCAGCCCGTATTCCGTATCATTGGCGATACGTATCGCCTCGGCTTCGTCATCGAAGGGAATGACCGACAGCACCGGGCCGAAAATCTCCTCGCGGGCGATCTGCATATCGTTGTTGACACCCGTCACCACGATGGGCCGCACGTACCAGCCGGCTTTTGCGGCATCTTCCTGCAGTACCCCGCCGACATGGGCGGTAGCGCCCTGCGCTTCGAGAAGGCTGCAATAGGACTGCACTTTTTCGAATTGCGCGCGGGTGATGATCGGGCCGACGATGGCGCCGTCGCCGCTGCCGACCTGTACGGTTTCAAGCGCCTGCCGCAGGCGTTGCACGAACTCATCGTGAATGGAACGCTGCACCAGGCAGCGCGAACCGGATGAACATACCTGGCCGGCATTGAACAGGAATGCTTTCATGGCCCCTGGAACGGCCTGATCGAGGTCCGCATCGGCAAAGATGATATTGGGCGATTTACCGCCCAGTTCCAGCCCCACGGGAATGATGCGGTCCGCGGCGATCCGGCCAATGGCCTGGCCCGTACGCACCGAACCCGTGAACGAGACCTTGCGTATGGTCTCGTGCTCGACCAGCGCAGTGCCCACTTCCGCGCCCAGGCCGGTCACCACATTCAGCACGCCGGGAGGCAGGCCGCATTCCTCGACCGCGATGCGCGCCACTTCCAGCGTCGTGACCGAAGTGAATTCGGACGGCTTGGCCACCACCGTATTGCCTGTCGCCAGCGCCGGGCCGATGCCCCGGCCGGCCTGATTCAGCGGCGCATTCCACGGCAGGATGATCGCAACGGCGCCGAACGACTCGTGACGGGTGTAGGAGTGATAGCCGGAACCCAGATCGATGACGCTGCCGTGTCCGACATTCACCAGACCCGCATAGAACTCGAAATAGAGTGCCGCCGTCTCGACGTCGGCCCCGGATGCGGCGGCCGTCCGGCCGGTTTCGCTTTGATCGATGCGGATCAGCTCGGCACTGTGTTCGCGGATCTTGTGCGCGATCCGCATCAGGATGCGCCCGCGCTCGATCGGACGACGGTCCCGCCATTCGGGCCATGCCTGCTGCGCGGCGGCCACCGCTGCGTTGACATCGTCGGCATTCCCCCGCGCGATCGTCAGGGATTCCTGACCGGTGCGGGGGTCGAATTCCGACAGATAGGCACCACTGGCCGGCTTGGCCGGGGCACCATTGATGTAGTGATTCCACTGATTCATTGCCTTGCCGTCCTTCCACAGATTGCCAAGCATTGAATGTACGAACATTGCCGTTTTTAGTAAAGCAAAATGTACGGACTTATGGGTAATCCCCTAAACACCCCCCATGTTATAACCCGGCAACGGGAGGCTCTCCCCATTGCGCTGGCCCGTCTTCAATAAGTACGTATATTAAGAATAATGTACGAACAAAAGAGAACAATACAGGATACATCCGCTCATATGAAGACGGCATTCAATTGAACCCTTTACGGCGGCAACATAGAATCGACGCAGACACAGCCCATCAACCACTCAAAGGATATGAAGTGACTGACCTTTCCGCCTTTCCCATTACCCGGAAATGGCCGGCACGACACGCCGACCGCATCCAGCTGTATTCCCGGCCGACCCCGAATGGGGTCAAAGCCTCGATCATGCTCGAAGAAACAGGGCTGCCCTATGAACCCCATCTCATCGACTTCAGCGCCAACGATCAGATCACGCCGGAATTCCTGTCGCTGAATCCGAACAACAAGATCCCGGCCATCATCGACCCGGACGGCCCTGGCGGCAGGCCCTTGGGCCTGTTCGAATCCGGCGCGATACTGATCTATCTGGCCGACAAGACCGGGCGGCTCCTTCCGCGGGATCCGGCACGGCGCTATGAAACCATTCAGTGGCTGATGTTCCAGATGGGCGGAGTCGGCCCCATGTTCGGCCAGTTGGGTTTCTTCCATAAATTCGCCGGCAAAGACTACGAAGACAAGCGTCCGCGCGACCGCTATGTGGCGGAATCGAAGCGCTTACTGGGCGTACTGAACCAGCGTCTCGCCGGCCGGCAATGGGTCATGGGCGATGACTACACCATCGCCGATATCGCCACGTTTCCCTGGGTGCGCAACCTGATCGGCTTCTATGAAGCATCCGACCTGGTGGGCATCGGCGATTTTCCACACGTCACCCGGGCGCTTGACGCCTTTGTGGCACGGAAGGCGGTGGAAAAGGGCCTGCTCATTCCCGCCGCTTAGGGTCTGTTGACAGGCTTTGCCCGGCCACCCACCGGGCCGCCCCAAGCAGGGCATCATCCCCTCCGGCCTCGCCCACCAGCTGGATTCCCAGCGGCAGCCCCTGGTCTCCGATGCCGGTCGGCAAGGTGATGCATGGAACGCCCAGCAATGTCCAGGCGCGATTCATGATCGAATCCCCCGCGTGGTCCGGCGACACCGGCGGCGCCTGGCCGCAAGCGCTATAGGTCATGAAGGCATCGGCCCCCGCCAGCAGAGAAGGCCATTGGCCGCGGCAGGCGGCCGCCCGGGCCTGTGCCCGCCGATACTCGTCCCAGGTGTGCCGCCACCCCCGTTCCAGGCGTTCCCGCAGACCCGGGCTGAGCAGATCGCCATGCTCCCGCTGTTCCGCCAACAAGGCACGCGCGGCCTCATATTCCATGATCAGTACCTGATCATGGACCAGTTGCCCGAATATCCCGGGCAGGGCGACCGGAACCAGTTCGGCGCCCGCGGCTTCCAGACGATGGGCAACTTCCGCCATGTGTTCCCGGGCATCCTGCTGCGCCCACGGCTGAAGATAGTCCGGGCAGACCGCGATACGGTAGCGCCCGCGCGGGGGCGACGGCGCACAATGCAAAGGACGGTAGGCCATCACACCAGCCAGCAGGGCGGCATCATCCACTGAGCGCGCCATCACTCCGATGGTGTCCAGGGATTCCGCCACGGATTTCAGGCCGGCCCGGTTGATCAGCCCGAAGCTGGGCTTGAAGCCCACGATGCCGCAATAAGCCGCCGGGCGGATGGTGGATCCCCCCGTCTGTGTGCTGAGGGACAGCGGCACCATGTGCGCGGCGACCGCCGCCGCCGACCCGCTCGACGATCCGCCCGGACTGTGGCCAGGATGATGGGGATTGCGAGTAGCGGGAGGCGTCACATAGGCGAATTCGGAAGTGGTGGTTTTCCCCAGAACAATGGCGCCGGCGCGGCGCGCGGCGGCCACACAGTAGGCATCGATGGAAGGCTGCGCGCCCGCATAAATGGGCGACTGGCAGCGCGTGGGAAAACCCGTGGTTTCCAGGACATCCTTCACGCCGATGGGAAGCCCGTGCAGCGGTCTTCCGGGCGCCTGCCGGTCACAGGCCCGGGCCTGTTCCAGGGCCTGCCCGGCATTGATTTCCACCCATGTGCCCAGTTCCGGCTCTTTTTCCGCGATCCGGTCGAGGCAGGCCGACACCAGCCGCTCGCTGGTCAGGCCGCCCGAGCGCAGCAACGCAAGCGCCTGCGTCGCCGTAAGGAATTCCGGCTTCACGCGGCCCCCTTTATGCGGGATGGTGCAGCCGGTGCCAGTGGCGGGCGATATCGATGCGCCGGCACACCCATACCTCGTCGTGTCCGAGCACGTAATCCAGGAAACGGGCAAAGCCGACGGCCCTGCCCGGGTGTCCCGCCAATCGCATGTGCAAGCCCACCGACATCATGCGCGGCTGTTCCCTGCCCTCTTCATAGAGCATATCGAAGGAATCGCGCAGGAAGGCGAAGAAATCATCGGCGGTGGCAATGCCGCTGCGCACGAATTTCCCATCGTTGTGAGCCTGGGTATAGGGAATCACCAGATGGTGCCCGCCGCCCTCCGTCGGCACCCAGTAGGGCAGTTCGTCCGCATAGCTGTCGGAATCATAAAGAAAGCCGCCGTGCCGGATCAGCAGCTTGCGCGTATTGGGGGTGGGGGCGTAGCGGCAGTACCAGCCCGCCGGCCGCTCGCCCAGGCTTTTCTCCAGGGACTGCACGGCGCGCGCGATATCCCGGGCCTCTTGCTCCTCGGACAGGCCCTGGGGGCGGGTCCAGCGCCAGCCATGGCTGCACACATCGTAGCCCGCCTCGCGGATGGCCCGCGCCACCGCGGGATTGCGCTCCAGCGCCAGAGCGCAGGCGAATACCGTGGCGGGCAGATTGCGATCGCGCAACAGGCGCATGAGACGCCAGACCCCGACCCGGCTGCCGTATTCGAACATGGATTCCGCGGCCAGGTCCCGCCCCGTGAATCCGCTGGCGCCGACCTCGGTAAGCCCCAGCTCCGATTGCCCGTCGCCATCGGGATAGGAGGCCTCGGAACCTTCTTCATAGTTCAGCACGATGTTCAGGGCCAGACGGGCATTGCCCGGCCATTGCGGGTCCGGCGGCTGCCCGGCGTATCCCACGAAATCTCGTTGATTCATCATCATGTCCTTGTTCGGCGGCATGCACTCATTCCACACTCACCCCGGCCAGATCCCAGTAGCCCAGCGGGTGGGCCCGGAAGCCTTTCACGGCCGGCCGTGCGCCCGCCAGGGTATCGGAACCATACAGAACGATCACGGGCATCTCGCGGACCAGGATGCTTTGCGCCGCCGCATACAGCTGATCCCGAAGCCCGGGCTCAAGCGTATGCCGCGCCTCCGCCACCAGGCTGTCCAGTTCCGGGTTGCTGTAGCCCGTACTGTTGAAAGCCCCTTCCGTACAGAATTCCCGCGAAAACAGAATATCGGGATGCGCCCGCGTACCCATGCTCTGGAAGGCGACCTGCCAGTCGGTGTCCGCATAGATCATCGGCCACCACGGCGGGTCATCATACGCGCGCACGTCCAGCTCCAGGCCGATACGCCGCAGCATGGCGCCGACATCGCCGGCCACGGCGGGTATGGGCGACACCCGGGTCATGACCCCCTGCACTGTGGCCACGGGCCCGGCATCCCCGGTGCCTTCCGGGGCCGGCTGAACAGCCGGGCTCGCCGGCAGCGCCCGTAACGGGTCGCCCCACACCGCATCGGTGGCCCGCCCATAGGGGCCCGCGTATCGTTCCGCCAATTGGCGGCGATCCAGCGCCGCGGCCACTTCCCGGCGGCGCCCGGGGTCATCGAACGGCGGCCGGCGGCAGTTCATCGCCAGCGTCAGGCGTGTGGTGGATTGCGCATGCGACACTGCGATATGCCCCTGGGCCTGCAAACGGGACGAGGCATAGGCGGGAACGGATTCCATGATGTCGTAGGCTCCGCTCTCGATCAGGCGGATGCGTTCATCCCCATCGGGCGCCCACGTCACCACGACCTCATCGACATGGATGTTCGCCGCGTCCCAGTAATGCTCGAAGCGTTCCAGACGCAGATGGCTGCCCCGCACCCACTCCGTCAGGCGGAAGGCCCCGGCCCCGACAGGCTGCATCGCCGTGTCGGCGACCAAATGGCAGCGGCCCGCCAGATGATGCAGAAAAGCGGGCCATGGCCGGCTGAGCTCGAACTCCACCACGGCATCCCCGCAAGCCCGCACCGTCTGTATGGTTCCAAGGTCGCCGGCCAGCACCGAACCCGACCGGGAATCGAAGATCCGATCGAAATTCCAGGCAATGACTCCCGCGTCCAGAGTACTGCCGTCATGGCATTTCAGCGCTTGGCGCAGGGTGAAACGGTAGACCCGCTGATCATCGGAGACGGCCCATGCCCGGGCCAGTTCAGGCTGAATGCGCATATCGTGATCCAGCCTGACCAGATTGGGGCATACCAGCTTCAGCACCGGCGTGGCGGCGCTGGAATCCGAAAGACGGGTATTGGGATCCAGGGACAGCATTTCGTGCAGGCTGACCAGCCTGATGCGGCGACGCGCGGAATCAGCCCCGCTCATGATCCGGCCTTTTCCAGAATCACCTGAACCGGCGCCCGCAGCCGGGTGTATTCCGTATCATCGTCCTGGCCGGTGCGCCCCAGGATGACGGCGACTTCCGCATTGTCGTCGATGCTGGTGAAAGCATAGTGCCAGACGGCCAGGCGGTAGACCACGCCCTGGCCCGGCGCGCAGATGAATGCGCGCAGGGTCGACAGATCGAGCGTGCCGTCATCGGCGGAACGCGCCACTACGATCAGGCTGCGGGTCGCCCCGCCCAGCGGAATGAAGCTCTGCGGAGAATGAGGATGGCGCTCCAGCACATCCACATGAACGACGGGATCGGCGCAATGCTTCAGCCGATTGACCGTCATGCCGAACCGGACATCGGAACGGGATACCTCGAAGGGGATCCGCACAGGGTGCCGGGCGGCGTCGCCGGCATGTTCGATGACTTCCCCGTAGGGCTCGAAGACATTGCCGGCCAGGCGCTCGGGGTGCAGGCGCATGGCCTGATTGGATACGTGTCTCATGCTTCTAGACAAACATTCTGTTGGGGAGCCACAGCGCAATGCCGGGGAAATAGATGAGGAGCGTGACCAGCAGCAGCATGGCCAGCACGAACGGCAGCGCCCCTATATAGACGTCCGTGATGCTGCCCTTGCTCAGGCGGATGTTCTGCGCCACGAACAGATTCAGGCCGACGGGCGGCGTGATCAGCGCCATTTCCATCATCAGGACCATGAAAATGCCGAACCACAGCGGATCGAAGCCCAGGCTCACGACCAGTGGCACCACCACCCCCACCGTGGTCACCATCATGGCGATGGCTTCCAGGAAGCACCCCAGCAGCAGGTAGAAGAGAACCAGGGCCCAGATGGTGGCCATGGGCGACAGATTCATATCGCGCACATAGCCGGAAAGCATCTGCGGAATACCCGCCATGCTGAGCGCGAAGTTCAGCACGAAGGCGGACATGACGACCAGGATGACCATGGCGGTGGTGCGCAGCGAGGCCAGGAATGCGGCGTGCAGCATCCCGATGGACAGGCTGCGGTTGAACGCCGCAATCAGTATGGCCCCCACCACGCCGATGGCCGCCGCTTCGGTGGGCGTGGCCCAGCCCAGGTAGATGCTGCCCATGATCAGGGTGAACACGATCATGACGGGCAGGATGTCGAGCAGCATCTTCAGGCGCATGGCCAGCGCCATGGCTTTTTTCCCATCCTTGGGCGCCACGTTGCCGAACACGGCCATGAGCACGATGATCCCCATCATGATGAGGGTCAGGACGATGCCGGGCACGATGCCGGCGGCAAACAGCTTGCCCACCGAGGTTTCCGTCAGCGCCCCATAGACCACCATGTTGATGCTGGGCGGGATCAGGATCCCCAGCGTGCCCCCGGCGGCGATCGAACCCAATACCAGCCGCTCTTGATAGCCCAGCGAATTCAGCGTGGGCAGCGCAACCGTGCCGACCGTGGCCGCGGTCGCCACGCTGGAGCCCGAAGTGGCCGCGAACAGGGCCGATGTGACGATGTTCGTATGCAGAAGGCCGCCGGGCAGCCAGCGCAGCCACACGGCCAGCGCCCCGTACATGCGGTCGGCCACGCCGCTGCGCGTCAGTATTTCGCCCAGCAGGATGAACAGGGGGATGGCCACCAACAGGAACTCGTTCATCGTGTTCCAAAGGATGTTGCCCATCATGTTCGGCAGCACCTGCAGCGAAAAATAATCGCTGACCAGAGCGGTCATCAGGATGGCGCTGGCCACATGGATGCCCGTCATCAAGAACAGGATCAGGCCGATGAGGTATACCAGTCCGAGGATCATGGCCGGCCTCCCGCCTGGTTCCGCAGACGCGCCTGCGCCTGGGCCATTTCCTCTTCGATTTCCTCGTCGAGGCTGGCCGACCCGAACTCGCGGATGACCGTCAGCCAATCACGCGACAACAGGGCGAGCAAGGCACGCAGAGCATGTACGCCCAGCGTGAAGCAGAACCACAGCAGGGCGCCCGCCCAGAGCCCCTGGGGCACCGATAGCGGTGTGCGCAGCGGACTGACCGCCAGTGCCCGCATCTGGTGGGACGTCTGGGCGACGTCGGCGGCCTTGAGTACCAGCAGGATGGCCATCGCCAGCAGAATGAGCTGGGTCAGCACATCGAAGAATGCCCTGATCTTCAAGGGAAAGGTTTGCGTCAGCACATCGATGCGGATGTGCGCGCGGTCGTACATGGCTTGCGAAAAACCAACCGAGGCGCAGATGGCCAGGCAGTAGCCGCCGTATTCATCCACCCCCTGAAGGGAATAGCTGAATACCTTCCTGAGCACCACGTTGACGGTAATGACCACCGACAGCGCAAGCAACGCCCATCCGGCCGCCAGGCATATACGGCCGGTCAGCGCTTTCAGCGCGCGATCCAGCCGGTCCATGAATAAACGCATGGGAAACCCGCTATAGGGAAAGAATGGCGGCGGAACCCTGTACAGCCCCCGCGCCCTTCCATCAATGATTATTGTTGGATGCCCGCGGCCGCGCCGGCGGTCTTGAACCAGTCATCGCCGCAGGTGCCCGACGCAGCCGTACAATCTTCCAGCCACAGGGGGATGAGCACATCCTTGAGCACGCCATTGACCTTCTCGCGGTCGGCCGGTGTGCTTTCAACCAGGGTCATCTTGCCGGGCTTGCCGTCGCAGGGGGTGCGCCCGATATTGCAATTGATGCCATCGTCATGCCCTTCGCGGCCCATCGCCCAGAGGTCGTCTTCGAGCTTCTTCAAAGCGCCCGACAGCGTCGCCTGCTGCTCTGGCGTGAGCTTTTCCCAGAAGGCCTTGCGCGCCACGTGCAGCACGACACCCGCGCCGCCCACCGGCGTCGTCAGCAGGCTGTCGGATACCTCGAACCAGTCGTTGCTGTTGCCATACTGGCTGCCCGTGACCGCACAATCCACCACGCCCTGCATCATCGCCTGGTACACCTCGGGCCCCGCCAGGGTGACACTGGCTCCCCCGAGGCTTTCAATCAGCTTGGCGCTCAAGGCACCGCTGACCCTGACCTTCTTGCCGCGCAGTTCGTCCAGGCTTTTCACCTGGCCCTTGCAATAAAGAATCTGGAAGGGAAAGGACCAGGCAGTGAGCAGCTTGGCGTTGAAACGCGAGTCCAGGTCCCGTTCCATGACGGGCCGATAGGCATCCAGATTGCGCTGCAGGTCATCGAAGTTGAATGCGGCGCCGGGCAGGTCGGCCCCCATCAGCACGGGCGCCTCGCCGCCGACGAAGGTGATCTGGAAGGACACAATATCGAATGCGCCGCTCTGCAGGGTCCGCAGAGATTCGAAGCCCTTGAGGCCGAGTTCATCGATGGTCCGGAAATTGGCCTTGAACTGGCCCTGAGTGCTTTTTTCGATGTTTTCCCAGAAGGGCCGTTCCAGTACCTGGGATTGCGGCTGATTGCCATACCAGCCCAGCACCCTGATGTTGACGTCCGCAGCCCATGAAGTCGTGGCGAATACCGCTAGACACGCCAGCGTCATGAACGTCTTCCCTAGTGTCCGCATGATTGGTCTCCTCGTGAGTCCGTGATGACTGATAGAAATTATTGTGTACATCCCGTCCAGGTCATTTTAGGGAGCCTGATAAAATAAACAAGTATTAATTTTTTCCAATCCAGAATAACCATTTTTTATAATGAACCTCAGACTTCTGGAAGTATTCCGCGCGGTCATGCAGTGCCACACCACACTGGGCGCCGCCCGCGTCCTGCAGATTTCGCAGCCGGCCGTCAGCACCGCCATCCGCCAGCTGGAAACCCAGCTGGGGCTCGAACTGTTCGATCGGCGCGCCAATCGGCTGGTCGCGCGTGAAGAAGCCAAAATCCTCTTTGAACAATCCGATTCCATCTTCCTGATGCTGCACACGCTGTCGCAAACGGCGGAAGAACTGAAGGAAAACCGCTATGGGCACATCAGGGTGGTGGCGACGCCCCAGCTGGGCCATACCGTGGTTCCCATCGCGGTCCAGAATCTGTTGTCCCAGCGGCCCAACGTCAAGATCTTCTTCGACGTCCGGCGTTCGTATACGGTGGTTGAAAAAATCGAATCCGGCGCGGCCGACGTGGGCCTGGCCATTGCCCTGGAACCCGAACTCAGCAATAGCGTCCGGATGATCCCGATCGCATCGGTCGACATGGTCTGCGTCATGGACGCCCGCCACCCCCTGGCCCAGGCAGCCGCGCTCACACCCGCGCAGCTGACCGAACATGCTCTGATCGGCCTGGAAATGGGTTCGCGCCTGGGCCCCCTGGTCAGGGGCGCCTTCAAGGCGGAACAGACGCCCTACCGCGTCGCAGTGGAAGTGCGCTATTCCGAAACCGCCTGCCTGCTGGCCAGGGCCGGGGCGGGCATTGCGATCGTCGATTCATTTTCGGCCATCGCCCATGCCCAGCCGGGGACCAGCCTCAAGATCGTGCCCTTCGAGCCCGATATCCGGCTGGACACCTGGGCCATTCTTTCCAAACACCGCAGCACGTCCCGTCTTTCGACCGCGCTGGTGGAAACCATCCAGCAATGCACGCAGCAATACCTGGGGGATGCGATCGAACAAGGTCTGCTGCGGCGCTGATCGCCATTCATCATCGTTATGAATGCGCCAGCAATCATTGCCCAAGGGCATATGGGCATTTTCTTGGGGCGGGCGGCAGTTCGTCTTGCCTTGTCTCCCATGTAACTTGCATTGCGCCGGTCAACCGTGCGCTGTATTAATAGAACAGGCCAACACGTCGTTGCAGTAGAGCCGATAGATCAACATCGAATCAGGAGACAAAGATCATGAAAATTTCATGCTGCTTGCAGGTCGCCTTTTGCTGTATTTCCGCTGCTCTAGTTTCCACCCCCGTGCACGCGCAGGACAACACCTACCCTTCCCGATCGGTGCGCATGGTCGTGCCCTTTCCCGCCGGCCAGGCCACCGATATAAATGCCCGGCTGCTGGCCGACCGCCTGTCCAAGCTCTGGGGCCAGGCCGTCTATGTGGATAACAGGGGCGGAGGGGCCGGAATTCCGGGAATGATGGCAGGGCTGGCAGCTGCAGCCGATGGTTACACCATCACGTTTGGCAGCAGCAGTACCACAGTCGTAAACGCGGGCCTGTATCCAGACCTCCCTTACAGCTTGGATGATTTCACCCCCCTCGCACCGGTCTTCTCACAAGGATGGCTGGTGTTGGCTCATCCAGACACCCCATACAAGAATTGGGGCGACGTCGTTGACGCAGCGCAGAAAGATCCTGGAAAGCTCGAGTGGGGACATGGTGCGACGGCATTGCAGCTAGCGTCAAACCTGCTGAAGAAGTCTGCCGACATCGACATTCTGAGCGTCAACTATAAGGGAAGCGCTGCCACGATCAACGATTTGGCTGGGGGACATATCAAACTGGCGGTTGAAACAATCGCTGCCTCGCTGCCGCAGATCGAGGCCGGACGGATCAAAGCCATCGCAAACCTATCGGACAAGCGCTCAGTGCTATTGCCAGAAGTTCCAACGATTGCCGAACAAGGATATCCCGGCTTTCACGCCAACGGATGGGGAGGGTTGTTCGTACCCAAAGGGACGCCAACAGAGATCATCACAAAAATTTCCCACGACGTACACCAAATCTTGCTCGATCCCGAGATACAAAAATCTATCGCAGCGCAAGGCTCCGAAGCTGACTTGAGGAGCCGCGAAGAGTGGACGACATTTATCGATCAAGAAAAGGAAAAATGGGCATCGGCCATCAAAGAAGCCGGCATCCAAGCTTCACAGTAACGTAACAACATCACATCGTTCAGGTCGAGAAAAGGCTTATGCCCAACCTGACTCGATCCTGAACGATGTGTCGTGATTCCAATCACGGGCCTGAAAGTTTGTCTGTAGATCCCCAATCCGAATCTACGAAAATCCGTTCTCCGGGTCAGACTGTCAGGATGGCACATCTGCTGCGGCCGAGACTGCGCCTACGCCGCCCCTTTCGTGACGACTGAAGCCTCGGACGGCCGCATCATTTCGAACATATCCGCGACCCCTGAGTAGTAGCCGCGATAGCCGCAACGCGCGATCGTCTGGGCCGCGACCGTGTCGAAGAGCCCATCGCGAAGAAAGTCCTGATTGATGTGCACGCCGACGATCTGTCCCATCACCATGAACCAGTCGCTGGGCTTGCCATCCAGACCCGGTATTTCAGTGATGGAAATCAACTTGCATTCAAAGGCCGCCGGCGCCTGCAGCACGCGTGGCGGCTTGACGAGCCGGGAGGGCGCGGCCCACAGGCCCGCAAGCTGCATCTCGTCGACCTCCGGCGGAACCATGGCCGAACTGACGTTCATCGCCTCCGCCAGCGGGCGGGTCGCCAGGTTGGCCACGAATTCGCCGGTTTCCTTCACGTTCTGCACGCTGTCCTTCCATCCCTTGCTTGAAAAATAAAGAATGGGCGGCGATTCGCACACGAAATTGAAGAAACTGTATGGCGCAAGATTGACCGTTCCCTGGCCATCCACGGTCGAAATCCAGCCGATCGGCCTGGGCGCGACAATCGCTTTCAGCGGACAGTGCGGCAGGCGGTGCCCGTCGGCGGGTTCATAAAAATGCATATCTGACATTTGTTTGCTTCCTGTGGCGGAGTGGATCATCAATCATCGAGCTGGATGCCGGCCTCTTGCGCGATGCGGGCCCATCTCTGCACATCCGTCCGCAGGAAGTCGACGAACTCCGCCGGAGGAAGATACATTGCTTCCGTACCATAGTTGGCCAGCTGGGCGCTCACCTTCTCGTCCGCCAGGGTTTCCTTCAAGGCCTCGGCCATTTTCTTTGTAATGGCGGGATCCATGTCCGCCGGCCCGAAAAGCCCGATCCAGGGCATCGCCTCGAAGCCGGGCAGGCCCGATTCGGCGATCGTCGGCAGATCAGGCACCAGCGTCGAGCGCTTACCCTGGGCCACACCTATGGCCCTGACCCGTTCCGCCTGAATGAGCGGGAGCGAACTTCCCACCGGACCGAACATCATATCCACGCGCCCCGCGATCACATCCTGCATGGCCGCCGAAGAACCGCTTTTATATGGCACATGCAGCAATTCCACTCCGGCCGAACTGGCCAGCAGTTCGCCCTCCATATGGTTGGAGATCCCGATACCCGCGGAGCCGTAACTCAGCTTGCCCGGATTCGCTTTTGCATAATCCAGCAGCTCTGTCAGATTGTTCGCCGGCACGTGCGGGCCCACGACAAGGACATGGGGAACCGCCGCAATCAGGCCCACCGGCGTGAAGTCGTCGACGGGATCATATTTGAGATTCTTGCGGATGGCCGGGTTGATGGTATGGGCGGAAACGGCGAACAGAAAGGTATGCCCGTCCGGTTTGGCGTTCTGGACGAACTGTGTGGCGATCAAAGAGCCGCCGCCGGGCTTGTTGTGAATGACGATGGGCTGGCCAAGCTTGTTCGCCAGTTCGTCCGCGACCATGCGGGCAAGGGCATCGGTCGGGCTGCCGGCGGCCAGAGGCGCGACGAGGTTGATGGATCGGGTCGGCCAGGAAGTCGGCTCGGCGACGGCGGAATGGCCGGCCGCAAAGCACAGCGACAAGGCCGCAAATGCAAGATTCAAGCGTTTCATCATTGTCTCTCTTTATAAGAATATGGCCCGTGTACCCGACCGGTGGTTGGAAAACCAGAAAGCACAGCCGGCGCGGCACACAGCGCTGGCTGCGGATAGTGACAAAGCGTCGTTTCTTTCCCTGAGGGCCTTATCCGATCACGGTTTCAAGCACCCCGACCTGAGTGACCTCGGCCCGCACCACGTCACCGGGCCGTAGATAAAACGGCAGAGGATCCGGCCGGCCGATGGCGACGCCTTCAGGCGACCCGGTGGTGATCAGGTCGCCACGCGCCAGACCCAGGCGGGACCAGTGCGCAATCAATTCCTCGAACGGAAAGATCAGGTCCGAGCAACTGGCTTGCTGGCGCAACTCGCCGTTTACCGTCAGCCTGACATCCAGCACAGAGGGATCGGGGACCTCGTCAGCCGTGAGAATCCATGGCCCCAACGGCCCCAGACCGGGAAAATTCTTGCCCAGCAGAATGGACTGGTTGGCCATTTCCTTGCGCTGCAGCTCGCGGGCGGAAAGATCGTTGAGGATCGTGTAGCCGAAGACGGCCTTCAGCGCATCGCCCGCCTTGACGTCCAGCGCCTGTCTGCCAATGACGACGGTTGCCTCGACCTCGAAGTCGAACCAGGTACAGCCTTCCGGACGTTTCACGACCGAACGCGTCGGCACCATCGAACTCGCCAGCTTGATGAACCCCATGGGAATCTCGGAATGGATCTTCGCGCCCTGTTTCTTCCAGTATTCCAGGACCTCGTCCCTGTGTGCCGCGAAGTTGCGCCCGCCCGCAATACAGTTGCGGACGTTCAACGGCGTCATCCAGGGCACAGAGGGTTCATCAGTCCACCAATGCTCCTGGCCTTCACGCATGGCCCACTCGATGGCTTCATAGCCGGCCTGCAGCATGGCGGACCCGCCATCGATGAATTCATCCATGGTCAGCGGCACCTCCGCCAGCTTTCCATGAGCCTGCATCGCGGCGATGAGGTCAAGCACCGATGCGTCATCGGACCGGTCTTTCCCTTCATGAACCACCCCAAGCCGCTCCTGCGCCGCGCCGTCGCGGCCCTTTCCTGCATATCGTCCGATTTTCATGATGATTTTCTTCTTGATTGATCCATATGTTGGCGCTCCATGTATCGAAGCCGGCCCCCGTCCGTCGCGTTAAACGGCTTCGAGTTCCCGGACGCCGCACCACCGCAGCTTGCGCGGATGAGGACCGTCGTAGGGGGTGGAGCGATGCATCGTCCAGCTGTCATCCCACATGACGAGATCCCTGTCCCGCCACTGATGCGCATAGACGAATTCCGGCTGAGTGGCGTGCTCGGTCAGTTCCTCGATCAGGGCGCGCCCCTTCTCGACCGGCCACCCGATCACGTGCGATGCGTGTGAAGCCAGGTACAGGGATTTTCTGCCGGTCAGCTTATTGGTCCGTACCAGGGGATGCACCACGGGCTGGCGGGTTTTCAGTGTTTCCTCGCTGAAATCCTTCATCGACATGCCGATCTTCTGGCGGGACCAGTACACACTGTGCTCGACCGCCAGTTCATCGATTTCGCGCCGCAGTTCGGCGGGCAGGGCGTCCCAGGCGCCCCGCATGTCGGCATATTCGGTGGGCGGCGGAACCGGCGGCAGCACTCGCGCATGCAATGCCGTCAGCCGGATGGGCGGCTGCGCCTGCGAGCCGTCGGTATGCCAGAGCAGGTTGGCAAGCATGTACATGCCGCGGACACTGTCTTCGGCAATCGGCTTGCCTTCAGGGTCGACATTCCCTATGTCATAGAAGTGCGGATGTCCCGCGCTGATCTCTTTCAGCTTGGTCTCGAACGGCGGCCCGAACTGCTGGATGAATGCCTGCTGGCTGTCGTCGTCCAGGTTCTGGTCACGGAAGATCAACACCCCGTAAGTGGCCAGCCCGTGCTCAATCTGATCGACGATGCTCTGATCGATCCCGGCGTGCAGGTCGATATCCCGCACTTCCGCGGCAAACGTGTTGCCAATCTGCTTGAAACTCAAAGCCATGATGAAACGTCTCCCTTGAAAATTCTTGCCTCAATCAGGCAACGAGCGGAACGGAGGACACCGGCGGCGCCTCCGCGGCGGGGGTCCACCCGCCGAAACCGGGTGTCAACTGGAGGATGGACCGGTCCAGCGCATCGATCGCGGGGCAGCCGGCAAAGGCCAGCACCCGATCGATCTCTTCGTGCAGGATGGCAATGGCCCGGCCGGCGCCCGCCTCGCCGGCAACCGATACACCCCACAATGGCGCACGCCCGACGAACACGCCCTTGGCTCCCAGCGCCAGCGCCTTGACCACATCGCCGCCGCGCTCGAACCCGCTGTCGACCATGACGTCCACACGCTTGCCGACCCGATCGACAACGGCCGGAAGCGCTTCGATGGGCGCCATCGAACAATCGAGGTTGCGGCCCCCGTGATTCGACACGATCACCGCTTCGGCGCCGCAGTCAGCCGCCAATGCCGCATCCTCGGGATTGAGGATGCCTTTCACCATCAGGGGGCCCTTCCACATCTTGCGCAATTCGCGCAGGTCGTTCCAATCGAGCGAATCGCTCTTGGGCAGGCCGCGTCGGCCATCGGTTTTTTCGGTAAGTTTCAGGCGCAATTCGTCGGGATAGTTTTCCAGCATCGGAATGCCGGACCGCAGCAGATAGCGCAAGAACACCTTGAAGAACCAGCCCGGATGCCTCGCCACATCCCACACATTCCGCCGGGTCAGACGCATGGGCAATGAAAAGCCGTTGCGCCGGTTGTATTCGCGGTTGGGCGTGGCCGCGGTGTCGACGGTGACCACCAGGCCTTCATAACCCGCGGCCCGGGCGCGCTCGACCAACTGATGCGACATCCGCCGCTCCGGCAGCATATAGAGCTGGAACCACAGACAGCCTCCGGCCTCTTCCGCCACCCGCTCCATCGACACAATGGACGCCGTTGAAAGCGTGAACGGAATGCCGGCGCTGGCGGCCGCCCTGGCGACCGCGATTTCGCCGTCGAACCAGAGCAGCCCCGCCGCCCCGGTCGGCGCAATCGCAATCGGCATGGTGCTGGGCTTTCCGAAGAAGGCGTGCGCCTGGCTTCTTTCCGATACATCCACCAGGACGCGCGGCCGCATGGAAATCGCATCGAAACGCGCCCTGTTCCGTCTCAGGGCGATCTCGTCCTCGGTTCCCCGCAGAACAAACTCAAAAAGGCCTTTCGGCAATGCTTTCCGCGCCGCATTCCGCAGATCGGCGATGTTGAGCGCCTCGCCAATATCGTACGCCATGCCCCCTCCCTTGTCCGAACCAGAATACCCACCCTTGTACGGACATTTTAAGCCTCAAGTTCTTGGATGCATACCCTAGGGTATGTACCAATCAAGGCATGGCGTTGCGGGAGACCGGGAACCGCGGGCGGACGGTTCAGCATTTTTCCCGGATGAACCGGGAGGCGTAGTTGAACTGGTTGCCGACATGGACGACATGCCCCGACAGAATCAGACGGCCGCCGGAACCGTAGAACCTGCGGCGGATTTCCAACCCCGGGGAGCCCGCTGGAACACCCAGCGCAGCGGCTATTTTTTCATCCAGGGCCATGGCGGACACCTGCTGACGTATTTCTTCGATCACTTCCCCGTATTGCCGTTCGAGCAGCAGATGGACGGCGGAACCCTGCAGATTGGCAAGGTGTTCCTTTATATCCGGAAAGCCTTCCTTCAGATAGGTTTCACTGAAGGCCACGGGTTCGTCGCTTCCCACCAGGCATCGTATGCCCCGGACGTAAAGCCAGCGGCTGGATTCCCGGCAGCCCACGAACTGGGCGAGTTCCCCGGAAACCTCGACTTCCTCCATATGCTGGATGACAAGGCGCAGCTCTTTCGCGTAATGCTCCAAGTCTGAAAAAGACTCTATCGAATGCGTATAGCGCACCGGCGAGTCCATCCTCAGCACGCGGGTGCCCACCCCCGGCTGACGCACGACGAAACCCAGGTCCGCCATCTGCCCCAGCGCTTGCCGCACGGTCTGACGGCTCAGACCGTACCGCTTGCTGAGCTCCATTTCGGTCGGCAGCAGCGAGCCGACCGGATACTGGCCGCTGGTGATGGAGTCGATGAGATTGCGGGCCAGCGCCGCATACAAGGGCGAACGCTGCCGCATTCTTTCCGGCTTGACTGCGATGGACGCCTTTTTTTCCCGTTGATCGGGGCGAGGAAGATTCATGCCACGAGGATCGATCAGTATGTGAATGATGAGGATAACCGCTAAGGATGCTCTGAACAATTCGAGCGGCAAGCACGCCCGCCGGCCGCCTCGCCGTCGCCGGGCACACGCTGTTTCAGCGCTTCAGATGCACACTCACCGCTGTTGCCCGGCCCGCGCATCGGCGGCGGCAAGCATGGCTTCCCCAACCAGATGATCACCTTTCGCGACCAGGGCATTGCCCGCGCCGCGGATATCCCGGACTTCCTTGTTCTGACTGAGCTTGGCCTTGCCCACCAGCCTGGTGATCTGAATCTCGATCCCCACGATGGCCTTGAGCATCCCGTCGATATAGTCCTTCGGACCATCAGTCATCTTCCAGGGCACGGGCTGGGACGCCTCGTGAACCCGGGTCAAACGCGCAACCACGCCCCGGACATAGCGCTCATCATCCCGGATCGTCATGCGGCCATGCGCATGCACCACGATGTAATTCCAGCTGGGAACCTGTTTATGAAATTCATGCTTGCTGGGATACCATTGCGGCGAAATATAGGCATCGCCCGCGCTGAACACCACCAGTGCCTCGTCGCCATCGGAAACGTCCCGCCACACGGGATTGTTCCGGGCCACATGGGCATGCAGCGTCCCGTGCCCGCCCTGCGCGGCATTGAGCTCGAAAGGCAGATGGTTGGCATCCAGGCCGCCCCTGCCGTGCGTGAAGAGTACGCCCAGAGGATGCCGGGCAATCAGCTCATGCAGCACCTCGGTACGCGGCTCATCGAAATGTGCGGGTACGTACATCAAAAACTCCATGAACAGGATCAACTAGGGCCGCCGCGGCGCCGGGCGCCGCGCGGCAGCGCGCCTACGCAGCCCCTTTCTCGACAGCCGAAGTCTCGGATGGCCGCATCATTTCGAACATTTCCGCGACCTCAGCGTAGTAGCCGCGATAGCCGCAGCGTGCGATCGTGCGGGCCGCGGCCGTATCGAAGAGCCCGTCGCGAAGGAAGTCCTGATTGATGTGCACACCGACGACCTGCCCCATCACCATGAACGAGTCGCTAGGCTTGTCATCAAGATCCCGGATCTGGGTAATGGAGATCAACTTGCATTCAAAAGCGGCGGGCGCCTGCGCCACACGCGGAGGCTTGACGAGCCGGGAGGGCGCGGACGCCAATCCGGCAAGCTGCATCTCGTCGACCTCCGGCGGAACCATGGCCGAACTGATGTTCATCGCCTCCGCCAGCGGGCGGGTTGCCAGATTGGCCACGAACTCGCCGGTATCCTTCACATTCTGCGCGCTGTCCTTCCATCCCGTGCTCGAAAAATAAAGAATCGGTGGCGCTTCGCATACGAAATTGAAGAAACTGTATGGCGCAAGATTGACCTTTCCCTGGACATCGACGGTCGAGATCCAGCCGATCGGCCTGGGCGCAACGATCGCTTTCAACGGGCAGTGCGGAAGACGGTGCCCTTGGGAAGGTTCATAAAAATGCATGTCTGACATTGCTTGTTTCCTTTGGCGGGGTTGGGTCATCAATCATCGGAGTGGATGCCGGCCTCCTGGGCAATGCGGGCCCATCTCCGCACATCCGTCCGCGGGATGCCGGCGGACTCTCCTGAAAGATACATCAATTCCGTGCCCGGGTTGACCAGCCGAGAGTTCAACTTTCTCATCGTCCAGGGTTTCCTTCAAGGCAGGGGCGATTTTTCCGCAAATGGCTCAGCTCAATACATGCCCGCCGGTCCGGACACGCCGCGCCACATCACGCAACATAACGGAGCACCGTGAAGTAATGGCAGGCACTGCCGCCCAGCACGAACAGATGCCAGACGCCATGAGCATGGCGCCAGCGGCTGTCGTTGGCATAAAAGATGATTCCGATCGTATAGAGCAGGCCGCCGGCCGTCAGCCATAGAAAGCCATCGCGGCCCAGCGCATCCAGCAGCGGCACAACGGCAATGACGGCCAGCCACCCCATCAATACATAGAGCACCAGGGAAAGCACCCTCATGCCCCGCGCCAGCCAGATTTCCTGGACGATGCCCAGTAGCGCCAGCCCCCACACGACGCCGAAGAGCGACCAGCCCCAGGGGCCGCGCAGACTCACCAGCGCGAAAGGCGTATAGCTGCCGGCAATCAACAGATAGATGGCGCAATGATCGAACTTGCACCAGATCCGCTTGGCCCGGCCGCGCAGGCTGTGATAAAGCGTCGAAGCCAGATAAAGGCACAGCAACACGGCGCCGTAGACGCTGAAGCTGACGATCTTCCAGGCGTCGCCCGCCTGCGCGCCCAGCATGATGAGCGGCACCGCGCCCGCCACTGCGAGCCCCGCGCCCGCCATATGGGAAATGCTGTTGAAACGTTCGCCATATTCCATCGAGTCGACTTCCTTTGCGATGTTCGCGCCGGGTGTCCGCGGGAAGCGCCATGACAGATAAAACCATCATCCTGTCTCACGCTTGCCGGCGGGCCGGCTCATTGAGCCCCCTCTTCCCGAGTTATACACCAGCGCCCCGCCGGAAGGACGTTGACCGGACTTCGGGTGCGCAAAACAGCTCGGCAGACAGTGCCGACATCGCCCGATGGGCGACAACGCTCACCCCAGAAAAGTAACGACCTGATCGAGCGTCTCCCGAGTCGTCCGGAATCCATTGGCTGGATGCCTCTCGTCCGCATAGCCGAAGGATATGCCACAGACCAGACGCCTGTCTTCGCCCAGCCCAAGATGGTCACGCATGAGTTGCGGCCTGCTCACCAGTGCCGCCTGCGGGATACTTGCCACACCCAGCGCGCCGGCTGCGGTGATGAACGACGTCACATATGCGCCACAGTCGATCGCGCCATATGTACCCAAGGCGTGGTCAGTCGTAATCATTGCGACATGCGGTGCACCAAAGAACCGAAAGTTCTCGAGACGCTGCTGTTCCGCCGCTGGGCGATTTCCCCTCTCGATACCGACACTCACATAGAGTGCAAGCCCGCATTCACGCCTCCGAGTCAGGTACACGCCCCGGTATTCAGTGGGCCATGCGAAATCCGGGACTTCAGCCGGAGCGTCCGCCGCTTGCAGCATTGCCTGTCCCAATCTCTTCAAGGAATCGCCGGACAAGATCACGACTTGCCAAGGCTGAGAATTGCACCATGAGGCCGTACGTTGAGCCAAACTCAATATTCTTCTGATGATCTCCGGGGGCACGGACTCCGGGAGAAATGCCCGGCAACTGAACCGTTGAGCATATAAACGCTCCAGAATCTCCATATCCCGCGCATCCACCAAAACGGGGCCGTTCATGAGGTATCTCCATATCAGTGTGATGGACTCCCGCCCGCAGGCAGGCCGACGCGTCTTCGCCACAACACGGGGGCGTGGTCGACGACGGCGGGTTTACAGCCTTGTCGCGGCGGCGAGGAGGCTGTCACGGTGTTTCGGATGCGCGATTCCCGCCATGGCGACGGCGCGCTGGCGCAAGGCCAGCCCGCGCAAGCGGGCGACTCCCCACTCGGTTACGACACAATCCACGTCACAGCGGGGAGTGGTGACGGGTCCATTCAGTCTGTCCACGATCCTGGAGAATCTTCCTCCCGCCGCGCTTGACGGCAAAGCAATAATGGAAACTCCGTCATCGCACTCGCCCGCCGCGCGAATGAAATCGGGCTGTCCTCCTATCGCACCAACATATCTTCCGTTCGCCACTTCGGCATTGACCTGGCCGGTAAGGTCGATTTCTATGGCGGAGTTGATCGCGCACAGGCGGGTTTGCCGGGACAGCCAGTCGCGGCCATGCGTCACACTGGTTTCCACCAGACATATGTCCCGGTTGTTGTCCGCGAATTCAAAGAGACGGCGCGTCCCCAGCAGCGAGCCGACCACCGACCTGCCCACATGCGTTCCCTTGCGGGCATTGGTGACCACGCCGCGCCGGATCAGTTCGGCCATGCCATCGTTCAGAATACCGCTGTGGATGCCCAGGTCCTTGTGCCCTGAGAGCGCATCGCAGATGGCGGTCATCAGGCTTCCCATTCCCATCTGGATGGTTCCACCATCAGGAATCAGTTGCGCAACATGGGATGCAATCCGAACCGAAACCTCGTCCACCGATGAAGAAGGGATTTCCACCAAGGGCTCGTCGGCCCACACCATATGATCTATGCGCAGATCGAGCGGTAAAAGCGCGCTGGGCGAATACGGCGCCTGCTGGTTGATTTCAGCAATCACGACTCGCGCCTCCCGGGCCGCGGCCAGCTGGTAGTCATTGGCCACACCCAGACTGTAGCGATTCCGGGCATCCGGCGGACTCAGCTGCAGCAGGACGACGTCGGCTTTGAGCTTCTTCGTCAACAAGGCGGGCAACTGCGAATAAGTCACCGGATGCACATTCAGCAGGCCAGCCCGCGAAATGGCCGTGGCGTCGCCAAAGGCACCGTAACTGTGGAAATCGAACCATTTCCCATGCTCCGGCCGCAACAGCCCGGAGTAGCTTCCGGCCATGAACAGGCCGAGGCGGCCTATGCGTTCATGCCAGTCGTCCGCCTGGTTCACCAGTTCCCGGACAAGTCCGACCGGCTCGGAAGACCCTTGGCCGAACAACACCAGATCATCGGCTTGAAGCCAATCCGCGTAACTGATTCTTTGTTCCAGATGGGAAACTTCTGTGACCGGCATGGAATGATTAACCTTTATATCTTCTTGAAAACGGGACGGGTCACTTTTCCAGTACGATGCCGGTTTTCTCGCGATCCCATACCTCGTCCAGGCGTGCCATCGCGGCTTCGCGAAGTTTGTATTTCTCCACCTTGCCGGTTGCCGTAAGGGGCAGCTCCGGCAGCACCTCGACGAAACGAGGCATCATGAAGTACGCCATCTGAGGCGCGCAGAACCTTGTCAGCTCAACGAAATCGACTACATGGCCGTCTTTGCACACCACTGACGCCATGACTTCGTCTTCAAGCAATTCAGCCTTTACCGCATACACCGCAACATCGGCAACCGCCGGGTGGCGCCTGATCACGTCTTCGACCTGAATGGCGGAGATGTTCTCGCCCCGGCGGCGAATGACGTCCTTGTCGCGGCCCGAAAAATACAAGTAGCCGTCTTCGTCCAGCCAGCCGAGATCGCCGGTATGGAACCAGAGATTGCGAAGCAGTTTTGCCCACGCTTCAGGCATGTTGTAGTAGCCCTGGCGGGCGAACCAGGGTTCCCTGTTCCGCAGGCATATCTGGCCCACCTGCCCCGGGGGAACCGGCAAATCGTCCTCATCCAGAATCGAGACTTCCATTTCAGGCAAGACGTGGCCCGCGGAGCGTATCTTGTCGCGGGGATCATCAGGCCCGAGCATGGTGGCATAGCCGAAGTCACCCAATGCGTAAAGCGAGGTTATCGTAACGTTGAAGCGCTTCTCGAAATCCTCGGCGAATTCCGGGGCGGGCACAATGAGACATGTGCGCAGCTGATGGCTTTGCTCTTCATCGGAAGGATCCTTCTGCCATAGAAAATTGATCATGGCGCTGAGAAGCGATGTCCGCGTCGCGCCACATTCATTGATTTCCTTCCAGAACCGGCTCGTGGAGAACCTCGGTGACAATGCCACCGTCGCCCCGGCCATGAGGGCGGGGAGCACGGTGCAGTTCAAGGCATTGCCATGAAACAACGGCAGGCAGGTGTACATGACGTCTTCGGCGCCGTAACCGAAAACCTCGATATGCTTGGCGGCCGACATGATGGCCGTCGCATTCGAAATGACACTTCCCTTCGCCGGCCCGGTTGTGCCCGAGCTATAGAGGATCTGCAGCGCATCGCTGTAGGCGGGTTCCAGGGAAACCGGGCTTGCCGAGCCGGCAACGACATCTTTCCAGGAAATCACCCGAACGTTCTCGAAAACAGCGTCATCCTCGCCTTCAACCTCTTCACCCCCGAAAATGATGGCCCGCTCCAGCAAAGGGCACTGTCCTTGAACCAGCGACAGCCGTTCGACGAACGCGCGGTCTGCCACGATCGACGTCGAATCCGACTGGCGAACGTAATACGACAAGAGATCGCCACGCGATGCGGTATTGATCGGTACCGCCACCGCGCCGATAAGGCCCAGCGCGAAGTTCAGCCACACGGCTTCGGGCCGGTTTTCCATCATGATCGCAACATGCTGCTTTGGACGAATGCCGGCGGCATGAAGCCCGGCCGCGATGCGGCAACTCAGCTCGTAGGCTTGCGAATAGGTGAAGCTCTGCCCCTGGTACAAAAGAAAATTTCTGTCACGTAGAGCGACCGCCTGCTCACGCAGCACACGAGCCAGAGTCCGTTCCTGCAAAGGCCTCAAGCTCATTTCCCGTTCTCCGTACCCTTGAAACCCGGCTCGCGCTTGTCTTTGAATGCACGCAGGCCTTCAACGCATTCCGGAGATCTGAACGAACGATACAGGTCGGAATTCGGTGCGGTGGGCAGCAGCCGGTTCAGATACTCCCCGTACAGGGCCCGGGCGTTCGGAGACGTCCTGCGGACTTCCTTTATCACTTCAAGGACTCTTGATTCCAGCGCATCGTCATCCACGACTTCGGTGATCAGGCCGATCCGCTCCGCCTCTGTCGCGGAAATCGTCTTGGCTGTATACAGCAGATACTTCAGCTTCGACAGGCTGATCTTGCTGAGAAGCAGACTGGGCATCATCGAACTTGCAAGGCCGATGCGCGCCTCGGGAACGCCGAATACGGCGCTTTTCACCGACAACTGGATATCGCAGGCGGATGCAATTGCCAGCCCTCCCGCCACGCATATCCCGTTGATGGCTGCTATGGTGGTCTTCGCACTGTATTTGACGGTTTCAAAGGGCATGTTGTCGTCGTACGCATAGAGCGCAAGAGGATCCTCGTCCTCGATACGCGACAGTACTTCGCGAAGATCCCCGCCTGTTGCGAAGGCCTTCCCCGTACCCGTGATCACGATGATATCGACATCTGGATCGGCATTGGCCAACCTTACGGCATTCTTTACTTCGCCATAGAGTTGGGTGGTGAATGAATTGTAGACTTCCGGCCGGTTGAGCCGGATATAGGCTGCGGAATCGCTTACTTTGTATTCGAGCTGTTCGAAATTCACAGATGGCTGGCTCATGATCAGGATCCTGCAAGGTTCGTATTTGTTTCAGAGAGGTAGCTCAAGCCTTTCAACCGCGGCCTGAAAGGAGCGACATTATTTCATTCAGATTCCCGATTTTTTCCAACCCCCATAACAGATCGAGTACCACATCCGTATTTTTCGCCGACAACACCCCTTCGGCGTTATTCACGAATTTCGTCGTAAGTTCCTCGTTCGTCATGCGCGTTGAAGGATCGGGCGATGGGCTGCCCTTGGGGTAAAGCGACTCACCCACGAAGGTCTGCCCCCGCGCTCGCACTTCAATGCGAGCGGGCCGGCTGGCCGGGTTCCTTGCCAGTTGGGCTTCGTAGTCAGCGTGCTGCTCGTATTCGACCTTCTTCATGAGTTCGAGCACCGACGGGTCGAACACCACTTCAGGGGATTGCCAGCGCTTGCCCGGAGGAATGCGATGAGCCCCCAGGGCCAGACCGTGTGCCATGCTGAACTGAGCCTGCGTCACATGAGTAATATCGTGAGTCACCCACAGAGGCTCCATGACCCAGCTCTCGACCCAGGCTTTGATCTGTTCGATCTCGGATGGCTTGATGTCGTTGGTTTCGACGATATTGATCAGTACATCGAGAGGGCTATGCAGGATGCGGCAGTGCGGATAAGGCTTATACGACTGTTCAGCCGGGAAATACCAATGTTGCCCAAGATCCGGCGTGATGCGCTCGGGCATCCATCGCGAACTGCCGATCAGGCGACGATATCCGTATTCACCGTCGTCCAGCATCTGGATATCCCCGGTATGTCCCAGTTCGGCCAGATATGCAGCACTCATCCCTGCCTGAGTCACCGCCCCAGCCAACCCGTACTTGACTGTTGCGGTGGGCATATGCATGGACCATGCCCACTGGCTATTGACCGGAGACATGCTCCCGGCTATTCCCAGCGCATGGGCCAGTTGTTCTTTCGTCAAACCCCTGACCTTCCCGAACGCGGCGGCCGCGCCAAAGACAGAGGAAGAGAATCCGAAAACCGGTGGCGGGGTGGCCTTGCCATTCTTGACGTCCCTCAGATAATCCAACGCCTTGCCGATGCGATTCGTCATTTCGTGTGAAATGGCGACAGCCGAAATAAGCGATTCTCCGGCCGCGCCGGACGTTTCCATTCCGGCCATCGCGCAAGGGATGACATAGGGGCTGACGTGGCCCGGCGGCAATACAGCGTCATAATCGAGCGCATTGATGAGTTCGCCATTGGCGAACGCCGCCGCCATCGCCGAGACCCGTTCACCGGTGCCGATGATGGTTGCCTGCTCTCCCGGAGCTCCGGGCCCCTGCAGCTTGGCAAAGTCCACACCGATGACGCCTTTGGGGTGGCTCAGCCCTGCCAAAGCACAACCGATTGAATCAATGATCAAGCGTTTGCTTTCTTCAACGACCGCGGAGGGGATTTGTGCAAAATTGGTCGCATGAGTGAAAGCGGCCAGTTTTTCGACGATGGTTTCCATTTAAGCCTGCCTATTTTCCTGACTAGCCAGAGTTCCTTCAAAAGAAAGAACTCCAGGCGATGCTGTGTACCGGATCTTTACCTGATCGCAATGATCACTGACCGATCTTGATATTGTTCTCTCGAACGAGGTTGGTCCATAATTCAATTTCTTCACGATTCTTTGTACGCACATCCTCGCCGACGAGAAGGAGAGGCTCATGGACGAAGGTGGCCAGAGCCGCCTTGACCCCGGGATCTTCCGATGCTTTCACCATGATTTCCTGCATGGCTTTCGTTACCGATTCCGGCGTGCCAGTGCGGAAAAAAGTCGCATACCATGCCGTCATGAGAAACTCGGGCAGGCCTTCTTCCTTCATGGTGGGAACATCCGGCAAAGACGCAAGACGCTCTTCAGTCGCCACGCCCACTGGCCGCATACGGCCGGATTGCCACATCACCAAGGAAGATCCGGCATCCACGAAGATCACGTCCAGATCCCCGGAAGCAATGCCAGCCATTGCTTCCGCCGTGGTTTTATAGGGGACCAGCAGTAATTCGATACCTGCGCTCGCCTGAAGGAATTCGCAAGCCATCCGCAGAGTGCTGGATGAGGTGGCGCAGGTATACTTTCCAGGATTGGCCTTTGCATCCTTGATGAACTCGCTAAGCGTTTCGAACTTCGTGCTTGTTCCCAGGCTCATGACCAAGCCGGCCGTGCTGAGGGTGATGATAGGTTCGAGATCTTTCAGCGGATCGTAGGACAGCTTGGGGATCATGATCGGGTTGAGGGCCAGCATTGAGCTGCTAAGTAGCGTCATTGTGTATCCATTAGCAGGTTCGTTCAGAACCGTCCTGATGCCGATGACACCTTCTGCTCCCGGCCGGTTTTCGACCACCACATTCAGACTGGCCACGTTCGCCATGGCCTGCCCATACGCTCGGGCCAGCAGGTCCAGCGCGCTCCCCGCACCCGTGGGGACGACCAGTTTTATTGCGCGATTGGCATCCGGATAATTGTCGGCGGCAGCAACATTTGCCGCGCAAAGCATCATCAGACTTCCGGCCGCAACGGCAATCCGCCTGAGCATATTACCCAGCATACGCCCCGGCCCGGACCTTGCACGCATGCGGCCGGCCTGTTGAAGGTTGATCGATTCATGGGAACGAAACATCGAAGTCTCCTTGGTCATTTTATTTGTAGAACTCAGGATTTCCACTAGGCTTTCCCGCCAAGCGGGATAAAAGAACTTCTGCAGCGCTTGATCGCAGATCATCTGCGGCAGTGCCGAACCGCTGCCTCAACAGGCCACGGCACCAAGCGGCCTCTTGCGGATAGGGCCGGCCTTCATGAATTTTCCCGGCAGTGGATGCCCCACGATGGCCTCGGCCATCCTCGCGACATCAGCCAGACGGTCAAGATCCAGCCCGGTGTCGATGCCCATTTCCTCGCACATGAATGCGACGTCTTCCGTGCAGACATTGCCGGCGGCCGCGCTGTTTCCGGCAAAAGGACATCCTCCCAGTCCGGCAACCGAGGTATCGAAACGCCGCACGCCACACTGAAGCGCCGCGAAGACATTGCTCAGCCCCATGCCCCGGGTATCGTGAAGATGAAGGCCGATTTCCATTGAAGGCCAACGATTGCGGACCTTGTCCAGCGTCGCCCTTATAGACAGCGGATCGGCGGCGCCAACCGTGTCACACAGATAGACGATCCCGGGCAGCTCATCGTGTTCGGCGCACACCTGAAGCAATGCATCGAGCATTTTCACGCTCCCGTCAGGGTCGGCCTTGCCCTCGTAAGGGCAGCCGAATGCGGTAAAAAGGTGAGCGGCCCGCAAGCCCAGGCCCGCAGCCTGATATCGTTCGATCATCGCCCCCTGCGCCACAACAACCTCCTGGGCACTTCGGCCATTGTTGTTGCGGGCAAAAGTATCGGAGACACTGGCGAACACATTGGGTACGAGATCCAGACCCGATGCCAGAGCACGGTCGAAGCCTTTGCCATTCAGCCACATGCCCAGATACTTCACCCCGGGCCTCTTCTGGAGACGAGCGGCGATCTCTTCCGCATCCGCCATCTGCGGAACCCGGCTACTGACGAACGACGCGCAGTTGATCACTTCCAGGCCTGTCTCGGCCAGCGCATGAATGAGGGAAAGCTTGTCCTCAACCGGGATATGCGCCTCGCTTTGGAATCCCTCACGCGGGCCTTCCTCTTGAAGAATGACTCGGGAAGGCATCTGATTTATCGACATAGGGCCTCCTGTTCACTTTCCACGCCACACAGGCGGACGTTTTTCGACAAAAGAAGCCAATCCTTCCTTGGCGTCTTCGGTCAATCTCAGACTGCCGATCTGCGCCTCGGTATAGGCGATGGACTGAGCGAAAGTCATGTCGGCAATTGCTCTCAAGGCATGCTTTCCGCGACGGATGGCCGTCGGCGATTTGTCCGTGATCCGGCTCAGCAGCCAATCAACCTTTTCATCCAGGGCATCCGGTTCCACCACATAGTTCACCAGGTCGATATCCAGGGCCTCTTGCGCCGTCAATGGCTCGCCGGTGATGCACATTTCGACAAACCTGCGTCGAGGCACCAATGCCTGCATGACGCTGGCCACCTGCATGGGAAACATTCCCACTTTGACCTCGGGCAGGCCGAACCGGGCATTCGAGCTTGCCACCGCCATGTCACACATCGAAAGCAGGCCCATGCCGCCGGCCATGCAGGCGCCGTTGACCCGCGCCACCGTCGGAATATCGAGTTCAGCCGCTTGGCGCAGCAAGTCCGCATACCCGGTCCGGGGTGTGGAAAAATCGAAGTCGAAGATCCCCGAACGCGGGCTGAGATCCGCTCCCGCGCAGAAGGCGCGCTCGCCCGCACCGGTCAGTACCACCGCCCTTACATCGGGTGACTGGCTTGCCGCCGAGAGGCCGCCCGATATTCCTGCAATCACATCGTCATTGATTGCATTGCGCAGTTCCGGGCGATTGATCGTGATCCACAGTACTTTGTCGCGACGCTCGATATTGACCACACTATGGGTGCTTTCTTTCATGGTGCTTCCTCGGCATTTTCAGAAAAATGGCAGGCGGACGGCTCCCGCCGTCAGACGACGGCCGCAATCTCTTGCTCGGTGAACCCCAATTCGGCCAAGATCGACTCCACTGAAACGGTGGATTTCTTCCGTATCCGGGGGGACGTTCGAGAGAACCTGGGCGCCGGCGCTGGCTGACAAACCCCATCGATTTCCAGAAAGGTTTTTCTCGCCACGTTATGTGGGTGCATTCCTGCCTCGGACATGTCCAGCACCGGGCTGAAGCAGGCATCGGCCCCCTCCATGATCCTGCACCATTCATCACGCGTCCTGCCTGCAAACACTTTGGCGAACTCCGCCTTCCAGACCGGCCAACGGTTCTCGTCATGCTGCGGCTCGAACTCTTTCTGATTCAGTCCCAGGCGTTGCAGCAAGCTTGCATAAAACTGGGGTTCGATGGCGCCGACAGCGACCCACTTCTCGTCCTGGCAGCGATAAGTGGTGTAAAAATGCGCCCCGCCATCAAGAAGATTGGCCCCTCGTTCGAGCTTCCAGCGGCCTGCCGCGTACTGGCCCAGAGTCGTGGCCATGAGCAAAGCGGCACCCTCGGTCATCGACGCGTCGATCACCTGCCCCCTTCCGGATCGGATGGCTTCGAACAATGCGCAAACAATGCCGAACGCCAGCAACATGCCCCCGCCGCCAAAGTCGCCGATCAGGTTCAATGGCACAGTCGGGCCGGACTCGGCCGTACCGATTGCCGCAAGCGCGCCAGTCAGGGCGATGTAATTGATGTCATGACCGGCAAGATCAGCCAACGGCCCGTCCTGACCCCAGCCTGTCATACGGCCATATACCAGGCGCGGGTTGCGTTCCCGACATGCATCGGGACCCAGCCCAAGGCGTTCCATTACGCCTGGACGAAATCCTTCGATCAGGCCATCGGATTTTTCGACCAGACGCAAGGCAACCTCCCGGCCGGATGCGGACTTCAGATCCAGCGTGAGGGATCGCATGCCCCTGCCGACGACCGGACTGGGTGGAAGTTTCCGGTCGCCTATCGCCGGGCGCTGGATTCTTATTACATCCGCTCCCATATCGGCGAGCATCATTGCGCAGAATGGCCCCGGTCCCATCCCCGCAATTTCGACAATGCGAATACCGGTCAGTGGTCCTGACATAGCATGATCCTTGAAAATTACCCAGACTCTTCCAGCTGCTTCAGAAGGCCACGTTATCGGCGCCCTTCAGATTCAATATGGCGCGGGCCTCGTCCGGAGTGGCGATCTCCAGGGACAAGCCTTCCAAGATGCCGCGGATACGGCGGACCTGGGCGGCATTCGTTTCGGCCAGCTTGCCGCGGCCGTCCCATAAAGAGTCTTCCAGCCCCACCCGCACGTTGCCGCCCGCCGCTGCCGCCTGGGCCGCGATCGGCATCTGAAAACGGCCGGCACCGAGCACGGACCACACGTATTGGTCACCAAACAGACGGTCGGCCGTGCGTTTCATATGGGCCACGTCATCGGGATGTGTGCCTATGCCCCCGAGGATGCCGAATACGGTCTGCACCAGCAAAGGTCCTTCCACCAGTTTCCGATCCAGAAAGTGGGCCAGAGAGTAGAGGTGCGCGGTGTCGTAGCATTCGAATTCGAATCGGGTCCCATTTCCTGAGCAGGAGGCCAGGATGTACTCGATGTCCTTGAAAGTGTTGCGAAACACGAAATCCCGCGAGCCTTCCAGGTATTCCGATTCCCACTTGTGCCTGAAGCTCTTGTACTTGTTCAGCATGGGAAACAACGCAAAGTTCATGGAACCCATATTCAACGATGCGACCTCGGGCCGCAGCAATAATGCCGGCTGCAAACGCTCTTCCACAGTCATCGTCGAAGATCCACCCGTCGTGATATTGACCACGCCAGCGGTTCGCTGCTTGATATTTCCGACAAACTCGCGAAACAGGCCCACATTCTGTGACGGGCGGCCATCGGCGGGATCGCGGGCATGCAAATGAACGATGGCGGCACCCGCCTCTATGGCACCCACCGCAGCCTCTTCGATTTCAGTTGCCGTCACCGGCAGATGAGGCGACATGCTAGGTGTATGTATTGAACCGGTGACGGCACAAGTAATGATCACCTTGTTGGAAGAAGACACGAGAAATCTCCTGACGGGAAATGGAAGGATCCGGAATCGGATGGAATGCTTGCATTCGATGCGCAATACCGCGCCCGTGAACCTCGGATCAATACGATTTGGGCAGATCCAGAACGCGCTCGCTGACGAAGTTGAGAATCATCTGCTCGGATACGGGTGCCAGACGGGTAATCAACACTTCACGCAACAGACGTTCGACGTGGTATTCCTTGGCATAGCCCATGCCACCATGCACCAGCACGGCCTGCAATGCGGCCTGATAGCCCGCTCGCGCGCCCAGAAGCTTTGCACTATTGGCCTCTGCCCCGCAGGGGCGGCCTTGGTCGTACAGCCATGCGGCGCGTTCCGCCATCAAACGCGCTGCCTGAAGGTTGATCCAGCATTCGGCAAGCGGATGCTGGATGGACTGATTCATTCCGATCGGGCGATCGAACACAACACGCTCGCGGGCATACTGAGTGGCACGACGCAGCGCATCTTCACCAATACCCACGGCCTCCATGGACACCATGATCCTTTCCGGGTTCAGGCCATCGAGCAAATAGCGGAATCCTTTGCCTTCCTCACCGATCCTGTGAGCCTCAGGCACGAACAAGTCATCAATGAATACAGCATTTGACTCAACCGCGTTGCGCCCATGCTTGGGAATCCTGCGGACTTCGACTTTGCTGCGATCTAGATCGGTATAGAACAAAGTGATGCCATCGGTGGATCTGGCGCCTTCGGACTTGGGAGCAGTCCGTGTCAGCAACAGGATCTTGTTGGCTTCCTGCGCGGTACTGGTCCACATCTTGCGACCCGAAACCAGGTAGCCCCCCTCCACCTTCCGGGCAAAAGTCTTGATGCTCGTCGTATCCAGGCCAGCGTCCGGCTCGGTAACGCCAAAGCACACCTGATCTTCGCCGCGTACCAGGCGAGGCAGCCATTCAGCCTTCTGCTCGGATGAACCATGCACCACGACGGGGTGCGGGCCGAACATATTGATGTGAATGGACGAAGCTGCGGTGAGAGCACCGTTTTTGGCTACCGTGTGCATGACCAGGGCCGCCTCGGTCACACCAAGCCCCGCACCGCCGTATTCCTCTGGCATGGTCAGCCCCAGCCAGCCATCCTGGGCCATGGCCCGATGGAACTCATGAGGAAAGCATTCGTCACGGTCGCATTCGGACCAGTACTCGTCTCCAAACCGCTTGCACACAGCCTCGACCCCATCACGGATGGCAGACTGCTCAGGACTCAGCTCCACTTCCATTCCCCTCTAAATAGGTTGACCAATTATCAACTAAAAACACTTCAACCACAATAGTTAACCATTGATTTTTGTAAAAATCTCTATATAAAACGAACCATATTGGAATTATATGAGAACAAAAGCAAATAACCAAATAATGGTTAACCATTAAGATTAATGATGAGGTAGTGGCAACCGCACACGGCGGCCCAGCCTCCTCGGTAGGGCACAACAACACGGCCGCCGGTGACGATAAATGACCGGCGACCTTGCGGTACTTGAACCAATGGGGAAACAGAGATGAAGGCGTGACGAGCAGCAGGGGGCCCCGCCTGTCACGAACCACGCGCCCGACGCCTCATCCGACGTCGGATGTGCGCCCTGCTTTATGGCAAGATGGCTCTGTGCCGCCGCCATCGGAAATGACGGCGGCAAGAATGCTCATTTTTCGGTGGGTTGACGGCCGTCGGCAGAAAGCCGCTCCAGAACGATGTTCTTGTCCGTCAGTGGTATATCGCTCGACGCGATCGAGAGCGGGCGCGCATGGGATGCGGAAATATGCTGGCGCATGAAACGTTCCGCCAGGTCGGGATTGCGAGCCTTGATGGCATCGTTGACACGCGCATGAATGGCCATTACCTGACGCCGGGTTTCAGGAGTGTCGTATTCCTCGGCCGTGGTCGCCACGTGCACCCCCGTGGACAACGAGTACAGCAAGGTGGCGAGCAGCTCATTTCCGCTGGCTCGAGCCACGGCGTTGTGCCATTTCACATTGACCCGGGTGAACTCGTGAAAGCTGTCGGCCCGGGCCACCAGAGACTCATGAAGCTGTTCGAGCTCAGCCAACTGCTCTTCCGAGCGCCTCTCCGCCGCCAGTCGTGCCAGATAAGGTTCCAGGGCTTCGCGTGTTTCCTGCAGGCTGCGCAGAGGAATCTTGCGCCCATGCACAAAATGATTGATTGCTGTCGCCATGGACTCGCGGCCCGGCAACGTTACGATATTGCCGCCAAAACGCCCTTGCTTTGTGTAAATGAGCCCCTCGACCGAGAGCGTCTTGAGCGCTTCTCTCACAGCTCCACGGCTCAACCCCGTTTGTTCGACCAGTTCGCGCTCGGATGGCAAGGATTGCCCTTCCGGAATTTCGCCGTTGAGTATGCTTTCACGAAGCTGGTTTGCCAACACATCCTGTGCCTTGGGAACAGCGATGCGTTGTATCTTGACGGTCCCTTTGGGCTTCAATGACTTTGCATGCATTGTGATTTCTGTGATCGGTACGCAACCCGCGTCTGCTCGTCGACACCACAGGCGAAGCACCCTGAACACATTCGATGGTTACGGTTAAAAGGCGATCTTTAAGTTATGAATGCACATGATGCTCGGAAAAAGCCACGCCGAACATGGCCTACCCTTTTCAGCACTTAAGGTTAACACTTCCTTCCTGCACATTGCAGATTCGTGATCTCCGCTATGGTAGCGGCGTCACTGGGGAAACCACGGGCCGTCGCCCGCCGCTCACCAAAAGATTGGCATCTGGCTTGATGTGTGGAACAGTACGAAACGCATGCGCATTCCGCCGCCCCCGGCTTCAAGGAAATCTTCCATGCCCCAGTTCTCCGTCCGTTCCGCTCCCCCCGCCCCGCCGTTGCAGGTCGACCACTGGCTGCACACACCGGACCCGATCATGCTCGATCAATTGCGCGGCAAGGTGGTGATGCTGCATGCCTTTCAGATGCTCTGCCCCGGATGCATCGCCCACGGGCTGCCGCAGGCGCAGCGTGTGCATCGCGCGTTCAGGAACGACGGCGTCGCCGTGATCGGGCTGCACACCGTTTTCGAACACCACGCCGTCACGGGCCCGGACGCCCTGCGCGCCTTCGTCCATGAGTACCGCTGGAGCTTTCCGATAGGCATCGACCGCGCCATCGAAGGCGGCAGCATACCGATGACGATGCGGGCCTATCATCTCGAAGGAACACCCAGCGTCGTGCTGCTGGACCGCCTGGGGCGCATACGTCTGCAGCACCTCGGCCAGATCGACGATCTGATCCTGGGCGGTCTGATCGGGCGCCTGCTTTCCGAAGAACTGCCTGCCGATGAGGCCGCCGCCGGCGGCGGAACCGCACCCGGGGCCGGCGACGGCTGCGGGCCCGATGCCTGCGTGGCACCGCGTCCTTCGGACGACTGATTCCGGATCGCGGCGGCTGGTCTGCCGCCGCCCGCATGTGCTCATCGGCATCATGCCGTATGATGGCAGCCAAACCGGCCCGTCTTCCGGGCTCCTTCAACAATCACCGAAACCGCAGAGGTCCCGTTCTCGGAAAGGGATACTCATCGGATACACAAAATCAGCACCTCTCCCAACCTTTCATCCCAGAACTCCATTTCCTGGCTGCTGAGTGCCTGCTGCTTTGCCAGCGCCGTATCGCTGCGCGCCTGCGACACGCTGCTGCCTACTCTTGCCGATGAGTTCTCGGTCACCGTGGGGCAAGCCGCCCGCGTGATCTTCGTCTTCGCCATCGCCTATGGGGCGTTCCAGCTCTGTTTCGGTCCCCTGGGCGACCGCTATGGCAAGCTGCGCGTAATCGCCCTGTGCGCGCTCGCCTGCGTCATGGGCAACACGATGGCGGTCATGGCGCCGGACCTCGACTGGCTGGTTGCCGCCCGCATTCTGTCCGGAGCCTGCGCCGCGGGCATCATCCCGCTGGCGTTGGCCTGGATAGGCGACAACGTTCCCTATGCCTCCCGGCAGGCGGCCCTGGCGGGGCTCATGAGCGCAACGGTCATGGGCATGCTCGCGGGACAGTGGGTGGTGGGCATGATTGCGGAGGGAGTCGGGTGGCGGCCGGCATTTGCCCTGATTGCATGCCTGTTTCTGTTGACCGGCGGTCTTCTGCTGAGAGCCGTCGCCCACCAGGCTCCGCCTGCGGCCGCGAGCAGTGGCGCCCGCCGCACCTTGCTCGGCGTCATTGCCTCCCCGACGGCGCGCTGGATCCTGACCGTGACGGCGATAGAAGGCGCCCTGGCGTTCGGCGCAATCGCCTTCATTCCCAGCGCCCTGCAGCGCCAGTACGGCATCTCAATGTCCATGGCGGGAGGCATCGCAGCCTGCTATGGGGTTGGCGGCTTCATCTATACCCGCATGGCATCGAGAGTGCTGGCCCGGACCGGCGAATCGGGCCTGGCGCGGCTCAGCGGAATCCTGCTGCTGACGGGTTTCGTGTCCTTTGCCTATGTGCCCGCCCTCGCCTGGACGCCCGTCGCCTGCCTGCTTGTGGGGTTCGGATTCTATGGCCTGCACAACACGCTGCAGACCAACGCCACGCAAATGGCGCCGACCGCCCGCGGCGCGGCGATGTCCCTGTTCGCCTGCTGCCTGTTCCTTGGCCAGTCGGCGGGCGTCATGGGTGCCGCCTGGGTTGCCGACCACCTGACGGATTCACTCATTTTCGTAGGCGCCGGAGGCGGGCTGGTGATGCTGTCCTTCATCGCCGCGAGACGCTTCCGGTGAACCGGCTCCGAAATCCATGAAGACGAAATTGCAAACCCTGGAAATGAACACGACGACACGACATACAGCCCTCCATTGCACGGACGACGCCCCTTACTTCGGTATCGACATCCCTCTCATGCGTTATCTTGGCGTGCGTGCCGAGCACATGGAGGACGGCTACGTCCGCACGCGTTTGCCTCTTGATCCCCATCTGCTGAACAGCCGTGGCGACGTCCATGGCGGCACATTGATGAGCGTGCTGGATTTCACCCTGAGCGCATCGTCCCGCAGTCATGATCCCCTGAACCTGAGCGTGGCCACCATAGAGATGTCCACGCATTTTCTGGATGTCGCTCAGGGTGAACTGATCTTCGAAGCCAGGGTGCTGCGCCGTGGCCGCAGCACGGTGTTCAGTGAAGGAACCGTCCGCAACGCCGCCGGCACGGTCGTCTGCGTCGCCAGGGCGACATTCCGGCTCATCAGGCTCAACAAGTAAACAATTAAAACAAGCCGCACCCGGCATTCATGCCTCTTGCCGGCGGGATCGGCCCAACCGCTCCCGCCATCTTCGCTCGTCCGGACGCGCCGCGTTCCCCTGTCCCGGAAAAGAATCCAATCATACTGACATGATCGGACATGAATTTCTCATTTGATACATTAATGTATCGAATGACACGATCTTCAGCTGACAGCCCGCCATCCTCCACGGCGGGATCTGCGCGCCGCCCCCGCCGGCCGCCGAATTGGCCGCGGCACCAAAGGCTCAGAGAGACCACACCGCTTTCGGAACGCAATGGAAACCGGCACTGGACGCCATGGAGACCTATGAGGAATTTCTGGAACAGACAACACGGGAACACTCGCCCGCCGGGAATTCTGGGCCCAGGCGCGGATGCGGCCTTCGCCCCGCTGGCCACGGCCGGGATCCGGCGCAGGGTCGTGATCGCGCATCTGGTGAATCGCGGCCAGTATTCCCTACAACAGCGCATCGGCCGGCCATTGGGCCGCGTTCTGCTGCGCCGCTGGATGCATGCCAAGGCGGAAAGTCCTTACATCGAATCCTTGGGCCTGCCGCGCCACATTGTCGATGAAGTGCTGGGCGAGGATGCGCTGACGCTGCATGTGGACCCCCGCAAGCTGATCAGAATCGTCGACCACGCACCGCGCAAAGTCGAAAAACGGCCGTCGTCGCTTGCTTTCATCTGGGAAGGCGATTGGGACCTGCGCCGTGCGGACCTGCGGATCGGCACCCGCTACCGGCTCATCAGCGATCTGGACGAGAACCGGGATTACCTGGAGCGCACGGCCCGCTTCCAGGCGCTGATGAAGCGCATCGAGGAAGGAAGGCCGTGGGCCTCTCATCAACTGGGAGTCCTGCTGGACACGCCCGAGAAGATCCGCGACTACCTGCGCGTCTACCTCGATTTTCTCGACGATATGGCCATCAACGGCTTCAACCCCTCCCGCGGCAAGGATCCGATCGGCGTTGCCATCTCGCGCGAAGGGACCATCCTCAAAATCAATCGCGGCCTGCATCGCCTGGCCATGGCGCAGCACCTGGGCCTGCCGTCCATTCCGGTACGGGTCCGCCACGTTCACCGGACATGGTGGAACAGCGTAACGCGGGGAAGCAGTGGTAAAGAGGCGCTTGAAATGCTGACGCTCGCCTTGCGCCGCTGCCTGCCCGAAGAGTCGCCCGGCCCCCTGGACGACGAACCCGAGGCATCGATCGCGGGCGGCTTCTGGCCGCCGCGCGTTTCCTCTTCGGGATAACGCCCCCCGTTCCGCCCGGCCACCCCCTGGCCCGCCGGCGGCGCAGCGGGCCGGCGGCAATCACGATCGGCACCGGATCCAATACCGGCTATCATATTTGCCGCGCGGAACGCGATCCCGCGGCTGTGTGGCCGCCGGCGCGCCCTCACCCGGACGGAGGCCCGAAGAAAAAATGTCAGCAACGAGATCGCGGAATCACGAGGAATTGCTTGTGAGCCTGGTCAATGCACTGGCAGATCAGCCCCGCGCCTCCATGGGCCAGCTGGCCTCCATGGCCGGGGTCAGCCGCGCGACGCTATGCCGGCATTTCCCGTCGCGCAAGGACATGATGCTGGCCATGGCCGAAACCGGCATCCGCAGCGCGGAAGCCGCCCTCGCGCGGGCGCGGCCGCACGAAGGCGCCCCCGAACAGGCCATCAGGCGCCTCATCGAAGAACTGCTGCCGATTGCCGAACTGTATGCCTACATTGACCAGCAGATGCACACCGACGAAGCGTTGCAGGCGCGTGTGCAGCCTTTGAAGGATTCGCTGATCGCCCTGTTCCAGCACTGGCAGGGCGCCGGCGCCCTGCGCGTCGATCTGGGAGCCGCCTGGCTGGTCGAGTCCATGTCCGCCCTGCTGCGCAGCGCCGCGACCATGATCCGCGCGGGGCGTCTGGCCCGCCGCGATGCCGCTCAAAGCGTGTTCGAGCTCCTCTGGCGCGGCATGTCCAGATAGCGCCGCAGCGGCTCGCCGATACCCGCATGCCACAGGGATATGACCAGCGGCTGTTGTGTCCGCCGTGAAGATTTCCCCACACATCGTCATCAACTTGCGCTACCTTTCAGGTTTCAGTCAAGCCGTTCTGATCCGTCCGGCCGCGCCGTGCCAGCACGGGCCCACGCGCGCAAAGCATGGCGCAGCCACCCGGAACCCATCCACATGAAGGAGAAAAATTCGATGATGAGCCTACGCAAGTCCCACATTGCCGCCGCCCTTTTTGCCATTTCCCTGGTGGGGTCGGCTGGCGCCCAAACAGAAACGACTGCTGCGGACAACGGCGAATTCGTACCCTCGGTTGGACAGTCCGGAAAGGACGTGATCTGGGTGCCGACGCCCCAGGCACTGGTCGACCGCATGCTCGACATGGCCAAGCTGACCCCCGAAGACCGCCTCGTCGATCTCGGGTCCGGCGACGGGCGCACGGTCATCACCGCCGCCAAGCGCGGCGCCAAGGCGCGGGGCATCGAATACAACCCCGACATGGTGGCTCTTTCGAAAAGCGCCGCACTGCGGGAAGGCGTTTCGGATCTCGCCACCTTCGAGCAGGCCGACATTTTTGAATCCGATTTTTCAGAAGCAACCATCGTCACCTTGTTTCTTCTGCCCGGCCTGAATCTGCGCCTGAAGCCCATTCTTCTGGACATGAAGCCAGGAACGCAGGTTGTCTCGAACTCCTTCACCATGGGAGACTGGGAACCCGATGAAACAGGGGAAGCCGAAGACTGCGCCAACTATTGCGTCGCGTACAGGTGGACCGTTCCGGCCAAAGTGGCGGGAAGCTGGAAGACGAGCGACGGCGAACTGACGCTGACGCAAACCTTCCAGATGGTTGAAGGCTCACTGCGCAAGGGTAACGACACAGTGCCGATCGCCGACGGCAGGCTGGACGGCGAACAGTTCCACTTCAAGGCCGGCAACGATGAATACAGGGTCCGGATCTCCGACAAGCAGATGCAGGGGGCGGTCAATGGGCAGGACGGGTGGAAGGCGACGCTGGCTGCCGCCCAATAGCCCAGGAAAACATCACGCCCGGCCGCAAGGCCGGAGCCGGGCAGTTCCGGCCATTTCATTCAGCCCGGCCCCGGCCCGCCAACATTTCGCACAATCGTGTATAATTCTTGATTACTTCCAGAGCGCAGCCCTGACACACGCAAGAGACAAGGGCCGCGTTTTGACGAAGCGCAGGCGCAATGGCAGAGTGGTTATGCAGCGGATTGCAAATCCGTGTACCCCGGTTCGATTCCGAGTTGCGCCTCCATACAGATCAAAGGGCTTACGGTCGCACCGTAGGCCTTTTTTATTTCCGGTATCCACGAAGTATCAACCGATGGCGGGGAATGGGTGGTCATTACCCGGAACCCGTGCGCCCTGGGGAAAACGGCCCGCCCTTCGAGGAATCGGCGGGCTTTGCGTTTTCGCTGGCCGCTACGTGTCCTTCTTGAGAAGGTGCTGCAAGCGCTCCTGGTTCGGATGCTCTTTGATGTCAAGGCGAATGGCGTCGACCAGCACAGCGAAGACCTTTTCGGAATCCACATCATGCTGATCCGCAAGTTCCCGGATCCTGTCCGAGCGCTGTTGGTAGTAGGCGGAGCCGAACTCCTCGACGCCGTTCAACTGATCGAGTATCTGTAGAGCAAATGCGTAATCGTCTTCCATGCGGCGTCCATATGTAAGGCTTGTCGTGGGAATCCACAACATACCATGGTGACCCGGCCCCGCGCCGGTCACGGTGCCCCGGTGCTATCATCTTCCCGTGTCCCTATCTATATGGCGCCCATGGACGCACAAGTCATCGCCGCAATGGCACGTTGGCCGAATGTCCCGGCCGTGTATGGCTGGCTCTCGCTGACAGAGTCCGGGCAGTGGCGGCTGCATCCCGCGGGCGATGCGCTGCGGCTGCCCGGCTCCAAGGGTGAAGCCATCACCAGCCCGCAGATCCTGTCCTTCATTGACCGCAACTACGGCGCCGACACGAAGGGGCAGTGGTATTTCCAGAATGGCCCGCAGCGGGTATATGTGCGCCTGGACGCGGCGCCATTCACGGCGCACACGGCCACCGACACCGCCACGGGCCGGCTGAAGCTGCGCACCCACACGGGGCTGGACATACGCGAAGTCACCGCGCTCTACCTGGACGAAACCGGAAGGCTGTATGCCTCAACAGACCGCGGCCCCGCTCTGATCTCCGGGCGTGATCTCCCCGCGGTGCTCGATACCCTGGAAGCCGTCCCCGGGGCCACTCCGGCGGGAACGCCTCCCGACGCAGGCGCCCCGGATGCTCTGCCCCACGGAACCGATATTGCGGAACGGCTCGCGCGCTGCATCGAAACGGGCGAAACCATCCTCCTCCGGTCGCGGCTGCTGGAAGGCTTTCCTTCCGCCCCCCTCTCCCTGTTCCACTGTCGCCAGGCCGCGCTGGAAGACAGGCTGCATTTCCGCCGCATGCCCGTTCCCGAAGACGGGAAGGCTCAGTCAACGCAGCGCGCTTCCGGCGAACCGCCGGGCCCAGCGTCTCAATAGCCCCCGGCCCGCCCGGATTTCGTTAGAATTTCCCCCATGACCTCGCAAGCGCCGACCTTCTATTTCCCCGCACCCAGAACACAGAAATACTGTTCCATGTGCGGCACCCCGCTCACCCGGCGTGTTCCGCCTGAAGACAACCGGATGCGCGACGTCTGCGACCAGTGCGGTGCGATCCACTACCAGAATCCGCGCAACGTCGTCGGCGTCGTTCCCGTGTATGGCGACCGCGTGCTGCTGTGCCGACGCGCGATCGAACCCCGCTTCGGCAGATGGACGCTGCCGGCGGGTTTCATGGAACTCGGCGAAACCACGGCCCAGGGGGCCATGCGGGAAACACAGGAAGAAGCCGGCGCGCAGATAGAACTGGGGCCGCTGTACACCGTCATCGACGTGCCGCAGGCGGAACAGGTGCATTTCTTCTATCTGGCCAAAGTGACGAGCGAAGCCCTCTATCCGGGGCCGGAAAGCAGCGAAGCCGCGTTTTTCCGGCTCGACGACATTCCCTGGGGAGACCTGTCCTTCCGGACGGTGAGCACGACCTTGCGGCATTACGTGGACGATGCCAGGACGGGCAGCTTCCCCATCCATTACTACGATCTTCCCGACGCGGATTCAAAACAGGCATAGAAGTGAGCGGTCTGATCTGGCTGGATATCGATACCCCCATTCCGGAGCCGGACCTTGCCATGCCCGAGGGCCTGCTGGCGGTCGGTGCGGACCTGTCCGTCCCCCGCCTGCGGGAAGCCTATTCGAAAGGGGTCTTCCCCTGGTTCAATGAAGGCGATCCCATCCTGTGGTGGAGTCCGGATCCCCGCATGGTGCTGGCCTGCGGCGACTTCAATGAATCGCGCTCCCTGGGCAAGAAACTGCGCCAGATCGCCAGGCGGGAATCCACGGCCGATGCCGGGGTGCTCGTCACCACCGACCTCGCCTTCAGCCAGGTCATCCGATCCTGCGCCCAGCCGCGCGCCGCACAGGCGGGAACCTGGATCTCGGACCGGATCATCGCCGCCTACGAGCGTTGGCACCGCCTGGGGCAGGTGCACAGCGTGGAAACCTGGGTGGACGGCAGGCTGGCGGGCGGCCTGTATGGTGTGAACCTGGGGGGCTTCTTCTTCGGCGAATCGATGTTCACACGCTCGACCGACAGCAGCAAGATTGCGCTGGCATATCTGGTACGCTTTCTGAAGCGCCACGGCATCAGCCATCTGGACTGCCAACAGTGCACGGCTCATCTCGCCAGTCTGGGTGCCCTGCCGATGAGCCGCGGCGACTTCCTGGCGCTGCTGCGGGGCGCGCTGCCACGGCCGGCTCCGCCCTGGCGGGCCGGCCAGTTGCTGCACGATGGCACCATCCGACCGTTCAACCCTGCTGGCCATGGAAGCCGTAAGGAGAACGCATGAGCGACCCCAAAGACCTCCCGGTCAAGACGCTGCAGTTCTACACGACGGCGGAATATCCCTGCAGCTATCTGCCGGATCTGGCCGCGCGTTCGCAGGTGGCTGCGCCCACCCACCTGATAGATACCGAGACCTATGGCGACCTGGTGCGCCAAGGGTTCCGGCGCAGCGGGCTGTTCACTTACCGGCCGCATTGCGATCATTGCGCGGCCTGCCTGCCGATACGCATCGACGTGGCCGGCTTCCAGCCCACCCGCGGACAGCGCCGCACATGGCGCCGCCAGGAGCGCCTTGCCGTGCGCATGACGGGCCTGCGCTGGGACGACGAGCATTTCGAGCTTTATCAACGCTATCAGAACCACCGCCATCCCGGCGCCGGGATGGACGATGACATGCAAACCCAGTACCGGCAGTTCCTGCTGACCAGCCGCGTCGACACGCGGCTGGCCGAATTCCGCGATGCCCGGGGCGAACTTCGGATGGTGTCGGTGATCGACGTCCTGAACGACGGCCTGTCGGCCGTCTATACCTTCTTCGAACCGGACGCGCCGGGCAGCCTGGGCACCTGGGCCATATTGTGGCAGATCGAGCAGTGCCGCCATGCCGGCCTGCCCTGGCTCTATCTGGGCTACTGGATACAGGAAAGCCGTAAAATGACTTATAAATCCGGTTTCCGGCCGCACCAGATCCTGCTTTCGGGCGACTGGGTGGATCCCTGTTCCTGACTCCGAACCTTTTTTCTTGTCTTACATGTCCCTGCTCTTCAACGCCTACCCCCTGGCGCGCGCCGCGCTGTTCTCGCTGGATGCGGAAACCGCCCATGAACTCACGCTGCGGCGCCTGCAGCAGGCCTACGACTGCCGCCACACCCGCCGGCTGTTTCCGGCGCCGCAAAGCCGCCACCGCGAGCTCATGGGCCTGACGCTGCGCAATCCGGTCGGCCTGGCGGCCGGTCTGGACAAGAATGGCGCTCACATCGACGCGCTCGCCGCCCTGGGCTTCGGCTTCGTCGAGGTGGGCACGGTGACGCCCCGTCCGCAGGACGGCAACCCCCGGCCGCGCCTGTTCCGGCTGCCGCGCGCGCAGGCGCTCATCAACCGTTTCGGTTTCAACAACCTGGGCCTGGATGCCTTCATTGCCAACGTCAGGCGCAGCCGCTTCCGCCAGGAAGGCGGCATCCTCGGCCTGAACATCGGCAAGAATGCCGCCACGCCCATCGAACATGCTGTCGACGACTATCTGAAATGTCTAGACGGTGTATATACCCACGCCGATTATGTGACGGTCAACATATCTTCGCCGAACACCCAGAACCTGCGGGCGCTGCAGGCCGGCGACGAACTCACCGCCCTGCTGCAGGCCCTCAAGACACGGCGCGAAGCGCTGGCCGACCAGCATGGAAAACGTGTGCCCATGGCCGTGAAGATCGCACCGGACCTCAGCACCGAACAGGTCGATGTCATTGCCGGGCTGCTGCGGCAATACGATATGGACGGCGTCATCGCCACCAATACCACGCTGGACCGCGGCGCCGTCCAGGGGCTGCCACACGCCGATGAGGCCGGCGGGCTGTCCGGCCCGCCCGTGCACGAGCACTCCCTGAAGGTGATCCGGCGCCTGCGCGAAAGGCTGGGCCCCGCGACAGCCATCATCGGGGTGGGCGGCATCGCCTCGGGCACGCAGGCCCGGGAAAAGATCGAAGCCGGCGCCGACGCCATTCAGCTGTATACGGGGCTGATCTATCGTGGCCCGGCCCTCATCACCGAATGCATCCGGGCCGTCTGAGCTCCGGGGCCTGCAAAAAACGCCCCGGACGCCGAGATGACTCGGGCATCGGGGGCGGTTCCGGCAGCCGGCCTGGCGGCCGGCTCATGCCACCGGCTCAGGCTTCGGCGGCGGGGGCGCGACGGGCGCGCGTTGCCGTGGTGGTCGCCGTCTTGGCGGCCTCGGCGGCGTCGGTCGCGGCCTTCAGCGTAGCGTTGGCGGCGGCGGTGATGTTCGACTCAGCCGCGTCGCTGGCCTGGCGGGCCACCTTGGCAGCCGACTCGTAGGCGCTGGTTGCCGTGGCCAGCGAGCTCTTCATCAGCGCCACAGCGCCTTCCGAACCCGTGGGGGCATTCTTTGCCAGTTGTTCGATGGTGTCGTCGAGCTGGCGCTGAGCCTGGGCAATCTGCTCTTCCGTCAGCTTCGTCAGGGTGGACTGCACGCCCGCCACGATGTCATAGACATGCTTGCCGTAGGCGGCAACCTTGTCGGTGCCGGGCTGTACCAGGCCGGTGGCGAAGCTGACCGCTTCCTGGACGTCCTTGACTTCCATGGCTTCCTGAGCCTTCTGACCGGCTTCGTCGAACGAAGCGCGCACAACCTTGATGTTCAGATCGACCAGCTTTTCAAAGCCATTGAATACGGCTTCCTGGAAAGCCAGAAAGTTTTCGACGGTTGCCTTCTGGTTGACCAATACTTGTTGGGGGACCGCGCTCATATGATTTCCTTTACCTTTGGTGATGGGCCTTCGGCCCGTAAGCGGAAAGCAGATTGCTGCACCGCACAAAACATATTTTACCGAAGCTGCACTCTGTGTCAAGAAAAAATTATTGCGTCGCAACATAAAAACACACCGCCATGCGAGAGGCGATTTTCAGGCGTTCCGCCCCGCCCCCGCCCGCTCCCGGCCCGTTGTTTGCGGGCGGGGCCCGAGTGGAGTTTCGGGTTTACCCCGGCGGACAAGGGGAATTCATTTGCCTTAGCATCTAACACCGGTCTGATTGGTGCGCGAACGGCAGCCAGTCAGCCATCGTCCCGCCTCAAGCCGCCGCCGGAACGGCGCTTTTCAACTGTATTCAGGAAATATGCCAATATTATGAAAAACTTTCCCCTGAAACTTGCCTCTGCCCTCGTCCTGGGGGTGGCCATGCTCGGAGGAACGGCCTCCGCCCAGTATCCTGAACGCCCGGTGAACATGGTCGTTCCCTTCTCGGCCGGCGGGCCCACCGACACGGTGGCGCGCTCGCTCGCCGAAGCCATGCGCCCCTCCCTGGGCGAAACCGTCGTGGTCGAGAACAAGGGCGGCGCCGGCGGCACCATCGGCGTGACTCAGGTCGCGCGGTCCAAACCCGACGGCCACACCATTCTCCTGATGCACATCGGTTTTTCCACGGCCCAGTCGCTCTACAAGAACCCCGGCTACACATCCGACAGCTTCGATCCCATCGGCCTGGTTCTCGACGTGCCGATGACCATCATCGCCCGCTCCGACTTCCCCGCCAACGACATCAAAGAACTGGTGGAATACATCAAGGCGAACCCGGACAAGGTTTCCCTGGCCAACGCCGGCATCGGCGCCGCCAGCCAGCTGTGCGGCACCATGCTCACCAGCGCGATCGGCGTGGACCTGCTCACCGTTCCCTACAAGGGCACGGGCCCCGCCATGAACGATCTGCTGGGCAAGCAGGTCGACATCATGTGCGACCAGACCACCAACACTTCCCAGCACATCAAGGCCGGCACGGTCAAGGCTTATGCCGTCACCAGCAAGGAACGCGTGCCGACGCTGCCCGACCTGCCCACCATGCAGGAATCCGGCTATGACGGCTTCGAAGTCGGCATCTGGCATGGCATGTGGGCGCCGAAGGGTACGCCTCAACCCGTGCTGGACAAGCTGCAGGCCGCCCTGAAGGCCGGCCTGGCCGACAAAGCCTTCCAGGATCGCATGGCGGGGCTGGGCGCCAATCTTCTGCCCGATCGCGCCAACCCCGAAGCGCTGACCGCGCACGTGAACCAGCAGGTCCCGCAATGGGCCGAACTGTTCAAGAAGGCAGGTATCGAGCCGCAATAGCAACCGGTGCAAGGCGGGCGGCCTGCCCGTGAAAAACTCCGGCCATGGCGGCCGGAGCCCCACTCATGTGGTCATGCCGACGCCGCTTCGTAGCCCAGAGCTTCCGAAATCTGCAGCGCCGCGCGCTGCAGCAGCGGGATCCACTCATCGCGCAGGCGGTCCGTCGGCGCGGACAGCGACAGCCCCGCCTGCAGCTTGCCGGTATCATCATGGATGCCGGCGGCAATGCAGCGCACGCCGAGTTCTAGCTCTTCATTGTCGCGCGCGTAGCCGTGGCGTCGCACCAGGGCCAGTTCGCGCTCCAGCCGCTCGATATCGGTGATGCTGTTGCGCGTCGTCCCGGCCAGGCCGGTGCGGGTGGCATAGGCGCGCACCTGGCGCGGCTCGGCCACGGAAAGAAACAGCTTGCCGGTCGATGTGAGATGCAGGGGCGCATGGCCGCCGATGGCGCGCACCACCTGCATGCCGGAACGCTCGCTCCATGCCCTTTCGATATATACGATCTCGTCGCCCTGCTGCAGCGACAGATTGACGGTCTGCCCGGTGACCCGATGCAGTTCGCGCATGGGGTCGAGGGCCACTTCACGGACATTCAGGCGCCGCTTCACCAGCGAGCCCAGTTCCAGCAGGCGCATGCCCAGCTGATACATGCCGCTGTCGACACGGTCCACATAGCGCCCCACCACCAGGTCGTTCAGGATGCGGTGAGTCGTCGAGGTATGCAGGCCGGTGGCCGCCGCGAGTTCCTTGAGCGCGACCGGCTCGGTATGCAGGGCCAGCACATCCAGCAGTTTCATGGCCCGCTCCAGCACCTGGATGGACACATGGCTTCCGTTGAGATGCATGGCCGGGGACGGGCCGGAACGAACGGCGGTGTCAGTACGAGCGGATGTCATGGGCATAGGATGATGCAACGCAGCATTTTCGTATTGTGGAATATACACGAACTGCGTGAGGATGTCTGCCTGCGTGACACACGAAAACATGCCGTCAGGGGGTGAGTTCACCCCCCAGGCGGCGCACTTCTTCCCGCAGATAGGCGAGCGCCTGGGCCGCCGCCGCGGGTTCGCCTTTCACGCCCAGGTCGATATGCGGCCGCCCCTTTCCCAGACTGGGCAGGCTGAACGCCCGCACTTCGGGCCAGCGCCGCTCCAGTTCCTCGAGCGCCGGGATGATACGGGATTCGGGCATCTCGAACACCAGAAAGGAATGCTCGATGCGCTCGACCTGATGATGCAGCGAGGGATATCGCTGATCCAGCGTCCATTCCATCATGGGCCAGGCCATGACGGGAAAGCCCGGCATGAAGGTGTGGTCCCGGATGAAAAAACCCGGAATCTTGTTGTAGGGATTGGGAACGATGTCGCTGCCAGCCGGAAAGACACCCATTTCCAGGCGCTGCCGGTTCTCGGGCAGGGACATGTCGCCACTGCCCCGCCCGGCCCGTTCGTTGTCGGCGCAGCGCTCGGTGATCAGCCGCTGCGCTTCAGGGTGCAGCACCAGATCCACCCCCAGCGCCTCGGCGGCGGCCTGCCGCGTGCGGTCGTCGGGTGTCGCGCCGATGCCGCCGCAGCAGAATACGATGTCCCCGGTGGCGAAGCTGCGGGCCAGCGCCGCGGTGATCTCCGCCTGCGCGTCGGATACGATTTCCACGGCATTGAGCTGCAGCCCGCGCTCGCCAAGCAGCGTGATGAGATGAGGCATGTGCTTGTCCTGGCGGCGGCCGGACAGGATTTCATCACCGATGAGTATGAGACGGATCTTCGGAAGGTGTGGACTCATGGAGCGGCTCCGGACAGACGATGCTGGCGCAGGGTTTCCAGCCCGAAATGGGCGAATACCAGGGACGAGAACACGGGCATGATCAGCCACGCCGGAGGCAGTAGATTGATCAGGGCCAGGCAGAATCCTATGAGCCACCATTGGCGGTTGTGGCGCCGCCACAGATAACGCCGTTCCTCGGGGCTCGCATGCTCGATGATCGCATCCACGCGCAACATGCGGGTGATGGCGAAAGCCCACCAGAAGATGGGCAGCAGGACTGCGAAGGGGGGAAACAGCCAGAGCGGCATGGTCAGCAGCCACCCCGCCACGAACAGGCCGCCCACCCACACCGCATTCCATGCGCCGAGCACGGTGGCGTTCTGGCCATTGCGCCGCAAACCCTGGTAGTTGGCCTTGTCCAGATGCCCGAGCACAATGGGCATGATGAACACCGCCGCGATGATCAGGCCGAGAATGCCCGACATCGGCAGCAGAATGCCCGCCGCCAGCAACGGAATCAGGTAGAGCTTGATCGAGAACAGCCCGATTGCCACCAGCCAGCCGTCCACGGTATTGACCATGTCCCAGCCCGCCGATCTGGCATCCAGCCAATCGGTCAGCGGAGCCCAGAAGACCCACAACAGCACGATCGCCCCGAGCAGCGTGATGATGAAGGGCAGCAATATCGCGGCCAGCATCTTCGGGTGCAGCTGCGATACCAGCGCGCGCTTGAAGGATACCGCCACGGCGGCAAGACCGGTTGGCGCAGAGCGGTCATCACGCAAAGCCACCTGATATTCTTTCATTGTGCGCTCTCGACAGGAACAGAAATCATCGTACCGGAGGAAGTGTGAAGCGCCCGCACGCCGCCCGGATCATTCCGGGCTTCCCGGGGGGCTGCGGCGCTCGAACCGGAGCTTCACCGCAACTATACAGGTGAGCTCAAGGCTCCGTAAAATGGGTGATTGTGGCCGGCAAACCATAGGAATGACTTGCATACATGAATTTTTTTGATGCCCAGCTCGAACTGCCCGCCCTGGCGCAACGGCTCGCCAGCCATGACGGACTCGTGGTGGCCTGCTATTGCGCCGCGTGGTGCGATACCTGCCGCCAGTATCGGGGCGGCTTCGAGGCATTGGCCGGCCGGCTTCCCGGCCACGTGTTCATCTGGGTGGACATCGAAGAGAACGAAGCCCTGCTCGACGACGAAGACATAGAAGACTTCCCCACGCTGCTGGTGCAGTCGCCCGCTGGCAATCTGTTCTTCGGGCCGATGCTGCCGCATCCGGAACACCTGGAACGGCTGCTGCGAAGCGCCACCGCGGAAGACCCGGCATCCGAAGACGGCCCCGGCCCGCTTGGGAAACTAGTGTCGGCCGCCGCCCAGTAGCACCCCCACCGATCTGCGCCGTTCGGCATCCCGGCCGCCCGCGGCGGCGGGTGCCGGCTGAGCGGCCGGCGCGGCCGGCACATAGGGGCGGTAGAAGAAATCGTCCATGGGCTGCTGGACGGGGCGCTGATACGAACCCGAAACGCCACGGCCATGGGCCGGCCGGCTGCGGCGCGGCGCGGCGGGCAGGCTCAGCTCGCCGTGGGGGATCTTGCGCCCGATCAGCTTCTCGATATCGCCCAGCAGGCGTTCTTCCCCGGGCACGAAGAAGCTGATGGCCTCGCCGCTGGCACCCGCGCGGCCGGTGCGGCCGATGCGGTGGACGTAGTCCTCGGCATTGTGCGGCAGGTCGTAATTGATGACGCAAGGCACGCCCGCCACGTCAAGGCCGCGTGCCGCCACATCGGTGGCGACCAGTACTTCGAGTTCGCCGGCCTTGAAGGCTTCAAGGGCCTTCATGCGGTCGCCCTGGCTTTTGTCGCCATGGATGGATTCGGCCTTGACGCCGTCACGGATCAGTTCGCGCGCCAGCCGGCTGCAGCCGATCTTGGTATTGGAAAAAACGATGACTTGGCGCAGGCCGCGCGACTTGACCAGATGCACGACCGCGGACCTTTTGTCGGCCGGGGCCAGCGGATAGACCTGCTGGGTGACGGTATCGGCCGTGGCGTTGCGCGCGGCGACCGAGACTTCGATGGGGTTGTTCAGATAGCTGCGGGCCAGCTTGCGTATTTCGTTGCTGAAGGTGGCCGAGAACAGCAGGCCCTGCCGGCGCGCCGGCAGCTGGCGCACGATGCGGTCGAGATCGGGAAGAAAACCCATGTCCAGCATGCGGTCGGCCTCGTCCAGCACGAACAGCCCCACCTGGCCGAGGTTGAGATTCTTCTGTTCGAGGTGATCGAGCAGACGGCCGGGTGTTGCCACCAGGATCTCGCAGCCGCGGCGCAGCGCCTCGCGCTGGGGGCCGATGTCGACGCCCCCGAACACCACGGCGGACCTGAGCGGCACGTGCTTGCTGTATTGCGCCACGCTTTGATGAACCTGATCGGCCAGTTCGCGGGTGGGCGCCAGAATGAGCGCCCGCACCGGATGCCGGGCCGGCGAGGCGCTGGTGTTGGCCAGCGGCATGAGGCGATGCAGGATGGGCAGCGTGAACGCCGCCGTCTTGCCCGTACCCGTTTGCGCGGCGCCCATGACGTCCCTGCCGTCCATCACCAATGGAATGGCCTTGGCCTGTATGGGCGTTGGAGTGGTGTAACCGGTATCGGCGACGGCCTGCAACAGGCCGGGATGCAGCCCGAAATCCGGAAAGGCGGCGATGGTGTCTTGCTGAATTTGAGTAGTGTCTGTCATTGAGGTGTGCATGCCCCGCCCGGGGGATCCCGGCGGCGGCGTCGGTAACGCGTTGATTTTAACGCAGATATGCACCGCGCCCATTACAAACCTGCGACATGCGGCGCCATGGCGACATTCAACCCCGCCCGGACGCGCAATTCACCATGGCCACCAGGGCCGCAGCAGCCAGTACGCCACCATGCCGCCGACGATCACCAGCAGGCTGTTGCGTGTCTTCCAGTACAACAGAACGGCCAGCGACGCCGCGACAGCCTTGACATCCAGCGACGGCAGCGTGCCCGGCTGCCAGGGCAGCAGCTCGGGCACCAGGATGCCCACCAGCGCCGCGGTGGGCGCGTAGCGCAGGGCGCTGCGCATCCTCTCTGAAAGCGGCAGATAGTCCCCGAACACCATGTAGCCCGCCCGCGTCAGCAAGCTGCACAGCGCCAGCAGGACGATGGCCCCCAGCAAATACCAGGTCGTGTCGTCCCATATGAGGAATTCCGGCCAGAAAGCGGGGCCGGCATTCGAAGGCGTGCTCACTTGCGCCTCACTTTGCGCGCCAGCCGCTCGCTCAGCACCCCGGCGACGATGCCCGCCACCACCGCCGCCGCCAGCCCGAGGCGCAACGGCAGGCCCTGGCCGATATAGGCCACGCAGCCCGCCGCCAGCATGCAGACCGCCATGGGCCGCGTGCTCACCAGCGGTATCACCACCGACAGCAGCGCCAGCACACCGGCGAATTCCAGTGACCACGAAGCCGGAATGACGGCGGCGAGATAAATGCCAAGGATGGACAGCGCGTTCCACACCAGCCAGCCCGGCCCGATGATGCCCAGGAAATACCACAGATGAAGGGGGTTCCCGCGCTCGCGGGACTCACCATAACGCCCCATGAACAGCACGAAGCCGATATCGGAGGAAAAGAACCCCACGCCCAGCCGCCTGGGCCAGCTCAGGTGGCGGAAATACGGCTGAAGGGCGGCGCCGAAGATGAGGAAGCGTATGTTCACGACCAGCCCGGCGGCGAAGATCAGCCACAGCGGCATGCCTTCATTGATCAGCGGCAGCGCCGTGAGCTGGGCGGAACCGGCATAGACCAACAGCGTCATGAGCGTTGCCAGTGTCTCGCTGATCCCCGACTTGACGATGGCGACGCCGGTGACCAGCCCCCACGTGCCGATCGCGATGAGCGCCGGAACGGCATCCCGAAAACCGAGCATGAATTCTGAGCGATACTGCGCTTGCGGCCAAACGGACACCAATCTGCTGAACGACACGGCACCTACCCTGGGGAAAACCGGCAGTTGCTTATTGTAAGCGTGTGTCCCTTGGTACAATCAAGCGACTTTTCGGGAGAGCATATATGTCCATGGCTGATCGTGACGGTGTCATCTGGTATGACGGAAAACTGGTACCCTGGCGTGAAGCCACCACGCATGTGCTGACGCACTCCCTGCACTACGGGCTGGCCGTCTTCGAAGGCCTGCGCGCCTACGACACCGAACTGGGCACGGCCATCTTCCGTCTGCACGACCACACCCGCCGGCTGTTCAATTCGGCCCATATCTATCAGATGCCGATACCTTACACCCCGGAAGTCCTCAACGCGGCGCAGTGCGAAGCCGTTCGGGCGAACGAGCTCGATTCCTGCTACATACGGCCGCTGGTGTTCTATGGCTCGGAAAAAATGGGTGTTTCCCCCAAGGGTGCCACGGTGCATGTATCCATCGCCGCCTGGCCCTGGGGCGCCTACCTGGGTGAAGAAGCCCTGAAGGCCGGCATCCGGGTGAAGATTTCTTCCTACGCCCGCCAGCACGTCAACGTCACCATGCCTCGCGCCAAGGTCGCCAGCACCTATGCCAACTCCATCCTGGCCAATGCCGAAGCGCTCGACCATGGCTACGACGAAGCCATTCTGCTGGACACCGAAGGCTTCGTGGCCGAAGGCGCCGGCGAGAACCTCTTCATCGTCAAGGACGGCGTGGTCTACGAACCTGAAATCGCCTCGGCGCTGACCGGCATCACGCGCTCAACCGTCCACACACTGGCCGCCGACCTGGGCATTGCCCTGCACACCCGCCGCCTCACCCGCGACGACCTCTATATCGCCGACGAAGCCTTCTTCTCGGGCACGGCCGCCGAAATCACCCCCATCCGCGAAATCGATGGCCGGCGCATCGGCGCCGGGCAGCGCGGGCCGGTCACCGAAAAACTGCAGAGCGCCTTCTTCGATGCGGCGAACGGCCGCAATCCCAAATACCATCACTGGCTGACCCCTGTCTGATGCGGTGCAGTCCGCAAACCATTCCCTTTCAGGAAACCACATGAGCAGTACGTCCGAAAACACCGCCCAGCGCCAGGGCGAGACCGTCTACGTCGAAGCCAAGGATCTGCCGGTCTATTGCCCCGGCCCCAAGGCTCCTCTCTGGAGCATGCATCCGCGCGTCTATATCGAGATCGTCCAGTCCGGCGGCGCCATCTGCCCGTATTGCGGCACGGCCTATCAACTCAAGGAAGGTGAAAAAGTTCACGGTCACTGACCGGGCGAAGGCAGCACGTGACCGCTAGAGTCGACACTTCGCCCTGCCCGGCTCCGCCATGGCTGCCGGGCGGACACGCGCAAACCTTGTACGGGGCGCTGGTCGTCCGCCATCACCGCATTTCCTTCGTCAGGGAACGGGTCGATACGCCGGACGGCGATTTTCTGGATTTCGACTGGGCGGGCCCCGGCCTGTTCGCCGACCGCCTGCTCGACGGCCAATACATCCAGCATGACCCTCAACTGCGGAAATCCGCGGCCCGCCGCTGGATGCGGGATGCCGACTGGTCGCATTTGCACCAGACGCCCGGCAATCCCGCGCTGGTGATCTTCCACGGCCTGGAAGGCAGCAGCCGCAGCCATTACGCGCAGTCCATCGCCCAGTATTTCCGTGCGCGCGGGTGGATCACCGTGATCGCGCATTTCCGTGGCTGCTCGGGCTTCTCGAACCGGATGGCGCGGGCCTATTTCTCGGGCGATTCCGCCGACATTGCCTTCATCCTCGACACGGTCCGGCAGCGGGTGCCGCTGGCGCGATGGCATGCCGCCGGGGTCTCTCTCGGCGGCAACGCCATGCTGAAATACCTGGGGGAATCCGGGCAGGACGCCGGCTGGCTGCAGGCCGCGGCCGCGGTGTCCGTGCCGCTCGACCTAGTCGCCTGTGGGCGCACGCTCTCGGAAACCTGGCACGGGCGCCAGATCTACTGCCGCTACTTCCTGCGCACCATGCGTCCCAAGGTCCTGGAAAAAGCCCGCCGCTTCCCCGGCACCATCGATGCGCTGCGGCTGGGGCAGGCCCGCAGCCTGCGCGAATTCGACGACCTCTATACCGCGCCCATGCACGGCTACCGCAATGCCCTGGACTACTGGACCCGCGCATCGAGCAAGCCTCGCCTGAAGACGATCGCCGTCCCCACGCTGGTGCTGAACGCCCGCAACGACCCATTCGTCCCGGCGCCCAGCCTTCCCGGTTCGCACGAGTGTTCCGATGCCATCCTGCTGCATCAGCCGGCGCAAGGCGGCCATGCCGCCTTCGTCTGCGGCCCCGTTCCCGGCCACCTGAACTGGCTGCCGGCCCGGTTGGCCCGCTTCTTCGAAACCGGCGGCTGATGCGCGCAACGGCGCAGCCGGCCATGGCGGGGCCGGGTTACGGGCTCATCTTCTGAAACGTTCCAGCAGACTGCGGTCGGATTCCAGCCTGTCCCTCAGTTGGCGGATACGCACATCGAGCTGTGATTGCTCGTAGAAGTCGCGCGTCATGCCCCGCGCCTGCTGCAGCTGCTCGACGGCGGCGGGCAGCGCCCCGGTGAGTTCATAGAAATCGGCCATGGCGCGGCGCGCGTCGGCATGGCGCCCCAGGCGTTCCTGGCTCTGCGCCAGCAGTTGCCGGAGACGCGGCACCTCGGGCCAGCGCTCGATATGTTCCTGGAGCGCCAGCAGCGCTTCCTGATCCCGGCCTGCACCCTGCAGGGCTTCGACCTGCGCAAGCGCCACCCCCTGGCTGGCCGGCCATCGCACCATGGCCTGGCGGGCCAGTTCGAGTGCGCGGTCGGCATCGCCCCGGGCCAGCGCAACGGAAATCTCCAGCCCGGCAATCTGCGGAGCATCCTGACCGTCGGCGCGCGCCTGCACCAGCGCCTGCTCGGCCTGCTCGAAATCGCGCCGCTTCGATGCGGCATAAGCCAGCCCGAACCACGCCGCCGAGCGCTGTATGCCGGTATCCCGTTCCACTTCGGCACGCAGCGTATCCTCGGCCGAGCGCAGCGCCTGCCCGCCCCGCGCCTGTTCGACGCGCAGCTTGGCGCGCACATACCAGAATGCGTCGCTGCTGACGTCGGGCCCCTGCGCCATGCCCATGCTGCGATTCTGAGCGTCGGCCATGCGCTGCAGCGACAGCGGATGGGTGCTCGTATAGACGTTCATGCCGCTGCCCCGGTTGAGGCGGGAAACGTTTTCGAGCCGTTCGAACATGCGCACCATGCCGCCGGAGTCGTAACCCGCCTTCGCCATCATGTCGAGGCCGGCGCGGTCGGCTTCCTGTTCCGCCTGCCGGGAAAAACCCAGTTGGCGGTCGACGGCCGCCGCCTGACCAAAGGCCGCCACCCCCATCGCCAGATCGCCGCTGCCCGACAGGGCCGCCAGCAAGGCCCCGGCCAGGGCGGCGATCATGGCATGGTTGGACTGGGCCTGCTGCGTCATGCCCCGGGCAATGTGCCGCTGCAGGACGTGGGCGATTTCGTGGGCCACCACGGACGCCAGTTCGGATTCGGAACCGGCGGCCACGACCAGGCCGCTGTTGATGCCGATATAGCCGCCCGGCAGCGCAAAGGCGTTGATCTGCGGATCGCGCAAGGCGAAGACATTGATGCGCTCGGCCCCGGTGTCGGAATGAGAGGCGAGCTTGCGCCCCATTTCGGTCAGGTACTGCAGGACATCGGGATCGGCGACGTAGCTGGCATCGCGGCGCCCCTGCTCCATGATGGCGTCGCCCAGCGTGCGTTCAAGGCTAGGGGACAGTTCGGCGGCGGACGCCACGCCCATGCTGGGTATGCCCATGGGCTGCGCCATGGCCGGCCGCGACGCCAGACACAGCCCGGCAACGGCCAGGGCCGCGCCGGCCATCGCCCGCCTCGCAAGGACGGGACGGGCGATAAACAGTGGATTCCGGCTCATGGGGCCCCTTCAGGAAGTGACCGGCATGCCCGGCACGCCGCGCCGCCGGCTGCGCTGCGGCAGACGATTGCGCGAAGACAGGCGCATGACGGTCGACAGGGCGTACAGCACGCCGAAGACTTCGATGAACCCCGCCAGCACCCACATGGTCAGGCCGCCTATGGCCTGGTCGGTGATGGCGGGCATGCCTGGAATCGCGCGCCCGCAAAGGTCGAAAATCGGATAGAGATCACGTTCCGAGAAAGTGATGATGGCCCCCGCGATGATCTGCGGCACCATGGTGATGACGGGGCAGAGCACCCGCCCGCCGGGCGACAGCACCGCCGGCGGGCTGGGCCGCCGGTCGAGAATCAGGTTCCAGTACATGAAGCCGCTGATCACCACCGACCAGTTCATGAGCCGGTACAGGCGCCAGTCGAGCATGGAATAGAACTGGACCGTGGGAACCAGGAAGCCGACCACCAGGATGACGAACAGGAAGGGCACCAGAATGCGGTGGGTGAGCACGGCTTCGAGGGCGCGCCCGCCGCCCGTGAGGCGGAAATCGCGCAGCCGGATCCGCCAGCGCATGGGCAGCCCTGCGCGCATGACCTGGCCCGGATAGGCGCCCATGATGAGCAGCGGCCCCAGATGATGCAGCACCAGATGCTGCAGGCGGTGGATGAAGAACATGCGCTCGGCGTAGTAGTCGAGCTGGGTATGCATGGTGAGATAAAGGATCACCATGCCGGACCAGAACAGCGCCCGCCGCCATATGCTCACCTTGTGGACACGCGTACCGCGTATGAACAACCAGGCCCCGCCCAGAAAGCAGATCAGGAATGCCGGGGAAAATTCCCAGGGAGTGAGCCAATCGAGATAATGCATGAGCGGAGTCCGGGTCGGGCGCTGACCCGTTTAGTTTAATGCATACCGCCGCTCGGCTCCCCAGTGGATCTCGCGGATGCCGGGATGAGCCTGCAGGCGGCGCGCGCGGCGCATGAGCTCGGCCCTGTGCTTCGGCGGGCAGTCGATCATGATGCTCGCTCGCACCATGCCGGCCGGCTGCCCATAATCGATGCTGAGCTGGGCGATCTGGATGTCGTCGGCATGCAGCTCGCGGTAGACATGGCGACGCACGTCGGCAAGATGCTCACGGGGACACACCACCGTGAGGCGGGAAGAGCCGCGGCTGGCGAGCGCGGATGGCTGCTGTACGCCCGCGCGGCGCAGGAACAGATGAAATAAACGCATGATGACTCCTGCCCCGGCCCGCAGACCGGGAAACGGCGCCCACGCGGCGTGGGCGGCTGGTCATTCGGAATCGGCGGGAGTCTGCATGCGCATGCATACGGAGGACTCCGTGCCACGAATCGGGCACGGAGAGCGGTGTGAACCGAAAGCTCTAGTGCCCGGGGGAAAACGTGTCGATCGGCAATCGACTGCAACTTTCGCCGGATTCGGTATTCACCGCGGCGCTCCATAAAGTAAAAACGTTTTCTAGTTTACCCAAAAATCTTTTCTATGGCCACGCGCCCACGCGCAAGCCTCGTCGTTCACGACGAGGTCAAGCGGGGCCATGTCAATGCGGCGCCGCAGGCGCCCCTGCATTGTGGCGAAGACACTCCGGCCGACAGGCCGGAGTTCTTCACAACGATTTACTGTCATTGGTGGAAAAATGCCGGGCGGGAAGACCCGTGAAGGCCACGGAGGACGGAAGAAAAGAGCGCGTAGAATACAGTGCATGGAAACGCCCGATTTCGATGTCGTCATCCTCGGCGCCGGCCCGGTCGGCAGCGCGCTGGCACTGGCGCTGGCACGCAAGGCGCCCGATCCCGCCCGTATCGCGCTTGTCGCCCCTCTCCGGCCCGCCACCGCGCGCGGCGCCGGCCATGCCGCCACGGCCAGGGTCGATCCGCGCAGCCTGGCGCTCAATCACGGCAGCCGGGTCTACCTCGAAGCGCTGGCCGCCTGGCCGTCCAGCGCGGCCGACATCCTGTGCGTCCATGTTTCGCAAAGACACCGGCTGGGCCGGGTCATCATCGATCACAACGACCTCGGCGTGCCCAGGCTGGGAAGCGTCGTGCGCTACGATGACCTGCTCGATGCGCTGCACGGCGCGCTCACGACAAGCGGCGTGACCCAGCTGGCGGGGCGCGCCCTGCCCCGGCTGTCCGGCCATCGCATCGAATGCCGCCACGAAGGGGGGGCCATCACGGCCCGCCTGGCGGTGCTGTCCGATGGCGCCCGGCCGGAAGGCGTGGAGCGCCACTACGGCCAGCACGCCGTGCTGGCCACCGTCCGCGCATCCCGCCCCAGGCCGGGCTGGGCCTACGAACGCTTCACCCGCAGCGGCCCCCTGGCGGTGCTGCCGCACCCCCAAGGCAGCGAACTCTACAGCATCGTCTGGTGCTGCGGGCCCGATCAGGCCGAACGACTGCGCGGGCTGCCGGCCCCGGAATTCGACCGTCTGCTCCATGAACACTTCGGCGAGCGGCTGGGCGGTTTCCAGAGTGTGAGCGGGCGCACCGTCTTCCCGCTGTCCATGCATGCCGGCCCATCCCTGATCAACGCCCGCTGCATTGCGGTAGGCAACGCCGCGCAGACCCTGCATCCCGTCGCCGGCCAGGGCCTCAACCTGGGGCTGCGCGATGTCGCGCAGTTGTCACAGAGCCTGGGCCGCTGGCTGCTCCGGCCGGAATCCGACCCCCATCCCTTCTGCACCGAGTTCACACTGCGACGCCGGCCCGACCGATGGCTGACCATGGCGATCACCGACTTCCTCCCACGGGCCTTTTCCACGGGCAACCGCATGCTGGAACATGCCGGAGGAGCGGCGCTGCTGGCCATGGACCTCGTTCCCCCGCTGCGCAATCAACTGGCACGCCAGCTGTTGCAGGGCCTGCGCAACTGATCCGCCCGCACGCCTGGCCTGACGCTCGATGTCCAGCCAGTGCAAGGTTCCTTTCAGCGTGAACAGGCCCTGAACGCGCAAGGGGGTAAAATCCCCCGAATGCGCATCGGCACCTGGAATCTTCCGCATCCCGTCTTCGTGGCACCCATGGCCGGGGTCACCGATCGCCCCTACCGCCGCCTGTGCAAGGCGCTGGGGGCGGCGTATGCCGTGTCCGAAATGGCCGCGAGCAACCCCCGGCTCTGGAACAGTGTCAAAACGTCGCGGCGGCTGAACCACGACGGCGAAATGGATCCCATAGCGGTGCAGATCGCCGGTTCCGAGCCCGGATTGATGGCCGAAGCCGCACGCTACAACATAGAAAAAGGCGCCCATGTCATCGACATCAACATGGGCTGCCCTGTAAAGAAGGTATGCAACGTCGCTTCGGGCTCCGCCCTGCTGCGCGACGAACCGCTCGTCGGAAGGATTCTGCACAGCGTCGTGCAGGCCTGCCGGCCCTACGGTATTCCCGTGACGCTCAAGACCCGCACCGGCTGGGACCCTGCCACACGCAATGCCGTACGCATCGGCCTGCTCGCCCAGGATGCCGGCATCGCCGCGCTGACCCTGCACGGCCGCACGCGCTGCGACCTTTACCAGGGCGCGGCCGAGTACGACACCATCCGCGAAGTCAAACAGGCACTGGAAATTCCCGTGATTGCCAATGGGGATATCGATAGTCCCGAAAAAGCGCGGCAGGTACTAGAGTATACGGGTGCCGATGCCGTCATGATCGGCCGCGCCGCGCAGGGCCGGCCATGGATCTTCCGCGAGATCAGCCACTATCTGGCGACCGGAAGCCATCTGGCCCCCCCGACGTGGGGCGAGCTGCGGCGCACCCTGCTCGATCACCTCGAAGACCACTATCAGTTCTACGGCCAGCACACCGGCGTGCGCACCGCACGCAAGCACATCGGTTGGTATCTGGAGGGGTTTTCCGGGTCGGCCGAGCTGCGGCGCCAGGTCAACGGCGCCGAAACGACCACGGACCAAGTCTCCGCCCTCGAGAGCTGGTTCGACCGGTTTTCCACCAATGAAACCATCGAGATTCACGCCGTGGCAGCGTGAACCGCAACCAGAGCACCACCCATATCATGAGCAACCACAACCCCCTGGAACAATCCGTGCGTGAACGCCTCGAACGGTACTTCACGGATCTGGGCGACTCCGAACCGCGCGACATGCTCGCCATGGTCGTCAGCTGCGTCGAGCGTCCCGTTCTTCAAGTGGCACTGGAGAAAGCCAATGGCAACCAGTCAAAGGCCGCGGCGATGCTGGGCATCACCCGCAGCACCCTGCGCAAGAAACTGCTCACTCATGACCTGCAACCCTGATTTCTCCTTCCATCCCTGAACCCTCCAATGAAAATCCAGACTGCACTCATTTCCGTGTCCGACAAGTCGGGCATACTCGACTTTGCCCAGGCGCTCGCCAGCCGCGGGGTACGCATACTTTCCACCGGCGGAACCGCCCGGCTGCTGGCGGACGCCGGCATCAAGGTCACTGAAGTGGCGCAGCACACGGGTTCGCCCGAAATCCTTGACGGCCGGGTCAAGACCCTGCACCCCAAAGTCCACGGCGGCCTGCTTGCGCGGCGCGACAGCGCGGAACACATGCAGGCATTGCAGGATCACGGCATCGACCGCATCGATCTGCTGGTGGTGAACCTGTATCCCTTCCGCGAAACCGTCGCCAAGGCGGGATGCACGTTTGCCGACGCGATCGAAAACATCGACATCGGCGGGCCGGCCATGCTGCGCGCCGCGGCCAAGAATCACGGCACCCCGGCCGGCGGCGTCACCGTGGTCATCGACCCCGCCGACTATCCCCGCGTCCTGGCCGAGATCGACGGCCCTCAGGGCGCGCCCGGCTACGGCCTGCGCCTCGAACTGGCGGCCAAGGTGTATGCGCACACGTCAGCCTATGACGGCGCCATCGCCGCCTATCTGAGCAGCCTGGCCGCGGCCGAACCCGCCCAGGACCAGGCCGCCGAGCGCCAGCCATGGCCGCGCGTCCTGACCTTGCAGCTCAAGCAGAACCAGGTCTTGCGCTATGGCGAAAACCCGCATCAGCAGGCGGCTTTCTATGTAGACCCCGCCGTCGGGTCCGGCCTGCTGGGCAGCTATACCCAGCTGCAGGGCAAAGAATTGTCCTACAACAACATCGCCGACGCCGACGCGGCCTGGGAATGCGTGCGCGGCTTCGAATCCTCGGCCTGCGTCATCATCAAGCACGCCAATCCCTGCGGCGTGGCCGTGGCGGCCACGCCCCTGGAAGCCTACGAAAAGGCCTTCCAGACCGACCCCACCTCGGCATTCGGCGGCATCATCGCCTTCAACCGGCCGATCGACATCGCCACGGCCGAAGCCGTCAGCAAGCAGTTCGTGGAAGTCGTGCTGGCGCCGGAATACTCTTCCCAGGCCATGGCCGTGTTCGCGGCCAAGAAGAACGTGCGGGTGCTGCAGGTTCCCCTGGGCGACGGCCGCAACGCCTTCGACGTCAAGCGCGTCGGCGGTGGCTGGCTGGTCCAGAATCCCGACGATTTCCTCGTGGCCGACGCCGAATTCCGTGTCGTCACGAAACGGCAGCCGACCGAGGCCCAGATCGAAGACCTGCGCTTCGCCTGGAAGGTGGCCAAGTACGTCAAATCGAACGCCATCATCTTCGCCGGCAACGGCATGACGCTGGGCGTGGGCGCCGGCCAGATGAGCCGCGTCGATTCGGCCCGCATTGCATCCATCAAGGCACAGAACGCCGGTCTGAAGCTTGCCGGGTCGGCGGTGGCATCGGATGCCTTCTTCCCCTTTCGCGACGGGCTCGACGTCGTGGTGGACGCCGGGGCCGGCTGCGTGATCCAGCCGGGCGGCAGCATCCGCGACGATGAAGTGATCGCCGCGGCCGACGAGCGCGGCATCCCGATGGTGTTCACGGGCACGCGCCATTTCCGCCACTGATGCGCATCCTGGGCATCGATCCGGGCCTCAGGCGCACAGGGTTCGGCGTCATCGACGCCGAAGGCCCGCAACTGCTGTATATCGCCAGCGGCACCATCGTCGTGCCCAGCAACCTCGGCCTGGCGGCGCGCCTGAAGGTCATCCTGGATCACATCCGCGAGATCGCGGCACAGACCCGGCCCGGCGTGGCCGCCATGGAAAAGGTGTTCCTGAATACCAACCCGTCATCCACCCTGCTGCTGGGGCAGGCGCGCGGCGCGGCCCTGTGCGGGCTGGCGGACTCGGGTCTCGAAGTCCACGAATACACCGCCCTGCAGATCAAGAAATCGGTCGTGGGCACGGGCCGGGCCGCCAAGGAACAGGTCCAGCACATGGTGCGGCACCTGCTGTCGCTCGATGGCCTGCCCGCGGCGGATTCGGCCGACGCGCTGGCCTGCGCCATCTGCCACGCCCACATGCACCCGCTGGCGGCCAGGCTGGCCGGCGGCGCACTCGCTTCCACCGGCTTGCGGCGCATCCGCAACGGCCGCCTCGTGGACTGACACACTACACGGAATACAGGCAATGATCGGACGCATCAGCGGCACACTGCTGGAAAAGACCCCCCCGACCCTCTGTGTCGACGTCGGCGGCATCGGCTACGAGATCGATGTGCCCATGAGCACGCTCTACAAGCTCCCCGACATCGGCGCCCGGGTCACGCTGCACACCCATCTGCAGGTGCGGGACGACGCCCACGTCCTGTATGGTTTTTCTTCGACGGCCGAACGCGGCGCCTTCCGATCGCTGATCAAGGTGACGGGCGTGGGGGCGCGCATCGCGCTGGCCGTGCTCTCGGGGATGAGCGTGGAAGAACTGGCAAGCGCCATCACCCTGCAGGAAACCGGGCGGCTCACGCGGGTGCCCGGCATCGGCAAGAAAACCGCCGAACGCCTGCTGCTGGAACTGCGCGGCAAGCTGGGCGCGGATATCGGCGCCGCATCCGCGCCCGTCGCGGGCGGGCAGTCGGACATCCTGAACGCCCTGCTGTCGCTGGGCTATTCCAGCGCGGAAACCCAGAAAGCCCTGAAGGCGCTGCCCGCCGACGTCGATGTGGCCGAAGGCATCCGCCTGGCGCTGAAATCGATGGCGCGTTGACGCCCTGGCTGGCCGGACAGGCCCTAGAATTCGTGCGCCAGGCAGGCGGCATAGCTGGCCAGGTCGACATTGCCGCCGCTCAGCAGCACCCCCACCCGCATGCCGCGCACCGGCACGGTCTCGCGCAGCACCGCCGCCGCGCCCAGACAGCCGGTGGGCTCCACCACGATCTTCATCCGTTCGGCAAAAAACTGCATGGCGCTGATCAGCTTGTCGTCCGGCACCGCGAGGATGTCGTGCGCATAGCGCTTGATGATGGGAAAGGTGTATTCGCCCAATGCCTGGGTAAGCGCGCCGTCGGCGATCGAGCGCGGCGGATCGATGCGCACGATTTCACCCTTGTTGAAGGATTGCTGGCCGTCGTTGCCCGCCAGCGGTTCGACGCCGTAGACCAGGCATTCCGGCGCCATGGCATGCGCGGCCAGCAATGAGCCGGCCAGCAGGCCGCCGCCGCCCAGCGGCACAAAGATGGCATCCAGCCCGCCGACGTCTTCGAGAAGTTCCATGACGGCGGTGCCCTGGCCGGCGATCACATCCGGATGATCGAAGGGAGGAATGAGGGTCAGCCCTTCCTGCTCCACCAGCGCGCCGGCCACCAGCTCGCGGTCTTCGGTCAGCCGGTCATAGGTAATGATGCGGGCGCCGTAGCTGGCCGCGGCATTGCGCTTGGCCTTGGGGGCGTCCAGAGGCATCACGATGGTGGCGGTGACGCCGAGCGTCCGCGCCGCCCGGGCGATGGCCTGGCCATGGTTGCCCGAAGAAAACGTGACCACGCCGGCATCGCGTTCCGGCTTGCCCAGCCGCGCAATCGCATTGTAGGCGCCGCGGAACTTGAAGGCGCCGACGCGCTGCAGGTTCTCGCATTTGAAGAAAACCTCGGCGTCGAGACGGCCATTGAGGGTCTGGGAAGTCAGCACCGGGGTGCGATGAACCACGTTGCGGAGGCGCTCCGCGGCTTCCTGGACATCTTGATATTTCGGCAAAGAAAGGGTCATGCCTGCTCCAACATACAACATATAAAGTAACCGCAATGATATATGCGATCTATACTAGCTACGATTACTGTGGATATAGACAGCTTCTCCCATGGCCATACATTCCGACGCCCTGGTGCGCACCGGCCCGCCTGAACGCATCGTCGCGCCCCAGAGCGCCTCGCCCAACGAAGACTCCATCGAACGCGCCCTGCGTCCGCGCGCCCTGCGTGAATACATCGGGCAGCACCGGGTGCGCGAACAGCTGGAAATCTTCATCCAGGCGGCACGCGGGCGCCACGAAGCGCTCGACCACGTCCTGCTGTTCGGGCCGCCCGGCCTGGGCAAGACCACGCTCGCGCACATCATCGCCCATGAAATGGGGGTCCAGCTCAGGCAGACGTCCGGCCCCGTGCTCGAACGGCCCGGCGACCTTGCCGCCCTGCTGACCAATCTCGAAAAGAACGACGTCCTCTTCATCGACGAAATCCACCGGCTCTCGCCCGTGGTGGAAGAAATCCTCTACCCCGCGCTCGAAGACTTCCAGATCGACATCATGATCGGCGAAGGGCCGGCGGCGCGCAGTGTGAAGATCGACCTGCAGCCCTTCACACTGGTGGGCGCCACCACGCGCGCGGGCATGCTCACCAACCCTCTGCGCGACCGGTTCGGCATTGTCTCGCGCCTGGAATTCTATTCCGCCGACGATCTCGCCCACATCGTCGAACGCAGCGCCCGGCTGCTGAACGTCGACGCCACCCCCGACGGTGCCGGTGAAATCGCCCGCCGCTCCCGCGGCACGCCCCGCATTGCCAACCGGCTGCTGCGCCGGGTCCGCGACTACGCCGAAGTCAAGGCGCAGGGCCGCATCGATACCGATGCGGCCGCGGCCGCGCTCGCCATGCTGGAAGTCGATCCCATGGGGCTCGACCTCATGGACCGCAAGCTGCTCGAAGCCATCGTCCACAAATTCGATGGCGGCCCGGTGGGCGTCGACAGCCTGGCGGCCGCCATCGGCGAAGAACGCGACACCATCGAAGACGTCATCGAACCCTTCCTCATCCAGACCGGCTTCCTGCAGCGCACGCCGCGCGGCCGCATCGCCACACAGACCACCTGGCGCCACCTGGGCCTGGCTCCGCCCTCCGGGCGCGCCGTCGGCGGCGCCGAGCTCTTCTGAACGCCGGCGCAGGCCCCGTTCGCGGGGTTACACCGCCACCACGCATTCCAGCAGCGCCTCGCCGTAAGCTTCCAGCTTGCGCACCCCCACGCCGTGCACATGGGACAGCTCGTCCAGGGAACGCGGGTCGCGGCGGGCGATCTCCCTCAGCGTCCTGTCCTGGAAGATGACGTAGGCGGGAACCTTGTGCTCGCGCGCCACCGCCGCCCGCCAGGCGCGCAGCGCCTCGAAACGCAGCTGCTGGTCGGCATCCAGGCCGGCGTCGGGCTCGGCCCGCCGCTGAGAACGCTGGCCGCGCCCGGCGCCGGGCGCTTCGCGCCGCAGCATCAGCGTGATCTCGCCCTTCAGCACCGCGCGGCTCTGTTCCGTCAACAGCAGCGTGCCATGTCCTTCGAAATCGACCGTCAGCAGGCCTTTGGCCAGCAGCTGCCTCAGCACGCTGCGCCAGGCCTGGTCGCCGAGGTCGGCCCCGACACCGAAAACGCTCAAGCTGTCATGCCCCTGTTCCCGCACGCGCGGCGTCGCCTTGCCCCGCAGGATGTCGATGATGTGCCCCGCCCCGTAGCGCTGGCCGCGTTCGCGCCACAGCCGGTAAATGGCCGATAGCAGCTTCTGGGCGGCCACGGTGCCGTCCCACGATTCCGGGGGCACCAGGCAGGTATCGCAGTTTCCGCAGGGCCCGATGCGCTGGCCGAAATAGGCCAACAGCCGCTGGCGCCGGCAATCGACGGTTTCGCACAGCCCCAGCATGGCATCGAGCTGCTGGCCCGAGCGGCGCTTGAAGTGGTCGTCGCCGCTGGATTCGTCGATCATGCGGCGCTGCTGCACGACGTCCTGCAGGCCATAGGCCATCCATGCCGTGGCCGGCTCGCCGTCACGCCCCGCGCGGCCGGTCTCCTGGTAATAGCCTTCCACCGACTTGGGCAGGTCGACGTGGGCGACGAAGCGGACGTCCGGCTTGTTCACCCCCATGCCGAAGGCGATGGTGGCGGTCATCACCAGGCCGTCCTCGCGCAGGAATCGCGCCTGGTGGCTGGCCCGGACGGCCGCGTCCATCCCGGCATGGTAAGGCAGGGCCGGGACGCCGTTCTGCGACAGGAAGGCGGCCATGTCCTCGACGCGCGACCGCGACAGGCAGTAGACGATGCCGCTGTCGCCCAGGTGATCTTCCTGGATGAAGGCAAGCAGCTGGCGCTTCACCTCGTTCTTCTCGACGATGCGATAGAGAATGTTGGGCCGGTCGAAGCTCGATACGAAATGCGCCGCCCCTTCCAGCGACAGCCGCCGGGCGATCTCTTCACGGGTGGCGCCGGTCGCGGTGGCGGTGAGCGCAATGCGCGGCACGTCGGGCCAATGCTCGTGCAAGACTGAAAGCCCCAGGTATTCCGGGCGAAAGTCATGGCCCCATTGCGATACGCAATGAGCTTCGTCGATGGCGAACAGCGAGATCCGCGAGCGCCGCAGCAGATCCATGCACCGATCGGTGAGCAGGCGTTCCGGCGCCACATACAGCAGGTCGAGCTCGCCATCCAGCATCTGGCGCTCGACCTCGCGCGCCTCGCGCCATTCCTGCGATGAGTTCAGATAGGCCGCGCGCACGCCCAGCTCGCGCAGGGCGTCCACCTGGTCCTGCATCAGTGCGATCAGCGGAGAAACGACGATGCCGGTACCGGGGCGCAGCAGCGCCGGAATCTGATAGCACAGGGATTTGCCGCCGCCGGTCGGCATGAGCACGAGTGCGTCGCCGCCGGCCAGCAAAGTGTCGATGATGGCCTGCTGTTCGCCGCGAAAGGCCTCGTAACCGAAGACGCGCTGCAGGATTTCCAATGGGGTGGACATGCCGAATCAATACAGGGGGAAGGAGAAGCGAAGCCCTATATCATAGTCGTCGGCGACGACTTCGCGTTCAGCGTGGATGCCGATCTGCAGATTGGGGCTGTACCAGAACTGCTGGCTCAGCCCGAAACGGCGCTGCTGCGCGCCCTGTTTGCCGTGCACGCTCTCGAAGCTGCCCGACCACCGCCCCCAGCGTCCCACGTCCCAGGAAGCCGACCAGCGCTGGCGGCCGCCCGCCACCGGGTTCGTTCCGGCCGCATAGCGCCGGACGTCCATGAAGCCATCGGTGTAGCGCTCTCCCACCCATGCCAGACTCAGGTCGTCGTCCAGATCGAAGTCCGCCATGGCGCGATAGCGCCAGCCCTGGTGCATGCCGTGATTCGAACGCGATATGCCCGAACGCCAGCGGCCCAGACCGCCCAGGTCGTACTGCCCCGTGACGCCCGACATGAGCAGATCGGCCGCCACCTCGGTCTGCGTTTCCACGCTCAGCCTCGGCCCATGGTCATAGGACAGCTGCAGGCTGCCGGCCCTGGGGCCGAAAATCAGATCGGACGCCCCCACCGCCGACTGGTCGACCGCGCCGAAGGCCAGGGAATAGTTCCATTGCGAGACTTCCTCGCTGCTGGCCAGGAAGCTCTGGCTGAGACTCACCCCGCTCAGGCGCAGGCTTTCATTCCATTCCGGCACGGCCAGGTCGCTGCTTCCCAGCAGGATCGCCGGCCCTTCGTCCAGCCGGGTCCGCCAATTGCGTTCCCCGAAGGCCCAGCCGCCGGCGCCGGGCGCCGCCAGCCAGCGTGTGCGGGGCGTTTCCACCCGCGGCTGGGGAAATCCGCCCAACAGGCCCGGCGAATGCTCGGACACCCGCTGGCGCTGCGCATGGGCCCGGGCGCGCAGGCGCAGCCCGTCGCGCTGCGTCCAGAAGTAGGAATAGGGAATGTCCGGTACAAAGCGGGAAGCCTCATCAGTGGCCCCGGGGGCCGCATGCCCTGAAACGGCATCGTCCGGCAGGGGCATGGGCGGCGCGTCGGCTTCGATACGGACCCGGAAAGCCTCGACGTCCGGACTCCACCACCACGCGGGCCCGCCATCCGGCGCTTGCGCACCGGCCGCCCCGGCCGCCGCAAGCGCCAGGACGGCCCCGATGCAGCGGGAGACGATTTCAATCCGTTTCCGTTTCATGGTTCCCGGAATTTGCGAGAGTACACTTGGTCTCCATGGATAAACCGCACGTAAAAGTCCTGGTCGTGGACGATGACCCCGCCCTGCTTCAGTTGCTGGCCGATTATCTCAATCGCCATCATTACGATACGCTGCTTGCGCCCAACGCCAGCGATCTCGAAGCCCGCATCCAGCGCTACAGCCCCGACCTCGTCGTACTGGACCGCATGATGCCGGACGGCGATGGCGCCGAAGCCTGCCGCCGCCTGCGCCAGCAGGGCGAGGACATCCCCATCATCCTGCTCACCGCCAAGGATGAAACCGTGGACCGCGTGATCGGGCTCGAAGCCGGGGCCGACGACTACCTGGGCAAGCCCTTCGACCCGCGCGAACTGCTGGCCCGCATCGAAGCCGTATTGCGCCGCAAGAAAGGCGCGTCCGCCCTCACCAAGGATAAACCCGTTTCCTTCGGTCCTTTCGTCTTCGATCCCATCACGCGCCAGTTGCACAAGGGCGACACGCTCATCAAGCTGACCGGCGGCGAGGTCAATCTGCTGGAAGCCCTGGTCGGCAACCCCGGCAAGCCGCTGTCCCGGGAGCGCCTGCTGGCGCTGGCGCGCGACGACGAAGAAGGCGAACGCAGCGACCGCGCCATCGATATTGCCGTTCTCAGGCTGCGCCGAGCCCTTGAAGACGATCCCAAACAGCCGCGCTGGATACAGACCGTGTGGGGTGTCGGCTACCGCTTCTCGCCTTGAGAGCAAGTACCGTGCGAGCCTGGCGATCACTTCTGCCGCGTTCCCTGCGCAGCCGCATGCTGTTGCTCACCCTGGGCACCATCGTGCTGGTGCAGGCCGCCACCTTTGCCACCGTCAGCTATTATCGCAAGCAGTTCACCGAAGACGTGTCGGTCGAGCTGACCGCCACCACCATCCGCACGCTGCGCGCGGCACTGGCCGAGATCCCGGCGGAACAGCGGCCTGACTTCGTGCGCGACGCTTCCCAGAACCAATGGCGCCTGTGGGCGCGCTCCCTGCCGGCCGACGCCAGCCTGGAACGCCGCTACCGGCCGCAACGCGGCGATCACGACGACGGGCCGCGGCGCGGCCCGCCCCATCCGCCGCCCGACGACATCCGGCACAGCCTGCGCAGCTTCGTCGAAGCCCTCAACGTGCGGCTCGACGACGACGCGCATGTCGCGCTCTCACGCGGCCCGCAGCCGCGCATGTACATCTCGCTGATCGAAGATCCCGGCATCGAGGAAGCCCGCCGCTACCGGGAATGGCTGGTCATCCCGCTGGAGCGCATCACCAAGCCCGTTGCCACACCGATGATCGTCGTGTGGCTGACCGGCATGCTGGCGCTGCTGCTCATCACCGCCGCCTTCGCCTGGCACATCACGCGCCCGCTCACACGTCTGGCCAAGGCGGCGGACCAGCTCGCGGCCGGCAAACCGGAACGCGTAGTGCCGGCCGGGCCCTCCGAGACGCGCAGCCTGGGCGAGCGCTTCAACGCCATGCTGGATACCCTGGCGGAATCGGCGACGGTTCAGCGCACCCTGCTGGCCGGCCTGCCGCACGACCTGAAGGGTCCGCTATCGCGCATGTGGCTGCGCATCGAAATGACCGACGACCCCAAGCTGAAGGAAGGCATGCGCCAGGACGTCCAGGACATGCAGCGCATGATCGATCAGTTCATCAGCTATGTGCGGGGCTCGGATCAGGGCTCCTATCGCTATGCCGCGCTGCCGCTGCGGCCATGGCTGGAAGAGCGCGTGGCGGCCTGGCGGCAGGCCGGCAGCGACGTGCGCCTGCTGCGCATTGCCGCCGAACCCCTGGTGCTGCGGGCGGACGAACTGGCTCTGGGCCGCCTGATCGACAACCTGATCACCAACGCCTTCAATCATGGCGCGCCGCCGGTGGAAGTGACGCTGGACCACGACGGCCACGATGCCGTGCTGCGTCTGCGCGACCACGGGCCGGGGATTTCGGCCGACCGGCGGTCGGAAGCGCTGCGGCCGTTTTCAAGGCTGGACGAAGCACGCACCCGCACGGGTTCCGTCGGCCTGGGGCTGGCGCTGGCGGAGATGATCACCCGCGCCCACGGCGGCACGCTGGCGCTGGACGATGCCGCCGAAGGCGGCCTGGAAGTGACGGTGCGCCTGCCGCTTCAGCGGCCGAATGCGGGTGGCTCGGGCGGCACCGACAGCCCGAACATGCGCCAATAGACCCGGATATTGAAGGCCAGGGCAACGGGCAGGGCGACGACCACGCCGACCAGCACCAGCTCCAGGGAATCGGTGGCGGCGGCGGCATCCCAGATCGTGATTTCGTCCAGCACGAGGTAGGGGAAGAAACTGTAGCTCAGGCCGCCAAACGTCATGATGAACACGAGCAGCGTCAGGACGAAGGGCAGCGCGGTGTTGCGATAGCTGGTGTTGATCATGCGCTGCAGGCACATTTCTATGCAGACGAAGGCCGCAAGCATGCCGCACCACAGGCCGGCGACGGTCGCGCGCGACGGGCCGCCGCTCCATTTGAGGAAGATCCCCGGATTGCCCAGGGCCAGCGCGACCGACACCGCGACCGCGCCGGCCGCCGCCCAGCGCACGCAGCGCCGCCCCCAGAATACCGCGCGGGCCCGCAGTTCGCCGCCTTCCCGCATGATCAGCCAGGACGCGCCCAGCAGGCAATAGGCCGCCAGCGCACACGCCGCAGTGAAGAGCGTGAACCACAAATGCCCCGTCTCGTTCTGGTAGGAAACGGCGACCTGCGCCAGCAGCATGCCGTGCGACAGCGCCGTGAGCAGGGCCCCGATGCCGAACAGCCGCATCCACCAGGACTGCTGCTCGCGCGGCGCCCTCAGGCGAAGTTCGAACCCCACGGAGCGCAGCATGGTCCCCACCGCCAGCAAGGTGATCGGCAGATAGAGTTCGCCCATCAGCCGCCCCCAGGCGCGGGGGAAAGCCGCCATGAACAGCCCCATGCCGAGAAACAGCCAGAATTCGTTGGCATCCCGCCAGGGGCTCAATAACGCCATCATCCTGGGTTTCAGGTGCGAGGGCGCGAATACGCTCAGACAGCCCACGCCGATGTCGAAGCCATCCAGCACCATGCCCGCCAGCACCACCAGAAAAAGCAGGCCCATGAAAACGAGCGGTAGCCAGAAATCCGGGTCGTCGGCGTTCAGGCCCAGCGCCAGTGCAAGTGTCTCGATCATGGAAGCGCCCTCATGCACGTCCCCGCCGACGCGCCACCGGCACTACGCCATAACGGACCCCATGCCACAGCAGTTGGAAAAAACCGGCCATGCAGAAGGCATAGACGATGAACAAGGCCAGGCTTCCCGCCATCAGGACCGGCGCAGGCATCTCGGCCAGCACCTCGCTGAGCGTCACCGTGCCGGCGACGGCATAGGGATAGGCGCCGAAGACGATGTGCGTGAAGCCGGCAAGCGCCACGAGCCAGCCGCCGAAGCCCATTGCGACCAGCATCTTGCGCAGCCATACCGGCAGGGATGCGGGATCGCCGCCGCGCTGGCGCAGCCGCCACCACGCCACCACGGCAAACAGCAGCAGGATGGCGGTGCCGAACAACGCGATGCGCAAGGACCAGAAAGTGAGCCCCATGGGCGGCGCCATGCCGGAGAACTGGTCCAGGCCGCGATACCGCCCTTCGGCATCGCGGGCCAGGAACTGGCCGCCGCCCTGCCAGCGCCAGGCCCAGCGATCGCCTTCGCCCTGTGAATCCGGCACGGCGACGATGGCAAAGCTGGGCTGGGAGCCGGACTGCCAGTATCCCGTGGCCGCCGCCGCCCGCGCGGGCTCATGCTCCGCCAGGGCGCGCCCGGCCATGATGGCCACCACGGCCAGCAGGATCAGGGACAGCACGGCGCCGCCGGCCGCCAGGCCGAACACCGCCCTGTCCGCATCGGGCAGCGAACGGCGCAGGCTGCGCAGGGATGAGATCCCAAGCATGAACAGACTGGCCGTCGCGAGCGCCAGGGCCAGCAGCAGGCCGGCATACCAAGGGAACGAGGGGTTGAAAAACACGGCGCGCCAGTCCGTCACCACGTACTGACCGTCAGAGAAGACCGCGCCGGCTGGTGTGTGCATCCAGGAAAACAGTACGATGGGCAGCAGGACCGCCACCGTCACGCCCACCGCCACCGCCACCACCAGTGCCGCATGCACACGCTCGGACACGTGGCGCCGGCCGAAAAGCATGGCGCCGACGACCGAGGACTTGAACACGAAGACGGTGAGCACCGCCGCGCCCAGCAGCGGGCTGGCCACGTTGCCGATCCGCTCCATGAGCACCGGCCACAGGCTGCCGAACTGGGCCATGACCGGCACCGCCGAGGCAAAGGTCAGGACGAAGGCCAGGGCAAAAGGCCGCACCCAGAAACGGTAGGCCTGTATCCAGCGCTCGTCGCCCGCCAGCGCGCGCAGCTTGAAGAAAGCCAGCGCCCATGCGAGCCCTATCTCCAGCAGGAGAAAGAGCAGCATGAACGCCAGGCTCATGAAGAACTGGGCCTGCGACAACCAGAGGGCCGAGTGGGTCATAATGGCCGCAAGTGTAAAGCGACACCAGGCATTCTGACCATGCCTTCGGGCAAACCCTGGCGAACGTGGCAAAATGCTTACTTTCACTCCATCGAATCAGTTTCAAGTATCGGCGTCTTCCTGTATGAGTTCTGTATCCAGTCCGGCCGTGGCCTCCAATTTCCTGCGCACCATCATCGAAAAAGATCTGGCGGAAGGCCGCCATGCGCAAAAACCGTGGGCCGGCCGCCCTGGTCCCGCTTCCGTGCAACGTCAGGGCAGCCCCGATCCCGCGCGCATCCGCACCCGGTTTCCGCCGGAACCCAACGGGTATCTGCACATCGGCCATGCCAAGAGCATCTGCCTGAATTTCGGGCTGGCGCGCGACTACCAGGGCGCATGCCACCTGCGCTTCGACGACACCAACCCCGAAAAGGAAGAAGAAGAATACGTCCACGCCATCATCGACATGGTGAAATGGCTGGGCTTCGACTGGCAGTACCACAACGAGGAAAACCTGTATTTCGCCAGCGATTACTTTTCCTACATGTACGAGTTCGCCGAAGCGCTCGTACAGAGCGGGCATGCCTACGTCGACGAACAGAGCCCCGAAGAGATCCGAGTCATGCGCGGCACCCTGACCGAACCAGGCAGCGACTCCCCCTGGCGCGGCCGCCCGGCCGGCGAATCCCTGCGACTGCTGCGGGAAATGCGCGATGGCGCGCATCCCGACGGCAGCCTGTGCCTGCGCGCCCGCATCGACATGCGTTCGCCCAACCTCAATATGCGCGACCCGGTGCTGTACCGCATCCGCCACGCCGAACATCACCGCACCGGCAGGCAGTGGTGCATCTATCCCATGTATTCCTGGGCACACCCCGTGGAAGACGCGCTGGAAGGCATCACCCACAGCATCTGCACCCTCGAATTCGAGGACCAGCGCCCCTTCTACGACTGGATTCTCGAACGTCTGGCCGAACTCGGCATGCTGCTGAGGCCGCTGCCCCAGCAGTACGAATTCGCACGGCTGAACCTGAACTATGTCGTCACCAGCAAGCGCAAGCTGCTGCAACTGGTGCGCGACGGCCACGTGTCGGGCTGGGACGACCCCCGCCTGCCCACGCTGTCGGGCCTGCGCCGCCGCGGCTACACGCCTTCCTCCATCCGCCTGTTCTGCGAGCGGCTGGGCGTGTCCAAGGCGGATTCCCGCATCGACTACAGCGTGCTCGAACAGGCGCTGCGCGACGATCTCGACCCCGTGGCGGCCCGCGCCGTCGCCGTGCTCGATCCGCTGAAGCTGGTCATCACCAACTATCCCGAAGGCCAGAGCGAACCCTGCCACGCGCCGGTGAACCCGCACGACCCCGAAGCCGGCACGCGCTCCTTCCCCTTCAGCCGCGAACTCTGGATCGAACGCGACGATTTCCGCGAAGATCCTCCCAAGAAATATTTCCGGCTCTTTCCGGGCAACAAGGTCAGGCTCAAGTACGGCTACATTGTCGAATGCACCGGCTGCGTCAAGAATGCCGCCGGTGAAATCATCGAAGTCCACGCCGAATACCTGCCCGACACCAAGAGCGGCACGCCGGGCGCGGATTCCGTGAAGGTCAAGGGCAACATCACCTGGGTCAGCGCCGCACATGCGGTGGCCGCCGAAATCCGCCTCTATGACCGCCTCTTTCTTGAGCCGCACCCCGATGCGGGCGATAAAGACTTCATCACCGCGCTGAATCCGGATTCCTGCAAATCGGTGCAGGCATGGCTGGAGCCGGGCAGCAACGCCGAACCGGGCGCCACCTGGCAGTTCGAACGGCTCGGCTACTTCACCGCCGACCTCAAGGATTCCACTCCCCGACGGCCCGTCATCAACCGCGCGGTCACCCTCAAAGACTCATGGGTACAGACAAAGTGAGCAACGAGACCCCTCCACGCAAGAACCGGCCGGCGCTCGACTTCAAGAGCGCGACGCTCTATGCCATACGCGTCGTGCTGCACGCCGCCGACACGGCCACCCTGGTCGACGCTCTCAGAAAGCGCATGAGCGACGCGGGCGCCTTCTTCGAAAACGAACCGGTGGTGGTGGATGCCACGGGCATCGACGAAGTGATCGACTGGCCGACGCTGCTGGCCGCCCTGCGCGAACATCGGCTGCACCCCGTGGGCGTCATCGCCACGGGCGATCAACAGGAAGCGGCCCGCGACGCCGGCCTGGTCGCCGTCGACGCGGGCAGTCCGCCCGTGCGGCCCACCGCCACTCCCTCGCCCGACCATGACGTGCCGGCCGCCGCCATCATTCCCGAAAACGCGGGCAAGGCCGCCGATGCGGGCTCACCGCCGCAGGCGGACGCCGCCGGCGACGGCAAGGCCGCTCCCTCCGCCCTCGCAGCAAGCGGCGCAGAAGACGCGCCGGGGCCGGAAGCATCCGGCGGCGCCCAGCCCGCGCCCGCGCCCGCGGCCATGATCATCAATCGCCCCTTGCGCTCGGGCCAGCGCGTCTACGCTCGCGACACCGACCTGATCGTGATCGGCGTCGTGAGCCGCGGGGCGGAGGTCATCGCCGACGGCAATGTGCACGTCTACGGCCCCCTGCGCGGCAAGGCCATGGCCGGCGCGCGCGGCGATGCCAGCGCCCGCATCTTCACGACCCAGCTCGACCCCGAACTGGTCGCCATCGCGGGGGTGTACCGGGTCATCGAAACGCAGCTCGACGCCGCACTGCAGAACAAGCCGGCAATCATCCATCTCAGTGGTGACAGCTTGCAATTTGAATCATTGGGCAACTGACGGCGAAAGCCGTTTTTTGCTTTACGATTACGTGATTTATCGCAAATAGAGGAATTCAATCGTCATGGCGCGAATCGTTGTGGTGACATCCGGCAAGGGCGGCGTCGGTAAAACGACCACCAGTGCAAGCTTTTCAGCGGGTCTCGCGATGCGGGGCCATAAAACCGTGGTCATCGACTTCGACGTGGGGTTGCGCAATCTCGATCTGATCATGGGATGCGAACGCCGGGTCGTCTACGACTTCGTCAATGTGATCCAGGGCGAGGCCACGCTCAACCAGGCGCTCATCCGCGACAAGCAGCTCGAGAACCTGTTCATCCTGCCGGCCTCCCAGACCCGCGACAAGGATGCGCTCACCAAGGAAGGCGTCGAAAAAGTCCTGAAGGACCTGGCCGACATGGGGTTCGAGTACATCGTCTGCGACTCCCCGGCCGGCATCGAAACCGGCGCTCTGATGGCGTCCTATTTCGCTGACGACGCGCTGGTGGTCACCAATCCCGAAGTGTCGTCGGTACGTGATTCCGATCGCATCCTGGGCATTCTGTCCGCCAAGTCGCGGCGGGCCGAGCTCGGCGAGGAACCCATCAAGGAATACCTCTTGCTCACCCGGTACAGCGCCAAGCGCGTGGCCGACGGGGAAATGCTGTCGCTGCAGGATATCGAAGACATCCTGCGCATCAAGCTGGTCGGCGTCATTCCCGAATCGGAATCGGTGCTGCAGGCATCGAACCAGGGCATTCCCGCCATTCACCTGCGCGATACCGATGTCGCCGCGGCATACCAGGACGTCATTGCCCGCTACGTGGGCGAAGAGCGGCCGCTGCGTTTCACAGAATACGAAAAACCCGGGCTTTTCAAGCGACTGTTCGGGGGGAAATAAGCCATGTCCTTTCTTTCATTCCTGCTCGGCCAGAAGAAAACTTCGGCAAGCGTGGCGAAAGACCGCCTTCAGCTCATTCTTATCAACGAACGCGGCACCGGCGTCACACCCGATTACCTGCCCCGCCTGCAGAAGGAGCTGGTAGAGGTGATCTCGCGCTACGTCAAGATCAATCCACAGGACATCAAGGTGAATCTCGACCGCCAGGATTCGCTGGAAGTCCTGGAAGTGAAGATCGAAATGCCTCAGGTGGAAGGCGCTTCCACGGAAAAATAAACCGTTTGCGCGACCGCCGCGGCCAGGTCGGCGGGCCGGCCGAAGCGGCGCGGGCAGCGCCTTCCGAGTGCGCGCTCAGAGACGGTCGAATATGGAACCCATGCGGGGCGCAAAAAGGCGTTCGTAGGTCTTCAGCAGATGGGCGTCCGTCATGCCGGCCACGAAGTCGCAGATGACGCGCAAGTCGTCGCCCGACGCCCGGAACCGGTCGAGCACCTCGGCGGGAAGCAGGCGCCCGGGTTCCGACTGGAAGGCCTCGAACACCGAGACCACCATGCCCTGCCCCTTGAATTCGAGCTGCTGCACGCTGGCGCTGCGGATCACCTCGCCCATGATGAATTTTTTCAGGGCATTCAGGAAGGCGCGCGGACGCTCGTCGAGCGTGGCGCGATAACGCAGCAAGGGTTGGCGAAAGGCTTCGTTCTCTTCGAGCCGGGCCGCAGTCAGAAAGTGATGCACCAGCCGGCTGATATAGCGCTTGCGCTCGCCGCCGTCGCCGAACAGGCCATGCACCATGGCATCGTAATGGTCGGTGGATTCCCCCGGGTACTTCAAGCGCAGCGTTTCGAGAAAGGATGCGCAATGTTCCCGCGTGACCCCGTCGCGGAACCGTTCGGCCGTCACGAGCCGCAGGGCGATTGCGTCCTCGAGATCGTGCACGCCGTAGGCGATGTCGTCCGCCACATCCATGATGCCGCAGTCCAGCGACTTGTGCAGCGTGCGGCCGTGCCCGTCCGGCCGCCGCTCCCAGGCGAGGAAGGCCTCGGTATCCCGCCCGCACAGGGGCGCCAATATCCATTCCACGATCCCGCTCTCACTGTCGAGATGGCACTTGGGCGGCGCAGAGGCATCCACGTCGATGGATCTGAGGCGGGAATAGCCTTCACGCAGCCGGGGCACCCGATCGGGATGGCGAAGCCGGGAATAGGCAAGCGGATACTTCAGCACCCCCAGCAGCGTACGCCGGGTCAGATTGGCGCCGGCCGACCGGGAGAAGGTCTCCAGCCGTGACAGCAGGCGCAAGGTCTGGCCATTGCCCTCGAACCCCCCGTTCTCGCGCATGCAGTAGTTCAAGGCAACCTCGCCGCCATGGCCGAAGGGCGGATGGCCGAGATCATGCGCGCAGGCAATGGCCTGGATCAGGCTGCGATCGGGCAGCGCGGCGACGGCCGGTTGCTCCGCATTCGCCTTGTCCAGATGCCTGACCAGGCCGGTGGCGATCTGCGCAACCTCCAGGGAATGCGTCAAGCGGGTGCGGTAGAAATCACTGTCCCCGAGGTTCAGGATCTGGGTCTTGCCCTGCAGGCGGCGAAACGACGCGGAATGGATCACCCGCGCATAATCGATGTCGCCCGCCTCGCGCGCATCCTCGGCCTGCGGCCGCCAGTCTTCGCGCCGGGCCAGCCAGTCCCCGTTCAACGTTGGCGTAAGCACTGCGGTATGGCTCCTTCCCCTGCGGTGTCGATGACTCCCGCCATGATAATTCATGCGGCCGGGGCGCTTTTCGGTTTTTGCCTTGGGGCGGCGTTGCGGCAAAAAAACCGGCCCACATGGAGCCGGTCGAGTGCGCGTTGCGCCGTATTATTGCTCTTGATTTTTTGTTGCCGGCCAAGGGCCGGGGCGAGAGCTTCGCCCTATCGATCATGCGGGCTCACTGGCGTTTGCCGACCTGATCGCCGATGACGCCCCCTATGGCCGCACCGCCGACCGTGCCCAATACGCCGCCGCCGGTAATGGCGGCCCCGGCGACACCGCCGACGCCGGCGCCCGTCACGGTTGCCTTCTGACGGCTGCTCATGCTGTCCCAGCTTGAACAGCCCGCAAGGGTGAAAGCCAGCGCCGCGGCGGCGCCCAATCGAACAAGCTTGAGTGTTTTCATCTTCGTGCTCCGTGTGGCTAAAAACGACATTCACACCTTAACGCAGAACTTACGTTCACTGGCTTTCTGAAACAGACGAGTGGTGAACGTGAGAAACAATTGTATCGGCATTCGCCTTCACCAGGGCGATGACATCGCGAAACGCCGGATGCCGGGCCGAACCCAGCCATTCGAACATGGCCATCTCGCTGCCGAGCACGTTGTTGCCGGTCTGCAGCCAGCGCTGCAATGCCAGGCCCAGGTCTTCGTGCCGGCGCGAACCGATGCAGTCGGCCACCAGCCACGGCGTCAGACCCGCCGCCGCCAGGCCCAGAGCCGTCTGCAGCACACAGACATGGGCTTCCGTGCCGACCACCAGGACATGGTGCCGGCCGCGGGGCAGCCGCCGCAGCATGTCGGTTTCCCGCGTTGCGTCGAAATGCACCTTGTGCAGGACCTCGTCGGCCAGCGGCGCCAGCCGCGGATCGGTGGCGCCTATTTTGTCGGCGCAATGCTCGGTGGCCACCACCGGCACCCGCAGCAGGCGGGCGGCGGACAGCAGACGATGGACCCGGGCGACCAGGGCTTCGGAATCATCGATGGCCGGCAGCAGACCGGCCTGCATGTCGACCAGCAGGATCATCGAATCATGGGCGGCGAGTATGCTCGGGGCAGGCATGGCGGGTCTCCTTGAGCGCCGGGTGTCCGCGCCTGCGGAACACCCGGCCTGAACGCGATGAATGCGGTGGCGGGCTACTTCAGCGGTTTGTAGCGCAGCCGGCGCGGCTTGGCCGCGTCTTCCCCGAGACGCAGTTTCTTGTCGGCCTCGTATTCCTGGTAGTTGCCTTCGAAGAATACTACCTGCGAATCCCCTTCGAACGCCAGAATGTGCGTGGCGATGCGGTCGAGGAACCAGCGGTCATGGCTGATGACCAGCACCGTGCCGGCAAATTCCAGCAAAGCGTCTTCCAGCGCGCGCAGGGTCTCGACGTCAAGGTCATTGGACGGTTCGTCGAGCAGCAGGACGTTCCCGCCCGTCAGCAGCGTCTTGGCCAGATGCAGGCGGCCGCGCTCGCCGCCGGAGAGCTTGCCGACAGCCTTGTTCTGGTCGCCGCCACGGAAATTGAAGCGGCCCAGATAGGCCCGCGAGGACATCTCGAAACGCCCCACATTGATGATGTCGGAGCCATCGGAAACGGCTTCGAACACGGTTTTATCGTCGGGCAGCGACTCGCGCGACTGGTCGACATAGGCCAGCTGAACCGTCTGGCCGGTCTTGACCGTTCCGCCATCGGGCTGTTCCTGCCCGGCGATCATGCGGAACAGCGTGGATTTACCCGCCCCGTTGGGCCCGATGATGCCGACGATGGCGCCCGCCGGCACACGGAAGCTGAGGTCGTCGATCAGCAGGCGGTCGCCGAAGGCCTTGCGCACTTTCTCGAATTCGATGACTTCATTGCCCAGACGCTCGGCGACGGGAATGAAGATTTCCTGCGTTTCGTTGCGCTTCTGGTATTCGTGCGAAGCCAGTTCCTCGAAGCGCGCCATGCGGGCCTTGGCCTTGGCCTGCCTGCCCTTGGGATTCTGGCGCACCCATTCCAGTTCCTTCTTGATGGTGCGCTGGCGGGCCGATTCGGCGGCCTCTTCCTGCTTGAGGCGGTTTTCCTTCTGTTCGAGCCAGGAACTGTAGTTGCCCTTCCAGGGAATGCCGTGGCCCCGGTCCAGTTCGAGTATCCATTCGCAGACATTGTCCAGGAAGTAGCGGTCGTGTGTGACGGCCACCACGGTGCCCGGGAAACGCTCCAGGAACTGTTCCAGCCATTCAACGCTTTCGGCGTCCAGGTGGTTGGTGGGTTCGTCGAGCAGCAGCATCTCGGGCTTGGAAAGCAGCAGGCGGCACAGCGCCACCCGGCGCTTCTCGCCCCCGGACAGCTTGCCCACGGAAGCATCCCAGGGCGGCAGCCGCAGCGCGTCCGCGGCGATTTCCATCTGGTGCTCGATATCGTCGGAACCGCTGGAAGCCGCCGCCGCGATCACGGCCTCGAGCTCGGCCTGTTCGGTGGCGAGCGCGTCGAAATCGGCGTCGGGTTCTGAGTAGGCCGCATAGACCTCGTCCAGACGCTTGCGGGCCTGGAAGACATCGCCCAGCCCTTCTTCCACCGCCTGGCGGACGTTCTGCCCGGGATCGAGCACCGGCTCCTGGGGCAGATAGCCGATCCTGAGGCCGGGCATGGGAATGGCTTCCCCTTCGATCTCACGATCGATGCCAGCCATGATGCGCAGCAGCGTGGACTTGCCGGCGCCGTTGAGGCCCAGCACGCCGATCTTTGCGCCCGGGAAGAATGAGAGGGAAATGTCGCGCAGGATCTGCCGTTTGGGGGGCACGATCTTGCCCACACGATTCATGGAGAAAACGTATTGAGCCATATACAGAAAGGAAAAAGTCGGAATGAAGACGAATACCCGATTGTAGGCCGCGGCGGCAAATAAAGCGCGCCACGCCGGCCGCGCCATGCGGCGCATGGGCACCAAGCCAGGCGGCGCAATATCAACGCGCCGCTGCCGGCGCCCGCATTGTTGCGAAACAGCTTCGACCGACAGGCCGGAGCTCTTCACATTAGAATAGGGCATAGCCAGAATGGAGCCACCAATCATGACAGCAACCGAACCCCCGCTGGTGTTCACCCAGAACGAAATCGATCTCATCGGCCACACGGCCGACGCCATGAGTGCCTATATGGGCATGCCCGTCCTGGCCGAAATCATGGATGCCGAGGACACAGGCGCGGAATGGGTCGCCTTCGGCATTCCGCTGGACATCGACGATGAAATCGACGAAGAGGCCACCGTGGTGATCCAGCTGGGCGGCCCCGATGCGCGCTACGCCGGCAATCGCGGCGGCCTGGGCGCCGGCGACGATATCTACAGCTGCGAATGCCTGTGGATCATCCAGTTGTCCGATGACGACACCGGCCGCTACATGAAGGTCGATCCGCTCACCCAGGAATTCACCAGCAGCAACGACATGCGCGATCTGCTGCCCTTCAATGTGAGCGATGAAGGTTTCAGCACCGCGGATATCGACGACGATGATGACGAACCCAGCGACGACGACGAGACCCGGGCAATGAACCGCCTGCTCGACGACGCCGTGCCGCCGCCCCGGCATCGCCTGCACTGAACAACGGAAGCTACAGCCGCACCCTGTCGCGCATATAAAGGGCCGCGCCCACCGGCCACATGGCATACACCAGCAGCCGCGACGCCATGCCACGCAGATTGCGGCCCCGCGGAAGCGGCAGGCTGGCATCCCGCAGATGCAGCGAAAACCGGGTATAGCGGGCGGCGGCCATCAGGAAGGCCTTGGGCTGATAGCGGAACCACGGCAGACACTCCACCACGGTATCCTGGGCCAGCAGCCACAGGCCCAGGGCATGCTGCGGGCTTTCCCGGCTCTGGCGGGACAGCGAATCATCGCTGTCGTAATAGACGCGGAAGACCTGGTTGACGAAACGCGTCAGGTAGCCGGCGCGCGCGATGGCGCGCCAGACCAGGCTTTCGGGAACGAAGCCGGCGATTTCCTCGGGAAAGGGAAACTTCAGCAGAACGTCGGTGCGCATGCACCCGAATTTCTCGCCCGACACGTGATACTTGAATGTCATGTCCAGCACCGACGCATCGAAGATGTCGCACGGATAGCGGTCGCCGACGATGCTGCCGTCGGGCCGCGCGCACAGGCCGGTGATGGCCACGTAGCGCCCGCGCTCGGTCGCGGGGATCTCGTACCAGGCCGACGCCATCGCCGCCAGCGCCCCGGGGTCGAGGCTGTCGTCGCTGTCCAGCGCAACGACCAGTTCGCCGGCCGCCTTGCGCACCCCCCGGTTGAAAGCGGTTTTCTTGTGCTGGTTCTTCTGCCACACGTAGTGAATGGGAAAACGCGCCTCATGCTGCCAATCGAGCACCCGAGCGCGCGTGCTGTCCGTGGAACCGTCGTCCACGATGATCCATTCGAAATCCCTACAGGCCTGTTCACACAGCGACTCATACACCCTGCCCAGAGTATGGGCCCGGTTGTACGTGGGAGTCACGACGGTGAACAAGGGTCGAGGCAGCATGACGGGCTGGGGTATGGGTATCGATACTGGGGCCGATGTCAAGAATCATAGGGCAAAAAAAAACCGCAGACGCGTGATCTGCGGTTTTCTTGCCTTAATTACAATTCGCGACACCGGGGCCGGCCGCCGGCCATGCGGGGGCCACCCGGCACCGCCCCGGCAGGAATCGGTTTCAAGCGCGCTTGACTTTTTCGAGCATCTTGAAGACGCCCTTGGGCGAGCGCACGAAAAGGCGCTTGAACGCCTTGCCAAGGCAACGGCGCTCCAGGGTGTTACGACGCGTACGTTTGATTTCTGCCATGAGATTCTCCGCTATTTGTGCTGCCTTGATGACCTGTGCCCGATATGGGCAGGCGAATCCACTATTCTAACCCAAAATTGTGACCGGGCTCAGAACCGCGTTCAACCGCACAGGCAACCCGGCCACGCCTGCCGGCATCCGAAAACGCCATTATCATTGAAGCATGAGCTCCCAAATCCGCATCTTCGGCGCCCGCCAGAACAACCTCAAGAATCTCGACGTCTCTTTCGACACCGGCACCTTCACCGTCATCACGGGGGTATCCGGCTCCGGCAAGAGTTCGCTGGCCTTCGACACCCTGTACGCCGAAGGCCAGCGACGCTACGTCGAAACCTTCTCGCCCTATGCGCGCCAGTTTCTCGACCGCATGGACAAGCCCCAGGTCGAACGCATCGAAGGCATTCTGCCGGCCATTGCCATCGATCAGGTCAACCCGGTGCGGAATTCCCGCAGCACGGTGGGCACCATGACGGAGCTCAACGACCATCTGAAGCTGCTGTACGCGCGCCTGGGCACCCTCTATTGCCGCTGCTGCGCGCGCCCCGTGCGGCGCGACGATTCGGAATCGATCCGCCAGGACCTGGCCCTGCGCACGCCACAACAGGGCGATCCCAGGCTGGTCGTGACCTTTCCGGTAGCGGTGCCCGCCAATTTCACCGAAGAAGAGATCCGCGGCTTTCTCGACCAGCAGGGCTATACCCGCATCCACCGCGAAGAACTGCGCGAGGGCGAAGCGCCACCCGGGCCGGCCGGGAAGGGCCGCGGCGCCAGGACGCCGGAAGCGCAGTCGCGACGCATTCTGCATGTCACACAAGACCGCTTCCGGTACGGCGGCGCCGAACCCCAGCGCGTCATGGAAGCGCTCGACGCCGCGCTCAAGCAGGGCAATGGCCACCTCGCAGTCCATGTCATGGGCGACGATGGCGGCGATGCGGCGGTCTGGCGCTACAGCAACCGGCTGCACTGCGCGCAGTGCGACATCGAATACAGCACGCCCCTGCCCAGCACTTTCTCATTCAACTCGCCGCTGGGCGCCTGCGAGCACTGCCGCGGATTCGGCCGCGTCATGGGCATCGACTATGACCTGGTGGTGCCCGACGAACGCAAGACCCTGCGCGAAGGCGCCGTCAAACCCTGGCAGACGCCGTCGTACAAGGAATGCCAGACCGAGATGGAGCAATACGCAGCCCGCGCCGGCATCCGCCTCGACACGGCCTGGAAGGACCTCGACGAACATGAAAGGCAATGGGTGGTGCAGGGCGACCCGCTCTGGAAGGGCGGCGCCTCGGCCTGGAAGACACAGTGGTACGGGGCGCAGCGTTTCTTCGACTGGCTGGAATCCCGCAGCTACAAGATGCATGTACGCGTCCTGCTGTCGAAATACCGCAGCTACACGCCCTGCCCCGCCTGCGGCGGCGCCCGCCTGAAGCCGGACGCCACCCTGTGGCGGCTGGGCGGCCATCTGCCGCCCGGCGTCGAAGGCGGCCATCCCCGCTTCCTCCCGGTGCACGCGCAATGGACACGCGAACAACTGCAAGAGCTGCCGGGCCTGGGCGTGCATGATCTGATGCGTCTGCCCATGACGCGCGTGCGGGCCTTCTTCGATGCCCTGTCCTTCGGCTCGCGCATGGATGCCGCGCTCGACCTGCTGCTCACCGAGGTCCGCGCGCGCCTCAAGTTTCTGTGCGACGTGGGCCTGGGCTATCTGTCGCTCGACCGGCAGAGCCGTACCCTGTCGGGCGGCGAAGTGCAGCGCATCAATCTCACCACGGCCCTGGGCACCTCGCTGGTGAACACACTGTTCGTGCTCGACGAGCCCTCCATCGGCCTGCACCCGCGCGACATGCACCGCATCGTCCAGGTGATGCACCGCCTGCGCGACAACGGCAACAGCCTGGTGGTGGTGGAACACGATCCCCAGGTCATGGTGGCGGCGGACCGCGTCATCGACATGGGGCCCGGCCCCGGCGAACGCGGCGGCCAGATCGTCTTCGACGGCAGCCCCGAGGCCCTGCGCGCCGCCGGCACGCTGACCGGCCGCTACCTGGGCGGGCAGCTGAGCGTTGAAGCGCCACGGCCGCAGCCGGTGGCGGAAAACACGCCGCGGCTCATACTGGAAGGCGTTCGCGCCAACAACCTCAAGAACATTTCAGTGTCCATCCCGCTGGGGCGCCTGGTCTGCGTCACCGGCGTGTCGGGATCGGGCAAGTCCACCCTGATCCAGGACGTCCTTTATCCCGCCATGCTCAAGAAACTGGGCAGGCCCACCGAAGCCCCCGGCGAGCACGACCGGCTTCTGGGCGACGACCGCCTGTACGACGTCACCCTGGTGGACCAGACACCCATAGGCAAGACGGCGCGCTCCAACCCCGCCAGCTATGTCGGCGCCTTCAATGCCATCCGCAAGCTCTTCGCCCAGGCGCCGCTGGCGCGGGAACGCGGCTACGCCATCGGCACCTTCAGCTTCAACAGCGGCGATGGCCGCTGCCCGACCTGCGGAGGCACCGGTTTCGAGCACGTGGAGATGCAGTTCCTGTCGGACGTCTATCTGCGCTGCCCCGATTGCGACGGCAAGCGGTTCCGCCCCGAGATCCTGGAAGTGCGGCTGGAGCACCTGGGGCGCACAGCCTCCATAGACGAAGTGCTGGAAATGACGGTCAGCGAAGCGCTGGAATTCTTCGCCGGCCTGCGCGATGTGCAGCGCGCCCTGGCGCCGCTGGCCGACGTGGGCCTGGAATATCTGCGGCTGGGTCAGCCCGTCCCCACACTGTCGGGCGGCGAGGCGCAGCGGCTCAAGCTGGCCGGCCACCTGGTGGAACACGACACGGGCAGCGGCAAGGGGCTGGCCGTCAAGGGCAAGCTGTTCCTGTTCGACGAACCCACCACCGGCCTGCACTTCGACGACGTGGCCCGCCTGATGCGCGCCTTCCGGCGGCTGCTGGCCGGCGGCCACAGCCTGCTGGTGATCGAACACAATCTGGACGTCGTCCGGGCGTCCGACTGGATCATCGATCTCGGCCCCGAAGGCGGCGAACAGGGCGGCCGGGTCATGGGCGCCGGGACCCCGCAAGACCTGAGGGCCATCGAAGCATCCCACACGGGACGGGCGCTCAGCGAATACGCGTCGACCATCATCCAGGCCGCGCAGCCGGCCACCGCCCTGGCCGTGGCGGAATCCCCGCACTCCTATGCCGCCGGCCCGGCCGGGCCCGACGGCATGGCCGAGGACGCCGCCGGCAGCCCGCTGCAGAGCATCCTGCGGCGGCGCAGAGCGGGACGCGACAACATCGACATCCTCAATGCCCGCGAGCACAACCTGAAGGGCGTGGACGTCAGCATCCCGAGGGACACCTTCACAGTGATAACGGGCGTGTCCGGCTCCGGAAAATCGACGCTGGCCTTCGACATTCTCTTCAACGAAGGGCAGCGGCGGTACCTGGAATCGCTGAACGCCTACGCGCGCGCCATCGTGCAGCCGGCCGGCAAGCCGGACGTGGACGCCATCTACGGCATCCCGCCCACCGTGGCCATTGAACAGCGCACCAGCCGTGGCGGGCGCAAGTCCACCGTCGCCACCATGACGGAAATCCACCACTTCCTGCGCCTGCTCTACATGAAGCTGGGCACGCAATACTGCCCTCATTGCGACATTGCCGTCGAGCCCCAGCGGGCCGAGCAGATCGTCGCCCACATCCTGCAGCAGCACGACGGACGCCACATCGGCGTGCTGGCCCCGCTGGTCAAGGCGCGCAAAGGCTATTACACCGACCTTGCCAAATGGGCGGGCGCGCGCGGCCATACCCATCTGCGCGTGGACGGCGAGTTCCTGGCCGTCAACCCCTGGCCGCGTCTGGACCGCTACAAGGAACACACCATAGAGCTGCCGGTGGCCGACCTCATCGTCGACGCCCGCAACGAACGCGCCCTGCGGGATGCGGTGGCGCAGGCCCTGGAACACGGCCAGGGCACCATGAGCATCCTGGTCGGCCTGACCGACGACGCGCCCACCCTGGAAGAACGCCGGGCCGGCGGCGTGGCGCCCAACGCGGAGACCCGGCACTTCTCGGCCAAACGCGCCTGCCCGGGCTGCGGCATGAGCTTCCCGGAGCCGGATCCCCGCATGTTCTCGTACAACTCGAAGCATGGCTGGTGCACAGGCTGCTACGGCACCGGCCTGCGCCTGGCCGGCTTCGACGCCGAACAGACCGGCGAGGAAGCCAGCTGGAACGCCTGGTACGAAGGCCAGGAAGAAGCCTGCCCCGATTGCCATGGCGCCCGCCTGAACCCCGTCTCGCTGGCGGTGCGCTGGCGCGATCGATCCATCGCCGAACTGGCCGGCATGCCGGTCACCGATGCCCGGTCCTTCTTCACCGGCCTGGTGCTGCGCGGCCGCGAGGCCGACATCGCTCGCGACATCCTCGCCGAGATCCGGGGCCGCCTCGATTTCATGCTCAAGGTCGGGCTGGGCTATCTGGCGCTGGACAGGGCGGCGCCGACGCTTTCCGGCGGCGAAGCCCAGCGCATCCGGCTGGCGGCCCAGCTGGGCTCCAATCTGCAGGGGGTGTGCTATGTACTGGACGAGCCCACCATCGGCCTGCACCCGCGCGACAACCGCATCCTGCTCGACGCCCTGGCCCTGCTGGAAGGCAACGGCAATACGCTCGTCGTCGTGGAGCATGACGAGGACACCATCCGCCGGGCCGCCCACGTCATCGACATGGGTCCCGGGGCCGGCGTGCGCGGCGGCACGGTGGTGGCGGAAGGCACCGTACAGCAGCTCATGGACCACCCCGACTCCATCACCGGGCGCTATCTGCGCGAACCGCTGCCGCACCCGCTGCAGGCGCGCCGGGGCGTCGGCCCCGACACGCCCCTGATCGAGGTCCACGGCGCCCGCATGCACAATCTGCGCGATGCGCACGCACGGATTCCCGTCGGCCGCCTCAGCGTCGTGACCGGTGTGTCCGGTTCCGGCAAATCCACGCTGGCCCGCGAGGTCCTGCTCGACAATCTGGCCCGGGCCGTCGGCGGCCGCAAGGCGCCTTCCTGGAACGGCTGCGGCCGCATCAGTGGCTGGGAAGCCCTGGACCGCGTCCTGGAAGTCGACCAGACCCCCATCGGCAAGACGCCCCGTTCCTGCCCGGCCACCTATGTCGGTTTCTGGGACGACGTGCGCAAGCTCTTTGCCGGCACGCGTGATGCGCGCCTGCGCGGCTGGACGGCCAGCCGCTTTTCATTCAACACCGGCCAGGGCCGCTGCCCCATCTGCGAAGGCCAGGGTATGCGGACCCTCGAAATGTCCTTCCTGCCCGATGTGAAAGTGCCCTGCGACGCCTGCGAAGGGCAGCGTTTCAACCGCGACACGCTCAGCGTCACCTGGCGCGACCTCTCGGCCGGCGATGTGCTGAGCATGGAAGTCGACGATGCCATCCACCATTTTGCGGCCCACCCGCGCATCCTGCGTCCCCTGCAGCTGATGCAGGACGTGGGGCTGGGCTACCTGACGCTGGGCCAGCCCTCGCCCACGCTTTCGGGCGGCGAAGCACAGCGCATCAAGCTCGTCACCGAGCTGGCCAAGGCGCGCCTGGATGAAGGCGTCCTGCGCGGCGGCCGCGCCTCCCGGCTGCCGCATACGCTGTATGTGCTCGACGAACCCACCGTGGGGCTGTCCATCGCGGATGTCGAGAAGCTCATTCACGTCCTGCACCGCCTGGTCGAAGCCGGCAACACCGTGGTGGTCATCGAACACAATCTCGATGTGATCGCAGAAGCCGACTGGATCGTGGATCTGGGTCCAGAAGGCGGCGGCGAAGGCGGGGAAGTGGTGGCCGAGGGCACGCCCGAACAATTGATGGCCCTGCATGCCCGCTCGCACACCGGCGCCGCGCTGCGCGATTTCATGAAGCGGAACGACAATGATGGCTCCTGAACCGCAAGAACCGGGCGCCTTCCTCGCACCCGGCGCGGCCGCCGGCGACAGCGCCCGGCGGGTCCCGGCTCACCCCGCCCCCGAGCCCGCCACGGCACCCAGCCTGATCGAAACCATGCGTATCGAGCCCGGCCGCCACGTACCGCTGCTCGAAGGGCATCTCGAACGCTTGCATCGTTCGTGTACGGCGCTGGGCCGTTCCTGGCCCGGCGAAACCGCGATCCGCGGCCAGCTTGCGCAAACCATTGCCGGGCTGGATGACGGCCAGACATGGCGGCTGCGCCTGCTGCTCGCGCCGGACGGCGGCCTGAGCCTGGAAACCGGTCTCCTGGCGCCGCCGCACACCCCTCTGAAAGTGGTCCTGCGGGGCCCGCGCGCCGCCGGGGCGGAAAACTGGCTGCTGCACAAGACCACCCACCGTCCGTGGTACGAACATGCCGCGCAATGGCTGGCGGGCCACCCCGATGTTTTCGACGTGCTGTACTGGAATGAAAACGGCGAAATGTGCGAAGGCAGCCGCAGCAATCTCTACATGCGGACGCCGGGCGGCGGATGGCTTACGCCGCCGCTGGGATCCGGCGCGCTGCCCGGCGTACAGCGCCAGGCGCTGCTGGACGCCGGGCTGGTGGAAGTCGGGCCCATCCATCGCGACGACTTCCTGCGCGCACCCGCCAGGCGGATATCCAACGCCCTGCGCGGCTGGCACGACGCCGTGATCGTGGACGCCTGACGCGCCGCGCGGGCCTGTCGGAACCCGCCGGCCCCGCAGCGCCGGCGCGACGTATGGATGACAGGCCCGGCCCCGCGACTCATTGCTTTGCGCCGGGCCAGCGGCCGTGCAGCAGCCAGTGCACCGCCTCGTTCGCCGCCGCCAGCCCCATGGACGCGGTCACCATCACGGCGGAACCATAGCCGGCGCAGGACAAACCCTGCGGCGCGCCGTCCGCGGCCTGCCGCGCGGACCAGGCCGCGGGCAGGATGGCCGGCTGATCGAACCACAGTGCGCGCAGCATCATGCGCGGCACCCGTTTGCGCACCTTGCCCGCCGCATCGGCGGCGCGGGGAAAACCGTGCTGGCGGCGCAGCGTGTTGCGCAGTTTGGACAGCAGGGCGTCATTCACCGCCTGCGACAGGTCGCCGCCGCGCAGCGCCAGAGGGTCCGTCTTGCCACCGGCCCCGCCACAGACGAGCAGCGCCTGACGGCGCTGCCGCGCTTCAAGAATGAGCGCGATCTTGGCGGACGCCTGGTCAGTGCCATCGACGACCACGTCGGCATCCGCGGGCACGATGGCCCCGACGTTCTCTGGCGACACGAAATCGTCGACCACTTCCACGACGCATCCGGGGTTGATGTCGTGCATGCGTTGCGCCATGGCGACAGCCTTGGCCTGCCCCAGCGTACTGGTGAGCGCGTGGATCTGGCGGTTCACATTGGACTCGGCCACGTGGTCCAGGTCGATCAGCGTAATGCGCCCAACCCCGCAGCGCGCCAGGGCTTCCGCGCACCAGGAACCCACGCCACCGATGCCGGCGACCACCACATGGCCGGCGCGCAGCCTTGCCGCGCTGCCCGGACCATACAGGCGTTCAAGCCCGCCGAAACGGCGCTCTGAATCGAGGAAACGATCGTCAACCATAGAGGGGGGATTTTAGCTGCTCTACAATGTAAGCCTCATTACTTCTGCTTTCACCTCGCATTCCCCCGGAAAGTGAACAATCCGCCGCTCCTATCGAACGCTCCCGCGCCTTCCAGCTTCCGCCTGCTGACAGAAGCCGAGCGCCGGGCGTCGCTGCAGGCCACCATGGCCGCCCTGCCTCAAGGCCAAGACATCTGGATCTATGGATACGGGTCGCTCATCTGGCGTCCTGAATTCGAATATGCGGAACGGCGCCCCGCCCTGCTCCATGGCTATCATCGGGCTCTGTGCCTGTGGTCGCGCGTCAACCGCGGCACGCCCGAGAAACCCGGGCTGGTCTTCGGCCTGGACGCCGGCGGCTCCTGCCGCGGCGTGGCTTTCCGCATCGACGGCGGGCAGGCGCCCGGCATCATGGAAGCGCTTTGGCGGCGGGAAATGCCCAGCGGCGCCTACATTCCGCGCTGGCTGAACTGCCGCACCGGAAGCGGCGCGATCACCGCGCTGGCGTTCACCATGAACCGCAATACCGACGCCTATGTGCGCGACCTGCCCCAGGAACATTTGCTGCACATCGTGCGCAACGCCCACGGCAGCTATGGCCCCTGCATCGACTACGTCCTGGAAACCGCCGACGCGCTCATGCAGCACAACATCACAGACAAGCGGCTGTCGGCGCTGGCCCACAGCCTGCGCCAAATATAGCGTTATCCCGGCCACACTTACCTCGAACCCACTGAAGCCATCGCCATGTCCGTCGCAGACCTCCGCCAGAAATACGGCAAATTCGAACTCCTGGAATCCGGCATGGCCGGCACGCCCGTCGAACAGTTCACCCGCTGGTTCTCCCAGGCACTGGAAGCCGGCGTGCCGGAACCCAACGCCATGACACTGGCCACGGTCGGCGCCGACATGCGCCCTTCGACCCGTATCGTGCTCATCAAGGGCTTCGATGAACAGGGCTTCGTCTTCTATACCAACTACGAATCGCGCAAGGGCATCGAGCTGGCCGCGCATCCCCATGCCAGCCTGCTTTTCTTCTGGCAGCCCCTGGAGCGCCAGGTGCGTATCGAGGGGCGCATCGAAAAGACATCGCCGCAGGAATCCGACGAATACTTCCACAGCCGCCCGCTGGGTTCGCGCGTGGGCGCCTGGACTTCTCCCCAGAGCCGGCCGGTCAGCCGTGAAGAACTGGAAGCCCGCCATGCGGAACTGTCGGCCTCGCTGGGCGAGCATCCCGACCGGCCGCCGCACTGGGGCGGCTACCGCCTGATACCGGACTACGTCGAATTCTGGCAGGGCCGGCCTTCGCGGCTGCACGACCGCGTGGCCTACCGCTTGCAGGGCGACCAGAGCTGGATACTGCAGCGCCTGGCCCCTTGACATCGACACCGCCCCCCACGCCCGAAACGCCGTTGACTCTCTCATGACAGCCCATTCCCCGGATTTCGACCAAAGCCATTTCCGCTCCGCACTCGGGCGCTTCGCGACCGGCGTCACGATCATCACGACGGAAACCGCCGAAGGCGACCCCTGGGGGCTGACCATCAGTTCCTTCAATGCCGTGTCGCTGGAACCGCCGATGGTGCTGTGGTCGCTGTCGCAATCGGCCTCGGCCCTGCCGCACTTCCTGCGGGCCGAACGCTACGTGATCCATGTATTGTCGGCCAGCCAGCTGCCGCTGGCGCGGCGTTTCTCGCGGGGCCGGCAGGAAGAACGGTTCCAGGGCGTGGCGCTGGAACGCAGCCCGCACGGCGTGCCCATGCTGGCCGACACCGACACGGCGGCCTGGTTCGAATGCCACAACTCGGCGCGCCATCCGGCGGGGGATCACATCATCTTCGTCGGCCAGGTCGAACGCTGCAACCGCCGTTACAGCCAGCCCCTGGTATATCATGCGGGGGATTTCGATCTGACCCCCTCCATCGAGCCGCTCCCCGACCACTGACATCGGGCCTGCCGCTCCTCCAGGTCCTGTTAACACTAAAAGGAGGCACGCATGAGCACGCAAACGTGTGGATGGCAAGGCGCGAAGCGCAGTCGTGGCGGTCCCCCGGCGAGCATTCGCAACGCAGCCAGGCGCGCGTTTGCGTGCTCACCCTGCGGGCTGGCTGGATATCGGGCGCCATGCGTCGTTGCGCAGGCCTTGCAGGGAGCGACCATGCGGCGCCCTGCACGCCTAGCCTGCCACCCGATATCCAGCCAGTGCAAGCCTCCTTTTAGTGTTAACAGACCCTAACCACAAAGTATCGACATGGCGGATATAGACTGCATCGTCCTCGGCGCCGGCGTCGTCGGCCTGGCCGTGGCCCGCGAACTGGCCCTGTCGGGCCGCGAAGTGCTGATCGCCGAAGCTGCCGAAGGCATCGGCACCGGCACGAGCGCCCGCAACTCCGAAGTCATCCACGCGGGTATCTACTACCCGCAGGGCAGCCTGAAAGCCCGGCTGTGCGTGGAAGGCAAGCAGATGCTGTACGAATACTGCGGCCAGCGGGGCATTCCGCACAAACGGCTCGGCAAGCTGATCGTCGCCGCCGATCCGCGGCAAACCGCCCGGCTTGCCGACATAGCCCGGCGGGCGCGGCTCAACGGGGTGGACGATCTCTACCTCATCAGCGGCGCGGAAGCCGCCGTGCTCGAACCCGCGCTGGTGTGCGATGCCGCCCTGGTCTCGCCGTCCACGGGCATCGTCGACAGCCACGGCCTGATGCTGGCGCTGCAGGGGGACGCCGAAAACGCCGGCGCCCAATGCGCCTTCCGGACGCCCTTCCTCGAAGGGCGGATCCTGGAAAACGGCGAATTCCTGCTGTCCTTCGGCGGCGACGAAGCCATGGAACTGACTGCCGGCTGTGTCGTGAATGCCGCCGGCCTGTCGGCGCCCGGCGCGGCACGGCGTCTCGCCGGGCAGCCGCGGGCGCTGATCCCGCCGGCCTATTACTGCAAGGGCAGCTATTTCACGCTGTCGGGCCGCTCGCCCTTCACCCGCCTGATCTACCCCATGCCGGACAGCGCCGGGCTGGGCGTGCACCTGACGGTGGATCTGGGCGGGCAGGCCAAATTCGGCCCCGACACCGAATGGGTGGCCGGTGAAGACTACGACATCGACCCGCGGCGCGGCGACAGCTTCTACGCGGCGGTGCGCAGCTACTGGCCGGCCCTGCCGGACGGCGCCCTGCAGCCGGGCTACACCGGCATCCGCCCCAAGATCGTCGGCCCGGGCGAACCGGCCGCCGACTTCGTCATCGCCGGCCCCCGCACCCACGGCGTCAACGGCCTGGTGAACCTGTTCGGCATCGAATCCCCCGGCCTCACCGCCAGCATGGCCATCGGACGCGAAACCCTGGCCGCCCTGGCCCCAACTCCGCAACACGGTTGAATCAATGAAGGAATACATACTGACGCTTTCCTGCCCTGACCGGGTGGGCATCGTGCACAACGTTTCGGGATGGCTGCTCAAGCAGCACGGCAATATCATCGACTCCCAGCAGTTCGGCGATCACGAAACCCGCCGCTTCTTCATGCGCGTGCATTTCCGGCTGCCCGAAGCGCATGATGTCGACACACTGCATGCGTCCTTCTCGGGTGTGGCCGAACGCTTCGACATGGACGCCCGCATCCACGACCATGAGCACCGCTCGCGCGTGCTGCTGCTGGTCAGCCGCCAGGGGCACTGCCTGAACGACCTGCTGTTCCGAGCCCATACCGACCAGCTTCCCATCGACATTGTCGGCGTGGTTTCGAATCACCGCGATTTCGAGAATCTGGCGCGTTCCTACGGGCTGCCCTTCCATCATCTGCCCGTCTCGCCGGACACCCGGGCCGAGCAGGAAGCGCGGATACTGGAAATCGTGGAGCGGAAAAACGTGGATCTGGTGGTGCTGGCGCGCTACATGCAGATTCTTTCCAATGAACTGTGCCGGGCGCTGGAAGGCCGCGCGATCAACATCCACCACAGCTTCCTGCCGAGCTTCAAGGGCGCCCGGCCCTATCACCAGGCTCATGCGCGGGGGGTGAAGATCATCGGCGCCACCGCCCATTACGTCACCGCCGACCTGGACGAAGGCCCCATCATCGAACAGAACATACAGCGTGTGAATCACGGCATGAGCGCGGATGCGCTGACCCGGGTGGGCAGCGACGTCGAATCCCTGGTGCTGGCGCGGGCCGTGCGCTGGCATGTCGAACACCGCATCCTGCTGAACGGACAGAGAACGGTGGTGTTCGACTGAACTCACCCGCCCATGGCGACACCTTCGCGGCGGGGATCGGCACCGCCTTCAAGGCCGTCCGCCGTCCACCTCACCCCCTGCAGGCCGCTGGGGAAATCGATTTCCCTGACTTCATGCCCCATGGCCCGGAGCGTGGCCGCCACGCCTTCCAGCGGGGTCCCGCGTTCGATCTCGGTGGCGCGGTTGCGGCTGCCCATATTGGGCAGTTCGATCGCCGCCTGAATATCCATGTCCCACATCAGCGTCCCGACCAGCGTCTTCGCCACGAAGTTGATGATGGCGCTGCCCCCGGGCGCGCCCACCGCCACCACCGGCCGCCCATCCTTGAACACCACCATGGGCGCCATGGAACTGCGCGGACGTTTGCCGGGTTCCACGCGATTGGGCAGAGGCCGCCCCTCGTCGTCGACCGCAAACAGGGAAAAATCGGTCAACTGATTGTTCAGCAGATAGCCGTTCACGAAGATCTTGCTGCCGAAGGCCGACTCGATCGAAGTGGTCATGGAGACGACGTTACCCTGGCGATCGGCGGCCACCAGATGCGTGGTGGCCGGCTGCTCGATGGCCGGGTCTTCGGCTTGCGATTCCACCAGCCCCGGAGGCACACCCGGCTCGGCCGTGCCCATCGACCGTTCGGGACGGATGAGCGCAGCCCGGGACGCGAGGTATTCCGGGTCCAGCAGCCCATGGATGGGAACGCGCACGAAGGCCGGATCAGCGACATAGGTGTCGCGGTCCGCGAAAGCCAGGCGCCCAGCCTCGGAAAAATAATGCACGGCCTCGGCGGATTCCGGGCGCAGGTCGGCGATCGGCGTGTGCCGCAGCAAGGACATCATCTGCAGTACGGCCACCCCGCCTGAGCTGGGCGGCGGCATGCCGCAATGGCGATGGGCACCGATTTCAGCGCACAAAGCCTCGCGGCGGATGACACGATAAGCGGCGAGGTCGTCCTCGGACAGATCGCCCGGCACGGCATGGGCCGCCACGGCGTCGACCATGGCGCGCGCCAGGGGCCCGCGATAGAAGGCATCCGCCCCTTCGGCGGCAAGCTGCCGCAGCACGCGCGCATAATCGGGATTGCGCAGCACATGCCCGACCGGCCGCGCCCGCCCCTGCTCATCGTAGAAGTAGGGCGCCGCGCTCGGGCTGCTCCGCAGCCCTTCGGAACCCGCCAGCAAGGCATGCAGGCGTGGAGACACCGGAAAACCGTCGATGGCCAGGCGCATCGCCGGCTCGAACAACGATGCCCACGGCAGCGTGCCGTGTTCGGCATGCATGGAAGCCAGCATGCGTACCAGACCGGGCGTGCCGACGGACAGGCCGCTGTCGACCGCATCGAAGAACGACAAGGGCCGGCCATCTCGCATGAAGCGGTCGGCCCGGGCCGCGGCGGGCGCGGTTTCCCGGCCATCATAGGCATGCACGGCCGGTTGGCCTGCCCGATGCAGCAAGGCGAAACCGCCACCGCCCAGGCCGGACGATTGCGGCTCCACCAGGCCCAGCACCAGTTGCGCAGCAATGGCCGCATCGGCGACCGTGCCGCCGCGCGCCAGCATTTGCGCACCGGCCTGGGTGGCCAGGGGATTGGCCGTGCTGATCATGTAGTTCGGCGCGCGCGCCGCGGGTTGCGCGGCGGCCGCCCTGGCAGTGGCGGCCTCGGGGTTGAGATCGACGATCGCCGTGTCCTGCGCCGCAACGCCCAGGGCCGCCCATGCCAGCGAACCGGCCAGCGACCATGCGGCGATTTTGCGTAAGGACAAGCTCATGGGACTCCTTCGGCCATGGTCGCAGTATTGCCAGACCCAGGCCCGGTTGGTGGGCGACGGCGACCCGACAGGCCACCCCAGTAGCAAAATCATATCGCAGCCCACCCGGCCCATGTCGGGCGAAACGCTTGCGGCGGGCGGGCTGTCTTGTCGATAAGTTGCTGAACGACTCTAGCCGCAAGCTCTGACTCTAGCCTCGAGTCTAGCCTCGACTCCAGCCTGGGCTCTGACTCTAGCCTGGTTTCAGTGGCATTGTCTGGCTGTACGGCTTGCGTCGTGGTGCCGGGCAGCCATGGGGCTGGCAAGAAATACGGTCAACCGCCCCGCACGCCTTCAATCCCGCCTGCGTCATGCCGCCGATTCCTCCAGCCATCTTTCCAGGTCGCGCAGGGCCTCGCCAGTTGCGTTGGCGATGGGATAGCTGAAGAAATAGGCTTCCCTGACCCGCAGGCCGGCATCCACCGGCATGACGAGTTCCCCGCTGTCCAGGGCATGTTGTACGAGAAAACGGGGTATCAGCGCCACCCCCATCCCCTGCTTCACGGCCGCCAGCGACATGGTGAACAGCTCGTATCGCGGCCCCGCATTCATCGTCGGCAGAAAATCGCGCCCCTGAGCCTGATACCAGCGGCGCCAGGCGTCGGGCCGCGACGTGGTGTGCAGATGCACCATATCCGCCATCTGATGCCGGTCGCCGGCCGCTTCCAGCATGGCGGGCGCGCAGATGGGCAGCAATTCACGCTCGTCGAACAGTTTGATGCCCCGGGTGCCCGGCCACATCTGCTCGGCATGATAGATGGCCGCATCGAAAGGCTGGTCATTGAACTGGAACGGCAAAGTGCGCACCGACAGGCTGATGGTGATGTCGGGACGCTCGCGCCCGAAGGCGGCCAGCCGCGGCAGCAGCCACGTCGTGGCCAGCGTGGGCAGCACCGCCACGTGCAGATTGCGGCCCACGCCGGCGCGCGACATCAGGCCCAGCGTATCCTTTTCAAGCTGGTCGAGATGATGGCGCACCCGCCCGGCGTACTCTTCACCGGCATCCGTCAGCTTGACGCGGCGCCTGACGCGCGTGAAAAGCGCCACGCCCAGCCGTTCCTCGAGGCCGGCCACCTGGCGATACACCGCGCTGTGGGTGAGCGCCAGCTCCTCTGCCGCGCGCGAAAAAGAGCCCAGGCGCGCCGTCGCTTCGAATGCCTGCAAGGCTCCCAGATTGGGAATGCCGTTCCTCATGTCCTCCTCACCGAGGCTTCCGCCCGACACTACAATGATCAACCAACGGGGACATCTTGCAAATAAGGCAAGACATTGTGCAATTTTATCAATTGCATTGTGCTGACAGCGCACATATTCTTTACAACCATGAATAATTCCACTCACTCCCTGCCGCCCGCCCGAATCGGCGGCCACATCCTGGTCGATCAACTCGTCGCTCACGGCGTGAGCCACGTGTTCTGCGTGCCGGGCGAAAGCTATCTGGCCGTGCTCGACGGGCTGCACGATCACAGCATCGACGTCACCGTCTGCCGCCAGGAAGGGGGCGCGGCCATGATGGCCGACGCCCATGGCAAGCTTACCGGCGAACCGGGCATCTGCATGGTGACCCGGGGCCCGGGCGCGGCCAATGCCATGGCCGGCGTCCACATCGCCAGCCAGGACTCCACGCCGATGATTCTGTTCGTCGGCCAGATCGAGCGCGGCATGCGCGAACGCGACGCCTTCCAGGAAATGGACTACCGGGCGGTTTTCGGCACCCAGGCCAAATGGGTAACGGAAATCGATCAGGTCGAACGCATTCCGGAACTGGTATCGCGGGCCTTCCATATCGCCACGTCGGGCCGGCCCGGCCCGGTGGTGATCGCCCTGCCGGAAGACATGCTGATCGAAACGGCCCAAGTGGCTGACGCCCCCCGCTACCGGGTGCCCGAAACTGAACCCGCCACGGCGCAGATGCATGCCCTGGCGGAAAGGCTGTCGCGGGCCCGCCAGCCCGTCGCCATTCTGGGCGGCAGCCGCTGGGACGCCGAAGCGGTGGCGCAATTCGAAGCCTTCGCACAAGCATGGCAGCTGCCCGTGGCGGTACAGTTCCGCCGCCAGACACTGTTTTCCACACAGCACCCCTGCTTCATCGGCGATGTCGGGATAGGCGGCAACCCGCAGCTGATACAGTTCGTGAAGGACAGCGACCTGATACTCATGGTGGGCGGCCGCTTCTCGGAAATCCCCAGCCAGAGCTACACGCTGCTCGACATCCCCGTGCCGAAACAGCATCTGGTGCACGTCCACCCCGACGCCTCCGAGCTCAACCGCGTCTATGTGGCGAGCGAAGCCATCAACACTTCGCCCCGCGCCTTCTGCGGCGCACTGGCCGGCCTTTCCGGCGCGCCGGCGCCGGCTCCCTGGGCCCCCGCGCTGCAGGCCATGAGATCGAGCTACCAGGCATGGAACGACCCGGGCCGCATCACCCACCCCGGCCCCCTGCAGATGGGCCAGGTCATGACCTACCTGAACGAGGCATTGCCGGCCGACACCATCATGTGCAACGGCGCCGGCAACTACGCCACCTGGTTGCACCGCTTCTACCCGTTCACCCGCTACGGCACCCAGCTCGCCCCCACCTCGGGCTCCATGGGCTACGGCCTGCCGGCCGCCGTGGGCGCGAAACGCATGTATCCCGACCGGGCCGTCGTATGCTTCGCCGGCGACGGCTGCTTCATGATGCACGGCCAGGAATTCGCCACCGCCGTCCAGTACAAGCTGCCCATCGTCGTGGTGCTCATCGACAACGGCATGTACGGCACGATACGCATGCACCAGGAACGCGACTACCCCGGGCGCGTTTCAGCCACCGCCCTGCAGAACCCCGATTTTGCGGCCTATGCGCGCGCCTTCGGCGGGCATGGCGAGCGCGTCGAATCCACCGACGAATTCGCCCCGGCCTTCGAACGCGCCCTCGCCAGCGGCAAGCCGGCCATCCTGCATTGCCTGATCGATCCGGAAACCATCACGCCGTCGACCACCCTGAGCGCCATCCGGCAGCGGTCCGGGGGCTGAGGCGGGCTGCCCGGCCTGCCGGCATTCATCCATCAAACAGATCATCACAGGAACCCTCATGTCTTCAGCTCCTTCTTTCAACTGGGAAGACCCCCTGCTCCTCGACGCTCAGCTCACAGAAGAGGAACGCATGGTGCGCGATGCCGCCCATGCCTACAGCCAGGAAAAACTGGCACCGCGCGTGCTGGAAGCCTTCCGTCACGAAAAGACCGACCCCTCCATCTTCAATGAAATGGGCGAACTCGGCCTGCTGGGCGCCACCATTCCGGAAGCCTACGGCGGCGCGGGGCTGAACTATGTCAGCTACGGCCTGATCGCCCGCGAAGTCGAGCGCATCGATTCCGGCTATCGCTCGATGATGAGCGTGCAGTCCTCGCTGGTCATGGTGCCCATCAACGAATTCGGCTCCGAAGAACAGAAACAGAAATACCTGCCCAGACTGGCGCGCGGCGAATGGATAGGCTGTTTCGGCCTGACCGAACCCAATCACGGCTCCAACCCGGCGGGAATGGAGACCCGCGCGGTGAAGACCGGCGACGGCTACCGACTGACGGGCAACAAGATGTGGATCACCAACTCCCCGATCGCCGACGTATTTGTGGTGTGGGCCAAAGTGTCCGGCGGCGACGACGACGGCCAGATCCGCGGATTCATCCTGGAAAAGGGCATGAAGGGCCTGAGCGCCCCCACCATCCATGGCAAGGTCGGCCTGCGCGCTTCGATCACCGGTGAAATCGTGATGGACGAGGTCGACGTGCCTGCCGATGCCATGATGCCCGGCGTCAGCGGCCTGCGCGGCCCTTTCACCTGCCTGAACTCGGCCCGCTACGGCATTGCCTGGGGCGCGCTGGGCGCGGCTGAAGCCTGCTGGCACACCGCCCGCCAGTACACCATCGACCGCAAGCAGTTCGGCCGCCCTCTGGCGCAGACCCAGCTCATCCAGAAGAAACTGGCCGACATGCAGACCGAAATCACCCTGGCGCTGCAAGGCTGCCTGCGCCTGGGGCGCATGAAGGACGAAGGCACGGCCGCCGTGGAAATCACCTCTATCATGAAGCGCAATTCCTGCGGCAAGTCACTGGACATCGCCCGCATGGCGCGCGACATGCTCGGCGGCAACGGCATTTCCGATGAATTCGGCGTGGCCCGCCATCTGGTCAACCTGGAAGTGGTGAACACCTACGAGGGCACGCACGACATGCACGCGCTGATCCTGGGCCGCGCGCAGACCGGATTGCAGGCGTTCTTTTGATTGAAAGCCCGGCTCAAGCCAGATCGAACAGGTTGGTGGCTTCGACTTCGAGCACCATTTCGCCGTCCTGGTTGAACATGCGCCATGTCCAGCGAAGAATGCCCAGGTCGGAGCGGGTGGACGATACGCGCTTGGAATCGACGCTGGCTTCGAGGCGCAGGGCATCGCCCGGGCGCACAGGGCTGGGCCAGCGCAGGCGTTCGAGGCCGGGCGAACCAAATGATTCGGAACCCTTCAATGCCGCGTCGCAGACCATGCGCATGGCGAGCCCGCATGTCAGCCAGCCGCTGCCTATCAGCCCGCCCCAGCGGCTGTCCTGGGCCGCGGCTTCGTCCACATGGAAGGACTGTGGGTCGTATGTGCGCGCAAAAGCCAGCATTTCTTCCCGGGTGACCACGACGGGAGGATGGGTGATCACCATGCCAACTTCGAAATCCTTGAATTTCATGAGCGGTACTTGTTCCGATGAATGTCCGGGAACGGCAGTGTAACCGCCCTCGGTCTCTTACACTATTATGCGGTTCCGGCCATGCGCCCTTGAAGGGCATGCGCCGGATACGATGAACGGCGGTTCCAGACAAAAAACCGGCCGGGAATGACCATACCACGGAAGCGGTTCGGCGGGAGCACGCATGACAGGCCTCATCAACACGGAAGACCCTGCCCTGATCGGGATACGCAGCATGGGCGGGGAAATCGACATCGAATATCAATGGATCGCGCCGGAACGCCGCGACCGGCCCCTCATCATCTTCCTGCACGAAGGTCTGGGGTCGGTTTCCATGTGGCGGGGCTGGCCCGCCCAGGTCTGCGCGGCGACGGGCTGCCGCGGCCTGGTGTATTCCCGCTACGGTTACGGCGCCAGCACGCCCCGGCCACGGGACGAAACACGCGGAATCGACTATCTGCACGTCCAGGCTCGCGACGCGCTGCCCGCCCTGCTCGATGCCCTGGGGCTGGCGCAGGAACGGCCCATTCTGTTCGGCCACAGCGATGGCGGCTCGATTGCCCTGCTGCATGCGGCCATGCATCCCGGCAGGGCTCGGGCCATCGTTGTTGCGGCCCCACATATCTTCGTCGAAGACATCACGGTGGAAGGCATCCGGAAGGCGCGCGACATCTATCTGACGACCGACTTTCCCGAACGCCTGGCCCGGCATCACCGCGATGGCGAATCGGTATTCTGGGCGTGGGCGGAGGTCTGGCTGACACCCGCCTTCCGTGAATGGAACATCGAAGCGCTGCTGGGCGACATACGCTGCCCCGTCCTGGCGATGCAGGGGGTGGACGACGAATACGGCACCCTGGAACAGATACGCGGCATCGCCCGTCACGTGCCGGACACCCGGCTGCTGGAAATACCGCATTGCGGCCATTCGCCGCATCGCGATCAGCCGCAGGCCGTCATCGACGGCCTGCGCGGCTTCCTGGCCGGCATCGGCGCCGTCCGCCAAACCTGAATCCGCAGGCATCGCGCCCGCGGCCATCCTCATTCATCGAATGCCGCCGCCGCGCGCCCGAGCCTGTCGTTGACGGCCTGCCAGGCCGGCGTCCGGGGCGGCTGTTCAAGCACGATGCGATCGTATCCCCCCGCATCCAATTCGCGCAGCAAGGCGTACAGCCGGCTTGCGTACTCGGCGGGTTCCGCCGGGCAGGCGTGCCAGGCCACGTCGGCCGCGCCCACCTCGATGGAAGGGGGCGACGGCGGAAAGACGGCCACCGCCAGCCGCTCGCCCCGCGCGGCCGCCGCGGCCAGCATGTCGGCCAGCCGCGATCGCTCCGTCACGGAAAGCGGGGTGCGCGGAGCATAATGCGCTTTCAGCGAACCCGACACGCGAGGCGCGCCGGTATCCGGCAACCCGGGCGCGGCGCCGAGCACCGCCGCCAGATCTTCGGCGGTGATGTGGCCCGGGCGCAACAATACCGGCCCCACACCTTCGTCCAGGCGCGAAACGTCCACGATGGTTGATTCGATACCGACCTGGGAAGACCCGCCTTCGAGCACCAGCAGGGCATCTTCATCCAGTTCGGGGAACTCGTGGCGGACATGGGCGGCCCGGGTCGGCGATACCTGCCCGAATTTGTTGGCCGAAGGCGCGGCCACGCCGCCCTGCCCGCCCTTCAGCGCGGCGAAGCGCCGCAGCAGTTCCTGAGCCACCGGGTGCGAGGGGCAGCGCAGGCCGATGCTGTCCTGGCCGCCGCTGACGGCCGCCGGTATATTTGCGGCGCGGGGCAGAATCAGCGTCAGCGGCCCCGGCCAGAATGCCTCGACCAGCGCCCGGGCCATGCCGGGAATGTCGCGCGACCAGTATCCGAGATCGGCTTCCGGCGCCACGTGGACGATCACGGGGTGATTGGAAGGCCGCCCCTTGGCCCGGTAGATGCGGGCCACCGCGCCGGGATTCTCGGCATCGGCGCCCAGGCCATAGACCGTCTCGGTCGGAAAGGCCACCAGGCCGCCTTCGGCCAGCCGGCGCGCGGCCCGATCGAGCTCCCGCGCCATGCCGGCGGAAACTTGCGGCGCATCGGCGCCAGCCGCACGCGGCCGATCCGCATCCGGGTTCATGAAGCCAGTTCCAGGCCGAGCGCGGCGGCGACGCGCCCCGCCCTGTCACGGGCCTGCTCCAGCGTCTCGCCCAGCACATTGACGTGTCCCATTTTGCGGCCGGGCCGTGCTTGAGCCTTGCCGTAGAGATGCAGCTGCGCCCCCGGCACGGCCAGCACGGCGGCCCAGTCGGGCTCGCGCCAGGCGCCCGTGGCGGCATCGAACCACAGATCGCCCAGCAGGTTGAGCATGATCACGGAACACAGACAGCCGGTATCGCCCAAGGGCAGGCCGGCGGTGGCGCGGGCCTGCTGCTCGAACTGGCTGGTGACACTGGCGTTCATGGTGTAGTGGCCACTGTTGTGCGGGCGCGGAGCGATTTCGTTGGCGACCAGGCTGCCGTCCCGCAGCACGAAGAATTCCACGCACAGCACGCCGACATACTCAAGCGCCTCGGCGATACGCAGCGCCGCGGCGCCCGCCCGGGCGGAAAGCGGCTCCCCGGCCCGCCGCGCATCGACGGTGGACACCGCCAGGATGCCGTCGCGATGCTCATTGACGGCCGAAGGATGGATGGCCGTGCGGCCGTCGACCCCACGGGCCAGTACGACCGACAGTTCGCTGGCCAGCGGCAGCATGGCTTCCAGCACACAGGGGCGGCCGCCGAATTCATGGAAGGCCTGGATGGCTTCCGCACGCGTGGCCACGCGCGCCTGCCCTTTGCCGTCATAACCGAGGCGCGCCACCTTCAGGATGCCCGGGAACAGCGTATCCGGCGCATCGTCGAGATCGGCGGCCCGGGTCACCGCCACATAGGGCGCCACGGCAACGCCGCTGGACGCCAGAAAGGCCTTCTCGCGGATGCGGTCCTGCACGATGGCGACCGCATGCCCGCCCGGCCGCGTCACCGACGCCCGCGCAAGAATGTCCAGGCTGGCGGCCGGCACGTTCTCGAATTCCGTTGTGATGGCCTTGCAGCGCCCCGACAGCTCCTCCAGGGCGGCGGGGTCGTCGTAGGCGGCGCGTATGTGCTGGTCGGCCACCGCCCCCGCCGGGCTCTGCGCGTCGGGGTCCAGCACCGCCACCCGGTACCCCAGGCTCTGTGCCGCATGACAGAACATGCGGCCAAGCTGGCCCCCGCCCACCATGCCCAGCCACTCGCCAGGCATCACGGGAGCCGGTTTGCCCTGTTCGTTCATGTATATACCTTGTATATTCTTACATCAATACGTGCGGCGGCACCACCATGGCGCGCGCGGCTTCCGTCTGGCGGCTGCGGAAGGCTTCGAGCCGGCGGCGCAATGCCGCGTCGACCGTCGCCAGGGTGGCGATGACATGCAATGCGGCATTGGCGGCGCCGGCCTCGCCGATGGCGAATGTGGCGACCGGCACCCCCTTGGGCATCTGGACAATGGACAGCAGGGAATCCTCGCCCCGCAAATAGCGCGACGGAACCGGCACGCCGAACACGGGCACCGGCGTCAATGCCGCCATCATGCCGGGCAGATGGGCCGCGCCCCCCGCCCCGGCGACGATCGCCCGCAGGCCGCGCTCGGTGGCCGACCTGCCGTATTCCACCATGTCCAGCGGCATGCGATGCGCCGATACGACCCGGGTTTCGTGGGGGATGCCGAATTCTTCGAAAATCGCAACGGCATGCTTCATGACGTCCCAATCGCTGGAAGACCCCATGATGATGCCGACCTGCGGCATTGCGGCATCCGCGGAAGGCGTCGCTGCCATATCGCTGTCCGTATTCATTGATTTGCCTGCCTGTTGAAATCGGAAGGAGCGCGCGGCTCCGGAAGAACGGACGCCGGGCCCCACCGGAGGACGGGGCATCCGCCGTAGGCGTTCAGCCCGCCAGACGGTCGAGCGCCTCGCGGTACTTGGCCGCCGTCTTTTCCAGCACTTCGGCGGGCAAACGCGGTGCCGGCGGGGTCTTGTCCCACGATTGCGTTTCCAGCCAGTCGCGCACGAACTGCTTGTCGAACGATGGCGGGCTGATCCCTTCCGCATAGCCGTCGGCCGGCCAGAACCGCGAGGAATCGGGCGTGAGGACTTCGTCCATGAGATACAGCGCGCCGCCGTCGTCGAGGCCGAACTCGAACTTGGTATCGGCAATGATGATGCCTTTGCCGGCGGCATACCGGGCGGCTTCGGCATAAAGCCGCAGGGTGGTGTCGCGCAGCCTTGCGGCAAGCTCGTCGCCGACCTGCCCGACCACGTAATCGAAATCCACGTTCTCGTCATGCAGACCGAATTCGGCCTTGGCGGCCGGCGTGAAGATGGGCTGCGGCAGCCGGCCGGCCTGGCGCAGGCCGGCCGGCAGCGCGATACCGCAGACACTGCCCGTGGCCTGGTAGTCGTTCCAGCCCGACCCGATCAGATAACCGCGCGCAACGCATTCCACCAGGATGGGGCGCAGGCGCTTGACCACCACCGCCCGGCCGGCGACCTGCTCGCGCTCGCCCGCTTCCACGACATCGGCGGGGTCGATGCCCGTCGAGTGGTTGGGAATGATGTGGGCCAGCTTTTCGAGCCAGAAGTCGGTCAGGCGCGTAAGCACCTCGCCCTTGCCGGGCACCGGATCATCGAGGATCACATCGAACGCGGAAATGCGGTCGGTCGCCACGATGAGGAGCTTGTCGTCCCCCACCGCATACATGTCGCGCACTTTGCCGCGCCCCAGCAATGGCAGGGACTTGATGCTTGATTGATAAAGAGCCTGAACCACGATGTCGTCCTTGAGCGTTCGATTTCCGATGCGGTGCGCCGCGGCGCCGTTTTTATTGCACGACCTGCTTGAGTTCGCCGGCGGCGTAGCGCCGCGCCATCTCGGACAGGGGGATCGGCTTGATCTTGCCGGCGTTGCCGGCCGTGCCGAACTGCTGATAGCGGGCCACGCAGATGGCCTTGGCCGCTTCGCGCGCGGGCTTCAGGTATTCGCGCGGGTCGAACTTCGAGGGGTTTTCGGCCATGAAGCGCCGGATGGCGCCCGTCATGGCCAGGCGGATATCGGTATCGATGTTCACCTTGCGCACCCCGTACTTGATGGCTTCCTGGATTTCCTCGACCGGAACGCCATAGGTTTCCTTCATGTCGCCGCCGAACTCGCGGATCTCGGCCAGGAGTTCCTGGGGAACGCTGGAGCTGCCGTGCATGACCAGGTGGGTATTGGGCAGGCGGGCATGGATTTCCTTGACACGCTGGATGGAAAGGATGTCGCCGGTGGGCTTGCGGGTGAATTTGTAGGCGCCGTGGCTGGTGCCGATGGCGATGGCCAGCGCGTCGAGCTGGGTGCGGCGCACAAAGTCGGCGGCCTGCTCGGGGTCGGTGAGCAGCTGCTCGCGCGTCATGGTGCCTTCTGCGCCATGGCCGTCTTCCTTGTCGCCCATCATGGTTTCCAGGGAACCGAGACAGCCCAGTTCGCCTTCCACCGTGACGCCCAGTTTGTGGGCGATCTCGACCACGCGGCGGGTGACATCGACGTTGTATTCATAGTCGGCAATGGTCTTGCCGTCTTCCTGCAGCGAGCCGTCCATCATGACGCTGGAGAAACCCAGGTCGATGGCGCCCTGGCACACGGCGGGCGACTGGCCGTGATCCTGGTGCATGACCACCGGAATGTTGGGGTAGGACTCGACCGCGGCCTGGATCAGATACTTGAGGAAGCCTTCGCCGGCGTATTTGCGGGCGCCGGCCGAGGCCTGCATGATCACCGGACTGTCGGTCTCGGCAGCGGCTTCCATGATGGCCTGGACCTGTTCCAGGTTGTTGACGTTGAACGCGGGAATGCCGTAGCCGTTCTCGGCGGCGTGATCCAGCAATTGACGCATGGAAACTAGGGCCATGTCGTGACCTCCTGACTTGGTAATGGGTTGAATACGGAATCAGAATGAATTTTAAGGGTGAACACGAATGTTTGCTTGTGGCCGGCGCTTCAGCGCCCCGCCCGGGGCGCCCGCGGCGCGCCCGTCAGCGCCGCATGGCGCTCTTGGGGCGGAAGGCCCGGGCCACGGCATCATGCGTTTCCACATAAGGCCCCCCTATCAGGTCCAGGCAGTAGGGCACGGCGGCGAATATGCCCTGCGCCAGCACCTTGCCCGAATCGTCGCGCAGGCCTTCGAGGGTTTCCCGTATGGCCTTGGGCTGGCCGGGCAGGTTGATGATGAGCGCCGCATGATCGGCGGTTTCGCGCAGCACCGCCACCTGGCGCGACAGAATGGCGGTGGGCACGAATGCCAGGCTGACCTGCCGCATCTGCTCGCCGAAGCCCGGAAGTTCCCGGGTGGCCACGGCAAGCGTGGCATCGGGGGTGACGTCGCGGCGCGACGGCCCCGTCCCGCCCGTGGTGAGCACCAGATCGCAGCCGGCCTCGTCGACGAGTTCGACCAGGGTGCGCGAGATGAGTTCGCGTTCATCGGGGATCAGCCGCGCGACGAAACGCGGCTTTTCCTTGAGCGCCCCTTCCAGCCATTCACGCAGGGCCGGCACGCCCTGGTCGGCATATTCGCCCGACGCCGCCCTGTCGGAAACCGACACCAGCCCGACGATGAGTTCATCGGGATGGCGGCGCTGCATACGCTCAATGCTCATGAACGCCCGTGACGCACGGCGACGGTCTTGAGCTTGGTGAAGCCGTACAGTGCCTCGACGCCTTTTTCACGCCCGTAACCCGACTGGCCCGAGCCGCCGAAGGGCAGTTCGACGCCGCCGGCCGCGCCGTAGTTGTTGATGAAGACCTGGCCGGCGCGCAACTGGCGGGCCAGGCGGAACTGCCGGGCGCCGTCCTGTGTCCAGACGGCCGCCACCAGCCCGTAAGCCGTGCTGTTGGCGATGCGCAGCGCCTCTTCCTCGGTATCGAAGGGAATCGCGCACAGCACCGGCCCGAAGATTTCTTCCTGGGCCAGGCGATGATCGGGCGGCACATCGCCCAGCAGCACCGGCACCTGGTAGAAACCGCCGCCCGGCGCGTTGGCGTCGAGCTGGCCGCGCGCCGCCACCGAAATGCCGGCCTCGTCGGCTTCCTGCAGATAGCCTTGCACGCGCGCCAGCTGGCGGGCGTTGATGAGCGGCCCGCAATCGGGATCATCGGCGGCCGCCCCCGTGCGGGTGGCCTGGAAAAGCTCGGACAGGCGGCCCACCACATCGGAATAGATGGCGCGCTGCACCAGCAGGCGGCTGCCCGCCGAGCAGGTCTGGCCGGCATTCTGGACGATGGAACTCAGGAGCACCGGCAGTGCCGCGTCGATGTCGGCATCCGAGAACACGATCTGGGGCGACTTCCCGCCGAGTTCCATCGTGACGGGAACGAAGTTGGCCGTTGCCGCCTGCTGGACGGCCTGGCCGGTCTGCGGCGAACCGGTGAAGGAGATATGGTCGATGCCCGGGTGGCCCGCCAGCGCGGCGCCGGCCTCGGCACCCAGGCCCGTCACGATGTTCAGCGCGCCGGCGGGCAGGCCGGTGTCCGCGGCGATCTGCGCCACGCGCAGCAGCGACAGGCAGGCGTCCTCGGCGGGCTTGACCACGCAGGCATTACCCGCCGCCAGCGACGCGGCCACGCTGCGGCCGAAAATCTGCAGCGGATAATTCCACGGCACGATATGCCCCGTCACGCCATGCGGTTCACGCAGGGTCAGCACGGTGAATTCCTGCGGATAGGGAATGGTCTGCCCGTGCAGTTTGTCCACCGCGCCGGCATAGAACTCGAAATAGCGCGCGGCCGCCAGCGCATCGGCGCGGGCCTGGCCGGTAGGCTTGCCGGTATCGCGCTGTTCGAGCGCCGCCAGCTCATCGACGTGGTCCAACAATGCCTGCGAAATACGGAACAGCAGACGACTGCGCGCGGCCGGCGCCATACCGCCCCATTCCCCATCGAAAGCATGGCGCGCGGCCTGCACCGCCCGCCCCACCTCGGAACCGCCGGACCGGGCGATCTGTGCAAAGGCCTCGCCCGTTGAAGGGTCCAGCACCTCGATGGTGCGCCCGTCATAAGCGGCCGTCCATTCGTTGTCGATGAAGTTCATGTAAGTCGTCATTCCAGCTCCTTGGATGAGAGACCGCCCTGTGGACGGCCTTCTTGTATATTTGCCGCTCACACCCCGCCCGCCAGGGCCGGCACGCCGGCCGGCCGCAAGCCGGACGCTTGTTATTTCCCGGCGCGCTCTTCGAGCACCGCCACGGCCGGCAGCGCCCGGCCTTCCAGAAATTCGAGGAAGGCGCCGCCCCCAGTCGAGATATAGCCGATGTCGTCGGCGATGCCGTACTTGGCAATGGCGGCCAGCGTATCGCCGCCGCCCGCAATGGAAAACGCCGGCGAACGCGCGATGGCCTGCGACACGACTTCAGTGCCCTTGGAAAAAGCATCGAACTCGAACACGCCGACGGGGCCATTCCACACTATGGTACCCGCCTTCTCCAGAATCGCGGCGAGCTCTTGCGCCGTACGCGGGCCGATGTCCAGAATCATGTCGTCTTCCGACACGTCGGCCGCCGCCTTCACCGTGGCCGGCGCGTCGGCGCTGAACGACGGGGCGCAGACCACATCGACCGGAATCGGTACATCGGCGCCGCGCTGCTTCATTTTTTCGATGACGGTGCGCGCCTCTTCGACTTGCTCCGCCTCGGCCAGCGATTTGCCGATGGGCAGGCCGGCGGCCAGCATGAAGGTATTGGCGATGCCCCCTCCGACCACGAGCTGATCGACCTTTTCAGACAAGGCCCGCAGAATGGACAGCTTGGTCGACACCTTGGAACCGGCGACGATGGCCACCAGGGGGCGCCGTGGCTCCCGCAAGGCACGGCCCAGCGCGGTGAGTTCCGCTTCGAGCAGCGGGCCGGCGCAGGCCACGGGCGCGAACCGCGCAATGCCATGCGTCGTCGCCTCGGCCCGATGCGCCGTGCCAAAGGCATCGTTCACATAGACGTCGCACAGGGCCGCCATCTTGCGGGCCAGCGTTTCGTCGTTCTTCTTCTCGCCGCGATTGCAGCGGCAGTTTTCGAGCAGCACCACTTCGCCGGCACCGACTTCCACGCCATCCACCCAGTCCCGCAGCAGGCGCACCGGCTGTCCCAGCAATTCCGCCAAGCGCTCGGCGACCGGCGCCAGGGAATCCTCGGGCCGCAGCTCGCCTTCGACGGGACGCCCCAGATGCGACGTGACCATGACGGCGGCGCCGGCATCCAGCGCCAGGCGGATCGCTGGCACCGAAGCGCGCACCCGCGTGTCTTCGGCAATGCGGCCATCCTGCAGCGGCACGTTGAGATCGGAACGGATGAAGACGCGCTTGCCGGCCAGGGAGCCGGATTGCGCAAGCGAGGACAGAGTCTGGACTGTGGTCATGATGTGCGGTATCGCCAGGCATGGCCGGCGGCGGAAAAGGGTGGGAAAAACAGCAGGGCGGGTCACCCCGCCCTTCGCGCCCAATGGCGGCGATGCCTGCTTACTTCGCGTTCATCAGCGCGACGGTGGTGTCGAGCATGCGGTTGGAGAAGCCCCACTCGTTGTCATACCACGAAGAGACCTTCACCAGGCGGCCAGACACTTTGGTGAGCAGGGAATCGACCGTGCTCGATGCCGGGCTGTGGTTGAAGTCGATCGACACCAGGGGTTCGTCGGTGTAATCGAGAATGCCCTTCAGGGCGCCTTCCGAAGCTTCTTTCAGGATGCCGTTCACTTCCGCGGCCGTGGTATCGCGCGATGCAATGAAGGACAGATCGACGATGGACACGTTGATGGTCGGAACACGCATGGCGAAGCCGTCGAGCCTGCCGGCGAGTTCGGGCAGCACCAGGCCCACCGCGGCGGCGGCGCCCGTGCTGGTGGGGATCATGCTTTGCGTGGCGGAGCGCGCGCGGCGCAGATCGGAGTGATAGACGTCGGTCAGCACCTGGTCGTTGGTATAGGCGTGGATCGTGGTCATCAGGCCGTTGACCACGCCCAGTTTCTCGTGCAGCGGCTTGACCAGCGGGGCCAGGCAGTTGGTGGTGCACGATGCGTTGGAAATGACCGTGTCGGCCGCCTTGAGCACGTCGTGATTCACGCCGTAGACGATGGTGGCGTCGACGTCCTTGCCGCCGGGCGCCGAGATGATGACCTTCTTGGCGCCGCCCTTCAGGTGCGCGCTGGCCTTTTCCTTGCTTGTGAAGAAGCCGGTGCACTCCAGCACCACGTCGACATTGAGCTCGCCCCAGGGCAGCGCCGCCGGGTCGCGATTGGCCAGCACGCGGATCTTGTCGCCGTTCACCACCATGTAGTCGCCGTCCACGGTCACCGTGCCGGGAAAGCGGCCGTGCGCGCTGTCGTACTGCGTCAGGTGCGCATTGGTCTTGGGATCGCCCAGATCGTTGATGGCCACGATCTCGATATCGTGTTTCTTGCCGTCTTCGTAATGGGCACGCAGAACGTTGCGGCCGATACGCCCGTAACCATTGATCGCCACGCGAATCGTCATTTCTGGATCTCCTGTTATATAACCTGTTCGACCGCCGCGGCCACATGATCCGCGGTCAGGCCGAAATGCTTGAACAACATGCCTGCCGGCGCCGATTCGCCGTAAGAATCAAGACCGATGACGGCGCCATCGATACCTGTGTACTTGTACCAGCCCGCCGTGGCGCCGGCTTCGACCGCCACGCGCGGCAGCCCCGCCGGCAGCACCGACTCGCGCCATTGCGCGTCCTGTGCGTCGAAACGTTCGGTGCAGGGCATGGACACCACGCGCACCGCAATGCCGCGCTCGCCCAGCGCCTTCTGGGCTTCGAGGGCCAGGGCGACTTCCGAGCCGGTGGCGATGATGATGGCGCGCGCCTGGGGCGCATCGCTCAGCACATAGCCGCCCCGGGCAACCGCTTCGAGTGTCTGCGCATCGCGCTCGACGAAGGGCAGGTTCTGGCGCGACAGCAGCAGGGCCGTCGGCCCGCCATTGTTCACCCGCATGCCGATGCTGGCCGGGCGCTGCAACGCGCAGGCCCACGCGACCGCCGTTTCGGTGGTATCGCACGGACGCCAGACATGCAGATTGGGAATGAGCCGCAGGCTGGCGGCATGCTCGATGGGCTGGTGGGTGGGGCCGTCTTCGCCCAGGCCGATGGAATCGTGGGTGAACACATGGATCACGCGCTGCTTCATGAGCGCCGCCATGCGCACCGCATTGCGCGAATAGTCGGAGAAGGTCAGGAAGGTGCCGCCATAGGGCAGATAGCCGCCATGCAGGGCCAGCCCGTTCATGATGGCGGCCATGCCGAATTCGCGCACGCCGTAATTGATGTGGCGGCCCGCCTGGATGCTGGCGTCGCCGGGCCGGACGGGCGTCACGCCCTTCCAGTCGGTCAGATTGGAGCCGGTGAGATCGGCCGAACCGCCCAGCATTTCGGGCAGCATGGCGGCGTAGGCGGTCAGGGCCAGCTGCGATGCCTTGCGCGTGGCGACCGTTTCGGCCTTTTGATTGGTGGCCTCGATGAAGCCCCGCGCCTGCGCGGCGAAATCGGCGGGCAGTTCGCCCGCCATGCGGCGCGTGAACTCGGCGGCTTCCGCGGGAAAGGCGGCCGCATAGGCGTCGAAACGCGTCTGCCATTCCGCCTGACGGCGGGCGCCGCTTTCGCGCGCATCCCATGCCTCGTAGACTTCGGCGGGCACTTCGAACGGCCCATAGGGCCAGCCGATGGCGTCGCGAGTAGCCTGGATTTCTTCAGCGCCCAGCGGTGCGCCATGCACTTTCTCGGAACCCGCGGCATGGGGGGCCCCCTTGCCGATGACGGTGCGGCAGCAGATCAGCGTGGGCTTGCGGCCCGGCTCCGCCTGCTGCTTCGCCTGCGCGATGGCCCGGTCGACCGCGGCCGCGTCGTGGCCATCCACGCCGCGTATCACGTTCCAGCCATAGCTTTCGAAACGGGCCGGCGTGTCGTCGCGGAACCAGCCGTCCACCTGGCCGTCGATGGAAATGCCATTGTCGTCGTAGAAGACGATGAGCTTGGACAGCCCCAGGGTGCCGGCCAGCGAGCATACCTCGTGGGAAATGCCTTCCATGAGACAGCCGTCGCCCACGAAGGCGTAGGTGTGGTGGTCGACGATGGCATGGCCTTCGCGGTTGAATTCGCGCGCCAAAAGCGCCTCGGCCAGCGCCATGCCCACGGCATTGGCGATGCCCTGCCCCAGCGGGCCGGTGGTGGTTTCCACACCGGAGGTCATGCCCACTTCCGGGTGGCCCGGCGTGCGTGAATGCAACTGCCTGAACTGCCTGAGTTCTTCGATGGGCAGGTCGTAACCGGTCAGGTGCAGCAGGGAATAGATCAGCATGGAGCCGTGGCCGTTGGACAGCACGAAACGGTCGCGGTCGGGCCAGGCGGTGTCGGCCGGATTGTGGCGCAGATGGCGCGACCACAATGCCACGGCGATCTCGGCCATGCCCATCGGCGCGCCGGGATGCCCCGAATTGGCTTGTTGAACCGCGTCCATGGAAAGCGCGCGAATGGCATTTGCCATGGACATGACTTGGGCTGGCGTATGGCTCATTGGAAATTTGCGGAAAGCCCGGCCGCTGTGGCCGGCGCGGTCTCGCCATTAGAGTTTGCAAAGCAGGTGATTTTACCATCCACGGGGCATCCATCACCGCGGCCCGGGTCCTTGCGCCGGAAAGGTATCATTGCCAGGGCGGCCCGCCGCAAAGCCCCGCCAATCCGACACCTGATCCATGAGCCGACACGCATGAGCCAACCCCGCTTCCATTGCCCCTTCCCCCTGGCGGCCGGGCAGCGCATCGAACTGCCCGACGACCTCGCCCACCATGCGCTGCGCGTGCTGCGCCTGCGCCACGGCAGCCCCGTCGTCCTGTTCGATGGCGGCGGCGGGCACTACCCGACCCTGCTCGAAGTCGACAACAGGCGTGCGTGGGCGCAGCTGGGCGCGAAGGTCGAGGCGGAAGCGGAACTGCCGGTCCACACCACCCTGGTGCAGGGCATCGCCAGCGGCGACAAAATGGACTGGGTCGTGGAAAAAGCCGTGGAAATGGGTGTGGCGCGGCTGGTGCCCATCGCCGCCCGGCGCAGCGTCACCCAGCTTTCAGCCGACCGCCGGGAAAAACGGCTGCGCCATTGGCAGCGCATCGCCATCGCCGCCAGTGAACAATGCGGCCGCAACCGCATCATGCAGGTCGCCCCGCCGCAAGGCCTCGCCCAGTGGCTGGCGCGCGCCGAACCCGGTCTGCTGCGCCTGGCCTGCCACCCCGATGCGGACGAGACGCTGGCCGGCGCCGTCGGGCAGCACGAGGGGCCGCTGGCGCTGATGGTCGGCCCGGAAGGCGGCTGGTCTGACGACGAACTGGCGCTAATGAACGAATACGGCCTGGCCACTGTGCGCTTCGGCCGGCGGGTGTTGCGCACTGAAACGGCCGGCGTGGCCCTGATGGCCGCGCTGGCCGCCATCAGGGGCTGGGAATAGGCTTATTCTTCCGAGGCGCCGGAATACGGCGTGGGCGCCACCCCCGGTTCGGGATCGGGGTGACGGCCCGCATGCACGATGTGATACGCGAAGACCCGGCTGTTGTTGGCGGCGAATTCCACCACGTCTTTGCAGACGCTTTCGATGGCGGCGGAATCGGCTTCCAGCGCCGGGTCGCCCGAGTGCAGGTTGTGGAACCACAGGAACAGCCCCGCTTTCTGATCAAGCACCGTATCGCACAGGCAGTCGTACAACGCATCCAGATTCCCGCCGAAGAATTCTGGAAAATCAACCGCTTTGACCACGGCGCGCAACACGGCGGACCGGCTGCGCGCACGGTCGCAATCCACAACGAAGGCGGTCAGGCCGGCCTCGGTGGCGGCCGCTGTCACTTCATCCCGCTCTGTGGATGAAACGTCCACCAAGCCACCTTTCTGCAATTTTTCCTGCAACGATTGCACCTGGCTCATCCGGGCGTCTCCTTGAAAAACGCATGCACTTCTTCGGCACGACTCATGCTGTCGGCGCGGCCCAGCTCGATGAGTGCCTGCGTGTAACTCCCCTCGAACAACAAGTATGAAATCAGGGCGGCCCCCGCCCTGCTCCCGGACCTTGACGATACACCGAGAACGGCGAACAAGGTGCGCGCCGCCCGAGGCATCTGCTTCAGGTGAGCCATGGCCAACTCATCCAGAGAACGACTCGGGGTGATTGCCAGGGTGCTGACCGGACGCAACGACTGGCTTTTTAATACATTTGACGGGAGCTGCGCAAGCAAACCATTCACCCGCTCCATACTTTCGAAATCGCTGGCCACCGTATCCTGGAAAATACTGAACAAAGCATGCCCGCCAATCTGCGCCAGCGACGGGTAATTGGGATCGGCGCTGCGCCGTTCCGGATGGGTCTCGTCGCGGTAACTCGTTCCCACGACAAAGATTTTTTCCGCTCCGAGATGAATGGCCGGACTGATGGGCGCAAGGTGCCGCATCGAACCATCGCCGCACCACTCGGTGTGGCCATGAACCAACATCGCCTGCGCGGGGAAGACAAAGGGAATGGCCGAGGAAGCCAGCAGATGGTCCACGCCGATGTGCGCGGGCACCGCCCGGCGCAAGGAACGGCGCCAGGGCATGATGCCCCCGCGCGATTGATAGAAAGTGATGTGCTCGCCCGTGCTGTAGCCCGAGGCGGTGATGGCCAGCGCGTCCAGCAGGCCGCTGTCCAGATTGCGCCTGAGCTGCGTGAAGTCCAGAAACTCGCGCAACAGCTCGCCCAGCGGTTCGTTGTCGAGCAGCGACCGCGGCTGATGGCTGCGCACCGAAGGCACCAGCCAGCCCGCCGCCAGCATGCCGAACCAGCGCAGCCCCGTGCGCAGCAGGCGCATCGCATCCGCGTGGTAGACCATGCCCGTGCGCAGACTGCCCCACATCCTGACGATGCCTTCCACCGCCGCGTGCGGCTCATGGGCGCGGCAGGCATAGGCGGCGGCATTGATGGCGCCCGCGGAAGTGCCGCAAATGATGGAGAAAGGACTGGGAAAGCCGGCAGTGCGGCCCGGATCGAGCAGGTCGATCACGCCCGACAGCACCCCGGCCTGATAGGCGGCGCGCGCGCCGCCGCCCGTCAGGATCAGGCCGACGGGGCTGACAGCGGCGCAGTGGGGGATTCCGCCCCGGGAGCCGGCGCCCGCCCGCCCCGCCGGCGATACCGGGAAGGCGGGCGGCGGCGGCCCCGCATGACCCCGTTCCGGAGGACGGAAATCAGGCGGAGCTTCGTGACCGGGCTTACCCCTGTCGCGGTGTGTTGGCATCAAGGACGGTAAGCGCCGTCATGTTCACGATGCGGCGCACGGTGGAGCTCGATGTCAGGACGTGGACCGGCGCATTCGCGCCCAGCAGGAAGGGGCCGACCGCGACATTGCCGCCGGCGGCGGTCTTCAGCAGGTTGTAGGCGATATTGCCGGCATCCACGTTCGGGCAGATCAGCAGGTTGGCCGCGCCGGTGAGCGTCGTCGTGGGCAGGATGCGTCGGCGGAGCTCTTCATCGAGCGCGCAGTCGCCATGCATCTCGCCATCGATCTCGAGTTCCGGATCGGCGGCGCGGACCAGCGCCAGGGCCTCTTTCATGGTGTCGCCCGAAGAAGAACTGCCCGTGCCGAAATTGGAGCGCGACAGCAGGGCAACCTTGGGCTCGATGTCCAGGCGGCGCATTTCATTGGCGGCCATGACGGTGATCTCGGCCAGCTGCTGGGCGTCCGGCCGGTCGTTAACGTGGGTATCGGCCAGCGCCAGCGTGTGTTCCGCCAGCAGCAGGATGTTCATGGCGGCGTAAGTGCGCACGCCGGGCGCCTTGCCGATCACTTCATCGATGAAGCGCAGGTGGTTGCCATAGGAGCCCACAGTGCCGCAGATCATGCCGTCGGCATCGCCGAGACGGACCATCATCGCGCCGATCAGCGTCAGGCGGCGGCGCATTTCGACACGCGCCATTTCCTTGCTGATGCCCCGGCGACACATCAGTTCCCAGTAAGTCGTCCAGTACCGGTTGAAGCGCTCGTCGTAGTCGGGATTGGTGACCTCGTAATCCTGATCGAGGCGCAGGCGAAGGCCGTATTTCTGGATGCGGTCGGCGATGACCGAAGGGCGCCCCACCAGTATGGGCCGGGCCAGCTTTTCGTCGACCACGATCTGCACGGCCCGCAGCACGCGCTCGTCTTCGCCTTCCGCGAAGACGATGCGGCTCTTGCCGCCGTCGCGCACCATCTTCTTCACCGCCGGGAACAGCGGCTTCATGAAGGCTCCCGAGCGGTAGACGAACTGCTGCAGTTGGGCCTGGTAGACCTCCATGTCGGTAATGGGGCGCGTGGCCACGCCTTCATCCATGGCCGCCTGGGCCACCGCCGGGCTGATGCGCACGATGAGGCGCGGATCGAAAGGCTTGGGAATGAAGTATTCGGAGCCGAACGACAGCCCTTCGATCCCGTAGGCGGCCGCCACGATGTCATTCTGCTCTTCTTTGGCGACTTCGCAGATGGCCATCACTGCGGCTTTTTCCATCCCCCGGGTGATGGTGGTGGCGCCGACGTCCAGCGCACCCCGGAAGATGTAGGGGAAGCACAGGACGTTGTTGACCTGGTTGGGATAGTCGGAACGGCCCGTGGCCATCACGACGTCGTCGCGCACCGCATGCGCCTCTTCGGGCAGGATTTCAGGCGTGGGGTTGGCGAGCGCCAGGATCAGCGGACGCGGCGCCATGCGGCCGACCATTTCCGGCTTGAGCACGCCGCCCGCCGACAGCCCCAGGAACACGTCGGCGCCCTCGATGAGGTCGCCCAGCGTGCGCGCGTCGGTATCCTGGGCGAAGCGTTCCTTGACCGGATCCATGAGCACCGGGCGGCCCTTGTAGACGACGCCTTCGATATCGGAAACCCAGATGTTTTCGAGCGGCAGGCCCATGTCCACCATGAGGTCGAGGCAGGCCAGCGCGGCGGCGCCCGCCCCCGACACCACCACCTTGACGTCGGAAACGTTCTTGCCCACAACCGCCAGCCCGTTGATGAAGGCCGAGGTGACACAGATGGCCGTGCCATGCTGATCGTCGTGGAAGACCGGAATGTTCATGCGCTCGCGCAGCTTGCGTTCGACATGGAAGCACTCGGGCGCCTTGATGTCTTCGAGATTGATGCCGCCGAAGGTCGGCTCCAGGCCGGCGATGATGTCGACGAGGCGGTCCGGGTCCTGTTCGTTGATCTCGATGTCGAACACGTCGATGCCGGCGAACTTCTTGAACAGCACGGCCTTGCCTTCCATGACCGGCTTGGCGGCCAGGGCGCCGATATTGCCCAGGCCCAGAACGGCCGTCCCGTTGGTGATGACGCCCACGAGATTGCCGCGGGCGGTGTAGCGGAACGCGTTCTGTTCGTCATCGACGATCTCTTCGCAGGCAGCCGCTACGCCGGGCGAATAGGCCAGCGCGAGATCGCGCTGGTTGGACAGCTGTTTGGTGGGCGCAATGGCGATTTTGCCGGGGCGTCCGTGCTTGTGGTATTCAAGAGCGGCCTTGCGGAGATTGGCATCCATGATTCGACTGTTCAGAAATGAAACGGAGGTTCTTCATTCTAGCCGCGAACTCTGCATTGTGTACGGCGGCCAGGCGGCCCCCCTGACTGCCGCGAGCGGCCGCTTGCCCGGCGCTTCCCTAGAATTGCTGCCCCGGGTGGGGGAACAGGCCGTCGGGATCGAACAAGGCCTTCACGGCCGCGTCGATTTCCTGGGCGGCCCGCGCCGCATTGACGGCGTCGCAAGGCCCGGAACCGCCATCCCCACCCCGGCCGCCGCCCACGTCTTCCGTCAGTTCGGCGCCGGGCAGCTCCAGCAGGAGTTCCGCCCCCGCCGCCGGATCGGCCAGCGCCTCGTCTATCACCACCCATTCGACCCAGGCAAGATCGCCGCCGTGGCCCAGCAGCAGGTGGGCCAGGTTCAGGGTATTGCCGGGCGCGGGCAACAGCGCATCCAGCCGGTAGCGCGCCGGCCAGGCCCGGTGCTCGCCGCAGATGCCGGCATCGCCACCGCCGGCCAGGCTGAACAGCGCGGGGATCAGCTTCTGCAGCCGCAGACTGTCGAGCGGCTTGCGGTTGTCCGCGGAAAAGGCGCCCAGGTTCACCGAAACCCCGTCAGACAACAATGCCGACGCATGCACGATGCCGGATGCCGCCGTGGCGCCGGAAGGCCAGTTGCACTGCCTGCGGTCCGCCAGCCAGGCGGCCACCGTCATGTAGGGAGGCAGGTCGGCAAAGCAGGCCAGCCCCTCCGCCTCGAGTTCGCCGAGCAGGCACCCGGGCTGCACGAACCAGCGGCTGCCCCCCGGATCCAGCCGCTGGCAGGCGGCCAGTTCCCGCCCCAGCCGCAGCTGGAGCACGGGCCCGGGCTGCGAGGCGGGCTCCGGCACACCTTCCAGGACCATGCACACCCCATATTCGCGGCAGAGCCGGCGCGCATGATGAATGTCAGCCGGCTGCCTCAGCACCAGGCGGGCGGCCTGATGGCCGGAGCCGGCGTCCAGCACCGTCAGCTCGCCCGACGCCGCTCTGCGCAGGCGCGCGCAGAACTGCTCCCATGGACTGGAAGGGGGGCGTCTCCCCATCAAAAACGAACGGCGTCCTTCCGACTGCATGCACAGTTCTCCAAATTGGGCCCCGCCGGTGGCGGGCCGGCTACAATGCCCTGATTGTTCCCTATCTTCATCCAGCACCGCATCGAATCATGCCCCGTCTAGCCCAGCGTACCGAAACCGTCATGCCGTTCTATGCCGTCGAAATGTTCAAGCAGGCGGCCGCACTCAGCGCGCAAGGGCGCGACATCATCAGCCTGGGGATAGGCGAACCCGATTTTACGGCGCCTCCGCAGGTTGTCGAAACACTCAATCGGGCGGCCCTGGCGGGGCTGAGCGGCTACACGTCGCCCGCCGGGCTGCCGCTGCTGCGCGAAACCATCGCCCACCACTACGAGACCCGGTTCGGGGCGCATGTCGACCCTTCCCGCATCGTGGTGACGGCGGGCGCCTCCGGCGCCCTGCTGCTGGCCGCCATGGCTCTCATCAACCCCGGCGACGAAGTACTGATGCCCGATCCGTCGTATCCGGCAAACCAGAACTTCGTCATCGCGGCCGGCGGCGCGCCGCGCCTCATACCGGCCTACGCCGGCCAGCGCTTCCACCTTTCCGCCGAAGACATCCGCCGGCACTGGGGCCCGCGCTCCCGCGGCGTGCTGATCGCCTCGCCAAGCAACCCGACGGGCACCACCATAGAACGCGGCGCCCTGCGCGAACTGATCGCCGAAGTGCGCGCCCGCGACGGGTTCATCATCATGGACGAGATCTATCTAGGTCTCTACTATGAAGATACGCCTTCCAGCGCGCTGACCCTGGATGACGACATCATCATCATCAACAGCTTTTCCAAATACTTCCACATGACGGGCTGGCGCCTGGGCTGGATGATCGCGCCGCCCTCGATGGTGCCGGCGCTGGACAAGCTGGCGTCCAACCTGTGCATCTGCGCGCCCAGCCTGGCACAGCACGCCGCCATCACCTGCTTCGAACCCGAAGTGCTGAGCATCTTCGAAAAGCGCCGCCTGTCGTTCAAGCAGCGGCGCGACTACCTGCTGCCCGAACTCGAACGCCTGGGGCTGCACGTGCCGGTCAAGCCCGACGGCGCCTTCTACATCTATCTGGACATCAGCCGCTACAGCGCCGACAGCGATGATTTCGCGCAGCGCCTGCTGCATGGCCCCGGCATCGCGACGGTGCCAGGCCGCGACTTCGGCCCCGCCCATGCCGCCACCAGCCTGCGGCTTTCCTATGCCACGCGGCTGGACAGGCTGGAAGAGGCCGTGGCGCGGCTGGGCGGCTGGCTGGCCGACGAAGGCGCCCGGCACGCCGGCCAGGGCTCGGCCGCCACGACCTGACCGCCACGGCCGCCGCCGTGCGGCGGCCACAACCCTAACGGCCGACCGGTATGCCGGAAGCCAGCGCGATGCGCCTGCGTTCCGCCAAGACCTTGGCGCCGTAGCCGCCATCGCCCGGCCCGGTCGCCCCCACATAACAGGCCAGCCCGCCCTCGGTGGACCCGCGCCGCTTGATGCAGTCCCGCAGGATGGTCGTCCCCACCTTCATGTTTGCAATGGGGTTCAGGGCGGCGATGGTGCCGTCGGCGAACTCGGCGAATTTATCCTTGTGGACGCGTGTCATGACCTGCATCAGCCCCTGAGCGCCCACATGGCTCTCGGCATAGGGGTTGTAGCGCGACTCGATGGCGATCACGGCCAGGATCAGCTGCGGGTCCAGCTGCATTTCCCTGGCCAGGATGAAGGCCGTGCTGATGATGACGCCCGCCACACTGGATGCAATGCGGTACTTGCGGGCAAGATAGCTGCGCAAGGCGCGCTCCTGGGCCGGCGTGACCCCTTCCACGCCGCCGCCCTCGATGGAAGTGCGCAGCAGGCGGGTGAAATTGGCGGCCTCTTCAGCCGCGGGCGTCGCCCCCCCGGCCGCCGCCGGGGGAGGCGCGGCGGGCGCCGGCACGGCGGAAATGATGAGCAGGCTTTCCAGGACGCCGCGGTTTTCTTCGTCGCCGGCCTCCAGCAGGGCATAGAGCACATTGTCGACGCTGTCCGGACGCAGGGCCATGATCAGCGAATGATGGATCTGACTCAGTTGGCTGCGCAGCGGCGCGATCGTGAACACCATGACCAGCGTCACCAGCATGGCGATCCCAAGGTAGGCCGCGCAGACATTCAGCAGCTCCGCGATCCGATACCCAAGCGCCCGCATTGAACGGGACAGCAGCCCTGACTCCATGCCAACGGCCATGGTTCCCCCCCATGAAATGAAACCACCGGAATGTTAACCTTCCCTCTTTCAAGAACTGTAACCGGAAATTCTTGCGCCCGTGAAATACCGTGATCTCAGAGACTTCATCCGGCAGCTCGAAAAAGCGGGCGAACTGAAACGCATCCCGCAGCCTGTGTCGACACGGCTCGAAATGACCGAGATCAGCGACCGCGTGCTGCGCAAGGCGGGCCCCGCCCTGCTCTTCGAACAGGCCATGCATGACGGCCGGCCCGCCCGCATGCCCGTGCTCGCCAACCTCTTCGGCACACCCCGCCGGGTGGCATGGGGGATGGGCGCACAGGATGTCTCGGCATTGCGCGACATCGGCGAACTGCTCGCCAGCCTGCGCGAGCCCGAGGCGCCGCGCAGCCTGCGCGAAGCGGTCGGCACGGTGGGCACGCTCAAGTCGGCGCTGTGGGACATGAGCCCCAAGCGCATCCGCGGCGCCCCTTGCCAGGAAATCGTCCTGGAAGGCGATGACGTCGACCTTTCCGCCATTCCCCTGCAGCATTGCTGGCCCGAAGACGCCGCCCCGCTGCTCACCTGGGGCCTGGTGATCACCCGGGGCCCGCGCGCACGGCGCCAGAACCTGGGCATCTACCGGCAGCAGCAGATCGGCCGCAACAAGCTCATCATGCGCTGGCTGTCGCACCGGGGCGGCGCGCTCGACTTCCGCGACCACTGCCTGGCGCGCCCCGGCCAGCCCTTCCCGATCGCCGTGGCCCTGGGCACCGACCCGGCCACCATCCTGGCCGCCGTCACTCCCGTGCCCGACAGCCTTTCCGAATACCAGTTCGCCGGGCTGCTGCGCGGCTCTCGCACCGAAGTGGCCAACGCGCTGGGCAGCGAACTGTCCGTGCCCGCCTATGCCGAAATCGTGCTCGAAGGGCACATCCTGCCGGCCGCCGATCCGCGCGCGCTGCCCGCCTCGGCCCCCGAAGGCGCCCCGCCGCCGCCGCGCGGCGACTATGAAATGGCACTGGAAGGCCCCTATGGCGACCACACGGGCTATTACAACGAGCAGGACTGGTTCCCGGTATTCACGGTGGACCGCATCACACTGCGCCGCAACGCCATCTATCACAGCACCTACACCGGCAAGCCGCCCGACGAACCGGCGGTGCTGGGCGTTGCCCTGAACGAGGTCTTCGTGCCTCTGCTGCGGCGCCAGCTGCCGGAAATCACTGATTTCTATCTGCCCCCCGAAGGCTGCAGCTACCGCCTGGCCATCGTTTCCATGCGCAAGCAGTATCCCGGCCACGCCAAACGCGTCCTGTTCGGGATCTGGAGCATTCTGCGGCAGTTCATGTACACCAAGTTCATCGTGGTGGTCGACGACGACATCGACATCCGCGATTGGAAGGAAGTCGTCTGGGCCATGACAACCCGCATGGACCCCGTCAGAGACACCGTGCTGGTCGAGAACACGCCCATCGACTATCTGGATTTCGCATCGCCCGTATCGGGCCTGGGCGGCAAGATGGGCATGGACGCCACCAACAAGTGGCCTGGCGAAACCGATCGCGAGTGGGGGCGGCCGATCCGCATAGACACGGACGTGAGCGCCCGGGTGGACGCCATGTGGGAATCACTGGGCCTGTGACCCTTCGGCCGCGCGCCCCGCGCCCGGCCGCACGCCGCCCTTCCAGGGGCCCGCTACCGGGGCGCCTCGATGGCATCGTCGAAGTCAAGGACGCCGGCATCCGCATCATGGCTGTACGCAACGGCCGGGACGCTGCCCGCCGGCAGCTGGAAACGCGCCACCTCGCGGGACAGCCGTATCGCCTGGTCCCTCATGGCGCTGGCCGCGGCGACGGTTTCCTGCACCATGGCCGCATTGTGCTGGGTCATGTCGTCCAGGTCGCTCACGGCCTTGCCGATCTGCTCGACCCCCACGCTCTGCTCGCGCGCCCCGGTCGCGATCTCGCTCAGCAATTCATTGGCGCGCTGCGATGATGCGACGATCGCTTCGATGGCCGCTCCGGCCTCGTTGGCGATCGCCGCGCCCGTCTGCACCTGGCTGACGCTGGTACCGATGAGCTTCTTGATTTCGCTGGCGGCGGCGGCGCTGTGATGGGCGAGCGTGCGGACTTCGCCGGCCACCACCGCGAAGCCCCGGCCGTGCTCGCCCGTCCTGGCGGCCTCGACCGCGGCATTGAGCGCCAGAATATTGGTCTGGAAAGCGATGGAATCGATGGTGCCGATGATTTCGCTGATCTTGCTGGACGAATCGCGTATGCCGCTCATCGTGGAGGCCATTTCGCGCATCACCCGGGCACCGCTGGCCGCGGCATCGGCATTCTGCTCGACGACCTGCGCGCCTTCCATCGTGTTTTCTGTCGTGTTGCTCACCGTCGAGCGGATCTGTTCCATGGCCGCGGCGGTTTCCTGCAGATTGCTTGCGGCATGTTCGGTGCGGGCGGACAGGTCGACCGTGGCGCTGCTGATCTCGTTGCTGGAATGCAGGATCTCTTCGGCGGCGGCACGCACCCCGACGACCATACTGCGCAGCGACGCCTGCATGTCGGCCAGGTCGTGCATCAGCTGGGCCGGTTCATCGGAGCCCCAGGGCGCCGGCGAGGTCGTGAGATTGCCTTCCTTCATGGCATGCAGGTGGCGGCGCGTTTCCAGCAGTCCCCCTTCCATCACCCGGTAGAAGGACCAGAACAGATAGGCGAGCACGAACAGCGACAAGGCCACCACGCCGCTGTTCCATGCGAGACGCTTCAGGGCCGCCTCGCGGATGTCGTCGGCATAGACGCCGGACCCGATGATCCAGCCCCAGGGTTCAAACAGCTTCACGAAGGATATTTTGTCCACCGGCACATTGCCGCCGGGCCTGGGCCATTGATAGCCCACGACGCCTTCGCCGTGCTGCCGGGCGACCGCCACCATCACATTGAACAGATCCAGCCCGTTGGGGTCTTTGACGCCGCCGAGCGCCTGCCCGTCGAGCTGGGGGCTGATGGGATGCATGATCATCGTGGGCTGCATGTCGTTGACCCAGAAATACTCGTCTCCGCCATAGCGCACCCGGGCAATGTCGCGCAAGGCCTGCGCCATTGCCTGCTCGCGGGTCAGTTCACCGGCCGCTTCCCGGGCGTGGTAAGACGCCAGGATGCTGTGCGCCACTTCCACGACCTGCCGGGTGGCGTCCATCCGGGCCTGCAGGGCGTCGTCATTGCGGGCGGCAAGCTGCCAGCCGAGCAAGGCCAGCAAGGGCAGGACGATCACCGCCGCGATGATGCCCGCCTTGGCCTTGAAGGACAGACGGCGGAACAGCCGGATGCCGGGAGCCCACACACCATGGTAGGCGAAAAAATCCCCTTTGCCCGTATCCGCCCGTGCCCGGCGTGGAGCGCGCTCGCGCCCGAAAGTAACTGACATAACGATTTCCTTGTGTCCCACAACCAGGCGGTGTGCGGACTGGAAATTTTATATCATTCAGTTTCTTTTAGTAATATTCGGGCTCGTTACCTGCGCAGGTTGCGCGACATCTGCCAGGCCAGCACGGCGCCGGCCGCCAGCTTCCACCAGCGCAGCCGGCGGCGGGCCGCCGTGGAAAGCAGCGCCGAGCCCAGCGACAGCACCATGGGGTAGCGCCTGGACATGGTAAAGGCCCGCAGCAGCAGGTCGGACGGCGACGTGCGCCTGGACCGCGGGAAGAAGGATTCGAGCAGGCCGCGCGGGGTCAGCGAGTCGCCCAGCTGACGCAGGCCGCGCGCCATGCCCTGTCGTTCGATGGCGGCGCGGGCGCGCAGCAGCTCTATGCGGACCGCGCGGTCGCGCCCTGATGACAGCCTGCTCATTTCCGGTCTCCTGGCGGGGCCCATTCCGGCGGCACCGGATGGGAAGAAGGTTCCTTCAGGCGGTCTACCAGTTCGATGTCACGCCGCAATTCATCGAGTGTGGCCGCAAAGGGCGTGGGGCCGTGCACGAGCCGGCTGCGCACCGCCACCAGCAGCCCCAGCCCCACCGCGAAATAGACGAAGGCCAGAATCGCCAGCGCAAGATAGCGGTCATCGGTGGGCCAGAAATAGACCGCGATCATCGCCGTGAACACCAGCAGGGCGAGCGTGAGGAAGATCAGCGCCCCGAAAGCCATGCCCAGCAGGGCGATGACATTGGATTTCTGCTCTGCCGCTTCGAGCGCGAAAAGCTCGAAGCGGGTGCGCAGAATGGATAGGAACGTTGCGGCGAGCCCGCCGGCAGCTTGACGCAGCGCCATGGCCTGCCCGCCTCAACGACGGCAGATGAGTGCGCCGACCAGTACGCCGATGAGCCCGGCCACGCCGATGGCCCGCCAGGGGTTGTCATGCACATAATCGTCGGTCGCGCGCACCGCGCGGCGCCCGCGGGCCATGAGTTCGTCCTGGGTGGAATAAAGATGCTCGCGTGTCCGGCGCAGCGAACGCATGGCGCTTTCGCGCAGCTCTTCGGCCTTTTCACCGGTGGCTTCGGCCGCCTGCTGCAGCATGCGCTCCGCTTCGTCGAGGCTGCTCTTGACCTGCTGGACGAATTCTTCTTCACGGTCGCGGATATCTTTCTCGTTCATGCTTGGACTCCTGTGGTAAAGGGTGTGCTGCAAGAAAACCTCGGAACGGGGCAGGCAAGCCGTGTACCCGGCACGCTAAAAAGCGACTTTCTGCCTCGTCCCGAAGATGCGGTCGCCGGCGTCGCCCAGCCCTGGAATGATGTAGCCGTGCTGGTCCAGGCGGGTGTCTATGGAAGCCGTGTAGATATGCACGTCGGGGTGATGTCTTTCGACGGCCGCGATGCCTTCCGGCGCCGCCACCAGAACCAGCGCGCGCACATTGCGGCAGCCGGCCTTCTTGAGAAGGTCGATGGTGGCCACCATGGAGCCGCCCGTCGCGAGCATGGGATCGACGATCAGCGCCAGGCGCTGGTCGAGCTGGCCCACCAGCCGTTCCAGATAAGGCCGGGCTTCGAAGGTTTCCTCGTTGCGCGCGATGCCCACGGCGCTGACCTTGGCGCCGGGTATCAGGCTCAGAACGCCATCGAGCATGCCGATGCCGGCGCGCAATATAGGCACCACCGTCACTTTCTTGCCCGCGATCTTCTCGACGTCGACCGGGCCGCACCACCCCTGTATGGTTTCCGGCTCAAGGGGCAGATCCTTCGAGGCCTCGTAAGTGAGCAGAGCGGCGATTTCCTGGGACATTTCCCGGAAATTCTTGGTGCTCAGCTCGGCCTTGCGCATCAGGCCCAGCTTGTGCCGGATCAGAGGATGACGGATTTCGTGGATGGGCATCTGAAAGCTTCCTGCGGTGACGAATGACTACGTCCCCTCATTATGCACCGAGTCCGGGCCGGATTAGCGCTTCGCCAGCCACTCCACCACGGTATCGAGGAAACGGCCCGTGGTCGCGGCCCGATCGTCGTTGATCATGACGACGAGCACATACCGGCGCCCGCTGGCCCCCAGAACATAGCCCGCCAGGGCCCGGGAGTCGCGCAGCGTGCCGGTCTTGAGGTGCGCCATGCCGCGCGTGCCGTCGCTGCGCAGCCGCCGCCGCATGGTGCCGTCCACCCCCGATATGGCCAGCGAAGAGATGAATTCCGGCATCAGGGGCGACTGCCAGGCGACGTCCAGCATGCCGGCCAGGCCGGCGGCCGTCAGCCGTTCCTGGCGCGACAGGCCCGAGCCGTTCTCGAGCGCCCACCCGCGCACGTCCACCCCCTGCTCGCGCAGCACGTCCAGCGCCGCCGATGACGCGCTGGACGGCGTAACGCCGGCCGCGCGCTGTTCCGCCCCGAGGGTGAGCAGCAGCATGCGCGCCATGACATTGTTGCTCTGCTTGTTGATGAGCCGGATGGTGTCCGCCAGGGACTCGGAATCGTGCCACGCCAGCAGGCGGGCATCGGCCGGCACGCCGCCTTCGCGCAGGCCGCGCGCAAGCGTGCCCCCCAGTTCCTTCCACAACATGCGGAACATGGCTTCGAAATGCCGCGGCTGCGGCTGCGCCAGCCGGTACAGCGAAAACTCGCCGCAGGAGCCGGCGACGGTACCGGCGACTTCGATCACGACATCCCTGCCCGTATGGCGCACCTGCGTACTGACATTCGGCGGCCCCGGGCAGCGCGCATTGCTCCATTCGACACCGCCCTGCACGCGTATGCCCTGCAGCGGCGGGTCGACGATGGGCACCCATTGACGCGCGGCCGGATCGGGCATGAAGATCAGCCTCACCGTCCCCAGCCCCACCATCATCGCGTCGGGACTGGCGTTGTAGGGCCGGTCGGCCGCGCCGTCGAAAGCGCCGGGGTCCAGCGACACATCGCCGAAACGGCTGCGGTCGACCACGACCTCGCCCAGATTCTTGACGCCGCGCAGACGCAGCTCCCGCAAGAGAGACCAGAGTTCGTGCATGGTCAGCAGCGGATCGCCGCCCGCCTTCAAGTAGAGCGGCCCGCTGAGCGTGCCCTCGGCGTCGACCCGCGCGTCCGGACGGGTATAGAAGGCGGTGCGCCAGCTGTAATCTGGCCCCAGCCCCGAAAGCGCCGCCCAGGTGGTGACCATCTTCATCACCGATGCCGGATTGCGCGGCACCGAGGCATTGACGGCGGCCAGCTGCGGCCCCCCCAGCTCATGAACGGACAGGGACAGGGCGGAATCGGGCAGGCGGGTATCGCGCCAGGCCTTGTGCACTTCGGGGGGGAGGGGCTGCGGCGATTGCGCCGCCGCCGGCGCCGCCAGCTGCGCGGCGCCCAGAGCGAGGGCCGCGGCGCAGGCCGGCGCCCAGCGCCTTGCCCGACGCCAGGCGGCACTGGCAAGACAATGAAACTTGGTTGGCATGGAACGGAGTCGGCTGGCAGAAAAAACACCAGCATAACCAAAGTGCCCCCGCCCACCAAGGCCGGGCGGGTTCCGGATCTATTCGCCGCTCGAATCCGTCCGGAGCCTCCCCCGGAAAGCGGTTGCGCGCGGGTCGCTTAAAATACCGCTACTTTTTTTGTGCTTCCCATGCCCGCCAGCGGCGGCGACAGACAGTGTCAGTGAATCCCGACCTCAGACTTTCGCAGTTCGACTACGAACTGCCTCCCGAACTCATCGCCCAGACGCCCGCCGCCCGGCGCGGCGGCAGCCGGCTGCTGCATGTGGACCGCGGGGGCGGCCTGCACGATCTTGATTTCGCCGCCCTGCCCACGCTGCTGCGCGCGGGGGACCTGCTGGTCTTCAATGACACGCGGGTCATCAAGGCGCGCCTGCATGGCCATAAAGAAAGCGGCGGACGCGTGGAGCTGCTGGTGGAGCGCATCACCGCCGCGCGCACGGCGCTGGCCCACATCAAAGCCAGCAAATCGCCCCGGGCGGGCGCCCGGCTGCGGCTGGCCGGCGCTTTCGACGCCATCGTCACAGGGCGCGAGGGCGAACTGTTCATGGTCGAATTTCCCGACAGCGTGCTGGCGCTGCTGCAGGCCCATGGCCACACACCGCTGCCACCCTACATCACCCACGCGGCCAGCCACGAAGACGAAGTCCGCTACCAGACGGTCTATGCCCGCAAGCCGGGGGCCGTCGCCGCCCCGACCGCGGGCCTGCATTTCGATGAAGACATGCTGGCCACGCTCGCCTCCCAGGGAATGGAATCCGCCTTCGTCACCCTGCACGTCGGCGCCGGCACCTTCCAGCCGGTGCGGGCGGAGCGGCTGAGCGACCACATCATGCATGCCGAGTATTTTCACGTGGACGCCGACACCCTGGAGCGCATCGGCCGGACCCGCGAGCGCGGCGGCCGGGTGATCGCCGTGGGCACCACCAGCGTGCGGGCGCTGGAATCGGCCGCCGCATGGCTGGAGCGGACACCGCAAGCGGCGCCGGCCCCCCGGGACGCCGAAGGCGACACCCGCCTGTTCATCACCCCCGGCTACCGTTTCAGGATGGTCGATGCGCTGATCACGAACTTCCACCTGCCCCAGTCCACCCTGCTCATGCTGGTATCCGCGCTGGCCGGCATGGACTCCATGCGCCGTGCCTATGCGCACGCCGTGCAATCCCGGTATCGCTTCTTCAGCTACGGCGATGCCATGTTCATAGAATCCCCGAATCACACATGACCCGCCTTCAATTCGAATTGCTGGCGACCGACGGCGCGGCGCGCCGCGGCCGGCTCCAGCTCAACCACGGCACGGTACAGACGCCGATCTTCATGCCTGTGGGCACCTACGGCAGCGTCAAGGCCATGCTGCCGCACGAACTCGACGAGGTCGGCGCCCAGATCGTGCTGGGCAACACCTTCCATCTCTGGCTGCGGCCGGGCACCGACATCATGCGCAAGCACGGCGGCCTGCATGGCTTCATGCAATGGCACCGCCCCATCCTCACGGATTCCGGCGGCTTCCAGGTGTTCAGCCTGGACGGCCTGCGCAAGATCACCGAGGAAGGCGTGCGCTTCGCCTCGCCCATCGACGGATCGCGCCTGTTCCTCACACCCGAGGAATCCATGCGCATCCAGCATGCGCTGAACTCCGACATCTCCATGGTGTTCGACGAATGCACCCCCTACGAGATCGAGGGCCGGCCCGCAACGGCCGACGAAGCCGCGGCCTCCATGCGCATGTCGCTGCGCTGGGCCAGGCGTTCGCGCGACGAGTTCCTGCGGCTGGAAAACCCCAACGCCCTGTTCGGCATCGTGCAGGGCGGCATGTACGAGCACCTGCGCGATGAATCCCTGGCCGGCCTGCTCGACATCGGCTTCGAAGGCTATGCCATTGGCGGGCTGTCGGTGGGAGAACCCAAGGAAGACATGATGCGGGTTCTGGCCCATGTGGCCCCCCGCCTTCCCGTCCATGCGCCGCGCTACCTGATGGGCGTGGGCACGCCCGAAGACCTGGTGGAAGGCGTGAGCCGCGGCATCGACATGTTCGATTGCGTCATGCCCACGCGCAACGCCCGCAATGGCTGGCTGTTCACGCGCTACGGCGACATCAAGATCCGCAATGCCCGCTACCGCGACGACACCCGGCCGCTGGATCCGAGCTGCGACTGCCACACCTGCCGCCACTTTTCCCGGGCCTATCTGCATCATCTGCAGCGCGCCAACGAAATCACCGGCTCGCGCCTGAACACCCTGCACAACCTGCATTTCTACCTGAAGATCATGGCGGAAATGCGCGAGGCCATCGCCGACGGCCGCTTTGAGGCCTGGCGCGAAGAGTTCGCCAGGGACCGGACGCGCGGCATCGACTGAGCGCCCGGCCGGGCACTTCGACGATAGGCGACCCACGACAGGGCCTTATCGCTACAATAAAGAGTTAACCAAGAAACCACAGGAGCACCTGATGTTCACCGACACCCTGCCACTTGTCATCGCCCAGGCCGCGCCCGGCGAAGGGAATGCACTGATGGGCATGCTGCCCATCATCCTGATGTTCGTCATTCTGTATTTCCTGATGATCCGGCCCCAGATGAAGCGTCAGAAGGAACATCGCAAGCTGGTGGAAAGCCTGGCCAAGGGCGACGAAGTCATCACCCAGGGTGGCCTGCTCGGTCGCATCACCAAGGTCAGCGACAACTATGTGACCGTCGACGTTTCCAACCTCGCCGACAGGCCGGTCGAAACCATCGTCCAGCGCAATGCCGTCACTTCGGTGCTGCCCAAGGGCACCATGAAGACGCTCTGACAAACCGCTTTCCCGCCCCGGGCGCCGTCCCGGGGTATTTCCGTCCTTCCGCCTGCTGACCGAGAATGAACCGTTATCCCCTCTGGAAGTACCTCACCGTAGCGGTGGCGCTGATCATCGGGCTGCTCTACACCCTTCCCAATTTCTTCGGCGAATCGCCCGCGGTCCAGATCGCCCCGGCGAAATCCACGGTCAAGGTGGACGTCTCCATGCTGGATCAGATGGAAGGCCTGCTGCGCGACAACGGCATCGAAACCACCGGCGCCTTCTTCGAGCAAAGCGGCCCCTCCGGAACCGTGCGCGTACGCTTCGCCTCCACGGACGTCCAGCTGCAGGCCAAGGATCTCATCGAGCGCACCCTGAACCCGAATACAGACGATCCTTCCTATACGGTCGCGCTGAACCTGCTGTCCGCATCCCCGACCTGGCTGACCGCCATCGGCGCCAACCCCATGTACCTGGGCCTCGACCTGCGCGGCGGCGTGCATTTCCTCCTGCAGGTCGACATGCGCGGCGCCCTCACCGGCCGCTACGACACATTGTCCAACGACGTGCGCGCGGTATTGCGCGAAGCCCGCGTGCCGCTCGCCGGCGTCGAGCGCAGCGACCTTTCCGTGCTGGCGTCCTTCGCCAGCGAGGCCAACCGCGATGCCGCCATCTCCGAGCTGCGCCGGGCCATGCCCGATATGACCTTCACGGCCGCAGGGCAATCCGCCGGCCAGTTCACGGCCCGCGGCCAGCTCAGTGAAATGGCGATCACCGCCGTGCAGACCAACGCCCTGCGCCAGAACATCACCACCCTGCACAACCGGATCAACGAGCTGGGCGTCGCCGAGCCGGTGATCCAGCAGCAGGGCGCCGACCGCATCATCGTGCAGCTTCCGGGTGTGCAGGACGTCGCCAAGGCCAAGGAAATCCTCGGCCGCACCGCCACCCTCGAAATCCGCATGGTCGACGACTCGCCGACGGCCATCGCCGCGCTCAATGCCGGCACGGTGCCCTTCGGCCTGGAACGCTTCGAAGACACCGACGGCCGCCCCCTGCTGCTGCGCCGCCAGGTGATCCTCACCGGCGAAAACCTCCAGGACGCCCAGCCGGGCCGCGACCAGCAGACCCAGCAGCCCACCGTCAACCTCACGCTAGACGCCAAGGGCGCCCGCATCTTCCGCGACATCACCCGCGACAACATCGGCCGCCGCATGGCCATCGTCCTGTTCGAACAGGGCCGGGGCCAGGTCGTCACGGCGCCGGTCATCCGCAGCGAGATCCCGGGCGGCCAGGTCCAGATATCAGGCAGCATGAGCGCCCAGGAAGCCGCCGACGTTTCACTGCTGCTGCGGGCGGGCTCGCTGGCCGCTCCCATGGAGATCATCGAAGAGCGCACCATCGGCCCCAGCCTGGGCGCCGACAACATCAAGATGGGTTTCGATTCCACCTTGTACGGTTTCATCGCCATCGCGGTGTTCATGATCCTCTACTATCACCTGTTCGGCATCTTCTCCACGCTGGGCCTGATGTTCAACGTCCTGCTGCTGCTGGCGATCCTGTCCATGCTGCAGGCCACGCTCACGCTGCCGGGCATTGCCGCCATCGCGCTGACACTGGGCATGGCCATCGACGCCAACGTTCTGATCAACGAACGCATACGCGAAGAACTGCGCGCCGGCCACTCGCCGCAGCAGGCCATCAATCTGGGGTTCGAGCGCGCATGGGGCACCATCCTCGACTCCAACCTCACGACCCTCATCGTGGGCCTGGCGCTGCTGGCCTTCGGCACCGGCCCCGTGCGCGGCTTCGCGGTGGTCCACTGCATAGGCATCCTGACGTCCATGTTCTCCTCCATCGTGGGGGTCAGGGCGATGGTCAACCTGTGGTACGGCTCGCGGCGCAAGCTGCAGGCCCTCTCCATCGGCCAGATCTGGAAACCCAAGGATTGATCCGGGGCGGCGCCGCAAGGGCCGCCGCCTTTTCAAAGGTAAGAACGCAACATGGAATTTTTCCGCATTCGCCGCAGCATCCCGTTCATGCGCCATGCCCTGGTGCTGAACCTGATCAGCCTGATCACCTTCCTGGCTGCCGTCTTCTTCATCGCCACCCGCGGCTTCCATCTGTCCATCGAGTTCACGGGCGGCACCGTGATGGAAGTCCACTACCAGCAGGCCTCGCAGCTCGAAGAAGTGCGCAATGCCGTGAGCAGCCTCGGGTATACCGACTTCCAGGTCCAGAACTTCGGCACCTCGCGCGACGTCATGATCCGCCTGCCCACGCGCGAAGGCGAAACCTCCGCCGTACAGAGCGAAGCCGTCATGGGCGCGCTTCAGGCTTCCTCGCCCGACGTCGAACTGCGCCGCGTCGAATTCGTCGGCCCGCAGGTGGGCCGGGAACTGGTCGAGAACGGCCTGATGGCCCTGCTAGTGGTGATCGTCGGCATCATGGTCTACCTGGGCTTCCGGTTCGAATGGAAGTTCGCCGTGGCCGGGGTGGTGGCCAACCTCCACGACGTCGTCATCATTCTCGGATTCTTCGCCTTCTTCCAGTGGGAGTTCTCGCTTTCCGTACTGGCGGGGGTGCTGGCCGTGCTGGGCTATTCCGTGAACGAATCCGTGGTCATCATGGACCGGATCCGCGAGAACTTCCGCAAGCAGCGCAAGACCAGTGTGCGCGAAGTGATCGACAGCGCCATCACACAGACCATCTCGCGCACGGTCATCACCCACGGGTCCACGCAGATGATGGTGCTGTCCATGTTCTTCTTCGGCGGCCCCACCCTGCACAATTTCTCGCTGGCGCTGACCATCGGCATCTGGTTCGGCATCTATTCCTCGGTGTTCGTGGCCGCCTCCATCGCCATGTGGCTGGGCGTGAAGCGCGAAGACCTGGTCAAGGCGCCCAAGAAAGACGACCCGAGCGCGGAAATCGCCTGACCACGCACGCCTGCAGAGGCATGCAGCTCCCGGACGCCGGCCCTGTGGCCGGCGTTCCGCCGTTGGGGCGGGCGCGCCCGCGCACGGTACAATGGAGGATTCCAGTTTTCCGCCCCCGGGATGAACACCCGTCACGGCCACCGATATGCAAGAAATCTCCATCAAGCGCCCCACTCGCGGCACGCCCGCGCCTCCGCCCGCCACGCCGCCACGCCCCACCGGCCTGATCCTGCCTGAAGAACCCGAAGACAGCCCCACGCCCTCCACGCCGCCCGAACCTTCGGGCGCCACCGATGGCGAAGATGCCGGCGACCCTTCGAAAGCCGGCCTGTCGGGCGGCCCGGCCGCTTCCTCCGGCGCATTGCCAGCACAGGCCGGCAAGAAGGTCTTCATCCGCACCTTCGGCTGCCAGATGAATGAGTACGATTCCGACAAGATGGTCGACGTACTGCGCCAGGCCCATGGGGCCCGCGTCGTGGGCACCCCCGAAGAAGCCGACATCATCCTCTTCAATACCTGTTCGGTGCGCGAAAAAGCCCAGGAAAAAGTGTTTTCCGACCTGGGCCGGGTGCGCCACCTGAAGGAACTCAATCCCGACCTGGTGATCGGTGTGGGCGGCTGCGTGGCCAGCCAGGAAGGCGACGCCATCGTCACGCGCGCGCCCTACGTCGACGTGGTGTTCGGCCCGCAGACGCTGCATCGCCTGCCGGAACTGATCTCGCGCCGCCGCGATTCCGGCCGATCGCAGGTGGACATCAGCTTTCCCGAAATCGAAAAATTCGACGCCCTGCCGCCGGCGCGGGTGGAAGGCCCCTCCGCCTTCGTTTCCATCATGGAAGGCTGCAGCAAGTATTGCAGCTTCTGTGTGGTGCCCTACACGCGCGGCCCCGAAATGTCGCGTCCGTTCGAAGATGTCCTGGTGGAAGTCGCCGATCTGGCCGACCAGGGCGTGAAGGAAGTCACCCTGCTGGGACAGAACGTGAACGCCTATCGCGGGCCGCTGGGCGAAAGCGAAGGCGACGGCATCGCCGACTTCGCCATGCTGCTCGAATACGTGCACGAAATCCCCGGCATCGAACGCATCCGCTACACCACCTCGCATCCCAAGGAAATGACGGCCCGGCTGATCGAAGCGCACGGCGCGCTGCCCAAGCTCGTGCCCTTCCTGCACCTGCCGGTCCAGGCCGGCAGCGACCGTGTGCTTTCGGCCATGAAGCGCGGCTACACCGCGCTCGAATTCAAGTCCATCGTCCGAAGGCTGCGCCAGGCCAGGCCCGGCCTGACGCTTTCGTCGGACTTCATCGTCGGCTTCCCCGGCGAAACCGAAGCCGATTTCCAGAAAACCATGGATCTGATCCGCGACATCGGCTTCGATCAGTCCTTCTCCTTCGTCTATTCCCGCCGCCCCGGCACGCCGGCCGCCGACCTGCACGACGACACGCCACAGGAACAAAAGCTCGAACGCCTGTACCGCCTGCAGGCGCTCGTCAATGAACAGGCCGCCGCCATCAGCGCCTCCATGGTCGGAACGGTGCAGCGCATCCTGGTGGAACGCCCCTCCCGCAAGAATCCCAGGGAACTCGCCGGGCGCACCGAGAACAACCGGATGGTGAACTTCATGGGCGACCCGCGGCTCATCGGCCGGATGGTGGATGTCGTCATCACCGAAACCATGACCAATTCCCTGCGCGGGCGCCTCGCCCCGACAGAAAGCCAGGCGGCCGGAGAAAACCGCTCATGACAGCCCGCAAGCACAGCGCCTCATCCGCCGTCGTCACGCTGGAAGGCGGCAACACCCAGTTGGCCAACCTCTGCGGCCCCCTCGACGAGAACTTGCGCCAGATCGCCGACGGCTGGAACGTAGCGCTGAACCGGCGCGGCAGCCAGGTCACCCTGTCGGGCGAGCACGCGGCCCTGGCGGCCAAGGCACTGGAATGGTTCCACGAACGCGCCCGCAAGGGCCCGCTGTCGGTCGACGACATCCAGCTGGGCCTGGTCGAGCTGGGCGCGGGACGCCTGCCCGATGAACGGGAATCCGGCCCGGAACCCGCGGCCGAGCTGCCCGAACTGCCGCCGGTCGACGACATGAGCCTGAGCCTGCGCACCCGCCGCAGCGATTTGCGCCCCCGGACGCCCCGCCAGCGCGACTACCTCAACCATATCCTCAAGCACGACATTACCTTCGGCATCGGGCCGGCCGGCACGGGCAAGACCTGGCTGGCGGTCGCCTGCGCCATCGACGCCCTGGAACGCGAGAGCGTCCAGCGCCTGATCCTCACGCGCCCGGCCGTCGAAGCGGGCGAGCGCCTGGGCTTTCTGCCCGGCGACCTGGTCCAGAAGGTCGACCCCTATCTGCGCCCCCTGTACGACGCCCTGTACGATCTCATGGGCTTCGACAAGGTGCAGCGGCTGTTCGAGAAACAGACGATAGAAATCGCGCCGCTGGCCTACATGCGGGGGCGCACGCTCAACCATTCCTTCGTGATTCTGGACGAAGCCCAGAACACCACGCCGGAACAGATGAAGATGTTCCTCACCCGCATCGGCTTCGGCAGCAAGGCCGTGATCAACGGCGACCCGTCCCAGATCGACCTGCCCAAGGGGCAGCGCAGCGGCCTGGCGCACGCGGTCGAGGTGCTGGAGGACGTCCAGGGCATCGCCACCACACGCTTCACCAGCCGCGACGTGGTGCGCCACCCCCTGGTGGCGCGCATCGTCGAAGCCTACGAAAAAGCGGGCGATCATGACCGATGAACCGGCGGGCGGCGCGGCGCGGCCGCCATCGCTGGGGCTGTCCGTGCAATACGCTACCGAAGCGCCCGAGCTGCCGCGCTGGCGGCTGCGGGGCTGGGCGCGCCGCGCCGTCGAGTCCGCCGCCCGCGAAGAAGCCGCCCTGCTCCCCGCTCCCCGCTACGTCCGCGCCGAACTGACGCTGCGGCTGGTGGACGCCGCCGAAGGCCAGGCGCTCAATCACGGCTATCGCGAGCGCGACTATGCCACCAATGTCCTTACCTTCGAGTACGGCATCGACCCCGCCGGCACGGCCAGCGGCGATATCGTGCTGTGCGTGCCCGTCCTGCGCCGCGAAGCCGCCGAACAGGGCAAGCCGCTGCTGGCTCACGCGGCCCATCTGACCGTGCATGGCGTATTGCATGCGCTGGGCTACGATCATCTCGAAGAAGACGACGCCCGCGCCATGGAAGCGCTGGAGACCCGCATTCTCGCAAGCCTGGGGATTCCCGATCCTTACGTGTAAACGCCCACGCCGGCGCCCGCCCATCCGCGCGGTTGGCGGTGGCATCCCCCTCAAAACCCCGATTTCGGCCCTTCCCACCCGGCTGTTCCGCAGGCGCAACCGGGCCGGATTTGAGTTATCCTAAAGTCCTTTCAACACGTCCCCTGGACAATGTCAGACCCTAACCCACCCGACGCTGAACCCCGACAGAAGCCGGGCCCCAAATCGCTATTCGCCCGCCTGACGGCCTTCATGCGGCCCGTCGAACCGGAAGACCGCAACGACATCAAAGATTTCCTCGATGTCGCCCATGAAAAAAAGGTCCTGGACAGCGAAGCCTATACCATGCTGTCGGGCGCGCTGGATGTCGCCAACCAGACCGTGGCCGACATCATGGTGCCGCGCTCGAAAATGGACATGCTCGACATCGGCCGACCGCTGTCCGACGTGCTTCCGGAAATCATCGAAACCGGGCATTCCCGCTTTCCCGTCTACGAAGGCGACCGCGACAACATCGTCGGCATCCTGCTGGCCAAAGACCTTCTCCTGTCCATCAGCAATCCTCAGCTCGATCTCCGACCCCTGGTGCGGCCCGCCGTCTTCATTCCCGAAACCAAGCGCCTGAACGTGCTGCTGCGCGACTTCCGCAGCAGCCGCAACCACCTGGCCATCGTCATCGACGAACATGGCGGCACCGCCGGCCTGGTGACCATGGAAGACGTGCTCGAACAGATCGTCGGCGAAATCGAGGACGAATATGATGAAGACGCCGAAAAGACCATCTTCCAGACCGGCAGCAACAGCTGGCGCGCCATGGGCATCACGGAAATCGACGTCTTCAACAAGACCTTCGGCACCAGCCTTCCGGACGACGACTACGATACCGTGGGCGGCTGGCTCGCCGCTGAATTGGGCCACATCCCGCGCCGCGGCGAAAGCCTCAGCCACGCCGGCCTGAACATCACCGTGGTCGGGGCCGACGCCCGCCGCGCACTGTGGCTGCACATCCAGCTCGATACGCCGCCCACGGCCCTGGCCGAATCCGCGGGCGGCTGAGCGGTGGCGCCGCGCTCTTATTTCAACAGCCCCGAGGCCCTGCGTCACGCCTTGCTGTTCATCGCCGGCGCCATCCATGCGCTGGCCTTCGCCCCCCACCCCCTGCCCGGCTGGGTCCTGCCCTATGTGCAGATCGCCTGCCTCGCCTTCCTCGCCCGGCACACGCTGCAGGCTCCCGGTGCCGGCAGCGTGGCATTGCGCGCCTTCCTGTTCGGATTCGGCCAGTTCGCCTTCGGCCTCTACTGGCTTTATATCAGCATGTACGAGTACGGGGGCATGCCGCTGGCGATGGCCATCGCCGCAGTGCTCATATTCGCCGCGGCGCTGTCCATCTACGGCATGCTGGCCTGCCTGCTGGCGTGGCGGCTGCTGCGGGGGCGCGTGCGCCCCGATCCGCTGGCCGTCCTGTGGGCCGGCGCCGTATGGGCATCCTGCTGGACGCTCGGCGAATGGCTGCGCGGCACCCTCTTCACAGGCTTTCCCTGGCTGAACATCGGCTATGCCCACGTCGAGGGCGTGCTGGCCCCATGGGCCGCCGTCGTAGGAGTCTACGGCGTCGCCTGGCTGGCAGCGTTCGCCTCGGCCGCCGTCGCGCTCGTGGTGATAGGCCGCAACACGGGCAAAGACGTACAGTCGGCCACGGCGCTCGCCGTCAGCCTGCTGACCGGTGTCGCCGGAATCGCCCTCTCGCATGTGGCCTGGTCCCGTCCGTACGGCGAACCCATACTGGTGCGTCTGGTGCAGGGGAATATCCCGCAATCCCAGAAGTTCGACCCCTTGCTGATCGAACGCGGCATTGCCGACTATATGATGCTGGCCCGCCTGGCGCCCAAGGACGGCGGCCGCGAGCCGGACATCACCGTACTGCCGGAAACCGTCGTGCCGCTGCTGCAGGACCGCGTTCACCCGCGGGTCTGGACGGACTGGCTGGCCATCGCGCGGGAACGCGGCACCACACTGCTGATGGGCGTGCCCCTGCATGAACGCGTGGATGGCCGCAACCGCTACACCAACAGCGCCATCGCCTTCGACGGCGAAGCCAGTGCCGAAGCCATTGCGGCCGCGCGCACGCCGCTGCGCTACGACAAAGTGCACCTCGTTCCCTTCGGCGAATTCATCCCCACCGGTTTCCGCTGGTTCGTGAATACCATGAGCATCCCGCTGGGGGACTTCGACCGGGGCACCCTGGGCCAGCCAGCGATGCCGATCGCCGGCCAGATGGTGACGCCCAACATCTGCTACGAAGACGTTTTCGGCGAGGAAATCATACAGGGCGTCAGGGGCGATGTGGACGGCGGCGGCGCCAGCATCCTGGTGAATGTCAGCAATCTCGCCTGGTTCGGCGATTCATGGTCATTGCGGCAGCACCTGCAGATTTCCCGCATGCGCTCGCTCGAAACGGCCCGCCCCATGCTGCGCGCCACCAATACCGGCATGACCGCGGCAATCAACCCGGACGGTGCGGTCCGGGCCGTGCTTCAGCCCCACGTGAAGGGCGTGCTGGACGTCGAGGTGCAGGGCACCTCGGGGCTCACGCCTTATGTGCGCTGGTCGAACCGCCCGGTATTGCTGCTTTGCCTGCTCATCGTCGCCGCGGCGATGTGGCCCTCGCGCAGCAGCGCCTCGAACCGTTCGCCATCGACCGGCCGCGAAAACAGGTAGCCCTGGGCGAAATCGCAACCGGCGGCCAGCAGCAGATCGCGCTGCGCCAGGGTTTCCACCCCTTCGGCCACCACCTGCAGGCCCAGGCGGTGGGCCATGACTATCATGGCTTCGCACAGCACCAGGTCTTCAGAGCCCGGCGCCAGATTGCGTATGAAACTCTGGTCGATCTTGATGTAGTCGATATCGAAGCGTTTCAGGTAGGACATCGACGAGTAGCCGGTGCCGAAGTCGTCCAGGGCGACCTGGACACCGGCATCCCTGAAGGCGATCAGCTTGCGTGAGATCTCGGAATCGGCATTCATCAGCAGGCGCTCGGTGATTTCCACCACCACATGCGTGCCCGCCATGTCGAGCCCCGAGAGATGTTCGAGCCATTCCCTGGGGCACATGGCCTTGCCCAGGAACTGGGCGGGCGATACGTTCACACTGGCCTGCAGCCCGGGGACGATCCGGCGCCATTGCGCCACCTGGCGGGTGGCCTTGCGGAACACCCACTCGCCGATCTGATCGATCAACCCCGAATCTTCGGCAAATGGCACGAAGACGACGGGACTGATCATGCCCTTCTGCGGGTGGCGCCAGCGGGCCAGGCATTCCACCTTGTCGATGCGGCCGGAAGCCAGCTCGATGATGGGCTGGTAGGCCAGATCGAACTGTTGCTCCCGCAGCGCGACGACGAGATCCCTTCCCAGCTCGCGCCGCATCGCCATGTGCACCTGCATCGAAGGCATGAAACGCGCCATCTGCCGCTTGCCGCGGCCCTTGGCCGAATACATGGCAAGGTCGGCGTTCTGCAGGAGACCCTTGATCGATTCGCCATCGATGGGATAGAAGGTGATGCCCATGCTTGCCGAAATGACGGTCTGTTCGCCGTCCAGAAGAAAAGGCTCGGCAAGACGCTCCATCACCAGTTCGCATATGCGGTCGACCACTTCGAGATCGGCCAGCCCGCCCAGTATGAAAACGAACTCGTCGCCGCCCAGCCGGGCCACGGTGTCCGTGGAACGCACGCAGGAGGACAGGCGCTCCGCCGCCTGGGCGAGCAGCTTGTCGCCGGTGCTGTGGCCCAGGGTATCGTTGAGCTCTTTGAAGTCATCGAGGTCGAGATACACCAGCGCCAGCGGGCGCCCGGTGACATCAGAGCGCTGCATTTCCTTTTCCAGGCGATCGTGGAAGAACTGCCGGTTCGGCAAGCCGGTAAGGTGATCGTAATTGGCCTGGCGCCAGATGAAGGCGTCCGCCTCTTTCTGTTTGGTGATGTCGGAAAACAGCCCGATGCGGTAGCGCGGGATGCCGTCATCGTCGTAGCTGGTATTGACCGTCAGGCGTTCGGCATAGATCTCGCCGTTCTTGCGGCGGTTCCAGATATCGCCTTCCCAGGAGCCCGTGGTCCGGATCGCATGCCACATATCCTGATAGAAGTTCGCGTCATGGCGGCCGGAACTCAGTACGCTCAGCCGCTTGCCGATCACCTCTTCCGACTGGTAGCCGGTAATCTTGGTGAACGCGGGGTTCACGCTGATGAGCCGGCCGGCGGGGTCGGTGACCACCATGGCCTCGCTGCTATGACGATGCACCAGCATGGCCAGCCTGGCCTGGGCCTCGACTTCCTTGCGCCGCGTGATGTCCAGCGCAATGCCGATGGTGACCAGATCCCCGTTCAGGCTCATCAGCGAACCGAAGATCTCCACTTCGATCAGCGTGCCATCCCGGCGCCGGCCCTTTCTTTCCACCCACAGGCCCGGGACATTGCCAAGCAGGCGCTCGCGGGCGCTGGTTTCGCCGACCTCTTCGCTCGACGCTTCACTGAACACGATGGAGGAAGGCACCTCGGCCACCATCTCGTCGCGCGTGTAACCGAACATTTCGGCCATCTTGGCGTTCACATAGATGAAACGGCCTTTGTGGGCGATATAGACACCCACCATGGAATTCTCGGCAATGCCGCGAAACATGCTTTCGGCACGCTCCAGGCTGGAGCGGTCCTGTTCGATCCGGTCGACGAGCGACCCGATGCGCCAGGCCGATTCGTTGAACACCTTGGCCAATTGCCCGATCTCGTCCTGGTTCGACACCTCGAAGCGCGTGCTGTAGTTGCCGCCGGCCAGTTCCCTGCAATGCGTGGAAAGGTCGCGCAGGGGAACGACGATCTGGCGCCGGACCGCCATGAACGCCAGCAGGATCAGCAGGGCGTCCACGGCCAGCAGCATGTACATGCGGCTCATGGCGTCATCGCGCAGGGACTAGACATCCACCAGTATCCCGTTCATGAGGGTTTCGGTCCGCTCCAGCAGGCGCGTGGACTGGCTGGCCATGTCTTCCATCAGCATGTTGACGCTGCCCCGCGCCGCAAAGGCCGCGGCGGCCAGGCTTCCCGCTTCGTTGCGGTAGCGCCCGACTTCCTGGAGCAACTGATGCGCGGACCGCCGGTAGACCGTCCACTGCTCCCGCACCGCGTCCAGGCGCGTGCGATGCAGGGAGGACAGGCCCTCTATATACATGCCGAACACGTAGCCGCCGTCGGAAAGCGCCGCCAGCCCGGTTTCGAAATCGCGCATCAGCTGGCGCACCTCGACTTCGCCCGCGCCCACGCCGTTGCCATGATTCATCGTCTGCAGTGCCACCCGCTGCCCCAGCATGCGCAGCTTGCCCGCCACATTGATCGTATCCGCGACACTGTCCGATTTCTGCATCATGCGCTCTACCAGCACGACATTCACGGCGGCGATCAGCAGGAGCGCCAGGAAGAATGCCCCGATCTTCTGTGCGATACCCAGACTGGGCAGCCGGCCGGCATGCGCTGGAAAGCGGATGGTTTTCGTATTGGTCTCGTTCATGGCAAAGGGGATGATGAAGCGCTGTACCGGTCCTAAATTTGATATTTATCAAAAACGACACATAAACCACACACTTTAGCCTGACAGGACTTGCACAAAGAAAAGAAAGTGTGCATAATTTCATTTCTTCGCTAGACGCACACGAAAAACAGCGAACAGCTTGCGGGAAAGGGCACCAAGCCCGGCTCCAAAAGTGGTTTACTGTGAAGTCTTGTGAGTACGGGGGTATAGCTCAGCTGGGAGAGCGCTTGCATGGCATGCAAGAGGTCAGCGGTTCGATCCCGCTTACCTCCACCACTAACGAAGACGCACTGAAAAGTGTGATTGGCAAGCAGAAAAATTCATGTTAGAATTTATGGCTTGTTGCTCTAGTCCCCTTCGTCTAGAGGCCTAGGACACCACCCTTTCACGGTGGGTACAGGGGTTCGAATCCCCTAGGGGACGCCAAATGATTTTGGCAACCGCTGCGGAGCGGTAGTTCAGTTGGTTAGAATACCGGCCTGTCACGCCGGGGGTCGCGGGTTCGAGCCCCGTCCGCTCCGCCACAAGATTCAAAGGGTCAGCACTGAAAGGTGCTGACCCTTTTTCATTCCATCAATCCGTCGGAGCCGAACCCAGAACCAATTGTTCCCAGTGCTCAACGCATCGGCGCATCTGGGCAACGATACGGCTGAGTTGTCGATCGAGGCGCACTACGGGAGCCCCGACCCCTATAGCAAACCGCCGTCCCCGCCACGGATAGCCAAGAGGCATCGCGACCATGCCCACGCTGAATGCTCAAAAGCGCCCAACCCGTAGCGGAAGACCACATAGGCCTGACAACACCTGTCTGGGAATGCGCACTCAACAACCGTCAATTGACCGCTAGACCGGCGTCGGTCAGGATACGGCGCCATTTCCGGGTGTCGTCACGCAACAGATCGGCAGCACCTTGCGCGCTGCGGTGCGCGGACGGCGGCAGGATCAGCCCGAGCTGGGAGAGTTGATCGACGAAGTCCGGCTCCGACAGCAAGGCAACCAGCGCGCCGCTGAGCGTCTCGATGCGGTCTGGCGGCGTCGCCGCGGGCGCCAGCAGCATATTCCAGATGTCGAAGTTCAGATCAGGAAAGCCGGCTTCGGCCGAGGACGGAACATCCGGCAGCGTGCTCATACGCGATTCGCTGAGCACGGCGAGCCCTTTGACCCGCTTGGAGCCGACCGAAGCGACCGCGGTGGTCGCACTCTCTATCATGTAGTCGATATGGCCGGCCATGACATCGGTGATGGCCTGACCACCGCCCCGATAATGAATGGGCTGGACGTCGACACCGAGTGCCGTATTGACCAAAATGCCCCCTAGATGGGTGCCGGAACCGACCCCGGCGCTGCCATAGTTAAGTTTGCCGGCATTGGCCCGCACATAATCGGCGAACTCGGCCAGGTTGGCGACCGGCAAATCATTTTTGACCGATAGCACCATCGGCGAATCGGCGACGGACGCCAGGGCCACCAAGTCAGTCAGCGCGTCGTATTGCAGATCGTTGTGCAGCGTGGGAGTCGCCGCCAGCATCCCGACATTCGCCAGGACCAAGGTATGGCCATCTGGCTCAGCGCGCGCAACCCGCCGCAGCGCAATGGTGCCGCCGCCGCCCGGCGTGTTCTCGACGATGACGGTCTGCTGGAGTTGACGTGACATGCCTTCGGCCACCAGCCGCGCCAGAATGTCGGTCGGCCCGCCAGTGGCGGCCGGCACCACAATGGCCAACGGCCGGCTCGGATAATCGGCCGCCCACACGCCGCCGGCGTGGCCGGCCAGCAGCGCCGTCGCCACCCCGGCCAGCCAGCGCAGAATGCATCCCGTCGTTGTCGTCTCGTTCATTCTCGTCTCCTCTGCTGTTCTTGTTTCGCTGCGTGACTGCCTCTACTTGCCACCGCTGCTGACCGATTCGGTACGAGGGCGTTTCCCCTTGGCCGCGGTCCGCGTGGCCGGCTTGCGGGAGGCCGCTGCAGGCATGGCCGCCGGGTCGGCGTAAATATCGGCGGCGATGCCAAACGCGGTCACCGCCACCGGCATGCCGCAATAGCAGGCCGCGTGCAGGATGATTTCCTGGATCTCGCTCGCGCTCCAGCCGATATTGCGCGCGCCCTGTAGATGAAGTCGTAGTTCGTCATGCCGGCCGGTCGCCAACAACGCAGTGACGGTGATCAGGCTACGCGTCTTGAGGTCCAGCCCCGGCCGGTCCCATACCGCGCCCCAGGCCAGACCGGTAACGGCCTCCTGCAACGGCGCAAAGAATGGGTTGGCCTGGGCCCTCGCCGCCGAACGCTCTACGTAATCAGCGCCGAGCACCATACGGCGGTTGCGCTCACCCGCCGCCATTACTTCCGGCCGGACCGCTGCAGCCGATCGGTCTTGCCGACGGGCCGGCGTTCTAGCGGCGGCCCGTCGCGGGATTTTTGTATTCTTGCTTACCATGTCCCTGATCCTCACTGATGGCTGGCTGCGCCGTCCGCCGCAACCGGTACGGCCGGTTCAGAATACGTCGCAGCCGGCCAATTTCTGCATATGCTTGATTAGCGTGGTGAAGTCGTCTTGAGCGCCGCCCTGGCTCATCGCATAACGCCAGACCTGGCCGATGTGACTGCCCACCCAAAGCGGCACGCCGATCTGCTGCGCCTCGTCGATGCCAAGACAAACGTCTTTGTAGATGACCTCGACCTTGGCGCCGAAGTCGTAGGTGCCACTCAGAACGGCATCCGGTAGTTTGTCCTGGGTCGCCGAATTGCGGCCGGAGCTGGCATTCAGCACATCGACCATCACCTGTGGATCGAGACCGGCCTTGGCGCCGAACACCACGGCTTCGAACGCCGCCGCCATATTGGCCGCCGACACCAGATTGTTGACCAGCTTCATGGTCTGCGCCTGACCCGGCTGCCGACCTACCCGGAACACCTTTTTGCCGAAGCGCTCGAGATAGGGTACGGCCTGCGCATAGACCGGATCCGCGCCGGCCGCCATGACCGACAGCGTGTCCATACGGACCGCCTTCACGCCGCCACTGACCGGGCAGTCGAGCGTGGCGATGCCCCGCTCAGCGAGGCCGTCGGCGATGTCACACACCGCGTGGCCGATGGTGGAGCACTCGGCATAGATCTTTACCTGGGTGCCGTGAGCGATGCCCTCTGAGCCCAATGCCACCTGACGGCAAGCGCTCACTGTCGGCAGACAGGAGAACACCAGCACCGCTTGGTCGGCCACTTCGCGCGGACTGGCATGGACGTGAGCGCCCAGGTGCCTGAACTTCGCCGATATTTCCGCGTCGATGTCAAAAACATGGAGCGGAGTACCCCGTTCCAGCAGCTTGCGGGCAATCGCGCCCCCCATCGAACCCAAACCGATAAAACCAATAGCTTCAGTCATCGCCACCTCTGTAACTCGCCACCAACGACTGCTTTCCATGCAGAGGGCGGCGGCCCCCTGCGTTTGCGCTCAGACGGCCAACCCAGCCGCCACGAGTATCTGTTGCCATTTGGCGGTCTCGTCCGTCAACAGACGGGCAGCCCCTTCCACCGACCGCTGTTCAGTGCCCGGCAGCGTCATGCCGAGCTGCTGCAGTTGCTCGCGCACGGCTGGATTGTCCAACTGACGGTTGACGGACGCATTGAGCCGCTCCACCCGCTCGGGCGGCGTACCGCCAGGCACCAGCAACATGTTCCAGATATCGAAACTCAGGTCGAGGAATCCGGCCTCACCCGCCGCCGGAACGTCCGGCAGTACCGCAATACGCTCTTTGCGCAGCACGGCCAGCGGCTTCAGCCGGCCAGAAGCGGCGGACGCCACCGCGGTCGCGCTGCTTTCCACCATGTAATCGATGTGGCCCGCCATCACATCGGCAATGGCTTGCCCGGCGCCCCGATAGTGCACCGCTTCGACTTTGGCCCCGATAGCCTGGTTGACCAGCACCGCGCCGAGATGAGTGCTGGTGCCGGCACCGGCCGTGCCGTAATACACATCGCTGGCGTGTCGTTTGATGTAATCGGCGAACTGCCCCAGATCGTTGACCGGCAGATCTTTTTTCACCGACAGCACAGTCGGCGAGTCGGCAATGGAGGCGATCGGCGTGAAATCCTTAAGCGCGTCATAAGGCAAATCCTTGTGCAGCCAGGGAGTCGCCGCCAGCAGGCCGACATTACCGATCACCAAGGTATAGCCGTCGGCCTCGGCGCGAGCCACTTTGCGCTGGCCGATGGTGCCACCGGCACCCGGCAGATTCTCGACCACCACCGGTTGCTGCAAATCACGCGCCATGCCCTCGGCGAACAACCGCGCCAGAATGTCGGTGGCGCTGCCGGCGGCCGCCGGCACCACCAACGTCAATGCCCGATTCGGAAATGTCTCCGCCACCGCTGGGGCCAACCCGGCCAAGGCCAGTACCAGAGCTCCGAAAACCCTGCGACCCGCTCGAACCACACTCGTGCTCGACGCAGGCCATGCCGCCGTCTTCGGAACGCGAAGCCAGGAACACACGTGCTTAACCATTGTCGTCTCCTGTCGTCATTGTTATCTCCTCTTATGTTTGGCCCGACAAAAATAGGGGAATTCAGCGTTATCGCCCGTTTCAGTCAAAAAAATACAGGAAGTACGCTATTTTTAGTCGGACAATAATATTGTTGTAGTCACCGGCATACTTGTCAAATCTTTTTTTGACACTTGCTCGTGATTGCGTCGATAGCAAGAAATAATTTCTTTTTATTATTAAATTTTTATATTTATTTCATTGATTGGGCGTGCCATGCCGTCAAGGGCGGGAAAAGCCGCCAATTATCGATTCTTTGAAAAACCGAATAACAAATATTTATTATTTTTCAATAAGTTATTAGGCATAGAAGGCCTTGCTGCCACGCCAGGCAGCCGCCTCCTGGTCTGCCCATGCCAGCAGGAAATTCAAGAAGGGCGCCTTGCAGAAAGGCGCTTTTTCTCGTCCCAGGGTTGGATTCGACCTTGCCTTGCACGATAAGGCCAATCCCGGCTCCCCCCTACATCGGCGCCAGCACAGACGCATAATTGGCGACGGCGGCGCCGCCCATGTTGAATATCAGGCCGAGATCCGCCCGTTCAAGCTGCATCTCACCCGCCTGCCCGGTCAATTGACGGTAGGCCAGCACATGCATGGACACGCCGGTCGCCCCCACCGGATGGCCCTTGGCCTTGAGGCCGCCGGACAGATTGACGGGGGTTTGCCCGCCGCGCATCACCCGGCCACTGCTCAGGGCCGTTTCACCCTGCCCGGCCGGCGCAAGCCCCATGGCTTCGTAGGTGAGCAATTCGGCAATGGTGAAGCAATCATGAACCTCTGCGAAACTCAGGTCGTCCTGCGTGATGCCGGCTTCTTCGTACGCCTTGTGAATGGCCATCCGGGGCCCTTCGAACAGGAGAAAATCGCGCCGCGACATCGGCAGGAAATCATTGATCTGCACCGCCGCAAGAAACCGCGCCGCCTTCTCGCGCTTTCCCGCATTCTGCGTGCTCGTCAGGACCAGCGCCGCGGCGCCATCGGACACCAGCGAACAATCCGTCAGCCGCAGCGGCGGAGCGATGAGCGGATTCTTGTCGGTGACGGTGGCGCAATCCTCCACTGTCAGCGGCCGCCGCATTTGCGCCAAAGGGTTGAGCATCGCATTCTGATGGTTCTTCGAGGCGATCTGCGCCATGGCCCCGAGCGGGTCGCGATACCGGCCGGCATAGGCCTGCGCCGCCTGCGCGAAGACGCCGGGGAAACTCAGGGCGGCCTCGGCCGGATCGTTCTGGTAGCCCGCGCAGGCAAGCGCCTCGGTGACCTCCGGCGTGCTGCGCGCAGTCATTTTCTCGGCGCCGACGACCAGAACATTCTGGGCGCGGCCGGACAGAATGGACTGAATCGCGGCATGAATTGCCGCCGAACCCGAAGCGCAGGCATTCTCCAGCCGGGTGGCGGGCTTGAAGCGCAGGCCGGGATCGGTCTGGTGGACCAGGCTTGCCGCAAATCCGTCACGGACCAGACCCGCGTTGAAATGGCCGACGAAGACCGCGTCGATGGCCTCCGCCGGCAGATCGGCCTCGGCCAACGCTTCGCGGGCGGCGGCGGTGATCAGGTCTTCCAGGTTTTCGGCCAGCCGGCCAAAGCGCGTGTGGCCGGTTCCGATAATGCTGATATTGCTGACGTCGGATGCCATGTGCGGTGCTCCTTGATAAAGTCGATTCAGTGATGTTGGAAATTTCTTCGCCTGCGCAGCCTGGGCTGGTTCGGTTTTGCGCCTTCCCTCCGGGAGATCCTGCGAATCGTAGCTCCATTCCCTCTCCGGTGAATGGCAATAGATGAGAGGGCATCAGGAAAGATCCCTTCCTCAGTGCTTGTCAGCGGTCATGTGTTCGCTGAACGCATACTTCCTGCCAATTTTTGGAAGATCGGCAATAATTGTCGGACCAAATAAGCTCAAAAACATGCTAATGATCGGCAAGTACTGCGAAAATCATCAGCAACAAGGCTAACATGGCCCACACAGATCAAATTATAGTCCGACCAAATATTGACTTAAGCCGTATTGTCGAACAATAATTCGCAAGTGTTGGAGTTTAACAATGCAAAGTATGCAGACCGCAGTGCCGTGCCTGCCCGAAGGGCTTGCACTTCGTCCCGAACACTTGTCCCAGCCGCTGGATACCGCCGCCTTCGCGGCGCACCTCGCACAGGAGGGACTGCGCCTCGATCTCCGGCTGGCGCCACGCCAGTTCGCGGGTGGCCTGGCCAATCTGAACTACCTGATCCGCGTGAACGACGGCTGGGCGGTGTTGCGCCGCCCTCCTTCCGGCCCGCTGCCGCCCGGCGCCAACGACATGGCGCGGGAACACCGGATTCTGTCGGTGCTCTGGCAAGGCCTGCCGCTGGCGCCGCGCAGCCTGCTCCTGTGCACAGACCCATCGGTGATCGGCGTGCCCTTCCAGATCCTGGAGTTCCGCTCCGGCCTCACGCTGCGCGGCGCCAGCCTCAGCCCGCTGCCTGCAAGCCCCGCGCTCGGCGCCGCGTTGTCCGACACGCTGATCACGACACTGGCACGCGTGCACGCCGTCGACCTGGACGGCCTGGGTCTTGGCTCGCTGGGCCGGCCCGAAGGGTTTTTCCAGCGCCAGGTGAAAGGATGGCTGGACCGCGCGGCCCACGTCACGGGCGGCGACCTGCCCCCCGCCGCCCGCCAGGTCGCCGACTGGCTGCGGGCTTGCGCGGCGCCCGACGATAGCCGGCCGGTGCTGCTGCATTCCGACTTCAAGCTGGACAATCTGCTGCTCGATCCTGTGACGCTGCAAGCCACTACGCTGGTCGACTGGGACATGGGCACACGCGGGCCGGCGCTGTTCGACCTGGCCACCCTGCTGTCGTACTGGACGCAGGCCGATGACCCCGATTGCATGCACGAGCTGGCGCAAATGCCAACCGCCCTTCCCGGCTTCATGAGCCGCGAAGAAGCCGCCGCCGCCTATGCGCGCCTGACCGGGCGCGATATCGGCAATATCCGCCCCTGGCGCGTGCTGACCGTGCTGAAGCTCGCCGTGGTCTTTCTACAGTTGCACCGCCGCCATGTCACGGGCGAGACCACCGACCCCCGCTACGCCGCCTTCGGGGCGCTGGGCCACGATCTGTTCGCCTTTGCGCTGGACGTGGCGCGTGAACGATTATTCTGATGGAGACGACCATGGATTTCTCACTATCCCCCGAGCTTACCGCCCTTCAAGAGCGGGTCGGCACATTCATTTCGGAACAGATCATTCCAATGGAGGCCGATCCGCGCCGCACGCCCCATGGCCCGGACGCCGGCCTGCGCGCCGACCTGGTCAGCAAGGCGCGCGATGCCGGCCTGCTCAACCCGCAGGTATCGCGCGAATTCGGCGGCATGGGGCTGTCCCATCTGGAAAAAGCCGTGGTGCTGGAAGCCGCCGGCTATTCCATGCTGGGCCCGATTGCGATGAATTGCGCCGCGCCCGACGAAGGCAACATGCATCTGATGGAAGCGGTTGCCACCGAAGCGCAGAAGGCGCGCTGGCTGCGCCCGATGACGGAAGGCCGGACCCGTTCCTGCTTCTGCATGACCGAACCGCATCCCGGCGCGGGCTCCGACCCGGCGCTGCTGAAGACCACGGCCGTCAAGAGGGGCGACCGCTTTGTCATCAATGGCGAAAAATGGTTGATCACCGGCGCTGACGGCGCCGCTTTCGCCATCATCATGGCCCGCACCATCGTGGATGGCGAGGATCTGGGCGCCACCATGTTCCTGTGCGACCTGCCGGCAAGCGGCTTCACCATCAGCCGCTGCATGGATTCCATGGATTCCAGCTTCGCCGGCGGCCATGCCGTCGTCAAGTTCGACAATCTGGAAATCCCCGAAACCGACGTGCTGGGCGAAGTCGGCAAAGGCTTCCGCTACGCCCAGGTGCGCCTGGTGCCGGCTCGCCTGACCCACTGCATGCGCTGGCTGGGCGCCGCACAGCGCGCCCATGACATCGCCACGCGCCATGCCGCACAACGCGAAGCCTTCGGGCAGACTCTGATCCGGCATGAAGGGGTGGGGTTCATGCTGGCCGACAATGAAATCGATCTGCACTTGACCCGGCTTGGCGTGCGGCACTGCGCCTGGCTGCTGGATCAGGGGGAGCGGGGCTCCTTCGAAAGCAGCATGATCAAGGTGCAGGCCTCCGAAGCCTGCTTCCGTGTCGCGGACCGCGCGGTACAGACTCTGGGAGGCATGGGCGTCACGCGCGAGACCGAGGTGGAGCGCATCTTCCGCGACATCCGGGCATTCCGGATCTACGACGGCCCCTCTGAAGTACACCGCTGGAGCATTGCGCGACGCCTGGAGCGGAGAATCGCATGAGCGGATCGGTATTGCGAAACGCGCTCGACCAGCTTTCCGGACGCGTGGTGATCGTGACCGGCGGCGGGCGCGGCCTGGGACGCGCGATTGCCGAAGGGTTCGCGGCGGAAGGCTGCCGCGTGGCCATCACCGGCCGCAACCAGGAAACACTGGACGCCACCGCCTCCGCCATGGGCGGCGAGGTCATGGCATATGCCGCCGACATGGCCGACGAAGAGCAGGTCCGGGGCATGTGCGAGGCCGTGGCCCAGCGTTGGGGCGGCATCGATGTGCTGGTCAACAACGCGGGAATCAACCCATTCTATAAACGCGCCGAACACACTTCCCGCCCGGAATGGCAGCAGATCATCGATGTGAATCTGAGCGGCGTCTTCTTTGCGTGCAAGCATGCCGGGCAGGTCATGCTCGATCGCGGCGCGGGCGCCATCATCAATATCACGTCGGTCGCGGCAAAAGTGGCCCTCGACCGCACCACCGCCTATTGCGCGGCCAAGGCGGGGGTGGAACGCCTGACGGCCGAACTGAGCCTGGAATGGGCCAAGCGCGGCGTCAGGGTCAATGCGGTGGGGCCGGGCTATTTCGCCACCGACCTGACCGCCGGCCCCCGCAACAATGACGCGCTCGCCGCCCAGCTCATCAGCCGCACCCCCCTGAGCCGCTTCGGCGAGCCCGAAGAAATAGCCGGCGCCTGCCTCTTCCTGGCCTCGGACGCCGCCGCATACATAACAGGAACAACACTGATGGTGGACGGAGGATGGACGGCATGCTGAAACAAGCCATGGCGCTGGACGGGGTGCGCGTGCTGGACCTGACCCGGCTGCTGCCCGGCGCCTTCGCAACCCAGATGCTGGCCGACATGGGCGCCGACGTGCTGAAGATCGAACAGCCCGGCACCGGCGACTACAACCGCGCCTTCGCGCCCATTGCGAAGAAGGAATCCGGCTCCTTCCTGCTGCTCAACCGCAACAAGCGCAGCCTCACACTGAATCTGAAGAACGAGGGCGGCAAGGCCATCCTGCGCGACCTGGTCAAGGACGCCGACGTCCTGGTGGAAGGCTTCCGCCCCGGCGTCATGGAGCGGCTGGGCCTGTCTTATGACGCCTTGCGCGAGGTCAACCCGGGCCTGATCTACTGCGCCATTTCGGGCTATGGCCAGACCGGCCCCTGGCGGCTGCGCCCCGGCCACGACATGAACTACCTGGCCGAGGCCGGCGCGCTGCAGTTGTTCGGCAAGGCCGGCGAAGGCCCCATCGTGCCCGGCCTGTCCATTGCCGATGTCGGCGGCGGCTCGCTGATGGCCACCACGGGCATTCTGGCCGCCCTGGTTTCACGCGGCAAGACCGGCAAAGGGCAATTCGTCGATATTTCCATGCATGACGGCGCAATCGCCTGGCTGGCGATGCACGGCGCCGACACCCTCTTTGCCGGCATCGAGCCCCGGGGCGGCGAACGCCCCTTCATCGGTCAGGCGCCCTGCTACAACATTTACCAATGCGCCGACGGCGGCCACGTTGCCCTGGGCATCATCGAAGAGCACTTCTGGGAGCGCTTCTGCCATGCTTTCGGGGTGCCCGAACTGATTTCCCGGCAGTGGCCCGAAGGGGAAGAAGCCAGGAAGCAGAAAGCCCTGCTTCAGGAACGCTTCCTGACGCGCGGCCGCGACCAGTGGGTGGCCGAACTGGCGCCCATCGACATTCCCTTCGGGCCGGTGCTGGGCGTGGAAGAAGCGCTCGCCACTCCACATGCGCAAGCGCGGCAAATGCGCCTTCAGGTCGACCATCCCGTCGAGGGCAGCATCCCGCAACTGGGTTTCCCGATCAAGCTTTCTGAAACACCGGCCGACATCCGCATGGCGCCGCCGCTCCTGGGTGAACACACGGATGAAGTCCTGGCCTCGCTTGGCTACGATCAGACAAGAATCGACGCTTTACGCCAGGCGGGCGCCATCTGACGACACGAGCCCCATCCAAGGAGGAAGACAGATGCCCCGCAACATGCAGGATTACGAAGCGACCCGCGCCAGCTTCCGCTGGCAGGTGCCTGAACGCTTCAACTTCGCCACGGATGTGGTGGATCACCATGCCGGCAACGGCGATGGGCTGGCCCTCATCTGGGCCGACGCACAGGGCCGGGAACAACGCTTCCGGTTTTCGGATATTTCACGGCTTTCGATGCGCGCGGCGGCGGCCCTGGCGGCGCGCGGGATCGGCAAGGGCGATATCGTCGTGGTCATGACGCCGCGGATTCCGGAGTGGCAGATCGCCATGGTCGCCTGCCTGCGTCTTGGCGCCGTCGCCATCCCGTGCATCGAAATGCTGACGGCCAAGGATCTGGCATTCCGGATCGAGCACGCGGGCGCCAAAGGTGTCATTTGCCGCGCCTCGCAGGCAGCCAAGTTCGAAGGCCTGCTCGGCGGCGTAACGGCGCGACTGTCCATCGGCGGCGCATCCCCCGGCTTCGACGACTGGGACGAGGCGCTGGCCGGGGCCGCCCCCGTGATCGAAGCCGCGGACGTCATGGCCGATAATCCGGCGGTTCTTTACTACACCTCTGGTTCGACGGGGATGCCAAAGGGGGTGCTGCACGCCGCGCGCGCCATCTATGCCTGGCGCGGCTCGGCGGAGTTCTGGCTGGACCTCGGGCCGGGCGACATCATCTGGTGCACGGCGGACATCGGCTGGTCCAAGGCCGGCACCTCCATCCTGTTCGGCCCGTGGGGCATGGGCGCCTGCAGTTTCTTCTACGACGGCCCGTTCGATCCCGCCGAGCGGCTGCGGCTGCTGGAGCGCCACCGCGTTACCGTCTATTGCGCGCCGGGCACCGAACTGTTCCGCGTCGTTGACGAACAGATCTCCACGTACGACCTGTCATCGCTGCGCCATACGGTTTCATCGGGTGAAACACTCAACACGGTCGTGGCCGACCGCTGGCGGGCCCGCACCGGCATTCCCATCCTCGAAGCCTATGGGCAGACGGAAACACTGATGACCCTGCTGAACTACCCCTGCAAAGCGGTGCGCGACGGCTCGATGGGCCTGCCCATGCCCGGGCTGGACATCGACGTCATCGATCAGGACGGCCAGCGGCTGCCCGTCGATACCGAGGGCGAGATCGCCATCCGTCTGCCGGCGCCGCAAATGATGCTGGGCTACCTGCACGACCCCGAAAAAACAGCCCAGGCCATTGTCCAGGCCGGCGACGAGCGCTGGTTCCTCACTGGCGACCGCGGAGCCCGCGATGCCGATGGATACTTCTACTATCGAGGGCGGCGCGACGACGTGATCAGTTCATCGGGTTACCGTGTCGGCCCCAGCGAAGTCGAGAACGCGCTGCTGGAACATCCCGCCGTGCTGGAATGCGCGGTCATCGGCAAGCCGGATCGCGAGCGGGGGGAAATCGTCAAGGCCTTTGTCGTCCTGCGCGACGAAGTGGCACTGACCGACGAGTTCGTGCGTGAAATCCAGGAACACGTCAAGAAAACCACCGCGCCATACAAGTATCCCCGCGAAATAGAAGCGCTGGCCGAACTCCCCAAGACCCTGACCGGTAAAATCCAGCGCAAGGCGCTGCGGGATCTGGAGCGATCCCGCCTTTCTGACAGATGACGACAACCCTTCCATGCAGACACTTCCCACTCCCTCCCAGTCTCAACCCGCATTCCGGGCCTTTGCAGCCGAAATCGAAAGAAGGATACTGGCCGGCGAGATCAAGCCGGGCGATGCCCTGCCTTCCGAGGCCAAGCTCGCCGAAGCGCTGGGCGTCAATCGCTCGACGGTGCGTGAAGCCATTCGCGTCCTTGAGCAGAACGGTTTCGTGCGACGCGAAGTCGGCCGGAAGAAGCTGTTCGCTTCGATTCCGCAATCGGGCGATATTTCCCAGCGATTGAAGCTGGTCATGGTGATGGAAAACGTCACCTTCGAAGAGCTGTGGGAAGCCATGTACGCCCTGGAGCCCGCGGCGGCCCAGGCCGCGTCGCGGCGCAGGGACGACGGCGATCTCGAAGCGCTGGACCGCAATCTCGCCGCCACGCGGGAAGCCCTGTCCGATTCGAAACGCCTGACCGAACTGGACATCGAGTTCCATATGCTGGTCGCCCGCGCCACGTCGAACCGCGCGCTCGAAGCGGCGCGCACCCCTATCGGCGAACTGTTCTATCCTCCGTTCCTGTCCGTGATGTCACGGCTGAACGCCGCGGAACGACTTCTGTTTGCGCATGAACAGATCGTCGAGGCCATCCGTGACAGGGATGCGCCCAAGGCCCGCGAATGGATGGAAAAACACATCCTGGATTTCCGCCGGGGCTATGAACTGGCCAATCTGGACATGGAACGGCCAGCCCAATTACCAGAAACCACAAGCTGATAGACACCCCCATACATACGAGCGGATCATCCACGCCAGCCCTGGATGCGATCCGTTCGCGCCGCTCCATCCGGGCCTTCCTGCCGGATGCGGTTCCGCAAGCGGTGATCGAACAAACCCTGGAAGCCGCCGCCCGCGCGCCTTCGGGCGCACCCGTTTCATTCGCACTCTGCCCCAGGGCCTGTTCACACTAAAGGCGCCTTGCATGAGTACGCAAACGTGTGGATGGCAAGGCGCGAAGCGCAGCCGTGGCGAGCCCACGGCGAGCCTTTGCAACGCAGGCAGACGCGTGTTTGCTCACTCACCCTGCCAGTGCAAGCCTCCTTTTAGTGTCAACAGGCCCTAATGCGGAGGAACACCATGGAAGTCACGCAGACCGCATAATTTTTCGCCCATGAGAATATTATTCTTATATTTTTAATATGACATAGTTCAAGGCGTCCTCTCTAGCGTAAAATCCCTTTCAACAATCAAATGGTTCCAATACGCAATGCAAGAGGCAGCCGAACTCCCCATCAGTACGAAACCCGACGAAAAACCCAAGGGGAAGATCGTTGGCGCTGTCGTCAATGCGGCCAAGATCATGCGCTTCCTGCGCGCAACCCCCGGGCCGGCCACTGTCACGCAGATCACGCGGGGCGTGGAAATCAACCCCAGCACATGCTTCAACATCCTGCGCACGCTGATACAGGAAGACTTCGTACAGTTCGACTCCACATCCAAGACCTACCAGCTCAGCCTGGGGCTGGTGGGCCTGGCGCAGGGGGCGCTCGAACACAGTTCACAGCTGCACATACTCAAGCCCCACATCGAGGAACTGGCGCACAAGTACCGCATGACGGCGGCGATCTGGCGTCGGGTATCCGACAACCGGATGATGCTCGTGTCCGCGGCGGAAAGCGACGCGCCCATCCGCATCTACGCCCGCGTGGGTTCCCGCTCGCCGCTGCTGCTGGGCGCGTCGGGCCGCGTGCTAACGGCCTATTCCACGCTGAGCCGCGCCGCGCTCAAGGAACGCTTCCAGAAGCTGCGGCTGGCCCGGCCACTGGATTTCGAAACCTATCTCGAACAGCTCGAAGACGTCCGCCGCATCGGCTACGCAATCGACGACGGCTACGTGACGCCGGGCACCATCACGATTGCGGCGCCCGTGCTCGAAGCGGGCGGCACGGTGAATTTCACATGCTCGGCCATCCTGTTCAACGGCCAGTACGATGATCATCAGGTGGCCGCGATCACGAAAGACTTGAAACGGGTGGGCCGGGCGGTGCTCGAATCCGCCGAGCACGCGGCGCCTGCCAGTCCTGCGGCCGTGCCCAGGAAAGCGCCCCGGGCCGCCGCCCGGACGGCCACGCCGCAGCGGCGCCAAAGCCGGGCCAGCGCCTGACGACGCTCCCGGGCGCATGCACACTCAACGAAAGTGCGTATACGGGCCGGCCGCGATGATTATTCGCGGCCGGCCCGCTACACGGCCATGGCGATGGCCGGATCAGGCGAAGGTGAACCCGCCCGCGTCCAGAACGACCTTATCGCGCGCCGGCACCGAACAGCGGAACACGGCGGCGCCGGAATCCAGGCGCCAGATTTCGGTGCGCAACGTCTCGCCGGGGAATACCGGAGACGTGAAGCGCGCCCCGAAGCTTTGCACGCGCTCCGGGTTGCCGCCGCAGATTTCGCGCATCAGCACGTAGCCCGCGATGCCCCAGGTGGCCGCGCCATGCAGAATGGCGCGTGGGAAACCCACCTGGCGCGCCACGCCCGGATCGGCGTGCAAGGGGTTGTAGTCGCCCGACAGCCGGTAGATCAGCGCCGCCTGCGGCAGGATGTCGAAATCGACGACGTGGTCCGCCTCGCGCTCCGGCCGTTCCGGCACCGCGAGGCCCGGCTCGCTGCGCACCGCCGGCCCCCCGAAGCCACCGTGGCCGCGCAGCACCACCGTATTGAAGACCTCGCAAAGCAGTTCGCCCTGCATGTCGCGCACGTCGCGCACCGTGTAGAGCAGGCAATCCCTGCCTTCCCCCTTGTCCACGACGTCGACGACCCGCAGTTCCCCGACCACTTCCCCTTCCACGGGCAGCGGCCGGTGCAGGCGCAAGGCCTGCTCGCCATTGAGCACCTTGCGCCAGTCGATTCCCAGTTCCGGATGTTCCTTGATCCAGAACCCCGGATAGCCCAGAACACCGCCGAACGTGGGAAGCACCCGCAGGCCCTGCTCGTACACGAAGGGGAGGTCTTCCTCGTTCGCCCCGAGACCGACGCCCAATGCATACAGCATGACGTCCTTCCTGGTGTAGCGGTGTTCGGTGCGGGTGCGATACGCCCGCAACGCGTCGAGTGCGATCGCCATCAGACCGGATCCCAGCAGAAGACGTCGCTGCTGCGGCTCAAGGGATAGAAATCGCTCTGGAAGGCCGGCAGCATGTGTTCAGCCAATGTCTGCGGAGTCCAGCCATCGCTGCGCTGCACGGCGCGGATCGGACGCGGCTGGCTGAACAGGAAGATCTCGTTCTTGCGCGAACCGAAGATCTGCCCCGTGACGTCCTTGGACAGGTCGCTGGTCAGGAAGACCGTCAGCGGCGCGATCTTTGCGGCAGTCATGGTCTTCACCCGTTCCACGCGCAGCTTTTCTTCCGGCGTCTCGGTGGGGATGGTGCCGACCAGACGGCTCCAGGCGAACGGCGCGATGCAGTTGGAACGGACGTTGTAGCGCTGCATGTCGAGAGCGATCGCTTTCGACATGCCGGCCACGCCGAGCTTGGCGGCGGCGTAGTTGACCTGGCCGAAGTTGCCGACCAGGCCGGACGCGGAAGTAAAGTGCACGAAGCTGCCGCGATTCTGCTCGCGGAAATGCGAAGCGGCCGCCCGCGATACATTCCAGTAGCCGGTCAGGTGCACCCCGATCACCGCTTGCCAGTCGTCATGCGACATCTTGTGGAAGATGCGGTCGCGCAGAAAGCCTGCGTTGTTGACGACGGCATCCAGGCGCCCGAAGGTGTCGATGGCCTGGCTCACCATGCCCTCGGCCGCCGCGGGGTCGGTAATGCTGTCCGTATTGGCGACGGCCTTGCCGCCGAAGGCCTGGATCTCGGCGACCACATCGTGGGCCGGGCTGGCATCCACGCCGCCGCCCTCGGGATCGGAGCCCAGGTCATTGACGACAACGGACGCGCCTTCCTTGGCGGCCAGCAGCGCGATCTCGCGCCCGATTCCACGGCCCGCGCCGGTGACCAGCACTACCTGATTTTCAAGACAACCTGCCATATTCCACTCCTTTTTCTTTGGAAAAGATTCACTTGAGCAAATCACGCCCGATCAGCATCTTGAGAATATGATTGCTGCCGGCCGAAATACGGTTGACGCGCGCGTCGGCATAGGCGCGCGCAATCGGCGTTTCCCACATGTACCCCATGCCGCCGAAGAACTGCAGGCAGCGGTCGATGAGCACCCCTTCGCATTCCGACGCCCTGAGCTTGGCGGCCGCCGCTTCGACCGCGGAAAGCTCGCCTTTCAGATGCTTGCCGATGCACCATTCGACGAATGCCCGGTGCGCGAGGTAGGTCGACCACAGATCGGCCATCTCGAACTGCGTGTTCTGGAAGGCGGCGATCGGCCTGCCGAAGGCTTCGCGTTCCTTGACGTACCGCAGCGTATCGTCCAGCACGACCCGCATCGCCGAAGTCGAACGCACGGCCGACGTGAGACGCTCCTGCACGAGCATGCCCATGAGCTGAAAGAAGCCCTGCCCTTCTTCTGCGCCGATGAGATTCGAGACGGGCACCCGCACGTCATCGAAGAACAGTTCCAGCGTGTCCTGCGCCTTGCGGCCGATCTTCTTGAGCATCTTGCCGCGCACGAAGCCCGGACGATCGGTTTCCACCAGCAGCAGGCTGATGCCCCTGGCCCCGGCGGAAGGATCGGTCTTGCACGCGACGATGACGACGTGCGCCTGCTGGGCGTTGCTGATGTATACCTTCTGGCCCTTGATGACGTAGTCGTCGCCATCGCGCACGGCGGTCGTGCGGATCGCCTGCAGGTCGCTGCCGGCATGCGGTTCGGTCATGGCGATGGCGAAGATCGCTTCGCCGCTGACCGCCTTGGGCAGCCATTCCTTCTTCTGGGCTTCGGAACCGTACAGCAGAATATACGGCGCGGCGGTATCGGAGTGGCCGGCGAACGCCGGCGCGCCGCCGCCGGCGCGGGCCATTTCCTGGGCGAGCACGACGCTGTGCATGTAATCGCCGCCAGGCCCGCCGTATTCTTCGGGCACGTCGCAGCACAGCAGGCCATTTTCGCCGGCCTTGAGCCATACGTCGCGCGGGACGGTGCCCAGAGCTTCCCATTCTTCCCTGTGCGGCAGGAGCTCTTTATCGACGAAACGGCGCGTCGTCTGCTGGAAAATCAGATGGTCTTCTCTTAGAAATTGTTCACCGATCATGGCTGCTCTTGGATGAGTTGTGGAATTCTTCAATGAGGCACTGGCGGTCTTCGTCGAGCTCGGGAGCCAGCTTGCGCGTCGTCATGTCGGGGAAGGCGGACATCTTGAAAGGATTGCCCACCACCTTCAGCGGACCCAGCACCGGGTCGGCCGTGGTCACCAGCATGTTGCGCGCCGCCACCTGCGGATGAGTGATTGCTTGCTCTACATTGTTGATATGGCCGATCGGCACGCCCAACGGAGCCAGCCGCGCCACCCACTGGTCGGAAGTGTCCCTGGCGAGTTCCTTGATGATCTCGGCGCGCAGGGCCGGGCGGTTTTCCACACGTTTGACGTTCGTCTCGTAGTCGGGATGGGTGGCCAGGTCCTCGCGGCCGATCACCCCGCAGAACTGCCGGAACAGCTTGTCGTTGCCGCAGGCCAGCGTAATGTGCCCGTCCTGGGTGGGAAAGGCCTCGAAAGGCATGATGGCCGGATGCAGGGAACCCATGCGCGTGGCGATTTCGCCGGTCATCTGATAGCGCGCGATGGGGGTTTCGAGTATGGACAGCATGCAGTCGAACATCGCCATGTCGATATGCGTGCTTTCGCCGGTGCGTTCACGATGCAGCAGGGCGGCGTTGATGGCCGTGGCGGTGAAGATGCCGGTGCCCACGTCGGCAATGGAAATGCCGGTGCGGCAGGGTTCGCCGCCGGCTTCGCCGGTGATGCTCATCATGCCGGTGATACCCTGCATCACCATGTCGTAGCCGGGCATGTCCCGCTCGGGGCCGGAATGCCCGTAGCCAGACACCGATGCATAGACGAGCCTGGGATGGCGCGCGTGGACGGTTTCCCAGCCGTAGCCGAATTTTTCCATCACGCCCGGGCGGAAGTTCTCGACTAGGACGTCGGCCCCCGCCAGCAGCGAATCGAGAACCTCGCAGTGTTCTTCGTTGCGCAGATCGAGGGCGATCGATTCCTTGTTGCGGTTGATGGAATTGAAGTAGCAAGGGCGGCCCTTGATGAAGGGCCCGTAGGCGCGCGAATCGTCGCCCTTGCCGGGTTCTTCGATCTTGATCACCCGGGCGCCCAGCTCGGACAGCAGCATGGTTGCATACGGACCGGCCATCACCCGTGTGAGATCGATGATCGTGATCCCGGTAAGAGGTCCTTGGATCCTGCTCATGAAAGTCTTGTCTCCTCTGTGAAGATACACCGGCCTGTCGGCCGGAGCTTGACGCCCTGAAGGACGAGGCTTGCGCTCAGGCTCGTGGTCGCATCGACGGATATTCTGCGGGAATGATGCCATATTTTTCCCTTGTGAGAAACTTATTTTTTTGCGAGAATAATTTAAAACCATTGCAACAATACGAGGAGACCCGATGAGCGCCGCTCGACCCAAGCCCGTGCCCACGCCGGAAACCCAGCATTTCTGGGACGGCACCCGCGAACACAAGCTCTTGCTGCAGCAATGCGAAAGCTGCAGCCACACCTATTTCCCCCCCCGCCCTTTCTGCCCGAAATGCAGCGGGCGCAATGTAAAGGTAATCCCTTCGAGCGGGCGCGCAAAGCTTTACAGCTACGTCATCGGCCACCGGCCGGCGCCCGGCTTCGAACCGCCCTATTCCATTGCCGTGGTCGAACTCGAAGAAGGCCCCCGCATGATGACCAACATCGTCGATTGCCCCCAGACCCCCGAAGCCCTGGTGCTCGACATGCCTCTTGAAGTCACCTGGAACCAGGTCGACGACGACATCACGCTGCCGCTGTTCCGCCCGGCGGGCAAGGGGGTGCAGCCATGAAGCGGGGAAGCATTGCCATCGTCGGCGCGGCCGAATCCACCGACATGGGCGTCATCAAGAACCTGTCGCAGACGGGCATCCACTGCGACGCTGCCCTCAACGCATTGAATGACGCCGGCTTGAAGGCATCGGACATCGACGGCGTCGCCTGCGCCGGCGAATATCCCGTCAATCTCGCCTTTCAGCTGGGCATCACGCCCAAATGGCTGGATGGCACGTATTCCGGCGGCTGCTCATTCATGCTGCACGTGCGCCACGCGGCCGCCGCGATCGACGCCGGCCTCTGCAGCACGGTATTGATCACGCACGGTGAAAGCGGCAAGTCACGCATCGGCTACTACATGGGGCAGAATCTCGCGCCCACCGGCACGATCGGCCAGTTCGAAATGCCGTACGCGCCCTTCACGCCGCCCAATCTGTTCACCATTCCCGTGCTGCGCTATATGAAGCAGTACGGCCTCACCCACGAACAGCTGGCAACGGTATCCGTGATCCAGCGCGAATGGGCGGCCCACAATCCACGGGCCACCTTCAAAGACCCGATCACGGTCGACGACGTCCTGGGTTCCAGAATGATCGCCTACCCCTTCCGCCTGCTGCAGTGCTGCCTGGTGACCGACGGCGGCGGCGCGCTCATCCTGACCAAGGCCGAACGCGCCAAGGATTTCCCCACCAAGCCCGTGTATATCCTGGGCACCGGCGAAAGCTGCGAAACGCCTCTCATCAGCCAGATGGAAGACTTCACCACTTCCAAGGCCTTCCGTGTCAGCGGCAAGCTGGCGTTCGAATCCGCCGGCATCAGCCATGCCGATGTGGATCACATGATGGCCTACGACGCCTTTGCCCACCTGCCCATCTACGCACTCGAAGACCTGGGCTTCGTGCCGCGCGGCGAAGCGGGCGCCTTCATTGCCGAACGCAACACCGCGCCGGGCGGCAAGCTGCCGGTCAATACCAACGGCGGCGGGCTGAGCTACATGCATTCCGGCATGTACGGCATGTATGCCCTGCAGGAAAGCGTGCGGCAGATGCGCGGGGTCGCTCCGGCACAGGTGCCCGACGCCAGAATATCGGTCTGCCACGGGGTCGGCGGCTTCTTCGGCGCATCGGGAACCATCGTGATGGGCAACGAGCGGCCGGACTGAACCCCACGCTGCGATGGCAGCCCCGGGGGCGGGCATGAACTGCCCGCCCCGGCCTCAACCTTCGATACGGCGCACTATGACCACCCCTCTCCTTTATGAAATCGATGCGGACGGCATTGCCTGGATCACTTTCAACAGGCCCGCGGCCCGCAACGCAACCAGCATCGAAATGATCGACGCGCTTCATGCGAAGCTGCTTCAGATCGATGGCGACAGCACCGTGCGCTGCGTGGTGCTGCGTGGCGCGGGGGAACATTTCGTGGCCGGCGCCGACCTTGGCGCCCTTGAAGCGATGACCCTCCTCCCGCCACAAGAGCGCCGCGCCGCGCTGCAGGCGAGACTCGCCCGGTCGGCGCCGGTCTTCTCACTGATCGAACGGATGGAACAGCCGTTTGTGGCCAGCGTGCGCGGGGCCGTGGCGGGCGGCGGCGTGGGCCTCATGCTGGCCTGCGACCTCGTGGTCGCCGCCACCGACTCGAAGTTTGTCCTTGCGCAGATCAAAGCCGGGCTGTCGCCGGACGGCGGCAGCAGTTGGCATCTGCCGCGGGCCATTGGCATGAAAAGGGCCAAACAGTTCGCCCTGCTGGGGCAGAACATCGATGCCCAGACCGCGCTGTCGTGGGGGCTGGTGAACTGGGTGGTGCCGCCCGAAGAAGTCCACGAACACACCCTCCGGGTCGCCCGGCGGCTGGCCTCCGGGCCGGCCCGCGGGCTCGCGCAAGCCAAACATCTGCTCAATAGCGCCATGCGCAGCGATCTGGCGGAACAGGTCGCCCTCGAAACCCACAGCATGGGCGTGTGCGCCGAAACCGGCGATTTCGTCGAAGGCGTTCAGGCCGCAAGGCAGAAACGCGCACCTCGCTTTCAGAAGCCATAACCACAAGGATATCGTCGATGGAAGATTACCGGAATAAATACCCTGGCCTCTCATCCCCCCCTGAGATGGGGCGGGCCATGCTGCCGCCGGATACCTATACGGGCAAGACCGTCCTGATCACTGGCGGCGGCACGGGCCTGGGCAAGGCAATGGCGACGGAATTCGCGCGCCTGGGCGCCAATATCGTCATCGCCAGCCGCAGCGCGGCGCACCATGCGACCGGGCTCGCCGCGGTGGAAGCCGCGGGCGGCAAAGCCATCGCGGTCGGGATGGACGTGCGCGACCCTGAGCAGGTGGCGCGCACCTTCGACGAAGCGGAACGCGCCTTCGGCGTGGTCGATGTTCTCGTCAACAACGCGGCCGGCAACTTCCCGATTCCGGCAGTCGATCTGTCTCCCAACGGCTGGCGGGCCGTGACAGGAATCGTGCTGGACGGCGCCTTCTTCTGCAGCTGCGAATTTGCCAGGCGCTGCGTGGCCGCCGGCAAGCCCGGCGCCATCCTCAACATACTCGTGGCCTACACCACCGGCGCGGCGCCCGGCCACGCGCACAGCGCGGCGGCCAAGGCGGGCGTACTGAGCCTGACCAACACACTGGCGGTGGAATGGGCGCCTGATGGCATCCGCGTCAACGCACTGTCGCCGGGCATCTTCCCGCATGAAAACCACGGCCCCGATATGCTGAAGCAGCGCCCGGACGGCTACGAAGCCGAATGGCGCAACGTGCCCGCGCTGCGCACCGGGCGCACGCACGAACTGGGATGGGCCGCCACGTATCTGTGCTCGCCCTATGCCGCCTATGTGACCGGCATGGATTTCACGATCGACGGCGCCGAGCGCCACCGCCGCGCACTGCGCCAGGGGGCGGCCGTCCCGATCCGCGAGCAACTGCCGCCACGGCAGGCGGACGCATGAAGCACGATGCTGGAACCGGCCCGCTGTCCGGCATGACCATTCTGGAAATGGCCGGGCTGGGCCCTGTGCCATTCGCCGGCATGATGCTGGCCGACGCCGGGGCGCGCATTATCCGCATCCGGGGACGCAGGGCTCTTTCCGTCAGCGGCGCGGTCGACCCGCTGCAAGATCCCTTGTCCCGGGGCCGCATCGACATCAGCCTGGATCTGAAGAAACCCGGCGGGGTGGATACCTTGCTGCGGCTTGTGGAATCCGCCGATGCCCTGATGGAAGGCTATCGGCCCGGCGTGATGGAACGCCTGGGGGCCGGCCCCGACACCTGTCTGGCCCGCAACCCGGCGCTCGTATATGGCCGCATGACGGGCTGGGGCCAATCCGGCCCGCTTGCGCACGCGGCGGGGCACGATATCAACTACATCGCCATTTCCGGCGCCCTGCATGCCATTGGTACACGCGAGCAACCCATACCGCCCCTGAACCTGGTGGGCGACTTCGGCGGCGGCGGCGCGATGCTCGCCTTCGGCATCGCCAGCGCGCTCGTGCATGCGGCCCGCAGCGGCGAAGGCCAGGTCATCGATTCAGCGATGAGCGACGGTGCCGCCTATCTGATGGCGCCGTTCTATGCGCGCAAGGCCAGCGGCGCCTTCCGCGACGAACGCGAGAACAACGTGCTTGATGGCGGCGCGCCGCACTATGGCGTCTACCGCTGCGCGGACGGCAGGTTCATCAGCGTGGGGCCGCTTGAAGAGCAATTCTGGTCGCTGTTCCTGGAACTCATCGGCCTGAAGGACGACCCGCTGCTGGCCGCGCGCCACGACCGCGCGCAATGGCCCCGCTTGCGCGAGCGCCTGGCCCGCCACTTTGCCACACGCACACGCGACGAGTGGTGCGCGCTGCTCGAAGGAAAAGACGCATGCGTCGCCCCGGTGCTGAGCCTGGAAGAAGCGCCGGAACACCCGCACAACCTGGCGCGCGGCAGCTTCATCGACGCCCATGGCGCCCGAGTGCCCGCCCCCGTTCCCCGTTTCAGCTGCAGCCGGGGCGCGGCGCCGCCGCCGCCCACGAGCGACACGGCCGCCGTCGGCGCCCTGCTGGCGCGGGCGGGCATCACCGAAGCTGAAATCGCGGCGCTGCGCCAGGCCGAAGTGCTGGGATGAAAGCCATGGGCGCCGGAAGACACCAGGGGGAAACGCGGGAATGAGAGACGGAACCACACAGCATCACCGGCATATCGGTAACAGCAGTCGGCAGTACTTTTACATACATAATTATCGGGAGACACGCTATGAATGAATCCAAGTTTCAAATGCTGCGCAGACGCACCCTGGGCCTGATGCTCGCGGCCGGTGCTCTGGCCCTGCCCTTGGGCGCATATGCCCAGGCATTCCCTTCACGCCCCATCAAGATGATCGTTCCCGCCTCTCCGGGAGGCGGCACGGATGTCATCGCCCGCACCCTCGCCAAAGTCATGGGGGAACAGAACAACGTACCGGTCGTCGTGGAAAACCGGGCGGGCGCATCGGGCTCCATCGGTGTCCAGGCCACCATCAATTCGGCGCCGGACGGCTACACCATCATGCTGACCCTGGCCGATGCGACCACCATCTATCCGCTCACGAAGAAGGTACCCCCCTACAGCGCCGACAAGGACCTCACGCCGCTCGCGCAGGTGGCCTGGACCAACATCCTGTTTTCGACGCCCGCCAGTGCGCCCTACAAGACCATCAACGAGCTCATCGAGGCCTCGAAGACTTCACAGATGGCCTACAGCTCCAACGGGCATGGGACCAACACGCATCTGTGGATGGAACGGTTCAAGAAAAGCACCGGCGCCCAGCTGCTGCACGTACCCTACAAGGGCGCGGCGCCCGCCCTGCAGGGCATGGTGGCGGGCGAAACGAATCTCGCGATTTCCTCCCCGGCCAGCGCCAAGGTCATGCTCGACGGCGGGCTGCTTCGCCCGCTGGCGATCGCCAGCCCGGAACGCAGCCCGCTATTCCCCGACGTCCCCACCCTGGTGGAAAGCGGCTACCCCGATCTGGTGCTCGGCGCCTGGTTCGGCGTGTTCGGCCCCGCCGGCATGGATGCCGCCGTTGCCGACAAGCTGCACGAGATGATCATTGCCGCCGTCAAATCGCCGGAATACCAGAAGCACGCCCAATCCTTCATGTTCGACCTGCCCATCACTTCAAGGGCGGAATTCACCAAGCTGGTGGCCGATGACACGCCGCTATGGAAGCAGGCCATGGAGGCCGCTGGGATAGAACCGGGCGAATAAGGCCTGCCCGCGCCACGGCATCGGTAACCATGCCGTGGCGGAACATCGCCGACGCACCCAACGACGAACCAGCAAGGTTCGCGCAAAAAAGAGGTAAGCGCCACGGCCTTGAAAACCCTCATCGCCGGGCCTTTCGAATCAGGAGACAACGACATGAAAGCACTCAAGTTTCAAAGGCTGCGCAGACGCGCTCTCGGCCTGGCGCTGGCAACCGGCGCCCTGGCCCTGCCCCTGGGGGCGCATGCCCAGGCATACCCATCGCACGCCATCAAGATCATCGTGCCCGCCTCCCCCGGCGGCTCGACCGATGTCATGGCCCGCACGCTGGCCAAGGTCATGGGGGAACAGAACAAGGTAACGGTCTTCGTGGAAAACCGGGCCGGCGCTTCGGGCTCCATCGGCGTGCAAGCCACCATCAATTCGGCGCCGGACGGCTACACTTTCATGCTCGCGGTGAATGATGCAATCACCATCTATCCGCTCACGAAAAAGGTTCCACCCTACAACGCCAACAAGGATCTGACGCCGCTCGCGCAAGTGGCCTGGACCAACATCCTGTTCTCCGTGGCCGCCAGCTCGCCCTACAAGAACATTAAAGATTTCGTCGAGGCCTCGAAGACCAAGCAGATGGCCTATAGTTCGAATGGGTATGGCACGACCACTCATCTATGGGTGGAACTATTCAAGAAAAGCACCGGGGCGCAATTGCTGCATGTACCCTACAAGGGGGCGGCGCCGGCCCTGCAGGGCATGGTGGCGGGCGAGACGAATCTCGCGGTTTCTTCCCCGGCCAGCGCCAAGGCCCTGCTCGATGGCGGGCTGCTGCGCCCCCTGGCCATTGCAAGCGCCGAACGCAGCCCCCTGTTCCCTGATGTCCCTACCCTGGTGGAAAGCGGCTACCCCGACCTGGTACTGGGTGCCTGGTTCGGCACGTTCGGCCCTCCCGGCATGGACCCCGCCATTGCCGACAAGCTGCACGACATGATCATTGCCGCCATGCAATCGCCGGAATACCAGAAGCACGCCCAATCCTTCATATTCGACCTGCCCATCTTGTCGCGACAAGCATTCGCCAAGGTAGTGGCCGACGATACGCCGCTATGGCTTTCAGCCATAGCGGCGGCGGGAATCGAGCCAAGCGAGTAAAACCGACCCGCGCCACGGTATCGAAGGTCCGCCCGGCGATACCGTAGGGAAGCACCGCAAGCGCGTGGTCAATGGCTCGCGGAAGAAGGAATCGCGCCGGAAGCCAGCAAGACATCGACGTTGGCGGCCGACACCCCCCAATCCATCATCGCTTCACGCGTATGCTCGCCGATATGGGGGGCATCGGATAGGAACAAGTCGCCCGGCGAGCCCGGCGTGGCGGCCAGCGGCAGCACTTCGCCGACCCCATTATGCTGGTGCCAGCGTACCGCGTCGACCGCCTGCGTCTGCTCGTGAGCCAGCAGATCCGCATAGCTATTGACCGGCGCATGCAAAATGCCGGCATCCGAAAGCAGGGCGCAAAGCCGGCGGGTACTGTGCTTGGCGAATTCCGCGCGCAACTGGGGCAACAGGACATCGGCGCGCTCCACCCTCATGGCGGCCGTGGCGTATTCGCCGCCATCGACGAGGTCGGCGCGGCCGAGAAGACGGCACAATGCGGCGAAGTGATCATCGCCGCGCACCGAAATGCTCACCCGGCCATCCTCGGTGGCGAAAATGCCGACGGGCACATAAACGGGCCGGGTTCCGCCTTCCAGCACGTCTTCCAGAATCTTCCCGGCCTGGAAGGCCATGGCGGACTTCAGCAGGCTGCATTCCAGATGGCGGCCGGCGCCGCCGGCCTGATTTTTATTCAGAAGCGCGGTCAGGAGGGTCTGGAAACCATAAAGGCCGGTGATGACGTCGATGAGGACATGATCGATGCGCTGGGGTTCGCCCTGCGCATCCCTGTTGCTGTACATGATCCCCGCGAAGCCCTGTAGAACCGTGTCCGTCGCGGGCGCATCGACCAGGGGCCCCGTGCTGCCGAAACCATTGACCGACAGATAGATCACGCCCGGGTTGCCGGCCGAGACCGTGGCGTAGTCAAGACCGAATCGGGCCATCACGCCCGGACGGTAGGCTTCGATGATGATGTCGGCCTGCCGGGCCATCGCCTTGACGGCTTCCAGAGCCTCGGGGTCCTTCATGTCGATGGCGATCGAGCGCTTCCCCCGGTTATAGGCGATGAAGAATGCGCTCAGATCGCCCCGAGGCTGGCCCAGTGTGCGGCACCAGTCGCCGTGATGGGGTTCGACCTTCACGACGTCGGCGCCATGCTGAGCGCACAGAAAAGCGGCATGGGGCCCCGCCACGCCCATGGAGAATTCGAGAACCTTCAGACCCTGCAAAGCGTGTATCGGAGTAGCGGAATCCATGAGCATGACCCTGTGAAGACGGACAGCCCCATTCCATCATCTTTCCCATGCCGGAACAATCGATATTGTCGGCATAATCCCTTCATGTTTCCGGACAATGGATTCCGCGAAATGGGGGCGTTGCCGTTCAGTTGATGACGCCCTGCGCCCGCAGCCGTTCCTGGGCCGCCGCGTCATATCCCAGCTCCTGCAGCAGTTCGCTGGTGTCCGCGCCCAGTGACGGCGGCGGCGACTTGCGCCCCACCCGCTTTCCGCCGGCGCGGATCGGCAGGGCCACGGTGCGCAGCTGGGGAATGCCCGGCGCGGGCAGCGACGGCACCATGTCCAGCGCGCGCACCTGTTCATGCTCGATGGCCTGCCCGACATTGTTGAGTTCGCTGCAGGGGGCGCCCGTCGCGCGCAGGCGCTCGACCAGTTCGGCCGCCGTGTGCCGGGTGGTCACCTCTTCGATGGCTGCGCGCAACGCGTCGCGGTTGTTGACACGGTCAGTGTTGGTGACGAAGCGTTCGTCGCGCGCCAGCTCGGGGCAGCCCAGCGCGGCGCAGACCTTTTCGAACAGCCGGTCGTTGCCGGCGGCGATGAAGACATGCCCATCGGAAGAACGGAACAGTTCGTAAGGCGCGGCCATGGCCATCGCCGAACCCATCTTGCGCGGCAGCTGCCCTGAAGCCAGGTATCCCGCAACGAACACCGTCATCCATGAGATACCCGTTTCGAGCAGGCTGGTGTTGACCTGGGTGCCCTTGCCCGTACGGTCGCGGGACATGAGGGCGGCGAAGATGCCCATTGCCGACCACATGCCCGTTCCCATATCGATGAGGGACACACTGACCCGGACGGGATCGTCGTTCTGGTTTCCCGTCACGCTCATGACGCCCGAGAACGCTTGCACGAGCGGATCATAGCCCGGCAGCTTGGCCATCTTGCCGACCTCGCCGAAGGCGCTGATGGCGCAGTAGACCAGCCGCGGATTCAGCGTCATCAGTTCATCCGCCCCCAGGCCGCGCGCTTCCGCGCTGCCCGGTTTCATGGAATGAATGATCACGTCGGCGCTCTTTGCCAGTTCGCGGAGGATGGCGGTGGATTCAGGCTGGTTCAGGTCCAGGCAGATGCTGCGCTTGTTCCGGTTCAGCGAAAGATAGGTGGAAGACTGCCCGCCGATTTCCGGGGGCAGCCAGCTGCGGGTGTCGTCGCCCACGCCGGGCCGTTCGACCTTGATGACTTCGGCTCCGAAATCCCCGAGGATCTGCGTGCAGAACGGGCCGGCTACATTTTGAGTCAGGTCGATGACCCGCACTCCTTCGAGCAGATTTTCTAGCATGGTATGTATAAGGATTATGGTCGTGAGAGGTTGGTCCGGAGCCGCATGGTATAGCGAAACGCGTCGGCCGGATGAAGGGTTCTGGAAAGCTCGAAAAGATTTCCCGTGCGCCCGAAATAGCGGCGCTCGATGCAAAGGGCGGCATCGCCGACGGAAAGCGCCAGCGCCCGCGCATGGGTCTCATCCAGCAGGGTGGCGAAGATTTCCTGCCGGATTTCAGTGATGGTTTCGCCCATGCCGCGCTCTATCAGCATGAACAGCGGCGAGCGGGATTCTTCCAGTTCGTCCACGGCCGGGCCGTAGACATACGGCAGCATGATGACCGAACTGGCCAGCGGCGGCCCGTCTTCCGACGCCATGCGCAGCGTATGCACCCGCCACCAGCTTTCGCCTTCCTTGCGGCCCAGCCATTTGGCCTGCTCCGCATCCAGAACCTGTTCGTCGCGCGACAGCAACTTCAAGGAAGTATGGGCCGCATACTGCAGGAGATCGTCCATGGAGTCGAACGAATGCCCATGGCGGGGGACGGGCCGGGTGGACAGGACGAAACTTCCGACGCCCTGCTCGCCCTGCACCAGGCCGAGTTCGCGCAAATGGCGCAAGGCGGCCCGGATGGTCTGGCGGCTGACCCCCAGAGCCAACGTGAGTTCGGGCTCGGAAGGAAGCTGGCTGCCCACGGGGTATTTGCCGCTACGGATGTCATGCAGCAGCGCGCGCGCAACTTGCGCGTGTTTTGCCGTTCCCGCGATCAACAGCGCCTCGGACATGAGAGGCAGGTCTCCTGGAGTGAGTTCGAAGCGCCCCCGCACCTCGTTACTTGTTCGAACAAGCGTACATGGTGAGCGGTGAAACGGTCAAGCCGTATTTCTACGTACAGACCACCCCCAAGAAACAAATAGAAACAAACATAAGGGGACTGTGAACCCCGCCACAGGAAAGAAAAATAAGAGATTTTGGGAGTTTTTGATCAATATTTAGATGAAGATAGGAAAAATACCGGTAAACCGCATCCTGCTTGCCGTTGCCTGTCCGCCAGTCATTCTCATACGATTGGGCACTTTTCTCATCGGGATTCGAGATGGAGACGCTGATATTCAGTATTTCCTGCAGTGTGGCGGTGTCGGTGCTATTGAAAATGGCGCGCAGCCGCAACATACAGGTGGATCAGGCAATCGCCTTCAACTACGTTGCCGCCGGCAGCCTGTGCTGGCTGCTGCTGGGGCCGCGCCCCGCCGCCTTGCTGGAAAACAGTTCACCCTGGCCTCTGCTGCTGGCGCTCGGCGTATTGCTGCCCAGCGTCTTTCTCATCATGGCGAAGGCGGTCCAGCAGGCGGGCATCGTCCTGAGCGATGTGGCGCAACGCCTGTCGCTGCTGCTGCCATTGATTGCCGCGTTCACGCTGTTCGGCGAGGCCGCCAGCCCAGGCAAGCTGCTTGGGATCACCGTGGCATTGTGCGCCCTGGGCGCCCTGCTCTGGCGTCCGGCGAACGGCGCCGGCAAGGGCCCGTCCACCCAGGGCCGGATAACCATCGCCCTGCTGCTGGGCGTCTGGGTCGGCTATGGGACCATCGACATCCTTTTCAAACAGATGGCCAAGGCCGGTTCCGCCTTCCCCACCACCCTGCTGGGCGCGTTCATCCTGGCCGGCATCGTCAGCTTCGCCTACCTGATCGCACGCCGCACGGCATGGAGCGCCCGCAGTGTCCTTGCCGGGCTGCTGCTCGGCCTGCTGAACTTCGGCAATATCTATTTCTACGTGCGCGCCCACCAGGTGTATTCCGAAAACCCCACTCTGGTGTTTTCAGCCATGAATATCGGCGTCATATCGCTGGGCACACTGGTTGGCGCGGGCGTGTTCCGTGAACGCATCCATTGGGTCAATGGCGTGGGCATCGGCCTGGCCATCATCGCCATCTTCATACTCTTCCCGCGCTGAGGCTCAACGCCCTGGGCCGGACGGATCCTCGGCCATGACCCGCAAGGCGCTCGGCCCGACCCCGCTGGCCACCGCTTCTTCGCCGGCCACGGCGTCATCCGCCGCGTCTCTTGCGCTTTCGGCGACAACAGCCGGGCCCGCCCCGGTTTCCCGGGGAGCCGCGCCCGCCGCTTCGTCATGCCCGGGCGGGATGCCGGACGCCGGCACGTCAGGCGGCGGCTGCGCACCATCCCCGGCATCCGCCGGCGCCGCGCCGGCGCCGGATGCGGCGTCCGGGTCCAGATCCGCTTCGGAGGGCGGCGCAAAGGATACGTCGGTATCGAGATCGACACGCGGATCGAGCGCGGGCACCACATTCTGGTTCTGCACCGAATCGGGCATGGGCACGAATTCGGTGGGGGCATCCTGGCTGAGATAAGCCCCGCTGACCCGCTGCGGCCGGACGACGACGACCAGGAAAACCGCGCAGGCCGAGGCGAACACGAAAAATACGCCGGCCTGCAGTTCGCGCATCAGAAAGCCGACCAATAGCGGCCCCACGCAGGCGCCCAGGCCGTACACCATGTACAGAATGGCGCTCAGGCCGACGCGCCGGTCAGGGTCGACGTTGTCATTGGCAAAGGCCGCCGCAACGGGATAAAGCGTGAACAGGATGATGCCGAACAGACAGGAAAACGCCACCAGCATCCAGTACGGCAGGGGCCACCAGCCCCACAGCGGCAGGGTGAGCAAGGCCAGCATCAGCGAATTGAAGCGGATCAGCCCCACCCGGCTCATGCGGTCGGCGAGCCAGCCCACCGGCCACTGGAAGACCAGGCCACTGGCGACGGCGGCCGCCATGAACACCGCCACCTGGCCCGTGTCCATGCCCTGGGCCACCCCGTAGACGGGCGCCAGCCCGTAGAAAGCGCCGGACATCATTCCCGCCATGAACAGCACTGTCATGGACAAGGGCACCCGCAAGGCATAGTAGCGGTAGTGGATGGGGACCGGAACCTGTATCGCCGGGTGCACGCGCCGGGTCACGGCGACCGGGATCAGGCAGGCCGCCGAACACAGGGCAACGAATATCAGCGGCTCGGCATCGAGCCTGGGAAACATGCCCACGGAGAGCTGGCCCAGCACGGTTCCAAGGCTGGAAAACACCATGTAGAACGCGAAGACGCGGCCGCGCAGATGATTTTCCGTCTGCTCGTTCAGCCAGCTTTCCAGCACGATGAACTGAGTGACCATGGCGATGCCCGCCACGAAGCGCAGCGCCAGCCACAGCGGCAAGACATCGATCAGGGCCTGTATCAGCACCGTGACCGTCACGACGGCGGCCATCGCGACATAGGCCCGGATATGGCCGACCCGGATGATCAGCTTGTGCCCGACCCGGGCGCCGAACACCAGGCCGAGGTAGTACGCGGCGATGACGCCCCCCACCCAGACTTCAGAAACGGAGGCGGCGGTGAGGCGCAGGCCCAGATAGGTGTTGAAGAGCCCCGACCCGACCAGCAGCAGCAGTGTGGCCAGGAACAGGGAGGAAAACGCCCCAATCGCATTCACCATGACAAACCGGACCCAGGAAAAACGAGCGGCGCGTCCGGCGACGCGCCTGGATAAGGGGCTTGCGCCCGTCTACAGCTGACCCAGCAAGCTGCGTGCATCCGATACTTCGAACTTGCCCGGCTGCTCGACGTTGAGCTGCTCGACCACGCCATCGCGCAGCAGCGCCGAAAAACGCTGCGAACGGACACCCATGCCGCGCGGGGTGAGGTCCATTTCCAGCCCCAGCTTGCGGACCCATTCGCCGCTGCCGTCGGCAAGCATGCGCACGCGGCCGTCAACGTTCAGGTCGCGGCCCCAGGCTCCCATGACGAAGGCGTCGTTCACCGATATGCACCAGATTTCGTCCACCCCCTTGCCGCGCAGTGCTTCGCCATGCTCGATGAAGCCGGGCAAGTGCTTTTCCGAGCATGTCGGAGTGAAGGCGCCGGGCACGGCGAACAGCGCAATGGTCTTGCCCTTGGCCATTTCGGACACCTGGAAGGCATTGGGCCCCACGGCGCAAGCGCCGCTGGGCTCATCATAATATTCGTACAGCGTACCGTCGGAAATGCGTTCGCCGATCTTGATGGACATGGGATCCCCTTTAGTGGAAAAACGTCGGAAAACACTAATGATACGGCCAAAGGCCGCCGGGGGATGAAGGATGCGAAAAGGAAGGTCGAACGAGGCGACGCCGCCGCGGGACCGGAGAGATGGCGGGGGCCGCTGGATGCGCGCCCCGCCGGCCCATCAGATAAGGAGGGTCAGCCGCTTTCCTTGACGCGGTAGACCAGGGTGGCCGTCTTGGCCAGGCCAAGCACCTTGACCGTGACGCTGCCCAGCAACAGGCGCGACAGGCCGCTGCGCCCGTGGCTGCCGATGAAGATGAGATCGCAGCCGCCTTCTTCCGCCGCCTGCACGATGCCATCGGCCACGTTGAAGTTGGACACCACCTTACCGGAGGCCTTGACGCCCGCCGTATCGGCGCGGTCGAGCACCTGCTTGATGTATTTCTGTGCCTGCTCGTTCGCGGTTTTTTCGTAGTCTTCGTCGGTGATGGCATAGGCCGCGGCCATGCCATCGAACCCTACCGTGGCGGCAAAGGGCTGGGTGACGTACAGTGCGACGACTTCAGCGCCGATTTCGCGCGCGAAACACACGCCTTTGTTGGCGGCCTGGGCAGACAACGGTGAACCATCGGTGGGAATGAGGATCTTCTTGAACATTCTATGTGCCCCTGTTGATAAATGTCGGGTGGGTGACAGCTTACCCGCTGACAGCGATGAAATGTATCAGCATTTACGCTGCCTTTTGCGTTAGGTCATGGTGGCCGCATTGAAAAGATGCGTGCAGCGCGTACCCGAACGGCAATAGGCCAGCACGGGTGCGGGCATTTTATCGAGCAATTCCTTGAAGCGGGCCACATCTTCCCCGGTCATGGCACCACTGACGACCGGCTGATATTCAATTTTCAGCCCCGCGGCGATGGCCGCGGCCACCACATCGGCGGAGGCCGGCTGCTCGGGGCCGCCTTCCCCATCGGGCCGATTGATGATCACGCTCCGGTAACCGGCGTCGGCGACGGCCTGCATGTCCTCTGGTCCCAATTGCGGCGCCACCGCGAATGCGTCGGTAAGCGGGTGTATGGGCAATGACATTCTCTGTAACTCCGTATAATGGTTCGATATAGGGGGGTTCATGGAAAATAGTATGACTGCCTTGCCCGGCTTGCAAGCCGGCCCGCCAATGGAAACGATCACCGCCAGCACGATACGCGACGCCACCGCCGAAGACATTCCGCGGATACAGCAAATCTATACCCATCACGTGCTTTCCAGCACCGCCACGTTCGAAGAAACTCCGCCAACAATCGAAGAAATGAGCCAGCGGCTGCGCGACGTGCGGGAACGGGGCCTGCCGTGGCTGGTGGCCGAACACGAAGGGCGCATCCTGGGCTATTGCTACGCGGCGCCCTACCGGCCCCGGCCCGCCTATCGCTACACCATCGAAGATTCCGTCTATCTGGCCGACGGCGAATCGGGCAAAGGCATCGGCCACGAACTGCTCGCCGCACTGATAGCCCGCTGCGAAGAGGGGCCCTGGCGGCAGATGATCGCCGTCATCGCGGGCACCCAGAACCAGGGCTCTATCGCCCTGCACCGCAAGCTGGGGTTCGCTCATGTCGGAACCCAGCCGGAAACCGGTTACAAGTTCAGCCAGTGGATCGACGTTGTATTCATGCAGAGGGCGCTGGGCGCGGGCGGCGCCACACCGCCCGGGAACTGAAGCCGGGCCGGCGGCCGTGTTCCTTCCCTGAGTCGCGCGTTCAGGCCGCAACCGGGCCGCGGCCGGCCGTCACGCCGTATTCCCGCAGCCAGCCGCCGACCTCTTCGCTCTTCCATGCTTCGTATTCGGCGCGGCGCTGGCCGCCCAGGGCGTCCCCGGGCACGGCCCCGGTCGCGGGATGGCACATGATGAGATCGCCGTCGCGCGCGGACGCCAGCCATCCGCGCAACAGCGCCGCGTAGCCGGCGGTGCCCCCTTGGAAACCATAGACCCCCAGCAAGGCGCGATTGAGCGCATATCCGTGACGCCGCGCCAGCCGGCGAAAATGACTGGCGCCCAGCAAAGCAATGACGGCCGCCTTCAGGCGGATGCCGGGCGGCACGCCCGGCTGGCGGCCGGCCAGCGTGCAGCGCAGCCACGGACGCGCCGCGCCCGCGGCATGGCGGGCGTCGAGCTCCTGGATCAGCGCTTCGCGGATCTGCGGGAACTGATGCACGTGCTGATGGCCATCGACGTAGTCGGGCGAACGTCCCATCACCGCCTCATAGCGGTCGAACTGCCGGCGGATGTGGGCCCGCAGCTGAACGGGATCGAGACGCCGCATCCAGCATGCGCGGATCAGCCGCCCCAACGGCAGGAACAGGCCGTCGGCCCCCAGGTGCTCGGTGAAGTTGAGATGCAGGCCGCATTGCGCGCCGCTTGCGAGCAGGCCGGAAGCATTGGCGGAGAAAGACGGGCCATCGGTCAGGCAACTGGCGGCGCTCAGCCGCCCGCACCCGGCCAGCTCGAGCACGGCGGCATCCACGGCGGGATGCAGGCCGAAATCGTCGGCGCACACCAGAACGTGTTTTGTCTTCATGCCTGCCTCCTGTTCGATCAGCCCGGCAGCCCCAGCCCGGAGCATTGGGCGGGTACCGTGCCCGCATCCAGATACCAGGCGCGCACTTTGCCCGTCCCGACGACCTCCGTCAAGTCCGACAGGATGGAATGCCGCGCGGCCGCCCCTTCGGAACCGATGACCCAGAGATTCACCACGCGCCGCTCGCACAGCCTTTCCAGGAAGGCCTCGTGCGTCAGAAGCAGGCGCTGGGCGACATCCGGCGCAAATTGCGCCGATTCAAGCAATTCCTTTTTCCAGGACGGCGCGGAGGAGTCATCATCCAGCGTCCAGTCCGCCGCCACGTGCACCAGCTTGGGCGACTGCATGTAGAAACTGAACTCATAGTCGTAGCGGTCCAGCAGAATCACCTTGTCGGTCAAGGGCTGGTAGCGTGAAACCACGCCTTCGATGACCGGCAGCATGATGCTGACCCGCTGCGCATGAAAATAAGCCCCCGCCATGCCCACCGCGACCGCCAGCACGGCATACAGGCACCACGCCCCGGCATCCCGCCAGCCGCCGCCGGCCGGCCCGGGCGCCAATGCCAGCACGCCGAAATAAAGCAGGGGCACCACCATGATCGCGGCATGGCCCATCGGGGTAATGGCCACCAACGAATGCAAGGGCGCGAGCACCAGCAGCCACACCAGCATGAGCCCAGCGAGCGGCGTGCAGGCGGCCTGGCGCCGCACGGGATCCCGATAGCGATACAGACAGGCCAGCAGCGGCAGGCAACCGGCCAGCACCAGTACACCGCATGAAGGGTAGCCATGCTCGGTTCCTTCGTGCTTGAGCACGGCAAGCGCCGAGTGCTCCAGCATGTAGAGCACCATGCCGGAATATTGCGGCGCGACCAGCCACAGCCAGAGCAGGATGGACACCACGACGGCCAGTGAACCGGGCCAGCGGCACAAGGCGAGCGCAATGCCGAGCCGGCGGCGCATTCCCAGCCAGAGAAACACTGTGACCAGCGGCACCAGCATGGCGAGCGGCCCGGCTCCCAGACCGAGCAAAGCGGTCGCGCCCCAGGCGCTCACCAGCCACGACGTGGGCCGGCAGCCGGATTCGAGCCCCGCCGACGCCCGGTGGAAACTGCCCACGGCTACCGTCAGCAGCAGAATGTTGAACATATCCGGCGACGCGAAGCGGCCGACCACCATCAGGACCGGCTGCATCAGGAACAGGGCCGCCAGCGTCCACCGCCCCAGCCGGAAAGGCCAGGGCGCCAGTGCATTCGCCATGAAGCCCAGCATCAGCGCGGCGGAAAGCGCCGACGGCAGGCGCAGCACCCATTCCTCGCTTCCGAAGAGGCACAGAAAACCCAGGGATGCCCAGTAGTACAACGGCGCGCCATCGAGCACAGGCAAGCCATCGACGCGCGGCATGACGTACTGCCTGGCCGCCCACATGTCGTGGACGATGCCGGCATGCCGGGCTTCGTAGGGGCTCAACAGCGCATACGAGCCGTTGCCTATCGTCAGCCAGGCAAGCGCCACCAACACCAGCCATGCGGGAACTGTCCAATCTATTCGTTTGGAAACCAAATGAAACCGCACTGGAGAAAAGCTGGATGTCTCGGAGGCACGCTCCGCTTTCATTGTTTCAATTTCCTTTATGAACGGAACCCGGTGCCCGCGAGCTTACGCACGGACCGGGCTCCCATCAGCGGCCAAGGGCCTGTTAACACTAAAAGGAGGCTCGCACTGGCTGGATATCGGGTGGCAGGCTAGGCGTGCAGGGCGCCGCATGGCCGCTCCCTGCAAGGCCTGCGCAACGACGCATGGCGCCCGATATCCAGCCAGCCCGCAGGGTGAGTACGCAAACGCGCGCCTGGCTGCGTTGCGAATGCTCACCGGGAAGCCGCCACGACTGCGCTTCGCGCCTTGCCATCCACACGTTTGCGTACTCATGCGAGCCTCCTTTTAGTGTTAGCAGGCCCTAAGGGCGGTCATGGGTGGAGACCGGCGTTGCGGAATCGAGGCCCTGCAGTGCCGCGACGGCGTTCAGGGAACCGGCGGCCGCGCCCGGCCTCGACCGCTTCGGCGCCAGCCCCGCGCCCCGCCGCTGCCTTACCAGATAGACGGGGCGTTGTTTGACTTCGTTGAAGATGCGGCCGATGTATTCGCCCAGCACGCCCACCGCAATGAGCTGCACGCCCGCGAAGAAAAGAATGACGGTGATGAGCGTCGTCCACCCCTGCACCGGATCGCCCCACAGCAGATGCGACAGGACGACGATCAGCCCGTAGGAGAAAGAAGCCATCGACAGCAGCAGGCCGGCCACGCTCATGATGCGCAGCGGCCATGTGGTGAAGGCCGTGAGCCCATCGACGGCGAACCGGAACAGGCGCAGGGGCCTGAAGCGCGTCACCCCGTACAGGCGCTGCGGAGGATCGTAATACAGCGGCTCGGACTCGAAGCCCACCCAGGCGAACAGCCCCTTCATGAAACGATTGCGTTCCGGCAGGGCGAGCAGCGCATCCACCACGCAACGGTCCATCAGCCGGAAGTCGCCGGCGTTGCGAGGGACTTCGAGGCCGCCCGATGTACGCATCAGACGGTAGAACAGGCTCGTGCCCGCCCGTTTGAAGAGGGTTTCATCCTGACGGTCGGCACGCACCGCGTACACCATTTCCACGCCCTGCTTCCAGCGCTCCAGCATGACGGGTATGAGCGAGGGCGGATGCTGCATGTCGGCGTCCATGCAGACGATCACGTCGCCGCGCGAGGCTTCAATGCCCGCGGTGAGAGCCGCTTCCTTGCCGAAGTTGCGTGACAGCTGTATGTAGACCAGGGCCGGTTCGCGGGCGGCCCATTCGTTCAGCATACGGGAAGTCTCGTCGCTGCTGCCGTCATCGACCACGATGATTTCATGGGCGGCGACGAGTTCGCCGAGCACGGCCTTGAGCTCGGGAATCAACACTCGAAGGTTTTCCGCCTCGTTCAGGCAGGGGATCACGCAGGAAAGGGTTGCGCCGGAGGTGAGCACCCGCCGCGCGCGCGCATCATCAGCCATTTAACGGCCCGGAGAGACAGTCAAAGAACACGGAAAATGTGACGGACAAAACATACACCCCGAAATCAGGTTTTACACGAGTTTACATTGTTCCCGCAAGGCTTACGACTCTTTGCGCCAGTGTTACACGCCGGGCGCGCCGCGCATCCCGGAAGGCCATGGCCATTGACGCCGCCCGGACGTTTCTTTAAGATAACTTTAAAAGTAATCTTTAATTTCCTTCCACTCGCTCATGGCCCGCCCCGACCTCTGTACCCAAGAAGAAATCCGCCAGCTCGTCGACCAGTTCTACGGACGCATCCGGGCCGATCCCGTGCTCGGGCCGATCTTCGATGCGCATATCGACGATTGGCCCGCGCATCTGGAAATCATGGTCCGTTTCTGGTCCTCCATCCTGCTTGGCTCGGGTGAGTACAGCGGCACGCCGATGCCCAAACACGTCGCCCTGCCGGCCCTGAACGCATCGCTGTTCCGCCGCTGGCTCGACCTGTTTCATACGACGACCTCCGCGCTTCCCAACCGCGACATGGCCAACCAGGCTGACGAACTCGCCCAGCGCATCGCCCGCAGCCTCTGGTACGGCTACCAGATGAACCGCGAACCGAACCGCATGCCCGCGGAGCTCGACAATGACTGACCACAGCCACGCCCCCGCCCGCCCGGCCGCCCCCGCGCCCGATCTTTCCGTCTTCCTCAGCCTGGGTTTCAGGCCGCTCTATATCTGCGGCTGTGCCTGGGCCCTCATATCGGTGGCGATCTGGATCTTTGCCCCCGCCCTGGTTCCCGCCCCCTTCTTCGCCGTGGCCTGGCATGCCCATGAAATGCTTTGGGGCTTTATCGCCACCATCGCGGTGGGCTTCCTGCTGACGGCCGCCGCCACCTGGACAGGCTTCAACCCCATGCAGGGCAAGCCGCTGGCCTTCATCACATTGACATGGCTGGCCGCGCGCGCCGCCTACCTCACGGGCGGCGACACCGCCTTCATGGCCGGCGTGCTCCTGGAAAGCGTCTTCTTCGGCTACAGCGCCTTGAAGCTGATGCAGGTCATGCTCAAGGGCAAGAGCGTGCGCAATTACGGCGTTCCCCTGCTGGTGCTCGGGCTGGGGGCAAGCAATGTGCTGTTTCTCCTGGCCACCTACCGGGGCGATTATCTGCTGGTGATAGAACGCTTCAATACCGGCATGCTGTTCATGGCCGTGCTCACCATCCTGATCGCGCGGCGCGTCATTCCCTTTTTTGCGGGGCGCATGGTGCCGGGCCTGGACATCCCCATGCTTGCGGGCAGCGGCCGCGTACAGCTCGCGATCGGCGGCCTGGCCATCGCCGCAGGCCTGCTCAAGCTGCACCTCGTCATGGCCGCCGCGCTTGCCATCGTGGGCCTGATCGCCCTGTACCAGCTATGGCGCTGGAAGCCGCTGTCCATCCTGCACAAGCCCATGCTGTGGATCCTGTATGCCGGCTATCTGGGCCTGGCCATCGGCCTGCTCACCGCCGCGGCGCATCTCGCCGGCCTGGGCGGCATATTGCTGGCACGGGCGGCCACCCATGTGCACATCATCGGCATGGGCGGCTTCGCGATGCTGATCATCGGCATGGTGACCCGCACGGCGCTGGGGCATACCGGCCGCCCGCTGGCGCTGGACGGCACGATGCTGGCGAGCTACTGGCTGATGCTGGCTTCGGTGCTGCTGCGTCTGGCCGCGCTGTGGCCTTCCGCCTTCAGCGGTTCGCTGCTGCATGCGACGGCCACGGCATGGATCGCCGCCATGGCGCTTTACCTGTATCGTTATGTTCCGATACTGATAAGGCCGCGCGCCGACGCCGCGCCCAAGGCCGGCATGGCGCGCCCCGCCGCGCCGCCCTCACGGTCGGGCGCACAGCCGCGCTGAAACATCCCGGCGCGCCGGGCGGCCGCCGTCCGCCCGGCCCATCTTCCCGCAGCAACCGGACTTGCCGCCATGCGATTGACTTCAATGACCGACTACTCCATGCGCCTGCTCATGTACCTGGCCGGGCAGCCGGACCGCTTGTGCACCATCGCCGAAATCGCCCGCGCGCATGGCATTTCCGAACCGCATCTCATGAAGATCACCCATCGCCTGGCGCAGACGGGCTGGGTGGAAACCATAAGGGGCAAGAACGGCGGAATGCGGCTGGCCCGCCGGCCCGATGAAATCCCCATCGGCGCGGTGGTGCGCGATATGGAAAACGACCTGGCGGTGGTCGAATGCCTGGGCGGGGCGACGGGCTGCATACTGGCCGGCCAGTGCGGCCTGACCGGCATCATGCAAGGCGCGCTGCACAAGTTCCTGGAGCACCTGGACGGCTACACCCTGGCCGACATCCTGCCGGCCGCGGGCGCTCAGACGAGATCGCAACGCACCGTGACGGGATGCGAGCGCAAGACCGAAACGATCGTGTCGTCCACCTTGCCTTCGATATCGGAAATCACATAGCCGATCGGCCCGCGCGTCTGCAGATGCTGCGCGACGATGTTCAGGCCGTGTTCCGCCACCAGGCTGCTGAGCGCGCCCATGGCCCCGGGCACGTTGCGGTGCACATGCAGAATGCGGGCGCTGCCCGCGCGCTCCTGATAGGCCACCTCGGGGAAGTTCACCGAACCCTTGGTGGCGCCTGCCCGCAAATAGGACACCAGTTTTTCAGCCACTTCCCGCCCGATGTTTTCCTGTGATTCCTGAGTGCTGCCGCCAATGTGAGGCGTGAGGATCACATTGGGCATGCCCCGCAAGGGGCTGTCCAGCGGCTCATCGGGGCTTTTGGGTTCCACCGGGAAGACGTCCAGCGCCGCGCCGCCGATATGGCCGCTTTGCAGGGCCGCGTGCAGCGCATCGATATCGACCACCGTACCGCGCGAAGCGTTGATGAGGATGGCGCCGGGCTTCATGGCGGCAATGGTCTGCGCATTGATGAGATTGTGGGTGCCCCTGCCGGCGGGCACATGCAGCGTCACGACGTCGGACTGCGCCAGCAGGCGCTTGAGCGTGGTGGTGGCCTTGGCATTGCCGCGCGGCAGCTTGGCCTCGACATCATGGAAGAGCACCTGCATGCCGGCCAGTTCGGCCAGCGTCCCCACCTGGGAACCGATGTTTCCGTAGCCCACGATGCCCAGCGTCTTGCCGCGCGTCTCGAAAGCGCCATCGGCCGTCTTGTCCCAGAACCCCTTGTGCACCCTGTCGTTCTTTTCGGGAATGCGGCGCAACAGCAGAATGGTTTCGGCAAGCACCATCTCTGCCACGGAACGCGTATTCGAAAAGGGCGCATTGAATACCGCCACCCCGTGAGTGAGGGCGGCATCCAGGTCCACCTGGTTGGTCCCGATGCAGAAGCAGCCGATGACGCGCAGATCGGGATTCCCCGCGATCAGCTCCGCATCGATATGCGTGCGGGAGCGGATGCCCACCACTTCCGCGCCGCGGACGGCGTCGCGCAGGGATTCCGGCGACAGCGCCGAAGCATGGGCAACGATGTCATCGTACCCGGCGGCCGCAAAGACCTCCCGCGCACTTGGGTGAATATTCTCGAACAGAACGATACGGGCCATCAAACCAACTCCAATAGACCACCGGCCTGGCTGCACGGCATCGTGCTCGGGCCGGGGCGGGCCAGGCGATTATTTTTCCGGAGCCGAGGCTCCCCCAAAGAGCAGCGGGGAAGCGCCGGTCGGTGGGCCGGGCCTTCCCCGCAAAAGTTTTATTGTGAACCATTTTGGTCCTGATTGCAGGGACAACCCTGGGAGCCTGTCGGACTTGGAGCGTCGAAAGCGAAAATCGGCCCCGGCGAGACCAGTTTTCGTCGGATTTGCAGCCTCATAGCCGAGCCATGAGGCAAAAAGACGGTGAAAAATGGGCCGTCGCGGTCGATTTGCAGCCGGCGATTTCCAAGTCCGACAGGCTCCTAGGACGAATACTGACATACGTTGCCGACATGCACGTTGCGGCGGCGATGGACCAGGACACGCCCCGCCCGCTCGGACGAAGTTTCTCACTTATCATCAAGGGTAGCATTGCCGGAGCAACCTCATGCTGACTTCACTACGCATACAGAACTTCAAAGCCTGGAAGGACACTGGGCTGACGCCTCTCGCCCCACTCACTGTGCTGTTCGGCGCGAACAGCAGCGGCAAGAGCAGCCTGGGCCACCTGCTGCTGGCCCTGAAGCAGACCGCCATGTCCACGGACAGGCGGCGCCCGCTGCAGCTGGGCGACGACCGTTCATTGGTGGAGCTGGGCACTTTCCAGGAATGCCTGCACAACCATGATCTGACCCAATCGCTGAATTTCGAACTGGGCTGGCGGCCCGACGAACCGCTGGCCGTCAGCGACCCTCTGGCCGCCCGGCATATGCAAGGCGACGAACTGCAGCTCGAAGTCAGCCTGGCGGCCGACGAAAACGCCCAGCCGCGCGTGGCCCGTCTCGCCTATATGCTGTGCGACGGCGGCACGCCGCAGATGCGCCTGAGCTACGAACGGAACGAAGCCGGCGTGGCAAGCCTGCAAAGCGAAGGCTATACGCTCAAGCGCAGCGCCGGCCACGACTGGCCCCTGCAGGAACCGGACAAGTTCTACCGTCTTTCCGACCGCAGCCGGGCGCGCTACGAGAACGCCGGCTTCGTTTCCGACTTTGCACTCTCCACCGAAGCCATGCTGCACGGCATCCACCACCTGGGGCCGCTGCGCGACTCCCCCCGGCGGCTGTATGTCTGGTCGGGCGACGCGCCCGAAGACGTCGGCCAGCGCGGCGAACGCGCGATCGCCGCGCTGCTGGCGGCCACGCAGCAGGAACGCCGCATAGCCGAAGGCCCCGGGCAGCCCGGCCGCCGCTTCGACGCTTGCATCGCCCAGTGGCTGCAGCGGCTGGGGATCATTTCCAGCTTCGCCATCCGGCCCATTGCCGAAGGCCGCAAGGAATACGAGGTCATGGTGCGTACCCACCCGCAGGCGAACGAAGTGAAGATCACCGACGTCGGGTTCGGCATCTCGCAGATTCTGCCCGCCCTGGTGCAGGCGTTCTACTGCCCGCGCAATGCCACCGTATGGATGGAGCAGCCCGAAGTCCATCTGCATTCGCAGGTCCAGGCGGAACTGGCCGACGCCCTGATCGCCGCGGTGCAGGCCCATGAACATGGCCAGCCGCGCAACGTGCAGATCATCGTGGAAAGCCATTCCGAGCATATGCTGAACCGCCTGCAGCGCCGTATCGCGGAAGGGAAGATCGCGCCGGGCGATGTGGCCGTGTACTTCTGCCGCCGCTCGGAAACCTCGTCCGAGCTCGAACCGCTGAAGCTCAACGCCTACGGCGAAATCGAAAACTGGCCAGAGCATTTCTTCGGCGACGAAATGGCCGACATCGCCGCCCGCACCCGCGCCGCCATGCTGCGGCGCCGGCAGGACCGGCAATCATGAAGGCGGTGGTGGACACCAACGTCCTGCTGGTCGCCAATGGCCAGCACCCCGATATCTCCGAAGAGTGTGTGCAATCCTGCATCGACCGCCTGCAGGCCCTTCAGGCATCCGGCGTCGTCGTGATCGACGACGCTTACCACATCCTGGGCGAATACCAGCACAAGACCAGCCTGTCGCCGCCCAAGGGCGTGGGCGATGTCTTCCTGAAGTGGCTGCTGCGCAATGCCGGCAACCCCCGGCATGTCGAACAGGTGGGCATCACCGAGATCGCGGCGGACCGCTATGCGGAATTCCCCGACGACGCGCTGCAGGACCGCTTCGACGCACCGGACCGCAAGTTTCCGGCGGTCGCCAACGCCCACCCCGAAAAGCCGCCCATCTGGCAGGCCGCCGACTGCAAGTGGCTCGACTGGTGGCCCACACTGGCGCTGCATGGCATCCGGGTAGAATTCCTCTGCCCTGAAGACGCCTGCCGCTTCTACCGCAACAAGTTCCCGAGCCAGCCGGCTCCGGTACCGCCTCTTTCCGTTTCCGTCCTCGACCATGACTGACTTCTTCCGATTTCCCCAGACCCCCCACATCGCCTGGCTGGGCGAAGGCGCCCCGCGCGATGACAAAGTGCTGACAGCCGAGGAAATCGATACCCTGCTCGACGGCGAAGTCGTCGCCGAAGAAAAGCTCGACGGCGCCAACGTCGGCTTTTCCCTGGCGCCCGACGGCAGCCTGCAGGCCCAGAACCGCGGCCAGTACCTGATCGAGCCGCACGTCGGCCAGTTCGGCCGCCTGCCCGCCTGGGTCATGCAGCATGGCGACGGCCTGCGGGCCGTGCTCGCCCCCGGTCTCATCGTCTTTGGCGAATGGTGCGCCGCCCGCCACTCGCTCGACTATGCCACCCTGCCCGACTGGTTCATGGTTTTCGATGTCTACGACCGCGCCGCCGGCCGCTTCTGGAGCACCCGGCGGCGCAACGAGCTGGCCGCAGAGGCCGGGCTGCTCACCGTGCCCCACCTCTTCACCGCGAAAGTGACGGTCGCCGACGTGAAGGACTACGTTGCCGCGGCCACCAGCCGCTTCCGCAACGGCCCCCTGGAAGGCGTCGTTCTGCGCCGGGAAGACGATGACTGGTGCCTGGCCCGCGCCAAACTGGTCCGTCACGACTTCACGCAAGCGATCGATACGCACTGGCGCAAACGCGCCATCGAATGGAACCGTCTGAAAATGACGGGTTACTGAACGACACCGCGGCGCCGCGGCAAAGCGCCAGCGCAAGCCCGCACAGGCTCGCCATGACCACGAACCCCGAACTCGATACCTTCACCCGCCATCGGCCCCGGCTGTTCGCCATCGCCTACCGCATGCTCGGCATGCGCGCCGACGCGGAAGACATCGTGCAGGATGCCTGGCTGCGCTGGAATGCCACCGACGCCCAGGCACTGGAATCCGCGGAAGCCTGGCTGGTGACCGTTGTCACCCGGTTGTCCATCGATCGCCTGCGCTCACGGCGGAAAGAGCGTGAAGCCTATGCCGGATTCTGGCTGCCGGAACCTCTGGTGGCTGTGGATGACGATACACCCGAGGCCGCCGCCACACGCGCCGATGAAGTGTCCTTCGCGCTCCTGTGGCTGCTGGAACGCCTGTCCCCTGTTGAACGCGCGGCATTCCTGCTGCGCCAGGTCTTTGATCGCGATTACGCGGAGATCGCCGGCATTCTGCAGAAGAGCGAGGCCGCATGCCGGCAACTCGTGCACCGCGCCTCACTACGGGTGCGCGATGATGAGCCCCGTTTCCGGGCTGACGCCGACACGCAGCGCCACCTGCTCGAACGCTTCATCCTTGCCGCAAACAGCGGGGAACGCGCAGCGCTGGAAGCCCTGATCGCCGACACAGCCGAACTCGTCGGCGACGGCGGCGGCAAAGTGCCCTCGTTCCGCCACATCATGCGCGGCAACACGGCTATCGCCAACCTTTACCAGGCCATTGCCAGAAAGTACGCCGCCGGCGTGGTCTATCGCCCGGCCACGGTGAACGGCGCCCCGGGCCTGCTGCGCTACTTCGACGGCCGGCTCGAATCCGTGCAGGCATGCGGCACCGACGGCGCACGCATCACCGGCCTGTATGTCGTGCGCAACCCCGACAAGCTGGCGGGCCTCCCGCGGCATCTGCATACGCTCGCGCCCGGGGGCTGAGCATCGCCGCCAGGCGCGCTGTCACAAAACGGCGCGCCGGATCGTCTCAAGGGCAGGAGGGCCGCAAGCCGCGGCGCTCCCCAACCCTTCCAGAGAGGATACCTTCCATGTCGCACACCGTACGTCTGCCCTACTACCAGCTTGCCCCCTCCGCCTTCCGCAAACTGGTCGAACTCTCCAGCATCGTGCATGAATGCTCTCTGGGCCGCCGCCTGGTCGATCTCGTCTTCCTCCGGGTGTCGCAGATCAACGGCTGCGCCTATTGCATCGACATGCACTGGCGCGACCTGATGTCCCACGGCGCCGATGCCCGCGAGCTGAACACCCTGGCCGCCTGGCGCGAATCCCCCTTCTTCGACGAGCGCGAACGCGCCGCCCTGCGGTGGGCGGAACTCATCACCCACATACCCGCGGCCGATGCCGGCGACGACGACTACGCGGCCATGCGGCGGCATTTCTCTGAAAAGGAAGCCGCCGAACTCGGATTCGCCATCGCCGCCATCAACGCATGGAACCTGCTGAACGTCGGCTTCCGCAACCCCGTTCCCATCGAAGCGGGGTGAGCTGGCAAACCACCGTACCGGGGCCTGGAAAACCACCGTACCGGGCGGCATGGACGCCATAATGATCGCCCCGCCCGCCCTCGCATGAACGATACGCCGGGCAGGCCGCAAGAATGACCGGAAGCCCAGGCGCATCATGGAGTTTTTTTGCTGCAGTGCACTATAATGGACGCAGGAGGACGACCTCCCCCTTTCCGGGAACCAGTACGGGACGGCCCGATTCTTCATAGTTCACAGGAGAATCAAAATGGCTTGGTTGATACTCGTTCTGGCGGGCATCCTGGAAATCGTATGGGCCTACACCATGAAGCTGTCCCACGGCTTCACCCGCCTCGGCCCCTCGGCCATCACGCTTGCGGCCATGATCGCCAGCTTCGCCCTGCTGGCCCACGCCATGCGCACCCTGCCCCTGGGCACCGCCTATACAGTCTGGACCGGAATCGGCGCCGTCGGCGCCTTCACAGTCGGCATTCTGTTCCTGAACGAACCCGCCAACCTGCTGCGCGTCCTGGCCGCCGTACTCATCGTCAGCGGCCTGGTGCTCATGAAGGTGGCGACGCCGGGCTGACCGGCACGGGCGTCCCATCACTGCCTGCATCCATCCTGCCGGCACCGCCATGGAAAGGCGGCGTGCGGATGCGTTTCCGCAACAAGGACACATCGCCGAATCAGACGACAGGCCCTCGGCAACTACCGACAGACCATTCGATCATTTCTGCCCCTGGCGGGCCAGCAATTTAGCTAGTCTCTGTGAAGGAGTCCGGCCGGCCGACGGCCGGAATCCTTCACCACGATGCAGGTCGGGCGCCTTCGGCGCCGCATCAGCATTGCCTTGCGTGCGCCCGCGCCTGGTCCCGTTCAAAGCAATCGACCATCTCCCTCAAAGGAACCGCCATGACACATCAAAATGATATCGACAAGCTCAAAGAATCCGTCCTGCATGAGCGCAATTTCAAGAAGATCTGGAATGCCTTCTTCGACCTCTCCGAACACCCTCAATTCATAAGAAAGTCGAACCCATGCCTGGATGAAGACCTCCAGACCATGCTTGAAATGATGTGCGCGAAGCAAGCCGGCCCCAACAAAATCCACTCGCTCCTGATATGCCGCTATGGCGAGACCAGCTTCTACCACGGCCCTTTTCAAGTCGGCGACAAGCAGGCGACTTTCCTCTATTTCAAAGACATCGGCACCGGTATGACAGTGGTCTACACAGGGGAATCCGGCATCGAAATGAGCCGGTTCACCACCGACATTGTCCAGACCGACGGCTTCATCCCGCCGCTGGACAATGGTCGTCGGCCTTCCGTGCACTGATCAGAGCGACCAGAAACCCGGCGGAAGCTTCGCGTTGCATCCGCCTGGCGCCGGCAGGCAGCTGCCGATCCTGGCCCCCCCTCCAGTGATGCACTGCGCATCGCGGTAGCCGGCGATCTCCTGTTCCGATCGATTCTTTGGCGCTGCAGTGCGGATGACCAGAGGCTTCAGTCGTGAGGGTGCGACGGCAACGCCTCCCAGCCGGTTGGATGAGCCGGTGGACTCGGCCACCGCAACCCTATAAATAGGGCATTTGTCTTCGTAAATACCCTATTAACCCCACTCGATTACCCTATTTCAAGACCTTAGTGCATACCATATGGCCTTGACGAAGATGCATGCTGCCATACCTACGGAATGCGGCCCTTAAGCAATGGCCTGGAAGCATCCATTGTCAAACAGCCCCATTCAAGCATTGGATTATCCGGCAAAGACAAATGGCAAAGGCCTGTAGTTGGTGACGGCCTTGCCCGTGCGTTCCAGCAGGCGGGTTTCGATGTGGATGTTCAGCACATTGCGCGACCAGCCATGTTCGATGGCGGCGCGGGCATAGACCAGGCGCTCCGTTGGCTCTTTCAGGCGATCCAGTAATACCAGGTTGTGACCCCAGGGCAATTGTGCAGCAGCCTGTTGCACAATTTCGGCGTCTGGCCAAGCCTCGGCAAACGCCCGCATGTACTTGAGGTTTCGTGGCGAAAAGCCCTTCATCTCCGGGAAGGCGGCACGCAGATCATGCGCCAGCCGCTCGATCACCTTCGCGCCCCAACCCTGCTCGGCCTGCCGCGCCAGAATATCGCGGCCGATCTGCCAGTACAGCCCCACCAGCTCCCGATTGACCGCCAGCGCTGCACGCTGCTGTGCGGTGTGAATGCGCCCCTTCAGGTCGGCCAGCCAGTCGGCGTAGCCTTGTGGAGTGGGAGTGAGGGAGGTAGGCTTTTCGATCATCGGCTTTCCATCTTCTGCGTTATCAGTGGTTTTCCTTACTGGATATTCCTATAGATCACACTTCGAAATGAGTTCTGAACCAGTGTCCATTTCCCGCCAGACTCCAGGCGACACATGGGTAACCCTTTCCCATCCTGATAGCCCGCCGACACTTTCAATTCCTCTTCGAAAACGTCATGTTCGGCGCTGAATGCCGCCCACGTCTTCGCTGCCACGATATGGTTGTCGAATGCCAGTTCCCGCCCGTGAAGAATGCCGTGGCGGTATGGAACGGAAATGGATTCTTCGTTTGTCCTGTTCCTGCCTTTGGTCATCAAAGCCACAAGGGCCTGAAGCCCTGACTCGTGTGCCGCAATGCAGTCCCATGCTGTCAGGTCTGCATTGTCAGCAAAGAGCCCCACATGCCGGGATACATCATTTGCCAAGCCATCCATCAAGCTCAACAGCAACGGCGTGCAGGCATGGTAACGCCCCGCTAGATAATCATCTTTTGCAAGTTCGACCAGACGCATCCTTTTCCTGAACTCAGGATGCCTCTTGAGTCGCAAAATACCCAACCTCAAGGTGTCGGCATCGTAGGTACTGACAAGATAATCTTCCGCTGCTTCCAGGCCATGCGCCTCGAACGTTTCTATGGCCTTCTTCATCACATCCATGCTCATGGATTCATAAGCAATCCACCCTGACGAGGCAAAGAGTTCGTTGAAACGATCCGGCAGCAGGAGAATCTTGGATTGTTGTTTCAGTTCTGCGAGATTTTCCGAAACCCCCTTGAGCTGTGGGAACGCTTGCTGAAGCAGCGGGAAAGCCTGCCATAGGCTTTCGATAGCGCTGGCGCCTTGAATGAGCCGAAGCATCTCGGCTACCGACTCGTTATCAGCAATACGCTTCTTGTCTGTCACGAGGCTCCTCCGTCAGCACAGGCATTGTTCAACATATTCATACCAGCCGCGTTCTGCCGGTCAGCAGCTCTTGCATCATGGCCTGCTTGAGGGCACGGGTCTTGGTGCGGCGGGTTTCAAGGGCGGTGATTTCGGTGTCCATCTCGCTTAGGATGGTGGCGATGGCGGTTTGCTCTGCCAACTCGGGCATATAGACCTCAATTCCAGCTAGCGCTTTTGCGCTGATATGCACAACGGCATCGCCCTGCCCAAAGCTGGCGTTCTGGCTGGCCAGGATGGGAGTGTTGCAGCAGTGCCCATGAACATGGGATCTGTTTCACTCAGCCGCAGAATCACTATATCGCCACCGGCATACGCTTCTTCAGCGCCAGTGAAGGCGGCGCGCGCCTTGTCTCGGGCTGCACGCGCCTCCGCGAGGCCTACCTGGGGAAAGCCACCGATGGCAAAGAGGTTCTCCTTGCCTTGCAGGCGGTACTTCCACCGCCAGAGCTTGCCACCGGTGGGCTTGGCCAGCAGGAATAGGAACGCTCAGTAGACCGAATTTTCTGGCAACCCCTTGATTCCACAAGGCCTGCCCAATCCAACAAGCGCTACCGAACGCTCCTGAGTTCCGAAAAATTCGTCAGACGTTGAACAGGAAATTCAGCACGTCCCCGTCCTGCACCACGTATTCCTTGCCTTCGGCGCGCATCTTGCCGGCTTCCTTGGCGCCCTGCTCGCCCTTGTAGGCGATGAAGTCGTCGTAGGAAATGGTCTGGGCGCGGATGAAGCCGCGTTCGAAATCGGTGTGGATGACGCCGGCGGCCTTGGGGGCGGTGTCGCCGATGCGGATGGTCCAGGCGCGCACTTCCTTCACGCCGGCGGTGAAGTAGGTCTGCAGGCCCAGCAGGCTGTAAGCGGCGCGGATCACGCGGTTGAGGCCGGGTTCGTCCATGCCCATGTCCGCCAGGAATACGCCCTTGTCCTCGTCGTCCAGCTCGGCGATTTCGGCTTCGACGGCGGCGCAGACGGCCACGACAGGTGCGTTCTCGGCGGCGGCATACTCGCGCACGGCATCCAGATGCGGGTTGTTCTCGAAGCCGTCTTCGCGCACATTGGCGACGTACATGCAGCGCTTGGCGGTGATGAAGCAATACGGCTTGATCAGCGCAAGCTCTTCATCGCTCAGGTCGAGCGAGCGGACGGGCCTGGCTTCGTTCACCGCGGCGACGACCTTTTCCAGCACCGCCACCAGCTTGATGCCTTCCTTGTCACCGGAACGCGCCAGCTTCTGGTGGCGCTGCAGCGCTTTTTCGGCGGTGGCCAGGTCGGCGAGGGCGAGTTCGGTATTGATGACCTCGATGTCGGAAATCGGATTCACCTGGCCTGCCACGTGCACGACGTTTTCGTCCTCGAAGCAGCGCACGACATGCACGATGGCATCGGTTTCGCGGATGTTGGCCAGGAACTGGTTGCCCAGGCCTTCGCCTTTCGAGGCGCCGGCGACCAGGCCGGCGATGTCGACGAATTCGACCACGGCGGGCAGCACCCGCTCGGGCTTGACGATGCCGGCCAACGCCGCCAGGCGCGCATCCGGCACTTCGACCACGCCGACGTTGGGCTCGATGGTGCAGAAAGGATAGTTTTCGGCGGCGATGCCTGCCTTGGTCAGAGCGTTGAAGAGTGTCGATTTACCGACGTTGGGCAGGCCAACGATGCCGCATTGCAGAGCCATGTGGTTGTATATCCTTGCTGATCGATCCGGTCACCGCGGGCGCGGCACCCGGCGAACGGGCACGCTGGCGGCAAAAGTTCTGATTGTACCAATCCCGGGCGTCCTGAATGGCAAAGGCCGCTTGCCGGCCGCCGGGAAGGCGGGCATGCCCTGCGCTGGGCAGAAGGCCGCGTCGCCAATATACTCATGGCCTGTCTCCCATCCACCTTCCACACACCCCAACGCCTGACGCAAAGGAAACGCGAGCCATGCTGCCCACCATACTGGAACTGCAAGAAAGACTGAACGCCGGCGAGACGTCCGCCGTGGCGCTGACCGAACAGAGCCTGGCGCGCATTGGCGATCCGGACGGCGAAGGCGGCAGCACGTTCACCCAGGTCTGGCCGGAACAGGCCCTGGCCGCCGCCCGGGCGTCGGATATCCTGCGCCAGGCCGGGCTGTCGCGTTCCGCGCTCGAAGGCCTGCCCATCTCGGTCAAGGATCTGTTCGACGTGGCCGGCAAGGTCACCAAGGCGGGGTCCGCCCTGCGCCGCAACGCTCCCCCGGCCGAGCGGCATGCCACGGTCGTGGGCCGCCTGGCGCAGGCGGGCGCCATCCTGGTCGGGCACAGCAACATGACGGAATTCGCTTTCTCGGGGCTGGGCCTGAATCCGCACTACGGCACCCCCACCAGTCCCTGGGATCGCGCAAGCCGGCGCATTCCCGGCGGCTCCTCCTCGGGGGCGGGCGTATCCGTGGCGGACGGCATGGTGGCGGCGGCGCTGGGCACGGACACCGGCGGCTCCGTCCGCATTCCCTCCGCATTCAATGGCCTGACCGGTTTCAAGCCGACCGCGGCCCGCGTACCCGCCGACGGCATATTTCCGCTGGCGGCCAGCCTGGATTCCACCGGCCCGCTGGCCGCCTCGGTCAACTGCTGCGCCATCATCGACGCCATTCTTGCCGATGAAGACCGCCCTCTGCCCGTGGCCATCGCGCCCGGCAGGCTGCGTCTGGCCACCACGACGTCGCTCGTGCTGGACGATATGGAAGAGCACGTGCGCGATACGTTCCTGCGCACGCTGGAGCGCCTGCGCGACCGTGGCGTGAGCATCGAAGAAATCGACATCCCCGAATTCCTGGAACTGCCCCGCATCAACCGCCACGGCGGCATGGTCGGCGCCGAGGCCTATGCCCTGCATCGCGCCGATCTGGCCGCGCATCAAGACATCTACGACCCGCGCGTCGCCGCGCGCATGCTGCGCGGCAAAGCTCTGGATTGCGCGGATTACATCGACCTGCTGGCCCTGCGGCAGCGCTGGATCGCCGGGGTGGAAGCCCGTCTGCACGGCTATGATGCCCTGCTCATGCCCACCGTGCCCATCGTTGCGCCGACCATCGAATCGGTGCAGGCATCGGAGGAAGCCTACATCGCGACCAACGCCCTGATCCTGCGCAATTGTTCGCTGATCAATTTCCTGGACGGCTGCGCCCTCAGCATGCCCTGCCACGAACCTGGCCAGGCACCCGTCGGTCTGACTGTGGCCGGGCCCGCCTTCAGCGACGCCCATGTACTGGACGTGGGCCGCAGCATCGAAGCCCTGCTTGCGGGTTGAACCTAAAGCGCCATTTCGGGCGCCATGCGCAGTACCAGCCACACCAGCAGCAGGGGCCCGCCATTGAAAATGGCATGCAGCAATATAGCGGCCCCTATGCCCTGCCTGACCCGCAGCCAGCCCAGCACCATGCCGGTCACCCACTGCGGCAGGACAAGCAGGGGAAGCAGCCACAATGGGGTCTGTGCCAGATTGAAGTTGTAGAGGTGCACCGCTGAAAACGTGAGCGAGGACAGGTGGAAGACCCAGGGGAACCTCGCCAGGTAAGCGCGCCTGAAACGCCAGGGCAGCGGCCGCTGCGCCGCCGGACGCTCACCGGCATGGGGCAGCCAGCACAGCAGCAGAAAGGCGGCCAGCAGCAGGCCGCCGGCGATGCCCGGCCCGCTGAGCATGGCGGCGACCGCCGCGGGCAGCAGCCACCACAGGTGCTTCAGCCGCCGCAAGCCGTATCGGAACACCAGTTCTTCCACCATCGGTGCCCACAGCAGCGCGGTAAGCCAGGGAATGTTCTGCAGGTTCAGGCGGTGGGTGGCCCCCCCCAGCCCAGCCGCCATGACGGCGATCGGCCCCAGGAACAGCATATTGACCATCCACAGCAGCAGCGCCCACTGCAGGAGCCGGGAAACCTTCAGCGGCGGAAACCAGTCCAGCCAGAAGCCGTTGCCCGCGCGGCGCCCCCCCGGACGCGGGGCCACGGCGGGCCGCCGGATGAAGGACAGCAGGTCGCGGAATTCGGCGCGAAAGCTGGGGCGCTGAAGAACACCGGCCTGCCGGCCGACGCTTTTCCGCCGCCACGCGGGGGTACCGCCGGCGCCGGATGCCTCCTGCCCCGCCCGGCCCCGGTCTGAAGGATGTGGCTCCCGCCCGGGCTCGTGCTCAGACACGGTTGCCCTCGTGCAGGCGGCTCATGGCCTGCTGGAAGTCACCCTGCAGCAACAGGGGAAGCGCATTGCGGCAGCGCGCGATGCCGTCCTCGATGCCGGCCAGCTCTTCACGCCGGGGCGGGTGCAGCACGAAGGCCGCCACCTGCTGCGCCAGGCCGAAGCTGCGCGGATGGCCGATGCCCAGGCGCAGACGCCAGAAGGCGGCGCTGGAAAACGCCGATTGAATGTCGCGCAGGCCGTTGTGCCCGGCGTGCCCGCCGCCCTGCTTGAGCTTCACCTGGCCGGGCAGCAGATCGAGTTCGTCGTGCAGGACCAGCACCTGCTCGGGCACCAGCTTGTAGAAGCGCAGCAGCGCGCCGGCCGCCTGGCCGGAACGATTCATGAATGTGATGGGCTTGGCGATGATGACGGCTTCACCTTGGTGGCGGCCTTTGGCCACCCAGGCGGAAAAGCCTTTCTCCAGCGTGAACGAGGCGCCAAGGTCGTCGGCCATGTGATCCGCGAGCCAGAAGCCCGCGTTGTGCCGCGTCGCTTCGTACTCGGGCCCCGGATTGCCCAGACCGATGATGAGGCGGATGGGAGCTGCGCTCATGAGTCTCCTGAATAGACGAAACCCCTGCCGACTTTCGCCGGACAGGGGTAGGAAGCGGCCGGAACATGGACCCGGCCACCTATGCCAGAGTGAAGCCGATTACTCGGTATCGGCATCCCCCTCGCCTTCCGCTTCGGCCGCGCCGCCACCCTTGACCTGGGCGTTGGCGATCACGGGATTCACGTCGCCGTGCTGTGTCAGCGTCACGCCTTCCGGCAGCTTCACATCGGAAACGTGCAGTACGGCGCCGCCGACCATTTCGGCCAGATCGACCTCAATGGCCTGCGGCAGGTCGGCCGGCAGGCAGATGATTTCGATTTCGGTGATGGGGTGCGTGATCACCGCGGCCGACAGCTTCACGGCGGGCGAGACATCGCCATTGATGAAGTGCAGGGGCACCTTGGTGGTGATGCGCTCCGACTTGCTCACGCGCTGGAAATCGACGTGCAGGACTTGCTGCTTGTAAGGATGCCATTGAACGGCGCGCAGCAGGACAGTGCCGGCGGCCTTGCCGTCGAGCTGCATGTCCAGGATGGAAGCGTGGAACTCTTCCTTGCGCACGGCATGGTAGATTTCGTTGTGGTCGAGCTCGATGTTCAGCGGCTCGGCGTTGCCGCCATAGACGATGGCGGGAACGCGGCCTTCGCGGCGCAGGCGGCGGCTCGCACTCGTACCCTTGTTGCCGCGCGAAGTGGCGTTGAATTGCATGGAAATGCTCCAGAAAAGAAATGGGCCTGGCCCATGGTTGAATGCAGCCTGGGCTGCACCCCGCCGGCCGCCGCGACCAGCGGCCGGCAGGTTGAAATATGTGTTTCAGTCGGCGAACAGCGAGCTGACCGATTCCGCGTTGGAAATGCGCAGTATGGTTTCGCCCAGCAGGGGCGCGCAGGACAACTGGCGGATCCGCGGGCAATCGCGGGCTTCCTCGGACAGCGGAATGGTGTCGGTCACCACGAGCTCATCCAGGGCCGAATCGGCGATGCGCTGCACCGCGCCGCCCGACAGCACCGGATGGGTACAGTAGGCGTAGACACTGCCGGCGCCGCGTTCCTTGAGCGCCGCGGCGGCTTTGCACAGCGTGCCGGCGGTATCGACCATGTCGTCCATGATGATGCAGTTGCGGCCGTCGACCTCGCCGATGATGTTCATGACTTCGGATACGTTGGCGCGCGGGCGGCGCTTGTCGATGATGGCCAGGTCGGCTTCCAGCTGCTTGGCCAGCGCCCGGGCGCGCACCACGCCGCCGATGTCCGGCGACACGACGACCAGGTCCTGATAGTTGCGGCGCCAGATGTCGCCCAGCAGTATCGGCCCGGCGTAGATGTTGTCCACGGGAATGTCGAAGAAGCCCTGGATCTGGTCGGCGTGCAGGTCCATGGTCATGACCCGCTCCACCCCGACGACCTGCAGCATGTTGGCGACGACCTTGGCCGAGATGGCCACACGCGCCGAACGGGGGCGGCGGTCTTGCCGTGCATAGCCGAAATAGGGAATGGCGGCCGTGATACGCCCCGCGGACGCCCGGCGCAATGCATCGACCATGACCATGATTTCCATGAGGTTGTCATTGGTCGGCGCGCAAGTGGGCTGCAGCACGAAAACGTCTTTGCCACGCACGTTCTCGTTGATTTCCACCATGACCTCGCCATCGGAAAACCGCCCGACGGTCATTTTCCCCAAAGACATGTCAAGGTGATTGGCTACGTCCACGGCCAGCCGGGTATTGGCTGTGCCGGTAAAGATCATGAACTTGTCTTGTGCCATGATGGAAGCTGCTTTTGCGTTGTCTGAAACGACAAAGCTGTTGACCAGCTCCCCGGTGGGGCCGACTCAACAGCTTGGCATTTCGACAGCCGGTGGGCTGAAAAAGTGGCTGGGGAAGAAGGATTCGAACCTTCGCATGCCGGAATCAAAATCCGGTGCCTTAACCAACTTGGCTATTCCCCAAAATTCTTGGCTACCAGTGCCTTAGCGGATGCTCGAACAAACCCGGGCAAGCCCACGCTTTTTCCACAACCGCCTTGCTGCTTCTGTGACCGGCGTGACCGTGTTCTTCAACACCGGCAAGCCTTTCACTTCCGCCTTCCAGCATTTTACTGGAAATCTCCTGACATGCCCGGGCAGCCTGCTCTTTGCTTGCGTACTCAACAAAAAAGCAACTTCCCGAACCCGTCATTCTTGCATGAAACCCTTGCTTTCGCAAGGCATCCGCCATATTGCGGACGTTCTCGTATCCTGCAAGAACCACTGGCTCCAGATCGTTGCGCCCGAAAAGTTCACGACCATATTGCCGGTTGTTTTCGTGCGATTCGGCTGTTTGCCAATGAGCGAAGACCGAAATTATTACGGGTTTCGTATTTCGTGTCAAGTCAGGCGAAGAAAAAACGTGTGCCGTGGACACACTGCCGTGGGGACGCAGGATCAGATATGCCCGCTCTGGCAGGGCGACTTCCGTCAGGACATCGCCGATGCCTTCGGCAAACGCCGAACGCCCGAAAATGAACACCGGCACATCGGCCCCCAGCGTCCGCGCCAATGCCATGAGCGCCAGGCGGTCCAGGCCGGTCTTCCACAGGCGGTTCAGCGCGATCAGCGTGGTGGCCGCGTCGCTGGAACCGCCGCCCAGCCCCGCCCCGGCGGGAATCTGCTTGACGCAGCGGATCTGCGCCCCCTGGCGGGTGCCTGTGGCCCGCTGCAGGGCCCGCGCCGCCCGCACAATGAGATCGTGTTCCGCCGCCAGGCCGGGCAAGGATTCGCCTTCGCGATGGATCTCGCCATCGCCGCGCAGATCGAAGTCGAGCCGGTCGCACAGGTCTACGTAGCGGAATACCGTCTGCAGTTCGTGGTAGCCATCGGCGCGGCGCCCGGTCACATGCAGGAACAGATTCAGCTTGGCCGGCGCCGGAACTTCGTACAAAGCCATGCGGCGCCTTATTCGCCCGGCTGCGCGTCCACCGCCAGCCGCACCGAAATCTGGCGGCTGCCGTCGCGCCGTTCCAGGCGCAGCAGCCCGGGCCCGAGGGCGTCATAGCGCGACAGCCGCAATTGCCAGCCGCCTTGGCCGAAAGCCAGCGGCCGGCCCTGTTCGTCGCGCTCCATGGCCAGGACCTCGCCGGCGCCGGGCCGGCCCCGCAGCCAGTCGCGCAGGCCCGATACCGGCAGCGGCGTGCCGACCACCCTGGCCAGCAGGGCATCGGCATCCGGTGCCCGCTCGGTGGCGCCGTCGGCCTGTTCCAGCACGGCGCCGGAAGGGTCGACCGTGACGCGCGCCAGCGTGCTGCCCAGCGGGGTGACGAGATCCAGCCGCAGGCCGCGGCCGCTGTCGCGCCAGGAAAAACCGCCCTGCACGGCTTCGACGGGCGCCCCGGCTTCGGCGACATTCACCGCGAAGCGGCCGGTGCGCTCGAAGGCCGTTCCCTCGCCGCCGATGCGGGCCGGCCCCGCGCAGCCGGCCAGGGTCAGAGCCAGGGCCAGAACCGCGGCGGCCCCCGGCCGCCGACAGGACCACGGCAGGCATGGGAAAAAACGCAGGATCGCCATCATTTCAGCCGCACCCCGAAACGCTTGAGGGTCTTCTGCAGCACTTCATTGTCGGGCTCTTTTTCCAGCCCTTGCTTCCAGATGTCGCGCGCTTCAGCCTTGCGCTGCATCGCCCACAGGACTTCGCCCAGATGCGCCGCCACCTCGGCGGAGGGGAGCTGATGCCAGGACCGGCGCAGATATTCGAGGGCGCCGACATAATCGCCGGTGCGATACAGATACCAGCCCACGCTGTCCAGGATGTAGGGATTGTCCGGTTCCAGTTCCAGGGCGCGTTCCAGCAGTTCTTCGGCCTCGTCCAGGTTGACGTTGCGATCGGCAAACGTATAGCCCAGGGAGTTGTAGGCGTTGGCATTGTCCGGGGACAGTTCGATGATCCGCCGCATCAGCCGCTCGAAATCATCATAGCGGCCCTGCCGTTCGTACAGCATGGCCAGGTCGTACTTGAGCTCGGCCGTGTCGGGCAGATCGGCATCGGCCTGTTCGAGCACTGCAATGGCCTGCTCGCTGCGCCCCGAATCGCGGTAGATCGATGCGGTGGTGAGCGCCAGCACCGTGCGTTCGTCGTCATCCTGGGGGCTGAGCTCCCCCAGCGTGCGGCGCGCGGCTTCCAGATCGCCCTTGCGCGAATACAGCACGGCCTTGTGGACCTGCGCCTGGAATCCGACGCCGGGCTCGACGATGAGATCGAGCTGACGGATGGCCTCGTCGGTGTCGCCTTCCTTTTCAGCGATCTGCACCAGCAGCAGGCGCGCATCCGAGGCATCGCCGCCGGCCGTGGTGGCTTTGTCCGGCAGCGCGTTGCCGCGCTGTTCCTGCACGTCGATGTACTGGTTCAGCAGGGCCTTGGCGCGCTCGTAGCGTTCAGCCCGCACGTTGACTTCAGCCTCTGTATAGATGAGGTCGAAGTCTTCCGGCGCCCGCCGTCTCATGGCTTCCACCTGCGCCAGAGCCGCATCGAATTCATGCCGCCCCACCAGGCGGTTCACCAGCAGCAGCCGCAGGCGCCGCATGTCGGGATGGCGTTCGACATAGGCTTCGGTTTCACGGATGGCCGCCCGCGAATCGACCCTGAGCCCGTATTCCAGCACCCGCTGGGCGGCCATCTCGGACTGCGGGGCGAGTTCCAGCGCGGCGCGCGCCGATTCGAGGGCCTGCACCGGATCATCGGCTTCCCATGCCGCATCGGACAGCGCAAGCTGTGCCAGCGGGATGCCGCGCACGGATTCCGGCAAAGCCTGGTCCAGCACCTGGTATGCGACCCGCTTGTCGCTCATTTTCGCTACGATGGAAGCGGCCTGGGCGATGGCCCGTTCTTTGTTCGAGTCCCGTTCGATGCGACTGCGCAGATTGCCGGCCAGCCCGGCGGTCTGGCCGCTGGACGCCGCCAGCGCCAGCGACGACGCCACCGCATCCGGGTCGTTCGGGGACAGCAGCACCCATTGCCGCGCCGCGCGCAGCGCCCCGGAAAGGTCGCGGCCCGCCATGGCGAACTGGAACGCCCGTTTCGCCAGCCGCGGGTCGGAGGTTTCGCGCGCCAGCGCATACATGAGCTCGGAAGCCGTATCGAAAGCGAACCGCTGGGCGGCGATTTCCGCCGTCAGAATGCGATAGAGGATGTCGGAAGTCAGCCTGACGGCCGGCAGCTCGCCCGGCCGCAACTGCACCTGCTCGGCAGGATCGAGGACAGGCGCTTCGCGCATCAGCAACGGCGCGACAGCCTGGGCCCGTACCGGATCCGGCTGCGCGAGAACCCCGATCGACGCTGCGATCAGCACGACTAGAATTCGTTTCATCGAATACACCCCAGGCCGTTGCGCCCGGGTGCAAGCACCGAGTGGCAAAATTGCATGGTTAATTTATATAGATCCTAAGCACCCCGTCATGCCTGAACTTCCCGAAGTCGAAACCACGCGTCGCGGCATTGCGCCTATTATGACAGACCAAGTGCTCGAAACGTTCCTTGTGCACGATTCCCGCATGCGTTGGCCCGTTCCCGATGACCTGTCCGCCACGGTCGGCGGCCATGTCGTGCGGGACTGCGGGCGCCGCGGCAAATACCTGCTGATCGGTTTCGACCATGGCACGCAGATCGTGCATCTTGGCATGTCGGGTTCCCTGCGCCGCGTGTCCATGGACGAACCCCGCCGCAAGCATGATCATGCGGAATGGATTTTCCGCGGCGCCCGCTTCCTGCTGCACGACCCGCGCCGTTTCGGCGCCATTCTCTGGCATCCCGCCGGCGCCGGCCCCATTGGCGGGCATCCGCTGCTGGCAAGGCTGGGCCTGGAACCCTTCGACCCCGCCTTCGACGGCGAACACCTCGCGCGCGCCTTCGCCGGACGCCAGTTGCCGGTCAAACAGGCACTGCTGGCGGGCACCATCGTGGTGGGCGTGGGAAACATCTACGCGTCGGAAGCCTTGTTCCGGGCTGGCATCGACCCCAGGCTGCCCGCCGGCCGGCTGTCGCGACGGCGCTGCGCGATGCTGGCGGAATCGGTGAAGGAAACCCTGGGGCGGGCAATCGAATCGGGCGGCAGCACGCTGCGCGATTACGTGAATGCCACGGGCACCCCGGGCGCCTATTTCACCCTGCATGCCGCGGTGTACGAAAAAGCCGGCCTGCCCTGCGGCCGCTGCGCAACACCCATACGACGCATTGTCCAGGGGCAGCGCGCCACCTACTTCTGCCCGCGATGCCAGCGTCGATGATGGCGCTGCCCGGCGGCCGTTGTTACACAATCGGAAGAACCCGGTTCCCAAATGATACGGGTTCGCTGTATCCTCATTGTTTCCGCCGGCGCCGAAAGGAGACAACGCCCGGGGCATTGCAGCGCGCTGGCGCGGGGCCTGCGTCGACAGGTCGCCACGGCCCTGCAATGCGCCGCCAGACCCCCATCAGAGGTACCGCATGACACAAGCAAACACCCATCCGATCCTGAACCCGCGGCCAAGCTTCAACGTGCCGGATGAGTTCTACGAACGCCTCATCAGCGCCCACCGCGATCTCAGCACCAACGAAAGCAACGCCATGAACGCGGCGCTGGTCGTCCTGCTGTCCAACCACATCGGCGACCTGAACGTCATTTCGCAGGCGCTCGACGAGGCGCGCAGATCGGTGATGGCGGAAGCCTGAAACCGCCATATTGGCCACGAAGGGGGCGCCGATACCGGCCGCCGCGCGATGCGCGGCCCGCGCCGGGCGCCATGCGGCAACCCTGCGCCCTGACTCAGAGCACCTTGCCGGGGTTCATCAGGCCGTCGGGGTCGAGCGCCGCCTTGATGCGCCTCATCAGGGCCAGTTCCACCGGGTCCTTGTATTTCGGCAGATAATCGCGCTTCAGCTGCCCCACGCCATGTTCGGCGCTGATCGAGCCCTGAAAGGCATGCACCTGGTCATGCACCAGGCCATGGATGGCGGGCTGCAGGGCCAGAAGCCCGTCCTCGGTGTGGGCGGCACCCGGCGCCACGTTGTAATGCAGATTCCCGTCGCCCAGATGGCCGAAGATGACGTGCTCCACTCCCGGAAACTCCGCCTGCAGCGCCGCATTGGTGGTTTCCACGAATTCCGACATGCGGGAAGCGGATACCGAGACGTCGTGCTTGACGCTCTTGCCGAACGCCTTTTCCGCCAGGGGAATGCTTTCACGCAGATGCCAGAGCGCCCGGCTCTGGGTGACGTTTTCGGCGACGACGGCATCGACGACCAGGCCCGCCTCGACGCATTCGCCCAGCACCTGCTCGAAACGCTCGCGGGCATGGGCTTCGCTTTCGCTGTCCGAAAGCTCCAGCAGGGCATACCAGGGCAGGTTCGCCGTTTCCCCTTCGAAGGGCAGGCGCTGCTCGGGATAGCAGCGCGTGACGCCACGCAGGCAATTGCCGGCCATCAGTTCGAAACCGGTGAGCATGGCGCCGAAGCCCTTGCGGGCCGCTGAAAGCACCGCCACCGCGTCATCGATGGACCGCAGGGCCAGCAACGCCGTGCACTGCGCCACCGGCAAGGGGTAAAGCTTGAGCGTGGCCGCCGTGATGAAACCCAGCGTACCTTCGCTGCCGATATAGAGGTTGCGCAGGTCGTAGCCGGTGTTGTCCTTGCGCAGGCCGCGCAGGCCATTCCAGATTTCGCCTTGCGGGGTCACGACTTCCAGCCCCAGCACCAGGTCGCGGGCATTGCCATAGCGCAGCACCTGGGTGCCGCCGGCGTTCGTGGCCAGATTGCCGCCTATGGTGCAGCTGCCTTCCGCGGCCAGGCTCAGGGGAAACAGCCGGCCGGCATCGCGTGCCGCCTGCTGTACCGCCTGCAGGATACAGCCGGCCTCGACGACCATGGTGTCGTTGTCGGTATCAATATGGCGGATCGCATTCAAGCGGCTCGTCGCGATCACCAGGGCGGAACCGGCGTCGTCGGGCGTGGCGCCGCCGCACAGGCCGGTATTCCCGCCTTGCGGAATCATGGGCACCTGGTTGGCCCCACACCATCGCACCACGGCGGCCAGCTCATGAACCGTGGCGGGCTTCGCCACCGCGAGCGCCCTGCCGCTGTAGCGGCCGCGCCAGTCCACGGTATAGGGCTCGGCGTCCGAACCGGTCAGTACATATTGTTCGCCCAACAGCTGAGCCAGTTCATCCATGCGTCCCATATCGGCTTCCAAGAAAGCGGGTTGACCAGCCCTGGATTTTAGCCCCGCCGCCGCGGCCGCGGACACAGGGCAAGCCCGCCGGCACGCGGTTCCCCGCCCTTCGCCGTTAGCGGCTGACGATATACTCCGCATCACAGGGCCAAGCTCGCCGCGCGGCACCCGCTCAGCGCACGCTCCGCAGCCGGGCACGCCCGATGCCGCCAATCGCATCATCCCGAACGACAAGGATTCCATCCGTGACCACCCCTTCCCTGCCTTCCGCCGTATTCAAAGCCTACGACATCCGCGGCATCGTGCCCGCGCAGCTCGATCCGGAATTCGCCCGCCTGCTCGGCCGCGCGCTGGCGCTACGTGGCCGCGAGCAGGGTGTGTCCTGTCTGGTGATCGGCTACGATGGCCGCCTGAGCAGCCCGGCGCTGGCCGACGCGCTGCACGAAGGCGCCAATGCCGAAGGCATGGACACGCTGGACATCGGCATGGTGCCCACCCCCCTGGTGTATTTCGCCGCACACACCCGCCAGACCGGTTCCGGCGTGGCGATCACCGGCAGCCACAACCCCCCCGACTACAACGGCTTCAAGATGATGCTGGCCGGCCGCACGCTGTACGGCCCCGACATCCAGGCGCTGCGGGAACTCATGCTGGAGCTGCCCGCCGAAGCATCCGCCTCGCGGCGCGGCGAACGCCGTGCTGCGGACATCAAGCCGGAATACGTGGAGCGCGTCAAAAGCGATCTGGCGCTGAAGCGCCCCATGCGCATTGCGCTGGACTGCGGCAACGGCGTGGGCGGCGTGCTGGCCGAACAGTTGTTCCGCGCCATCGGCTGCGAAGTGGACACGCTGTATTGCGACGTGGACGGCGGCTTCCCCAACCACCACCCCGATCCGGCCGACCCGCACAACCTGCAGGATCTCATCCGGCACGTCAGGTCGTCCGATTGCGAGCTGGGCCTGGCTTTCGACGGCGATGCCGACCGGGTGGGCGTGGTGACGAAATCCGGGCAGATCATCTGGCCCGACCGCCAGCTCATCCTGTATGCGCAGGATGTCCTGTCGCGCCAGCCGGGCGCCACCATTATCTTCGACGTCAAGTGCAGCCGCCACGTCGCGCGGGCGGTGAAGGCCGCGGGCGGCACACCGATGATGTGGCAGACAGGGCATTCGCTCATCAAGGCCAGGCTGGCCGAAACCGGCGCGCCGCTGGCCGGCGAGATGAGCGGCCATATTTTCTTCAAGGAACGCTGGTTCGGCTTCGACGATGGGCTCTACACCGGCGCGCGCCTGCTGGAGATCCTGTCGGCCCACGCGAACCCTTCAGCCGTGCTCGAAGCCCTGCCCCAGGACATTTCCACCCCGGAACTGAAGATCGAGATGCAGGAAGGCGAACCCCACGCCCTGATCGCCCGGCTGCAGAAGGAAGGCCGCTTCCCCAGCGCCGCCGAACTCATCACCATCGACGGCGTGCGCGCTGAATACGAAGACGGCTTCGGCCTGGCCCGCCCTTCCAACACCACGCCGGTCATCGTGCTGCGCTTCGAAGCCGACAATGAACAGGCGCTGGAGCGGATCAAGGCGGAATTCCGGCGGGCGCTCAGCGTGTTGAAACCGGACATTGCGCTGCCGTTCTGATCCTCCGCGTCAGCCGAGCCCCAGTAGCGCATGCCGCGGGTGCGGCCGGTGCAAGGTGAATCCGGCGGTTTCCGCACCATCATCCTGTATCACACCACGGAACACGCTTTCTTCGTCTATGGATTCGCCAAGAGCAACCGCGAGAATCATCAGCACGGCCGGCGGCCGCGCCAGTCCGGCTGGTGAGCAATGGTGTCATCGGGCTGGCAGCACCCGCGACGCGCCGACAACGTCCGCGCGCCGTCCGATCAAAGCGCTGCTGCCTTGCGTCACGGCTCAATCCCGCTTCAAGCCGCCGATGGACTTGATGACGGCTCGCCACTTGTCCGTCTCGGCCTCGACCAGGGCGGCCAGGTCATCGGGCGTCGATCCCACGGGCGTGGCGCTCAGATCCTTGAGCATGGCCTGCACATCGGGCTCCGCCACCACCGCCTGCAGCTCCCGGCTCAACTGCTCCGTCATGTCGCGCGGCATGCCCGCTGGGCCGAAGACGGCATTCCATGTCCAGGTTTCGTAGCCGGGCACGCCCGACTCCGCCACTGTGGCGAGATCGGGGAACGAGGCCACGCGCTCGGGCGTGGTCACCGCCAGCGCGCGCGCCGATCCCGCGCGGACATGCTGGGCGGCTCCCGACAGCACGTCGAAAAGGATGGGAATATGCCCGGCTATCAGATCGACCATGGCCGGGCCGCCTCCCTTGTAGGGCACATGGGTCATCTCCGCGCCGGTCATCGACTTGAACAGTTCGCCCGACAGGTGCGGCGGCGTGCCCACGCCGGAAGAGCCGTAGCTGAACTGGCCGGGACTCGCCTTCACCAGGCCGATCAGCTCCTGTACGTTCGTGGCCTTGACCGAAGGGTGAACCAACAACACGTTGGGCACCGTGACGATCAGCGAGACGGGCGTGAAATCCTTCTGAGCGTCATAGGACAACTGCGCCATCGACAGCGGATTGATGACGTGCGTGGCAATCGTGCCCATCAGCAGCGTGTTGCCGTCCGGCGTGGCCCGCGCCACCTTGACCGCGCCTATGGAGCCGCCGCCCCCGCCTACGTTCTCGACCACGACGGTGCGCTGGATGCGTTCCCCGAGTTTCTGCGCCACCAGGCGCGAAACCACGTCAGTGGCACCGCCGGCCGCAAAGGGAACCACCAGTGTGATCGGGCCTTTGGGCAGCGCGGACACCGATGTCTGAGCCGAGACCGGCGCAAGCGCCAGGCCGAGCACGGCGGCGGCGCCTGCGCACATCAGATGGCGGCGAATGGAATTTTGCATGAGGATGTCTCCGTGGGTTGTTGTTCAAATATTCAAATGCGTGATCACCGCAGCACGAATGGGTTGCCCATCACCGCGCCGCTGTTTATCCACACGCACTTGGTCTGCAGGTACTCCTGAATCGCATCGACGCCGTTCTCACGGCCCAGGCCCGAATCCTTGTATCCGCCGAACGGCGCCATGAAGCTCACAGCCCGGTAGGTATTGACCCAGACGGTGCCGGCCTGCAGCCGTTCCGACATGCGGATCGCGCGGCCGATATCCTGGGTCCATACTGCGGCGGCCAGGCCGAAGCGCACGTCATTGGCGATGCGCAGCGCATCTTCTTCGTCCTTGAAACGGATGATGGACAACACGGGACCGAAGACCTCTTCCTGCGCGATACGCATGTCGTTGGTGACGCCGGTAAAGATGGTGGGCTGTACGAACCAGCCCCCGCCGCACTCGGGCGCCGTGCCCTTGGCGCCGCCCAACACGACGGTGGCGCCTTCGCCTCGCGCCATCTCGATGTAGTCAAGCACCTTCCGGTACTGCGGCGGCGTGGTGACGGGCCCCACCTGCGTATCCACGTCCATGGGGTCGCCCATGCGCGCGTTGCGGGCCACGGCCACGAGTTTTTCGACGAAGTCGTCATGGATGGTGTCCTGCACCAGCAGGCGCGAACCGGCGATGCAGGTCTGGCCCGTGGCGGCGAAGATGCCCGAAATGGCGCCGAACACGGCCTGGTCGATGTCCGCGTCCTCGAACACCACATTGGGCGATTTTCCGCCCAGTTCCATCGCCGTGCGCTTGAACAGGCGGCCGGCCTTTTCGTTGATGACGCGGCCTGTGGCATCCGAGCCCGTGAAGCTGACCTTGGCCACCAGCGGGTGCTCGACCAGCGGCGTGCCCACCTCGGCCCCAAAGCCCGTGACCACATTGAATACCCCGGGCGGGAAGCCGGCCTCATCAAACAATTCGGCTAATTCCAGCGTGGACGCCGATGTGAATTCCGAGGGCTTGACCACGATGGTGCAGCCCGCCGCCAGTGCCGGAGCGATCTTCCAGGCGAGCAGCAGCAGAGGCGAATTCCATGGGGTGATGGCGGCCACCACCCCAACGGGTTCGTGGCGCGTGAAGGCGAAGTAGCCTTTCTTGTCGAGCGGCAGCGTGGCGCCCTGCACCTTGTCTGCCAGGCCACCGTAGTAATAGAACCACTGCGGAATGTAGTTGAGCTGCCCCTGCATTTCGGCCAGCAGCTTGCCATTGTCCCGCACTTCGATCGCGGCGAGCCTGGCCGCATCGCGGGCCACCAGGTCCCCCAGCTTGCGCAGAAGGGCGCCGCGCTGAGTGGCGGTCAGCTCGGCCCAGGAGCCGCTGGTCAGTGCGTCATGTGCCGCCTGCACGGCAGCATCCACGTCACGGGCATTTCCACGTGGGATTTCGGCCCAGGCCTCGCCCGTGTAGGGATTCTGGGTTTCAAACCAGACGCCGCTTTGCGGCGCACAGTTCTGGCCGTTGATACGCAATTGGTAGCGTTGCATGGAGCCTCATCGTCGAAAGGGCAGCTGCCGGCGTCCGCCCAATGCGTGCCAGCGGCAAGTTGGTGTCGGCAGCCTGCTGTGCTTAGAAAGGCCGCAGGCCGAGCGCGGCTCGGAAACGGTTCTTGATGTAGGGACCGTCGCGGGGTGGCAGCATCCGCGGGGGCACGTAGGCGATCTGGTGGACGCCGCCCTCCTTGAGCACGTTGAAAACAGCTTGCTGCCAATCAGGCGCCATTGAAGGGGTGGAGTTCATGATGGCATTCAAAAAGTGAAGATGCTGTAATAATAAAAAATGATTTAATATCAAGTAAAATAGCATTTCGTCATCCAAAGATCATATTTTTTGATTCCTATATGGATATTAAGCATTTGCATGCATTCCTGATGGTGGCTGAAACGGGTAACGTCACGCGCGCGGCCGACATGCTGCATCTGGTGCAGCCCGCGGTCTCGCGCCAGATCCGGCTGCTGGAAGACGACGTAGGCACAGCGCTGTTCGAACGCCAGCGCCACGGCATGGTGCTGACCGACGCAGGCAAGGCGCTGGTAGGTTATGCGCGTCGCGTGGTGCTGGAACTGGATCGTGCCCGCATGGAGATCTCCGGCGCGGCGACGGGCAGTGTCAGCGGCCTGGTGACTCTCGGCCTGCTGCCCAGTACGGTCGATCTGCTATCCAGCCCGCTGGTCGCGGCAATCGCCGACGCCCATCCGGGCATCCGCCTGCGCATCGCAGTGGGATACGCCGGCACCTTGCTGCAATGGCTGCAGTCGGGCGAAGTGGATGCCGCCCTGCTCTATGGCGCCGAACGCTCGTCCGAAATAGAAAGCACACCCCTGATCGAGGAAGCACTCTGGGTCATAGGCCCGCCCGACAGCGCGCTGAGCCCGGATCGGCCCGTGGCATTGGCCGAACTTTCCCGGCACAGAATGGTGCTGCCCAGCGCTCCCCATGGCATACGCACCTTGGTGGAACACGCATCCGCCGTTGCCAAGGTCGATCTGAACCTGTCGGCCGAAACCAATGACCTCAGCGTACAAAGAAGCCTGGTACTGTGCGGGCACGGGCTGACCATCCTGCCGCCCATTGCCGTTGCGGAAGACCTTCGCAACCATAAGCTCAAAGGCGCCCCACTGACGGAACCCGGCATCAGCCGTAGCATCGTGCTGGCTTTGCCCATGCACCGTCCGACCGCGCGGCACGTGCGTTGCGCGGTCGATCTGCTGTTGCGCGAAACGCACAATGCGATCAACGCCGGCGCCTGGCCCGAAGGGCGCTGGTTAGGTTCCTGAGAACCGCGAACCTTCGCACGGCTCGGGGTCCAGCAACTGCCCGTAGACGGCCAGGTGGGCTGCCACCACCATCTCGATATCGAAAGCCCGCTCGGCCAGCTTCCGCCCGGCGGCTCCCATGGCCCGGCGGCGCGGCGCATCGGTGGCCAGCTCCAGCACCGCGTCGGCCAGCGCGCGCGCATCGCGCGGCGGCACCAGCAGGCCGGTGGCGCCCGGTTCGATGGCATCGCGGCAGCCGGGGACGTCGGTGGTGACGACGGCCCGGCCGCAAGCGGCGGCCTCGACCAGAGAACGGGGCAGGCCCTCGCGGTAAGAAGGAAGAACGGCGATATGCGAATTCTGGTAGAGCTCGGCAACGTCGGCCCGCTCGCCCGTGCAGATCACCACGCCTTCCTCCTGCCAGCGCCCGAATTCCTCTTCAGTGATGCTGGCCGGATTGCCGGGATCGGGCCCGCCCACCAGCACCCATCTCAGCCCGCTCGGGTGTCCCGCCGTCATGCGCGCCGCTTCGACGAATTCGCGCACGCCCTTGTCCGTAAGCAGCCGGGCGACCATGATGGCGATCGGCGCGCCCTCCGGTTCCGGCTTGCTGGGATAGGCGTCCAGATCCACGCCCGAGCCACGGATCATTACGGTCTGGCCGGGCTGCACCACGCCGGCCCGGCGCAATTCGCTCCTGTCGGCGGCATTCTGGAAGACGACCCGGCTGTTGCGATGGCCCAGCGCCAGCCGGTACAGCAGGGTCGCCGCCAGCCGCAGCGCATCGAAACCGCCTTCGCGCCGCATGAAGATGAAACCCAGGCCCGAAACGGCCGCCACATAGGCGGGTACGCCCGCCAGACGGGCCGCGATGCCGCCATAAAGCACCGGCTTGATCGTCACGGCATGGACCAGGTCGGGCCGGAGCCGGCGGAACAGCTTCCAGAACGCATGCAGGCTGCGCAGTTCCTGGAGCGGATGCCTGCCGCTGCGCGACATGGGAACGATGTGGTGCGTCAGCCCATGGCCACGGATCTCGGCGACCGCGGGCCCGTCCATGGTGACCACGTGCACGTCGAAACCCGAAGCCCGGGCCGCCATGGCAATGGGTAGCCGGTGCGACAGGAAGAACGCGGGATTGTTCACGAGAAACAGCAGGCGCCGGGATGCCACGACGGGTTCCGCCCGGGCCGCGGCCGCCGCCGGTGCCCCCACGGAAAGAGGGACATAGCCTTCCTTCCTGGGCCGCGGCACGGCGGGCGCCCCCGGGCCCGGGGCGGCGGGCCGGCGGGCCGGATAATCGGCCGCGAGCCGGGACCATACCGTCTGATAGCGCCGGCGCATCGTCTCCAGGCCGTAATGCTGTTCGACCCGTTCGCGGCCACGGCGGGCGCGAGACATATGTTCCCCGCGCCCTTCCCCCGATTCCAGCAGACCCGCCGCGGCGCCGATGGCGGCGGCCAGCGCCTGCGCATCGCGCGGCGGCACCACCCACCCGCAATCACCGACAATGCGAGCCGCATCGCCCACATCGGTCACTACGCAGGGCAGGCCGGTGGCCATGGCCTCCGCCACGACATTCGGAAAGCCTTCGGCGCGGCTGGAAAGCACGTACACATCGAGCGCGTTCAGGATGCGCGGCACGTCATCGCGGCGGCCCAGCAGCATCACCTGTTCCTGGATGCCGTGCTGCCGCAGCATTGAGGCCAGCTCGGTGTTGCCCGCATCCATGCCCTGCCCCACCAGCACGCAGCGCAGGCCAGGGTGCAGCTTCAGGCTGCGCGCAAAGGCATCCAGCAGATTGGCGTGATCCTTCAACGGATTCCAGCGCGCCACGCTGCCGATCAGAACGGTATCCGGCTCCACGCCCCATTCGCCGCGCAGATCGTCACGGGCGGCATCGTCGGGGCGCCAGGCCGCCATGTCGTAGCCGTTCGGGATGACCAGCATGCGGTCGGCGTCATAGCCCCATTCCCGATGGCGGCGCGCGGCATCGTCCGCGCAGGCGACGATGACGCCCGGTATCCAGCGCGACAGGCGGGCGCACAGCCAGGCGACGGCGCGCCCGCTGCGGCTGCCGTGCCGCAGGTCGGCGCCGGAATTGCGTATGCCCCATGCGATGGCCCGGATGCCGGCCAGCCTGGCGACCACCCCGCCCAGCAGGTCGGCATGGTACATCCAGGTCTGGACGACGTCCGGACGCAAGCGCTTCAGCAGCCCACGCAGGCGCCACAGGGCCGCCGGCGCGGCCAGCGGGGAATCCTTCATGCGCAGGGCATGGACCTGGACACCGGCTGCGCGCAGGCGCGGGCCGAACACGTCTTCGCCGCCCAGGGAAATGACAGTATGGACGGCCGGCTGGCCCGGCGCCGCCACCAGCCTGTGCAGCACGGTTTCCGCGCCGCCCTGGCCCAGCCCGGAGATGATGTGTACGACATGGAGCCCGGAGTCGGCGCCGCCCTTGTGCGGCCCGGCGCCGGCTTGCGCATCGGCGGACGGCTGCCCTTCCATGCCCTGGCCGGCAGGGTATGGCGGTCGGCTTGGCTGTTGGGCGGAATTCACGTTACATATATCCTTTGTAGATACTATAAAACAATGGCGCCGTTCAGTCGGGACTGTCCGGACCCGGCGCCAAGGCGACCCCGGCGTCACGGAACAGGGTGTCCCAGTGCGCCAGCACCTGCGCCAGGCCATAGCGCTGCCGCACACCGAGGGCGCCGCGCCGGCCGAGATCGGCCCGGGCCGCCGGGTCCGCCATCAGGCCGGCCAGCGCCTGTTCGAGCGCGGCCTCGTCATTGAGGGGAACCAGCACGGCATCCCGGCCTTCGCGCGTGATTTCCTTCGGCCCGCTGGGGCAATCGACGCTCACGCAGGGCAGGCCGAGCGCCATGGCCTCGATCAATGCATTGGGAAACCCTTCCACTTCCGACGTCAGCACGAAAAGATCGGAAGCAAGCAGCTCACGCCAGGGCGCGGATGTGCGCCCCGGCAGCAATACACGGCCGTCCAGGTCCGCCTGCCGCACCCGGTCTTCGAGCTCGCCGCGCAAGGGGCCGTCGCCCCATATGACGAGCTCCCAGTCAGGAAACCGGGGAGCCAGCCGCGCAAACACCTTGACGAGGCCGGTATAGCGCTTGGCGGGCACGAAACGCCCCATCGCCACCAGACGGCGCCGTTGCGCGCCAGGCGATGGCGATGACGCTTCCCCGGCGGCCCCGCCCCTTTCATCCGGCCCGCGCGGGTCGGGCAGATCCGGCGGCAAGGGGTTCGGCACCACGGCCAGCCGCTGTATGCCCGGCACCCGCTTCATCATGGGCGCGATGCTGGCCTCGGCCTGCACGGTCACCATGGCGGCGCGCGGATACAGCCAGCGCCGCATGCGCTGAAGACGCGGCGTGGCGCTGGTGCTGACGGCCGGATTCGTGCGTTCGCACACGATCACCGGAACGCCCAGGCCCCAGGTCGCCATCAGAACCATCACATTCACATTGGTCAGAAAAGAAACAATGGCGTCCGGACGCTGCTCGCGCACCAGCCGGCGCAATGCCAGAAGCTTGACGAATGGCGCCAGCGGCGTGCGGGCCAGCCAGCCGAGCCGGTCCGCCACCCATTCGACACGGACCTGCTCATCCAGCGCATAGAAGAGCTTGCCCTTGCGGGTATAGGTGGGAGCGAGCGTGACGCGATGGCCGCGCTGCGCCCAGCCGCCGCTGAGCGTCGCCGCGACCCTCTCGGCGCCGCCCGCGTGCATGGAACTGACGAAGAACAGAATATTCATAGCTCAGGGCCTTGATGACGGTCATCGGCGGCTTCCAGCCAGGCCTGCGCCATCAGGATGCTCCACAGATGTTTGCTCCAGTCGCGGCGCCCGGAGACATGCTCCCGCCACTTTCTCTGGATGGGCGCATCATGGAACAGGCCTTCCCGGCGCAGACGGGCGGGATCCAGCAAGGCGTGCGCCCAGTCCCGCAAGGGGCCGCGCAGCCATTGCGCAAGCGGCACCGAAAAACCCTTCTTGGGCCGCTCGATCAGCTCGCGCGGCACATAGCGGTAAAGAAGCTGGCGCAGCAGCCATTTGCCCTGCCCGTCGCGGGCGACATACTGCCACGGCAAGCGCCGGGAAAAGGCATAGACATGGTGATCGAGCAATGGCACCCGGGTTTCCAGGCTTGCCGCCATGGCGGCGCGATCGACCTTCACAAGAATGTCGTCGGGCAAATAGGTCTGGACATCCAGCAGCATCATTGCCGCAAAGATGCCCCGTCCCGAAGCCCGAGAGCCGGGCCCATGCCCGCCCCCGGCCTGCTCAGGCTCGTCGAAGACGGTGCGCGGCAGTTCCGCATCGATCACAGCCTGTGCCGGATCCTTCCAATAGCTGACGAATTCGCGGTAGAAATGCCCGGCATGCGGGGCGTCCAGCACTTCGGCCAGCTTGTCGAAACGATGCCGCCCCAGGCCCGACGGCGTGGCGCCGGCCAGCGTCCGCAGCAGGCCGGCCGCCGGCCCGCGCAGGGGCGCCGGCACGCATTCACGCCGTTTCCACCAGGCCGCGGCGCGGAAATACCGCGCATAGCCTCCGAAAAGCTCGTCGCCGCCGTCGCCCGAAAGCGCCACCGTCACGTGCCGGCGCGCCATGCGTGTCACGAGCATGGTCGGAATCTGCGACGAATCGGCAAAGGGTTCGTCGTAAACCCGCGCCAGCCCGGGCACGAGATCGAGGGCATCGCGATCACCGACATAGTGCTCGGCATGGTCGGTGCCCAGATGGGCCGCCACGGCCGCGGCATGCCGGGCCTCGTCATGGCGCGGATCCTCGAAGCCGATGGAAAACGTCCGCAGCGGCCGGGCGCTGTCGCGCTGCATCAGCGCGACGATGGCCGACGAATCGATTCCACCCGACAGAAAGGCGCCGAGCGGCACGTCGGATATCATCTGCCGCCGGACCGCGGCGGCAAGCACGTGGTCGAGCGCATCGACGGCCGCCCCGTCATTGTCGAACGCCAGGGGATGGGCCAGAGCGTCCTGCGCCACCAGCGCGGCGGACCAGTACGAGCGCTGCGCCGGCATCTCGCCCAGCCGGCACTGACGCTCATTGAGCTGCATCCAGCAGCCCTGCGAGACCTTGCCGATCTGCCGGTAAATGGACCACGGGGCGGGAATGTAGTTGTGCCGCAGCAGCAGCGACAGTGCGCGCCGGTCGGGGCGCGTGTCCAGCCCGGGCAGCCCGGCCAACGCATGGAGTTCGGAGGCGAACACGAAGCTGTCGCCGACGAAGCCCGCATACAGCGGCTTCTCGCCCATGCGGTCGCGCATCAGCGCAAGACTGCGTTCAGCGCGGTCCCAGAGCGCCATGGCGAACATGCCGATGGCCGCTTCCAGCGTTCGTTCCACACCCCAGGCGGCAAAGCAGGCCAGCAGGGTCTCGGTATCGGAATGCCCGCGCCATGCGGGGGCGCGGTCTTCGTGCGCCAGGGCCTCGCGCAGGGCCAGATGATTGTAGATCTCGCCATTGAGGACCAGCACGTAGCGGCCGCAGGCGGAACGCATGGGCTGGTCGCCGGCCGGGCTCGGATCGAGAACGGCGAGCCGGACATGCCCCAGAGCCAGATCGCCATCTGCGCCCTCCCAATAGCCTTCGCCATCCGGACCGCGATGGCGCATGCGTGCGCAGGCGGACGCGATCAGCCCGCGCTTGTCGCGCAGCGGCCCCCAGATTCCGACGATACCGCACATGCCGTCTGCCTCCGCCCCGGCCTCATGCCAGGGTCAACGAAACCCGAACAAATGATTCCACAAAGCCATGACGCGCGCGGTGGAGAAACGATCGCGCACATCAATGGCCCGGCGCGCCAGCGCTTCGCGCCATTCCGGCCGCGCCATAAGGTCGCCCAGATGGGCGGCCAATGCCTCGTCGTCTTCCACCGGCGTCACCAGCACGCCGTCTATGCCATCGCGGATGATCTCGCGCGGGCCGGTCTCGCAGTCGAAGGCCACGACAGGCAGCCCGCCGGCCATGGCTTCAAGCAAGGTGTTGGACAGGCCTTCGACCCGGGAACTGAGCACGTACAGATCGGATTCCCGATACCAGTCCGACAGGTTCCCCACCCTGCCCGGCATGGAGACACGGCCGGCCAGGCCGTCGTCTTCGATCTGCCGCTGCAGGGCCTCGCGCTCATCCCCTTCGCCCAGAATGACGAGATCCCAGTCGGGAAAATGCTCCACCAGCTGCGCGAAGGCGCGCAGCAGCACATCGAAGCCCTTGTGCGGGTGCAGGCGGCCCACCGCCAGCAGCCTGCGCCGGCCTTCGCGCGGTGGCGGAGGCACCACCGGCTCACCGGCGTCCAGGGGCCAGCGCACCGCGTTCGGAATGACCGTCACCTGCGAACCCGGCACATGCTGCTCCAGCCAGGCGGCGGTTCCCGAAGTGAGTGCCACCACGGCATGGGCGTTCGGATAGGCCCGCAGCCGCATTTTCTCCCATGCCGGCGGCAGCGCCTGAGCCGGCGGGTGTGTGTGTTCCGTGGCGATCACCCGGCAGGACATGCCGCGGGCCGCGGCGACCGCAAGCACCGATGCCGTGGTCATCATGCCCAGGACCACGTTCGGCCGCAGCTTCTTGATCAGGCGGCGCAGGGCCAGGATTCTTCTGAGGTTGGCAATGGCGCCCATCAGCCGGTTGCCGCTGGCGCCCGCCAGGCCCAGCGTCCGGCGGTCGACGCCTTCCGGAACGGGATAGGCGTCCGACTCCCGGCCGCTCTGCGTCACGAGGGTCACACGGCAGCCGTGGCGCAGCCAATAGGCGCACATGTCGACGGCCACGCGCTCCGCGCCGCCACCGCTCAAAGAGTGGATGACGATCATCAAATGGGGCTGTTCAAGCGGATAACTCAACTCGGTACCTGCAAAGCAATCATGGAGCGGCAGCCGGCGGATCGGGCCGGCGCAAGGCCACTGCCATGTAAGACACATAGGAAAGGGCATACATCAGGCTCGTGGCGAGCATGATGCCGGACACCCCCATGACGGGCGCCAGCACCTGATTCATCACTGCCTTCAGCAGGAAATTGGCGACGGCGATCGCCGCCATGATGCGATAGCGATTCTGGCTTGCCAGGAGCTGCACAAGGATCAGCACGCCGAAATAGAAAGGCATCTGCAGCAGCCCCCAGCGCATGACTTCCGCCACGCGTCCGGTATCCTCGGCGGTGAATGCCCCGCGCTCGAAAAGCAGACCGACCATCCAGGGCGCCAGCAGCCAGCCCACCAGGGTAACGCAGCCGCCCGCCCCGAGCATCAATACCGACCATTTCAGTGCGAGCGCACGCGCGCGCCGCGCATCGCCGCGGCGCTGGACGTCGGCCAGCACCGGCAGCGCCGCACGCCCGACCGAAGCGGCCCCCAGGCCCAGCAGCAGCGACAGCAGGCGCGCCGCATAGCCCAGCGTTGCATTGGCGTTGTTGCCCAAGGTGGCCGCGGTGTATTGATCGATGGGGCCGACGAAGCTCATGGCAACCTGGCCGACCAGCATCACGCCGGCGGCCGCGATGAGGTCCGGCCAGTGATGGGTGCTGAACCCCAGCCGGGGCCGGCCCATCATGCCGTCCGCGCGGCCGGCCAGCCACAGCAGCCAGGCCGACTGGATGGCATAGCCCACCAGGGTGCCCCACAGCAGCGGCCCCACATCGGCGGTGAAGGCCAGCATCACCCATACCAGGATCACGGCGGCCGGCACGCCATCGAGCAATGTATTGATATGGCGCTCGCGCGCCCGCAGCCGCGCGGCGCTCACGCCCGTCATCAGTGTCAGCAATGCCGCCGGCGCGAAGGCCAGCGTCAGCTGAAGGCTCATGCGCCGCGTCTCGGCGTCCAGCCCGGCGCCGGCCAGTTCCAGCACCCATGGCCAGGCGATGTAGGTGGCCACCGCCAGGACGACGCCCAGGAGAATGACCCAGCCCTGCAGCTCGCCGAGGAAGCGCCGGCGTTCGGCTTCGTCGTCATCGCGAGCGCGCACCAGCACGGGAATCAGGACGACGGACAGCACGCCGACGATGGTGACGGGCAGCCAGTTCGCCAGGGTCATGGTGAACTGGTAGGCGTCGACCACATCGCTCACGCCATAGCGATAGGCCACCGCCATTTCCTTGAGCGCGCCCGCCACCTTGCCCAGCAGCAGGAAAACCGCCACGCGGAAGGCCCCCGCCGCAATGCGGCGATGGTCCGAATGCAGGCCGGCCACTCTGGACTTGAGGCGTTTCAAATCAGCGAAGGAATTCGGCATACCAGGGCATGGCCACCCTCAGGCCCGCCACCACATCGTATTGCGGCGCATAGCCCAGCAGCGACCGCGCCTTGCCGATATCGGCCTGGGAATGGCGCACGTCACCGGCGCGGAAATCCCCGTGGCGCGGAGCGAGATCGTAGGCGATGCCCAGCCCGCGCAGGGAATCGGCCAGATGGGCGAAAAGCTGGTTCAGGGAGGTACGGCCGCCATAGGCCACGTTGTAGACCTGGTTCAGGCCGTCGGGGCCGGCCAGCGCGGCCAGCACATTGGCCTGCACCACGTTTTCTATGTAGCAGAAATCGCGGCTGGTTTCCCCGTCGCCGTTGATGACCACCTCATCGCCGCGCATCATGGCGGCGATCCAGCGCGGGATGACGGCCGCGTAGGCGCCGTCGGGATCCTGGCGCCGGCCGAACACATTGAAGTAGCGCAGACCCACGCACGGGGTTCCGTAGGAGCGCGCAAACACATCGGCATACAGTTCGTCGACGTATTTGGTGACGGCATAGGGAGACAGGGGCCGGCCGATGCGGTCTTCGACCTTGGGCAGGCCGGGATGATCGCCATAGGTGGAGCTGGAGGCGGCATATACGAAGGACCGCACCCCGGCATCGCGCGCCGCGACCAGCATCTTCAGGAAGCCGCCGATGTTGACTTCATCGGTCGTGATGGGGTCTTCCAGCGAGCGCGGCACCGAGCCGAGCGCGGCCTGGTGCAGGATATGGTCGACCCCGTCGGCCGCCGCGCGGCAATCATCCAGCCCGCGGATGTCGCCTTCAATGAAACGGAAGCGCGCCCATGCGGCGGCGCCCACGCTTTTTTCCACTTCGTCGAGGTTCCGGCGGTGGCCGGTGGCGAAATTGTCCAGGCCGACGACTTCCTGCCCCGCCGCCAGCAGGGTTTCGAGCAGGTTGGAGCCAATGAAGCCCGCGCAGCCGGTGACGAGCCAGCGGCGCGGCCGCGCGCCGAGATCCGCCATGGCTTCGTGGAATTTTTCGATCATGAATGAACCTTGTGCGTTTTACAGGCGAAGGTCGGCATCTTCCGCCGACATGACGTACTTCAGGTCGTACAGAATGTGATCGGGCTTGCCCAGCGCCCGGACGGCGGACGCGCCCATCTTCTTGAACTGGTCGTGCGCCACGGCCAGCACGATGCCGTCATAGGCGCCCTTGCACGGCTCGGCCACCGGCTGGATGTCGTACTCTTGAACGGCCTCCTCGGGCTCGACCCAGGGGTCGTACACATCCACATCGATATTGTATTCACCCAGTTCGCGCACGATGTCGACGACACGGGTATTGCGCAGATCGGGGCAGTTTTCCTTGAAAGCCAGGCCCATGACGAGCACCCGGGAGCCCTGCACCTGGATCCTGCGTTTCGTCATCGCCTTGATCAGCTGGGAAACGACATAGCTGCCCATGGCATCGTTCAGGCGCCGGCCGGCCAGGATGATTTCGGGGTGGTAGCCGATGCTCTGGGCCTTGTGTGTCAGGTAGTAGGGATCCACGCCGATGCAGTGGCCGCCGACCAGCCCGGGGCGGAAAGGCAGGAAGTTCCATTTGGTTCCGGCGGCTTCGAGCACAGCCTGGGTATCGATCCCCAGCCGGTTGAAGATGAGGGCCAGCTCATTGATGAGTGCGATATTGACGTCGCGCTGCGTGTTCTCGATGACCTTGGCCGCCTCGGCAACCTTGATGGAAGGCGCCTTGTGGGTGCCGGCCACGATGATCTCTGCGTAGAGCCGGTCGACGAGTTCCGCCACTTCGGGTGTGGAACCGGAGGTCACCTTGCTGATGTTCGCCACACGATGCTGCTTATCGCCGGGATTGATGCGTTCGGGGCTGTAGCCGGCGTAAAAATCGTCGTTGTAGCGCAGCCCCGACACGCTTTCCAGCACCGGCACGCAGACTTCTTCGGTGGCGCCCGGATAGACGGTGGATTCGTATATGACGATATCGCCGCGCTTGAGCACGCGCCCGATGGTCTCGCTGGCGCGTATCAAAGGCGTCAGATCGGGCTGCTTGTACTGATCGATGGGTGTCGGCACCGTCACGACAAAAACGTTCGCTTCAGCCAGGGCTTCGGCTTCGGCGGAAAAACGCAGGTGAACGGCCTGTGCCAGTTCTTCGGTTTCCACTTCCAGGGTGTGGTCCCTGCCCTGCCTCAATTCGTCGATGCGCCGGGCATTGATGTCGAAGCCCAGCACCGGGCGCCGCTTGCCGAATTCCACGGCCAGCGGAAGGCCGACATAGCCAAGTCCGACCACCGCGAGTTTTACGTCTTCGATTCGCAAGATTTTTTCTCCCATGCTATGTGCGATCCAATGGAAGGGAAGCGCCGGAATCCGGGCCGGCGCTTCCGCCTGCCGCTCATCGCGGCTTCGAGTTGCGGCGGTGATAATCGCGGCCCAGCGATGGCAGCAGCAGCCATGCGGGCCGGCGCCATGACACGAGCCGGGAATACAGCCAGATGTAGACCCAACAGAACACCGCCAGACTGGCGCACAGCGCCCAGGCGTTGTCCCACCATATCGTGGCCGGCACCAGGCCGATCAGGGCCAGCACCCACAGATACGGAGAGGTCATGGCATTGCACAACGCGGGCACCGCGTGCCGGCGGTCGCGGCTGAAGGTGACGCGCACCAGCCGCCTGAACACCAGTTGGTGCAGATGCAGGGCATCGGGCTGGTCGACGGGCACACCGCGCTTGAAACGCCGCCGCCAGATGGAGAACAGCGTTTCGAATACGGGATAGAACAGGACGGCGAGCGCATAGAACGGCGATACGCTGGGATTGCGCACCACCAGCTGCACGGCGAGTTCCGCCAGCATGAATCCCAGGAAATAGGCTCCCCCATCGCCCAGGAACACGCGCCCGAACGGAAAATTCCACACCAGGAAGCCCAGCGTGGCCGAAGCCAGCGCGGCCGCGATGAGGAAGATGGGAATATCCTGCACCTGCAGCGCCACCAGCGCCAGCGACAGCGCCATCAGGGTGGCGATCATGCCCGCCAGGCCGTTCATGCCATCGACGATGTTGAGCGCATGCGTACAGCCGCCCACCGCGACCATTGTGAACACCAGCGAGATCGGCCAGAAGGACAGCACCCAGTCGGCCCATGCAATGCCGACGCGCGAAACGCCCCCCAGGAACCACCAGGCAATGGCCGCGGAGACGAAGGCCGCCATCAGGCGCTTGCCCGAACCGACATCCTTGGTGATGTCTTCCAGCAGGCCGGCCACGAAGACCGGCATGGCCGCGATGAACAGTACCGGCCACAGCCAGGTGAGCGTCATATTGCTGGGCCCGAGCACCAGCAGCCCCGCCAGACTGCCCGCCACCACGGCAAGCCCCCCGACGCGGGGCGCCGCGCGGGAATGCATGGCCTGCGGTTTCTTCAGGTCGGAATCGCCCGTGAACACGCCATGCCAGCGTTCCGACGCGACGATCAGCCCCCCGACCATGAAGGCCACGATACATATGTAGAGCCAGGTAAATGAACCCCAGAATTGAGGCGAGATCACAAAGTCCCCGTCCAGATATACAGTTTTCTATTATCCGATGTATTTGTAACGTATCGGCGCTTGGGTGCGAAAAAGATGCAACAAGAATATAGTAGCGCGCCGAACGGGGGAAAACGCCCGGGGCGCCGAAAAATGGGCCTCCGATCATCCCGCGCCTGCCCGTGTTCCGCCCCGGTGGAACGGATTTCACAGCCCGCGTCAGCCAGGGACGCCCCCCGCCCATGCGCCGCTCGCGGACATCCCGACAGCGCCCGCCACCTGCTGGGCGATCTCTACAAAATTATCCACCGCCGCATTGGCATACTCATCCGGATACGCCACCATGAGCGACGCACACGGCGCCGCCCGCCCGCTGCCCGTCACCAATGGACGATAAACCATCCCGGCGGTGCGCATGTCCCGCGCCGAAGCGGGGACAATGGCAATTCCCACCCTGGCCGCTACCAGCGTCAGAATGGTTGGCAGTTCGCTTTCCTGCACGATATTCAGCATGACACCATCCTGACCCACGATCTGTCTGATCAAACGATCAAGATAACGAGACTGCGAGAAACCGATAAAAGGCATTCCCTGCAATTGACGCGTGCCGATGCGCTGCTCTCCCGACAGCGGATGGTGGCTGGCCACCGCCACATACAGAGGTTCTTCACCCACCGCGGTCATCCGGACGCCCACGGGTACGGTTTCAGGGCGGAGCAACGCCACATCGATCCGCTCCGAGACCAGGCGGTACAGCAATTCCGGAGAGGCCTGTTCTTCGAGATGCAGGCGCAGATCGGGATAACGCTCACGAAACACGGACATGATACCTGGCAACAGGTTGTAGGCCGCGGAAGCCGCGAATCCGATTCGCAGCATGCCGATCTCCCCCTCGGCCGCCCGCCGCGCCGCGAAGACCGCATGGTCCATGTGTTTGAAGGCGGCGCGCGCATGCTCCTGAAAAGCTTGGCCGGCCGGCGTCAACCGCACTTGGCGTGTCGTGCGTTGTAACAGGCTGACGCCTACGGAAGCTTCCAGCTTCTGGATTATCTGCGTAAGCGGCGGCTGGCTGATATGCAGCCGCCGAGCGGCACGGCCGAAGTGCAATTCTTCCGCAACCACCAGAAACGCACGGATTTGCTTGAATTCCAGCTTCATGAGGATCTCTTTGCAAAGGGTCGCCTGGAAGGACATCCACCCCAACACTATTAACGTAAAGATTAATAATAATAATCAAATTATATATTTGTCTTTAATATTGATCGACTTCTAGAATGGGGCCATTGCTGCCGCGGCAGCCACATCCAGAGACGGAACAAGCACAAATCTTTTCCGGCTTCCGACGGAGACCTGCTCGTGAATTGTTTTGCCACCGCCACCTCAACCCTGACCGATTTCATGGCGGGCGGCGATCCGCAATCCTTCCTCACTGGACAACTCGATCGCATCCATCATTACGGGCCGCGCTTGCACGCCTTTCTTTCAGTACAGGAATCGGCAGCATTAAGCGCACTGCAAGCACGCCACATCGAAGGGCCGGCAACTCAGCCCCTGTTCTGTCTTCCCTACGCGCTCAAGGACAATATCGATGCCATCGGCGTGCCGACGACCTGCCATTCCGCCATGCGAATCGGGCACGTCGCCGACGCGGACAGCGAGGTCAAGCGGCGGCTGGATCAGGCGGGAGCGATTTGTGTCGGCAAGACAGCGCTCCACGAGTACGCCATTGGCGGGCCCTCATTCGATCTGCCCTGGCCACCCGCCAGGAACCCTTGGGACGAAAGATGCCACCCAGGCGGCTCGTCCAGCGGCTCCGCGGTCGCCGTCGCAACCGGCCAGGTCGCCTTCGCCATAGGAACGGATACCGCCGGCTCCGTGCGCCACCCCGCCACCGCCTGCGGCATATTCGGTTTCAAACCCAGCTACGAAGCCATCAGCATGCGGGGCGTGGTCCCGCTCTCAGAATCCATGGATCATCTGGGCATACTGGCACGCTCAGCCAAGGACATCGCATTGATAGCGTCCGTCCTTTACGAACAGGCATCGGATCGGCAAACCTATTCACGGGTGCTGCAACACCCGTCCGGAAGCCTGCCGGGCTTGCGCGTCGGCATTCTGGATGCGTTCTCGCTCGACTTGACATGCGACCCTCAGATCCGCGCGGCTTTCGTCGCCATCCTGCGGCAACTGGAAACGGCCGGCTGCTGGCTCGTCCATCTGAACACGCCTGGCTTGCCGGCGTTCACTCAGGCGGGGCGCACTTTGATTCATGCTGAAGCATACGACCATTTGGGTCATCTGCTCGAACTCTCCCATAGGCCACTGGCCGCACGGACGAAGCAGCGGCTCCTCGTGGGCCGCGAACATACTTTGCACGACTATATGCAGGCACTGCGCGCGCGCAAACACCTGACTACGGCGCTGCAAGCAAGCCTGGCCACGGTCGACGTCGCTGTCAGCCTGTCGAGCCTGTATCTGCCGTGCGATATCCGGAACGAGCAAGCCCTCGCTCAAACATACGACGCCCAGGCCCGCACGCCTTTCAACCTGACCGGCCTGCCCGCGATGGCCATACCGATCGGCCTCTCATCGGAAGGCTTGCCTATCGGTATTCAGCTTAGTGCGCGGGCCGGTCATGACGCCATCGTGATAGAAGCCGCCATCGCCATGGAAGAGGCGGGCCTATGCCGCTTTCATCCCCCTCCCGCTTACTGCCCGACGGCATCCACCCACTCCACCCAGGAGACGATATGCACAACCACAAGCCCGCTCCCGCCATACTCGGCACACGCGACCTGAAAAGATCACGTCCGGCATACGGACCGACCGCCCTGCTTCGCTCCCTCGGCTCTCTGTCGCTTGCGGCATCCCTGTTCCTTGCAGCCCCCTCGGCTCAGGCGCAAGAGCACTATCCCGACAAGCCGGTCAGAGTCATCGTGCCGTTCGGCGCAGGCGGATCGACCGATATGCTGGCGCGCATCGTCGCCGACGGCCTTACACAAGCCCTCAAACAACCGTTCATAGTGGAAAATCGAGCGGGAGCCGCGGGCGTCATCGGCACGACGGCGGCCGCCCGCACCGCCCCCGACGGATACACCCTGGTGGTCGGCTACGACGGCACACTCACTGTCGCCCCCGTGCTTCAATCAAGCGTTCCCTTTGATGCGGAAAAAGACTTCGAACCCATCAGCAAGCTCGCGGACGTCGAACTTGTCGTGGCGGTGCATCCTTCAATACCCGCGCGTGACATGAAGGAGCTCATCGCCCTGTCCAAATCCAGTCCGAACAGTCTGTCGTTCGCTTCATCAGGCGTAGGCAGCACCTCGCACATGGCGGGCGAACTCCTGCGCGTGCGAGGGGGGCTGGATTGGCTGCACATTCCCTATGGTTCCTCGGGCAGCGGCAAGTTCGTGCAGGATCTGGTCGGCGGCACGCTGCCGACGGCCATCATTTCCGTGGCGGTGGCCGCCCCCTTCATCACCGAGAAAAAACTCGTCGGCGTAGGTTTCCCCGGGGAAACCAGGAACCCCGCCCTGCCCGATACGCCCACTTTCCGCGAAGCCGGCCTCAATGACATGGACGTTGCGTCCTGGTACGGCCTGCTGGCCCCGGCGGGCACGCCGCGCCCGATCATAGACAAGCTGAATGAGGCGGTCCGTCAAGTACTTGCCGACCCCGAAGTGGCGCGCAGGCTGACCAACGCGGGCATGCCGCCCGCGCATTCATCCCCGGAAGCGTTCCGGGACATCATACGCAGCGATCTGGAAAAATGGAGCGCCATTGCGCAAGAGGCCGGACTCAAAGGAAACTAGGCAGCCGGCCGGCCCCACCCGGCGGAATGAACCACTTTCAGCCGAACGCGCAAAAAAAAACCCGAGATCGTGAGATCTCGGGCAAAATCCACCAAAGGAGGAGGGTGGAGGAGACAACCTTGGCATGTCTGGCTGCGAGGGCTTTTGACCCGAGCCTGCGTGATTCCTCTTTCAATCACGCTTCGACATCCGACAACTGAAGTTTAACGCTATTTTTTGTGCAGTGCAAGATATTTTTGCCGTAGCGCCACATTTTGTGGTTTTCAAGCTGTTTCAGCCCGCTACATCCTGTACAAAGTGCCTGTTTCGCAACTGGCGTTAACCCTTAGTTGAATGAATATTAACACGACCCTAGGGAAAACGCTAGTCCCATCTTAAATCCGGTAGGCAGTGGTCGTCATGACCTTGGACATCAGGCGCATGGCGAGCTTTACCGGCCCGGGCAAAGGCACCGCGCCGTGGGTTTCGGCCGTCGTGCGATGCTCGATTTCATCGTCGCGCATCTGCTCGACAATGCGGCGGGAACGCGCGTCCTGCGGGGGGAGCTGCTCAAGATGGCTGTCCAGATGCTGTTCCACCTGCCTTTCGGTTTCGGCCATGAACCCCAGGTTGCGCGGAATCCCCGCGCGGCTGGCAATGACGCCCAGCGAAAACGACCCGGCATACCAGAGCGGGTTCAAAAGGCTGGGCCGGCTGTTCAATTCGCCCAGGCGCTCGCGGCACCAGGCCAGATGGTCGACTTCTTCCGCGGCGGCCTCATGAAGGACATCACGGATTGCTGCATCGCGGCAAAACAAGGCCTGCCCCCGGTAAAGCGCCTGCGCGCAGACCTCGCCCACATGATTGACCCGCATCAGCCCGGCGGCGTGCTGCTGTTCGGCCGGCGAGAGGTTTTCGAGCTCGGCGGCGTTCAAGGGCCTGGGGCCCGCCGGATTGGGGCGCCCCGCCTGCGCGGAGCCATCGAGCACCTGCAAGGCCCGGCCCACTTCGGCCAACAGGTTTTCCAGGGGGCTGCTGCGGCGAAGAAAGCCAGGACCGCCCATATTCATATTGCTGTTTTGTTCGACCATGATCTCACCTTGAATCGACGCATGAGCCCTCTATTTTCACATAGACGGCTCCCGCCGTGGCTTGAAGGCGGGCCGGGGCGCCGCCGCATGGCCGGAACCCGCCGGGCCGCGCCCGTATTATGATTACCCATTGAACATTCAACCGTAGCAGGAAGACAGACATGGAATGCACCATTGATTGGGGCGGCCCCGAAGGCATGCTTTTCGTGGCCCGCACGGGCAGCGGCCACGTCACCGCCATGGACGGCGCCCCCGAAGGCGGCGGCAACAATCTTGCGCCCCGTCCCATGGAAATGATGCTGGCCGGCGCGGGCGGGTGCGCCGCCTACGACGTGGTGCTGATCCTCAAGCGGGGCCGCCACGAAATCACCGGCTGCCAGGTCGAGCTGGATGCCGAGCGCGCCGACACCGATCCCAAGGTATTCACGCGCCTGCACTTCACCTTCAACGTCACAGGCAGGAACCTGCCGCCCGCGGCGGTGGAACGGGCCGTGAAGCTGTCCCACGAAAAATACTGCTCCGCCTCCGCCATGCTGGCGAAAACCGCCGAAATCACACATTCGATCAACGTCATCGAAGCCTGAACCCTCATCGATCCACCCTTGCTCCATGCGACAGTACGAAGACCTGATGCGCCATGTCCATGAACATGGCAACCTGAAGAACGACCGCACCGGCACCGGCACCCGCTCGGTGTTCGGCCACCAGATGCGCTTCGACCTCGCGCAGGGCTTCCCGCTGGTCACCACCAAGAAGCTCCATCTGCGCTCCATCATCATCGAGCTGCTGTGGTTCCTGCGCGGCGACTCCAACGTGCGCTGGCTGCGGGAACGCGGCGTCACGATCTGGGACGAATGGGCCGACGCGCAAGGTGAACTGGGCCCCGTTTACGGCGTGCAGTGGCGGTCCTGGCCCACGCCCGACGGCCGCCATATCGACCAGATCAGCCAGCTGCTGGAACAGATCCGCCAGAATCCCGATTCCCGGCGGCTGCTGGTATCGGCCTGGAACGTGGGCGAGATCGCCAACATGGCGCTGCCGCCCTGCCACGCCCTGTTCCAGTTCTACGTGGCCGACGGCAAGCTGTCCTGCCAGCTGTACCAGCGCAGCGCCGACATCTTCCTGGGTGTACCCTTCAACATCGCCAGCTATGCCCTGCTCACCCACATGGTGGCGCAGCAATGCGATCTCGACGTCGGCGACTTCGTCTGGACGGGCGGCGACTGCCACCTCTACAGCAACCATTTCGAACAGGTCGAACTCCAGCTTTCGCGCGAGCCCTATCCCTATCCGCGCCTGCACATCAAGCGGCGCCCGCCCTCGCTGTTCGATTACGAATACGAAGACTTCGAGATCCTGGATTACCGGCACCACCCTCACATCAAGGCGCCCGTGGCGGTATGAGCACCGCCCCGCGACCGCAGCCCATAGAGAACAGGAAGCAGATAGCCATGGCCAGCCAGCCGCTCATCCAGATCGTCGTTGCCTATGCCCGCAACCGTGTCATCGGGCGCGACAACGGCCTGCCCTGGCGCCTGCCGGGCGATCTGGCGCACTTCAAGCGCAGCACCATGGGCTGCCCCATCATCATGGGACGCAAGACCTGGGAATCGCTGGGGCGCCCCCTGCCGGGCCGCTTGAACGTCGTCATCAGCCGGAATCCGGCCTATCAGGCCGAGGGCGCCACCGTATGCGTCAACCTGGAAGATGCCCTGCAAGCCTGCGCCGGGGCGCCGCGCGTGTGCATCATCGGCGGCGAACAGCTGTTCCGCCGGGCGCTGCCCGACACCGATGAAGTCATCGCCACGGAAATCCACGCGGACATCGAGGGGGATACCTACTTCCCCGAAATCGACGAGGGCGAATGGGCCGAGATCGAACGATTGCCGCAGCCGGAAGAAAACGGCCTGCGCTACGATTTCGTGGTACTGCGGCGCAGGCGCTGAGGCCACGGCGGCCCGGAACCCGGGCCGCCGCTTTGGTGGGGGCCCAGGTGCGAGCCCGGCAAGAAGAGCCGGGCGCCGCCCGGCCCTTCTTCAGGCTTCCACCGGGTCGGTATAAGCCTCCATCGGCGGGCAGCTGCACACCAGATTGCGGTCGCCCCAGGCATTGTCCACCCGTGCAACCGGTGGCCAGTACTTCGCCGTGCGCAGGCTGTCGACCGGATAGGCCGCCGCTTCGCGGCCATAATCGTGATGCCATTGCTCGACCAGCAGCATCTGCGCGGTATGCGGCGCGTTGCGCAGGACGTTGTCGTTCGCATCGCTCTCGCCGCGCTCGATGGCGGCGATCTCTTTGCGGATGGCGACCATGGCGTCGCAGAAGCGGTCGAGTTCTTCGAGGCTCTCTGATTCGGTGGGTTCGACCATCAGCGTGCCGGGCACCGGAAAGCTCATCGTCGGCGCATGGAAGCCGTAATCCACCAGGCGCTTGGCGATATCTTCGTTGCTGATGCCGCAGGCGTCCTTGATGGGACGGATATCCAGAATGCACTCGTGCGCGACATAGCCCTTGGGGCCGGCGTAGAGCACCGGATAGTGGTCCCGCAGGCGGGCCGCGATGTAATTGGCGCTGAGGATGGCCGTTTCAGACGCCGACTTCAGCCCCTGCGCGCCCATCATGATCACGTACATGTAGGAAATGGGCAGGATGCTGGCCGACCCGAAAGGCGCGGCCGATACCGGCCCCACCGGGGCGCCGCCGGGCAGCCGGCCGTCGCTGCCGACCACGCCCGGCAGATAGGGCGCCAGATGCGAACGCACGGCCACCGGCCCCACGCCCGGGCCGCCGCCGCCATGCGGAATGCAGAAGGTCTTGTGCAGATTCAGATGGGACACATCGGAACCGAAGCCGCCGGGTCGCGCCAGGCCGACCATGGCATTCATGTTGGCGCCATCCAGATAGACCTGCCCGCCGGCCGCGTGGATGCGTTCGCAGATGTCGGTGATCGCCAGTTCGAACACGCCATGGGTGGAAGGATAAGTGATCATCAGCGCGGCCAGACGGTCGCCCACCTGATCGATGCGGCGCTGCAAGTCTGCGACGTCGACATTGCCGTTGTCGTCGGAGGCGACCACCACGACTTCCATGCCGGCCATCTGCGCCGACGCCGGGTTGGTGCCGTGCGCCGATGCGGGAATCAGGCAGACGTCGCGCTGGTTCTGGCCCTGGGCGCGGTGATAGGCGCGGATGGCCAGCAGGCCGGCGTACTCGCCCTGGGCGCCCGAATTGGGCTGCAGACTGATCGCGTCGTAGCCGGTGACCCGGCACAGCGCGGCCGACAGTTCTTCGACGAGCTGGTGATAGCCCCGCAGCTGATCGGCGGGCGCGAAGGGATGGATGTTGGCGAACTCGGGCCATGTGACGGGGATCATCTCGGCCGTCGCGTTCAGCTTCATGGTGCAGGAGCCGAGCGGGATCATGGTGCGATCCAGGGCGAGATCCTTGTCGGACAGGCCGCGCAGATAGCGCAGCATGTCGGTTTCCGAACGGATGCGCGAGAACACCGGATGCGGCAGGACCTCGCTGCCACGCAGCAGGACGGACGGCAGGCCGTGAACGGCATCCGCTTCCCGCACATCGGCTTCCTTGCCCACCCCGCGGGCGAACACCCCCGCCAGGACTTGCAGGTCTTCCAGGGTGACGGTTTCATCCAGGGAAACGGCCAGGGTGGCGGAATCGACCACACGCAGATTGACGCGGGCTTCGCGCGCCGCTGCGAGGATGGCCCCGGTATGCGCGCCCGTTTCGATGCACAGCGTGTCGAAGTAACTGGCATTGCGCACGGCCAGACCCAGGCGGCCCAGCGCGGCATGCAGGCGGCCGGTGTGCTGCGCCACGCGACGCGCAATGCGGGCCAGCCCCTGGGGCCCGTGCCACACGGCGTACATGGCCGCCATTACGGCCAGCAGCACCTGCGCGGTGCAGATGTTGGAAGTGGCTTTTTCGCGGCGGATATGCTGTTCGCGTGTCTGCAGCGCCAGACGCAGGGCCGGCGCGCCCTGCGCATCGCGCGAAACGCCGACCAGGCGGCCGGGCAGATTCCGCTTGTAGGCATCGCGGCAGGCCATGAAGCCCGCATGCGGCCCGCCGAAGCCCAGCGGCACGCCGAAACGCTGCGCCGTGCCCACGGCAATATCGGCCCCCCATTCGCCCGGCGGCGCGAGCACGGCCAGGGCCAGCAGGTCGGTGGCGACGGCCACCAGCGCGCCCTGCCCATGGGCCGCGTCGACCAGTGAACGGTAATCCTGCACGGAACCGAGCGTCTGCGGATACTGCAGCAGCACACCGAAGCATTCCGGCAGGCCTTGCGATTCGTCGCCGATCACCAGCTCGATGCCCATGGGCTCGGCCCGGGTGCGCAGCACTTCCAGCGTCTGAGGATGGCAGTGCGCCGAGGCGAAAAAGACGCTGGACTTGGCACGCGAGCCGCGGCGCGCCAGGGTCATGGCTTCGGCCGCGGCCGTGCCTTCGTCCAGCAGCGAGGCATTGGCGATGTCCAGCCCGGTCAGGTCGGCCACCATGGTCTGGAAGTTCAGCAGCGCTTCCAGCCTGCCCTGCGAGATTTCAGGCTGATAAGGCGTGTAGGCCGTATACCAGGCGGGGTTTTCGAGGATGTTGCGCAGGATCACATTGGGCACGTGGGTGCCGTAATAGCCCTGGCCGATATAGTTGCGGTAGACCTCGTTGCGGCCGGCGATGGCTTTCAGGCGGGCCAGCGCGGCGCTTTCCGAGAACGGGCCGGGCACGTCGAGCGGCGTTTCGTCGAGAATGCTGGCCGGAACGATTTCATGGATCAAGGCTGACAGCGAAGGCGCGCCGATCGCTTCCAGCATGCGCGCCTGGTCATCCTGCCCGGGGCCGATGTGGCGCCCCTGGAATTCAGTGTGGGGGTCGAGTTCGGGAAACATGTTCAGAGCAAGGCCTCGTAGCCGGCGGCATCCAGAAGGTTGTCGAGATCAGCCGGATTGTCGGGCTTGAGCTTGAAGATCCAGGTGTCATGCGCCGCTTCGTTGATCAGATTGGGCTGATCGTTGAGCGCTTCGTTGAATTCCACCACTTCGCCGGCCACGGGCGCATAGATGTCGGAAGCCGCTTTCACGGATTCGACGACGCCGGCCATGTCGCCGGCCTGCAGCGTGGCGCCCACATCGACGTCGCCCACGAAGACCAGGTCGCCCAGCTGTTCCTGGGCGTTGTCGGTGATGCCGACCACGACGACGTCGCCCTCAAGGCGCGCCCATTCGTGGGAAGCCGCGTATTTACGATCGGTTGGAAGACTCATGTCTGACCTCTAGAGGAAATTGGATTCGGATCCGGCTGTGCTGACGGATATATGTTGTAGATACAAAACATCAGTTGTTCAAACGAGCACCTTGCCATGGCGCACGAAAGGCATGGACACGACATCGGCCGCCAGCCATTTGCCGCGGATCTCGACTTCGGCTTCGCTGCCCGGCTGCACGCCCTGCGGCACGCGCGCCATGGCGATGGACACCCCAATGGTGGGCGACATCGAGCCGCTGGTGAGCACACCCTCGCCCCGCGCGGTGCGCACCTTCATGTTTTCCCGCATGACGCCGCGCTCGCGCAGGCGCAGCCCCACCATGGCCAGGGACGGCGTCACGCCTTCGATGGCCGCGCGGCCGATGAAGGCGCGGTCAGCGTCCTTGAAGGAAACCGTCCAGGCAAGCCCGGCGACGAGCGGATCCACGTCCTGATTCATTTCGTGGCCATACAGATTCATGCCGGCCTCAAGGCGCAGGGTATCGCGCGCACCCAGGCCGCAAGGCCGCACGCCCGCCGCGGCCAGATCATTCCAGAGCGCTTCCACGTCGGTGGCCGGCAGCACGACTTCGAACCCGTCCTCGCCGGTGTAGCCGGTGCGCGCCACCAGCGCGTCGCCGCCAAGCGCCGCCCCGGAAAACGGCTTCAGCGGCTCGGTGGCGGTGCGCCATTGCGGCCGGACCCGCCACAGGCTCTCGCGCGCCTGCGGGCCCTGCACCGCCAGCATGGCCAGGTCGCGGCGCGCGACGACCGTGGCATCGAAGCCTTCTTCGCGGGCCACCGCCTGCATCCATTCGAGATCGGTCTCGGCCGTGCCGGCGTTCACCACCAGGCGCCAGGATTCGGGACTGAAGTAATAGACGATGAGGTCGTCGATGACGCCGCCGCGTTCATTCAGCATGCAGGAATAGATGGCCTTGCCGGACTCGGACAGCCGGTCGACGTCGTTGGCCAGCAGGCGGCGCAGGAAAGCCCGGGAACCCGGACCCCGCACATCGACGTTCAGCATGTGGGAGACATCGAACATGCCGGCGGCGCGGCGCACGGCGTGATGCTCTTCGAGCTGGGAGCCGTAGGCGACGGGCATGCTCCAGCCGCCGAAATCGACCATGCGGGCGCCGGCGGCCACATGGGCATTGAAAAGAGGAGTTTGCTTGAGGACTGCGGTCATGGACGAAGACTCCGGACTAAGGGCAAATATCGGAAAGGGAACGGCCTGGCCAGCATATGGCCAAACCGCCCTTCTGTCCTTTTGCCTGAGAGTTGACCCGTACTGCACGAGTGTTCACCTTCGGCGCCCGCCACAACGGCCTTGGCCGGGGGCGAGTCTCTCCAGAGCGCCGCCTTGCCCCTTGAATGGGGGCAATGCAGGAGTGGTACGGGATACCTGAGCGATTATGGGCGTTTTGCGCCTTCGGTGGCCGCGGGCAGCGGCACTCTCCCACTCTCTGCAATGACAGCAAGGCGAGAGAATAACCGATAGCGGAGGCGCCGTACAGCGGATCGCGGCGGTCGGCGCCCGGCGCGCCCGAATGTGTGCCGCGCATCGGACAACCCGGCCAGGCCGGGCGGTGCCGTCATTGCGCCAGGGCCCGCGCGCAGGCCACGGCGGAAGCCCAGGCCCACTGGAAGTTATAGCCGCCCAGCCAGCCGGTGACGTCCACGGCCTCGCCCACGAAGTACAGGCCTTCCACCCTGCGCGCCTGCATGCTGCGCTGATCGAGTTCGTCGGTATCGACCCCGCCGCGCATCACTTCCGCCTTGCGGTAGCCGGCCGTTCCGGACGGCGTCAACCGCCAGCGGTGGATGCGCTCGGCCAGCGCCCGCACTCGGCGGTCGGCGACATCCGCCAGACGCGCCGACGCCATGTCCCCTTGTTCCTGCGCCAGCCATTGATCGGCCAGCCGGCGGGGCCAGAGCCCGGCCAGCACCGTCGCCAACTGCTGCCGGCTGCCCGGCTTGGCCGCCAGCAATTCCGCGGCGATGTCCTTGCCGGGCGCCAGATCGATTTCGATGGCTTCCCCCGGATTCCAGTAGCTGGAAATCTGCAGGATGGCCGGCCCCGAAAGGCCGCGGTGCGTGAAGAGCAGATCCTCCAGGAAGGCGGCCGCCGGCGCCGCGCCCTTGCGGCCCGCGCCTCGCCCGCCCGGCCTGCCCTGCGCGGCGGCCTCGCCCCCGCCGCCGGCGCCGGGTACGTTGCTGAGCACGACTTCCAGCGCCACCCCGCTCAGCTCGGCAAACGGTGCCCATTGCGCGGCATCGAAGACCAGTGGAACCAGCGCCGGCCGGGGCTCGACCACGCGCAGCCCGAACTGGCGCGCAATGCGCAGCGCGAAATCGGTGGCCCCCAGCTGCGGGATGGCCATGCCGCCCGTGGCCAGGATCAGGTGGCGCGCTTCGATGCCGCCGTCCGAGGTGCTGAGCCGGAAACCGCCTTCGGCGCGCTCGACGGTGTGGACACTGCACGGCATGCGCCAGGCCACGCGGGCGTCGTCGCATTCGGCGCGCAGCATGTCGATGATGCGTTCCGAGGAATCGTCGCAGAACAGCTGGCCGCGATGCTTCTCGTGCCAGCGGATGCCATGGCGCTCGACCAGCTCCAGGAAATCGCGCGGGCCGTAGGCCGAAAGCGCCGAACGGCAGAAATGGGGATTGCGCGAGATGAATTGCGCCGGCGTGGTGCCGATATTCGTGAAGTTGCAACGGCCGCCGCCGGAAATGCGGATCTTTTCAGCCAGCCGTTCGGCATGATCGATCAGCACGACGCGCAGGCCGCGCTGGCCCGCGACCGCCGCGGCCATCATGCCGGCCGCGCCGGCGCCGATGACCGCCACGTCGAAACCCGCCCGCTTTCCGCGCGGGCCGCCTTCGCCGGCGGGACGAGGCCCGCCGCCGCGCGGCTCAGCGTCACGGGGCGGCGGAGGGCGGCCGCCCAGGGGCGCGCCGGCGGAGCCGGGACCGGATCGCCTGCTCACTCGATGGCGTCTTCTTTGATGCAGTCCACGTAATAGCGCTGCCCGCCGTCCGGCCCGACGTCGGTGCCCAGGCCATGGACATAGGTCTCGAAGCCGGGGAAGCGCGCATTGAATTCGCGGGCGAACTGCAGGTAATGGACGATGCGCTGATTGAACCGTTCACCCGGTATGAGCAGCGGGATGCCGGGCGGATAGGGGGTGAGCAGCACGCCGGTGACGCGCCCTTCCAGTTCGTCGATGGACACCCGCTCGGAATCGCGGTGGGCCATCTTGGCGTAGGCATCGGACGGCTTCATGGCGGGCACCATGTCGCTGAGATAGACCTCCGTGGTCAGCCGCGCCAGGTCGTACTTCTTGTAGGCCTGATGGATTTCCTGGCAGAGATCGCGCAGGCCCATGCGCTCGTACAGCGGGAACTGCTTGCAGAAGTCCGGCAGGATCCGCCACATGGGCTGATTGCGGTCGTAATCGTCCTTGAACTGCTGCAGCGCGGTCAGCAGCGTGTTCCAGCGGCCCTTGGTGATGCCGATGGTGAACAGGATGAAAAAGGAATACAGGCCGGTCTTTTCGATGACCACGCCATGCTCGGCCAGGAACTTGGACACCAGGGCGGCGGGGATGCCGGTTTCCGCGAAGGTGCCGGAAATGTCCAGCCCCGGGGTCACGATGGTGGCCTTGATCGGGTCCAGCATGTTGAAGCCGTCGGCCAGCGCGCCGAACCCGTGCCATTCGTCGCCGGATTCCAGCAGCCAGTCTTCACGGTGGCCGATGCCGTCGGCGGGCAGACGGTTGGGCCCCCAGACCTTGAACCACCAGTCGTTGCGGCCGTATTCGGATTCCACCTTGCGCATGGCGCGCCGGAAGTCCATGGCTTCGGCGATGCTTTCCTCGACCAGGGCGGTGCCGCCCGGCGGCTCCATCATGGCGGCCGCGACATCGCAGGACGCAATGATGGCGTACTGCGGCGACGTGGAGGTATGCATCAGATAGGCTTCGTTGAAGACGTTGCGGTCGAGCTTGCGCGACTCGGAATCCTGCACCGTGATCTGCGAGGCCTGCGACAGGCCTGCCAGCAGCTTGTGCGTCGAATGCGTGGCGAAGACCATGGCATCCTTGCTGCGCGGGCGCCCCTCGCCGATGGCGTGCATGTCCTTGTAGAACTCGTGGAAAGCCGCGTGCGGCAGCCAGGCCTCGTCGAAATGCAGAGTGTCGATGGCCGAGCCGAGCTCGCTCTTGATCATCTCTACATTGTAGATCACGCCATCATAAGTGCTCTGTGTAAGCGTCAGAATGCGCGGGCGCTTGTTCCTGGCGTTGCTGGCAAAGGGATTGGCGTCTATCTTGCGCTGAATGCTCTCGGGCGCGAACTCTTCGAGGGGAATCGGCCCGATGATGCCGAGGTGATTGCGCGTCGGCCGCAGGAAGACCGGAATCGCCCCCGTCATGGTGATGGCATGCAGAATGGACTTGTGGCAGTTGCGGTCGACCACCACGACGTCGTCATTGGCGACGTTGGCATGCCAGACGATCTTGTTGGACGTCGACGTACCGTTGGTGACGAAGAAACAATGGTCCGCATGGAAGATGCGCGCCGCGTTCAGCTCGGACTCCGCCACCGGGCCGGTATGGTCGAGCAGCTGGCCGAGCTCGTCCACGGCGTTGCAGACGTCGGCGCGCAGCATGTTCTCGCCGAAGAACTGGTGGAACATCTGCCCCACCGGGCTCTTCAGGAAGGCGACGCCGCCGGAATGCCCCGGGCAGTGCCAGGAATACGAGCCGTCGGCCGCGTAGTTCAGCAGCGCGCGGAAGAAGGGCGGCGCCAGGCTGTCCAGGTAGGCGCGCGCCTCGCGGATGATATGCCGGGCCACGAACTCCGGCGTGTCCTCGAACATGTGGATGAAGCCATGCAGTTCGCGCAGGATGTCGTTCGGGATGTGCTGCGAGGTGCGCGTTTCGCCGTACAGGTAGATAGGGATCTCGGCGTTGCGGAAACGCAGTTCGCCGATGAACGAGCGCAGATTCTTGATGGCCTTGGCCACGTCTTCCGGCGAATCGACGTCGAATTCCTCGTCGTCGATCGAAAGAATGAAAGCGCTGGCGCGGCTCTGCTGCTGCGCGAAGGAACTGAGATCGCCGTAACTGGTGACGCCCAGCACTTCCACGCCTTCCGCCTCGATGGCGGCGGCCAATGCGCGGATACCGAAACCGGAGGCATTCTCGGAACGGTAGTCTTCATCAATGATGACGATGGGAAAACGGAACTTCATGCCGATGGCTCCTGCTATGTGCGCGGCAGGGTGACGCCGCGCTGGCCCTGGTATTTGCCGGCACGATCGCGATAGGAAGTCTCGCAGACCTCGTCGCTCTCGAAGAACAGCATTTGCGCGCAGCCCTCGCCGGCGTAGATCTTGGCCGGCAGGGGCGTCGTGTTGGAAAACTCCAATGTGACATGCCCTTCCCATTCGGGCTCCAGGGGCGTCACATTGACGATGATCCCGCAGCGGGCATAGGTGCTCTTGCCCAGACAGATGGTGAGCACGCTGCGGGGGATGCGGAAGTATTCCACCGTGCGGGCCAGGGCAAACGAATTCGGCGGAATGATGCAAACATCGCCGACGAAATCCACGAAGGACTTCTCGTCAAAGGCCTTGGGATCGACGATGGTCGAGTTGATATTCGTGAAGATCTTGAATTCGTTGGCGCAGCGCACATCGTAGCCATAGCTGCTGGTGCCGTAGCTCACAATGCGGCCACCGTTGACGGAACGCACCTGGCCTGGCTCGAAGGGTTCTATCATGCCATCGGCGGCGGCCATTCGCCGAATCCAGCGGTCGCTCTTTATGCTCATGGTTTCAACCTGATGAAGGACTGCGGCCCGCGGGGCCGGATTTCGGTGCCGCCCTTAGGGGAGCGCAGGGCTCCGGAAACAAGACTGCCCCGCCCGGCCTTGCGCTGAAAAGACGAAGGCCCGGGCTCGGGCCCGTAATCAAATGGCGCGTATTTTAGCCCCATCGCCCTTCCGGACTGTTTCATTCCTGCGACTGCGGCTCGCGATCGCGCGAAAACCACCGGTACACGAGCGCCAGGCCGTTGATGGTTCCCACACTGGCTTCCGCCGTCAGGCCCCGCGCAAGACGGTAGCTGGCGCGGGCCACGGTGCCCGTCTCGGAGAGCGCCTGGCGGATGCTGAGCGTCACGCCGGACGTCAGCCGCTTGCTCACGTTGACGAAGCGCCGCTCGATGTCGCTGGTGCCGGAATCCAGCCCGCTCACCACGCTTTCCACGGGCAGGACGCTGGCCACGCTTGCCAGTTCGCCCGAGCGCAGGCTGACTTCGTCGATGCCGAAACGGCGGTAGAAGGGTTCGCCATCGCTCAGGAAGGACGTGCCCACGGAAAACAGCAGCGCCATGTCGCCTCCGGTGTCATTGGGGCCGTGGCCGAGCAGCAGCCAGGAGAGTTTTTCGATTTCGCTGACCGCCGGATAGGACACGAGCTCGATGCGGGGGCTGCGCGCCGTGCCGGCCACCCGGACGCCCGCTTCGACGGCAAGCCCCGTGCGCAGCGCCTCGATGTCCAGCACGGGCCGGGTGATGTCCCCCTGGAAGGTGATGGCGCCGCGGCGCAGCTGCAGACGCTGGCCGTAGGCTTCGATGGCGCCGCCGCGCGTGCGCAGGGCGCCCAGCCCGGTCAGCTTGCCTTCGGCCATCATGACGCGCATGTTGCCTACCAGCCCCGAGTTCAGGCCATAGCCGGTCAGGTAGAAACGGGGCCCGAGGTCGACTTCCAGATCGAGGGTGATGCCCAGCGGCACGCTCACTTCCTGCTCTTCCCCGGCGCGGACCACCACCACGTCGCTGTCCACGGTCGGAATGCCGCCCAGCATGTCGAGATCGAACCAGCCGGCATCGGCCGTCAGCTTGCCGGTGATCGCCAGGTCCGGCAAGGCGGCGTCCAGCCGCAGGTCGCCGGTCATCATCGCATAGCGATCGGCGCGCTGCAGAATCGGAAAGCGGTGCAGGGCGACGTCGATGACGCCCCGGGACTCGATCAGATGCCAGTCGCCGGCCACGACCAGCGAGCCGCCCTTGGCGTCGGGATTGGTATTTACCCATTCGGCGGTGCGCCATTCCTTGGGCTCGGCCCGCAGGCGGGCGGGAAACTCCAGCCGTTCCAGCACCAGCCTTTCGTCTTCCAGCCTGGCCCGCAAGGTGCCATCCAGCAGGCGCACACCCTGATCGATCATGACCACGCGCAGGCCCGTGCCCTGTATCGTGCCGGCGCTCGACCAGGACCCGTCGGGCCGGCTGTTCAGCTTGACATTCGCCTGCACCGCGCCGCCGATATCCAGGGCATCGCCCAGAATGAGGCTGGTCCACCCCAGGTCCGCCATGGCCGCATCGACCGTGACCGTCTTGATGTCCGCCGGGTTCAGGGCAACGCCGCCCGCCGGCGTGACATGCACCAGCGTGGATGCGGTGGCGGCCACCCGCCCCATGCGCTGCGTCTCCACCGTCAGTGCGGCATCGAGGCGGCTGCTGGAGGCGTTGGCCCTGGCAAGCGCCAGATCCAGCTGCAGCGCCTGCAGGCCCAGCGGGAAAGGCGTGTCGCCCGGGACCATGAGGTCGCCGGACAGGCGGCGCAGCCGCACATTGCCCTGCGGCACGCCGTCGAAGCTCAGCTTCCAGTCCAGGCCGAACGCCAGTTCCCAGTCATCGGCCGAGCGCGCCCCGCGCACCTTCACGCCGCCGCGCTCTTCACGCCGCAGCGCGGCGATATCGAAGTCGGCGCCGATCTGCTGCAGGATCTGGGGCGACACGATGAAGCGCTCGATGAGCCCCCCGGTTTCCCAGCGGCCCGGGCCGCCGCGCGACCCGGCGTGCCGCACGCTCACCATGCGCCGCCCGTTCACGCTCAGGCCGATTTCCGTTGGCCCCGCGCTCCATTGCCAGTCAGGCGCCACCGCCCCTGGAAGGAAGGAAAGCTCCAGGGGCGCGCCCAGCGCCACGCCCAGGTGGGCATGATCGGCTTTGAGCGCAGCGATGCGGCCGCGCCAGCCTTCCGGCGCCCCGCCCCAGCCGCCTTCCGCCTTCAAGGCCAGCGCCACCGGCGCCGTGCCGAGCTCATCGCGGCTCGCATTGTCCGGCACATATCGCCCTTCGATGTCGACGGCATGCCTGGCCACGCCGCCGGCCACGCCGCCCCGCAGCGCGACACCGCCGGGCAGGCCCGGCCAGAAGTCCGCCAGCCGGGGCGCCTGAACGTCGAGGTCCAGCCTGCTGTCGGACGCGCCGATGCCGCCTTCGCTGTGAATGCGGTTGTCACCCAGCGCCAGATCGAGGTCCAGCCTGTGCAATGCCAGGCCCAGCAATGCCGGCGGCAGCAGCCCCGCCGCGGCATCTGTGGCCCCGCCGCCCAGCGGCGCTTCGCCGTCGGCTGGCTGCCGCATGCCGGGGGCGGTTGACTCATCCGCCGGTGTGGCCGGGACGGCGGCATCCGCGCCGCCCGGCGGGGGGGGAAACACCGCGCCGAGCGCCATGCGCCCGGACAGCGGCTGATCATTCCATTGCGTTCCCTCATGAAACTCAAGAGAGAAGTCCACGCCGCGCACAGCATAAGCCTCGTCGATCCGCAGCCGGAAGCGGCTGTCGAAACCCAGTACGGCGGGGGGAATTGCCCCCCCGGCCAATTGCCCGGCATCCAGGCGGTCCGCCTTCAGCTCGCCCGCCAGCACCGGCTCCCCGCCGCCCGCCGCCTGGCCGGAGCCCGGGGCCCCCTCTGCGGCGGCGCCTTCCTTCTGTTCTTCCCAACCCGCGTGGCCGGTCAATGAGGAGCCATCGGGCAGCATCAGGACGATGTCGGCCTCGCGCAGCGGCATGCCTTGCAGCGGAGCCAATTCGGCGGAGGCTTCCAGCACCATGCCCTGGCCATTGCCCGTCAATTCGAGTGAGACGGCTTCCAGCGACCCACGGGCCTGCGCGCGCAGATTCAGCGGGCAGGATGCCGCCGCCACGCCCGCCAGCCATGCCGCGCCGCCTTGCGATGCCTGCTCGACCGGCAGGGTCGGCAGCATGTCATGGAAGCACACCGCCGCTCCCGGCCGCAGACCGTTCACCGTCACGTCCAGGTCGACAGCGGCCGGCCAGGGATGGTGCATCGCCTGGAGGTTCACCTCGCCTTGCAGGTCGGCCTCAAGGCTGTCGGTGGCCACAGAGACCCCGCGCAGCCATAGTTGCGCCTGTTCGGCGCCGACACTCAGGGCGGAAGCGAAATTCCGCACGTCCACGGGCAGCGGCTCGCCGTCCTGCGTCAGCCTGAGCTCGCCCAGGCCTATCTCATCCACACGTATGGAAACCGGCAGTTCCGGCAGGGAGAAGGGCTCGTCGCCGCCGCCTTCTTCTTCGGGCGCGTCTGTCGTCGAGGTGAGATCGACCCAGGCGGTATCGACTCTCAGCGCATGGACGTGCAACTGCCTGTCCAGCAGCCGGCGCCAGTCCGCCTTCAGCTCCAGGTCTTCCAGGCGCAGCGCGACCCCCGGGAAGCTCAGCGATACATCGCCGACCGTCATGCCGTTCCAGACGCTGCCCTCGACAGCCTCGATCCGCCCATCGAGCATTTCCACCGCCGTGGTCAGCGCCCAGCGCGTGCCCGGGGCGGTGACCAGCACCCACATCAGAAAGGCCGTCAGCACGAAGACCAGCAGAACGAGCAGAGGCCCGACGATCATGGTGATGCGGGCCAGCCAGCGAAATACGCGCATCAGAATGCGATACCCAGAGAAAAATGCAGACGCAGGCGGCGATCTTTCTGGCCCCAGGCCAGGTCGATGTAGAACGGGCCGGCCGGCGTGACGAAGGCCGCGCCCAGCCCATAGCCCAGGTGCAGGTCCATGCTGCCGAAAGACTCCGTCGCGTCGCCGGCGTCCACGAAAGCGCTCACCCCCAACTGCTCGGTGAAATAATGAATGTACTCCACGCTGGCAACGGCCATGGCGGGCGCGCCGTAAGTGGCATCGCCGCGCCGGATGCCGATGCTGTCGTATTTGTAGCCGCGCACCGAACGCGAACCGCCGATGCGATAGCCGAAATCCTGTGGCAGGCGATCGGTCTCGGACCACACCTTGCCGACCTGCCCGCGCACCGTGAGCACGTCGCGCGCGCCGAGTGTCCACCAGTGCTGGCCGCGCAGGCTGGCCCGGTAGAAAGGTTCGCCCTTGTCGAGCGTGACGCCGGCGCCCAGCCCCACGTCGATCAGGTGCCCTTCGCGGGGGTCATACTTGGAATCGACGTCGCGGCGCAGCCACTGCCAGGTGCCGACCAGGGTCGGCACGGTGAAGTCTTCGGCGCCATCGATGCGGGTGCGGTCATGGGCCGCGACCAGCCCCCACTGGGTTTCGTACTCGACACGGCTGTCGCCGGCCCCTTTGCGTTCCTGGCGGCGTTTCCAGCCCACCCCGTAGCGCTGGTTGTCCACTCCCTGGATATCGGAATGATCGTAGAGCACCCCGAAGCTGTCCTGATAGCCGCTCTGCGTCGGCGGCAGATGTATATCGAAGAAAGCCCGCTGGCGATGCCGGTTCAGGCCCACGCCGGTTTCGAGCGCGACCGGCAGCCCCGCCACGATGTTCTGCTGGAACAGGGCTTCGACGCCCACGCCATGATCGCTGTCCACGCCCAGCGACGAGGTGAAGCGCCGGGCGGGCGATTCGGACACCTGCACGCGCACGGGCAGCTCGATTTCGCCGTCGGGACGCTCGATGCGCGCATCCTGGTCAGCGTCGAGCGTGACGAAGGCGCCCCGGAAGAAACGGGTGGACTGCAGGGCCTGCTGCCATTCGTCCAGCCTGTCCTGCTCATAGGGGTCGCCCTCGGAATAGCGGACGTAGCGATCGATGAGGCTGGCGGGCACCCGCCGCAGGCCTATCACTTTCAGCGGCCCCATGCGCACCCGGGGACCGCTGTCGATTTCCACCGCCAGATCGGCCCGCGCCGCGTCCGCATCGACGGTCGCCTGCGAATGCGTGATCCGCGCAAAGTAGAAGTCGCGCGTGTTGATCTCGTCGAGCAGCGTGGTCTTGGCGCTGCTCCATTCACTGTTGATGAAGATCTCGCCGGTTTCCAGCGGCCAGGCCTCGCGGGCCTGCCGCACGCGGCCTTCGAATTCCGGTGTCGCCACCTGGCCCTCGAAACGCAGGTCGACCCCGCGCACTTCCGTGCGGGGGCCCGGCTCGATGATGATGTCCCAGGTTTCGCCGGCGTAATCCTGGCCGACTTCCAGCGTGACGACGGGCGAAAAATAGCCCTGGGTTTCCAGGGCGGAAACCGTGGCGTCGTGCGCACGGCGCCGCAGCCGCTCGACCTCGCCGCCGTCCTGGTCTTCCGCCAGCCGGGTGATGGCCTCGACGGCGCCGCTGATGGACGCCAGGGCGGCGGGCGGCACGCCCCCCGGGTCGATCACGACCTCGGGGCGTTCCGCCCATGCGGGCCCGGAGATCCCCAGAGCCGCGGCAAGCCATACGACACAGGACCGCATATCAGCCTTTGCGAGCGACCACCGTGGGCGTGAACGCGGCCCGGTCCGGCGGCAGGATCGCGACATTCGCCGCCAGTGCGCGCGCGATGCCATGATAGGCCCTGGCCGCGTCGCCATCCGGTTCGGCGACGACGGTGGGACGGCCGGAGTCGGTCTGGCTGCGTATGCTCATCTGCAGGGGAAGGGCCCCCAGCCAGGGGACGTGATATTGGGCCGCCATCTCGCGGCCGCCGTGTTCGCCGAAAATATGTTCCGCATGCCCGCACTTGGAGCAGACATGCACCGACATGTTCTCGACGATGCCCAGCACCGGCACGTTGACCTTCTGGAACATGCGCAGGCCCCGGCGCACGTCCGCCAGCGCGAGGTCCTGCGGCGTGGTGACGATCATGGCGCCGGCCAGGGGCACTTTCTGAGCCATCGTCAGCGCAATGTCGCCCGTGCCGGGCGGCATGTCGATGAGCAGGTAGTCGAGGTCGTCCCACTGGGTCTGTGTCAACAACTGGGTCAGCGCCTGCGTGACCATGGGCCCGCGCCAGATCGCCGGAGCATCTTCATCGATCAGGAAACCGATGGAATTGGCCTGCAGGCCATGCCCGATCACGGGCCCCATCATCTTGTTGTCGAGATTGGCGGGTTTTTCGGACACGCCCAGCATGATGGGCACGCTGGGCCCGTAGATGTCGGCATCCAGCAGCCCCACCCGCGCGCCCTGCCGCGCCAGGGCCAGGGCGACGTTCACCGCGGTCGTGCTTTTTCCGACACCGCCCTTGCCGGAGGCCACGGCGATGATGTTGCGCACATTGGGCAGCGGGCGCAGCCCCGCCTGCACCGCATGGGTCGCGATGCGGGTGTCCAGGCGGATTTCGCCCGGCTCCAGGCCCGCGTCCCGCAATGCCGTTTCAATCCGTTGCACCAGTTCGGGGTCGCCATTGTGCGTTGGGTAGCCCAGCGGTACAGTTAGTGATACGCGCTGCCCTTCGACGCGTATATTGCATGTTTCCGGCTTGACCGCCAGGGTTTTGCGGGTATTCGGATCCAGCACGCTTTCAAGGGCGGCGACGACTCGATCAGGATTCACACTCATGACATTTCCAGTTCTTAACAGGATCAAGAATACCGGATCGAGGGAACTTTTATCCCACGAGGGCTTCTCAATCGTACGATGAATACATTTAATCAGATTATCCGCGGCATCCTTTTTTTCGTCCTGGCGATCTTCGGCATGATCGCGGCAGCCATCTTCATGGCATCCACAGCCATCGCCATTGCCATCCTGTACGTCGTCGCGCGCATCAAGGGCAGGCCTTTCGGCGTCAGGACCTACTGGGAAGAACGCCGCCGGCCCTACCAGGCCAGGCAGGCGTTCCGGCCCAAAGACGTCACCGACATCGAAATGCGCGAGATTCCGTAGCGCGGTTGCGAACGCAAACCAAATATCACGGACCGTCACAATGTAAATCGAAGTCCCGGTCCGGTTCGGCATGTCCAGGGCATTTTCGGGGTATGGCGCGCACCAGGCGCCCACACGGCTAAAATCGGTCTTTTGACCCTCTTCCCACCCCGATATGTCCCGTACCCTATTCGTCACCACCGCCCTGCCCTATGCCAATGGTTCTTTCCATATCGGCCACATCATGGAATACATCCAGGCCGACATCTGGGTACGGTCCATGCGAATGGCGGGCCATACGGTGCATTTCGTCGGCGCCGACGACGCCCACGGCGCCCCCATCATGCTCAAGGCCGAATCCGAAGGCATCACGCCCCAGGCCCTGGTGGCCCGCTACGCCGCCGAGCGGCCGCAGTACCTGAACGGCTTCCATATCGCCTTCGACCACTGGCATTCCACCGATTCGCCTGAAAACATCGAACTGTCGCAGACGATCTACCGCCGCCTGAAAGACGCCGGCTTCATCTACAGCAAGGACATCGAGCAGTTCTACGACCCCGTGAAGGGCATGTTCCTGCCCGATCGCTACATCAAGGGCGAATGCCCCCACTGTCATGCGAAAGACCAGTACGGAGACGCCTGCGAAGTCTGCAGCACGGTGTATTCGCCCACCGAACTGATCGAGCCGTATTCCACCCTCACCAACGCCAGGCCGGTGCTGCGCAGCTCCGAGCATTTCTTCTTCCGCCTGTCCGACCCGCGCTGCGTGGAATTCCTGCGCGAATGGGTGGCCGGCACCAATGCCAACGGCGACAAGCGCCTGCAGGCCGAAGTGCTCGCCAAGACCCGGGAGTGGCTGGGCGGCGAAGACGAAGAAGCCAATCTGGCCGACTGGGACATTTCCCGCGACGAACCCTATTTCGGCATTCCCATTCCTGACGCGCCGGGCAAGTACTTCTACGTCTGGCTCGACGCGCCGGTCGGCTATCTGGCATCGCTCAAAGCCTACTGCGACAAGGCCGGCTTCGACTTCCACGCCTTGACCGACCCGGCCAGCGGCACCGAACAGGTGCACTTCATCGGCAAGGACATCGTCTACTTCCACGCCCTGTTCTGGCCGGCCATGCTGCAGTTCGCCGGGCTGAAAACGCCCGACGCGCTGAACGTGCACGGTTTCATCACCGTCAGCGGCGAAAAAATGTCCAAGAGTCGTGGCACCGGCATCTCGCCGCTGCGCTACCTGGAAATCGGCATGGATGCCGAGTGGATGCGCTACTACATCACCGCCAAGCTCAATTCCCACGTCGAAGACCTGGACTTCAATCCCGACGACTTCGTGGCGCGTGTGAACAGCGACCTGGTCGGCAAGTACGTGAACATCGCCAGCCGCGCCGCCAACTTCATCAGCAAGCTGTTCGACGGCAGGCTGGCCTACGCGGGCGACACAGCGGCCATGCGTGAAGAGTTCGCCGCCGTGGCCGCCCAGGTCCGCGACGACTTCGAACACCGCGAATATGGCCGCGCCATCCGCCGCATCATGGCTCAGGCCGATCTCATCAATCAGGCTTTCGATGCCGCCCAGCCCTGGGTGCTGGCCAAAGGCATCCAGACCGCCGACGACGAAACCCGCGCCAGGCTGCAGGACATCTGTTCGCGGGCCCTGGCCGGCTTCAAGGCGCTGTCGGTCATGCTGGCGCCGGTGCTGCCCGTCCTCACCCGCCGCGTGGCGCGGGAACTCTTCGGCGAAGCGCGCGACTTCCTGTGGTCCGACGCCGGCGCGCCGCCCACCGCCATCACGCCGTTCAAACACCTGATGCAGCGAGTCGAGCCCAAGATGCTGGATGCGCTCTTCGAGCCGCCCGCGGCCCCGCAGGCCACCCCCGGCGGCGAACCCATCGCCGATCTCATCGACATCAAGGACTTCGCCAGGATCGACCTGCGCATCGCGCGCATCGTGGCGGCCGAAGAAGTGGATGGCTCCGACAAGCTGCTGCGTCTTACGCTGGACGTCGGCGAAGGCCGCCACAGGCAGGTGTTCTCCGGCATCAAGGCCAGCTACCAGCCGGGCGATCTGGTCGACAAGCTGACGGTCGTGGTCGCGAATCTGGCGCCGCGCAAGATGCGTTTCGGCGTCTCCGAAGGCATGGTGCTGGCCGCCAGCCACGCAGACGAGAACACCGATGCCGGCATCTACGTACTGCATCCCTGGCCGGGCGCCCAGCCCGGCATGCGCATCAGCTAGGGCGGACATGCCGCAAATGCACGACGACGCACCGCTGCCCGCGCGCAACGGGCCGGGCGGCCGTGAACGGCAGGCCGCGAGCTTCCGCAGCACGCTGGCAAGCGTCCTTGTCAATACCGCGCTGTCGGTCGCGCAGTTCGTCATCGGCGTGCTGGCGCACTCGAGCGCGCTGGTGGCCGATGCCGTGCATTCACTTTCCGATCTGCTGTCCGACTTCATCGTGCTGATCGCCAACAAGCACAGCGCCAAGGCGCCGGACGACGATCATCCCTACGGCCACCACCGTTTCGAAACCGCCGCGTCAGCGGCGATCGGCGCGCTGCTCATCACGGTCGGCGCCGGCCTGCTTTGGTCCGGCTACGTCAAGATCACCACTGTCGAAACCCTGCCGCCGGTACATCACATCGCGCTGATCGCCGCACTGTTCACCCTGGCGGCCAAGGAACTGCTGTTCCGCTATCTGCTGAGCGTGGGGCGGCGGGTGCGCTCGACCATGCTGATTGCCAATGCCTGGCATGCCCGTTCCGATGCCGCGTCCTCTCTGGTGGTGGCGGTGGGCATCAGTGCGAGCCTGGCGGGCTTTCCGCTGGCCGACCCGCTGGCCGCACTGATTGTTGGCCTGATGATCACGCGCATGGGCTGGCGATTCTTTTCCAACGCCTTCCACGATCTCATGGACCGCGGCGTCGATGCCGAAACCGAGGCGCGCCTGCGCGGGCATCTGCTGGGCACGCCGGGGGTGCTCGGCATCCACGGCCTCAAGACCCGCAAAATGGGGGACATGATCTGGGTCGAGGTCGACCTGGAAATGGACGGCGCGCTGACCATACTGCAGGGCCATGCCATCGCCGCGGAAGCCCGCCGGCGGGTCATGCAGCAGGAAGCCGTGCTCGACGTCATGACCCATTTCGACCCAGTGGTGGCCGGCCCCGCCGCTCAGTCGCGGGCCCGCGCGCCCGAGAAACTGCCCGGCGTCCCGCCGAAGAACCGGCGGAAGGACGCAATGAACGAGGACGTCGAGCCATAACCGCAGGCCAGGGCGACGTCCGTCACGCTGTCGCCACGCTGCAGCAAGGGCAGCGCCCCCAGCAGCCGCGCCCGCAAACGCCATGTCCGCAAATTCATGCCGGTATCGCGCATGAATGCCCGTTCCAGCGTACGCTGCGAAACCCCCAGGGCGGCGCACCAGGCCGCGGGCCGCAGAGGCCGCCGCGGCGCGGCCAGGATCTCGGCACAAATGGCGTGCAGCCCGGGTTCGGCCGGCCAGGGCAGCGAAAAGGCGACGCGCGGGGCGGCCTGCACCAGATCCAGCATCACGCGGGCCAGCCGGCCATCCGGGCCGTCCTCATCGTATTCCGCCGGCAGGCCCGAAAAGTGGCCGATCATTTCCCGCAGCAGGCCGGACACGGCCAGCACCCGGCAGCTTCCTTCACTTCCGGGGAGCGCGCGCGCGTCGATGTACAGGCTGCGCATTTCCGTGCCAGCCGAGTTCACCACCGTGTGCTCCTGCCGCGGCGGCACGAGTATGGCCCATTGCGGCGGCGCAAGAAACAGGCCGCCCGCCGTGCGGATCTGCAGGACCCCCCGGCTGGCATACGAAAGCTGCACCCAGGGGTGGCTGTGAGGGCGCGTCGCGCTGCGATGCCGGAGGTTCTCGACCCTGGCATAGACCGGACGCGGCAGGCGCCCCAGTTCGGGAACCGGCCGCTGTCTGATTGTTGCCGGTTTCGTCGTTTCAGCGACATTCATGGGCATCGTATCGCGCGCCGCTCAAGATGACCGCAAGGCAATTCCGTTGCTGTACACTTTGACATGGCGGCCCCGTTCGGCTATGGCGCCTTGCGCCAACAACCATGAGCTTCCGGCCAAGGGCTGCCTTGACCGTTTCCACAAAAACACATAACCGTTCGGTGCCCTGGGGCATGGGTACATTCGATGACCCGTACCGCAAAATTTTTCAGCATGGCCGGCGCATCAGTATGCCACATGCCAAGCGGGTGAATTCGCTTCCATAGTCGCATCATTCCGTTCCTTGCCGGCCGTTCACGGAAACGGACACAACCATTCGGCCCAGGAGACAAACATGCAGAATCCAGTTACAGGACGGCGGCGCTTTCTGGTAAATAGCGGGTATGCAGCACTTGCCCTGGCCGCCTATGCGGGCAGCCCGGGCATCTCCAGGGCCCAGGATGCCTACCCAAGCAGGCTCATACGGCTGATCGTCCCGTTCGCCGCCGGCTCGGCAACCGACGTCATGACCCGGCACCTGCAACAGCACATGTCCACGACCCTGGGGCAGCAAGTCGTCATCGACAACCGCGCCGGCGCCAACGGCGTGGTCGGCGCCCAGGCTGTCATGCATGCGGCGCCGGACGGCTATACGCTGTGCATGGGTTCCACGTCTTCGCACTCCATTGTGGCGGCCATGCGGCCCAACTCGATGCCCTACGACATCGTGAAGGACTTCACCCCCATCGGCCTTGCGGCAAAATCCGCGAACCTGATCGCGGTGCACCCGTCGGTGCCCGTACACAACCTGCAGGAACTGATCGAGTATTCCAACTCCTTGCCGAAAGGGCTGGATTTCGCCTCATCGCCGGTGGGCTCTTCCAACAACCTGGCGGGGCAGATGCTGAACCTCAAAGGCGCCAAGCTCGTCAATGTGCCCTATAACAACATCAGTCAGGGCATCACCGACGTCCTGGCCGGGCACGTACCCGTTCTCATCTATACCGTCGCGCTGCTGCCGCACATCCGCGAGAACCGTTTGCGCGGTATCGCCACCACCAGCGAAGAACGCCTGGTGCAAGCGCCCGACCTGCCCACCGCCATTGAACAAGGGGTGCCCGGGATGGTGGCCAATGCCTGGTTCGGCATGTTCGGCCCCGCGCAGTTGCCGCAACCCATTGTCGACAAGCTCAGCGCCGCCCTTCGCGATGCAATCAACGACCCGACGGTGAATTCACTGCTGATCGAAGCGGGTCTCGCCCCCTCTTACTTGTCGCCGCGCGAAATGGCCGACTTTGTCGCCAGCGACATCGCCATGTGGAAGGATGTCGTCACCCGCGCTGGTGTCGAAACACATTGAGCAGGCTGCCGTCCACCCTGCGCGGCGCCGGGCATGGCCAGGCTGTCGGGCGGGCGCCGGCGGGATTCACGGCGTTGACGCCATGGCGGACGGCGGTGCGCCGATACCGATGCACGCAGGAATCACACTATGGAGACTCACCTCATGAATATTGCGCCCACCGGCGAGACTCTGGGTGCCACCATCACCGGCATCGATCTGGGGCAGCCCTTGTCCGCCGCGGATTTCGCCAGCATTCTGCGCGCGCTCGGCGGCTACGGCGTGCTCTGCTTTCCGGATCAAACCTTCGACGCGCCCGAACTCAAAGACTTCGCCAGCCGTTTCGGGAGCCTGCAAGTGCTGCGTTCGGGCCAGGACAAAACCGGCATTCCCGAAGTGTCGATTCTTTCGAACATCCGGCGTAACGGCGAATTGATCGGCGTGCCGGATGCGGGGCAGAGCTGGCATACCGACATGACATACAACCGCGTCGTGGGCTATGTCAACGTCCTGAAAGCGTTCGAAGTACCACAGCGCAATGGCCAGCCGCTGGGCGCCACGGAGTTCACCAACACAGCGGCGGCCTACGACGACTTGCCGGACGACCTGAAAACGCGGCTGGCGCACGCCACCGCCACCCACGATCTCAACTACTACTGGGAAAACATGCGGCGGGAAAAGGCCAGCCCCCGGGCCCCACTCACCCCCGCCGAACGCGCGGCCCACCCGCCCTCGGTCCATCCGGTTTTCCTGACCCATCCCGTCAGCGGGCGCAAGGTCATTTACGTCAATCCCGGCTTCACGGAAAGAATCAACGACGTGCCGGAAAGCGAAAGCGACGCAATGCTGGCGCAGCTCATCGAGCATGTTCTGCGGCCGGAGTACCGCTACGTTCACCGGTGGTCGGTCGGCGATGTCCTGATCTGGGATCACCTGTCCACCTGGCACAACGCCGTTGCCGACTACGGCCCGGACGAACCCCGGCTGATGAAACGCTGTCAGGTAATGGCCGACCGGATCTTCGATCCCGATTTCGTCAAGCACGCTCTTGCCCATGCCGCTTAGAACCCGTTCCGATATCGCGGCCGCGCCACTCGGGCTCGAACCCACCCATCCTCCAGAGCAAACGACATGAGCCTGCCCCTGCATGCGCTTTCCATCGCCGAGGCGGGCGCCCTCATCCGTCAGCGCCGCCTGTCACCGGTGGAATACACCGATCATCTGATCGCGCGCATCGAAACTTTCGACGCCCAGTTGCATGCCTTCATCACCCCCACCTTCGAATGGGCGCGCCGCCGGGCCCGCGACGCGGAGGCGGAATTGATGCGGGGACACTACCGCGGCCCCCTGCACGGCATTCCTTTCGGCGTCAAGGATATCTTCGAAACCGCCGGCATACCCACCACGGGCGGGTCGCGCCTGGCCATCGACCACGTGCCGCAGCGCGATGCCGCCGTCATCGCCAGACTCTATGAATCGGGCGCCGTGCTGCTGGGCAAGCTCGCCACCCACGAATTCGCCCATGGCGGGCCGTCCTTCGACCTGCCATGGCCAGTGGCCCGCAACCCCTGGGATCTCGCGCGTTTCACCGGCGGCTCGTCCAGCGGCTCCGCCGCGGCGGTGGCGGCGGGTCTGCTGCCGGCCGCACTGGGGTCGGATACGGGCGGATCGGTGCGGGGGCCCGCGTCGCTCTGCGGCATCACAGGCCTGCTTCCCAGTTCGGGCCGGGTCAGCCGCACAGGCGTGCTGCCCAACTCCTACACGCTTGACCACTGCGGGCCCATGGCGGGCACGGCTGAAGACTGCGCGCTGCTGCTGCAGGCCATGGCGGGGCACGACCCCAGTGATGGCAATAGCCTCGAACGCCCGATCCCGGATTATCGGCGGCAGCTCGACGGGGGCATCAAGAATCTGCGGATTGGCGTTCTACAGCATATTTGGGAAGAGGATCTGCATTGCGACGACGAGCATCGGCGGGCGCTCGACGATGCGGTGGATACCCTGCGCCGCCTGGGGGCCCACGTCGAGACTTGCCGCATCCAGCCCATGCAAGCCTATCTGGACGTGAAAATCATCATCGGGGAAAGCGAAATATTTTCGGTGTACCACCAGCAGCTGATCGAACGGCCCGGCGATTTTGGACGGGATTTTCTCACGCGCATCCTGCCCGCCGTCCTGTTCCAATCGTCCGACTACCTGGCCGCCTCGCGCGAACAGCGCCGCATGGTTGCCGGCATGCAGCCGCTCTACGGCAAATACGATCTGCTGTTTGCGCCGGGCCCTGGCGCCGCGCCCCTCATAAGCACGCAGCATCCGCTCCAGTTCTGGCGGCGCCCCAACCCCCATGCATTCGCCAATGTCATCGGCGCGCCGGCACTTGCGCTCTGCTGCGGCTACAGCGCCACGGGCCTGCCCCTGGGTATGCAACTGATCGGCCCGCCGTTCTCGGATGCCGATGTCCTTCGGGCCGGCCACGCCTACGAGCAGGCCACGCAGTGGCGCCAGCGCCGCCCGGCCCTGGCGCCGGGCGTACAAGCCCCCCCGATTACGCCGCCCGACCTCACGCCGGATACCGCCGCCTGCGACGCCGGAACGCGCGAACTGGCCGCCGGCCTGGCAGTCAAGGCGGGCTTGCGCTTGAACGAACAGCAGTATCAAGTTCTTTTCGAAGCCGCCCCTTACGCCCTGGCGATGGCCGGCCGCCTGCGAAAACCCCGGCCGTGGCACGACGCGCCGGCGCACGCCCCCCGGTTCTCGGCATGAACCGACACCAGCGGCTGTGCAGAAGGCCCCTGGTCAGCCGCGCGCCGCCGCGCCGCGATGGCCGCCTATGATGCTGGCCAGCCCGCCAATGCCCGACACCCGCATCTCGACCCGGTCGCCGGGGCTCAGCCGCACCCCCACCTCGTGCGCGGAACCGCCGGCATAACACCCGCCGCTGATGACCAAACCGGGCGGGACAGTCTGGTCCACCGACAAATATGACAGCATCTCGGGGAAATCCCACAGCATGCCGGCGGCGCTGCACGATGACATTTCCTTCCCGTTGATGTGCAGCGAGAGCTGCAATCGTCTCGGATCGCCGATTTCGTCCGAGGTAACGATCCACGGCCCCATGGGGTTGCCGTGGTCGAAATCCTTGCCTTTCGACGGCCCGCGGCCCGTTGCCATCTCCGCCGCCTGGCGCTCGCGGGCGCTGAGATCATTGAGAATGGTGTAGCCGACGATCGCGCGTGCCGCGCCGTCCCGGTCGAGGTCGCGCCCCCCGGTACCCACCACGCAGACCAGCTCGCATTCGACGTCCAGGGCGTCGGCATAGGACGGGCATTCCAGCACGGTATCCGGCCCCACGACGGCGCTTGGATTGCCTTTCCAATATGGCTTGACGGCAGCGTCTGCGGTATTGGGCGCAAGACTGATGCCCAGATCGGCGGCGCCGGTGCTATGTGCGGGCCAGACACTGAAGTTCACCATCGCCGGCGGTTGCGGAACCGGCGCCAGCAAAGTGACGGCACCGGGCGCGTACACAATACACTGCCCATCGGAAGTGGCTTCCAGGCCCCGTTCGCTCACCGCCGCCACCGCCTCGGCCACCCATTCCAGCGCCACGCCGCCGCTGCCGATCAGGGCGATCATCTCGGCCGGCACCTGGGCCGAAGCGACCCGCTGCGCGGCGGGAAGCGTCAAGCCGCGTTCGAGCCATGCCACGCGCGCAGCGGTCGCATCCACAATACCATCCGGCGTGACCACTCCCACCCGACGCGCGACACCCAGAGGCGTGCGAACGGCAAATGTGCAAAGCTTCATGCCTTCATCCCCCGATGGAAGAATCACTGAACAGGCCACGAGCGCGTGGCCACAGGCACATTATGCGGGGCAATTCCCGCCTCGCAAACCACTTCGGGGAAGTTTCCGCCCCCGTGGATCCACACCGTCCCCGCTATGCGAGCAAAGCACCGGCGCCACGAAACCGGGCCGTACGCGCCGACGATGGACATCAGCGTCAGCCTAAGTCTGTCGTTTCATCGATACTCATGGCCGTTATATCGTTAGCACGAAAACCCCCGGCATACTAGAGTGTGGCGTTTCCCAAGCAACCGGATGCCCACCCATGAAGCGGCCGCGCTTTATACCCGACAATTTCACTCTGATCCTCATCGGCCTGGTCGTGCTGGCCAGCGTGCTACCCGTGCGCGGCGACGCGGCCGTGGCGGCGGATATCCTCACCAACCTGGCCATCGCCCTGCTGTTCTTCCTGCACGGCGCCAAGCTGCCGACGCAGGCCGTGATCGCCGGGCTGGCGCACTGGCGGCTGCATGGGCTGGTCTTTGCCTGCACCTTCCTGCTGTTTCCCGCGGCCGGCCTGGCGCTGCGGCCGCTCATGGAACCGGCGATCGGCCCTGAACTGTACCGGGGCATGCTGTTCCTTTGCGCTCTGCCGGCCACCGTGCAATCGGCCATCGCCTTCACCTCGATGGCGCGCGGCAATGTGCCGGCGGCCATCTGCTCGGCCGCGACCTCCAGCCTGATCGGCATCTTCATTACGCCCCTGCTGGTGCTGCTGATGCTGGGCGCCGCCGTGCAGAGCATGCCTCTGGGCGAAGCCATCGGCAAGATCATGGTACAGCTCATGGTGCCGTTCATCGCCGGGCAGATCTGCCGCCGGTGGATCGGCGCCTGGGTGGAAAAGAACAAGGCCTGGCTCAAATACGTCGACCAGTGCTCCATCTACCTCGTGATCTACACGGCCTTCAGCCGCGCCGTGGTGGAAGGCATCTGGAACCACCTGCCGCTGTGGCAGCTCGCCACCTTGACGGTGGCCTGCTGCATCCTGCTGGCCATCATCCTGTTGCTGGTGAACTTCATTGCCCGGCGCCTGAACTTCAGCATCGAAGATCGCATTACCATATTGTTTGCGGGCTCGAAGAAGAGCCTTGCTTCCGGCGTACCCATGGCGCAGGTGCTGTTCAGCGGCGCGGCCATGGGCACGCTGCTGTTGCCCCTGATGCTCTTTCACCAGATACAGTTGATGGTGTGCGCGGTGCTGGCCAAGCGCTATGCCCAGCGGCCCGAAGGCTGCGCCACCGCCATCGCGGAATCCGCCCAACCGCTGCCGGACGAATCCGCCGCGTGAACGGCTCCCTGAAGCAGACCATACAGGAAGGAACCCATGACGAGCTTTACCACCCGGCCGGAAATCACCGGCACATTCGGCGTCGCCGCCTCGACCCACTGGCTTGCATCGCAGACCGCCATGAGCGTGCTCGAACGCGGAGGCAATGCCTTCGACGCCGCCGCCGCCGGCGGCTTCGTGCTGCAGGTCGTCGAACCCCACCTGAACGGGGCCGGCGGTGAAGTCCCCATCCTGCTATGGAGCGAAAAGGACAAAAAAATCCGTTCCATATGCGGCCAGGGGCCCGCGCCCGCCGAAGCCTCCGCCGATGCCTTCAGCAAGCTGGGCCTGGAGCAGGTCCCCGGCATCGGCCTGCTGCCCGCCACGGTGCCGGGCGCCTTCGGCGGCTGGCTGACCATGCTGCGCGACTACGGCACCTGGCCGCTGGCCGACGTGCTGGCGCCCGCCATCGAATATGCGCGCAACGGCTTCCCGCTGGTGGCGCGCGGCGTACAGGCCATCTATGCCGTCCAGGATCTGTTCCGGGAACACTGGCAGAGTTCCGCCGCCATATGGCTGCCCGGCGGCAAGGTGCCCAAGCCCGGCGCCCTGTTCCGCCTGCCGGGGCTGGCCGACACCTACGAACGCGTATTGCGCACCGCCCAGGCGGAAGGCGGCAGCCGCACGGAAGTCATCGACGCCGCATTGCGCTGCTGGTACCAGGGCTTCGTCGCCCGCGAGATCGACAGCTATTACCGCAACGAAAAGGTGCGCGACAGTACCGGCGAATCCCACAGCGGGCTGCTGCGCTACGAGGACATGGCGGGCTGGAGCGCAGACGTCGAAGACCCTCTCACGCTGGACTACGGGCGCTATACCGTGGCCAAATGCGGCTTCTGGAGCCAAGGCCCGGTCTTCCTGCAGCAACTGGGCATGCTGCGCCACGCCGGCCTGGAAAACCATGCTCCGCACACCGCCGGCTTCGTGCACCGTGTCACCGAAGCGGCCAAGCTGGCCATGGCCGACCGCCTTGCCTGGTACGGCGATGCGCCGGGCGCCGACCGCGAAGCCCAATTGGCGCTGCTGTCCGACGACTATCTGCGCTCGCGCTGGAACCTGGTCGGCGACACGGCTTCCGGCAGCCTGCTGCCGGGCAGCCCTCTGGGCCGTGAACCGCGGCTGCCCGATCTGGCGGTGGCTGAAAGGACATTGCGCCAGGCCGACGCCCGCTTCGGCATCGGCGAACCCACTTTCGCGGCCCTGCCGCCAGTCGAAGACTGGGCGGAACGCGAAATCTTCGTCGGCGACACCTGCCACATCGATGTCATCGATCGCGACGGCAACATGGTTTCGGCCACCCCTTCCGGCGGCTGGCTGTCATCCAGCCCCGCCTTGCCGGCGCTGGGCTTCGCCATCAGCACCCGCCTGCAGATGACATGGATGGACGCCGGCCTTCCCAACACGGTGACGCCGAAAGTACGCCCCTGCACCACGCTGTCGCCCTCGCTCGCGCTACGCGACGGCGAACCTTACATGGTGTTCGGCACACCCGGCGGCGACCAGCAGGATCAATGGTCGCCCGCCTTCTTCCTGCGCCATATCGTGCACGGCATGAATCTGCAGGAAGCCATCGACGCCCCCGCCTGGCATGTGGACCACTTCCCCGCCTCGTTCTGGCCGCGCAAGACCGTGCTCAATCTGCTCGCGCTGGAATCGCGCTTTCCCAAGGAAACCATCGACGCCTTGCGGGCCGCGGGCCATGAACTCAAAGTGGGCGACCCCTGGTCGGAAAGCCGCATGGCCGCCTGCAGCCGCAGCCGTGATGCGGAAGGCCGCATGGTCCTGCGCGCCGGCGCCAACCCCAGGGGCATGCAGGGCTACGCGGTGGGCCGCTGAGCCCGCCTCCGGCGCGGATACTCGCTCCCGGCCTGTGTAGGCAGGCCGGGGGCCGGGTATGATCCCGTCATCAACCTCATCAACATCGGCGCCGGGCTGAACGGCGCCACACCCCGGCAAACCTCAAGCAGGAAACCGGACAGGACACTTCCATGAGCCTTTCCCCCTTTCATCTCGCCATTCCCGTCCATGATCTGCCGGCCGCCCGCCGCTTCTACGGTGAAGTGTTCGGCCTGGAAGAAGGCCGTTCCAGCGACCAATGGGTGGACTTCAATTTCTACGGCCATCAGCTGGTGATCCACGAACACCCCAGGACCGCTTCCCAGGAAAGCGCCGGCACCAACCCGGTGGACGGCCACGACGTGCCGGTGCCGCACTTCGGCATCGTGCTCGGCTGGGAAGAATGGGAAGCGCTGGCCGAACGGTTGCATTCCTTCGGCACCCAGTTCGTGATCGAACCCTATGTGCGCTTCAAGGGCCAGGTCGGCGAACAGGCCACCATGTTCCTGCTGGATCCCTGTGGCAATGCCCTGGAATTCAAGGCGTTCAAGGACATGGGGCAGTTGTTCGCGAAATAGGGGTTCACCCACCCCGGTTCGCATAGGCGGCTTCGTCGCCGTCATGGTCGGACATGGCCCGGGCCATCGACTCGGCCAGATGGTGGTTCAGCCTGACGATGGCATCGTCGGTCCATCCCTCGGGCTGGGTCACTTCGCGCCAGGCGCGAACGTAATGTTCGGGCGCGTAGACGTGCCCATAGCCGATGGGCGTGGTACCCGCCAGCATCATGTCCAGCGCAAGCTGCAGCATGGTGACGATGGGATACCAACGCAGCTCCGGCGATACGTCCGCAGCCCGCGGCAGATCCATCCATGCCGGCGGACGGTAGAAGCCGCGATGATCGAAGAAAGTCACGGGGTCGCTGGCATATTGCAGGTAGGCGACCCGGATCGGGCCCCACGGCGTTTCAGAAGGAACGGCGGCACCGTTCTGGTTCAGGAAGCGGATGATGGAACCATCATGGAATTCCGGAAGCCATGCCGGCGACCCTTCGTTGCGCTCGCTGGTGATCGTCCGCCACAGGCTGTTCCGGAAGGTGGGCCCGCTCCACAGCGCGCCATCGACCGGATCGGAGATCATCTCGAACAGTTGGGCCGAGCGTTCCGAATTGTAGGAACCCAGGCTCAGCCCATGCAGGTAAAGGCGGGGGCGCTTGTCCCTGGGCAGCCCGGTCCAGTATTCGTAGATTTCCACAAACAGGGCGCGGGCGGCCTCCGCCCCGTATTCGGGTTCGACCAGCAGGGACAAAGGGCTGGACAGATAGGAATATTGCACCGCCGCGCTCGCCACGTCGCCATTGTGCAGATATTCGATGGCATCCATGGCCGCCGGGTCTATCCAGCCCGTGCCGGTCGGCGTGATCACGACCATCACCGAACGCTCGAACGCGCCCATCGCTATCAGTTCGTCGAGTGCGAGCCTTGCCCGCAGCTCGGGCGTCCCGGCCGTGCGCAAGCCGGCATAGACGCGTATCGGTTCCAATGCTGGCCGCCCCGTCACCGCGCTGATGTCGCGCGCCGCCGGGCCGGATGCGATGAATTCGCGGCCGGCGCGGCCCAGCTCGCTCCATTTCAGCAATGAAGCCGCGCTGCCGCTGCGATAAGGGGATTCCGGCCGCGGACTGCTGGGCTCGATGAGCGCATCGTGGCGGCGGAACGAGGAATCCATGGCATACAGGCCGCCCCGGAACAGCACGCCGCTGGCAATCGACCAGAACAGCAGCACGGCCACCGCCAGGCCCAGCACATTCGCCGGACGCCGGGGCACGTATCGGTGCACGTAAGCGGACACGATGCACACCACGCGACCGAACAGCCTGGCCACCGCCAGCAGCAGAAAGAACGCCGCCACCGCTATGGCGCACACTTTGAGCGGATGGGCGCTGTCCACGGGCTCCATCTCCATCAGCACGCGGATCGAGTTCTGCCAATCGGCCGCCCGCCACAGGAAAAGCCCCGATACGACCATGCATGAGCCGAACACCGCGAGATTGACGGCCCGGCGCATGTGCGTACCCGGTTCCGGCAATTCCATATACGCCCAAAGCCAGCGCCAGAACACGCCCAGGCCGTAGCCGGTGGCAAAACTCACCCCGGCCAGCAGGCCCTGCATGACATAGCTGCGAGGGATCAGTGTGGGCGTCAGCGACGCCGCAAAGAAAAACGTCCCCAGCAGCAGGCCGACCCCCGAAAGCTCACCGGGAATCCTGATCAGCCTGCGCTGAATCCGGCGCAGGCCATCCAGCGCCGCAAGCATGGAACGGCCCGCCGGCCTCCCCTGCGAAAAATACCGTTCCATAGTCTGCAACCCGTTCCCCATCGGGGCTTGCCATCCCTTCATCGTCTCAACCAGAATCACCGCCGCCGCGCCGGGCCGGCAGCGGCGGCGCGCACGGAACATTATGTCCGATCCCGCCCTTCTCTGCGGCCCGAAATGCAACAGCCGGCCGATAAGATAAGGAGCGTAAAATCGCCGGCAGGTTCCATCCAACCGCCTGCTCGGGCCAGCCCGCCCGGGAATGCGCCCACGGTCCGCCCATGCGCTACTGCTATTGTCTGCTGGTGATTCTGTTCACCCTGCCCTCCCCGGCGCCGGCCGCCCAGGACTGCGTCGTGCTGCTCCATGGCCTGGCGCGGACGGGCTCCTCTTTCTTCCTGATGGAAGAGGTACTGGAAGCCTCGGGCTTCAAAGTGGTGAACGAAAGCTATCCGTCGACCCGCGCCCCCGTTGATGAACTGCTCGGCAACGTCGCCGCCTCGGTGGTGCTGTGCGGGGCGAGCCACCGCGTGCACTTCGTCACCCATTCCATGGGGGGCATTCTCGCCAGAGCCTGGCTCAAGGGCAACAGGCCGGGCAACCTGGGGCGGGTCGTCATGCTGGCGCCCCCCAACCGAGGCTCGGAACTGGTCGATCTCTACGGCGACCTGGGCCTGTTCGAATTCTTCAATGGACCGGCCGGCCTGGAACTGGGCACGGGCCCCGACAGCCTGCCCAACAAGCTGGGCGGCGCCGACTTCGAACTGGGCATCGTCGCCGGCGACGAACCCATCAACCCCCTGCTCTCGGCGACATTCAGCGGCCCCAACGACGGCAAGGTGTCCGTGGAAAGCACCAGGCTGGAAGGCATGGACGATCACATCGTCCTGCCCGTGAGCCACACCTTCATGATGAACAACCCGCTGGTGATCGCACAGACCCTGCACTTCATCCGCCACGGCCATTTCGACCACGACCTGACGCTGCATGAGCTGTTCAATCGCGTGATCGAAAAATAGGGATGCCCATGCCGGCCATGCGCCGTTTTCGTTGATCACGGCGTGAATTGCTGTTAGCTTTGCCCTACCGGAAAATTCAAACCCGCTGAATGTACATCACCAATATCAACTGAGACGGACGAAATGGATCTGAAAATCGCGGGCAGGTGGGCGCTGGTATGCGGGGCGAGCAAAGGCCTGGGCTTCGGCTGCGCGAATTCCCTGGCAAGAGAAGGCGTCAATCTTGTCATCGTGGCCCGCACGCCCGCGCCGCTGGAAGAAGCCGCAAGCAAGCTACGGGCATATGGCAACCAGGTTCTGACCCTGGCCGCGGACATCACGACCGAAGAAGGCCGGGCGGCGGCGCTCGATGTAAAGGGCGGCCCCGGCAAGGATTACGACATACTCGTCACCAATGCCGGCGGCCCTCCGCCGGGAGACTTCCGCGACTGGGGCGAAGCCGACTGGCTGGCGGCCGTCCAGGCGAACATGCTGACGCCCATTGCATTGATTCGCGCCGTGGTCGACGGCATGGCCGCCCGCAACTTCGGCCGGGTCGTCAACATCACTTCGGTCGCGGTGAAGGCGCCTATCGCGCAGCTGGGCCTGAGCAACGGCGCGCGCAGCGGCCTGACGGGATTCATCGCCGGCCTGGCCCGGAGCGGCATCGCCCGCCATAACGTCACGATCAACAATCTTCTTCCCGGCGCCTTCGACACGGACAGATTGCATTCAACCATCCAGGCGCAGGCACGCGCATCCAGCATGGATCTTGCCGCGGTGACGGATGCCCGCCGGAACGGCATTCCCGCCGGGCGATTCGGGACACCCGAAGAATTCGGGGACTACTGCGCCTTCCTCTGCAGTGCGTTGGCGGGTTACGTCACCGGGCAGAATATTCTTGCGGATGGCGGCGCCTATCCCGGCACTTACTGACAGATCGAAAATGGAAGCCAGCACAATAGCCGAAAGGCTGATCATCGAGCATGAAGAAGGCAAGCCCTTCAACACCCTGGATGGAATGGCGGACATCCGGTCCGCCTATGAGGTCCAGAAGCACTTCGTCAACGGGACGCTGGGAAACGATCGCGTCGCGGGGTACAAGATCGGCCTGACGTCAAAGAAAATGCAGGCCATGTGCGGAATCGACGATCCCATCGCGGGTGTCGTTTTCAATCGGCGCATCCATGGAAACGGCGCCCGGCTGATAGTCGGCGAATATGGGCATCTGGGCCTCGAATTCGAGATCTGCGTGCGCCTGAAGGCCGACCTGCCGCCGGGGGGCGCCCCGTATACGCGCCAGTCGGTGCGGGACGCGGTCGACGCCGTATGCCCCGCGATCGAACTGATAGACGACAGGAACGCTGATTATGCCCAGCTCGATGTGAAGACGCTCGTCGCCGACAATGCCTGGAATGCCGGCGTCGTCCTGGGGGAATTCGTGCCCCCGCCGGCCTCGCTGGAAACGGTCCAGGCCGTCGTCCATCGCGGCACGGAAGAGCTTGGGCGAGGTGTGGGCGCCGATGCGCTCGGGCACCCGCTTGCACCGCTCGCCTGGCTTGCCAACCACCTTGCACAGCAGGGCGGCCATCTCAGGAAGGGCGACATCATCATGACCGGCAGCCTCGTCCGGACCTTTTTCCCTGAACCGGGCTCTTCGTTCTCTTTTGAAATTGCGGGGCTGGGCGGCGTCGCAATCGAGACGGCCTGAAACCGGTTGCCTGCAACCCTGGGGCAAGTTTTCCTGCCCCAGGGCCCGGGGTCAGTTCAACAGGCTGCGCAACACGTATTGCATGATGCCGCCATGGCGATAGTAGGCGGCCTCGCTGGGCGTATCGATGCGCACGAGGGCCTCGAATGTGACCTTGCCCGCCCGGATCCTGACCGTCTCGACGTGGCTGGCGTCATTCAGCCGCGTGACGCCGACGATATCGAAGGTTTCTTCGCCGGTCAGGCCCAGGGTTTCGGCATTCTGGCCTTCCAGGTACTGCAGGGGCAGCACGCCCATGCCCAGCAGATTGGAACGGTGGATGCGCTCGAAGGACTCGGCGATGACCGCGCGCACGCCCAGCAGCACCGTACCCTTGGCCGCCCAGTCGCGCGACGAGCCCGAACCGTATTCCTTGCCCGCCAGTATCACCAGCGGCGTGCCCGCATCGAGATAATTGCGGGAGGCTTCGAAGATGGTGGACACCGGGCCGCCCGCCTGGGTGAAGTCGCGCGTATAGCCGCCTTCGGTGCCCGGGGCCAGCTGGTTGCGCAGCCGCACGTTGGCGAAGGTGCCCCTTATCATGACTTCGTGGTTGCCCCGGCGCGAGCCATAGGAGTTGAAATCCTTGGGTTCGACGCCGTGGCTGATCAGATACTGCGCGGCCGGCGAATTGGCGGCGATGGAGCCGGCCGGGCTGATGTGATCCGTCGTGACCGAATCGCCCAGCTTGGCCAGCACGCGCGCGCCCAGAATGTCGCCCACCGGCGACGGAGCGCGCGGCATGTCGACGAAGTACGGCGGCTTGCGCACATAGGTGGACGCCTCGTCCCAGTCGAACAGCGCGCCTTCGGGGGTGGACAGGCCGCGCCAGCGCTCGTCTCCGGCAAATACGTCGGCATAGCCGCTGGTATACATTTCAGAGGCAATGGAGCCTTCGACGACTGCGGCCACTTCAGCGGCCGAGGGCCAGATATCGCGCAGATACACCGGCTGCCCCGCCTTGTCGGTGCCCAGCGGGTCGTTGAACAGGTCGATGTCCATGGTGCCCGCCAAGGCATAGGCCACCACCAGCGGAGGTGACATCAGGTAGTTCATCTTGACTTCGGCATGGATGCGGCCTTCGAAGTTGCGGTTGCCCGACAGAACCGATACCGCCGCCAGGTCGTAATCGCCGATGGCCTGGCTGACCTCGGGTATCAGCGGCCCGGAATTGCCGATGCAGGTCGTACAGCCATAGCCCACCAGATTGAAGCCGAGGGCTTCGAGATAGGGCGTGAGCCCGGCGCGATCGTAGTAATCGGTGACCACCCGCGACCCCGGCGCGAGACTGGTCTTGACCCACGGCTTGCGGGACAGCCCTTTTTCAAAGGCTTTCTTCGCAAGCAGGGCCGCCGCCATCATGACGGTCGGATTGGAGGTATTCGTGCAGGACGTGATCGCCGCAATGACGACCGAGCCGTGATCGAGCTGGCAGGTGGTGCCGTCGCCCAAGGTGACGGTGATCGGCTCGCGCTGCTGCTTTCCGGCGGCGGAGTTTTCGTCGAGATGGTCGCTGGGCGCTTCGTCCAGATAGTCGTTGGGGGCCGCGGACACCCGGGCCGGCTGTTCATGCGATGGCGGATCGGAAGCCGGGAAGGAATTTTCCACCGCCTTGTCATAGCCCTTCAAGGGCTGTGATGATTCGGTGATGAGCGCGGAGAGGGCGCCATGGAAGGCCTGCTTCGCCTGGGCCAGCGGCACCCGGTCTTGCGGGCGCTTGGGGCCGGCGATGGAAGGCACGACGGTGGACAGGTCCAGCTCCAGCCGCTCGGTGTAGCGCGGCTCGGCGTCCGGATCGTGCCACAGACCCTGTTCCTTGGCATACGCTTCGACCAGCGCGATCTGTTCAGGCGAACGCCCCGTGAGCGCCATGTAGCGCAGCGTGACGTCGTCGATGGGAAATATGGCCAGGGTGGAACCGTACTCGGGGCTCATGTTGCCGATGGTCGCCCGGTTTGCCAGCGGCACCGCCGCCACGCCCGGGCCGAAGAATTCCACGAACTTGCCCACCACGCGATGTTCGCGCAGCATTTCGGTGATGGTCAGCACCAGATCGGTCGCGGTGGAACCTTCGGGAAGCGAGCCGGTCAGCTTGAAACCGACGACTTCCGGAATCAGCATGGAAATGGGCTGGCCCAGCATGGCGGCTTCGGCTTCGATACCGCCCACCCCCCAGGCGACGATGCCCAGGCCGTTGACCATGGGCGTATGCGAGTCCGTGCCCACACAGGAGTCGGGATAGGCGGTGATGACGCCGTCTTTTTCCTGTGTGAAGACCACCCGCGAAAGATGTTCCAGGTTGACCTGGTGCACGATCCCGGTGCCCGGCGGCACGACCTTGAAATCGTTGAAGGCGGTCTGCCCCCAGCGCAGGAACTGGTAGCGTTCGACGTTGCGGCCGTATTCGATCTCGACGTTCTTGGCAAAGGCGTTGGGGCTGCCGAAAACGTCGACGATGACCGAGTGATCGATCACCAGCTCGACCGGCGCAAGCGGGTTGATGCGGTTCGCGTCGCCGCCCAGCTGCCGCATGGCTTCGCGCATGGCGGCCAGGTCGACCACGGCCGGCACCCCGGTGAAATCCTGCAGCAGCACGCGGGCCGGCGTGAACGCGATTTCCCGGCTCGCCCCCGCTTTTGGGTCCCAGCCCGCAAGCGCTTCGATGTCCTTCGCCGTGATGTCGCCGCCGTCTTCGGTGCGCAGCAGATTCTCTAGCAGAATCTTCAGGCTGTACGGCAAGGTGGAAACGTCGAATCCCGCGTCGGCAACGGCCTTGAGACGATGGATTTCATATTTCTTGCCCGAGACGTCCAATACGCCCCTGGAGTTGAAAGTGTCAATGTTGCCCATGGCGACCTGCTCCTTCCTGTTCGTGTCCAATCCGTGCTCGGCTGTCAGACCACTGTATCACGATGAAATGACGTTATCCTGAATTCACTTGGGAAGCTCTGAACAAGTCGAGCGGAAAGCAGGCACTGTGGGTCGGGATGGGATGCGAGGCGCAAAGCACAGCGATAGCCGTAGCTATCGCGAGCATTTGCAACGAAGCAGACCGCCCGAATCCACAGATGCATGCGGCGCGGTGACTTGTTCAGAGCTTCCCTTATATCAGAAAGTTGTTTTGATTCCGGCATCCTTATGCCCCCGAGCCATAAAGCAGGCAACCCGCGCCCTCCGCGAACGGGTTGCGGCCACTTCCGCGGCCCCCTCCGCAAAAGGCCATTGACCCGCCTACCAGTGCTCGGTAAACTCTGTATCGAACGATCGGTACAACGATGAACGGAGATAATATGCCTAAGCTGGGCTATGCCAATGCGGCGCTCGACAGCTTGACCGCCAGCGAGATTGCCGAACTGAGAAACACGCGCCTGCAAAGGCAGATCGACTATTGCCTCGGAAACTCCGGGTTCTACCGCGACCTGTTCCGCGAGCACGGCATCGACAGAAACTCGATCCGGACCATCGACGACTTCCGCGAATTGCCGATTCTCATGGGCAAGGAAACGGAACGGCTCTCCCAGGAACAATCGCGCTTGCATGACGGCCATCCATTCGGGCGGCACCTCTGCGCGGATCCCGAAGACGTCGTGCTGACGGCGACCACGAGCGGAACAACGGGCGTGCCCACGTTTACGTATACGCTGACCCGGCGCGATCAGGCCGTGCTGTCCCAGGCCGTGAACCACATGTTCGATTACGCCGGAGTGTCGATGGGCGGGCGCATACTGTTCGCCCATTCTCTGGGCGTGTATGCCACGTCCATCATGATCCAGCCCATCAGGGATGGCGGGCGCCTTCCCGTCGACATCGACGTGCGCGGCGGAGCCGAGAACATCATCAAGTTCGCCGACATGGCGTCTCCTTCCGGAGCGATGATGACACCTTCGCTGGCCCAGCATCTGATCGACCGGGTGGCCGAGGGCGGCGGTGTCGGGCGCTGGAAGCTTGATGCGCTGATGGTCGCCGGTGAAATCGCCGTCTCGATCCCGGAGATCCGGCGCAAGATCGAAGACGCCTATGGCTGCACGGTATTCGACTGGATGGCCCCCATCGGCGGCACCCTGGCCTTCTCATGCCGCTCGGATGAATACCACGGCCTGCACGTCGTCACGCCGGAACTGGACTTGTATCCGCTCGATGTCGTCGACCCCGACACCCGCAAGCCCCTGCCCATCGAGGATGGCGTCACCGGTGAACTGATCTACACATCCCTGTTCCGCCAGGCCAACCCCCTGCTGCGTTTCGCCTCGGGCGACGTGGCGCGCGTCGAACTCTCGCCCTGCCCGCATTGCGGCTTCAAGGGCCCCCGGGTATTCGTGGTGGGCCGATCCGATGACATGCTGATCGTCAAGGGGGCGAACGTCTATCCGGCCACCATCAAGACCGTCATACAGGAATTCCAGCCGCGGTTGACAGGCCAGTTCCGCATCGTTCTGACGGAACGGCCGCCGCGCGTCGAACCGCCGCTGAAGATAAGGGTCGAGGTCGCGGGCGACGTCCCGGAAAGCGCCCTGCCGGGGCTCGCGGAGAAACTCCAGGACGAGCTCAGCCGCCGCGCCCGCGTAAAACCGCGGATCATCTGGGCCCGGCCGGGCGAGATCCCGCCGGCCATGACCAAGACCCCCATGTTCGAAGTCGCTTACTGACAGTGAGCGGCATGATTCCCGCAAGGACGGGCGCAGGCCCGTCCCAGCCGCATTCCAGCCTGGATGGCGGGCACCACCATCCAGAGACACGACGCCGCATTACAAAATGAACGGAGACGAAAAGTGAAACACAGCCTCTACGCGATCTCGGCAGCCGCCGTCATGACCCTTGCTCTGGCCGGATGCGGCAAAGAAGATGCGGGGACAGCGGCTTCCGCCGCTACCCCATCGAAGTCGGAAGAAACCTTCCGCTTCCGGTACGCCACCCCCATCGCCCAGGGCTCCCTGTCGGGCAAGGCGGCCGACTGGTTCGCCACGGAAGTCAGAAAGCGCAGCGACGGGCGCGTGGTTTTCGAAAACTACCATGGCGGCTCGCTCCTTCCCCCCGCCGACATGCTGCCGGGCCTGAAGGCGGGCACATTGGCCGGGGCTTACGTCACCCCCGCCTATTGGCCCCAGTCGCTGCCCCTCTACGACATCACCAGCACCGGCCTGCTCACCAGCGATGGTGTCGCGGTTGCGCAGACAGTGCACAAGCTGCAGTCGGAAAACGCGCACTTCAGCACCGAACTGGAGAAACAGGGCATCAAGCTGCTGTTCCCCTTCTTCGGCTCCATTGCCGCCCTGGGTACGGTAAAACCGGCCGACGGCCTGAGCGACATAGCGAAAATGCGTCTGCGCGGCGCCGGCCGGTCGGGCGAAGCCTACACCCTGGCCGGATCCGAGATCGTCGCCGTTCCCGCCCCCGAAATCTATGAGCAGATCCAGCGCGGCGTGCTCGACGGTTTTGCTCTGTGGCCATACGACATCATCACGGCGCCCAAGCTGCAGGAAGTGACCAAGCACATCACCGACACCGGAATGGGCATGTATGCCCATGCCTCGTTCGCCATCTCGCTTTCCGCCTGGCAGCGTCTTCCCGACGATCTCAAGAACGTTGTCACGGAAGTCGCAAATGAATATGTCGAAAAGCATGGCCCTGGTGAACTGGTGAAGGAAGAGGCGGCCCAATGCGAGCAACTACGTGCCGCCGGCGTCAGCCTGAATGTCTGGACCGAGGAAGAACAGAAGAAGTTCGCAGATCTGGCCAAGGACAAGCAGATCGAAAGCTGGCGCAAAGGCGGGCTGTCGAACGGACATTCCGGCGAAACCCTCGATGCTTTCTACTCGGCCTACATGACGACCTATCAAGAGTTCGCCGCCGCCAGCGGTTATCAAAGCCCGATAAGGGTTTGCTCCGGCAAATGACCCCATGGCGCTCCTTGAAAAACAGATCCGCCGTCTCAGCATAGGGCTCGCCATCCTGGGGATGGCGATCTTGATGGCACTCATCCTGGTGGGCGTGCTCGATGCCCTGCTGCGGCACATGAGCGGAAAAAGCGTTCCGGGCCTGGTGGAGACCACCGAGATCCTGCTCGTCGCCACCGTCTATCTGCCGATCGCGTTTGCGTACCGGCATGACGCCCACGTCAGCGCGGACGTGGCGCTGACGCTTTTTCCGGCCCGCTGGCACAAGCCCATGGAAATGCTGGGCCTGCTCATCTCGATCGGCCTGCTGATTCCGGTCAGCTACTTCTCGTGGGAAGCGACCGTCGCCTCATTCACCTCGGGCGAAATGCGATGGGGCGCCGTGCAGCTGCCGCTCTGGCCCGGCCGGCTATCGCTCTCGCTGGGACTCTCGGCCCTCGCGCTGGAAGTGGTCAGCCGTCTGGCCGGAACGATAAAAACCGAAGATATGGCCGCAGAAGCCGGGGATATGAATAAATGATGTCAGGAGCCACCATTGTCGCCATCACCATTGCGGTGCTGGTACTGCTAATCATCGTCCGGCTGCCGGTTTTCCTGGCCCTTCTGGGTTCGGGCCTGGTGGGCATCATCCTCGTGGACGGAACGCCCGGGCTTGGCCATACGATATCCCGGATGATGTACGACCAGCCAAGCCGCGTCATACTGGCCGTCCTGCCCCTGTTCATCGTGATGGGGGTGTATGCGAAAAACAGCAATATCTCGGACCAGCTGTTCGGGCTGGCCGCCGCCGCGACCAAGCGTTTCCGGGGCGGCCTGGCCATGGCCACGGTAATAGCCGGCGCCGGTTTCGGGGCCATCAGCGGTTCCAGCACCGCCTGCGCGGCGGCCCTGGGGCCGATGTCGGTCCGGGCGATGCGCCGGGCCAATTACTCGCCGGCCTTCGCCGCCGCCGTGGTGGGCGCAAGCGGCACGCTGGGCATTCTGATTCCCCCCAGCATCCTGATGGTGCTGTACGGCATTGCGTCGGGCGAATCCATCGGCAAGCTGCTGATCGCCGGCATCGTTCCGGGCCTGCTCACCGCCGTGATGTACATGTTGGGCATCAGCATTCTGGCCCGCATCCGGCCCGAACTCGTGGGTCTGGGGAAGAACGGTGGCGCCACCGATCAGCAGGTGGCCGAAAAAACGGTCGTCGCAAAGTCGGGCGAATCGAGACGGCAGGCGTGGTTCAGCGTGGGCAGGGTGCTGATCCTGTTCGGCGTGGTGGTCGGAGGCATCTATTCGGGCATCCTGACGGTCTCGGAAGCTGCGGCCTACGGTGCGATCGTGGCCATTATCTTCCACGCCTACGACCGCAACCGGCACGAAGGCTTCCGGGTCTGGCGACGCAGCTTCTGGGAGTCCCTGATCGAATCCCTGAACATCAATGCCATGGTGTTCGGGATTCTGGTGGGCGCGTCGTTCATATCCTATGTGATTCTGGTGTCGCGCATCCCGATGGAATTCGCGGAATGGGTCAGCGCCTTCGACGTTCCCGGCTGGATGCTGATACTGGCCTTCCTGGCATTCCTGCTGCCCCTGGGAATGTTCCTGGACTCGACGTCGATCATATTGATCTGCACCCCCATCATCCACCCGGTCGTCACACAGCTGGGCTATGACGGCATCTGGTTCGCCATCCTGTTCGTCAAGATGCTGGAAATCGGCTTGATCACCCCGCCTGTCGGCATCAACGCCTTCGTCGTGGGGGGCCTGGTCAAGGATGTCAGGATCGAACGGATATTCGCCGCGCTGGCGATATTCGTTCCCATCGAACTGCTCACGGTGGGGCTGCTCTTCGCCTTCCCGGATCTGGTCACCTTCCTGCCGGACCTGATGTCCTAATGAAGAACAGCCCGGCCGGGAACCGCGCCATCCAGATGGAAGCGGTTTCCGGCATGCTGAAACTTCGAGGCCCCCGCCCGCCACCGCATGCAATGGCTACCGTGGAGATACACCGGCCTGTCGGCAGGCGCTTGCCCACGTCGCGGCCTGAAGGACGAGGCCTGCGCTTAGGCTCGTGGTCAATCGTCCATTGAAAACCAGGTGCGCAGGGTGGAGAGACGTTCACGCGCCTCGGCCACCATACGTTCCAGCAACTCGTGGCATGCGGGTATATCGTCTATCAAGCCCACGACCTGGCCTCCCCATACCAGCCCGCCATCGATCTCGCCTTCCTCCAGGGCCCGCCGCCCTCTCGCCCCCGCAACGAGATGCGCGATATCCTGAAAGCGAACACCACCCTGCCGGCCTTCCAGTGCCACAACCTCGTCAGAGACCGCGTTTTTCAGGCAGCGGCCGGTATTATTCAATGTACGGAATATCAAATGGGTGTCTCGTTCAGTCTTGTCCACCATCATTTGCTTGATGTTCGGATGAATGGGCGCCTCGCGCGTGGCACAGAAGCGGGTGCCCATGTTCACGCCATCCGCTCCGAGGGCCAGCGCGGCAGCCAGGCCGCGCCCGTCGCCGATCCCGCCGGATGCAATCAGAGGGATGCGGATTTGCCGTGCGGCGACGGGAACCAGGACCAACCCACCGATATCGTCAGTGCCGGGATGGCCCGCACACTCAAAGCCGTCGATGGAAATGACATCGACACCTCTGCGCTCCGCGGCCAAGGCATGCCGCACGGTGGTGCATTTGTGGATGACGGTCACGCCCGCCGCCTTCGCCTTGGCGATGAAAGACTCCGGCACGTTGCCCGCCGTTTCCATGACCGGCACCCGCTCGCTGATGATGGTGTCCAGATAGCGCTCGTAGGGCGGTGGGTTCTGCGTGGGAAGCATGGTCAGATTGACCCCGAAAGGCATGGACGTCATGCCCCGGCAGCGCCGGATTTCCACGGCGAGCGCCTCGGGATCCGGCTGCGTCAGGGCGGTCAGGATGCCCAAGCCTCCGGCATTGGATACGGCGGAAGCCAGCTCGGCCCGCCCCACCCACATCATCCCCCCCTGAATGATGGGATACTTAATGTTCAACAGACTGGTTATTCGAGTTCTCAAGACCGATTCCTATAGTGCTTCGACAATCGTGACATTGGCGGTGCCGCCTCCTTCGCACATTGCCTGCAGACCGTAGCGCTGGCCTCTCGCGCGCAGTGCATGTATGAGGGTCGTCATCAGCTTGGCCCCGGTGGCGCCCAAAGGATGCCCCAGCGCGATCGCCCCGCCGTTGACATTCAGTTTCCCGGGGTCCGCATCCAGGGCCGCCAGCCAGGCGAGAGGAATCGAGGCAAAGGCTTCGTTGACTTCGAACAGATCGATATCCCACAGGCGCATCCCCGAACGCTTCAAGGCCCGGCGAGTTGCCGCGATCGGTTCTTCGAGCATCATCACGGGGTCGCCCGCCGTGACGGTGAGATTGCATATGCGGGCAATGGGCTCCAGCCGGAACCGCTTCAGCGCCGCTTCACTCACGACGAGCAGCCCCGCGGCGCCATCGGTCATCTGACTGGCGTTGGCCGCCGTCACCGTGCCACCCTCAAGGATGGGCTTCACCGTTGCCATGGCTTCCAGCGATGCATCGATGCGAACGCCTTCATCCTGCCGGAAAATACCGGCTTCACACCCGACGGGCACGATTTCCTCTTTGAATGCACCCTCTTGTATCGCCCGCGCCGCGCGCCGATGGCTACCCAGGGCATATTCATCCAGCGCGCGCCTATCAAAACGATATTTGTCGGCAATAGCCTGGGCCGCCGCGAACTGGTTGAACCCGGCCACGCCAAACCGCTCGCATATGGCCTTGCTCCATGGCCCTTCACCAATGCCCGCCTTGTCATGCAGCCTGTAGTTCGACCCCATGGGCACGCGGGTCATGCTCTCGGCCCCCGCCGCAATGACGATATCCTGGGTCCCCGACATGACCGCCTGCAATGCAAAATGCAATGCCTGCTGAGAGGATCCGCATTGCCTGTCCACGGTTACCGCCGGCACCGACACGGGCAGGCGGGACGCCAGGACCATATTGCGCCCGAACGCAAACGACTGCTCGCCAGCCTGGGTGACACAACCCACGATCACGTCATCAATCGCGGCGGGGTCGACTCCCGAGCGCCCGACCAGCGCATCCAGGACGACAGCGCCCAGATCCGCGGGATGGACCCCTGCCAATGCGCCGTTGCGCCGGGCTCCGGCGGTACGCACGGCTTGTACGATGAATGCTTCAGCCATTCCCTTCCCCATTCAAACGACCCCCAAGCGCCGCAGCTCGGCGATCTGCGCCGCATCCAGCTTCAGTTCTTCACCCAGCACTTCATCGGTATGCTGACCCAGCACCGGCGGGGCGACGGGCCTGGCTTCCGGCGCATCGACAAAGCGGATGGGGTTGCGGCACAAGGTCACGCGGCCGGCGGTGGGATGAGGCATCGTCACCGCCATTTCCCGATGCACAACCTGCGGATCCTCGAATACCTGCGGGTAGCTGTTGATGGGGCCGGAAGGAATCTGTGCCTTCTCCAGCGCGGCCAGCAGCTCAGCGGCTCGCCATCGGCCCGTTATGGCATTGAAGGTGGCGGTCAGTTCACGCCGATGCTCCAGGCGTTTCGCGTTGCTGACGAAGCGCGGATCATCGGCAAGTTCAGGGTGCTCCAGCACTGCGCAGAAGGTCCTGTACTGCGCCTCATTGCCACAGATCACGATGATCGAGCCGTCCGCGCACGGGAACGCTTGCGATGGCAGGCCGCCATTGCCTTCGGTGCCGCGTCTGGGCGGCACCACGCCGGTGGCCAGGTAAGTCGTGACATAGTGCGATTGCGCCGCGATGGTGCAGTCCAACAAGGCCAGATCGATGTGCTGCCCCTCGCCCGAGTGCGTATCCCTTTCATACAGGGCGGCCAATATGGCCGACACCGCATACTGGCCCGCCATGAAATCCGCCAGGCTGGGACCGGTTTTCATGGGACCGCCACCGGGAACGCCATCAGGCAGCCCCGTAACGCTCATCATGCCGCTCATTCCCTGGAACACCGTGTCGTACCCGGGCAGATGCCGGTAGGGGCCGTCCTGCCCGAACCCGGTAACCGAGCAATACACCAGCCGCGGGTTGATCAGGCGCAGTGATTCATAGTCCAGCCCGTAGCGGCGCAGATTGCCCACTTTGAAGTTTTCGATCAGAACGTCGGACCGGGAGGCCAGGCGTCTGACAATGTCCTGCCCCCGTGGCGTGGCGATATCCACGGTGATCGACCGCTTGTTCCGGTTCGCGCACAGATACATCGGCGACTCACGGGTTTCGTTGCCATCCTGATCCTTCAGGAATGGAGGCCCCCAGCGCCGAGCCTCATCGCCCGTCTTAGGGCGTTCGACCTTGATCACATCGGCGCCCAGATCGCCCAGGGCCTGGGCCGCCAGCGGCGCCGCCAGGATCCGGCTAAGATCCAGAACTTTTATCCCTTGCAAAGCGGGACGTCTCATTGCATTACCTCGAATCATCAATGCGAAAGCGTTGTCACGTCATCAGCCCACGCACGGTCGGCGAGCTGCGCAAATTGCTCTTCGGCCCCGCCCGCTTCCGAACGAAGCAGCTTGGCGCGGTATGTCCAGCGATGCAGTGGATGCTCGAGCGTCAGGCCCATGGCCCCCATGAACTGATGCAGATCGTAGGCAACGCGCGTCACCGCATCCTGGGCAAAGCCAAGGGCTGCCAGGGCGTCCCGATCGTTGTCGGCGCCCGCCGCCCGCAGGACCAGCCAACGAGAACTTTCAATCAAAGCGGCGCATTGGGCCAGCCGATGCTGAACGGCCTGAAATGCGCCGATGGGCTGGCCGAACTGACGCCGCTCGGCAACGTGTTCGAGCACACTGCCCAAAGCCGCGGACAGGCAGCCGACGATCTCGGCAGCCACACCGATCCGCCACTGGCAGCGCAACTTCCGCGCGTCGGCCCCGGGCACGCAGCGCCAGTGCAGGTCGCCGGCATCGCGCAGCCTGCCCATCGGATAGGCAAAGAGGCTTTCCGCTTCATCGACATCTTCTGGCCGCAGACTCGCCCATGCAACGGCCTCTTCCTGGATACGAATGATGGTTTTCGCCACCGGCGCAAACCGGAGCGGCCGGTCCAGGCCATCGAAGGCGACGACAAACGGACCCGGTGCGTCTGGACACACGTAAGGCGCAATAAAGGCTGATGCGGTCGTTTCCACGCACAGCGGCAACTTGCACATTTCCATGATCATGGATGCCGAAGCCACAGCCCCCAGATCGCTGATCAGGGCCGCCGAGAAGAAGCCCCCCTGTTCGATCCGGGCCTGCAGCGCTTCCGAAAACTCGAAGCGCCGAGGCTGACACACATGGCCGGCCAATATTTTTTGCACCAGCTTTTCAATGGCGCCCATCATCGCCTTCTGATCATCGGACAAAGTGAAGTTCATTGCCGTACTCCAGAGGGCAGCCTTAAATAATTGCGCGCGATGAGATTCAGCTGGACCTCGGCGGCCCCGGAAGCGATGCCCGAAGCGATGGCGCGCTCATGATGCGACAGGTGCATGGGGAAATCGCGGCCCGTGTAGGTTTCAGGCAGAAAATCCAGCCCGAAATCCGCCACGGCATGCTCTGCGTTCACCACCGCAACGCGCGCGAGACTGGACTCGGCGCTGGGCGGCAGATTCGATGCTCGCTCGTGCACGATACGGTAGACCTGCATGCGGGCCGCCTCGCAGGCCGCCAGCGCCCGGCCCGCCCGAGCCTTGACGACCGCGCCCTGAAAGCGGCCGCCCTGTTTCAGTTCCGCCACCATGCCATCCAGCACGCGCCGGGCAAAAGCATAGCGGGCGATGCCGACACGTTCATTGGCCAATGCATAAGTAATGATGGGCCAGGCTTCGCCCTCCTGGCCGAGCCGGCAATCGCCGGGCACCCGCACATCATCGAAGAAGACTTCATGCAGATCCCCTTCTCCGACCAGCGCGGATATGGGTCGCACGGTAATGCCGGGCGAGTCCATGGGCACCAGGAAGATCGCTATCCCCGCCTTGCCCGGCCCGCCTGTGCGCGCCAGCAGAAAGCAGTACTTCGCCAGAGCCGCGTACGATGTCCAGACCTTGGCGCCGTTGATGACATATTCGTCGCCGGAAACCCGGGCGCGGGTCTGTAGCGCAGCCAGATCGGAGCCGGCATCCGGTTCGGAAAACCCCTGGCACCAGATGACCCGGCCCGCCGCCATGTCCGGCAGATAGCGCGCCTTCTGCTCGGCCGTCCCGTAGCGGATGATCGTCATGCCGATGAAGTTCACATTCATGTACTGGGCGCCTCGCGGTTCACCAGCGGCCCAAAGCTCTTCGCCAATGATGAAATGCTCCCAGGGCGCCGCGCCGCGCCCACCATGTTCGACGGGCCAGTGAGGTATCAACAGGCCTTCCCGGGCCAATTTCGGACAGAACGACAAAGAAAACCGGGTCTGCTCTTTGGAGCCCGGGCCGTGCCGGCTCAATTGCGCCCAATCCGGCGGCAGTTCACGCCGCAGGACATCACGGACCCGCTCTCGCAGCGCCGCTTGTTCAGGCAGCCAGTCAAATCTCACCACGGCCCCCGTGTTTCACGTTGTCCTGACGATTCGCTTTCCGCATGTAGCTGATATAACCGAAAGGGATAGGGCTGCCCCCGTGCACAGGAATCAGCGCCCCGCTGGTCCAGGACGAGGCGTCCGATACCAAGTAGACGCACAGGCCCGCGATATCATCGGGGCGGCCTATGCGCTGCAAAGGAACCATTTCTATCTGCTTGCGCAGCCGCTCTTCAGTATTCAGCGTTTTGGCCAGTTCCTCCGTCAGCACCACTCCCGGCGCCACTGCGTTGACCCGGATCCCCAGATGTCCCCACTCCGCCGCCATGGTCAACGTCAGGTTTTCCATGGCGGCTTTGGCGGCGCCATAATGACCCGTGCGCGGATTGGCATACGAAGCGCTGCGTGACGTGATATTGACGATGGAGCCGCCGTCCTTCATCGCCCGCGCGGCCGCCTGGGATGCGAAAAACGCCCACTTGAAATTCAGGTCGACGACCCGGTCCCACTGATCTTCGCGGATATCGATCAGGGGGCCGACATCGTCGGGGCTGGCACTGCCTGCGTTGTTCACCCATCCATCGAGGCGGCCGAACGTTGCGAGCGTCGTATTGACGACTCTTTCGGTGTCGGCCGGATTCGTCAGGTCGGCCCGCACAGGTAGCACTTTCCCGCCCTGCTCAGCCAGGCCCAGCGCCGCCGACTCAAGAGCCGGCAGTGAACGTCCCGTCATGACGACATTCGCTCCCTGAAGCGCCATCCGGGTGCTGATCCCCAGCCCGATTCCCTTGCCGCCGCCGGTTACCACCACGGTCTTGCCTGCTAACGAGAACATTGAGGTATTCCTTGATTCAGACAGCGGCATCATTCAGGCTTGAAACCCATCTGTTGCGCAAAGTTTTCCCACATGCCCTGTTCGATGCGGATCTGTTCCGAATGGACCCCGGGTGCGCCGCCGACCGGCACCATCGCAGCCTGGTTCAACCTGAACTGGATCTCGGGATCCTTCAATACTTCGTTATAGGCTTCGTTCAGCTTCAACACGGCATCATCCGGCGTATCCGCGGTTACCCAAATACCGTAGGACACGGCGAAGGTCACATCGTTGATGCCTTTATCGGACAAGGTCGGAACATCCTGGAGATGCGGCCCGTCAGGCAAGGGAGGAATGCGATCCTGCCCGCCATGCAGCAGCGCGCGGATTTTTCCTTCCTTGATCATCGGCAGGTAATTCAGCGGCACATCGATGGTCATCTGCACTTCATTGGTCAGCTGGGCCGTCAATACCTGCGCAGCGCCTCTATAAGGGACACCGACCGCCTCGAAGCCCAGCCGCTGTTTGGCGATTTCCGACGAGAGCATGATGCTGCTGGCGGTATACGAATAGTTGAGGTCACCGGGATTCTTCTTGGCATAGTCGACGAACTCCTCAATCGTTTCCGCCGGCACCTGCGAATTGACCATCAACGTCATGCCACCCCGTGCAATAGAGATGACAGGTCGCATTTCCGTAAGAATGTTGAATTTCAAGTCCTTGATCAGAGCCGGCGTAAAGCTGCCGCCGCCGATGAACAACATGGTGTAGCCGTCAGGCTTGGACCGCGCCACGTATTCTGAACCGATCAGGCCGGCCGCACCCGCCCGGTTCTCAACATAAACGGGCTGATCGAGCACCTTGCTCAACTTATCCGCGAAAACACGGGCAATGCCATCCGAACCCCCTGCTCCGAACGGCACCACCAGCCGCAGGGCCCGGTCGGGAAATGATTCGGCTTGCGCCGGCAAGGCCGCCGCGAGCGCAACCACGGAAATGGCCGCGGCAACGGCACCTCGAAACCATGGGCGGGGCGAATGTTTCATATGTTGCTCCTCAATCAAAGTTCCTGTTATATTTCAAGTGTTCCACTATATGGTCATTTTGATCATTCGTAGAATTGGCTCAAGCATAGATATATCCGCTACCTATCTCAACATACCCGCCCTTAAATCAGGGTAATCACCCATTCATTTGTTCCATATAATGGTCAAACTATCTAAAGACGAAATAAACTATCCGGGCCCCCAATTGGGTCGGGGTCCGGATAAAACCAAAACGGAAGGTACGCAAGCCATCCGGCGCGCCACCACCATGCTGCGGGAAGTGGCGCAACATGGCGCTCGCGGGGTGGTATTGGCGGAACTGGCACGCTCACAAGAACTGGCCCGTTCAACGGCGCACCGGATTCTCAAGTGCCTGCTTGACGAAGGGTTGCTGGAGTTCAACGCATCAGAGAAACGCTACCGGATCGGCCACCTGCTGCACGAACTGGGCATGGTTCCCAGTTCCAGCGCCATGGAGGTCGCCCGCTGGAGCCCACTGATCGAAGCCGTGGCACACCGCTGCGGCGTTACGTCCTATCTGATGCGGCGCAGCGGCCTGGAAGCCGTCTGCCTGGTCAAGGTGGACGGTGGCGCAACCCTGCGCTTTGTACCGGTCGAAGTGGGCCAGCGTCGGCTTTTGGGTGTCGGCGGCGGCGCCACCGCTCTGCTCGCCGCGCTCCCTGACGAACAGATAGAAGACGCCATCCGCCTGATTGCTCCAGGCCTGCAATCGTATCCCCGCATCACGCCAGGGAGGCTGCGGATAGCAGTCGAAGATACACACCGAACCGGCTTCGCCATCAGCCGGGGCGCGGTCGTGAAGCAGGGTTTTGGCATGGCCGCGATCATTCCCCACGCCCCCGGCCCTCATCTGGCGGTCAGCATCGCCGCCTATGGGTCCGACGTATCGGATTCAACCATTGAAGGCTGGAAGCGGATACTGCGTGAAGAGATTGAGCGATTCGTGTAGCCCGCGCCGACGCAAAACGGGCTGGCCGTTCAGCACCCTGCTAAGACAGGCCTTTCATGATCAGGGCGGTGAACCGCTCGGCCATTCGCTGCGGCGATTCCTGCGGAGCGCGGTGCATCCACACAGCCGAAAAGTTCACCATGCCCAGCGTGGCGTTCAGGTCGAACTCCGAGAACCCGTCGATCAGCTTCTCGTCTATGCACCGCTGCAGCACCGTCCGCCAATGGCCTTCATATTCCGTCCGGTTCGCCACCACGGATTTCCTGTAGTCGCCCTTCAGAAAATGGAATTCGCGAAGGCTGACCAGAGCCCGGTCCCGGTTTTCGACGATCTCTGTCACCAAGGCTTCGATCAGCATGAAAAGCTGGGTGCGCGGCGGTTCTTCCGCATCGACGATGGCTTTGGCGATGCTGGCCTGCCGCCGCGTCGACGCATCGCAGATTTCCGCCAGCAGCGCTTCCTTGCTCCGGACGTAATGATAGATCGACGAGCGGCCCAGGCCGCTGCCCTTTTCAAGGTCCGACATGCTCGTACCGTGATAGCCCTTCTTGGACATCAGCGCGATTGCTGTCTTGAACAGCAGGTCCCGGGCGGAATGGTCTGGTTCGCTCACGGAAGAACCCCTTGTAGAACGGTGGGAAGATTAGTTTAGCCGCCAGTTTCAGATATTCTGGCTTTCCATGGCGCGGAAATCGGCGCCGGCGCCCAGTGCCGCCCGTATTTCCTCGGTATGCCCGCCGACCACGGGAGCCGGCCTCGGCAGCGACGACGGGCCGCTGAAGCCGGGCGCGGGCAGCGGCTCCGGCATCCCTTCGACCCGCTCCCGCAGGGCCGGCGTTCCCACCAGCTCGGCCATGGACAGAATGGGTGAAACGCAGGCGTCGAGCCCGCTGAAGCGCTCCACCCAGAAATCCCGCGGCTGTGAGGCGAAGCGGTCCGCCAGGCATTTGCGGATGAAGGCAAACTGGCCCGGGTCGTGCCGGTCGACCTTCCCGAGCAGGTCTTCCAGGCCGAGGCCGGCCAGCAGATCTCGGTAGAACTTTTCTTCTATCGCGCCAACGGCCATCCAGGCTCCGTCCGCGCAGGCATAGGTATCGTAGAAAGGCGTCCCGCCGTCCAGCAGATTGGCGCGCCGCGCATCTTTCCACAAGCCTTTGGCGGCAAGCTCGTACTGATAGCTCATCAGATAGGTGGCGCCGGCCCGCATGCTCGAATCGATGACGATTTCGTTCTCGCCCCTTTCGGTGGCCCGCAATCCCGCCAGCAGCCCGATGCAGGCAAGGAGAGACCCGCCCGCGTAATCTCCGAGCAGGTTGAGCGGCACCACGGGCTTCTCGTCGCCGATGGCGCCGAGCACGCCGGCGGCGGCGATGTAGTTGATGTCGTGGCCGGCCTTGCCGGTCACGGCTCCCGCCTCCTGTCCCCAACCCGTCAGCCGCACATAAACGAGTCCCCGATTCCGCCTGTGGCAGTCGACCGGCCCCAGCCCCAGCCGCTCCATGACGCCGGGCCGGAATCCTTCGAGCAGGACATGGCTGCGTTCGACCAGCTTGAGCGCGACCTCTCTGTCGGCGGCGTCCTTCAGATTCAGGGCAATGGAGCGCCGCCCGCGCCCGATCACCGGATCGTCCATGGTTCCCAGGCCTTCCTGACGATCGACGCGGATGATGTCGGCGCCCAGATCGGCCAGAAGCATCCCACAAAAAGGAGCGGGCCCCATTCCAGCAAACTCGACCACCTGAATGCCTTTAAGCGGCCCCTCTGTGTTTGATTCCATTCAACTTAACCTTCGTGGAGGATGTTCTGCGGCACGCGCTCACAGGCGAGCTGCAAGCCGCCCGGCACTGCCGGCGCGGCTTGACCAAACGCGCAAAGTCATGGATTATTGTACCGATTGGTCAGTACAATGCAACCTCAAATTCAAGGAGTGGCGGCAGTGATGATTCCTTCTTACGAATGCGTTCGGGTACGGGTCGACGGCCCGACCGGCACCCTCCAGCTGAACCGGCCCTCGGTGCTGAACGCATGCAATGAACAGCTCATGAACGACGTCATCGCAGCGGCGGCCTGGTTCAACCGGCAGGAACAGGTAAAGGTGGTGGTCGTGTCAGGCGTCGGGGCCGCTTTCTGCGCCGGCTTCGACTTGAGAGCCTTCCAGAACAACCCGGCGGAGCGTGTGAGGTCCGCGGTCGACCTGGGGCTCAGGATGGTCGAAGCGGTCAGCTCGATGAACGCGGTGACCATCGCCGCGATACATGGGCACTGCATCGGCGGCGGCGTAGTGCTGGCCTGCGCCTGCGACTTCCGCTATGCGGCGGCGGGCACCCAGTTCCATCTGCCCGAAACCGAACTGGGCGTTCCTCTGGCCTGGGGCGGAATGCCCTGGCTCGTGAGGGAAGTCGGGCCGGCCATGGCCATGGAATTCGCCCTGCTGTGCCGGAAAGTGGGTGCCGAACGGATGAAGGATTCCGGGTTCCTGAACGGCGTCGTCGAAGGCGGCGAACTCGACAGCCATGTCTCCGCCATGGCCGCCGAATTGGGCAAGCGGTCTTCCCTGGTACTGCGCATCACGAAGAAGCAGGTCATCGCCGCCAAGAATCAATTGGCGACGACGTCATATGCCTTCCTTGACGCCCATGTCTTCTTTTCCGCCCTCTCGGATGAAGAATCCGTGGCTTCCCGGGAAGCCTACATCTCGGCGAAACTGCCGGCCGGAGCCAGGGCGGGCGGATGAACAGGCCCGAACCCGATATCCCGCAACCCTCGGGACGCTATACTCGGGCTGTCGCTACATGAACAGTGCCGGCATCGCTGCCGGTCCCCGCGGGCTGCGAAACGCCGCCCCGGGCGCTGATTCCGGAGAATACCCATGCAAGGCCACCCTCAAGTCATCGAATGCCTGAAAGAATTGCTGCGCGGCGAACTGGCTGCGCGCGATCAGTATTTCGCGCATTCCCGCCAATACGAAGATCAAGGTTTTCTGCGCCTGTACGAGCGCATGAACCACGAAATGGAAGAAGAGACGCAGCACGCCGACGTGATCCTGCGCCGCATTCTGTTCCTCGGCGGCAAACCCGACATGCGGCCGCATGACTTCACGCCCGGCGACACCGTGGAAGACATGCTGCGCAAGGATCTGGCCACCGAATACAGCGTGCGCGACAATCTGAAGGCCGCCATGGCCCTCTGTGAAGAGCTGGCCGACTACAACACCCGCGATCTGCTGCTCGCCCAGTTGCGCGACACCGAAGAAGATCACACCTACTGGCTGGAAAAGCAGCTGGGCCTCATCGAAAAAGTGGGCCGGCAGAATTATCTGCAGGCGCAGATGGGCTCGGAAGAAGCCTGAGCCGGTCCGTAAAAAAGGCAATGGGCCGGCGGTCGCGCCGGCAAAATGCCCGGGCTGATGAACTGAAAAGAATCTATTGACCACGCGCCAAAGCGCAAGCCTCTCCACCTCGCGACCTGGGCAACGCACCTTTTAGCGTGAACAGGCCCTAGCGCCCCGCAGGATCAGGTCGGCGGCCTTTTCCGCCACCATCATCACGGCCGCCTGCGTATTCCCCGACACCATCGCCGGCATGACCGACGCATCGGCCACGCGCAGCCCTTCCAGGCCGTGGACCCGCAACGCCGGGTCGACCACCGCCCGCTGGTCCGTACCCATGCGGCAGGTGCCGATGGGATGATAAATGGTCTGCCCGTTGCGCCTGGCGAACTCCAGCCATTGCGCCGCATCCCGCACATCGCCGCCCGGGCTCAGTTCATGATCGACATAGTGCGACAGGGCGGGCTGCTCCACGATTTCGCGCACGACCCGCATGCCGTCCACCAGACTGTCCCTGTCCACCTGCTCCGCCAGGAAGTTGGGGCGGATGCGGGGCGGAACCAGCGGGTCGGCATCACGGATATGGATGTCGCCCGTGGACCGCGGCCTCATCTGCGAGACACCGATCGTCATGCCGGGCTCGCGATCCAGACGCCGGTCCGCGGCGTTGGCATAGCTGGCATGGACGAAGAACAGCTGCACATCGGCCAGCGGCAGCTCCGGGCGGCTCTTGATGAAACCGCCCGCCAGCCCCGTTCCCAGCGACAGGATGCCCCGCCGCGTCAGGCCGTATTGCGCCACGGCACGCAACAGATGCCGGCCGCGGCTCAGCTCGTTCAGGGTGAGCGTATTGCGCACACGCCAGTTCATGCGCGTGCAATAGTGATCGATGTAATTCCCGCCCACACCGGGCAGGGCATGCCGGACTTCCACGCCCGCGGCCCGCAGCACGTCGGGATCGCCAACGCCGGAAAGCTCCAGCAACTGGGGCGTCTGTATGGTTCCGGCGGACAGTATCACCTCTATTCGCGACCGCACCCGGTGCAGCGAGCCATCCGCAAGGCGATAGCTCAACCCCACGCAGCGCCTGCCTTCGAATTCGAGACCCTGCGCATGCGCCCCGGTGCGCACCGTCAGGTTGGAACGCCGGCGCGCCGGCCGCAGATAGCCATCCACCACGCTCCAGCGGCGGCCGCCATGCTGCAACGTCTGGTAATAAGCGAAGCCCTCCTGCCGGCCGGCGTTGTAATCCGGATTCAGGCGCTGCCCATGCTGCCGGGCGGCATCCAGAAAGGCCTGTGCAATGGGGAAGCGTTCGGTCACCTCGCAGACGCGCATCGGGCCGCTCTTGCCCCGCCCCGCGAAAGGCCCCGCGGGCTGCCCGTCGTCCGGATCGGCCGCATCGCCGCCGCCCCAATGCTCGATCTTGCGGAAATACGGCGCCACCTCGGCCGCCGACCAGCCTTGCGCCCCCAGCCCGGCCCAGTGGTCGTAATCTTCGGGAATGCCCCGCACATAGATCATGCCGTTGATCAGGGTCGAGCCGCCCAGGCCCTTGCCCCGCGGCACGGCGATGCGGCGGCCGTTCACATTGTCTTCGGGCTCGGTCTCGAACCCCCAGTTGAAGGCCCGGTTCGTCATCAATTTGCTGAATCCGGCCGGTATCGGGATCCAGACATGCCTGGGCTCGCCCCCCGCTTCCAGCAGCAGCACGGAGTACCGCCCATTTTCAGTCAGGCGGTTGGCCAGAATGCAACCGGCCGCCCCCGCCCCCACGATCACATAGTCGAAATGTTCCGGCACGGCTTCCCCCTTTTGTTCAACGGCTTGCGCCCGGGCCCCCGGCCATGAAACCGGCCATCAGGGCGGCCTGCTCTTCCAGCATATGGCGCCCCAGATGAACGGGACAGCCACGCGCTTGCGCTTGCCCCAGCAGGGCGGTCATTTCCGGCTTCATGATGATCTCCGCGACCAGGGTGCCTGAAGACAGTGTCGCGACATCCAGCGGCAAAGGGTCGTCGGGCCGCATGCCCAGCGACGTTGCATTGACGACCATGTCATATCCCGAGGGATCCGCCACGCCCGCCTCGACGCGCACGCCCGGCGCGGAGGCGGCGATGCGCTCCGCCATTTCCCGCGCCTTGGACAAGGTCCGATTGGCGATGGTCAGGGAGCCGACACCGGCAAGCGCCAAGGCATGGGCAATGGCCGCCGCCGCCCCGCCCGCGCCCAGCAGCAGCACCCTGCGCCCCGCCGGATCGTGGCCGCGCGCCTTCAGGCCGGCCACGAAGCCGATGCCATCGAACATCCCGCCGACCAGGCGGCCGTCAGGCTCGCGCCGGATCGTATTGACCGCCCCGATCGCGCGCGCCGCATCCTCGATCTCGTCACACAGGGCCAGGGCTTCAACCTTGTGAGGGACCGTCACGATGAAGCCGCCGAGATTCCGGATCTGGCGAAAGGCCTCGAATATCCGCGGCAGACCGTCCGCGCCCACATGGAAGGGCACCAGCACCGCATCATGGCCCCGCTGCTCGAAAAGCCGGTTGAGCACCTGCGGCGTGCGCACTTGATCGACAGGATCCGCGACGATCCCAAACAGCCTGGTATTGCCGGTAATCATTTTTCAGAACTCCACTTCATCATTTCCCGCCTTCCTTTGCCGCACGCTCATCGAGCACTTCCTTCGCGATGCGGTAGCCGTCCACCGCTGCGGGCATGCCGCAGTAGCAGGCCGCATGCAACAGGATTTCCTGCAGCTCCTCGCGCGTCCAGCCATTGTTGAGCGCGCCGTTCAAGTGGACTTTCAGCTCATGCCGGCGGCCCAGCGCAATCAGCACGCTGATGGTGACCAGGCTGCGATGCTTCAGATCGAGGCCGGGGCGGCCCCATACCGCGCCCCAGGCCAGTTCCGTCACCGCATCCTGCAGGGGCTGAAGGAAATCATCCTGCTGGGCGTTCTTGATGGAACGCTCGACATAGTCGTCACCCAGGGTCTGGCGGCGATTCTTGTGGCCGATGGCGATGACCTCATCACGCACCGGGCTGAAAGCTTTCTTGTCATTGGACATGACCGTCTCCTGAATGGATAAAGAAGTTTTTGCGCGCGGGCGGCATTGCCGCGCCCCTTCCGGGAGCGCCGCAGCCGCGCCGCCCGGCTTGGCACATTTATTTTGAACCGTCTTGAACAGCACGGCTATATGAATGGATTTTAGAAAGACAGCCGCTTCCGACCTATACATCATATGGCACAATTGCTTTGCAAATTACGCAATGATCAGCAGGAGCGGGACATGGCCGGGCGCCTCGAAGAAATGGAGGTCTTCGTACAGATATACGAAAGCGGCGGGCTGTCGGCCGCGGCCGGCGTCAGCGGCCAGAATCCTTCGGGCGTCAGCCGCAGCCTCAAGCAATTGGAAAAGCGTCTGGGCGTTCTGCTGTTCTACCGCAATTCCAGGCGGGTCCGCCCCACTCCGGAAGGGGACATCTTCTACCGCCACTGCATGCATGTGTTCAAAACCCTGGCCAATGCCGAGTCCGCCGTCGGCGCCGGCGCCGACCGCAGCGGCGTGCTGCGGGTCAACACGCTGCCCACCTTCGCCAAATACCAGCTGGCGCGCCTGATGCCCGAATTCCACGAGCGCTATCCCCTCCTGCGCGTCGAATTCATCCTGGGGGCGCAGCCGACCGACCTGCTTCAGCAGCGTATCGATGTCGCCGTCTATGTAGGCATCCAATTGGACTCCAGCCTGATCGCCCGCCGGCTGACCACGACGAAATGGATGCTGGTTGCCTCGCCCGACTACCTGGCCCGCCACGGCACGCCCCGGCATCCCCAGGAACTGAGCCGGCACCGCTGCCTGAACTTCACTTTTTCAACGCCCTGGAATACCTGGAGATTCCTGCCGCCCAACCGCGGCCTGACGAGCCCGAAAGGCGTCATGGCCGCCGACCAGGGGGATATGCTGCACGAGCTTGCGATCACCGGCATGGGTATCGCCCGGCTGGCGGATTTCCACACACAGGAAGCGCTCGCAGGTGGCCGGCTGGTCAGTGTGCTGGAAGGGCAGCTGGACGAACCCGATGAACCGATCTACCTGCTTTACCGCGCCGGCGCGCTGCGCAGCCCCCGCATCGCCACGTGGGCGGACTTCATGAAGGAAAAATTCGGCGTGACGCCGCCATGGCGCAATGCCGGCGCCAGCCCCGCCTGATTGCCGAGGCTGGCCCGCCCGACCGGCAGGCTTTATTCCGCCGGCCCGCCGGCGCCCGGGGCGGGCTGGTATCCTGAAGGACGGCGCGCCGGGGCATCCGACGGCAGCAGCATGACCATGGCCGCCGTGCCGACCGAGATGACGGCCATGGCCAGGAAGAGCACGGCGAAGCTTGAAGCCTTGACGACCGGGCCCAGCATCCATACCGCCAGCGAACTGACCCCGAAGGATACTGCCAGGCGCATGCCGGCCACACGCGAACGCACACTGTCGTCCACGTACTTGACGATCATGGCCTCGGTGAAGGGAATGGAGCCGAAGATGCACACCATGGCGCCCAGCAGCGCCAGGAACAGCCACCAGCCGCTGGCCACGGCGGCCAGCACCAGCCAGGGAATCTGCGCCAGCACCATGCCGAGATACAGGCGCTTGAGCGGGACTCTGTCGATCATGTGGCCCACGACCACCTGCGTGAAGGAGGCCAGGGTGTAGATCAAGGCCAGCAGCAGGCCGATCAAGGCCGGATCATGAATCAGCCCTTCGAAGCGTTCGGTCAGGAACTGGGTATTGCCGTTGGTGGTGAAGTTGAACAGCAGGCTGCCGGTGATGGCCGCCACCGTCATGACGACCAGGGCGCGCGCCAGCTGCCCCGGCGGCAGCACCACCTGGGGCGGCTTGCGGCTGCGCCCGGGTGCCGGGCCCTGGGGTTCGCACCACAGCGCGAACGCCACCCCGCAGGCCAGGGAAATCAGGCCCGGCACGACGAAGGCGGCGCGCCAGCCCCACCACTGCACCAGCAGCCCCGTGAGCAGGGCCGCGCCGGCCACGCCCAGATTGCCCGCCAGGCCGTTGATGCCGATGACCATCCCGGGGCGGCTGGCCCGCTGCACGAGCATGGGAATGCCCACCGGATGATAAATGGCCGCGAAGAGACCGATGAGCGCCAGCCCCGCCGCAACCTGCCATGGCCCCTGCGCCAGCGCGGTGAGCAGCGCCGCCGCCCCCAGGCCGAAGAAGAAGACCAGCATCATCTGCCGCCTGCCCCAGAGATCGCCCAGGCGACCGGCCGGCACGGACCCCAGGCCGAACAGGAAGAAGGCCCCCACGCTGTAAGGCATCAGGTCTTCCCAGCGGGAAAAGCCGAATTCCGCCGCGATCGTGCCGACGGCCGTCGCGAAGATCAGCAGGAACAGATGATCGAGCGCATGGCCGACATTGAGCAGCAGCGAGACCCTGCGGGGATGGTCTTTGAGCGCGGCCTGCGCTTGCGGCGGCGATAATGAGCTTTCAGTATTCATATTTGAAGTCTGCCAGATATAGAATGAGTCGTCTTTCGAGATTTCTTGGCAGACTATCGCAAAATGGACACTCTCATTCTACAAACCGGCCCGAGCCCCAGCTCGCCCGTCGTCCTGCCCACCGCCACCGAGGGGCCGCTGCTGGTTGCGCGCCGGAAATTCTTCCCCGCCGGGGCCCATATCGCGGCCCACCGGCACATACGCGGGCAATTCCTGTTCGCCGCCGCCGGCACCATGTCGGTGCGCACGCCGGGGCACGCATGGCTGGTCCCCCCCAGCCGGGCGCTCTGGATACCCGCCGGCACACAGCACGCGATCGACGCCTATGGCGAATTGCAGATGCGCACGCTGTATCTGGACGCGGCCAGCGCCGCGAAGCTGCCTCGGAACTGCGTGGTACTGGAAATCACCGCCCTGCTGCGGGAACTGATCCTGCGCATGACTTCATGCGGCTCCACCGGCGATGATGAAATGCTGGGCCTGGTCGCCCGGCTGACGGTCCTCGAAATCAGCAGGCTGCCAAGCTGCACGCTCGAACTGCCCCTGCCCGCCGACCCGGAGCTGCTGCGGCTCTGCGAACGGATCCTCCGGAATCCGGTTCATGGCGCCGACAAAGAGCGGGTGGCGGGAAGCGCCCGCAGTCTGTACCGGCGCTTTCTCGCCGAAACAGGCCTCAGTTTCGTGCAGTGGCGCAAGCAGGCCTGCCTGCTCCATGCGGTCCGCCTCTTGAGCGCGGGGCGGCCGGTCACCGAAGTGGCTCTGGAACTGGGCTATGAAAGTCCCAGTGCCTTCTCGGCGATGTTCCGCCGCAGCCTGGGCGCAACGCCGCGCACCTTCCTGCCCCGCCCGGCCCGCGCGGCCGACGAGCCTTAGGAACCGGTGGCGGCCCCGCCGTCATCGGCCTGTCCGCCGGCGCAGTTACACTGCGGGATGCACGCTGATCCCAGTATTGAAATGAGATGAAAATATTGTGTTTCATGTAATCATGGGGCTTCTGGCCCTGTATGTGTCAGGGCGGCTGGTATGGCGCCGGCCATGGCCCTACCGGGTCAAATGGGCGATCTGCCTGGCGCTGGTGGCGAGCTCGCAGCACCATCTGATCACGCGCAGTTTCTTCGGTTCCATGGCTTCCCCCGAAGTCCCCGGCTGGATACTGATGTTCCTGGGCTGGGCATTCGGCAGCATGCTTATCACCGCCTGCCTGTTCTTCGTCGTCGACGTCCTCGGCGGCGTAGTGTCCCTGCTGTCGCGGCGCGCCGGCCGCGCGCTGCTGGATTCCCGCAGCGCGCTGCGCCCTTCTCTTGCCCTGGCCGTGGCGGCGCTGTCGGTCGCCGGCGTCTGGCAGGCGGTTCGCGTGCCCGATGTGCGCACCGTCGAGATCACACTGCCGGCGCTGCCCCCCGCCTTTGACGGCTTCCGCGTCGTCCAGCTCACGGACCTGCATGCCAGCCGGCTGCTGAGGCGTCCATGGATGGAGGCGGTGGTCGGCAAAGCCAACGCGCTGGAACCCGACCTCATCGTGCTGACCGGCGATATGGTCGACGGCACCACGCTTGCCCGCGCCGACGATGTGGAACCCCTGCGCCGGCTGACCGCCGGCCACGGCGTGTTCGCGATCCCCGGCAACCATGAGTATTACGAGGAATACCAGCCCTGGATCCACCACTTCGAAAGCCTGGGGCTGCGCATGCTGTTGAACGAGCATGTGGCCATCACGAATGGCGACGCCTCGATCGCCCTGGCGGGTATCACCGACCCCGCCGCCGCCCGCTTCGGCATGCCGATGCCGGATATCCAGGGTGCGCTCGCCGGCCTGGCGCCGGAAGATCCCGTCATCCTGCTCAGCCACCGGCCGCCGGGCGCGCGGCGGAACGCAGACGCCGGCGTGAATCTGCAGCTTTCCGGCCATACCCACGGCGGGCAGGTATGGGGCCTGCACTGGATCACGCAATGGGCCAACGGCGGCTATGTCTCCGGGCTTTACACCGTGGGCGACATGCGCCTGTTCGTGAGCAATGGCGCGGGCCTGTGGAACGGATTTCCGGTCCGCCTGGGGCGGCCTTCCGAGATCACCCAGATCGTCCTGCGGGCCGGCGGCCCCTCCATCCCGCAACACCACGAGAAACACTGAACGGCAGGAGTTCCCGAGCATGACAATCGAGATCATCGTGGTCCTCTCCATCGCACTGATCGCGGTAATACTGTTTGCCACAGAGAAACTGCGCATCGATGCGGTGGCGCTGCTGGTGCTCACCGGCCTCGCGATAAGCGGCCTGGTCAGCCCCGGGCAGGCGCTCAGCGGATTCAGCAACGGCGCCACGATCACGGTGGCGGCCATGTTCGTGCTGGCGGCGGGGCTGCAGAACAGCGGCGCGCTCTCGGGTATCGGCAACCTGCTGGGGCGCGCCAAGTCGCCCCTCCAGTTCCTCATCATTCTGTTCGTCGTGCTTGCGGCAATCGCGCCCTTCGTCAACAACACGGCGGTGGTGGCGGTATTCATGCCCATCGTGATGGCCGCCACCGCCAGCATCGGCATGTCCGCGTCCAAGGCCTTGATCCCCTTGTCCTACGTCTCGCAGATGGCCGGCGTCTGTACGCTGGTCGGCACCTCGACCAACCTGCTGGTCAACGGCATGGCGAAAGACCTCGGGCATCCCGGTTTCAGCATGTTCGAATTCACGTCCCTCGGCGTGATCTGCCTGGCGGCGGGCTGCTTTTATCTGCTGACGATCGGCCGCTGGCTCCTGCCGGAATCCCGGAGCACCGAACTGCTCGAACACTATGAACTCGGCAAGTACATCACCGAACTTCGCGTCATGCCCGAATCCTCGCTGATCGGCACCTCCGTCGGCGAAGCCAAACTCAGCGAAGAGTTCGGCGTTTACGTTCTGGAACTGCTGCGCGGCAATAGAAAGGTGTGGTCGCCCAGGTCGCAGACACTGGAGGAAGGGGATGTGCTGCTGGCGCGGGGCGACTGGTCCCAGCTGGATGAACTGCGCAAGGACGCCGGGCTGGAAGTGAACGCGGAATTCAAGCTCAAGCAGCGCTCCTTCGAAGAAGTCGAACAAGTCCTGGCCGAAGTGATGATCGCGCCCCGCTCGCGCGTGATCGGCAGCACCCTGGGCATGCTGGACCCCGGCTGGCACCACGACACGACGTCGCTCGGCATCCACAGGCGCGGCCAGGTCCTGAGGGAAGAACTGCGCAACGTGCGCCTGCAGGTCGGCGACATTCTGCTGCTGCTCCTTCCCGAATCCGGCATGGCCGCCCTGCGCAAGGACAGCAACGTCATCGTGCTTTCCGAGCGCCAGCCCCAGAAATCCGGCGGCTGGCGCGCCCCTTTCGCCCTGGCGACCATGGCGCTGGTCATCGGCATATCGGCCCTGGGCTGGGCGCCCATCTCCATCATGTCATTGGCCGGCGCGGTCGCGATGACGCTGGCCGGCTGCCTGGATGCGGAAGACGTCTACGATGCCATCGACTGGCGCATCATCATTCTGATGGCCGGCCTGCTGCCGCTGGGCGTGGCGATGAGCGAAACCGGCGCGGCCCAGTTCCTGGTCGAGAACACCATAGGGCTGGTGAGCTCGCTCGGGCCATTGGTGGTATTGGCCGTGCTCTACCTGATGGCGCTGCTGCTGACGGAATTCATGAGCAATGCGGCGGCCGCGGTGCTGCTCACCCCCATCGGCATGTCCACGGCCGGAATGATGGACGTGGACGCAACCCCCTTCCTGATTGCGGTAACATTCGCAGCCTCTACCAGCTTTGCCACGCCCGTCGGCTACCAGACCAACACCATGGTGTATGGAGCAGGCGGCTACCGGTTCAGCGATTTCGTCAAGGTAGGGCTGCCGCTGAACCTGATCTTCTGGGTCCTGGGCGTGATTTTCATACCGGTTTTCTGGCCGTTCTGAACAGGGCCGTGCCAGAAGTCATCTTAGTATCCGGGCGCGTCTCGAACGCGCCCCATCAAAAGCGGAATGGCTGAGCCGACATATCGGGCCAGAACGATCTTATGACACTGTTGAATTGGTTGGCGCAGTACGCACATATCATGGGGTTCCTGCTGCCGGTATTCGTCTGCGCGGGGATAGGCGTCGTCTGGGCCTTGAAAAAGAAAGCCTATCCCAATGAATTCGTCTCGACGCTCGTCACGTCGGTGACCATTCCCGCCCTGGTATTCCACACCATCCTGACGACCCGGCTGGAAGACGCTCTGCTGCTGCAGGTCGTGTCCGTAACCGCGCTGGCGCTCTTGATCATGGCCTTGTTCGCGGCCGCCATGCTGGCCCTGCTGCGCTTGCCGGTGCTGTCTCTGTTGCCGACGGCCACCTTCCCCAACGCCGGCAATCTCGGCCTGCCCGTGGCCCAGCTTGCCTTCGGGGAAACCGGCCTGGCCGTGGCGGTCACCGTATTCACCCTTCTTTCCTTCACGCAGCATACCGTGGGCGTATGGCTGCTGGGCTGGAGCGGGCGCGCCAAGGGCAGTCAAAAGCGCAAATGGCCGGTTGGCGTCGCGGTCGCCTGCTTTGCCGCGGCCGGCCTGCGGTGGCTGGACCATTCATTGCCGGCGCCCATGCTCGCCAGCGCACAGCTCGTCGGGTCCCTGACCGTCCCCTTGATGCTCATAAGCCTGGGATACGCCCTGGCAACGGTATCGCGTTCCAGCATAGGCGCGGGTTCCGTCGTGGGCGCCATCCGGCTTGGCGCCGGGGTAGTGGCCGCCGTCGCCATCACCAGCCTCTTCGACCTGCCGGCCACGGTGACCGGCGCCGTAGTGTTGCAGCTGCTCATGCCGGTGGCGGTCGTCAGCTATCTCTATTCCGAGCGATACACGAATGTAGGCGAAACATCCGCCGGCGCCGTGCTCGTTTCAACGGTGCTGTTCTTCATCGCCTCGCCGCTCATGATCGGCTGGGCCAGCGCCATACCGGCGGGCTGAGCCCGCCGGGCCGGGGCCGCCCTTTTGCCGGCCCGTTACGCCGGCTCGGCTGTTTCATCCGCCTCTTCCTGGCCCAGAAAGCCACCGCTCTGGTGACGCCACAGCCGCGCATAAACGCCGTTGCTTTTCAGAAGTTCGGCATGGCTGCCCTGCTCTATGATGCGGCCCTGATCCATGACGATGAGCCGGTCCATGGCGGCGATGGTGGAGAGCCGATGGGCAATGGCGATCACGGTCTTGCCTTCCATCATTTCGTCCAGGCTTTCCTGTATGGCCACCTCCACTTCCGAATCCAGGGCGCTGGTGGCCTCGTCCAGCAGCAGGATCGGGGCATTCTTGAGCATCACGCGCGCAATGGCAATGCGCTGGCGCTGGCCGCCCGACAGCTTGACGCCACGTTCGCCCACCAGAGTGTCGTAGCCGCTGCGGCCCTGCGGGTCGCTCAGCTGCCGGACGAAGTCATCCGCCTGGGCGTGGACGGCGGCCTCGCGGATCTCGGCCTCGCCGGCGTCGGGTCGCCCATAGGCGATGTTGTCCCGGATCGAACGGTGCAGCAAGGAAGTGTCCTGCGTCACCATGCCAATGGCGCTGCGCAGGCTGTCCTGGGTCACGCGGGAAATATCCTGCCCGTCTATCCGTATCTGGCCGCTATCCAGATCGTAGAAACGCAGCAGCAGGTTGATCAGCGTGGATTTGCCCGCGCCCGAACGGCCTACCAGGCCGATCTTCTCGCCGGGGCGCACCGTCAGGCTCAGGCCGTCCAGCACCTGGCGCTCGCCGTTGTAGTTGAAAAAGACCTGATCGAACTCCACCTCGCCGCGCTCGACCTTCAGCACGGTGGCGTCCGGCGCGTCCTGAACCTTGGCAACGCGCGAAAGCGTGGCGATCCCGTCCTGCACCGTGCCGATGTTCTCGAACAATGACGCCATCTGCCACATGATCCAGTGCGACATGCCATTGACGCGCAAGGCCATGGCCGTCACGGCGGCCACGGCGCCGACACCGACTTCGCCGCCATGCCACAGCGACAGGGCATAGCCGCCCGCGGCAAAGATCAATGCGGCGACCAGTATCTGATTGACGATTTCAAATTGGCTGACGAGGCGCATCTGGCGAAAGCCGGTTTCCTTGAAATCCTCCATCGCCGCGCGGGCGAAGTGGGCCTCGCGCCGGGTGTGCGAGAACAGCTTGACGGTGGTGATGTTGGAATAAGCATCGGTCACGCGACCGGTCATGGACGAGCGGGCATGGGCCTGCTCCTGGCCGACCTTGCCCAGCCGCGGCACGAAATACAGCATGGCCAGCCCGTACAGCAGGATCCAGCCGATGAAAGGCAGCATCAGCCGTGTATCGAAACCGCCCGCCAGCGCAATGATGGTGATGAAATACACGCCGATGCCAAGAACGATCTCGATGAAGGTCATCAGCACTTCGCGTACGGCCAGCGCCGTCTGCATCACCTTGGTCGTGACGCGCCCCGCGAATTCATCGGAAAAGAAGGACAGGCTCTGCCGCAGCATGAGACGATGGAAATCCCAGCGCAGCCGCAAGGGCAGATTGATGGCCAGCGCCTGATGCTGCACCATGGTGCGCAAGGCGACCAGGACGATGCTGGCCAGCAGTACGATGCCGATGGCCCACAAAGCGCCGCGCTCCTGCGCGGAAGCAGGTTCGCCCACCTGCCAGGCCGACAGCAGATCCACCACCTGTCCAAGAAAGGCAAACAGCCAGGCTTCGTAAATCGACACGCTGGCGCTCAATAGCGCCAACATCGCAAGATAGCGGCGCGAACCCTGTGTGCAGGCCCACAGAAAAGAAAACAAGCCCTTGGGCGGCAACGGCGCCTCTTCGGGCGGGAAGGAATCGAGCAGACGTTCAAACCAGCGGAGCAAAGGCGCCTCCGAAAGACAACGGTTATTTGAAGGACTCCTGGCCGCCGGCCGGAGCCTCTTCGCCACAATGCCGGGGCGCCTCTGGCGACGCATGGCTCTTGCCGCGCTCGACCTTGCCGCCGATGCCCCTGGACAACCGGCAGGAAAGCAGATGGTGGCCCCCCATGGATAATACAAGGGGGAAGTTTTCAGACGGCGGGAACTTGCGGGATCATTTCTCGAAGCGCTACTGAATACTGCACTTCCGCGGACAAGTTATGGCCTTTCCGCCGACCGATCGCTCTTTGAATGGAAGGAAACCGGCACTGCTCGAATTATTCAGAGCATCCCGAGAGGCTGCGCCATGGCACAATGATGTCTCTCCATGCGACTTGAAGTGAAGAACTCCGGCCTGTCGGCCGGAGCTTGTCGCGTGGTCACTCCGATCCCTGGAAAGGCCGTCTCCCGAGTGCGTGTTCCTTTATGCGAAAATGTCCTGTTGATGTTTATTCCATCCTGAGAAAACGTATCGTTCTCGGGGAGTTCCAGCCCGGCCATCAACTAAAGGAATTACCCTTGGCGCAGGAACTCGGCATCAGCCGGTCCCCTTTGCGGGCGGCATTCAGGCGGCTTTCGGACGATGGCCTGGTCTTCATCGAACCCAATAGGGGCGTGTTTGTATCAGACTGGACGGAAAGCGACGATGACGACACCTTTGATCTGCGCATGCTTATCGAGGCACACGCCGCGAAACTGGCGGCGCAACGGCGGCAGCCCGAACACATTTCGCAGATGCATGCCATCAACGATGCGATGGAATCGTTGATTTCCAGACGCCCGGCCGATTTTCTTGCACAAATGGAAATAGAAAACCGTGAATTCCATACCCTGATCGCGCGGGCTGCGGCATCACCACGCCTGACCGCCATCATGAACGGCCTGTTCCAGGCGCAGCGGCTTACCGGTTTCTTCTATGCGACCGACGAACAGATCCACGGCAGCCTGGCCGACCACAAGCGGATCACACAAGCCATAGAATGCAAAGACGGCCACCTTGCACACGCGCTCATGGAAGACCATATCCGTAATGCCTGGGACCGCCTGAAAACGCAACGGCGGCGGGCGCCGATGGCACCCAGCCGCCCCGCAGTCTGATCGTGAAGAACTCCGGCCTATCGGCCGGAGCTTCTCCGCCACAACACAGGGACGCCTGCGGCGCCGCATTGATTTTGCCTCGCTTGACCTCGCCGTGAAGGGATAAGCCCGGACTTGAAACAGTGCCTGCGCACTGTTTCAAGCCTGGCGCATCCGAGCGGCATGCAGGCCGCGAGGTGGAGAGGCTTGCGCTTTGGCGCGTGGTCAGGTCAATGCCTCAGGCCGCGCCCCCGCCCAGGTTTGCTTCCAGACCCCGCAGGAATCCGGCCCGTTCCTGAGCGCCGGACAGCATGAAGGAAATGTCAGCCCCCGACACAATGAAGCGAACGCCGTAATCCAGAAAGGTTGAAAGCATCTTGGGTTCGTAGACGCCCCCCAGCCCGGAAAACTTGCCATTCCGCTTTGCGGCTTCCGCGACTTTGGACACGGCATCCCGGAATTCACGATTATCGAACTGGCCGGGAATCCCCATTTCGAGCGTCAGATCGCTTCCCCCCACCAGCAGCACATCGATCCCTTCGACGGCCGCCAGGCTTTCGACATTGGCGACGGCTTTCGGTGTCTCGATCATCGCAATGATCAGGGTGGACTGATCCATCTGGCGGGTTGCTTCCCCGATGGCGGGCGGCTTGAAATCGAAATGCGGCAAGGTCCCGACGATCCCGCGGTGCCCTTTCGGCGGATAGCGCAACGACGAGGCGATTTCCCTGGCCTGCTCGACCGTTTCCACCCTGGGCATGATGATGCCCATGGCCCCGTTGTCCAGGATGCGCGCGGCCGACCGCACGTCCATGATAGGCACCCGGACGATGGGCGTGATGCCGCTCTTTTGCGCAGCGTACGACAACTGCGCCGCGGTATCCAACGGCATGGTGCTGTGTTCCAGATCCAGAAAAATCCAGTCGAAACCGCAGGCGGCCATTGCGCCCACCGTTTCAACCGTGCGAGCCTGGCGCAAGGTTATCCCCAGCGCCAGCTGGTTTGCCCGCATCCTTTCCAAAGCCTTGTTCTGCAGCGTCGTTGTCATCTCAATCCACCTTCATGCCGATATCCCGAATGATCGGCAGTAATTTATCATAGTCCCGCTTCTGGGCATTCGTCATTTCCTCTGGCGCGCCCCCCAGAATGAGACCCCCGTCCGCTTCTATCTTCTGCCTGATTTCAGGGTCATTGACCGCCTCATTGAATTTGGCGTTCAGAAGATTGACGATCTCGTCGGACACGCCCGCGGGCGCGGCAACCCCCCACCAGATATTCGCGGCATCAAAGCTCGGAAGCCCCTGTTCGGCGACCGTGGGCACATCAGGCAGCGAGTTTACCCGCGACTTCGACGTCACCGCCAGTGCGCGCACCGAACCCGACTTGATATGGCTCTGAAGCGTCTGCGTACTGCCCACATACAGCTGGATATGCCCGCCCATCAGATCGGGGAGCGCTTGCGCGGCGCCCTTGTACGGCACGGTAAGGAACTGCACTCCCCCCGCTTTCTGCGCCAGCTCGACCAGCATCCGTGTACTGGTGCTGGGAAACGCAAAGCTGAGCGCCTTGGGTTCTTTTTTCGCTTCCTGTATCGCATCGTCGAACGAATTGAACCTTGAATCCTTCGCGACCACGAATACGGAAGGCGATTCCACCAGCAAGCCTATCGACCTGAAATCCTTGAAGGGATCAAACGGCAGTTTTTCGAACAGCGCGGCATTGAGCGACATATTGTCAAGCTGGCCGAACAGCAAGGTATAGCCATCGGCCGGCGCCTTGGCCACGGCATCCAGCGCAATATTTCCTTCAGCGCCAGGGCGATTCTCGACGACGATATTCCACCCGTTCGTATCGGCGACCTGCTTGGAAACCAGGCGTGCCAGTTTGTCCGTTCCGCCGCCGGGAGGAAAGGGAACCACCATCTTTATGGCCCGGTCGGGATATGCCGCCACCGCCGAAAAGGCGGATAGGGAAAAAACCGTCAATAGCACGAATTTGACGAATTGACGCACAGCGCGAATAAAAACCATCCTTGTCTCCTCTTTCCGAGTGAATCGGATCCATTTCAACCTGCTTATCTGTTACCCAAAGAAAACCCCGGTATGCCGCCCATACGATCAGACGCTGCGCAGCCAGTCGAGCGCATCATCGACAGTCGACACCTCTTGCTGAATGGGACGGCGGCCCAGCGCATGAACGGTTGCCTCGAAACGGTCCCTGACTCCGGGCAGTACACGGGACGGATGACCCAAAGACGCCATCTGTTCGGCGGCCTGCGCCACCTCGTGAGACCGCCTTGCCGCATGAATGACATGCGTGCGGACCACCATGTCCAGAAAATTCCGGATAGGGCCGTCATCGATATCCGACAGGACCTCGTACAGCTGCTCGCGCACACCTTGCTGCTCCGCGACCAGCAGCATCTCGACCCCCAATGCCTCCATCCCCTTGGTAAATACGCTGCGCAACAGCTTCAGCGCAACGGCATCGCCCGCCGGCCTGTCGATCACGCGGATGGCGGAACTCAAAGGAGCGAGCAGGGCGGACAGTTGCGCGGCCCCGTCGCCGGCCACCAGCAGCGGAGTCTTCGCATGGGTCAAAGAGATCCCCCCCATGATGGCGACATCGGCATACTTGACCGAGCATTGATGCGCATGGGCGGAAGCCGCCCTTTTGTCGTCGGGATGAGCTGTCGTGAAATCCGCCAGCCAGGCGTCAGGACGAAGCAGTTCGGCGCACTGCATTGAAACGGCTTTCGATTCAATGCCTGTCGTGCTGACGATGACGGCGTCGGCATCGCGAACCCAAGCGCCGACTTCTTCGACAGGCGTTAGCCCCATTCGCGAAGCCACCGTCTCGATCCGCCGGGTAATCTTGTTGTCGCACAGCAAAAGCTCATGCCCTTGCCCGTACAACGCTTCCGCGAAACAGCTCCCTACTTCACCCACACCGATGATTGCGATCTTCATGCGCGCCTCTATGCCTTCATTCCTTATAAAAACATTTTAAATACAATCTAGGGAGATGAAAACCGAGGGTTAGCACTTATCACTACGGCAGGAGGGCAAACAAGGGGCGCATGCCACCCCCGCCCATCCCGATCAGTGCTTGTGCGCGTCGAATTGGTCCTGCATCTCGCGTCCGGCGCTTTCCACGACCGTCCAAACGGATTGACCGCTCGGAATCAGAAAGACATCCAGCATCACGGCATCGACGGTGCCGGTGTTGGCGCCGGCCATGGCCTTGCCGGCCGGCATGAAGTAGCACTCGCCGGCGACCGCCCGGGCGGGTTCCGCCCCTTCCAGATACAGTGTCATTTCGCCTTCGAGCACGCAGGTTGTGCCGCCATGCTCATGCAGGTGCAGCGGCGTACGCGTTCCCGGGGCGCGCGTCGTGCGCGCCACGATCGCCTCGTTGCCGTGGCCGTCAGGCACTTTCAGTATGTGCTCTTCCTTGATCGAACGGGCCATCACGCCCGGCAGCGTCATGCCGATTTCAGCCGGATCGTGGATGATGTCGGCGGGCCCCCGGGCCGACGCGGGGCCGGCGGCAAACGCGAGAAGCAGACTGGCGCACAGGAGCGCGCCGGAACGGTAAGGTCTTTGCATGGGATGATCTCCTGGATTCTGGGCGGGTGCGCCCCGTGGTCACTGGTTTCTGAATGCAATGAAATGCATCGCAAAATTTACCGGATAAGCGGGCGGCCACCCACTTTTTTTTATCGTCGGACCGCCGTGGGGTGAATTCGCCCGGGGTGGAGTCGCGGCTGCCGGCATCCGCTTCCTTCCGTTGGCGCAAGCTGCCCGATAAGCGGGCGGCCGCTGGTTCCGCACCGCTGGAACGCATCAGGTGATATTGTTATCATACAAATACTCATCCGGCGCTCCGCTTTGCCCCGGCCGTCGTTGCGCCGGCCATCGGCACCGGGCGCTATCCGCATCCACCTCATGAACTTCATGCCATGACGCCGCCCCTTTCCGCTGTCAGACCCGGCCTCAGGCTGGCCGACCAGGTTGCGCAGCGACTCGAAGAGCAGATCCGCGCCAGGCACTTCATGCCCGGCGACAAGCTGCCCACCGAGGCGTCGCTGTCACAGCAGCTGGAAGTCAGCCGCACAGTGGTGCGCGAAGCGGTTTCCCGGCTGAAGTCGCGCAACCTCGTCGAATCGCGTCAAGGCAGTGGCGTCTACGTCAAGGCCCCGGGCATCGAGCCCTTGAGCTTCCATGATCTGCCCTCGGCCAGCAAAGAGGCCGTGATCCAGATCGTGGAAGTGCGTCGTGCGCTGGAATCCGAAGTGGCCGAACTGGCCGCGCTGCGGCGCAGCCGCGAAGACCTGCGCCGCATCCACCGAGCGGTCAAGGCGCTGGCTGAGGCGGTGGCCCAGGGGCGCGATGGCGTGGACGAGGATATCGCCTTTCATCGCGCCATTGGCCAGGCGGCGCGCAACCCCTTTCTCATCAGCACGCTGGATTACCTCGCGCAGCATCTGCGCGGCGCTACCCGCATTACGCGAGCCAACGAGGCCCGGCGCGCCGATTTCGGCCAGGCTGTGATCGCCGAGCATGCCGACATCGTGCGCGCCATCGAGGCGGGCGATGCGGCCGCCGCGCGGCGGGCAGCCGCCGATCACATGAACAATGCCATCGCCCGCATCCAGCAGGCCGATCCCCGTTTCTGGCGGGAAGACGGCAAGCGTCTGGCCAGGGAACTCCCGCCACCGCCTTCCTGAGGGCGGCGGCCGCAGGGCCGTCTCCTGCGCCGGCACGCGGCGCGCCCGCGCGGCCACCATTCATCGCCACCTGTACTGTGAACCTTATCGGAACAACCCTTATGAACAGCAAGAATGTCGGCGTCATCGGCCTGGGCGCCATGGGCCTGGGCATCGCCCGGACCCTGCGCAACAATGGCTATACCGTCCACGCCTGCGACGTACGCCCCAACGCGGCGGCCGAGTTTGCCCGCGATGGCGGCGTGGCGTGCGCCTCGCCCGCCGAGCTGGCGGCCCGGGCGGACGTGGTGGTTTCTGTGGTGGTCAACGCCGCCCAGACCGAAGCGGTGCTGTTCGGCGATAACGGCGCCGCCGGCGCCATGAAGCCCGGCAACGTGTTCGTGATGTGCTCGACCGTCGACCCCAACTGGTCCATCGCCCTGGAAACGCGCCTGGCCGGCCAGGGCATCCTGTACGTCGATGGGCCGATCTCGGGCGGCGCCGCCAAGGCCGCCAGCGGCCAGATGACGATGATGACATCGGCCACGCCCGCCGCCTACGCCGCGGCGGGGCCCGTGCTCGACGCCATGGCCGGCAAGGTCTACCGTCTGGGCGACAAGGCCGGCGCGGGCAGCAAGGTCAAGATCATCAACCAGCTGCTGGCCGGCGTGCATATCGCCGCGGCCGCGGAAGCCATGGCTCTGGGACTGCGCGAAGACGTCGATGCCAGCGCGCTCTACGAGGTCATCACCCACAGCGCGGGCAACTCATGGATGTTCGAAAACCGCATGGCCCACGTCCTGGCCGGCGATTACACGCCGTTGTCGGCCGTGGACATCTTCGTGAAGGATCTGGGCCTGGTGCTGGATACCGCGCGCGCCAGCAAATTCCCGCTGCCGCTGGCCGCCACGGCCCACCAGATGTTTATGCAGGCGTCCGCATCCGGCCACGCCGGCGAGGACGACAGCGCCGTGATCAAGATATTCCCCGGCATCACATTGCCGGCAGCCGCCGACGACCAAAGAGGTGAAGCATGAGCGCCGGAATCCTGCTCGGATGCATCGCCGACGACTTCACCGGCGCTACCGATCTAGCCAATAATCTGGTGCGCGCCGGCATGCGCGTGGTGCAGACCATAGGCGTGCCCCGGGGACCATTGAATGATGACGTGGACGCCGTGGTGGTGGCGCTCAAGTCGCGCACCCTCCCCGCCGCCGAGGCCGTGTCCCAGTCGCTGCAGGCGCTGCGATGGCTGCGGTCGCAGGGTGCGCGGCAGATCTATTTCAAATACTGCTCCACTTTCGATAGCCTGCCCACCGGCAACATCGGTCCGGTGATCGACGCGCTGATGGACGCGATGGATTGCGACTTCACCATTGCCACGCCCGCTTTCCCGGACAACCATCGCACCGTATTCAAAGGCTACTTGTTCGCCGGCGACGTGCTGCTCAACGAGAGCGGCATGCAGAATCATCCGCTGACCCCCATGACCGACCCCAACCTCGTGCGTGTGCTGCAGGCGCAGACACACCGCAAGGTCGGCCTCATCGACTATGCCGTGGTCGCCCAGGGCGAGACAGCCATCCGCGAGCGCATCGCCGCGCTGAAAGCCGAAGGGGCAAGTATTGCCATCGTCGATGCCGTCTCCAACGACGATCTGCTGCGCCTGGGGCCGGCGCTCGCCGACATGCCACTGGTCACCGCGGGTTCGGGCGTGGCCATCGCCCTGCCCGCGAACTTCGGGCTGCGGCCCGCCAGCGACACCGCCGCGCTGCCCCCGGCCACCGGGCTGCGGGCGATCGTTTCGGGCAGTTGCTCAGCGGCCACCAACGCACAGGTGGTGCATTTCATCGCCGCCGGCCATCCCGCTCTGGCGATCGATCCGCTGCGCATCGCCGCCGGCGAAGACATCTGCGCCGAAGCGCTGGCCTGGGCGGGAAGCCACATCGGTGGCGGCCCGGTGCTGCTCTATTCCACCGCCGAGCCGGCCGCCATCAAGGCGGTTCAGGGCCGTCTGGGCGTGGAGCAGGCGGGCTCGATGGTGGAGCAAACCCTCGCCGCCATTGCACGCGGCCTGGTTGAAATGGGCGTGCGCCAGCTGGTGGTCGCCGGCGGGGAAACCTCGGGCGCATGTGTGCACTCGCTGCAGATCGGGCAATTGCGCATCGGCGGGCAGATCGACCCCGGCGTACCCTGGTGCCATGCCACGCCGCCCCTGGCGCCGCAAGGGCTGCACATCGCCCTCAAGTCCGGCAACTTCGGCTCGCGGGATTTTTTCACCTCGGCTTTCACAAGGCTGCGGACATGAACGGCTTCCTGCCCGAAGACGAAGCCCGCGAAGAGATCTGCCGCGTGGGCCGCTCGCTGTTCGAACGCGGTTATGCCCACGCCACGGCCGGCAACATCAGCGTACGCCTGGAAAACGGCTACCTCATCACGCCGACCGACGCCTGCCTGGGCCGGCTTGCACCGGAACGCCTGGCGCTGCTGGACACGGAAGGCCGGCAGATCGCCGGCGACCGCGCCAGCAAGACCATCGTGCTGCACCGGCGCATCTATGAAGCCAGCGCCGGAACGCCGGCGGCCGCGCGCTGCATCATTCATACCCACAGCACCCACCTGGTCGCCTGCTCACTGCGGGCCGACCCGTCGCAGGATGAGCTGCTGCCACCGTTGACGCCCTACTTCGTCATGAAGGTCGGACGCGTACCCCACATTCCCTATCATCGCCCCGGCGCGCCCGAGGCCGCCGAGGCCGTGGCGCGGTCCATCGCCCGCCATGCCGCCGACGGCCGTCCGATCCGCGCCGTCATGCTGGCGCGCCTGGGCCCCAACGTATGGCACGACAGCCCCGCCGCGGCCATGGCCACGCTCGAAGAGCTGGAGGAAACCGCCCGGCTCTATATATTATTGAGCCACCAGGCATCTGTTCCGCCCCTGACAGATACGCAGATCGACGAACTGCGCCGGACGTTCGGCGCTTCCTGGTGAAAGCTCAGCCCCCCGGCCCGGAACGAAATCCCGGCCGCCGCCATCCACTCGCATGCATATCACCCTACGCCAACTCCGTTATTTCGTGGAAATTGCGCAGTGCCAGAGTTTTTCACGGGCCGCGCAGCGATTGCTCATCGCCCAGCCGGCGCTCAGCCAGAACATCTCGGCTCTCGAAAAGGAGCTGGGCGCCGTCCTGCTGGAACGGCATGCCCGGGGAGTCCGCCTGACCCCGGCGGGTGAGCGGCTGCTGGCCGGCGCGAAGGACATGCTGGCCAAGGCCGACTCATTGGGAGAAATGGTCGTCGGGCATGCGCAGGCGCCTTCGGGCCTGGTGCGTCTGTCCGTCGCCGGCTCCCTGGCCAGCCTGATCGTCGGCCCTCTGCTGCGCGAAGTGGCCACGCGCTACCCCGGCGTCGAACTCACGATACAGGAAGGGCTTTCGTTCGAAGTGCGCACGCATGTGGAATCCGGGCGGGCCCATCTGGCGGTCATGCCCAGCCCCTCGGAAATTCCGGGCATCGCATCCCTGCCGGTCTATGAAGAACGGTTCATGCTGTTCGGGTCGCCGGCGATCATGCGGCGCAAACCCAGGACGATGCCCTTCGAAAAAGTGGCGGATCTTCCCCTTGCGGTTCCGGACGGCGCCCACGATCTGCGCAAGATCGTCGAACGCGCGGCCAGCGCCATGAACCGCCGCCTGGATATCCGTTATGAGTTGAATAGCGCGCAGATGCTGATCGCCATCGCCAGCGAGGGTCTGGCCTACGCCATCATGCCGCCCACCGCCTGCATGGACGCCATCGCGGCCAGAACCATCGTCGGCCGGCCGATCGCCGGGCCCGAACTGAGCCGGGTGCAGGCGGTGGTGTGGTCCCGGCACAGGCAGCCGTCACCCGCCGCCGAGGCGGTCGGCCAGTCCGTCCAGAACGTCATTGCCGCTCTGATCGGGGCGGGAAAACTGCCGGGTCGCCCTTTCAGCGACCAACCATAAGAAAAAACGATACCTTTCCAGAGAAATACAGTATTAGATTGTCAAACTTCTGCCATCTATAGTGTCCGCAACCGGCGCGCCTGGCCCGGACAACGGAGAAATCGAGATGGCGAAGAAGAACGTCGTGGTCATCATGTCCGATGAGCACGATCCAAGGATCATGGGATGTTCCGGACATCCATTCATCCAGACCCCCAACATGGACGCGCTCGCGCGCCGGGGCATCCGTTTCTCCAATGCGTATACGCCCAGCCCCATCTGCGTGCCGGCCCGCGCCGCATTCGCCACGGGGCTGCGCGTGCATCAGCTGCGCCTGTGGGACAACGCCATGCCTTATACCGGCAAGCAACGCGGGTGGGGGCACGTGCTTCAGGACCACGGCGTACGAGTGGAAAGCATAGGCAAGCTGCACTACCGCAGCGAGGAAGATCCGGCGGGTTTCGACGTGGAGCACCTGCCGATGCATGTCGTCAACGGACACGGAATGGTCTGGGCGTCCATACGGGACCCCTACCGCCCGCGGCCCGACGGCCCGCGCATGATCGGGGAACGCATCGGCCCCGGGGAATCTTCCTATACCCAGTACGACCGCGCCGTCACGCAGCGTGCCGTCGAATGGATACGCGACGCCGCCGACCGGGAACCCGGCTTCGTGCTGTACGTCGGCCTCGTCGCTCCGCATTTTCCTTTCGTCGTACCCGAGTCCTTCTACCGTCTTTATCCGACGGACCGCCTTCCGGAACCCAAACTGCACCCTGACACGGGCTATCAGCTGCACCCCTGGGTCAAGGAATACTGCGACTTCATGGGGTCTGAAAAACAGTTTGCCGACAACGATGAGCGGCTCCGGGCCTTCGCGGCCTATTACGGGCTGTGCAGCTGGCTGGATCACAATGTGGGCCTGATCGTCGAAGCCATCCGCAATGCGGGGCTGGAAGACTCCACCCACGTGATCTATACCTCCGATCACGGCGACAATCTGGGCGCGCGGGGCATATGGGGCAAATCCACGCTATATGAGGAAAGCGTCAAAGTGCCCATGATCATGTCCGGCCCCGGCCTGGCGTCTTCCGTATGCGATACCCCCGTCGACCTTCTCGACCTGTATCCCACGATTCTGCAGGCCGCCGGCGTGGACCCCGCCCCTGAAATGAACGACAGGCCCGGGCGCTCGCTGATCGACGTGGCGCGCGCCGCCCCCGAGCCCGAGCGCCTCGTTCTCAGCGAATATCACGCAGCTGGCAGCAACTCGGCCGGCTTCATGCTGCGCAAGGGGCGATGGAAGTATCACTATTACGTCGGCTTCCGCCCCGAACTGTTCGATCTGGAAAACGACCCCGAAGAACTGCATGATCTGGCCGGAAACCCCGACTACGCATCCATATTGGCAAGCATGCAGGACAGCCTGCGCGGCATCTGCGACCCCGAGCAGGTTGACAGGCAGGCCAAGGCGGATCAGGACGCATTGATCGAACACTATGGCGGGCCGGATATCGCGCACTCGCTGGGGTCGTCGACCTCCACCCCGGTCACGGCCGATACCCGTTCCTGATGCGAGCGACCATGAACACTGTCGACAGACTGACCGGCGACGCCGGCATCGAAGACCGTTTCCTTTCCGACTGGAGCGGACTGCAGGTCGGCCGACCCGCCCGGGTATTCCGGCCCACCAGCACGGAAGAAGTCGCCGCCATCGTCCGGCAATGCCATCAGGAAAAACGGCGCATCACCGTCCAGGGGGGGCTGACCGGCGTCGCGGGCGGCGCCGTGCCTTCCGAAGGCGATGTGGTCATCAACCTGGAGCGGATGAATCGTATCGAAGACATCGATACGCTGGAAGGCATCATGCAGGTCCAGGCGGGCGCGGTGCTTCAGGAAGTGCAGGAAGCCGCCCTCGCGCAGGGGTGGATGTTCGCCATCGACCTCGGCGCCCGGGGCAGTTGCCAGATAGGGGGCAATGCCGCCACCAACGCCGGCGGCATCCGCGTCGTGAGATACGGCCCCATGAGGGATTCCGTGCTTGGCGTCGAAGCGGTATTGGCCGATGGTTCCATCGTGTCGTCGCTCACCCGTCTCGTCAAGAACAGCACCGGCATCGATCCGCGCCATCTGCTGATCGGCAGCGAAGGCACGCTGGGCATCATCACCCGCCTGACGTTGCGCCTGCACCCGCCCCTCCAGGACATGGCGGTCGCCTGGGTGAGCACGGATCATTTCGACGCTCTGCCCCGGCTGCTGCATACGCTCAAACGCAGGCTGGGCGAGGCCCTGTGCGCCTATGAATTCATGTCCGGTCCTTACATCAAACTGGCCTCGCGTCTCACGGGCCAGCAGCCCCCCGTCGGCGCGGACGCCGCCTGGCACGTCCTGATCGAGGCAGCGTCCATAGCGGGACACTCCATGCAGGAACCCCTGCAGGACATCCTGGCCGCGGCATTGGATTCGGAAGAGATCCAGGACAGTGCGGTCGCCGCGAATCTTGCGCACCAGACCTCGTTCTGGCGCCTCCGGGAAGCGATTCCCGAAATCCTCACCCACCTGAAACCCGCCGCGACCCTGGATCTGGGCCTGCCATGGAAAGAAACCGGCGCATATATCCAGGAAGTGGAAAGGGAGCTGCAACGACGGCTGCCCAATGCGGAACATCTCTTTCTGGGCCACCTGGGAGACAACAACATCCACATCATCAGCGGCCCGGTGGACGAAGACGGCCTGCATGCGGTCGATGAGATCGCCTACGCCGCGTTGCGGGGGAAAGGCGGCACCATCAGCGCCGAGCATGGCGTGGGGCGCCTGAAGAAAGACTACCTCTCCGTATCCCGCAATCCGGGCGAAGTGATGTTCATGCGTCGCCTGAAAGAAGCACTGGACCCGGCCGGCATTCTCAATTCCGGCCGGATATTCGACTAAAACAGTGGAGAAGACATGAAACGCAGAACCTTTCTTTCAGCGGCGGGCGCATCCCTGCTTGCCTGTGCCCCCATGGCCAGGGCCGCCCAATCCTACCCGAAGGCGCCGGTGAGGATGATCGTGCCGTATGCGGCGGGCGGAGGCGCCGATGCCATCGCCAGAATCATGGCCCAAGGCATGGGAGACACGCTGGACCAGAGCTTCATCGTCGAGAACCGCGCCGGGGCGGGCGGCATGATCGGCGCCGAGATGGTCGCCCGCGCCACGCCCGACGGCTATACCGTGCTCATGGCGGGCAACCCCGAACTGACGATCTCGCCATGGATTCAAGCCAAGGTCAACTATTCCGCCAGCCGGGACTTCCTTCCCGTCGTGCTGGTATCGCAATCTCCCAACATTCTCGTTGCTCATCCCCGCTCTGAAAACAAGAACCTGAAAGATGCATTGGATTCGGCCATGCGATCTGCGGGCGGCATCACCATCGCCACGCCGGGCAGCGGTTCCGCGCAACATATCGCCGTCGAAATGCTGAAGGCGGAAACAGGCCTGGAAATCGTTCATGTCCCGTACAAGGGGGCGGGCCCCGCCACCATAGCCGTTCTGGGAGGCGAAGTCGCGTTCGCGCTGGTCGGCGCACCGCCGGCATTGCCTCATATCGCCAGCGACAAACTGACCGCCCTCGCCGTGACCCAACCCCAACGCTCCCCCCTGCTGCCGGACGTGCCCACCATCGAAGAGGCGATGGGCATCATGGGCAACGAGGATCTCGTTACCTGGTATGGCCTGCTGGTGCCCGCCGGCACGCCGGCGGAGGCACAGAAGCAGCTCGAACGCGCCGCCTTCGCCACTCTCGAACAGCCCGGCATGCGGGACAAGTTCGCCACATTGGGCACCGATCTGGTGGCAATGCCCAGCCGCGAATTCGCGGCAAGAATGGAAAGGGAATCGGCCCGTTTCCAGACAGTCATCCAGCAGCTGAAACTGACTGTGTAAGAGAGGCATCCCCGCATGGGTGGAACGCGTGCCTGACCATCGCGGCAATGAACATGGATCTGCGCGGCCACCCATCCCGAGCGATGCCAAGCCCCATATCAATTCACGGCCAAGGATCAGGAATGCATGCGTTTCACGTGATGGCCAAGCCTACCGGCTCAAAATGCAACCTTGATTGCGATTATTGCTATTACCTGGAGAAGCAGGCTTTGTATCCCGCGGAAGGCAAATTCCGTATGCGCAGAGACGTACTGGAGACTTTTATTCGAGACTATATTGCCAGCCAATTCAGAGTCGGACAGAGAGAAATTTCATTTGCCTGGCAAGGCGGAGAACCGACCCTGCTGGGCCTCGAATATTTCCAGACTATCGTTTCCCTTCAAAAGCAATATTGCCCGCCAGGCTGCGCGATAACCAACGCCTTGCAGACAAACGGCACGCTGCTGAACAGCGCGTGGGCGCGATTCCTGCATCAGGAAAGCTTTCTGGTCGGGCTCAGTATCGACGGCCCTCCCCCTCTTCATGATCGATATAGGCATGATCGGAGAGGGCTGCCGAGTTCGAGCCGCGTCCTCAACGCCTGGCAACTGCTGCGGCGACATGAAGTGCAAACCAATGTCCTATGCGTCGTCAACCGGCAGAATGCAGAACATCCGCTGGAGGTTTATCGCTATCTGCGGGACCTGGGCGTGGAGTTCATGCAGTTTATTCCTCTGGTCGAGAGGACGGATGTCACGGGCCGGCTGTCGTCTCCACCCAATACCGAAAACATGGACGATACCGTCGCGCCCTGGAGCGTTCGGCCCGAAGACTATGGCCGGTTTCTTTGCGCCATCTTCGACGAATGGCTCCGTCATGACGTCGGCAAAGTGTTCGTTCAACTTTTCGATATGCAACTCGGGGTGTGGCTGGGTCAGCCAGCGTCGCTATGCGTATTTGCGGAAACCTGCGGCAGCGGCCTTGCCATTGAGCACAATGGCGATCTTTTCGCCTGTGACCACTACGTCTACCCGGAATACAAACTCGGCAACATTCAAGACACGGACATAGGCGAACTGGCGGACGCACCGAAGCAAATGCAGTTCGGTCTCGACAAGAAAATGCAGCTCCCGCAAGTCTGCAGGGAGTGTAAATGGCGCTTTGCCTGTCACGGTGGCTGCCCCAAGCATCGTTTTCTGGGCGAACAGAATGTGAATTACTTCTGCCAATCCAATCGTCTCTTTTTTGAGCATGCTGCGCCCTATCTGCAGACCATGGCGCAACTCCTGCGCAGGGGTCAGCCTGCCGGCCATATCATGAACATGGTGAGAAGCCCCGGGCCCGAGCGCAGGATATAGGTCGCCGTCCAATATCGCCATGGATGCGATAAGAAACGATACAGTGAAAGGGGGCATGGGCTGCCGCGCGGCCGCCTAAACGCGGCGCATGTGATTGTCCCAGGCCAGATCGCCCTGAACGCTGTGCGGCGCAAGGCTGCGCGCCGGGCGGTGCTCGCCGGCGGCCGAGACGCCGCCCGCGGGACCGGCCGCCGGCTTGTGCCAGGCCAGCACGCCATGCCCTGAACTGAGCAGGAAACCTCCATCCCCATGAGGCGCGACCCCGCACACATCGGGCAGCGCCACCGCATCGAGCAAGTGGCCGCCGGCCGCATCCCAGAACAGCACGCGTCCGCCCAGCGGGCTGGAAGTCGCCACCACCGTACCCCTGGCATTGGCGGTAACCGACCCGACGTAATTGCGCATGGCCCGCCACTGATCCGGCGGGCAGGCCGGCGGAAGCAATTCTCCGCCCCGGCTGTGACGCAGCACCAGCGCCGGCCGGCGCCCGTCGGGATTGGCATACTGGCAGCCGGCCCACACTTGCCCGCCGCGGTCGATCGCCAGGTGGCGGATGGACAAGTGGCGCCATTCGTCCGCCAGGGTCCGCAGTTCCAGCAGCCGGCCGCCGCGCCTGTCCAGATAAGCCAGCGAAGGCTGCATGGTGGCCGCGTTCAGAATGCTCTTGCCGTAATCGGGGTGGGTTTCCATACCGCCGTTGGCCACACACAGGGTTTCGCCGTCGGGCATCAGCAGCACTTCATGCGGCCCCTTGCCGCCGGTTTCGAACTCGCCCACGCGCCGGTAGCCTCGACCGGCACGGGCATCGTAGACCCCGATCACGCCGCGCGCGCGGCGATAGTCGTTCTCGGTGGCATACAGATAATCGCCATCCGGCGCAAAGACGCCATGACCGTAGAAATGATGGCCATCCGGCAAGACCAGTTCTTCGGCTTCCAGTCGCGCCGGGCCGGCGAGCCGGAAGGCCAGCGCGAAGAAACCGGGCTGGCGGCCGAACACCACGGCGCGGGCGCCCGCGCCATCGATGGCGAAACTGTGGCCCCGCCTGGGCAGGGGCAGCACGGCCTTGACTCGCCCCTGCGCGTCGCACCAGACGCATTCGTCGCGGCCGCCGCGGCGGCGCGAACTCAAGTAGGTTTCAGTCGCCATCGAGCGCATTGAAGCCCAGCCCCACGCCCAGCTCGGGCGCCAGGTTCTCGTCCACCATGCGGCGCGCATTGTCCAGCTTCAGCACCACCAGCGTCAGTTCGCGATAGAGATCCGCGTCCTCGCCCATGCGCAATTCCTGGCCTTCGCGGGCGCGCAGTAGGCCGGCGCTTTGGCGCAGCTCGTGGTCCAGGCCGCGCGCCAGCCAGCCGGGCTCCCTGGCGAAACCGGCGACCTCGTGGAAAGCCGCCAGGCCCAGCGCCGCCTCGGCCTGCGCGAACAACGCCAGGCCGCTGCGCCAGAACGGCAGTATCCTGGGGCGCGCCTTGGCCTGCTGCGTGGTCAGCGCCGTGCGCAGTTTCACGTCGGCCTCGAAACGCAGGCCCGCGGACAAGGCCTTGAGCGTCTCGGTCAGCACTTCGTTGTCGTTGCGATAAAAGGCATTGGCGGGGCCGGGGCGGGCGAAGTCGCGGGCGTAATCGCCCTGGGGCCGCCAGGCCTGCCACAAGGCGCCGGCAATATCCGCCACGTTGCCCGCAATCGCCGCCGCATAGCGGCAGAGGGCCTGATCGCCAGCGGCTCCGCCGGCGGCCAGCGGGCCCTTCCCGGTGTACAGCACATATTCCAGCGCGGGCAGGCCCTGCACGGCAACGCTGTGCGCCTTGAGGTCGTCAACGGCCTGCGCACCCTGCACGAAGGGCCGGATCTGGCGCAGCATCACGCCCCGCGGGTCCGGCCAAAAGCAAATGCGCTCGTGGCGGTTTTCCCGCAGCAGCGGGCCGAAACGCAGGAAGGCGATCCGCGACCAGGCGGAAACCAGCGCGCGAAAGCCTTCCTCCAGGCCTTCGGCCCGCCAGGGGCCTGACATCCGGCACATCCGATCCAGCGTTTCGCGCAAGGCGCCGGCGGCCCGCTGGAATTCCCGCATGGTGGGCGCAATATAGGCTTGCGCCAGACGCTCCCCCGTGCCGTCTTGCGCCTCTCCAGCCGCCAGGGCCGGACGCACCCGGCCGGACGCCACGGCCAGGCCGATTGCGCCGCCCAGAAAACCGCGTCGTCCAGGTTTCATCGACACTCCTTACAAGGACTCCAGGAAACGGATCAGATCGGCCCGTTCTTCGGGGGTCATCTCCACCACACGATCGCGGGCCGCCTGCGCCTCGCCGCCGTGCCACAAGATCGCTTCCAGCAGCGTGCGCGCCCGGCCATCGTGCAGCCAGGTCGCCGCCGGATTGACGGTCCGGGTCAGGCCCGTGCCCCACAAGGGCGGCGTCCGCCACTCGTTGCCGTTGGCCCGGCCCTCCGCCTGGCCATCGGCCAGGCCCGGCCCCATGTCGTGCAGCAGCAGATCGGTATAAGGCCAGATGAGCTGAAAGCGATGCTCGGGCCGTTCGGCATCGCGCCGCGTCACGTACTTGGGCACGTGGCAGGCGACGCATTGCGACTCGTAGAACAGTTTCTTGCCTGCCAGCACGCGTGCGTCGTCCACATCGCGCCGTTTGGGCAGGGCCAGATTCCGGGAATAGATGGCGACAAACTCCATCAGGCGTCCGGGCACCTCGTGCTCGCCCAGATGAGGCTGTGCGCCGTGCGGCAGCGTCAGGCAGTCGGGCTGCCGGTCGGTGCAATCGCCGTAATGGCCGGGGAACAGCGGCGAGGACAAGCCCATGTCGCCCGAAAACGCGGCGGCGGACTGATGCATCACGTCGGGCTTGCCGGCCTTCCAGTTGAAGCGCCCGAGCACCGTTTCGCCGGTGGCCGGCGACTCGATCCAGTTGGGCCTTCCCCCGATGCCGTCGGGCTTGGCACGCGCGGCATTGGCCAGGATGTCGTCTTCATGGATGGCTTCGAGCAGGCCCAGGCCCAGCATGGGCGGGGCCAGACGCGGCGACATGACGGTATCGGGGTGCATGGGCCCGAAACCCAGGTTTTCGACGCGATAACCGGGTTGAAGCAGCACCACCGTTACGCCGCCGTTCAGTTCGACAGGCACTTCGGTATAGCTGATGCGCACCTGGCCTTCGGCCCGCATGCCAGTCACCGCAAAGGGCTGCAATTGTTCCCCATACACCGGATCGGGCAGCCATTTTGCGGCCGCGGCGCCGTCGCCGATGGCGGCCCGCGCGGCGTCCTCCGATGGCGCCGGCCGCGACAGCCGCATCAGCAGGGCCACGCTGTCGGACTGCGCGGCCGTGCCCAGGCCCGGCAGGCTGCCGCGGCCATCCTTCACATGGCAGGCCTGACAGGAACGCGCATTGAACAAGGGGCCCAGGCCGTCGGAGGCCTGCGTGGACGAGGGCGACGAAACCCAGTCTTTGCGGAACAGGCCATTGCCGACGAGAAATTCCTGCCGCCCCTCGAAACCGAGGTTGGCGGCGGGATGCGAAAAAATGTCCGCATTGACGAGTTTATCGACCGTACCAGCCCCGCCTTGCATGGCTTCGTAAGGCTCGGCCCTGGAAAAATCGGTCGTCGCCCGCGTGACGGCCTGCACGCGCTGGCGGTCGGCCTCGCCGAGGTCGCCCCGTGGCCCCGCCATGGCGGCCGCCGTCGTCAAGGCGAGCAACCACCCCGCAATCCGCCGGATTCCCCGCATAATGCGATCCGCCGCGCCTGGCATGTCCTATTGAAAAACGGCTTCGGGCGCGTCCAGGCTGTCCGAGCCCTCGAGCTCGACCGCACCCAGATCGAGCGCGGCAATGACCCGTTCAATGCTGCGCGTCTGCACGATCAGCGCGTCGATGGCGGCCTGCACCACCGCATTGCCCTCTGTATTGCCCTGGGCGATCATCTGGTCGTAGGTTTCGATGGTTTCCGCGCGCTGCTTCATGGCCGTCATGGCGTCGTACGTGATCCGCAGCGTCCGGCGCATTTCTTCGTCCAGACCGACGTCCCTGGCCTTGACCAGATCCGACAAACTGGGACCTTCCAGCCTCTTGCCATCGGTGCGCAGATAGCGGCCGTAATAGACGTTCATGATGCCGACCTGGTTGTAATAGTGCGAATTGTGCGTGTTGTCGGAAAAACAATCGTGTTCTTCTTCCGGGTCGTGCAACATCAGGCCCAGCTTCATGCGTTCGCCCGCCAGTTCGCCATACGACAGACTGCCCATGCCGGTCAGCATCGCGGTCAGGCCCGATCGCGCGTCGTGAATGACTTCGCCGCGGGCGGCGCCCTGCGCCTTCCAGTTGCCGACCATTTCCTCCAGGTCGGCCACCAGCAGATCGGCGGCCGTCTTCAGGAATTGCGCGCGGCGTTCGCAATTGCCGCCGGAACATTGCCCGGCATCGAAATCGGTGTGCGGGCGGTTGCCCGCATGGCGTTCCCGCGGCGTCCCCTTGCGGCCCTCGGGAGCCGGGCCGGTGCCGTTCAGGTCCTGGCCCCACAGCAGGAACTCGATGGCATGGTAGCCGGTGGCGACATTGGCCTCGTTGCCGTCGGCCTCGTGCAGGACTTCGCGCAGCAGGCGCGCGTCCAGGGTGCCGGCGTCCACGCGCTTGCCGCCCAGCAGCAATTCTTTGTTGGCGATGACATTCACGACGTAATAGGTGTTGACGTCCGACTCGGTGCCATAGGATTCGTCCACGTAGTCGATCATGCCTTCGTCCAGGAGCCAGGCATTGACCCGGCCTTCCCAGTCATCGACGATGGGGTTCCCGAAACGCAGCACTTCGGTCTGCTGGTAGGAAACGCGCGCGGCCAGCCAGGCGTCGCGCGCGGCCTTCAAGGTTTCAGCGGAAGGCGTTGCCAGCAGGGCGTCGATGCTGTCTTGCAGAGCACGGGCGCCGTCCAGCGCATCCTCGTACCCGGCCAGGGCCAGATCGGCATAGTGTTTCACCACAGGGCCGGGCTCGGCCGCCAATGCCGCCCCGCCGGTTGCCCACGCCAGCATGACAGCCCACATCCATTTGCGCATAGATACTCCCGCTTTGCAATCCGAAGCCACTTTAAGGATGATCTGAACCAAGATTGTAATGATAATCATTAATGGACCATCCAGGCCGCCAGCAAGGCCGCGGCCGTCAGCCAGGGCAGCAGGCGCGGCGCATAACTCAGCACGAGGCCCACGCAAACCGCCGCCAGGCTGATTTCCATGGCCCACAGCGTCAGGCCCATGGACGCGCCTTGCAGGCGCACCGCCAGCATCGCCGCGATGATGAGCAACAGCCATCCCGCCGAGCGGAATGCCCAGGCGCGCCGGGCGGCCGGGCGTTTCCCGCCCCAGATCTGTTCATGATGCTTTTCCATGGCCATGCCGAGCGAAGCCATGCCGGCCATTCCCAGAAATACCGTGCCGGCCGTGATCATGACGCCGCCTCTTGTGCCGTTTGTTGAACCGGCGCGGCTTCCTGCACCGCCGGCCTGGGCGCGGGTGCGGACTTGCGCGCCGCGCTGGCCCCCGGGCGCAGATACCAGACGGCCCAGGCCGCCAGCGCCGCCGTGGCGAGCAGCACGAGGTCCATGGAGGCCAGCGTCCAGCGCCCGTTCGCGATGGCGGCCGCCAGATGGCTGTCGGGATACCGGAAATTCGCGATGGGCAGGCCCGCGAACAGCACGACGATGGCATACAGCTGCTCTTTCCAGGCTTGCCCATGTTCGCGCAGCCAGGCATGCAGCAAGGTCAAGGCCCAGGCAATGAAAAAGCCGTTGATTTCCCAGCCGGCACGGCCCGGCAGCGATACGGGAAGCAGCCGGTTCAGCCAGAAATACGCGCCCACCGCGACGAACAGGCCGGCGATGGCCGCCACGTTCACACGTTCCACCAGGCGATGGCCGGCGTGATAGCGGCCTTTGCGCTTTTGCGGCAGACGCTTGACGACCCACAGAATCATGCCGGTACCCACCATGGCCGTGCCCATCACCCCAGCGATGAAGAACAGCCAGCGCAGCCATACATCGGCAAAACGCAGACGATGCAAGGCCGAAAACACGTTGTAGGTGGACGTGCCGGCGGCAGGCACCTCGGAGCGTATGGTTTCCTTCAGTTCCCCCGAACCGGCGTCGAACACCATGCGTTCACCGGCCGCATGGTTCAACAGGGTTTCCGCGCCCTTCTGGCGCAGTTCCATGGTCGAACCCGCGCGGCCGGGCTGCAGAACCGAAATGCTGGCGATACCCTGCGGCCATTGCCGGTGGGCAGCCTCCAGCATAGGGCCGACGGGCGCCATGGCCTGCGGGACGGGTGCCGCCCCATCGCTCCCGCCGGGCTCGGAAGCGGGGGCCGCGATGCGCCCGCGATCCGAGAAAAAGGCCCGCGTATCGCCTTTATAGGCGGCATCGATGCCCCAGGGCATCAGCAGGAACATCAGCAACAGCAGGCCGCTGTAGGTAATCATGAAATGGAAGGGCAGCGACAGCACGGCCAGCGCGTTGTGCGCATCCATCCACGAACGCTGGCCCTTGCGCCGGCGGAAAGTGAAGAAATCGACAAAAATCTTCTTGTGAATGATGACGCCGCTGACGATGGCCACCAACATGAACATGGTTGCCACACCAACGATCCAGCGCCCCCAGGTGCGATCCATGCCATACAGCTCGAAATGAAAGCGGTACAGGAATTCACCGCCGGCGGTGGGGCGGCCGGCCAAGGGTTCCATCGTCGTGGCGTCCAGCGTGACGCTTTTGCCGCCGCCCTTGGTGACGCGCTCGCCCTGGTCGTACCAGCGGGCGCGCACCGTGGGATTCCGCTCGCTGGGCAGCGTGATCTGCCAGGACGCGGCATCGGGCGCCAGGCCTTGCATGGCCCGCAGCGCCTGCTCGGCCGTCTGCGCCCGGCTCTGCGAAGCGTGCAGTTCCGGCTGCATCCAGTATGTGATCTCCTGACGGAAATAACTGAGCGTGCCCGTCAGAAAGACGGCGAACAACAGCCAGCCCAGCAACAGGCCCGACCATGTATGCAGCCAGGAATTGACCTGGCGGAAACCCTGCGCCTTCATGCTTGCCCTCCCCAGGCCATCGCCAGCCAAAGCACCAGCGCCAGCGCGACCCAGATGGCGGCCAGCCGCCTCGCGCTGCGCGCCGCATAGGCCCAGATGATCAGCGCCGCATAAGCCAGGAAGGCCAGCATGGTCGCCACCATCACCGCTTCGGCGCGCGCCGCCGGCAGCACCACACTCAGCGAGGCGGCCAACAGCGCCGAAAGCGCATAGCCCGCTCCCACTCCGAGCAGCGTGCGCACGGCAACATCCAGGCGCTGGCCATTCAGCCATCGGTCCTGCTTGAGCATTTCCATTTTCCAGACCCGTCCGCTGGTAGACAACCGATAGAAATAGAATCGATAATGAGAACAAGACGCAACAATGAAAATGATTGCATCGAACCAAGACCGCAAGTCTGACATTCCAACCTGATCGGAAGCTGACAATCCCCCCGTCGAAACACAATGAAACTGCTTGTCGTGGAAGACCATCCCAACCTGCGTTCGCTGCTGGTGGACCACCTGCGGCATCGCGGCTTTGCCGTGGATGCCGTGGACACCGGCCAGAGGGCGCTGGCCGCCCAATGCGTTACGCGCTATGACGCAATGATTCTGGATCTGGGGCTGCCCGATATGGACGGCCAGCGCGTGCTGGAGCAGCGCGGCGCCGACCGCGACCGCCCCATTCCTTGCATCATTCTGACGGCGCGCGATGCCGTCGAAAGCCGCATTGCCAGCCTGGATGCCGGCGCCGACGATTACGTGCTCAAACCTTTCGACGTGCGTGAACTGGAAGCCCGCATACGCGCCGTGCTGCGCCGGGCCTCGAACTCGTCCGTGACGCTGAGCTGCGGCAACCTCGTATTCGAACCCCGGGCGCGCCAGGCCAGCGTGGATGGCAAAGCGCTGGATCTTTCCCGGCGCGAAACCATGCTGCTGGAGGAAATGCTGCGCACATCGCCGCGTATCGTGGTCAAGGAATATCTGGAAGAACACCTGTACGCCGACAGCGAAAGCGTCACGCTCAACGCCATCGAGGCCCTGGTGTCGCGGTTGCGGCGCAAGCTCGCCAATGGCGGCGCCCGGGCCGGCATCCAGACCGTGCGCGGCATCGGCTATCGTCTGTTGCCGGGCCGTGATGAGACGGATGACCCGGCGTAGCCTGGCGTCGCGCATCTTCGCGGCCCTGCTGTTGGTCAGCCTGCTCGGCTTCGGCAGCCTGCTCTGGCACCTGTACAACACACGCGACGAGCTTCGCTACAGCACGCTGCTGCTGCAGGCCCAGGAGATCGCACAGGGCCTGACCTCGGCCAGCGACCTGAGCCTTCTGCCGCGGGAATACGCGGGCGGCGAGCTGTACTACACCTTGTACGATGCCGGCGGCAAAGCCATGTGGCATTCCCGCAATCTGCCGCGCGCCCTGCGCATGCGGCCCGGCACGCTGAACGAAGCGCTCAAGCCGATGCGGCTCAAATCCTACCGGGGCCATGGCAAAGTCATCGGTGTGCCGGTGCAACTGAGCGACGGCACCACGCTGATCGTTTCCAAGCTCGACACACTGGAACGCAACCTCATCGACGCGCTGCTGCAGACCCGGTTCCTGCACGGCCTGCTCGCGCTGCCCCTGTTTCTGCTGGCCACCGCACTGATCATGTGGAGCCTGATGCGCTGGACGCTGCGCCCGGTGCGCCAGGCCGCCGTACTGGCCGCCGAGATCAGCCCCGACGATCCTGAACATCGCATTCCATTGGCGCGGCTGCCCAAAGAGGTCCTGCCGCTGGCGCAAGCCGCCAATCTGGCGCTCGACCGCCTCGGCCAGGCGCTGGCCACCGAAAAACAGCTGGTGGCCGATGCCGCCCACGAGCTGCGCACCCCGCTGACGGTGCTGGATCTGCGTCTGCAGAAAATGCAGCACGAAGGCAAGGCCGACTGGCCCGCCATCGAGCAGGAAATGAAACGGCTGCGCCGCCTTGTGGGGCAATTGCTGACGCTGGCCCGGCGGGATCACGCTCTGCATGCCGGCCCCCCGGGCGGCACCGTATCCCTGTCCCGCCTGGCGCGCGAGGTCGTGGCGTCGCTGATCCCGCTGTTCGAGCGGCACCATCGCGAGATACATGCCGACTTCCTCGATCAGGTTCTTGTCGGCGGCGACGCCGATGCGCTGCGCGACGCCATCCGCAATGTGGTCGAAAACGCGTTGGCGCACGGCGCGGGAGCCGTCGCCGTGCGCCTGTACCGCGCGCATGACGGCGGCGCCGTGCTCGACATATCGGATGCGGGGCCGGGCGTACCGCCCCATCTGCGCGAGACGGTCTTCCAGCGCTTCCACAAAGGCCGCCAGGACGGCAGGGGTTCGGGCCTTGGGCTGGCCATCGCGCGCCAGGCGCTGCGCAACGCGGGCGCCGACATTCACTTCGTCGACGCCACGAGCTGTACCGTGCGCCTGCGGTTTCCACCTATGTAGGCCGGAGCGAATCCGAGCGGCATGCAAACCGCAAGGTGGGGAGGCTTGCGCTTTGGCGCGTGGTCAGGAAACGGTCAGTTATGCCTGCCAAAATATACGTAATGAAAATAGTTTTCATTATCAGTCATTAATCCAATCCATATATCCAGGGGACGCCCCGTCTCCCCGTTTTCCGACAGGATCATCCCGATGTCATCCACTCGCCCCTTTCCTTTGAAAGCGAGCAGTGTAGCGGTGGGCTGCGCGCTCGCCGGGCTGCTGCCCCTTAGCTGCGTCATGGCCCAGTCCGCCAGCACTCCCGTCACGCAATTGCCGAACGTCGTCGTGACGGCGACAGGCTTCGAACAGGCCATCGCCGATGCGCCCGCTTCCATCTCGGTCATCACCAGCGAGGATCTGGAAGGCAAGTTCTACCGCGACGTCACCGATGCGCTGCAGGACATCCCTGGCGTCAGTATCGAAGGCGGCGCGGGCGGCAAGATCGAATCGACCTCCGTCAACATCCGTGGCATGGGCGAAAACTACGTGCTGTTCCTGATCGACGGCAAGCCGCTGGGCGCGTCCAGCGAGGCCTATTACAACGGTTTCGGCGGCGGCGCCCAGACCAGCTGGCTGCCGCCGCTGTCGGCCATTGAACGGATCGAAGTCATTCGCGGCCCGATGTCGTCGCTGTATGGGTCCAGCGCCCTGGGCGGCGTGATCAACGTCATCACCAAGAAAGTGCCGCCCGAATGGACGGGCAGCGTGACGGTGGACGGTGTGTTCCAGGGTGATTCCGATGCCGGCAACGCCTATCAGGGACGCTACTATCTCAGCGGCCCGCTGATCGACGACCGCCTGGCCATGACCGTGTACGGCTCCAAGTACCGCCGCCTGGAAGACAGCATCCAGGGCGGCTACGCCGCCAAGGACCGTATCGACAACACGGCCAAGTTCACATGGAAGCTGAACGAGCAGCACAGCCTGGAACTGGAGGGCGGCCACGCGCGCAACAAGAACGACCGCAGCGAGGAAAGCTCGACGGACCCGATGATGATGCACAACGAGCGTACCGTCTACGGCCTGACGCACGACTGGCGCTGGGGCCGGGGCGCCGAAACCAAGTCGTGGGTGCTGCACGAATCCGTGGACATCGTCAACGGCGATATCGAATCCGGCTACCGCGCCACCACCTTCAACACCAAAACCGTCGTACCGTTCGATGCGCACATGCTGACGGTGGGCGCCGAATACAAGCAGGAAAAGACCATTCACGACGAGTCGCGCTTCCAGGGCTCCATCGCCACCAATCTGGAGCGGTGGCAGGCCGCCCTGTTCGCCGAGAACGAATGGTCGCTCACCGACCGGCTGACACTGACCGGCGGCGCGCGCCTGGACAAGAACGAACACTATGGCACGCACTTCACGCCCCGTCTCTACAGCGTATACCGCCTGACCGACAACCTGAACCTGAAAGGCGGCGTCAGCGGCGGCTACAAGACGCCTTCGCTGAAACAGGCCGACGACAACATCGTCGAACCCGCCGCGCGCGGCCGCTCCTGGGACAAAGGCAATTCCGACCTGCAGCCGGAAAAGAGCACCAACTTCGAGTTCGGTTTTGCCTACGCCACGCCGGAAAGACTGAACTTCAGCGTGATGGCCTACTACACCAGGTTCAAGGACAAAATCGGCAAGGAATACGTCTGCAACACGCCGGTCGGCGCCCCGCCCGCCTGCGTATATGGCAACAACCCGCCGCGCCAGAGCATCCAGCAATACGTGAATCTGGATTCCGCCACACTGCGCGGCATCGAGGCGGCGTTCGGCATGCCCGTGACCGACAAACTGATGCTGAACACCAGCTACACGCTATCGGACAGCGAAATCAAATCGGGCGACAGCGCCGGCCAGGCCCTGAACAACACGCCGCGCCACATGTTCAACGTCGGCCTGGACTACCAGTTGAACAACGATCTCAAGCTCTGGACCAAGACCAAGTACAAGAGCAAGAGCATAGACGGCGGCACCGACGAGATCCCCGCCTACACCATCGTCGATCTGGGCGCGACTTATCGCTTCAGCAAGAACGTGCTGGGCTTCGCCGGCATCTACAATGCCCTGGACAAGCAGATCGATTCCAACGAATACGGCAAGCACCTGGACGGGCGCCGCTACTACGCGGGCCTGACCATCGAGTATTGATCCCGTAGGGGCTCCCGCGACTGCGGCGCCAGAGGCGTCGCAGTCGGGGCATTGCGATGGACACGGACCCGCTCCGCCATCCAGGCCCCAAGCGGTGCTAAGCTCCACGCCATGCCGGAAAAGCCCATCAAGACCTCCCAGCGGGTATTCGAAATACTCGAGGCCTTCGAAACCGAACAGCGCCCCATGGCGCTGAAGGACTTCACGCAGCGCTTCGGCTATCCGCCGTCGAGCGCGTCGGCGCTGCTGAAAAGCCTGGTGACGCTGGGCTACCTGGACTATGACCGCTTTTCGCGCACCTATATGCCGACCATGCGCATGGCTTCGCTGGGCAACTGGGTGCAGCGCGCGCTGTTCGGCCAGAACGAAGAAGTGCTGCGGCTGATGCGGCGGCTGTCCGAAGCGTACGGCGAAACGGTCACGCTGTCCGCGCAAAGCGACCTGTACGTGCAGTACGTCTACCTGATCCCGTCGCGCCTGCCGATCTGGTATGCGGTGCCGATCGGCACGATCCGGCCGATCGCGCGCTCGGGCAGCGGCTGGGCCATGCTGGGCGCGCGCACCGATGAAGAGATCGCCGAGCTGGTGCGGCGCATCAACTTCCATGAGCCCGATCCGGCGCGCAAGATCTCCCTGGCGGAACTGATGCGGCATATCGAGCAGGGGCGGCGCGATGGCTACGTATTCAACAAGCACACCCTCGAACCGGGCGCGGGCGGGATCTGCATGGTGCTGCCCGAGCGCCGCTTCGGCCGGTTGTTCGCGCTGGCGGTATCGGGCCCGGTGGAACGGCTGGAAGAAAAAGAAACAGAGGTGGTCGCGGCGATGCGTTCCGGCATCGCCCATCTGGAAGCCGCCGGGCCGATCCCGCCGGCCGGGCCCGCTTCATCCTCCTGAGGCTCCGGCAGCCGCCGATGGCGCATCCCGGCGCCGTGCCAGGATTTTCACATACATGTAAATGCAGGCCGCAAGCGGTTCTCCAGCCCGTTTTCGGGGGTGCGATGCTAGAGTATTCATGAAGCTTCAACAATTCATCGCAATAGGTCTTCGCCCCCAACAAGCAGGAGAGTCATCATGCGCATTGAGCGTTTGCACCAAGACTTCGGCGCCGAAATCCACGGCATCGGCCTGATCGAGGCGACGTCCGACGCCGCCGCCTTCGCCCAGGTCTGCGCCGCGTTCGAAGAGTATTCCGTACTCGTCTGGCGCGACCAGCCCATCTCGGACGACGTCCAGGCCGCGTTCTCGCGCGGTTTCGGGCCCCTGGAAGTGGTCAAGGTCGGTTCAGTCGGCCATGGCACGTTCTATTCGCGCATGAACAATATCGGCCCCGACGGCAAGATCGTCCAGCCCACCGACAAATCGCTGATCATCGCGCGCGCCAACCAGCTGTGGCATACCGATAGCTCGTTCAAGAAGGTGCCGGCGGTGGCTTCGGTACTGTCGGCGCGCGTCATCCCGGAACAGGGCGGCGAGACCGAATTCGCCTCGACCCGCGCCGCCTGGGAACGGCTGAGCCCATCCGAGCAGGCCACGCTGCGCGATGCCGTGGCGATCCACAGCTATGCCACATCGCGCAACAAGATCGACCGCGGCATGATGACGCCGGAGGAGCATGCAACCCTGCCGGCGGTGCGCCGCCGCTTGACCTGGCGCAACCCGGTCAATGGCCGCCGCTCACTGTACCTGGCCTCGCATGCCGGCGCCATCGAGGGCATGGGCGAGCGGGAAGGCGCCGACCTGCTGGCCCGGCTGATCGAGCGTGCCACCGAGCCGGCCTACACCTATGTGCACAACTGGAAACCGGGCGACGTGGTCATGTGGGACAACCGCGCCACCATGCATCGTGGACGCCCCTGGAAGCCCGGCCAATTGCGTTCCATCGTGCGCACGACCATCTCAGCCACTGAACAGTCCGGCCTGAGCGACGTGCTGCCCGAGCTGTGGGAACAACACGCAGAGGCCTGAAGCCCGCGCGAGGCAGAGCCGGCAAGGCTCGCATAAAGAAAACCACGAGAGGAGACATCATGCAAGCAAGATTCATTACCGTCGCCTGTATGCTCGGCATGCTGGCCGCGACCCCGCAAGCGGCGACCGCCCAGGACGCCGGCGACTACCCCAACCGCGCGGTCCGCATCATCGTGCCCTACCCCGCCGGCGGCTCCACGGACATCCTGACCCGCCTGCTCGGCCAGGGGCTGACCCAGCGCTGGGGCCAGGCAGTGGTGGTGGAAAACCGCGGCGGCGCCTCAGGCATCATCGGCACCGAGGCGGCGGCCCGCGCCGAGCCCGATGGCTATACGCTGCTGATGAACGGCAGCGGCCCGCACACCGTGAACATCAGCCTGTTCGACAAGCTGTCGTACGATCCCGTCAGGGATTTCGCGCCCGTCGTGCGTGGCATGACGATCCCGCTGCTGATGGTGGCGCCGACCGACGCGCCCTACAACGACGTCAAGTCGTTCATTGCCTGGGCCGAACAGAACAAGGACACGGCCAACTACTGTTCCATCGGACCCGGCTCGCCATCGCATCTGGCGGGTGAACTGTTCAAGTCCATGTCGGGCCTGAACGACCTCACGCACGTGCCCTACAGAGGCAGCGGCCCCGCGATCATCGATACCATCGCCGGCACCTGCCACATGATGTTCGACGCCGCGCTATCGTCCGGGCCTCAAGTCAGGAACGGCAAGATGAAGCTGCTGGCGATCGGTACAGAACAGCGCGACCCGTCATGGCCGGACACCCCCACCGTATCTGAGAGCGGCCTCCCGGACTTCGGCGCCTACACCTGGAGCGGGCTGTTCGCCCCGGCTGGCACGCCCGCCGCCGTCGTCAAGAAGATCCAGGAGGATGCCGACGCGGTGCTGCGCAGCGACGGGGTCAGGAAAGCCCTGCTGGAACAGGGCGCGCAGGCCGGCGGCGGCACGTCCGAAGAGTTGGCTCAGTTCGTGGACAGCGAAATCGCCAAGTGGGCCAAGGTGATCAAGGATGGCAACATCACGGTGAACTGAGCCCTTGAAGATTCCGGCGGCACCGGGAAGCATGTTTGCCGCCATCTCCTTGCCGAAACCGCCCTAACCGAGTTCCTTGCGAATCGCCTGCTTCGCTTCGACGATACGGGCCAGGAAGCGGTCTCGCCAGCGGCGGCGCTCCGGCAGGGCGTCCGCCGGCACGGCAACACGCATTCTGGCCTCGATGCCGGAAACCAGCTCCGGCCCCCACTCGCGCGGGTCGGCCTGCTCTTTGGCGAGACCGTGGTACATCGGGCCGAGGTTCTCGCAATATTGTGCAACGCCGTTCGCCGCATTCAGATCGATGGTCGCGAACGGGCCCATGAAGCACCAGCGCAGGCCGAGCCCGTCGGCCATGGCCGCGTCCACTTCATCCGGTGTGCAGATGCCATCCTCCACCAGACGGAAGGCTTCCCCAAGCACCGCGCTTTGCAGGCGGTTGACGACGAAGCCGTTGATCTCCCGCGTCAGCATGATGGGGCTCTGGCCAAGGTCGCGCATCAGGTCATGGACGAAGCGCACCGTTTCAGGCGCGGTGCCGGTGGCCGGAACGATCTCCACCAGCGGTATCAGGTGCGGCGGATTGATGGGATGGGCCACCAGGCATCGCGCGGCATTCGCCAGACCCGTGGTAAAGCTCGATGCGGGAAAGCCCGACGTCGAGCTGCCGACAATGGTACGGGCCCCCAGAAGGGCATCCATTTCCTTGTACAGGGCCTGTTTGATCGGCAGCCGCTCCGGCGCGCTTTCCTGAACATAGTCGGCTTCGGCCAGCGCATCGGCCAGATCGGCCGCGACCCGGCATCGTTCCGCGCATGAGGGATCGACGGAGGCGACGAAGGCGACTGCCGCCTCGGCTGCCTCGGGCGAGCGATCATAAATCGCCACGTCATGGCCGGCCCGCGAAAACACCAGGGCCCACGACGAACCGACGACACCGCACCCAACGATCGTTAGTTTCATTCTTCTTTCATCCTCTCAGTGATCGCCAGCCCCGCGGAAGACTTCCGCCTGGAGAAGCCGGCCTATTCCCCGCTCTGTGTCCCGGGGACCCCGCAGCCAGTGGTATAACAGATTGAACCCTTCCAGCGGACCGGAACGCGCATGATGACTCTCCGGCTTGGCCGGGGGCCGAGACCCATTGCAGTAAATTATTGAAGCTTCATGAATACTCTAGCATCGCCCCCCGGGAAACGAGCTGGAGAACCGCTTGCGGACTGTATTTACATGTATATGAAAGTTCTGGGCGCGTGGTCACGCCATGGCCCGATCAGCCGCTGAAGCTCCGATGGTCCAGAAGCCATTCCTTCGCGTTGTCGACATCGGGGGTGAACCCGATGCCCGGCCCGGCCGGCAGAGGGAACCGGCCCTGCTCGACACGCGGGAAGGGGGTGGCGAGCGCTTCACGCAGCGGGTTCTCCATCACATCGTGCTCCAGCAGCCCCGGCCCTCCCACGGCGGCCAGCACATGCGCCGATGCCGTCAAGCCGATCGCGCTGCCAAGCCAGTGCGGGCAAAAGGTGAGCCCGTTGGCGACGGCATGCCGCCCAACGGCGAAGCACCCCGTCACACCGCCCCATTTGAGCAGATCCGGCTGGATCACGCGGTGGCTGCCTCGCTGCACCATGTCGGCAAAGGCGGGAAACCCCGCCACGTTTTCCCCGCCCGCGATGGCGCTGCCGGAGAGCATGGCCAATTCGGCCCAATGCTCGGCGGGGCTGTCCGCAGGGATGGGCTCTTCGATCCAGCCGAGATTGCGCTCGGACAGCCTGACCACCGCCGTCCGGGCCTGGTCGATTTCCCAGCCCTGGTTCGCATCGACCATCAGCCGCTCTCCGTCGCGCAGCCCGGCGTTGATCGCGTCCACAACGCGGAGATCCGCTTCCAGCGAAAAAGCGACCTTCACTTTGAAGGCGGAGAATCCGGCTTCGCGGGCGCGCTCCACGGTCTGAACAGCGGTATCGGGGTTCAGACCGCTCGCATAGGCGGGTACGGATTGCAGGGCCGGCGCGGCGCCGAGCGCCGCGCTCAGAGACAGTTTCTTCCGGCGCGCGAGCAGATCCCACAGCGCCAGGTCCAGCCCCGCCAGGCAGGCGGCGATAGGGCCGTACTCGCCGCTCTGGATGGCCCAGCGGTGCGTTTTCCGGGTCAAGGTGTGCCAAACCTCGCGAGGATCTTCGGACGACATCCCGATCGCGACGGGCGCAATGACCGTCTCTACAAGGTATACCTTGTTGTTGGACGAGTAAGGCGGGAAATTGCACCAGATTTCCCCCCAGCCTTCCGCTCCATCCGAATCCTCGACCCGAAGCACAAGGACGGAGCGTCGGGGAATGGAGCCGAACGAGGTCTTTACCGGTTCGGACACTTCAGCCCTGAACAGATATGTGTCAATTCGGGCGATACGGGACGTCATGTGCAGGTTTCCTATGAAAGTCGGGTGAGACGGGCGCGCAAAGTATGTCCGCGGCCCCATGAAGAACTGTAGCAGCGCTTCGCGTATCGCGCGCCGCCCGCCGCATGGCGTTTCCGGCAACAGGCCCTTATACTCGCTGGAACGGGGTCGGTACATCCCTGACGCGATCCTGGTTTCCTCACTTCCATTCCAACACCTGGAGGGCGCCATGCTTAAAGTCAGCCGGCGGCAATTCTTCAAGGTGACAGGCACCACACTGGCAAGCTCCAGCCTCACGCTGCTGGGCGCGGCCCCCGCTCCGGCGATGGCCGAGGTTCGCCAATACAAACTTGCGCGCATGACGGAAACGCGCAACACCTGTCCCTACTGTTCTGTGGCATGCGGCGTACTCATGTACGGGCTGGGCGATGGCGCCAAGAACGCCCATGCCCGCATCGTGCATATCGAAGGCGACGCCGACCACCCGGTCAACCGCGGGACGCTCTGTCCCAAGGGCGCGGGGCTGACCGATTTCATCAACAGCCCGAACCGGCTCAAGTACCCCGAGTACCGCGCGCCCGGCTCCGACAAATGGGAACGCATTTCGTGGGATGATGCGCTTACCCGCATCGGCCGTCTGCTGAAAGATGACCGCGACGCCAATTTCATCGAACGCAACGATGATGGCAGGGTCGTCAACCGGTGGCTGACGACCGGCATGCTGGCGGCGTCGGCCAGCCCCAACGAAGTGGCCTACATCACGCACAAGGTATTCCGCAGCTTCGGCGCACTGGCGTTCGACAACCAGGCTCGTGTCTGACACGGCCCGACGGTGGCAGGTCTTGCCCCGACGTTTGGCCGTGGAGCGATGACGAACCATTGGGTCGACATCAAGAACGCCGATATCGTGCTCATCATGGGTGGCAATGCCGCCGAAGCGCACCCCTGCGGTTTCAAGTGGGTCACTGAAGCCAAGGCGCACAACAACGCGAAGCTGATCGTCGTCGATCCGCGCTTCACGCGTTCCGCGTCCGTGGCTGATTTCTACGCGCCCATCCGGACCGGCACCGACATCGTCTTTCTGGGCGGGGTCATACGCTATCTGCTGGAAAACGACAAGGTTCAGCACGAATACGTGCGCAACTACACCGACATGTCGTTCATCGTCCGCGAAGACTTCGATTTCGAGGACGGCCTGTACTCGGGCTACAACGAAGCAACCCGCAAGTACGACACCACCTCCTGGGACTACGAACTGGGCGAAGACGGCTACGTCAAGACCGACCCTTCCCTGCAACATCCCCGTTCGGTGTACCAGCTGCTCAAGAAACACTACGAGCGCTACACGCCGGAAATGGTGTCGCGGGTCTGCGGCACGCCCGAAGACAAATTCCTGAAGGTCTGCGAAATGCTGGCCTCCACGTCGACCCCCGACCGCGCCGGCACCGTCCTGTACGCGCTGGGCTGGACACAGCATTCCATCGGGTCGCAGATCATCCGCACCGGCGCCATGATGCAGCTGCTGCTGGGCAATATCGGCATTGCGGGCGGCGGCATGAACGCACTGCGCGGGCACTCCAACATCCAGGGCCTAACCGACATCGGCCTGATGTCCAACCTGCTGCCGGGCTACATGACCCTGCCCGCCGACGGCGAACAGTCCTACCAGGACTACATCAGGAACCGCACCCAGCTTCCCCTGAGGCCCAATCAGCTCAGCTATTGGCGCAACTACAGCAAGTTCCACGTCAGCCTCATGAAGGCCTGGTGGGGCGACGCGGCGCACGCCGGCAATGACTGGGCCTACCACTATCTGCCCAAGATGGACCGCTCCTACGACATGCTGCAGGTGTACGAGCTCATGCATCAGGGCAAAATGACGGGCTATATCTGCCAGGGCTTCAACCCCCTGGCCGCGGCGCCCTACAAGCGCAAGCTGCTCGAATCCTTCTCCAGGCTCAAATTCATGATCATCATGGACCCTCTGGTGACGGAAACCTCCGAGTTCTGGCGCAACGTGGGCGAACACAACGACGTCGATTCCTCGCAGATCCAGACCGAAGTGTTCCGCCTGCCCACCACCTGCTTCGCCGAGGAAGAAGGCGCGCTGGTGAATTCGGGCCGCTGGCTGCAGTGGCACTGGAAGGGGGCCGAGCCGCCCGGCGAAGCCAAGAGCGACATCGAGATCATGGCGCTCATCTACCAGCGCATGCTCGCGCTGTACAAAGAGGAAGGCGGCGCCTTTCCCGACCCCATCGTCAACCTGGCCTGGCCTTATGCCACGCCCTACAACCCCACGGCGGAAGACCTGGCCAAGGAAATGAACGGCCGCGCCCTGGTCGATCTGGTCGAAGAGACCGACCCGTCCAGGCCGGCCCGGGTGCTGCGAAAGGCGGGCGAACAGCTGTCGGGCTTCGGCGAACTGCGCGACGACGGCAGCACCAATTCCGGATGCTGGATCTACACCGGCAGCTGGACATCGGAAGGCAACCAGATGGCGCGCCGCGACAACAGCGACCCCACGGGCATCGGGCAGACGCTGAACTGGGCATGGGCCTGGCCCGCCAACCGCCGTGTCCTGTACAACCGCGCTTCATGCGATGTATCGGGGCAACCCTTCGACCCGCGCCGCAGCCTCGTCCACTGGAACGGCAAGGCGTGGGTGGGCGCCGATACCCCCGACTACAAGGCGGACGAAAACCCCGCCGGCGGCATGGGCCCGTTCATCATGAACCCGGAAGGCACGGCGCGCTTCTTTGCGCGCAAGGGCATGGCCGAAGGGCCCTTCCCCGTGCACTACGAACCGTTCGAGACGCCGGTGGGCTACAACCCCCTGTATCCCGACAACAAGCTCGCCACCAACAACCCGGCGGCCCGTATCTTCGAGCAGGATCTGGCCGCCATGGGCAAGGTCGAGGATTTCCCGCACGTAGGCACGACCTACCGCCTGACGGAACACTTCCACTATTGGACCAAGCACGTCAGGCTCAACGCCATTCTGCAGCCCGAACAGTTCGTCGAAATCGGCGACGCCCTGGCAAGCGAGCTGGGCATCGCGCATGGCGATCGCGTCAAGGTGTCGTCCAACCGGGGCTACATCAAGGCCGTGGCGGTCGTCACCAAGCGCATCAAGGCGTTGACGGTGGAAGGGAAAACGGTTCACCAGGTCGGGATCCCCATTCACTGGGGCTTTGTCGGCCTGGCCAAACCGGGCTTCCTGGCCAACACCCTGACCCCGCCGGTGGGCGACGGCAATACCAATACGCCGGAGTTCAAGTCCTTCCTGGTCAAGGTCGAAAAAGCATAGGAGCGTAAACCATGTCATTGCAATCCCTGGACATCAAGCGACGCTCCGCCACCACCACGCCGCCGCCCGGCGTGCGCGGCGAGGTGGTCGGCGGCGGTGTCGCGAAACTGATCGACACCACCCAATGCATAGGCTGCAAAGCCTGCCAGGTCGCCTGCATGGAATGGAACGATCTGCGGGACGAAATCGGCAGCAATGTCGGGGTGTACGACAACCCCGCCGACCTGACCGATCAGTCCTGGACGGTCATGCGGTTCTCGGAATACGAGAATACCGCCGGCGACCTCGAATGGCTGATCCGCAAGGATGGCTGCATGCACTGCGAAGACCCCGGCTGCCTGAAGGCCTGTCCCTCGCCGGGGGCCATCATTCAGTACCACAACGGCATCGTGGATTTCCACCAGGAAAACTGCATCGGCTGCGGCTATTGCATCACCGGCTGTCCGTTCGATATCCCGCGTCTGTCCGACAAGGACAAGAAGGCCTACAAGTGCACCTTGTGCTCCGACCGGGTTGCCGTCGGCCAGGAACCCGCCTGCGTCAAGACCTGTCCCACGGGCGCCATCGTTTTCGGCACCAAGGAAGACATGAAGCAGCATGCCGACGGCCGCATCGCCGATCTCAAGTCGCGCGGCTTCGACAACGCCGGCCTGTATGATCCCGGCGGCGTGGGCGGCACCCACGTCATGTACGTACTGCATCATGCCGACCGGCCGGGGCTGTACAACGATCTGCCCAAAGACCCTGAAATCAGCCCCATGGTCGCCGTCTGGAAGGGCGTCGCCAAACCGCTCGGTGTCGCGGCCATGGCGTTTGCCGCGTTGGCGGGCTTCTTCCATTACATCCGTACCGGCCCGAACGAAACGGACGAGGAAGACGAACGCAAAGCCAAGGAGTTCATGGATGAATAAGGCGACCCAACCAAGGATGATCCAGCGCTATACCACCAGCCAGCGCATCAACCACTGGATCATCGCCATCACTTTCGTCCTGCTGGCGGTCTCCGGCCTGGCCCTGTTCCACCCGTCGTTCTACTGGATGAGCAATCTGCTGGGCGGGGGCGTCTGGACGCGCATCCTGCACCCCTTCATCGGGGTATTGATGGCCTTGTGCTTTTTCGTGTTCGCGGCGCGCATGTTCCGGCACAACTTCCTGACCCGCGCCGACATGGAATGGATGCGCCACGCACCCGACATGCTCAACATGAAGGAAGAAAGGCTGCCCGAGCAAGGCCGCTACAACGGCGGGCAGAAGCTGCTGTTCTTCGCGCTGATCTTCCTGGTGCTGGGCTTGCTGCTGACGGGCGTGGTCATGTGGCGCTCGTATTTCTCGCATTGGTTTTCCATCGAACTGATACGCCTGTCGTCCCTGCTGCATGCGCTCTTTGCATTTCTGATGATTTGCGCGATCATCGTGCATATCTATGCCGGGATCTGGGTCAAAGGTTCGATACGCGCCATGACGCGCGGCACGGTCACGCCGGGCTGGGTCTGGAAGCACCACCGCGCGTGGCTGCGCGAGTTGCGCGGCACCCCAACTCACGACAAGTAGGCAAGCCTTTCCGGCGCGTCACCCAGATGGCTGCCCTGCGCGCATCACGCGGGACAGCCATGTTTCTCAGGAGAACCCCCTTGCAGCGAATTCTAGAGCGCGGCGCAATCGAAAGCCTGGACCACACTTCCATCCCCCGCCTGCGCCAGCCTGTTCGCGCCTCGGTGTTCGCTGACAGGGCCGCGCGGCTGCGCCAGCTGGCGAACGGACACCCGCTGTCCGGCTATCTGCTGCTGATGGCCGCGCTGGCCGACGCCCAGCAGCAGGCCATCCGTGAATGCGTCCTGCCCGGCGCGGGAAAAGACCGCATCGAACTGGCCCAGGCGCATGGCATGCCCCCACTGCAGGCCACGGGCTGGCAGCGCGACGCCGCCTGGCGCGGCATTCTGGCCGGCCTGCTGAAGCAGGTCTCGGCCGCAACCGGTCTGCCCCCGCGGGCGGCGCAAATCATCGAAGCGCTCAGGCACAGCCTGAACACTGAAGCCGAGGCCATCGACGCCCAGGCCGATGCTCTGCTCACCGAACGCGAGACCGACGTCGACGCGGCCGCCGCGCCTTTCATCATGGCGGCATTGCAGGTGTACTGGACCAGTCTGGCGGCGGATTTCCAGGAAGGCGAGCTGCCGGTCATCAGCCCCAAGGGCGTGTGCCCCGTCTGCGGCAGCCTGCCCGTGGCCAGCATCGTGCGCATAGGCGGGCAGGCCGATGGCTGCCGCTACCTGTGCTGCCCGCTCTGCTCAAGCGAATGGCATCAGGTGCGCGTCACCTGTTCGCACTGCCAGGACACCAGACAAATCGCCTACCACCAGATCGAAGACGGCCCGGAAGGCATCAAGGCCGAGTCCTGCGACAACTGCCACACCTACCGGAAGATCTTCTATCAGGAAAAAGTCCTGGGCGCCGATGCAGTCGCCGACGACCTCGCCAGCCTGACGCTGGACATACTCATGGGCGAAGCCGGCTACTCGCGGGCCAGCGGCAACCCCTTGCTCTGGCAGAACGAACAGGCCGGGTCATGAGCGCGCGTCCCGCCGGCGCAGGCGGCATCCAGCAGGCCGCCAACCCCGCCCGTGCTTCCGACATCCCGTCGCTGGAACGCCTGCTCAGCTCGGAAACCGCCCTGGCGCTCACGGCTGAAGTCGGCCGCGGCCGGCTGGCCGGCATCCTGCGCCAGGTGCTGGACCAATCCCGCACCCGGGCCCTGGCGGGTGAGCTTGCCATCGAAGATCTGGCCGATTCCAGCCTGCTGGACCAGGCCAGAACCCGCCTGGCGGTTCAGGATCAACCGCGCCTGCGTGCCGTCTACAACCTGACGGGCACGGTGCTGCACACCAATCTGGGCCGGGCCCTGCTTCCCGACGAAGCCGTTCAGGCCGTGGTCCAGGCGCTGTCCGCGCCGGCCAATCTCGAATTCGACCTAGACACCGGCCGGCGCGGCGACCGCGACGACTTGGTGGAAGGCCTGCTGCGCGAACTGACCGGCGCCGAGGCCGCCACCGTCGTGAACAACAACGCCGCCGCGGTATTGCTGATGCTCAACACCCTGGCCAACCGGCGTGAAGCCGTGGTGTCGCGCGGTGAACTGGTCGAGATCGGCGGCGCATTCCGCATTCCCGACATCATGCAGCGGGCCGGCGCCCGGCTGGTGGAAGTGGGCACCACCAACCGCAGCCACCCCGCCGACTACGAAAACGCCGTCGGGCCGCGCACCGCCCTGCTGATGAAAGTGCATTGCAGCAACTATGCCATCAGCGGCTTCACCCGCAGCGTCGGACTAGGCCAGGTGGCCGCTATTGCGCGCCGCCACGGCCTGCCGACCGCCATCGATCTCGGCAGCGGCACGCTGGTTGATCTCACCCAGTGGGGCCTGCCGCGCGAAGACACGGTGCGCGAGGCCATCACCGCGGGCGCCGATATCGTGACCTTCAGCGGCGACAAACTGCTGGGCGGCCCCCAGGCCGGGCTGATCGTCGGCAGCGCCGACCTCATCCGGAAAATCAAAAAGAATCCGCTCAAACGCGCCCTGCGCGTGGGCAAGCTGACACTGGCTGCCCTGGAACCGGTGCTCGCCCTGTACCGTTCGCCGGAACGGCTGGCCGACAGGCTGACCACACTGCGACTGCTGACCCGTCCCCAGGCGCAGATGCGCCAGCAGGCCGAACGCCTGCGGCCCGTGCTGCAACAGGCCCTGGGCGACGCCTATCATGTGGAAAGCACCGCCATGTTCAGCCAGATCGGCAGCGGCGCCCTGCCGGTGGACCAGCTGCCCAGCCACGGCCTGCTTGTGCGCCACGCCGGCAAGGGCCGCCCCGGCCGGGCGCTGCAGAAACTGGAAAGCCGGTTGAGGGAATTGCCGCGTCCGGTCATCGGCCGCATCGCCCAGGACGCCCTCTGGCTGGATCTGCGCTGCCTGGAAGAACGCGACGAAGCCGCCTTTACCCGGCAACTTCAAGAACCCAGGCCATGATCATAGGGACCGCGGGGCATATCGATCACGGCAAGACCACTCTGGTGCAGGCACTGACCGGCGTCGATACCGACCGGCTCAAGGAAGAGAAAGCCCGCGGCATGTCCATCGAGCTGGGCTATGCCTACACGCCCCTGGCCAATGACGACATCCTGGGCTTCATCGACGTTCCGGGCCATGAACGGCTGGTACACACCATGGCGGCCGGCGCGAGCGGCATCGACTTCGGCCTGCTGGTGGTGGCCGCCGACGACAGCGTCATGCCCCAGACGCGCGAACACCTGGCCATACTGGACATGCTGGGCATTGCCCGGGGCGCGGTGGCGGTTTCCAAGGCTGACCGCGCCGACGGACAGCGGCTGGACGAGGTCGGCAACGACATCGCCCGGCTGGTGGCCGGCACTTTTCTGCAGGACATGCCGGTCTTCCATGTCAGCGCCGCCTCTCCGGAAGACCCCGGCACCGGCGCCTTGCGCAATCATCTGCATGCCGTGGCCCAGGCCATGAAGGCCCGCGACACCAAGGGGCCGTTCCGCCTGGCCATCGACCGGGTCTTCACCCTGAAGGGCCACGGCACCGTCGTGACCGGCACCGTGCATGACGGCATGCTGCATCTTGACGACGATACATCAGATATACGTCTGATGCCTGCCGGCCAGAAAGTGCGCATCCGCGGCATCCATGCCCAGAACCGGCCATCAACCACAGCGCGGGCCGGCCAGCGTTGCGCGCTGAATCTGGGGGGCATCGACAAGAACGCCATCGAGCGCGGCGACTGGATCGCCGATGCGCGCTGCTTCCTGCCCTCGCGCAATATCGATGTTCAGCTGTGGCTGCGGCCCGATGCGGGCTCGGGCGTGCGCGCCTGGAGCCCTTTGCACATCCACCTGGGGGCCTCGCATTACCTCGCCCATGCCGTACCTTTGTCGGACACGGCCCTGGCGCCCGGTGAAACAGGCTGGATGCAGCTGGTGTTCGAGCAGCCCGTCTGCGCCATGCCGGGCGACCGCTACATCGCCCGTGACGCACAGGCCCGGCACACGGTGGGCGGCGGCCTGGTGCTCGACCCGAACGCGCCGCAACGCAAGCGCCGCTCGCCCGAGCGCCTGGCCTGGCTGCGGGCGGTCGCCGCCTTGCAGATCGAAGACGGCCTGACGGCCCTGCTGGAACAGGCCCCCCATGGCCTGGACGAGCACCAGCTCATGCGCTTGCTGCGCCGCCCACCCGATGAAACCACGCCCCCGGAAGGCGCACTATGGGTCGGCAGCCATGCTCCCCGCCGCATGATCCTGCAAACACACTGGGACACACTGGCCAGCCATGCTCTGCGGACCCTGGCCTCTTTCCACGAACGCTGGCCCGACGAAGCCGGGCTGGACACGGCCCGATTGCGGCGCATGGCATGGCCCACCCTGCCCCAGCCTCTGTGGCTGGCCTTGCGCGACAGCCTGCTCGACGAAGGAAGGCTCGCCCGCAATGGCCCCTGGCTGCACCTGCCCGGCCATGCGGTAGCCCTGACACCTCAGGAAACCGAACTGGCCGCGCGCCTCCTGCCCCTGCTCGATGCTGGCCGTTTCGATCCCCCCTGGGTGCGCGACCTGGCCAGCGGCTTGAACGTGGAAGAACAGCCAGTGCGCCATACCCTGCTGAAGCTGCTCAGAAGCGGCGAGGTCTATCAGGTGGTGCGCGACCTGTTCTACCATCGTGAACAGATCCTGGAACTGGCCGGGATGCTGCGCGCGGCCTGCGACGCCGACGGCGTGGCCGCCGCACAGTTCCGCGACCTCACCGGCCTGGGGCGCAAACGCGCCATCCAGATCCTGGAATTCTTCAACCGGGCGGGATACACACGGCGCATACAAGACCGGCATGTCTTGCGCAAGGATGGCGCGGATTTCTGGCAAGGGCTATCATGAGCCGCTCCACAGGAAGGCATGCATGTCCGGTGGCATGGCTGGGCTTCAAACCCAGTTGGGGGCGTCAGACGTTCCCAGGTAGGTTCGACTCCTGCTGCTTTCCGCCAAACTCAGGCGCTCCATCATGAAAGACACGGTATCTCCGTCAGGCACCCCGCGCCTGACGTCGCTTTCCCACGGCGGCGGCTGCGGCTGCAAGATTGCCCCGGGCGTACTTTCGGAACTGCTGGCCGGCATGCCCGCCGCCCAGCCCTACGCGGCGCTGATGGTCGGCAATGAAACGTCCGACGACGCCGCGGTCTACCGGCTCAACGACCGGCAGGCGCTGATCGCCACCACCGATTTCTTCATGCCCATTGTCGACGACCCCTACGACTTCGGGCGCATCGCGGCCGCCAACGCGCTATCGGACATCTACGCCATGGGCGGGTCCCCCATCATGGCGCTCGCCCTGGTGGGCATGCCCATCAACGTACTGCCCAAAGCCGATATCGCGGGCATCCTGCAAGGCGGCGCATCCATCTGCGCCGAAGCGGGCATCCCCGTCGCGGGCGGGCACTCCATCGATTCCGTCGAACCCATCTACGGCCTGGCGGCCATGGGCCTCGCGCATCCCGACCACATCAGGCGCAACGCCGACGCCAGGCCGGGCGATGTACTGATACTCGGCAAGGCCCTGGGCGTAGGCATATTGTCCGCCGCCTTGAAAAAGGAGATTCTCGACGCTGACGGCTACCGGGCCATGATCGCCAGCACCACCCAGCTGAACCGCCCCGGCGCCAGGCTGGGCGGCCTGAGCCGCGTGCATGCCATTACCGACATCACCGGCTTCGGGCTGCTGGGCCACACGCTGGAAATCGCCCGGGCTTCCGGCCTGTCGGCACGACTGAATCCCGCCGCGCTGCCCTGGCTGCCCGGCGTGCGCGGGCTGGCCGCACAAGGCGTCATCACCGGCGCATCGGGGCGCAACTGGGCGTCCTACGGCGCATCCATCGAACTGTCGGCCAACGTGGACGACGCCATGCGCGCCCTGCTGTGCGACCCGCAGACTTCCGGCGGCCTGCTGGTCGCCTGCGCACCCGATGCCGCAGCCGAAGTGCTGGACATCTTCCACAGTGAAGGCTTCGAACATGCCGCCGTCGTCGGCGAACTGCGTGAAGGCGCCGCCGGGGTGCGGGTGGGATAGCCCGCCCTGTTCCCTTGCGGCGGCAACCGCGGCAAGGGATAGCCTCAGCCTAGGTGTTCGCCCTCGTTGCGCCTCGATCCCATTCCGACGCCCACCCCCATGCCCATTCCCGCGCCGCCGCCGGTTCCGCCCCGCGCACCGCCGCCGCGAGATCCACCGCTTTCACCGCTTCGGCCCCGGCCGGAGCCGCCCTGCACCCGGGTCGGGCCTTGGTAGGGGATCTCGATATCATCCGGTATGGGCCCGAGGTCGAGCGCCACGCGGATAAAATCCCGCAGGGAAACCACCAGTTCCGCCGTCTTGATGGGACGCCCCGCCGCCATGTCACGCGCGGCAATGCTGGCCAGACGGACCTGCTCGACAGTACCCAGCAGGATGATGTCCGCCAACGCGGCTTCCACCGCATCGCGGATGCGGCGCGAACGGTCGGAACTGCCACCCCCGCCAAGCTGCCGGGCTTCCTCCGTTTCGTCCGCATTCCCGGCCTGCGCTGTGCCCAGGTCGTGCAAATGCCTCGGGTCCACCAATAGCCGCCCTGTGAACGACCCGCCCAACACCCGGTAGGCGGCGATCAGCGTCCTGAGCCGTTCATTGATCTGGCGGTTCATGCGCTCGCGCCGCTGCTGCACCGTCTGCATGATCAGTACGCGTATCCCCACGCCGATCAGCGCAAACAGCGCCAGCCCGAGCAGCGTCGTCAAAATGCCGGACCAGGAACTCAGATCGATGAGCCTCATTCAGACCTCGCTTCCGGGGCGCTTCAGGCCTCTATCTTCGTTCCCAGCACCTTCAGGAACTGGGCCATCCAGGCGGGATGCGCGGGCCAGGCCGGCGCGGTCACCAAGTGGCCATCGGTATGCGCCTGGTCGACGGCGATATCCGCATAAGTGCCGCCAGCCAGCCGGACTTCCGGGGCGCAGGCCGGATAGGCCGAGCATGTGCGGCCTTTGAGAATGCCCGCGGCGGCAAGAATCTGCGCACCATGGCAAACGGCCGCAATCGGTTTGCGTTCATTGTCGAAATGACGCACGATTTCCAGCACCCGCTCGTTCAGGCGCAGATATTCGGGCGCCCTGCCCCCGGGTATCACCAGCCCGTCATAGCCGGCGGGCTCCACCTGGTCAAAATCGAAGTTCAGCGTAAAACGGTGCCCCGGCTTCTCGCTGTAGGTCTGGTCACCCTCGAAATCGTGAATTGCCGTGGCGACCGAATCGCCCGCCTTCTTGTCGGGGCACACCGCATGCACAGTATGCCCGACAGTCAGCAGCACCTGATACGGAACCATGGTTTCATAGTCTTCAGCGTAATCGCCCACCAGCATCAATAGCTTCTTGCCCATGCCTCGTCTCCTTGCGGGCGCAAGCCTGTCGGATCGCGGCGGCCTGCGCGGTTGGTAAAGGCTGATGTTCCATGCAGAATACCACCGGAGAACCGGCCTTTGGCGGATTCGGCGGGTACGCGCGGGGCCTGTAGGCGCGGCGTTGCCAGCAAGGACGCGGCCGATTCCGGCCGCGTCAGCCCTTCCGGTGGTGTCGCCGGTGCCGGTTCCGGCAATGGCGGCTGTTTTCGTTGGAACAGAGCGAACATCGCCGTGGCCTGAAATGAGAGCGGAGCCGTATAGGCGGGAACCAAGTGTCAGACGACAAAGAAACGGATGCCAGGGCAGCCCCTTTTCCCGGTGGAGTCGAGCGACGCGGTTCAGTCTCCGGAAGCAGCGGCAGCCAAGCCTGCGTCAAGGGCATCGGCCTGTGCGATGAAGTCTTCTGGGCGGCGTTTCTGGAAGGTGTTCAGATTGGCGAGCTTCCAGCGCAGCGCCGGCAATTGGTCGGCATGCGGACATTGCAGCAGAGACCAGTCGGGTTGCGCCCGGGCCAGTTCGCTCAGGAACTGCCGGTGGGCGTCGCTCAGCCGTCGCGGCAGTTCATGGCGCAGCCGAGCACGGATATCGAGCAGGGTGCCCAGCGAACAAGCCACCTCGGTCATGCCGACGAAGGCGCGCTCATACTCACCGGTGATGTCCTTGTCGTTGCCGAACAGCACTTCGTGAGTGGGCCGGTTGTGCCCCGCCAGGTAGACCACGAAACACTCGACCATCGCATCGGTCAGGCCTCCGCCCTCAAACAACTGCCAGACGTCGAACAGATCTCGGGGATGCTGGCGATCCATGGCGGCGACCAGCTTGCTGGCATAGAGCTCGTCCGGGGCCAGGGTCGGCACCTCGAACTCGACACCGAACAGATCGCTGGTGCGAACGCTCAGCGGACTGCGTGCGATGGGTAGCACGGTGCCGCGAAACACCACGTTGACCTCGACCTTCACCTGGCTGCTCTCGTTCTCCACGATCAGCTTGGTGTCCCCGAGATCCTTGCTGCGGATCAGGCGTGCCTGCGTGCCGAGAGGTTCGACGCGCTGCGCGATGGCGGCCAGCTCCTGGTTGATCGCCTGCAACGCCTCGTCCCGCGGTGTCTGCCAAGGGAGATAGACCACGTCGATGTCCACCGACAGGCGCGGCATGTCCCGCAGGAATAGGTTGATGGCGGTGCCACCCTTCATGGCGAAGATGTCGTTGTCGAACACCTCTGGAGCGATGCTCAGCAACAGGCGGACGGTATCGGCGTAATAGTTTATCCATGAGGGCCCAGGCTCAGCAAGGTGCCGTCATCGAGGCGGCTCATCCAGCGCTTGTTGCTGCCGGTGCGTACCGGGTACTGCTCCAGCAGCGCATCGACGTCAACCACCTCGGTTTCTCGTGCCCAGGTCAAGAACAGGCGCACGGCCTTAACGCTGGTACAGCAGGTCAGCAGGCGTCCGAGTACATCCTTGCGCGGCGATCGCAGACCGTCGAACAGGTTGCGGGCCTCCTCAAGGCTTTCCCGGGTGCCGGTCTCGTAGAGCAGTTCCAGAACCGCACGCTCCTGCACTGCCACGCGCAGCCCTGCCGCCTGCCCCGGCGGTGTGTGCAGAGTCTTGTCGGCGAGCGTATCGCCGGGCCAGTCGAACAGCCTGGGGTTGACGTACCGCGCCGGAAACCGCTTGGTGAACCAAGCCGGCAGCGCAAAGCGAGCATCGCCCCAAAGCACCAGGGTCTCCCGGGAAGCCAGGTTGTGCCGCATCCCCTGCAGTGCCAAGGCGCTCTTGCCCCCCACATGCAGGCCGGCGACCTTCTTCTGCAGGAACCGCAGGGCGCCGCTGACGTCGAAGTCGTCATTCGGGAACGCATAGACGCCATGTGCCAGACGCACCAGCCAGCCGCTCTCCGCGTAGCGAGCAGCCAACTGGGGCGACACGCCGTAGGATTCGAGCATGGCGAGGTCGAACGGCGCTCCCCGGGGGAGCTCCGTCAGCAGCCGCTTGATTACTTGATGTCGCGTATTTCCACTCATGGTTTAAATATAATACACAATCTAATCAATCGTCACTCAGGAGCAGAACGATGCTTGAAAATTAGCCTCATGGTTGAATTTTATGTATAAATCTAATCATCAACGGCCTGGGCGGCCGAAATCCCGCAGCAGACATGCCGTATTACTCGTCACACCGCGGTGGCCACCGGCGCACACTGGAGCAACCATGTAACGCAGACAAGCAGGTGACGATCATGAACACGAGACCCCGTAGCAGCAATATCGCAGAACGCTTCGGCCGCTGGCTCGGCCGCGGGTGGCGGGGCTACGTGCGTCGCGAGCGCCGGGTGGTCGCGTGGCTGGCTTCCGTCGGCGTGCCGAGCGGTGCCGCGACCGCGCTGGTGTGGATCGTCAAGCTCGCCGTCCTGGGGGTACTACTCTATACGGCCTTCTGGCTGGCACTGCTGCTGGTGTGTCTGCTGCTCGTGGCTCGTGGTTTCGGCAAGGGTGGCGACGACTTCACGCCACCGGGTACGGAGCTACGCCACGGTGAGGCGGGGTTCGGGCTGTACTCGTCGGACAGACACCGCCTCGATCCGCACGACCCTAACAATCCATATGACGATTAACGGCATGGGCAGGCAACTGGCCCGGTTAGGCAGGAGAGAAATCGATGGACACTGATCTGCGGGAGATGTCCCGAGGACAACTTATTGCGGAGGTCATCAAGCTGCGGCAAGGCATCCGTGATCGAGACGCTACGGGCCCTGGAAAGGTCGCTTGGAGCGGGTGAAGGGAATCGAACCCTCGTCTTAAGCTTGGGAAGCTTCTGCTCTACCATTGAGCTACACCCGCAGGGGGAACGAATTATAGCCCAGCTTTGACCCGCTACAATCACGGTATGAAGAACATTCACTCGTCCCCGCCGGTTGCGGCCACGCATCCGGACACGGCATCGATGCCATCCGGCACCGCGCACATCCGCAGCTTCGTTCACCGGCGCTCGCACATCACGCCCAGCCAGCGCGAAGCGCTGGACCGCCTGATGCCGCTGTGGGCCATCCCCTTCCAGCGCCAACCGCTCGATCTCGGGCAGGTTTTCGGCCGCCAGGCGCCCACCATTCTGGAAATCGGTTTCGGCATGGGCGAAACCACGGAAAAGATCGCGCTGGCACGGCCGCAGGACAACTTCCTGGGGGTGGAGGTCTTCAACGCCGGGGTCGGCGCCATGCTCAAGCGCATCGACGAGTCGGGGCTGACGAACGTGCGCATCATCCAGCACGATGCGGTGGAGGTCCTGCAGGAAATGCTGCTTCCGGACTCCCTGGCCGGCGTGCACGTCTATTTTCCGGACCCCTGGCCCAAGGCGCGCCACCACAAGCGCCGCCTGATACAACCGCCACTCGTGAAACTGCTGTCCAGCCGCATCGCCCCGGGCGGCTACATCCATCTGGCCACCGATTGGGAAAACTACGCCGAGCAGATGCTGGATGTCCTGAGCGGCGAAGCAAGCCTGGAAAACACGGTCGGCCAGGGTTATGCCCCGCGGCCCGATTTCCGGCCCCAGACCAAGTTCGAAACGCGCGGCCTGCGTCTGGGCCACGGCGTGTGGGACCTCATTTTCAAACGCAAGGCCTGAATGTATCCCGAGATTCATCCCTATTCCCATGGCTATCTGAACACCGGCGACGGGCATCGCGTGTACTGGGAACTCTGCGGCAATCCCCATGGGAAACCCGCCATCTTCCTGCATGGCGGCCCGGGCGGCGGCTGTTCCGTGGTGCACAGGCGGCTGTTCGACCCGGCCCGCTACAAGCTGCTGCTGCTCGATCAGCGGGGCTGCGGCCGTTCAACGCCCCATGCCAGCCTCGAAAACAACACCACCTGGCATCTCGTGGCCGACATCGAGCGCCTGCGCGCCGAGGTGCTGGAGGCCGAGCAGATGCTGGTCTTCGGCGGGTCCTGGGGTTCGACCCTGGGCCTGGCCTACGCGCAGGCGCACCCTGAACGCGTCAGCGCCCTGATCCTGCGCGGCATCTTCACGGTCCGGCGCGCCGAGCTGCGCTGGTTCTACCAGGAAGGCGCGTCCTGGCTCTTCCCCGATCATTGGGAACGCTATCTTGCGCCCATACCGGAAGACGAGCGCGATGACCTGATCTCCGCCTATCACCGCCGCCTCACCAGCGACGACCGGCGCGAGCAGCTCGAAGCCGCGCACGCCTGGACGCAATGGGAAAGCCACACGATCACGCTGCAGCCCAACCTCGCACACCAGCAGTCACACTCCGACGATGCCTCGGCGCTGGCGTTCGCGCGTATCGAGAACCACTATTTCATGAACGGCGGTTTTCTGGAAGAAGGCCAGCTGCTGCGGGACTCGCATCGCCTGCGCGACATCCCCGGCGTGATCGTGCAGGGTCGCTATGACGCCTGCACGCCGGCGCGCACCGCTTGGGAACTGCACCAGGCGTGGCCGGAAGCCGCCTTCCACCTGGTGAACGATGCCGGCCATGCTTTCGACGAACCAGGCATACTGGCGCATCTGCTGGCCGCCACGGACCGCTTCCGCGATTGACCAGCCAGTCCGTTATTCTGAACCGGGAGGAATGATGAACATCACCCTGAATGGCGAAAACCGCCTCATCGACACCGGCCTGACCGTCTCGGGCCTGATTGAACAACTGGGTTTCCACGGCAAGCGCATTGCGGTGGAGCGCAATGGCGAAATCGTGCCGCGCAGCGCGCATGCCAGCACCGCTCTGCTGGACGGCGACAATCTGGAAATCGTGGTGGCCGTGGGGGGAGGCTGAACCGCCTCACACTGGGCGGCAACGTCGCCCAAGTTAAGCAAAGCCGGCACAGGCCGTAAAACCGCATCATGCATAGGCGGCCATGCCGGGCGGCCCGCACACCACCTCGCCATCAATCAGATTTATCGATAGGCAGCCAACAATTTTTTTCATTTGTTGGACATAAACGTCTCTGATACCATTTATTTTAAATATAAAAATTGGGGACAAGGCTGGCGTATGCGGCCTATCAACACATCAGTATATATATATCTTCTACTGACCATCAGGCTGCGCTGCAACGCCAAGCCTGACACATTAAAAATCAACGAATTTCAGCGCTGATCAAATGCATTCCATGCCACGAGGCCCAGCCTCGTGGAGGGGCGTGGTCGTGCGTGTGTCGAATCTGAAATACTGAAGGAAGGATGGACGTAAATGACATTCCGGCCACAAGACGCCTACAACATCTCGGACCTTCGCGATAGAGCGCGGCGCGTACTCCCCAGGGGGTTGTTCGAGTTTGTCGATCGTGGCACCGAAGACGAGGCCTGTATCGATAGAAATGCTACGGCATTCAAGCGTATCGGCCTGCGGCCGCGCGTTCTTGTGGATGTATCTGAACGCTCGTTGACCACGGATTTTTTTGGTCAGGCCAGCGCTATGCCCCTGGCTGTGGCTCCCACTGGAGCAGCCGGCCTTTTATGGCTGGACGGCGAAATCGCCATTGCGCGCGCTGCGGCTGAATCCGGCATTCCATTTACGCTGTCGACGGCTTCCATCATCTCCATGGAAAAGGTTGCATCCGAAGCCGGCGGGCGCTTATGGTTCCAACTCTACATGTGGCCGGACCGGTCAATGTCGTACCAGCTCGTCGACCGCGCCAAACGTGCGGGGTATGAGGCCCTGGTTGTCACGGTGGATACCGCTGTCACGCCGAATCGAGAATACAACCGGCGCAATGGCTTTTCTCTGCCCATGCGTATTACGCGCCGCAATATCGTTGATGTCGCGCAGCATCCCGGCTGGTTCTTCTCGGTTTTCGCGAAATATATCCTGCGCTCCGGTATTCCGATGCTGGAAAATTATCCCGATCAATTAAGGCACAAGCTGACCGCCAAACCCGGTCGACAGATCGGCCTGCCAAAGAACGATTCGCTACAGTGGAGCGACCTGCGAGAGTTGCGCAAGCGCTGGGACGGCCCTCTGATGATCAAAGGAGTCCTGCACCCGGAAGACGCGAAGCTGGCGCTTGATTGCGGTGTCGACGGCGTCATTGTGTCGAACCACGGGGGGCGGAATCTCGATTCCGCAATCGCGCCAATCGAGGCATTGCCCCAGATTGCCGATTGTGTCGGACACAAGATCGACGTCTTGCTCGACAGCGGGGTTCGCCGTGGCAGCGATATTTTCAAAGCGGTGGCGCTGGGCGCCAAGGGCGTCTTCGTCGGACGCGCACCGCTGTGGGGTGTCAGCGCAGCGGGCGAGGCCGGCGCCTTATGCGCACTCGAGCTCCTGCGCGAAGAGATCGATCGCGTAATGGGCTTTACCGGCTGTCGGTCGATCGACGAGATCAGCCATGAACTGCTCTGGCTGGAGGCCGGCTTCGGCCGTTCCCATCCGATCGATAAGCCTGGTACGTATCCATCGCCCTCCAAAGCCCCGCTCTTTCATGGGCCGGTGCCCGAAGAATCGCGGTCGGAGCCGCGTCCTCTCCCGGATGCGCCGCCGTCGCCGATACCCTCGATCGGCAGCCTTTAGGAACAACCCTGTCAGGAGAAACCCAATGAGCCTTCGTTTCGAACAGCTAGGCAAGACATTCGTCGCGTCGGTTTCCGGCATCGACCTGCGCCGCCCGATTTCCACGGAACAGCAAAGCACCCTTGAAAAGGCGCTCGCGAAATATGGCGTGCTCGTATTTCGCAACCAGCCCATCGGCGACGATGAGCAACAGGCCTTCATCGAGAAATTCGGGCCGCCCATGAACACCACACTGAAGGAACTCGCCACGGGACACCCGCATTTCTACGATATCGGCACCGTAGATGACAATGGCATCCCCACACCGGAAATCAAAGCGCGCCAGATGTATATGCTGGCCAACCAGCTCTGGCATACCGACGGTTCACAAGTGCAGCCGCCCATACGGCTCACCGCCCTGCATGCCAGGGTACTGCCGCCCGAGCCGCCGCCAACGCAATTTGCCGACATGCATGCAGCCTGGAACGCGCTGCCGGACGCGCAAAAGAGAGAAATCGACGGCCTGAAGGTGGAGCACAGCATCTACTGGTCACGTCAAAAAATCGGCATGGGTGTCGACGACTTCAGTGACGAGACGAGAGAGCAGCGAGCTCCGGTGGATCATCCTCTGGTCCGGACACACCCCCTCACAGGGCGTAAATCCCTTTATTTGGCTTCGCATGCCTCTCACGTGATTGGCTGGCCGATCGACAAGGGCAGAGCACTGATCGAGGAATTGACCGAACTCGCGACCCAGCCGCAATTCGTCTTTTCAGTCGATTGGCAGCCGCACAACCTGGTGATGTGGGATAACCGCTGGACCATGCACCGCGCTACGCCATACAGCGGCGACCACCCACGCAAAATGCGCTGGTGCGCCGTCAGGGAGCTGGAACCAGTCTGAGGACATGGATCGGGAAAGGCGGACGGGCACAAAGAACCAGAATGATCTGTCCTCCGCATTTGTCGAAATCTGTTTATTTTCGGAGGAGTGAATGATGAGCATCAAGAAATTATTGACGATCGGCAGCATCGCAGTAGCGTGTAGCGCTTTGAACCTCGGATTCTCTGGGCAGGCAGTCGGGGCGACCTTCCCCACCAAGCCTATCCGCCTCATCGTTCCGTCACCTGGCGCAACCGAAGTCATCTGTCGCGCCTTGGCGGAAAGAATGAGCACAACGCTCGGCCAATCCGTCGTGGTGGAAACCAAGCCCGGGGCGGGAACGACGATCGCCTCGACCTATGTAGTCAATGCGCCGGCGGACGGCCATACATTGCTTTGCGGCATTTCCGCTCTTCTGACGGCCCCGCAATATTTTCCGGAAGTCAAATACGATCCGATGAAGGATTTTGCTCCGGTTGCGTTGGTTGTCAAAGTCGCGCACGTCATGCTCATGCGCGCCGATCTCCCCTTCAACAACGTTCGCGAACTCATCGCCTACGCACGCGAGAATCCCAACAAGCTGACTTTTGGCTCTTCCGGTATCGGGACCTCGAATTATCTCGGCGCTGCGTTGTTCCAGGATATGGCGAAAGTGGAAATGATGAACGTTCCTTATCAAGGTGGAGGCCCGGCGCTCCAGGATCTGGTGGGAGGCCGTATCGACGTCCTGTTCGACGTGCCCCAAGGTGGCGTGCCATTCGTCGAGAACGGCAGGCTGCGCGCCCTGGGCGTCACGACATCGGATCGCCTGAAGGCCTTCCCCGATTGGCCGACCATCTCCGAAGCGGGCGTGCCCGGTTATGCATCGTTTCCTTGGGCGGGCGTCCTCGCGCCGGCGAAAACTCCGCCGGAGATCGTCGACCGCTTGAACGCGGTTATCGGCGAAGCATTGGAGACGCCGGAGCTTCGGACGCTCTATGAAAGACTCGGCCTGGAAATAGGAGGCGGCACGCCGCGGGACTTCCACGATTTCATGGAACAAGAACTGACAAAGTGGATACCGATAATCGATCGTTTGAAGAAAGAGTCGTTGTAACGACGAATTACGCATGCGCAGGTGCCGACGAGCCCATTACCTGTCTCGTCGGCGCTGACCCAGCATGCCATGAATCCAGCCTATCGGGTGGCGACCGCCTCGACGCCGCCAGCCCGCCCGACCTGATACGCCTCAGGACCTGAGTACGCACACAGGGCCGCCGCCATGCCGGCGGCCCGGGGTCTCTACATCGGTCAATATAGAATATTTAATCGGCCTTGAGTTGTCGAACGCTTAACCTTTCCCGATGAGAATATATATAGCCAATGAAGATACCTAGTCCTATTCATATCGAAACAATCTGCTGCATTGACCGGGTGAAGACCTTCAGTGCGGCGGCTGTCCATCTTCATACCACCCAGTCGGCGATCTCCGCCCGGGTACGGGATCTGGAAGATCTTTTGGGTGTACAGCTTTTTCAACGCAACGGCAGAACCGTGGAACTCACGCTCGAAGGCAGGCGCTTCGTTGATATAACGCGGCCGCTCATGCAACAGCTCGAAGAGGCCGTCAGCAGCTTCCAGGATACCGCTGCCATGTCGGGCCGTATCCGGATCTCTGCCGGGAATTCGAGCATGATCACGGTCGCCAGGATGCTGACGGACCTGCAGCGGATTTCGCCGAGTATCTCTTACGACTTCGAAGTCCAGCATACCAACGCCATGGTGCGGGATCTAAGGCTGGGCCGTATCGACCTGGCGGTGTTCCCGACCCCCACCGACAACCTGGAGCAGCAGAATATAGTCAGCTACAGCCTGGGCTTCGAGCCTGTGCAATGGCTGATCACCCCGGAACTGCTGAAACAGCATCAGGGAAAGGACCCCGACGATATTCAAGCGTTGCTGGACAAGCTTCCAGTGTGGTGTCTGCCGCGTCCCGCCGCGCACTTCGAGGCTGCTTTGGATTCCTTGCGTTCACGGGGCGGCGTCATCAAGTACCTCAATACGAGCAACAACTTGCCAGCGACAATGGACATCATCGCCGCGGGCGCCGGCATCGGGTTATTGACGAATTGCCTGAGCGCAGCCCATCGCAAAGCCGGAACGCTCGTACCAGCGTTTCGTAATGTTCATCCCCCGGCGATCGAATTTTTCATTGCCCGTTCGCGAGACCGCCATTCCCCCATGCTGCAAAGGTTTATCGACATCGCCATAAAAACCAGCGCCTTCAATGCTTCCAATCCGGATAAAAAACGAAAAAGAGACACATCCTGATATCGATATCGTCATACATCATACCCCGCACGCATACGCCCAACCCAACACCATCAAAGTATATTTTTTCACCAGGCGATCATTATCAGAAAAAAATTCCGCCCTTTACCAACAAGAAATACAGATCGAAAGGTATCGTTTTTTCTTGATTGTTCAAGCCAACCCTCTTTGATAACATGATTTTCACAACATCCATGGATCATTCATATTTCTGTCGTGAAAGTCGAATCCCTCATTCTCAACATGAACAAGCCATTCGACTGATGATCACTCAAGGAGACAGGCATGGCATTGACGGTAAAAGCGCTGCAGGGCGATATCGCGGCCGAAGTCGGCGGCGTGGATATCGCTGCGGGTATCACGCCAGAGATCGCAAACGAGATCGAAACGGTATTGAGTAAATACATCGTCATCGTCCTGCGCAATCAACAAATCAACGACGAGCAGCAGCAGGCATTCATTCAGCATTTCGGGCCTCCTGTGAAGACGAACGCCATCAAGGAACTCGAGGAAGCCACCCATCGGCAACCGCATCTGCTGGATATCGCAACAGTGGATGCCCAGGGCAAACCCTTGGCAGACAAATCTTTCATCAAGCTGTACATGCTGGCCAATCAATTCTGGCACACCGATGGTTCACAGTCCCAGCCGCCACAACGCCTGACGGCATTATCGGCGCGCAGGCTTCCGACCGTTCCGCCCAATACGGAATATGCTGATATGCGAGCCGCCTGGGATGCATTGCCGGCTTTGATGCAGGAAAAGGTCGAAGACTTAAAAGCGCAGCACAGCATTGCTTATTCGCGTGCAAAGATGGGGCTAAGCCAGGACACCTTCTCTGCCGAGTCGCTCAAGAATCGCCCGCCCGTCGAGCATGCCTTGGTCAGAAAGCACCCTCGATCCGGAAGAAAGTCGCTTTACCTGTCCGGCCATGCATCGCATATCGTGGGTTGGCCTGAAGAAGAGGGACGCGCGCTGCTCGACGAACTGATGGCCCACGCAGTCCAGCGTCAGTTCGTGTACGCCCATCAATGGCAGCCGAATGACTTGGTGATGTGGGACGATAGCTGCAGCATGCATCGAGCACTGCCCTACGACGCCCCCGAACCGCGTGTACTCCGATGGTCGGGGGTTCGCGAACTGCAGCCAGTCTGACCCCGGTCTGTCGAACGACGGTCGGCGAGCGACGACGCAACGCCCATTCGATTCAAAATTAAGAGGCATTCATGAAAATTGGCCGCATCAGTACGAAAGATAGCAAAGAAGCATTGGCGGTCGTGGTGGAGCAGGCGGGCGGATTGCGCGTCCTGGACGTGTCCGCGCTGGCCTTGCGCCGGCCTGACCTGTTCGATTTTTCGGCAAGCATGGCCGACCTCATGATGGCGGGCCCCTCCGGCCTCGAACAGGTCTACGCCGCCATTGAATGGGCGCGGCGTGAAGGCGAGGAAGCGTGGTTTCAAGCCGAACCTGACGTGAATTGGCTGCTGCCCGTCGCCGTACGCAATTGCATCGCCGCCGGCCGCAATTTTCGCAAGCACCGCGCCGAAGGCATGGCCTACTGGGAGGCACAAGGGGCGGCGTCGGGCTTTCATGACGAAATCCCCTCTGCTTTTGCCAAGTTGCCCACTTCCATGGTGCCGACTCGTTCCACCGTGCAACGCCCGGCCAATGTCGACGCATTCGACTACGAGATCGAAGTAGCCGCCGTCATAGGCAAGCCCGGCCTGTGCGTGAGCGAAGCTCGTGCCCTGGACCTTGTGTTCGGCTATACGATTCTGAACGATCTTTCGGCACGCGAGTGGCAGCGTTCCGAGATGAAGAATCAGATGATCCTATTGGGGAAAAACTTCCCCGGGTTCGGGCCTCTGGGGCCCTGGATACTGACGGCGGACGAGGTCGCCGACCCCGCCGCCCTTAATATCGAATTGCGTGTCAACGACGAAGTCCGCCAGCAAGCCACCTGCGACGATCTCATTTTCTCGTTTCCGCAGATGATTGCTCATTGGTCCCAGATCGGGCTGGATGCGGGCGACCTGATCACAAGCGGTACGCCGGAAGGGGTGGCCAATTCACGCAAGCCGGATCCCTCGCCTTATTTCCTGAAACCCGGCGACAAGGTCGAGGCGATTGTCGACCAGATTGGCGTTCTCGAAACGTCGATCGCCTAGTGTTCTGACTAGAACCCCCGGAAACCGCCCCCGCCCAGCCCCTTCAGGCCGCCCATGGCCCGCATCATCTTCGCCATGCCGCCCTTCTTCATCTGCTTCATCATGCCGGACATCTGGCTGTACTGGTTCAGCAGGCGGTTGACTTCCTGAACCGGCACCCCGGCGCCCGCGGCGATGCGGCGTTTGCGCGAGGCCTTGAGCAGTTCCGGTTTCGACCGTTCCAGCGGCGTCATGGAATTGAGTATGCCTTCGGTGCGCCGCAGCTGCTTTTCCGCCTGGCCGCCCTGCAGCTGTTCGGCCGCCGCCGCGAACTGCGCCGGCAGCTTCTGCAGCAGGGAACCCATGTCGCCCATCTTCTTGACCTGCTGAAGCTGATCGCGGAAATCGTTCAGGTCGAATTTGTCGCCGGCCTTGATCTTCTTGGCGAATTTCTCGGCTTCGGCAATGTCGATGTTGCGCTGGGCCTGCTCGACCAGGGAAACGATGTCGCCCATGCCCAGCACGCGCTGCGCCATGCGTTCCGGATGGAAGGGTTCCAGGCCGTCCATTTTTTCGGACACGCCCACGAACTTCAATGGCTTGCCGGTGACGTGGCGTACCGACAGGGCCGCGCCGCCGCGCGCATCGCCATCGAGCTTGGTCATGACCACGCCCGTCAGCGGCAGGGCGTCGGCAAAGGCGCGGGCGACATTGACCGCGTCCTGGCCCTGCATGGCATCCACGACGAACAGGGTTTCGACGGGATTCAGGATATCGTGGAGGCTGCGGATTTCCCGCATCATCGCTTCGTCTATGCCCAGGCGGCCGGCCGTATCGACGATGAGGACATCATAGAAATGGCGGCGGGCGTGATCGAGCGCGCCCCGCGCGATATCGGCCGGGAGCTGTGAAGGATCCGATGGCAGGAAATCCACCTTGACCTGCGCCGCGACGGACTTCAACTGGTCGATGGCGGCGGGGCGGTAGACGTCGGCACTGACCACCAGCACCTTCTTCCTGCCCGTCTTGCGCTCCCCCTGGATGTGATTCCCTTCGGACAGCCACTTGGACAGCTTGCCGGTGGTGGTGGTCTTGCCGGAACCCTGCAGGCCCGCCATGAGGATGACGGCGGGCGGCTGGGCGGCAAGAGAAAGCTCGCTGGCCTCGGCGCCGAGGTCGCCGCCCATGAGCGAGGTCAGTTCCTTGTGCACCACCCCGACCAGCGCCTGCCCCGGATTCAGGCTGCCGACGACTTCCTGCCCGAGCGCGCGTTCCTTCACGCGCGCAACGAATTCGCGCACCACCGGCAGGGCCACGTCGGCTTCCAGCAGCGCCATGCGGACTTCCCGCAGCATTTCCTGGGTGTTGGACTCGGTCAGGCGGGCTTCCCCGCGCATGGTCTTGACGACGCGCGACAGGCGTTGAGTCAGGTTATCGAGCATGGTAATGGTTTCGCTTAAACTAAACGCTGGTCGACCCAGCCTAAAATCATCCGTTCGAACCGAGGTCCAAAGGACTATGTCTGCAGGCATTGTATTTCAGTTGCTGGCCGCGCTGGCCTATGCCCTACTGGGCGCGGGATGGTGGCGGCTGCTCGCCCGGGGCCGGAAGGAAATCAGCGTCGGCCCGCTCACCCACCTGCTTCTGATCACCGGCCTGCTCCTGCAGGCCGTCGGGCTGCAGCACTCCATGCTGGGCCAGGCCGGCGGCCTGCATGTGGGCTGGGCGCTGGCGCTGTCCGCCGCCTTCTGGCTGGGCATGCTGATCTTCTGGCTGGAAAACTTCGTCATGAAGCTCGATGGCCTGCTGCTGATGCTGCTGCCCGCCGCGGCCGTGGCGGCCGCCCTAGGCGGCCTGTTCCCCTACGGCCGGCTGGTGCCCCACGGGGACAGCCAGTGGCTGCGGGCCCACCTCATCATCGCATTGTGCGCCTACGGCCTGATTGCCGTGGCCTCTCTGCACGCGCTCTTCATGGCGGCGCTCGACCGGCAGTTGCACCGCCCCGGCGAAGGCAATGTCAAGGACAGCCTGATCGCGCGCGCGCTCGATACACTGCCACCGCTGCTTACCCAGGAATTGCTGCTGTTCCGCCTGATCTGGATCGGTTTCACCGTCCTCACGCTCACCGTGATCACCGGCGCCATCGTGTCCATGCGCACACTGGGCGTGCTGTTTCCGCTCGATCACAAAACTGTGTTCACCCTGCTGGCCTGGGTCACCTTCGGCGGCTTGCTGCTGGGGCGCCACACCCGCGGCTGGCGCGGCCGCACCGCCCTGCGCTGGACCCTGGTGGGTTTCGCTTTCGTCCTGCTTGCATACAGCGGCAGCCGCTTCGTGCTCGACGTGCTGCTGCACCGGAGTTGAAACATGGGAAAGATCCTGTTCTGGCTCGTCATCATCACAGCGGTCCTGTTCGCCGCCCGGCTGCTCGCGCGCAGCGGCCGGAACGCCGGCAACGAAGACCCGCCGGGCCGCCTGGGCAAAGCCGCCGGTGCCGCCGACAAACCCGATATGAGCCATGCCGAAGCCATGGTACGCTGTCAGCATTGCGGCATCCATCTGCCCCGCTCCGAAGCCTTCCTGAGCAACGGCCAGACCTGGTGCGGGCCGGAACACGCCCGCCTTGGTCAACACGGCTCCTGAAAGAACCGGCCGCCAGCGGCCGGCGTATCAACCACCGCCCATGCCCCATAGCGAAAAACGCGTTCTCAAACTCGACCGGCACGGCTGGCTGCGGCCAGGCAGCGGCATCAGCCTGAAACCATCCCCCAATTGCGATGCCCGCCCGCCCGGGCGGGACGCCTACCTGCTGGTGCTGCACAACATCAGCCTGCCGCCCGGCCGCTTCGGCGGCCCCGAAGTGATCGACTTCTTCCTGAACCGGCTCGACCACGGTTCGCATCCCTGGCTGGAACGCCTGCGCGGCATGCGCGTATCGGCCCACTTCCTCATCCGGCGCGATGGCCGCATCGTGCAGTTCGTTTCCACCTACGCGCGCGCCTGGCATGCCGGCGTCTCGACGTTCGAAGAACAGGAACGCTGCAACGACTTTTCGATCGGGATAGAACTGGAAGGCACCGACTCCCTGCCCTATGCCGACGCCCAGTACGCCGCGCTGCAGCGGCTGCTGCCCGCGCTGCGCGCCCGCCATCCTCTGCGGGCGGTGCGGGGCCATGAGCACATTGCCCCCGTGCGCAAGACCGACCCCGGCCCCGCTTTCGACTGGAAGCGCTTCGGAAGGGAAAACGGCATCCAGCGGCGCCATCTGCCGCCGGCACGAGCATAAGCTTATTCCGCCATCCGGCATAAGCTCATTTCTTCTCGATCGTTCCGTTCATAAGCCCTCTTCCATAGACTGACGGGAATGTTTTTCCATTGCCGATAGGTCTATATGAGCCGTCTTACCATCCACACCGTTGATTCCGCCCCGGAAGCCGCACGCGAACGCGTCGAGGCGGCGCAGAAAGCGAACGGCTTCCTGCCGAACCTGATCGGTGTGCTGGCCAACGCCCCCGCCGCCCTGGAAACCTACCAGGTCGTGGGCGCCATCAATGGCCGCACCAGCCTGAGCGCCGCCGAGCGCGAAGTCGTGCAAATCACCGCCGCCACGCTCAACGACTGCGGCTTCTGCGTGGCCGGACACACCAAGCTGTCCCTGAAGAAGCTGCAGATGCCGGAAGCGGTGGTCGACGCCCTGCGCAAGGTTGAAGCCCTCGACGATCCCAGGCTCGATGCATTGGCGCGCTTCAGCGTGGCCGTCATCGAAAAGAAGGGCCAGGTATCCGACGAAGAGCTGGCCGCCTTCCGCGGCGCCGGCTACAACGACCAGCAGGCGCTGGAAGTCGTGCTCGGCGTGAGCCTGGCCACCTTGTGCAACTACGCCAACAGCCTGGCCCGGACGCCCATCAACCCGGAATTGCAGCCCTTCGCCAATCCCGAGCTCACGGCTTTCGCCTGATCGGCCCCCAGGAACGGTCATGACCACCCGCCCGGACACAAGCCCCGCCCTTCACAGTGCGAATACACAGGACGCCCTGATCGGCGCCGTTCAATCGCTCGTCAAGTCGGATCTCGCCCCCATCGCCGCAGCGGTGGACCAGGAAGGGCGCTACCCCGCCGAGTTCCTGCGCAAACTGGCGGATATCGGCGGTTTTGCCGCCGCGGTTCCCGCCGCCGACGGCGGACTCGGCCTGGGGCTGGCCACACAGATCGGCATCATCGGCGAAGCCGGCCGCGAATGCGGTTCCACGGCCTTCCTGATATGGTGCCAGACCACCTGCGCCCACTACCTGCGGCACTCGCCGAACCCCGCCGTGCGCGCCCGGCATCTTTCCGCGGTGGCCCGTGGGGAAATACTGGCCGGCACGGGCATGTCCAATACGGTAAAGCACCTGTCAGGCATCGAGAACATCCACCTGAAGGCGCGCCGGGAAGGCGACGGCTACGTTGTGTCCGGCTCCCTGCCCTGGGTATCCAATGTGGGAAATACGCACCTGGCCATCGTTGCCGCATCGGTCGAGGATGGCGGCTACGTGATGTTCGCGGTGCGAGGCGATGCGGAAGGCGTGAGCCTGCGCCCCTGCCCCGAATTCTCGGGCCTGGAAGGCACGCGCACACTCAACATCCGCATGAAGGATGTCAGCATTCCAGCACAGGACGTGCTCGCGCACCCCGGGCAGTTCAAGGCCTACATGGACGCCATCAAGCCAGGATTCGTGCTGGGCCAGCTCGGCATGGGTTTCGGCATCATCGAGGGCTCGCTGCGCACCATCCATGAAAGCAATGTCACGACTGCCCACGTCAACCAGTTCCTGGACGACCAGGGCGACGAACTGGGCCGCGAAGCCGCGGCACTGCGAGCCAGCGCCCAGCGGCTGTCCGAACAGACCGACACGGGAAATGTCGCGCTGATCGATGTGCTCCGCCTGCGCCTGGCGGCATCCGAACTGACCCTGCGCGCCGCGAATTCCGCGGTGCTGCATGCCGGCGCCAAGGGCTATCTGATGCGCCATCCGGCACAGCGGCGCCTGCGTGAAGCCGTGTTCGTCGCCATCGTCACCCCCGCGCTCAAGCATCTGCGCAAGGAAATCCATGCGCTCGAACAGGCGTCCGCCAAGGCCCGGGCGGCATGAACAGGCAATGGATGTGCGGGCCCTGCGGCCTGATCTACGACGAAGCCCTGGGCATGCCGGATCACGGCATTGCCGCCGGCACCCGGTTCGAAGACATTCCCGATGATTGGGAATGTCCCGACTGCGGAGTGACCAAAGCCGACTTCTTCCTCCTGCCCGACTGAGGGCGAACGGAAGCCCTCTTCGGCCGGAACGACTTTACGGCCCCGCCCGCATTCACGATGAATACAGCCACTACCCCGGCGCAAGCGCCGATCCTGGAAGCCGATGACATCCGCCTGGCCTATCCGCGCGCCGGCGCCGCTCCCCACATCGTGCTGCAAAGCTTCTCGCTGCGCCTGGCGCCAGGCGAAACCATCGCCATTCTGGGCTCCAGCGGGGTGGGAAAATCTTCGCTGCTGCGCGTGCTGGCCGGCCTGCAGCAAACCGGCCACGGCAGCGTGCGCCTGAAGGGCGAGCCCTTGAACGGGCCGCACCCGCGGTCCAGCTTCGTCTTTCAGGACCCCAGCCTGCTGCCCTGGCTCACGCTGGAAGAGAACGTCGGCTTCGGCCTGGACTTCAAGCGCCAGCCCGGCATCGGCAAGGCGGAGAAGCAAGCCCGCGTGCGCGCCGCCATCGAGGAAGTCGGGCTGCACGGCGCGAACGCCCGCTATCCGGCGGAACTCTCGGGCGGCATGGCGCAGCGAGCCGCCCTGGCGCGCAGCCTGGCCCGGCAGCCGGAGATCCTGCTGCTCGATGAGCCCTTCAGCGCCCTGGACGAAGTCACCCGAAGCGACATGCAGACGCTGCTGCAGACCCTCATTGCCCGCCACGGCACGGCGGCCGTCCTCGTCACTCACGACATCGACGAAGCCCTGATCCTGGCGGACCGCATCATCCTGATCGGCGACAGCCCCGGCCGCACGATAGGGGAATGGGCGCTCACGGCCGGACACCCGCGCGACCCGCTGGCTCCCGAGCCGAGCCGCATGCGCCTGGAAATCATGAAGCTGCTGCGCGAACACCGGCGCGGCTCGCCAACGGGCCGGAGCGGGAGCCGCGACGGAACGCCCGCCGAAGCCGCCGCCTGATATCACGACACCCACACACGCGAGGAATACCGTATGAACCCTCCCGGCGACTTCGATGCCACCCGCCAGGCCCGGCGCCAGTTCCTGAAACTGTCCGCGCTGTTCTCCGCCGCGGGGGCGCTGCCCTTGCTGCAGATGGCGAACGCCGCGCGCGCCGCCGAACCCGACGCGCCCCTGCGCATCGGCTATCTGCCCATCACCGATGCCACCCCGCTGCTGGTGGCGCACCACAACGGCCTGTTCGAGCAACAAGGCCTGCAAGTGGAAAAGCCCAGGCTCTTCCGCAGCTGGGCCCAGATCGTCGAAGCCTTCCTGGCGGGTCAGGTCAATGCCGTGCACCTGCTTTCGCCGATGACGGTGTGGGCCCGCTACGGCAGCCGTTCCCGCGCCAAGGTGGTGGCCTGGAACCATATGTCCGGTTCGGGCCTGACGGTACAGCACCACATCGGCGGCATCACCGACCTGGGCGGCACCACCGTCGCCATCCCGTTCTGGTATTCGCTTCACAACGTCGTGCTGCAGCATCTGCTCAAGAGCCAGGGCCTGACGCCCATCAGCGACGGCAACCCCGGGCCCGGGCAGGTCAAGCTGGTGGTGATGGCGCCTTCCGACATGGTGCCCGCGCTCGCCAACAAGCAGATCGCCGGCTACACCGTGGCCGAGCCCTTCAATGCCAATGCCGAAGTCCTCAAGGTCGGCAAGATCCTGCGGTTCACCGGCGACGTCTGGAAGGACCACGCCTGTTGCGTGGTGCTGATGCACGAACAGGATCTCGATCAGCGCCCTGAATGGTCGCAGAAGGTGGTCAACGGCATTGTGCAGGCCCAGGCATGGATACAGGACCATCGCCAGGAAACCGCCCGCATCCTGTCGCGCGACAACCCGCAGCAGTACACCCCGCATACCTACGAAGCGCTGGCCAACGTGCTGGAGCCCGACCGTCTGGACACCGCCCTGTACGAAAGCAGCGGAGCCATGGTGAACACGGCCTGGAACCAGAAGCGGATCGACTTCCAGCCCTACCCCTTCCCCAGCTACACGGAAGAACTGATCCGCAAGCTCAAGACCACGCTGGTGTCCGGGCAGAACGCCTTCCTGCAGGAGCTGGATCCCGCCTTCGTCGCCCGCGACCTGGTGGACGACCGCTATGTGAAGCAGGCCATTCTGGCCCATGGCGGCCCCGCGGCCTTCGGCCTGCCGGAATCATTCACCCGAGAAGAAACCATCACCACCTGACCACGGGAAACGCCATGCGCACGACCCTCGCCCAACGCACTGCCCCCCGCGGCCCGCTACAAGGGATCGCCCTCCCGCCACTGCGCTGGCTGGGCCTCGGCCCGCAATCGGCCTATGGCCTGGCCGGGATGGCCGTGCTGCTGGCGCTCTGGGCCATCGGCGCCCGGATGCTGGAATCGAGCGTGCCGCTGGCGGCGGCGCTCGCGCCGGGCGCCACCTTCCAGAGCCTGTACGAACTGATTTTCACCGGGCAGCTCAATAGCCACACGCTGATGAGCCTGCAGCGCGTGCTGGTGGGGCTGGGGCTGGCGCTGCTGATCGGCGTACCGGTGGGGCTGGCCGTGGGCGGTTCCAGGCTCATGGAAAACGTCAGCGGCACGGCCTTTCAGTTCCTGCGCATGATATCGCCGCTTTCCTGGATGCCCATCGCCGTCATGGTCTTCGGCATCGGCGACGCGCCCATCTACTTCCTGCTGACCTTCGCCGCCGTCTGGCCCATCATGCTGAATACCGCCGCCGGCGTGCGCCAGTTGGACCCGAAATGGCTGATGCTCGCCAAAAGCCTGAGCGCCACGCGCGGCGAAGTCCTGTTCCGCATCGTCGTCCCCGGCATCCTGCGCAACGTGCTGACCGGCGTGCGGCTCGCCATCGGCATCATCTGGATCGTGCTCGTGCCCTGCGAAATGCTGGGCGTCAGTTCGGGCCTGGGATACTACATCCTCGATACCCGCGACCGTCTGGCCTATTCAGAGCTCATGGCAGTCATTGTGCTGATCGGCGCCCTGGGCTTTCTGCTGGATGGACTGGCCCAGCGAGCCTACCGGCACTGGTCGCGCACGGGCCGTTGAAGCCGGGAAGCGGCGAACAGGAACGGCGAAGCGTCAGATCTTCTCGAAGTTCAGCGCATCGACGGCACTGGCGAAACGCTTGATCTCGGCCAGCTGGAACTGGCGCATTTCATCCGGCCCGTAGGGCATGATTTCCCCGCCGTTTGAACTGACGAACTCGGCGGCCTTCGGGTCGCGCAGGACGGCCAGAAGCTCGTCGGAAATCTTCCGCACCAGTTCATCGGGGGTGTCGACCCGCATCCACAACGATGTCCAGCTGTAATGCACCGCATCGGGGTAGCCCTTTTCCGCCAGCGTGGGCACATCGGGCATTTCAGGATGCCGTTCGGTTCCCGTCACCGCGATGGCCCGCATCTGGCCGGAATTGACGATGTTGACGCTACCCGGGGTATCGATCACCCCGACGTCCACCTGCCCGCCGATCACGTCGGCCGTGGTCTGCGAAAGCCCCTTGTAGGCGATGTCCTGCCACTTGAAACCCGCCTTTTCCAGGAAGGGGGCCGCCGCAAGCTGATAGCCGGCCGAATAGGTGCCCATATTGAGCGGCGGCTGGCCCTTGCCGCGTTCGACCAGGTCTTCAAGCGTGCGTATGGGCGAGTTCGGCGGCACGACGATCACCGCCATGGAGCGCGACAGACCGCACAAGGGGCGCAGGTCGTTCACCGGGTCGTAAGACAATTCGCGATAGGCGGACACGTTCACGGCCATCGGGGAATTGCTGCCCAGCAGAATGGTGTAGCCATCCGCGGGGGCCGATTGCGTTGCCTTGACGGCAATCGCGCCACCTGCGCCGGCGCGGTTCTCGACCACGACGGCCTGCCCGATCCGCTCGGAAAGCTGCTGGCCGAAATAGCGCGCATACACGTCCGAGCCGCTGCCGGGCCCGAAGGGAACGATGATTCTCAATGCCTTGGAAGGATAACTTTCCGCGCTGGCGAAGGCATGCCTGCCAAGGCCCAATGCGGGAGCTGCGGCCAGAAGGCTCAACAGGCGACGACGTCCATGATCCATGGGAATGTCTCCATTCATATTGGAAAGATTTGTGGACGTATGGTAGCGATACGGCCCGGTATTGTCGTATGCCGGTTTAGCCATATCGATAACCGGGGGTCATACCTTATCCGTTCCGCTGCCCGCCAGCCGCCGCCTGAGCAGCCCGACGAACTGCTCGGCCGCTTCGCTGGGCGCGGTGAATTTCGATCTGACGAGGCTGACGGTTATGGGTATGTCTTCGACGAGGGGCCGCACAACGATATTGCGCCAGCCATGTGAAGCCACGGAGAACTGATCGACGATGCTCACGCCTATCCCCTCATTGACGAGCGAACATGCCAGTTCGGCGCGCGGTACATCGATGGCGGGGTTCAGAACACAGCCATGCTTGTCCGCGGCGGCCAGCATGAGCTGCCCGAAAGGAATGGAGCGCGAATACAGGATCAAGGCATGCCCCTCCAGGTCGGACAGGGAAACCGTGTGCCTGGCGGCCAGCGGATGGCCCGAAGGGATGGCGCAGACCATGCGCCCCTCGATCAACGCCTCGCTGCGGAGATTCGGATTCTCGATGGGCAGCACGGACACCGCCATGTCGACCTTGCTGCTCAGGAGTTCCATGGGCACATCCTGGATCAAGGTCGTATGAAAATGTACATGCACTTCGGGGAACATGCCGAGAAACTCGCGGATCAGCCGTGGCAGCAGGCTCAGGCCCAGGCTGGGGCTGCATGCCAGCTTCAAGGTCCCCGACGCTTTCTTCGCAAGATTGCCGACGAAGCTGTCGACGCGCAGTGCCGCGTCGTAGACACGGTTCACCTCATCCAGCAGCAGCACGGCCTGCGGGGTGGGAACCAGCTTCCCGCCCACGCGATGGAACAGCTTCAGATCCAGCGATGATTCCATATGCGCCAGAAGACGGCTCACCGCCGGCTGCGAAATGAACAGCATGCGCGCAGCGCCGCTTGCCGATCCGGCGATCATGACGGCCCGGAAGACTTCCATCTGCCTCAGCTTGAAACGCATATCGAACCCCACCAATAACAAGCCGTTATAGCACTGCTCAAGTTAGCATAGGACATCGGCCCCGCCTTCTCATAGACTCCCTGCAAGGCGGGTATGACCACGCACCCGAACATGAACTCAAGAACGGACACACAATGAAAATAGGATTTATCGGACTGGGAGCCATGGGCCTGCCCATGTTCCGGAACCTGGTCAAGCAGTATCCCGACAGCATTGCCTACGATCTTTCCGCCGAAGCACGGACACGGGCGGCCGGCGAAGGCCTGCGGGTCGCGGCCACGGCATCCGGGCTGCGCGGGCTGGATATCGTGATCACCATGCTGCCCAACGGCGCGGCCGTGCGCGGCTGCCTGCTGGGCGGGCCTGGCGGCACCGCGCTGATACCGGGAAGCCTCAATGAAGGCGGCATCGTCATCGACATGAGCTCCAGCTCTCCGCTGGACACGGCCAGCCTGTCGAAGGACCTTGAAGCGCACGGCATCATTCTGGCGGACGCCCCCGTTTCCGGAAGCATACCCAAGGCCCGCGACGGCACGCTTTCCATCATGCTCGGCGCATCTGACGCCGTGGCCGAACGGCTCACCCCGGTCCTTCAGTCCATGGGCGGCACCCTCATCCGCACCGGCGCGGTCAGTACCGCCCATGCGATGAAAGCACTGAACAACTATCTTTACGCCGCCGGCCTGATGGCGGCAAGCGAAGCCATGATCATCGGCAAGACGCTGGGGCTCAACCTCGAAACACTCGTCGATGTATTCAATTGCTCCAGCGGCCGCAATGTCGCCACCGAAACCAAGCTGCGGCAGCACATGCTCGAAGGCGGCGACTTCAAGGGCGGCTTCGGCCTGCACCTGATGGCCAAGGACCTCGGCATCAGCCACGGCCTGCACGAGCACCTCGGCTTCCTGCCCGCCCAGCTGGATCTCTGCCACCGGACATGGCAGGACGCATGCGCCGTACTGGACAAGAATGCCGACAATCTCGAAATCGCCAGATTCCTCGAAGAACGTCTCGTGGGGCCATCGGCCGACACGGCATGATGCCTCGCCGACCAGGCAGGTGACCGGCGGGCGGCCGCCCGACCGGCAAGACTTTCCCGGTGTGCTGTCCGGTTGATTCGTACATCCGGCACACCGGCCATCCGACCCCAGGAAGATCCATGGACATCCAGATTCGCAAACAGGCGCTCTACATCGAAACCATCCATTCGGACGGCGGCCCCAGGGCAGCCACCCCGCTCAAGCTCGCCATGGCCTATGCCGTGGTGAACAACCCCTACACAGGCCGCTACGAGCCCGATCTCATCCCCTTCATGAAAGCATTGCGCACGGTCGGCTTCGAACTGGCCTCCCAGCTTGCGGACACGCTGGGGAAGGACAAGGTCGAGGTCTACGGCAAGGCGGCCATCGTCGGCATCAACGGCGAGGCCGAGCACGGCGCCATCTGGCACGAAGCCGGCGGCTGGGCCATGCGCGAAGTGCTGGGCAACCCCAAGGCCATGGTGCCCGCCTCGCAGGCGACGGCCGCCGCCGGCTTCCGCCTGATCATGCCGCTGCACTACATCCACGCATCGTATGTACGCAGCCATTTCAATTCCATTGAAGTCGGCACGGTCGATGCGCCGCGCCCCGACGAACTGCTGTTCGCCCTGGGCATGGGCACCGGCGGCCGCCTGCACTCGCGGCTCGGCGGCCTGCTGAAGGAAGAAGTATCGGGCCACGACGGCCAGCGCTGAGCCGGGCGCCGCCCGAAAGCGGTGTCATGGGCGCCGCCGCCCGCGGCAAACTCTCATGAACCAGGGCCTGCGCCGGCCGAGCGGGCATCGGTCAGGCCAGCCAATGAGACGGTAGCCGCATGCGCCACCATGAAATCCCTGAAAGCCGCCGCCGCGGGGGAAAGTGTACGACCCGGCGGTGAGGCCAGGCCTATCGTTCTGAACGAAGCCGGCCGAAATTCCAGCAGGCGGCATCGCCGTAGATCCAGGCCATGCAGGGAACTTTGAGGCAGGACGGTCACCCCCATTCCGGATGACACCAAGGCAACCAATGACGAGGTGCCGGTGAGTTCCTGCGCCGCTTCCGCCACGAAGCCTTCTTGCTGAAATATTTCCTCCAGCTGGTCACGCAAATCGACCCCATGCGGATTCAAAAGCATGGGGTAATGCGCCAGATCCCATATTCCGACGGTATCGAGCCCGCCCAGTTCGACATAGGCGGCGGGAACCACGGCCATCAGTTCCTCCTGGAACAAGGGCAGAAAAGGTACGCCCGCGGCGCGAGGGCTCTGCGACAACACCCCCAGGTCAACCGCGCCCTGGCCGACCTGTTCATACGCACGCCGTGAATCGATGTCCCGCATGCGCACCGTGATCCCCGGATACGATGCCCGGAACACTGGCAATAATGCCGACATATAGGTGGCGGCCAAAGACGGCAATACGGCAATCAGAATGGCGCCCACCCTGAGGCGCCCCTCATCCTTGAGCTGTGTAATCACACGCGCCAGTTCGACACCGGATCGCTCGAATACTTCACTGAGCCGGGCACCTTCCGCCGTCAACGAAACCGACCGCGTATTCCGTTGCAGCAACTGTACGCCTATCACGTCTTCCAGCTGGCGTATCTGAACGCTCAGAGCAGACTGGGAAATGTACAAGCGCGAAGCAGCCGCCCGAAAACTTCCACAGTCCACCACTGCCGAGAAGGCCGTCAGATGATTCAGGTTGATGCGCCGCAGCACTTCCATCCAGCCTTCACTCATTGATCGCTCCAGACTATCAATGGTTTTGAATATACTGTTTGTTAAAACCCAGGGCCAACAATATCATTAAAAACGGTCTTAAAAAAACAGACTGGCCGCGTGCCGGTCATACCTGGAGACGACAATGAATTATTCCCGATCCCGCCGCCGAGCCGCGATGCGCTGGCTGACACTGTGCGGAATCCTTGCCCTGCCTCTGCCCGCGTTGGCGGCGCAGGCCGATGATTATCCCTCCCGGGCCATCACGATCATCGTGCCCTATGGAGCGGGTTCCAGTACGGATATCCTGACCCGCATCGTCTCCAAACATATATCCGAGCAATTCGGGCAAACCGTGATTGTGGAAAACAGGGCCGGCGCGGGCGGGTCCATCGGCAGCGCCCATGTCGCCAAATCCAGGCCGGACGGCTATACCCTCGTCATGGGCACGATTTCTTCCCATTCGATCAATCAGACGATGATGAAGAATCTTCCCTACGATGTATTGAAAGATTTTTCGATGATTTCGCTCGTCGCCTATTTCCCGAATCTGCTTGCCGTCAACAAAGATGTGCCGGCATCGAATATCTCTGAACTGGCCGCGCTGGCCAAGTCGCGCGGAGGCATGTCCTTCGCCACCGGAGGCATCGGTTCCTCCGGTCAAATGGGCGGCGAACTCCTGAAGCTGCGCACCGGCGCTCCGTTGAACCATGTACCGTATAAAGAGGTCAGTCAGGCGATCACCGACACCAGGGCCGGCCACATTCCCATGCTTTTCTATCAGGTGCCCGCACTCGTGTCGCAGATACAGGCGGGCGAACTGAAGGCCCTGGCCGTGCTTGCTCCGCAGCGCACGCCGCTGCTTCCCGATGTGCCGACTTCGGCGGAACAGGGGATCACCGACTTCGATGCCACAGCCTGGATGGGGTTGTTTGCGCCGGCCGGCACCCCGCCCGCCATCATCGGCAAACTCAACGAAGCCGTGCGCAAGGCGGCGACAGACACCCAGCTGGGGCAGCAACTTGCGCCGCAGGGCTTCACCATGGTTGGCAACTCGGCCGAGGAATTCAAGGAATTCGTCGAGCAGGACATACGCAAATGGGCGGAAGTCATTCAAGCCACCCAGGCCAATGTGCAATAACGCCCGGGCCCGGCATTCAATCGTGAAGGAATCTTGCTCGTGACCACTATCGTTACCCTGAGAGAAATAGCCCACTCCCGATCGGGGGAAAAAGGCAATAGCAGCATGATTTCGGTCATTGCCTATGACATGGCCGATTATGAACTTCTGTGCCGGCAAGTCACCATCGAAGCCGTCAGGGAGCTTTTCGGCCCCATCACCCAGGGAGACATCGAGCGCTATGAGGCCCCGCGAATCGGCGCCCTGAATTTCGTTTTGCACGAAGTGCTGGAAGGCGGGCGCTCACGCACGCTGGCGTTCGAAGAATCCGGCAAGGCATTGTCATCGCTCATGCTGACGCTGCCCATCACACTGCCGGGCGAATATATTCCGAGAGAACGCATCGGCCCGATGGCCGCGGGCCTCTCGGCAGACAAGGAAACCGTCTCCGGCGCCTCAAAAAATGCCCCCACGCCGCGCGGGCCGCGCCTGCCTGCTGCCCCCCAAGGGGGCGCTTTTTGTCTTGGGGGCGACCCTGCGACAAAAAAAACGATACGCCTGGGGTCGGCCACCGCCTGGTCCCGCGACCGTTTCGGGCCGGCGGAAGCCCTTGCTGAACGCGGCGAGCTGGATTATCTGTGCTTCGAGTCCATGTCGGAAATCACCATGAGCGCGGCACAGGCGGCCCGGCAGGACGGACACGGCTCGCTGCCCTACGACCCCTACCTGATCGACCGCCTTGGCCCGATCCTGAAGACCTGCAAGGAAAAGGGCATAAAGATCATCAGCAACCAGGGCTGGCTGGACCCCGATGCCGCGGCATTGCAACTTCAATCTTTCGCCCGGGAACACGGCATCCAGGGGCTGAAGATCGCGGCTGTACGGGGGGGCATCCTCACCGACGAAATCACCGGGCTGGGGCTCGATTTCCTGGAAACAGGGCGGCCTGTGGCCGAATCCCGGGCGGACATCGTATCCGCCGAAGCCTACCTGGGCTGCGAGGGCATCGTTCGCGCGCTGAGCGAAGGCGCCGATGTCGTGCTGACCACCCGGGTCGCGGATGCCTGCCTGTACCTGGGGCCCCTGGCGCATGAATTCGGCTGGTCACTGGAAGACCACGAAAAAATGGCTCGCGGCATGGTGATCGGGCACCTCATGGAATGCGGTGCCCAGGTCAGCGGCGGCTATTTCGCCGATCCAGGCTACAAAGACGTGCCGGGCCTGGAAGACCTGGGCCATCCCATCGCCGAAGTGTCCGAGCACGGCATCGCCCTAACCAAGCTGGCGGGAACGGGCGGCCTGCTCTGCCCCGCCACCTGCAAAGAGCAATTGCTTTATGAAGTGGGCGATCCATCAAACTACCTGGCGCCTGACTGCATCACCGACCTGACCCAAGTCAGTTTCACCCAGAGCCAGCCGGACCGCGTGGAAGTTCATATCGACCCCTCCATCGGCAAGCCTCGGCCGCCCACGCTCAAAGTACTCGTAGGGGTGCGTGAAGGCTACATGACTGAAGAAATGGTGATCTTCGCCGGCCCCGGGGCCCTGGCCAGGGCGCAGGCCACCCAATCCATACTCGAACACCGCTTCCGGCAGATCGCCCTCGATGCGCGTCAGATACGCTTCGACTATCTGGGTCTGAATGCCGTGCATCGGGAGGCCAGCCCGAAGCAGGACGGCCGCGATCCCTACGAAGTGATTCTTCGAGTGGCGATCAAGACCGATCTTCCCCGGGAAGCCGACAAACTGCGCAAGGAAATCGACCCCCTGGCAGTCAACGGCCTGTACGGGACAGGCAAGTGGGCGACCAGCGCCGGCGGCTCAAGAATTCGCAGCGTTATCGGTCTCAGTTCATGTCTGGTGCCGCGCGAACATGCCCCCATCTCGATCACCTATTACTGATCAAACGATACAAGAAGACAAGGAGACAATGCAGATGAAACCTTTCACCCACGGTATCGCCCATGCTCTCGTACTTTCGGGCATTGCATGCATGGCGCATGCGCAGGATGCGGGAACATGGCCCGGCAAACAAGCCATCACCATGATATTGCCCGCGGGAGCCGGCGGCTCGTCCGATCCGATTGCCCGTCTGCTCGCCGAACAAATGGGCAAGGAACTGTCACAGTCGATCATCGTCCAGAATCGGCCGGGAGCGGGCGGAAACATCGGTATGGCACAGGCCTCGAAAGCGGCCCCTGACGGCTACACCATGGTCATATCCTGGACCGGCCCGCTCGCCACCAATCTGGCCCTGTACAAGGACGTCGGCTATGAGCCCAGAAAGGATTTTTCTCCAGTGGGGATGATTGGCTGCACGCCGAACGTGCTTGCCGTCAGCGCAACCCTGGGCCCGAAGAATCTTGCCGACTTCGAAAAATACGCCAAGGACAAGCAGGACAAAGCCAGCTACGGCACCACCGGCACAGGCAGTTCCTGGCACATAGCCGGCGAAATGCTCAGCCGCGAGATCGACAACAGTCTGGTGCATATCCCTTACCAGACACCCGGCGCCGCACTGACCGATCTGCTGGGCGGACGCCTGGATGCCATCTTTCCCGTCGTCCCCATGACCGTCCCCCATGTGCAGGCCGGCAAGCTCGCCGTTCTGGCGGTGTTCTCTCAAGAACGTTCCAGCGTGCTTCCGGATGTACCGACGACCGTGGAACAAGGCAGGGCCGACCTGATCAGCGATACCTGCTTCGCGCTGTTGACGCCCGCCGGGACGGATGCGGCGATCACCGGGAACCTCAACAAGACCCTGAACACCGTTCTCGCCGACCCTGCGACTCGCGGCAAGCTCGAAGCCCTGGGCCTGCAAATGCGCCCAGGCGCACCGGCAGCGCTCACGGAATATCTCGACACTGAAATTCCACGCCAGGCCCGGCTCGTTGCCGCCTCGGGCGCCCAGCCGCAATGATCAGTTCAGCGCGTGATGCCCGCGTTCATTGGGTTGATGCTGCGAATGCCGCCCGCGGGCGGATGCGCGCCGCTATCCCGCGACTGAATGAATATGCCCGAAAATGTCTTCGAGTTCATTCAGAATGCCGCTTCTGGCTCCCCCCGCGATATGCGGGGTCATGATGACATTGTCGAGCCGGGAAAACCGGTCATCGGGGGCGCGAGGCTCGATACCATGCGTATCGAGGCCGGCGCCGGCGATCCTGCCCTGAGACAAGGCTTCATACAGCGCGTCTTCATCAACGAGCCGGCCACGGCTCGTGTTGATGAAGAAGGCATCGCCGCGCATGGCGGAAAATACGGATTCCCCGATGAGTTTTTCATTCGCTTTTGTATAGGATACGTGCAAAGAAACATAATCCGACGCGGCGAGCAGTTCATCGAGGGGGGCGTAGGCCGCCTGAAGGTCGTCTTCATCCGGGCGGGATAATCGGCTGCGCTTGTAGTAAAGCACCCGCATGCCGAAGCACCGTGCGAAACGGGCAACGCGGCTACCGACCTCGCCCATCCCGATCAAGCCCAGTGTGTGGCCGGAAAGACCGCGCAGGTGCTGCAGATTGCACCAGTTATAGGCAACCCCATCCAGGGAATCGCTGTTCTCGCTGCCTTTTCTTACCAGGGCGTCAGCGGCGACGAGGCGTTTCCCCAGCGCCAGCATGAGCAGGATGGCATGTTCGGCGGTGTAATCCAGCGTGCGCCTGGATATGTTGACCACCCTGCACCCTGCGTTACGCACCGCGCCCAGCGCGATGTCATCAAGCCGTTCACCCAGTTTGACGACGAGGCGCAGCCGCGGATTGGCGCGAAGAAAAGCCTCGTCTATGGCGCCCCGGCGCAATATCACGATATCGGCATCGCTGACTTCCGCATCCGCCAGGAACACATCGATTCCATCACGCCTGGTAATCCCGCGGGCGGCGGAGATCGTTCTGGAAAGATCCACGCTTTCCGGCATGAAATAGGCGGCCAGGAAAGGATCGCCCTCACGGTTCTCCAGGATATACCTGGCCAGCCGGATGACAGGGTCATCGTCCAGGAAGGCGAGTCGCAGGCTCATGACACCGCCCTTATTCCACACGGATATCGGTGGCCGGCAACTCGCGCGCCCAGTAATCTATATCTTTCTGCAGCGTCTTGTTGAAATCTTCCACGCTGTTGCCCACGGGTTCCAGCCCCATGCCGGCCAGAGTATTCCGGATCTCATCTGATTTCAGCGCTTCAGCGACTGCTTTGTTGAGATAATCGATCACCGCCTGCGGCGTACCCGTCGGCGCCGCCAGGCCGAACCAGTTCGAACCGACATATTCAACGCCGCTTTCCACGGTCGTGGGGGCTTCCGGCAATGACGGCGAGCGTTTATCGGAAGATAAGGCCAGCACCCGGACCTTGCCGCCCTTATGCTGCGCCAGCGCGGTGGGCAGCGCCGTCACCATGAGGTCGACCGAACCGCCGATGAGCCCCGCCATGGCATCGCCCATGCCCTTGTATGGAACGTGAGTCAGATCGATGCCCGCCGCCCGCGCGAAAAAAAACGTCGCGATATGGTTTGCGCTGCCCACGCCGGCGGAACCATAGTTCAGCATGCCTGGATCGGCCTTGGCTTTTTCTATGAATGTCTTGAGGTCATTGATACCGGCTTCGGGGCGGGTGATCAGCGCGAACGGCGCCTGCGCCGATATGGTTATGCCGACCAGATCCTTGCGCGTATCCCAGGGCAGGGACTGATACAGGCCGTCATACATGGTGTAGCTGGAATCGATGGCCACCAGTGTGTAGCCATCGGGCTTGGATTTTGCCACATAATCGTAGCCTATCCGCCCCGCGGCGCCTGTCTTGTTGAGCACAACGAAAGATGCGCCTGTCTGCTGGGAAAGCCGGGTGGCAACGGTTCTTGCCACGGTGTCTCCAGCCCCGCCGGGGGAAAATGGAACCACGATAGTGACCGGCCGGTCGGGATACTGCGCCGCCTGAGATGCCGCCCCAAGGCCGAACAGCAGTGCAAACGCCGTCAGGCAATGTTTCATCCGTTTCATTTTTCCCCCTTTTCCGTGAGCGCTGGTTTTATACGAATTGATTTTCACGAATCGACAAAGCAGTCTATCAAAGCGAAACGAGCCGGAATAGACAGTTTTCTGTATCGATAACGATAAGAAAAAGTGAACTAACAAGCACCGGCAACAACGCTAGAATAAATGGCCGTGACAGCCATGAAGTTATTACGCGGCCACACACGGCAGGCCGCCACCTCAAAACCCCAAGCTCGCGGCGATGCATTTCCCGATGCATCGGACACCGTAGTGATGATTGATATATGCGAGCCATAAAATGAAAATCCGCCGCCGGCATTCAATCAAGCCATGACATCATCCTATCCAGACGAGATCATTCCATGTCTTCCATTTCACTGAGCCGGCAGTTTGCGCGCTGGGCCGCACAACTTCGTTATGAGGATCTTCCCGACGAAGTAATCGACAAAATAAAAGCGCTGCTGCTTCACGGCCTTGCCGGCGCCTTCCTTGGCACAGGCATAGAATCAGCGCGGCATATGGTGCGGATGACCATGGACGAAGAAGGCAGGGTCAAGGGCGGCTCAGTGTTCGGGCGAAACGAAAAAGCCTCCCGAAGCGCCAGTGCATTTGCCAATGCCGAGCTCATCCATTCATCCAATCTGTTCGATTCCTACAGGATGCTGACGCATCCGGGGCCGGTGCTGCTGCCAGCGGCGCTCGCCAATGCGGAACTCGAAAACCGATCCGGCAAGGACATCATCGTCGCACTCGCTTGCGGATATGAGTTTTCCTGCCGGCTTTGCGATCGCTTCATTCCCTCGACGGCTGCGCGGGGGTTCCGGCCCAGCCCCATTTATACGATCATGGGGGGCGCCCTGGCGGGGGCGAAGCTGCTCGGGCTGGACGAAGACGGCCTGGTGTCCGCCATCGCCATAGCGGCGAACTTCGCATCGGGGTTGAACGAGGGGCCGCGCGTCGGCGGCAATGAAATGGCCATCCATGAACCGCATGCCGCCCGCAATGCCATATTTGCCGGGCTGGTCGCGCGCACCGGGCACATACGCGGGGCGGAACATTCCCTCGAAGGCAAGGCGGGGTTCTATAACGCCTTCACAGGAAACAACGAGGGAAGGCTCAGCTACGTATTCAATGGCCCGGACCAGGTCGACCCGTCATCAATCACTGAAGGCCTCGGCCAAGACTACAAGCTGTTGAACGTCATATTCCGCATGTACCCCTGCGCCGGCTATAACCAGCCGGTCATGGAACTGTTGAAGGAAATGGTACAGACCCACCAGATCAATGCACCTGAAGTGGAACGGGTGGCAATCACCATGAACTGGATCGAAACTCTGTATCCGAGCCCCGCTTTCCCGCGCTTTCACGACTGGCATGTGGCACGTGTGGGGGAAACCCCCTATTACGCCGCGCATGTGGTGGTGAATGGCGGGTACCCCGTCGCGGGCGGCCGGGCATTTGCGCCGGCTGATGGCAAACGCCTGGAAGACGACCAGGCCGTCATCCAGTTCATGGGGCGGCATGTAAAGCTGCTGCCGTCGGAACAGTACCCGATGTTTTCACCGACCATCGATATCCGAATGAAAGACGGGCGTGAATATTCCCAGCATTACCCCTATGCAAGAATGGAATGGGATTTCGAGCAATTGTCCGGGCGCCTTCACGAGAGCCTGTCCGCCCCGGATCTGGCACCGTTGATCCAAGTGGCCCGCGATCTGGATCAACTGGATTCCATGGAGCCGGTTTTCAGCTCGATTCCATCCTGGGAAAGCAGCCACGGCTGACACCGCCAACGCGGCTCCCGGCATGGCCCGGCAGCCGGACACACCAGGGCGGGTTCCGCAGGCGCAAGGCGGGATCCGCCACCCATGAATACGCCGGCGGTCTTGCCGGCATGACGGAGAAGTGAATGAGGATTTCCGAGACCTTGGCGGAATTCGTTGTATCGACGCCCACGCAATCGCTGCCCCCGCTTGCCATGGAGCGGGCGAAAATGAGTCTCGCCAGCACCATTGCCAGCGCCGCCGTGGGTTACAGAATAGAGTCGGCAAGGCTGATACGTGAAATCGAGGCCGATCACGGCGGCAACCCGCAGGCAAGTGTGTGGTTTGCGGCGAACAAGCTTCCTTCCCCCGCCGCCGCCCGGATCAATGCAACGGCGAGCGACGCCGCGGCATCCGACGACAGCGACATGCGAAGCATCGCCCATATCGGCACGATCGCTTCCACGGTGTCGATGGCAATCGGCGAGCGGCTTCGCAGCCCCGGCAGCGAACTGCTGGCGGCGATGGTACTGGGCTACGAGGTCGCCGGCCGTGTGGACGAAGCCCTGACGCCCGGCCGGACACAGAAAGGCTTTCACGGATGCGTTTCCACCATTTTTGCCGCCGCCGCATGCGCCGCCCGACTGATGAAGCTGGACCAGGCACAGACCGCGCAGGCGCTCAGTCTCGCGGCCACCTCGATCGGTGGTCTGGCAAGCGCCGCCGACACCAGTTGCTCCAGGGAATACCATGCGGGCCTTTCGGCGCTGCTGGGCACCCAGGCCGCACTGGCCGCGCAGCGCGGCTTCCAGGCCGAGCGGGGCATCCTCGAACACCCCAAGGGCTTCTTCCATGTATTTGGCGGCCAGGCCATTGAAGACGTGACGGGCGCGCTGGGCGACTCCTGGGATATCGTGACCGACATGGCGGTCAAGCTCATCCCCGGGGGGCACCCATACCATGCCATTGCCGAGGCCGCCATGAACGCCGCCATTGACGGCGACGTCGACCCGGCGAAGATAGACCGTGTCGTCATATCCGCAATTCAGCTTCAGAACTGGCGCGGGCCGCAGGAAGTCTCGGATCTGATCAGCGCCGCGCACAGCGCGGTGTATTTTGTGGCGGCCGCGATTGCCGACAGAGGATTCGGCTGGGACCACATAAAGCCCGAAAAAATGCAGGACGAGCGCATCCTCGCCGTGCAGAGACGCGTCGAGTTCGATCCCGCCCCCCCACCCCTGCCGGACCGCTTCCCTCACCGGCACGGCGGCACGGTCACGATCATCATGAAGGACGGCGGCACGTGGTCGAGCACCTGCCGCATGCCTAGAGGGTCCGGGCCAAGAGGCATCTCCTGGGAAGATATCCGCTCGAAATTCAAGCGGCTCGCCCCTGCCTCGGGTTTACCTGACGATCAATTGAACGACTGCTTCGACCACGTCAGGAACCTGGAACTCGCGCAGGACGTCAATACGCTGGCCCGGCTTCTGCAAGCCGGGCGGGCGGCCGCCGAATAGGGTGATGCCGTCCATTCATGATGATGCATGGACGGCATTCCGACTTCCGGCGGCTCGCCGGTTCAGCACGTAATGGCCGTGCTCAACCCAGCAGCAAGCGGTTCATGCGCTTCACGAACGACGCCGGGTCGTTCAGCGTGGCGCCTTCCGCCAGCATGGCCTGATCCAGCAGCAGATGCGACCATTCCGCGAAGGCGGCATCGTCGGCGTCCTTCACACGGCCGATCAGCGCATGCTCGGGATTGATTTCCAGAATGGGCTTGACCTCGGGCGCTTCCTGGCCGGCCGAACGGAGCAGACGCTGCAGATGCGGGCTCAGCTCGTTTTCATCCACCACCACGCATGCCGGTGAATCGACCAGGCGCGTGGTAACGCGCACTTCCTTCACCTTGCCTTCCAGCGCATTCCGCATGCGCTCGACCAGCGGCTTGTTGGACTCGGCCACTTCGGCCTGATGCTTCTTCTCTTCTTCGTCCGCCAGCGCGTCGAGATCCAGGCCGCCCTTGGCCACGGACACCAGCGGCTTGCCGTCGAAGTCGCGCAGGTAGGACAGCATCCACTCATCCACCCGATCGCTCAGCAGCAGGACTTCAATGCCCTTCTTGCGGAAGACTTCCAGGTGCGGGCTGTTGGCCGCCGCCGCGTAGGACTCGGCCGTGACATAGTAGATTTTTTCCTGGCCTTCCTTCATGCGCGATACATAATCGGCGAAGGACACGTTCTGCACGCCGCCATCGTTGTGGGTGGAGGCAAAGCGCAGCAGCTTGGCGATACGCTCGCGGTTGGAGAAATCCTCGCCGGTGCCTTCCTTGAGCACCTGGCCGAACTGCTCCCAAAAACCCGCATAATCCTCGGCGCGGTTCTCGGCCAGGTCTTCCAGCACCGAAAGAATGCGCTTGGTGGAGCCTTCGCGGATGGCCTTCACATCACGGCTTTCCTGCAGAATCTCGCGCGATACGTTCAGGGGCAGGTCGGCGGAATCGATCACACCCTTCACGAAGCGCAGATAGCCAGGCAGCAGCTGCTCGGCATCGTCCATGATGAACACGCGCCTCACATAGAGCTTGACGCCGCGGCGGGCGTCGCGGTCCCAGAGATCGAAGGGCGCGCGCTTCGGGATGTAGAGCAGTTGTGTATACTCGCTGCGCCCTTCCACACGATTGTGCGTCCATGCCAGCGGGTCTTCGAAATCGTGGGCGACGTGCTTGTAGAACTCCGTGTACTGTTCGTCGGTGACATCGGACTTGGCGCGCGTCCAGAGCGCGCTGGCCTGATTGACCGTTTCCCATTCGACCGTCTTCACCTGTTCCGATTTTTCTTCGTCCCACTCTTCCTTCAGCATCTGGATGGGCAGGGAAATATGATCGGAATACCGGCGCAGCACTTCGCGGATCTTCCAGCCGTTCAGGAACTCGTCTTCCGGGTCGCGCAGATGAAGCACGATGGCGGTCCCGCGATCGGCCTTTTCCACCTGTGCAACGCGGAATTCGCCCTGACCGTCGGATTCCCACAACACGGCTTCGGTTTCCGGCGCGCCAGCGCGGCGCGACAGCACGGACACTTTGTCGGCCACGATGAACGAGGAATAGAAGCCGACGCCGAACTGCCCGATCAGTTGGGCATCCTTCTGTTTGTCGCCCGTCAGCTGGGAAAAGAACTCGCGCGTGCCGGACCGGGCAATGGTGCCCAGATTGGCCACGGCTTCGTCACGCGACATGCCGATGCCGTTGTCGGAGATCGTGATGGTGTGATTGGCCTTGTCGTAGTCGACACGGATGCGCAGCTCGGCATCGCCTTCGTACAGCCCGGGCTGATCGATCGCCTCGAAACGCAGTTTGTCGCAGGCATCCGACGCATTCGACACCAGCTCGCGCAGGAAGATTTCCCGGTTGCTGTAGAGAGAATGAATCATCAAGTGCAGCAGTTGCTTGACCTCGGCCTGAAAGCCCAGGGTTTCGGAAGTCACTGGCGTATCGGATTGACTCATGATGGGACCATGCAGAAAAAGTTTAAACGTCTACTGTAGAGGGTGTGGGAATTGTCGACACACTCTGGCTTCGGGCGTATATTGGGACGGCGCAAAGAATTTCAACCCCGTCAGAACGGCGGCCCATGCACGACAGGGCTTGCAGGCAGTCACCGCGGGAACGGGAATTGCCAGGCGGGACGCGCTCGCTGCGTTGCAGCAGGCCAGCTTTCACGAAGGGGAAAGCGCGGACAACAACAAGGAGATAGCATCATGCAGGCAGACGTCTTGTTCCGCATCCTGAAGGGCGTAAGCTGGGCGGTGATTGCGCTCATGCTGATCAGCATTGGCTACGCCACGTTCACTTCCATCAAATACTGGGCCGGCATCGGCGTGTAGGGGGAAGCCATGAACAAACGCCAGACTCGGATTTTCGCCATTGCATCGACGGCCCTGGCCAGCCTTATCTTCCTCATCCTCACCGTCGACAGCCACCGCCAGTTCCCCACCCTCACCAATTCCGAAAACATCACCGAAGAGGTGGTGCGCGGCCAGAACGTATGGCACAACTACAACTGTATCAACTGTCATACGATCTTCGGGGAAGGCGCCTACTACGCGCCCGATCTCACGAAGATCACCCAGTTGCGGGGCACGCCGTATCTCACGGCCTTCATGAAGGACCCTTCCCAGTTCTACGATGAACAAAAGCACCGGCGCCTCATGCCCAACCTGGGCATGAGCGACCAGGAAATCTCCGACGTCATTGCCTTCATGGACTGGGTCAGCAAAGTGGACAACCAGGGGTGGCCTCCCCGGCCGATTCTGGTGGTCGGCAGCTCCATTCCCGGCACCGACCTGAGCATGGCCCAGCAAGAGGTGGAAGGCGAAGGCGTGGCCGCCGGCCTGCCTCCCGGCGCGCGTCCTGTTGCCGCCGACAACGCGCCCATCGCCCTGGGCGAAGCGCTGTTCCGGACCGCGGTTCCCACCTGTCAGGCCTGTCACAGCATGGCGCCCGGCGTCAACCTGGCCGGGCCTTCGCTCGCGGGCATGGCCGCCTTCTTCGACAAGATCCAGGCTTCAGGCGAATACACGGGCAAGGCCACCACGGCCGAAGAGTTCGTGCGTGAATCCATCGTCGATCCCAGCGCCTGGCTGCATCCCGGGCCGATGTATTCCGCCGATGGCACTTCGTTCATGCCGCCGACCTACGGCAATGATCTGACCGAAGAGCAGATCGACCAGCTCGTCGCCTATCTGTTGTCGTTCAAATAAGAAGGGGCCCGCCATGCGATACAGAACCCAATCCGTCGCCTACTGGTACTTTGCTCTGGCCATGATCCTGTTCGGGCTCCAGCTCGTCTTCGGGCTGCTTTCCGCCGCCAAGTACCTGGGGCCAGATCCTCTGCTGAACATTCTTCCCTTCGACGTCACCAAGACGATCCACACCAACCTGCTGATCGTGTGGGTCCTGACCGGCTTCATGGGCGCCACCTACTGGATCGTCGCCGACGAATCCCGCAGCGAACTCTACAGTGTGAAGCTGGCCTACATCCAGCTCGTCATCTGGGCGATCATGGGGGTCACCGCCGTCATCGGCTACCTGTTCGGCTACGGCACCGGCAACAAACTGCTGGAACAGCCCCTGCCGCACAAGCTCGCCATCGTGGTGTGCATGCTGATATTCCTCTACAACGTCGGCATGACCATCAGGCAATCGGGGCGTTTCACCACCACCGAAGGCGTGCTGCTGCTGGGCCTGGGCAGCTCTGCCGTGCTCTACCTGCCGGCCCTGCTGCATTACGAAAACTACGTCATGTCCATCTACTACCGCTGGTGGACCATCCATCTGTGGGTGGAAGGCGTCTGGGAAATGATCCAGGGTTCCTTCCTGGCCTACCTGCTCATCCGCCTGTCGGGGGCCGACCGCGAAGTGCTGGAAAAATGGCTGTATGTGATCGTGGGCCTGGTATTCATCGCCGGCATTCTTGGCACCGCCCACCACTACTACTGGGTGGGCGTGCCGACCTACTGGCTGCCGCTGGGCGGCTTCTTCAGCGCGCTCGAACCCGTGGCCCTGGTCGGCATGGCCATGTACGCCTACTTCTCGATACGGCGCACCGGCATCCGCCACCCCAACGTCCTGGCACTGCACTGGACGGTCGGCAGCGCGCTGTTCACGCTTTTCGGCGCGGGGCTGCTGGGGCTGGCCCACACTTTTCCGGCCATCAACAAATGGACGCACGGCACGCTGATCACCGCCATGCACGGCCATGCCGCCTTCTATGGCGCCTACGCCATGATCGTGATGGCCGTCATCACCTACGCCCTGCCCACTCTCACGAAAAACCGCCGGGTCGAAGGCAGTGCCATCGGCTACTGGGCGTTCTGGCTGCAGATGGCCGGCATGTTCGGCATGACGCTGTCCTTCGCCACCGCCGGCATCGGGCAAGTCTACCTTGAGCGCGTGCTGGGCATCGGCTATCTGGACGTTCAGCTCAAGATCCAGATCCACTTCATCATGCTGGTCGCCACGGCATCCATCTTCGCCATCGGGGTCCTGCTCTTCATCTACGACTTCTTCCGGCAGGCGCCCAGGCTGGAACCCGTCGACGAAGCCGAGCTCTTCCCCGAAGCGGCTCCCCCATACGGCCCGAGCCAGTTCGATGCGGCCCGCCGCCCGGCAACGGCCCGAGACGGGAAACTGAATGAACAGGTTGGCTGAATTGCAGGAATGGCGGCAGGCTGAACACGGCCCAGGCACGGAAGCCGACGGCAATCCGGCGCCGGGGCCCGAAGGCCGCGCAGCGGAGATGGCTGGCGGGCCGGCCGGCCACCCGCCCGCGCCCCCCCCGGGCAACGACGGCCTGCGCGCGCCGCCCGCCGAAGAACCTTTCTACCTGCCCACCTTCGACGAAACCGACCTTTTCGAACACTGCCATCACAACGGCCTGGCGGTCATGCTCAAAGGGCCGACCGGCTGCGGCAAGACCCGTTTCGTCGAGCACATGGCATGGCGGCTGCGGCGGCCGCTGGTCACCGTATCCTGCCATGACGACCTGAGCGCCAGCGACCTCATCGGCCGCTATCTGATCCGCCATGACAGCGTGCAATGGCAGGACGGCCCGCTGACCACCGCGGTGCGCATGGGGGCCATCTGCTACCTGGACGAAATCGTGGAAGCCCGCCAGGACACCATCGTGGTCCTGCATTCGCTGACCGATCATCGCCGCACCCTCACCATCGACAAGACCGGCGAAGTGCTGGAAGCGGCGCCCGGCTTTCAGATGGTGATTTCCTACAACCCCGGCTACCAGCGCATGATGAAGGATCTGAAGCCCAGCACCCGGCAGCGTTTCGTGGCACTGGACTTCGATTTCCCCACTCCCGAGCGCGAAGCGGGAATCGTCGTGCATGAAGGCGGCATCGGCCGGGCGGATGCCGATGCCCTGGTGGCGCTGGCCACCAAGCTGCGCGGCTTCCAGGATCGCGGGCTGGCCGAAGCGCCCAGCACCCGCCTGCTGGTGGCCACCGCCCAGCTCATGAAACGCGGCATCGGCATCAAGCGCGCCTGCCAGGTCGCCCTGGTCTCGCCCTTGTCCGACGACACCAGCCTGCTGGGCGCCATGAACGACCTGCTGGACGCCACCTTCGTGTGATCCCGGCCAAGGAAATGTCGCATGGCTGAAGCTGAAGACGTCCTCACCGACGCCGCCCGCCACGCTACCATTCATATCCGCGGGCTATGGCTGAAGCACCGCGGCAAGGATGAAGGCCCCCGGCCCGTCTGCCTGCCCGAGGTCCGCCAGCGCATCGACCTGCTGATCCACGCCGTGCAGGGCTTCAGCCTGCCGCTGCGCGTCGCGCATGTGCCCGCCAGGCCGACCCTGCTCACCCGCATGTTCAGGCGTCACGATGTCCGGCAATCGGGGCTGGCCATCCCCTGCACCGACGGCAGATCGATCTGGCTGCCGATGGAACTGGCGGAAGTGAAGCCGGATGCGGCCCCGGCCACTCCGGACGCCGGCATCATTGAGCGGCAACGGCGGGCCACGACTGAATTGTTCCGCACCATCGGCCTGCTGCAGACCAGCCGCGTGCTGCGCGGCAGCGCCGATCACGTCGCGGCGGCCGCCTGCCCGCGCACCCTGGCGCTCTACATCATGCTGGAAGCGCAGGCCGGCGACGAAGCGCTGGCGCGGGAACTGCCAGGCATGGCCGCCTCCATCAACCGGCTGCGGCGCTGGGCGCTGGGCCAGCGGCCGGCGGCCGGCTCATTGCCGGCGGCCAGCCAGTTCGTGGAAGGCCTCGTGCGGCAGATCCTGTCTTCCAGCGTCGGCCAGCCGGTTCAGGGCCTGCCCTGGCCCGTTTCCCCCGAACCGCGGGAATCCCTGGAAATCGCCGCTTGGCTGTTGCGGGGGGCTGGAGGGAGCCACAACAGGACACCCCACAGCCAGGCCCTCTTCAAGGACTGCTGGACCGGCGACCTGCTGCCTTCTCAGACGGCCCGCGGCGCGGCGGGCAGCCCCGTGGAGGGCGGAGCCACCGCGCTGGATTCCGAACCGCCCGCCCGCAGCGCCCACATGCCGCGCAGCCCCAAGGAACGGCAGACCGACGACGAGGAAGACAAAAAAGAGGAAGGGACCTGGATGGTCCAGACCGCCGAACCCCTGGAAAAAGCGGAAGACCCCATGGGCACGCAGCGCCCCACCGACCGCGACGAAGAAACCGCCAGCGAAGAATTCGCCGATGCGCTGTCCGAACTGCCCGAGGCCCGGCTGGTGACCACGCCCACTCCCGCCAAGGAGATATTGCTTTCCGACGACACCCCCGACCGCCAGAACCTGGCCCGCAGCGAAACAGTGGAAGAGACCACGGCCCGGATCCACTACCCCGAATGGGACTATCGGATCAACGGCTACCATCACCCCGGCGTCACCGTACACCTGCTGCCCCCGCAGCATGGGCCTGAAGCCTGGGTGGAAAGAACCCTGGCCCGCCACCGCGGCATGCTGGACACCATACGCCGCCGCTTCGAAATGCTGCGGGCCGACCGGGTATGGCTGCGCCGCCGCCTGGACGGCGACGAAATCGACATCGACGCCTACACCGAGGCCCGCGCCGACACGCGCGCCGGCCTGCCCATGCCGCAGGCCCTTTACCGGCAGCAACGCCGGCAGGCGCGCAATATCGCCATCATGCTGCTGGTCGACATCAGCGGCTCCACCGACGCCTATCTGGCCAACGGGCGCCGCATCATCGACGTCGAACGCGAAGCCCTGCTGCTGGTCGCCATCGCCCTGCAGCACATGGGCGAGCCCTATTCCATACAGGCCTTCTCGGGCGACGGCCCCAAAGGCGTCACCATCAGCACCCTGAAACACTTCAGCGAACCCCACAGCCAGGAAGTCGCGCTGCGCATCGCCGCCCTGGAGCCCCAGTACTACACCCGCAGCGGCGCCGCCCTGCGCCACGCCACCGCCCTGCTCATGCGGCAGCCCGCCGAACACCGCCTGCTGCTCCTGCTTTCCGACGGCAAGCCCAACGACGCCGACGTCTATGAAGGCCGTTACGGCGTGGAAGACACCCGCCGCGCCGTGGAAGAAGCCCGGGTTCAGGGCATGCACCCCTTCTGCCTGACCATCGACCGCCAGGCCGCCAGCTATCTGCCCAAGATCTTCGGCCAGGGGCAGTACGCCCTGCTGAGCCGCCCGGCGGAACTGCCCACTGTCCTGCTGGACTGGATGCGCAGGCTGGTGGCGGGGAACTGAAGGGCCTTGCCTATGCACTGCCCCGGCACGGCTTGCCCGGCAGGGCCTGTGGAGAGGGCCGGCGGCGCATTCGCGCAGCCCCATGCAGGCGGGGGAAAGATTGCGTATAATTGCCTTCCTCTTACCAAGCGCCGCCTTGTGCTGCGCCAGCCTCCTTATATTGCCCGGGTGGTGAAATTGGTAGACGCAGGGGACTCAGACCAAATTTGAGCCCTCCGGGGGAAACCCCAGAGGTGAAGCCCGTCAAACTCGGTGAAGGCCCTGGACGCAAGTCCGAGCTAATGCCGAGCCAAGCCCTGAAGCCGAAAGGCCTCGGGGAAGGTGTAGAGAGCAGACGGCGGGCACCTACGGCCGAAAGGCTATGGTGAAGGCGTGCTCCAGACCACGAACGCCGTTTCTTCGGAAACGCCGGCGGCGAAAGCCGAAGTGGGAAGAAAATCCCCCGCCGCAAGGCGTGCCGGTTCGATTCCGGCCCCGGGCACCAACGGCTTGTTCCACGAAGGATCAAGTCGCACCAAATTCTCAAGAAAATCATGTGGTTAGGATAGAAACTTAACCCATGATGTTCCATCAAGTTTCAGTAAATCCCGACGTTGCGTGCCCCCCAAGGTGTACCCTAGACTGGTTGTACCCAGTTTTCTTTTTGCAGGGGTACACCTATGGGATTCCTGACTGACCTGAAGATCCGCACCCTCTCGCCCAGCGTCAAAGAACAGATGTTCAATGACGGCGATGGCCTCTACCTGCGCGTGCGCGCATCCAGCAAGAGCTGGCTCTATCGGTACAAATCCGGTACGAAGCAAATCAAGATCGGCCTGGGCGCCTACCCCACCGTGACCCTCGCAATGGCACGTGAACTCACCAGAGAGGCGAACGCGCTACGCGCTCAATGCATCGACCCGCAGGACGCTCGACGGGAGCAGCAAGAGCAAGCCAAGATCGCCAAGATGAATACTTTCGAGCTGATGGCGCGCGCCTGGCTCGAAAGTGCCAGCAAGGATCGCGTCTGGTCTGCCGGCTACAAAAGCAAGGTGACTCGCCACCTGGAGATTCACGTATTCCCGTGGGTAGGTGACAAAGCGATGGAGACCATCAGGCCCCCGGAAATCGTTCGATGCCTTCATCGCATCAAGGATCGTGGCAACCTGGAAACGGCGCAGCGTGTCCGCGAGGCCGTCCAGCACGTCTATCAGTACGCTGTGGATACGGGTGTCTTGGAGCCCGCCCAGAACTTCGTCAACAACCGTACTGGGGGCTTGCCAACACCGCGCGGTCGCCACTACGCCGCCATCACTGACCCACAGCTACTCGGACAGCTCCTGAGAGATATGCGGTCCTATTCCGGCAACTTCATTTCCGTGGCCGCCCTACGCTTGGCTCCCTTGATTTTCCAGCGGCCCGGCCAACTGCGCCTGGCTCATTGGGAAGATGTCGATCTCAAAAAGGGGCTGTGGCGATGCCCGCCAGAGAACATGAAGATGCGCGAGTGGCAGAAACGCGATAGCCGCACCCCTGCGCATATCGTACCCCTGTCACGCCAGGCTCGCCGGATTCTGGAAGATTTGTTGCCCATTACAGGGCCGACAGGCCCCGTATTCCCCAACATGGCCAGGCGCTCGGACAAGTCACGCTATATCAGCGAAAACACGATCAACTCGGCTTTGCGCACGCTGGGGTATGACACCAAGGAACAGATCACGGGCCACGGCTTTCGGGCCACTGCTCGCACGATGATCCGCGAGTATCTTGGCTGGGAACCGGATGTCATCGAACGCCACCTGGCGCACGTGTCGAAGGAAGAACTGGGTGCCAGCTACGACCGCGCCACGTTCCTGGCTCAGCGCAAGGTGATGGTGCAGCAGTGGGCGGATTTTCTGGATGAGCTGGAGGCGGGCAAGATGCCCAAGCTTGCGGATAACGTCCTCTGGCTCAAGCAGGCGTAGGCCCGCCCTGGCTTGCAATCCGTAGCCCATCATCCCAGAAATGGTATATTTACATGAAGCCTTCCACCACAAAGCCGCTTTTCTGGCTTGGCAGTAGCAAGAAAGACCTGCTGGCCCTTCCCGTCGCTGTACGAAAGTTTTTCGGTCATGCGCTCGATTTTGCCCAGCGTGGCGAACAGCACGAAGCGGCGAAAGTGCTAAAAGGCTTTGGCAGTGCGGGCGTACTGGAAATTGTCGAAGACGACACCGGCGGCACTTACCGCACCGTCTACACCGTGCGCTTCGCCGAGGCCGTCTTTGTGCTGCATGTCTTCCAGAAGAAAAGCAAGCGGGGCATTGAAACGCCCAAGCCAGACATGGACATCATTCGTCAGCGTATGAAGGCCGCTGCAATCGTCGCACAGGAGTTGAGAAATGAGTAAACGCATCGTTGAAGGGATCGAGGTCGAAGCCAGTTCGGGTAACGTGTTTGCCGACCTGGGCCTGCCCGATGCCGACAAACTCCAGATCAAGTCTGGGCTGACCATAGAAATTGCCAAAGCCATCCGCGAGCGCGGATTGACGCAGGCCGAAGCAGCAAAGCGCATGGGTCTTACCCAGCCCAAGGTATCGAGTCTGCTGCGCGGCGAGTTCTCGAATTTCTCCGAACGCAAACTGATGGACTGCCTGAACCGCCTAGGCTACGACATTGAAATTCGTGTGCGCGAGACGGCAGAACCAATCGGCCACCTAGTGTTGACTCACGCCTAAGTCGATGGCCGGGACGTGGCCGCCGCAACACGCCTGACGCGCCCGCCCGCAGAGCCAGTTTCTTGCACACAATGTGTCAGCGGACGATAGCCGACTGGGTCTTCAATCCATTTCTGTAATGCCGATCGTCTCCAGCCCTTCGCCCTTCGCCGGGAACGAGGGGTCGTCCAGGGTGACGGACAGGTATTCCCGCCCGACCTCGCTGGTTTTCTTCCACGCCGCGCCGATGTCATGGTTCGCCGCTTGCAGGCGGAAGTCGGGGGCTTTGTCGTTGTCGCCCTTGTCGTTGGCGACCAGCTTAACCTTGACGTTGAGCGTCAAGGTGCGCACACAATGAACTTCAAAAAACAACACCGCCTTGTTTGTTTTTGATACATTTAATGGCGATAATCCACGGGAATCAAGGGCAGGAATCGGCCAGAAGAAGCAGCTCAGTATTGCTCCCGATAGCGGGCCTCGGGGTTCCTTGCCACCTTCCCTATTGCATGCATTGGGATGCAAATGAATCAAACCGGCTCGGCGCTCCGGAAGCGATTATTTATGCATAATATCCTCAAGAAAAGGTTCACATGGAAACGCGACGAATCCGTTAACAACGCATGGCTGTACCAGAGGCTAGAAGTGAAATGACCATCGAAATGTTCGCGTTAAATTTTCTCTATAGCTTACTTGCCACTGTTATCGGCGGGTGCTTCCTTGCGTTGTTGTTGTTTTGGCTCAAAGAGAATATTTTCCCGCTACCGAACATTGCTGGCTGCTGGTACTTCCAAATGCGCAGCGTCAATACCGCTTACAGTCCCTATAAGGGAATGACTTTGGGCTACGTAGCGATGCTTTGGCGCGAAGGCAGCCGCATCGAAGGGACCGTCGAGAAGATTTATGAGAACTCCTCTACTGGGGAAAGGAGCTTTGAAGAAAAAAATCGTACCAGAGGGGTGGCAAAGGGTTTCATAGAAAAGAAATATTTTTCAAAAGACTCTGTGTTTCTACATGTTGTCGAGAACGGCCACGGTCGAGAGTCAACAAATTTCTATGAACTGGTAGTGACATCCGACAAAGAAATGGTAGGAAGCTTCACTTCCATGGTTGCCAGCCAAGATGGCGAGGTCAGGTGGCAAAGAGACAAGCCATGGGCGAAGCATGATGTGGATTGAGATGCCCTACTTTTAAATGTTCTACGCGTAGAACGAAATTCGGCTTCCCAACGGCAAATGACTTAAAGTTGTGTACTAGGAGGCAATTCCGTTTATCGATATGATGTAGAGCGATTCTAATGAAATTTTGTGTGCCCCGCGGCTAGGCACGTATAAGAAAATACCAAATGAATGCAATCAGCGCAATCCGGCAACTTCCATCTATCTTTCAGATGATTGAGCGAGGAGACTTCCTTCCTTTACATTCATATCACGTGCGAGGAAGACAGGGGAAGCTATTGGGGATCGTAGGAGAAGACTTATGCTACCCATTACAGCTTTCCCAAAACTCTGTACTTCTAAAAAAATGGATATTAGAGGTAGAGGACAAAAGGTTCTACGAGCATGGCGCTATTGATTACAAGGGGATTATCCGCGCGATTTTTAGAAATTTGATTGTCGGTAAGATCACTCAGGGCGGAAGCACAATTACGCAACAATTAGCGCGAACCCTCTTCCTTTATCCTTCGCGCACATGGTCTAGAAAGCTGTGTGAGGCCGTCATTGCCTTAAAATTAGAGCGGCACCTGACTAAAGATCAAATACTTGATGCCTATTGTGATTTCGTATACATGGGTCGTGGCAGCAAAGGTTTCGAAGCGGCAGCGAGAATTATATACAGGAAGCCATTCAGAAAGTTGGAGCCAGATCAGATCCCTGCATTGATAGGCCTACTTGGCGCTCCAGAGAGATTTCATCCTGAAAATAACGAAGTGCAATTTTGGATTAGAGCCAAGCAAAAATCGCGAGCACTAGGAGTAGGTGTTGTAAAGACCACAATTAACCCAATCCGCATATCGAGAACGTCTAACAGGCGAATCGAAAGAGCGGTGCGAGATGAACTGTTACGTGCAGGTCTCCCTGAACGAGATATTAAGGCGGTTGAGCTTGCCATGGATGAATCGCTTCAAAGATCGATTGACCAATTGCTCATGGAGGCGTCAAGAAGGCAGGAAGTCGCTCAAGTAGCCGCGATCGTCATTTGCAATAAAACAGGAGATGTTTTGGCTGAATCGTCTTGGAGTAAAGGCCAAGCAACTCAATTTAGTCCAAGCTTTTCAGGACACATACAACCCGGATCGACATTCAAGACTTTTGCGCTTCTCGCAGCGATTGAATGCGGGTTTTCCAGTGAAACAATTTTTGAATCGGCTCCGTACCATTCTGAAAAAAGGACTGGGACGAAATGGAACGTTAGAAACTATGGGTATGCCTATCACGGACAATTGACATTGAAGGAGGCTCTCAAAAGGAGTGACAACTCGGTATTTGCACGTTTGGCCGAATGCCTTGATAAGGATCGGTTGGTGTCCACATATGAGCGATTTTCCTTAGTCAATAGGTGCTCCTTTACAACGGCGGCGGCCTTAGGAGGGATTAGGGATGGAGTTTCGTTGTTAAAACTTGCGAACGCATACGCCTCCATTGCTCGGAACGGGGTGGCGATCGAGCCTCGTCTAGTACGATTTGTTGAATATGAGGATGGCCAGACGGCATTCGTAAGGCCGAGCAGTGGCCGTGTAGTGGCTGACTATGCGGCGATTCAGGCCCTTAAGCAGGTGCTTGCCTATTCGGGCATTAGAACTATCTCGCAAATTTTTTCTGGGAAAAGCGGCACCACAAAAAAGGGCAGCCTGTTTGCAGGATATAACGAGGATGTTTCTATCAGCTTATGGCTCAACTTCAATCATGAGCAGCCCGAGCATGATCCAAAGGCTTTAACCGCAACCCAGATTGTAAAGAAGATAGGAAATGACTTGTTAGCATGGTCTGAAAAACGTGCATTCGCAATCATTTGAGATGATGGAAATCCTAAAAGTTATAGTGGCGCCTATCCTCGTGGCTCTCGTTAGCTGGCTCATCAAAGACTATATATTCACCCAGCAAAAGGCTAAGCAAGAATTGTTGCGCAACGAATGGCTTAGGCGCTTAACTACATTTTGGTCACCTTTGTTTCTGTGGTCTGGAATGGTCTTATTTCCTAAACATGGTGACGGGAATAACATTGAGAAGGCTGTGTCCGAACTGACTGCGGCTTTAGCGGGCAATGCTCATCTGCTTCCACTTAAGCATTACTACGTAATCATGTCACTTATTGAAAAATCGACAGTACTTCCGGAAAAGACGATTGATTTGAGTGTCGTCAACGATACCCGGTCTTACATTTATCGACAGATAGAAATTCTTAACTACCTACTGTACAGGCGCGATAACAGCTTTGACCCACTGACGAACACTGCTTTTGTTGGACCGCCCCTAGCATTGCTTAGGGCGGCAGCGAACACTACAGTTCATCTATTAACTTGGGCACTATTGGCTGGATTTTTATACTTAGGATATTATATTTTTAATGACGCCAATCTAGTCGGAAGCGTTATCTACATTATGGTATTAGTGCTGCCTTTATGGGCTGATGCTGAAAGAAGAATCGAGATGCGTCGAGAAGCAGTCGATCACCGTACGGCTAGGAACAAGTATGGACTGCTTGCAGTGCTTCGTTGGGGCATAAAGAAATTGGCGTGAGGCACTAGTCTTGGACGTGTGATTTCCTGCCAAATGATCGTTTACACAAAGGCTTTTACGTTCTCTTAGTCTTTGACCTTTCTCGACTTCACCTTGAGTGACTGCTTCTTTATGTCTTGTGTCAGCTTCGGGTTGCGGATTCAACCGGTGGATGCAATATACTAGACGCTACATAAGCAGAAGGAGTGTTGCAGATGAAGCAGCGGCCTCGAATCTACTACACGGAAGACCAGAAAGCGCTGATGTGGGAACGCTGGCATAAGGGCGAATCACTTCAGCAGATCG